>NZ_JAPUBN010000014.1 GCF_026966905.1 Marinomonas phaeophyticola | reverse complement strand
AAAGGTACGCAGTCACGGAACTAAGTCCGCTCCCACTGCTTGTACGTACACGGTTTCAGGTTCTATTTCACTCCCCTCGCCGGGGTTCTTTTCGCCTTTCCCTCACGGTACTGGTACACTATCGGTCAGTCAGGAGTATTTAGCCTTGGAGGATGGTCCCCCCATGTTCAGACAGGATACCACGTGTCCCGTCCTACTCGTTTTCATTGAAAAGGTGTTTTCGTATACGAGGCTTTCACTCTCTACGGCCAAGCTTTCCAGCTTGTTCTACTAACACCAAATCAACTTAAGGGCTAATCCCCTTTCGCTCGCCGCTACTTAGGGAATCTCGGTTGATTTCTTTTCCTTCGGGTACTTAGATGTTTCAGTTCCCCGAGTTCGCCTCATTAAGCTATGTATTCACTTAATGATACCCGCAAGCGGGTGGGTTTCCCCATTCGGAAATGTTCGGATCAAAGTTTGTTTATCAACTCCCCGAACCTTATCGCAGATTACCACGTCCTTCATCGCCTCTGACTGCCAAGGCATCCACCGTGCACGCTTGGTCACTTGACCATATAACCCAAAGTAGTTTTTTAATCCCTCACTTTTCTAAAAGAAAAGTCAGTATCAAAACAACACTCAGATCACATACCAACGATGCTTTTGTGTCATCACTGGATTTTACGATTTAGAAAGTCATCCAGGTTATTCTCAATAAAGAGAAAGATGCTTTCCACCGGTTTGACGCTTGATTATCGTCTATTTCAAAAAGTCACATTGTTAAAGAGCAAGTTTAGTGCAAAGCACTAAGTCAGACATTCATGAATAACGCGAACATTATGATGACTGGTCATCACATAATCGCTTTCATCAACCCCTTGCTTAGGACTCTATCCTAGAACAATTGCTGCTATAAAGTAGTCATCAGATAATTTGTGTGAACGCTCACCAGAGCTTCGTATCGTTTAAGGAGGTGATCCAGCCCCAGGTTCCCCTAGGGCTACCTTGTTACGACTTCACCCCAGTCATTGACCACTCCGTGGTAACCGCCCTCCTCGAAAGGTTAAGCTAGCTACTTCTGGAGCAATCAACTCCCATGGTGTGACGGGCGGTGTGTACAAGGCCCGGGAACGTATTCACCGTGACATTCTGATTCACGATTACTAGCGATTCCGACTTCATGGAGTCGAGTTGCAGACTCCAATCCGGACTACGACGCACTTTGTGGGATTCGCTTACTATCGCTAGTTCGCAGCCCTCTGTATGCGCCATTGTAGCACGTGTGTAGCCCTACTCGTAAGGGCCATGATGACTTGACGTCGTCCCCACCTTCCTCCGGTTTGTCACCGGCAGTCTCCTTAAAGTTCCCACCCGAAGTGCTGGCAAATAAGGATAAGGGTTGCGCTCGTTACGGGACTTAACCCAACATTTCACAACACGAGCTGACGACAGCCATGCAGCACCTGTCTCAGTGCTCCCGAAGGCACTCCAAAATCTCTTTCGGATTCACTGGATGTCAAGAGTAGGTAAGGTTCTTCGCGTTGCGTCGAATTAAACCACATGCTCCACCGCTTGTGCGGGCCCCCGTCAATTCATTTGAGTTTTAACCTTGCGGCCGTACTCCCCAGGCGGTCTACTTATCGCGTTAGCTTCGCCACTAAGTCATTACAACCCAACGGCTAGTAGACATCGTTTACGGCGTGGACTACCAGGGTATCTAATCCTGTTTGCTCCCCACGCTTTCGCACCTCAGTGTCAGTATCAATCCAGAGTGTCGCCTTCGCCACTGATGTTCCTTCCTATATCTACGCATTTCACCGCTACACAGGAAATTCCACACTCCTCTATCGTACTCTAGCCTGCCAGTATCGGGTGCCATTCCAAGGTTGAGCCCTGGGCTTTCACATCCGACTTAACAAACCACCTACGCGCGCTTTACGCCCAGTAATTCCGATTAACGCTTGCACCCTCTGTATTACCGCGGCTGCTGGCACAGAGTTAGCCGGTGCTTCTTCTGAGGGTAACGTCACAGCAATCGAGTATTAATCAATTACCTTTCCTCCCCTCTGAAAGTGCTTTACAACCCTAAGGCCTTCTTCACACACGCGGCATGGCTGGATCAGGCTTGCGCCCATTGTCCAATATTCCCCACTGCTGCCTCCCGTAGGAGTCTGGGCCGTGTCTCAGTCCCAGTGTGGCTGGTCATCCTCTCAGACCAGCTAGAGATCGTCGCCTTGGTAGGCCTTTACCCTACCAACTAGCTAATCTCACGCAGGCTCATCTAATAGCGAAAGGTCCGAAGATCCCCTCCTTTCCCCCGTAGGGATTATGCGGTATTAGCATGCGTTTCCACATGTTGTCCCCCACTACTAGGCAGATTCCTACGCGTTACTCACCCGTCCGCCGCTCGACGCCTGTAGCAAGCTACATCGTTTCCGCTCGACTTGCATGTGTTAAGCCTGCCGCCAGCGTTCAATCTGAGCCATGATCAAACTCTTCAGTTTAAGATCTTTTGCTGATAAATCAGCGTGCTTACTCAAATTTAACTCTAACTAAACTTACATGTTTGTTTGATAAATCAAACAAACATGAACGAATTGAAAGTGTTTGGACTCTCGTAAGACTTCAAAATATTTTCGAAGTCTCCAGCGAGCGCCCACACAAATTATCTGATTAACTATTTTAAAGAGCGTGCTAACTAAAATAAGACAAGAAGAACAAACTGTGTTGTTTTTCTTGTTGGACGCTTACTCGTTGTTCTGAGTGGTTGTCCGTGTCAGCGAGGGCGTATATTAAGGATCTACAGATTTAGTGCAACCTTTTTTTGGTAAATTCATGAAAAAACCTCAAAAGGATAATAAATCAGTAACAATTGTACAAAATACGTTCTAATCCACCCTATAAAAGCCAAAAAAGGCGCCGAGGCGCCCTTTATACATAATTCAATGGTTTTAAAAACAATCACTAAGCCAATACAAATAGATGATACTTCTTCTTGCCTAGCTTAACCAAAAAGTATTTACCATAGTAACCATTATCTTGTGCAAAAATCTCAGATGCCTTCATATTGTCTTCCATTCCTTTTGCATCACCATTAACAAACAATGAATTACGAGTTAAAGCATCCTTAACTTGCTTACCATTAGTTGCAAGCCCATGCTCACTTAGCAGACTTGTTAAAGGTATATCGACCAAAGAATCTACAGTTAATACACTAGATGGAAGACCATCAAGCTGAATTTGTTCTAAATCTTTTTCACTTAGCTCACTCGCCTCACCATTAAAAAGTGCAGCCGTTATTCTTTCCGCAGCGGCTAAACCTTCTTTGCCATGAACTAAATTCGTTACTTCTTTTGCAAGAATCCCTTGTGCTAATGGTCTGCCTTCATTTTTAAGATCTTCCGATTCAATTTGATTAATTTCTTCAATTGAAAGAAAAGTAAAGTACTTCAGGAATTGATACACATCTGCATCAGCCGTATTCAACCAGAATTGGTAAAAAGCATACTGACTTGTCTTATTTCCATCCAACCAAATAGTCCCCGATTCTGTTTTACCAAATTTAGTTCCATCTGATTTAGTCACAAGCGGCATAGTCAGGCCAAACACTTGATTACCATTTTGGCGGCGAGTTAAATCTGTACCTCCAGTAATATTTCCCCATTGGTCACTACCACCAATCTGTAATGTACACCCTTTTATGCGGTTTAATTCTGCAAAGTCATAGGACTGTAAAATCATATAGGTAAACTCAGTAAAAGAAATCCCTTCACCTTCTCTATTAATCCTCTGCTTTACTGACTCTTTTTGAATCATTGCATTAATAGAAAAATGCTTACCAACATCCCTTAAGAAGTCAAGAATACTAAGATCTTTTGTCCAATCATAGTTATTCACCACTTCAGCTGAATTTGGCGCTTCATTAAACTCAATAAATTGACTAACTTGTTTACGAAGTTTAGCTACCCACTCAGTAACCACTTCAGGTCCATTTAATTTCCTTTCAACCGCCTTAAAGCTTGGATCACCGATTAATCCAGTTGCTCCTCCGACTAACGCTAAAGGTTTATGACCCGCATTCTGAAAACGCCTTAACATTAACAATGGAACCAGGCTTCCTATATGTAAACTGTCTGCTGTTGGATCAAAACCACAATACAAAGTTCGGCTGCCTGTATTTAGATGTTCAATCAATTCACCTTCAGCCGTTAATTGAGAAATTAAGCCTCGAGCTTGCAAATCAGCCAATAAAGCATTTGTTCCTGTACTCATATTTCAATCCAATTCTAGAATAATGTAATTTATGTGTTAAAAGCTTTTAATTATAAAGGCAATATTGGTAGCATTACAGGGCTTTATTTTAGATTTTAGGTATTGTCTTGATTAAAAAACTTCCACTTAAACACATACTATTATTAGTAGTGATCACTCTAGCATTATTTTTAATAGCTACAATGCTTCCTGACGGCTCAAACAAGCCATCAAAAACCATCTCTTTAGAGGCCAACCTTCAGATTATCGACATGGATGAACTGGACAATTCAATCACGTTCATAACACTACCAACAAAAACAACCGCTTCTAAGTTGGGAGGCAACTTACAAACAGCCGTATTACCCACATTGAACAACAATGAGCTCATATCTGCAGATTTACCCATCCCAGATAACTTACAAAAAAAGAAATAACGTTTAAGCATGAAACTGAAACCATCAACTCAGGAGACTCATTATCCACCATACTATCCAAACACGGTGTATCCGCTACAGATATATACAGAGTTTCTCAAGCAGATAAAAAAGAAAAAGACCTTTTAAAAATGCGCCCAGGGCAAACACTTGAGTTTGAAATTCGTGAAGACACCAAAGAATTACATAAACTAACACTAGTAAAAAACAAACTTGAAAAAATTGAATTTGCTCGCAATGAAAAACAATTCAATTCCTCACGTATCGTCCGAGAGCCAGATATTGTACAAACTTATAAAGAGAGCACTATTAACAGCTCCTTATTTGTTGACGGATTAAAGTCTGGTATCGACCAAAGATTACTTATCGAAATGGCTAATATATTTGGTTGGGATATCGATTTTGCACTCGATATTAGAAAAGGCGATACCTTTAGCATACTCTTTGAAGAAAAATATCTTGACGGTGAAAAAATAGGACTTGGCAATATCCTAGCAGCACAATTTATTAATAATGGCAGAATGTATCAAGCCATTCGCTATGAAACGAACACAAGCACCAGTTATTATACTCCTGACGGCTTAGCTATGCGAAAGGCATTTTTACGCACGCCAGTTGAGTTCACTAGAATTTCATCAAAATTTAACCCAAATCGCATTCACCCTCTTTTCAAAACAAGTAGACCACATAGAGGGGTAGACTATGCAGCATCAAGTGGCACTCCCGTTAAATCGGCAGGTGATGGTAAAATCAGTTTCGCAGGCAAACAAAATGGCTATGGTAACGTGGTTATCATTGATCATGGCAAAGGCTATACAACCCTTTATGCCCACTTGCGAAGCTTTGCAAAAGGCACTCGTAAAGGAGCTCGTGTAAAACAAGGAAAAATTGTTGCCTATGTCG
Source organism: Marinomonas phaeophyticola (assembly GCF_026966905.1). GTDB lineage: Bacteria > Pseudomonadota > Gammaproteobacteria > Pseudomonadales > Marinomonadaceae > Marinomonas > Marinomonas phaeophyticola. Next base: position 33,941 of record NZ_JAPUBN010000014.1, on the reverse strand, counting down.
GGCAAACAGGATGGGCAACAGGTCCACATTTACATTATGAATTTAGAATAAATGGCATTCACAAAAACCCAATAACCGTTAAACTTCCTAATGATGACCCAATGCCTAAAAAAGAGCTTAAGAAGTATTTACCCTATGCTCAAAAAATCACCTCTTTATTAGAAGGCTATCACTCACCGGATTACCAACAAAAATTAGCAAGTGTTAGAAATTAATGCGTCTAAAACATAAAATAAAGATAATAAAAAAGCAGCTCTAAGCTGCTTTTTTATTATCCAGAATCTAGCAATTATTTAATTGCACTCTCTACAAACTCAACAAGTTGGGATTTTGATACCGCACCCACTTTCGTAGCAATAACTTCCCCACCTTTAACAATTAGCAACGTTGGAATACCACGAACATTATACTTTGGCGCAGTCTCTTGATTCTCATCAACATTAAGTTTTACAACTTTCAGTCTATCTGAATAATCTTCAGCAACGTCTTCTAAAACTGGTGCAATCATTTTACAAGGCCCACACCATGGAGCCCAAAAATCAACCAATACAGGAACGTCTGAATTCAATACTTCTTCAGAAAATTGAGCATCTGTAATTTGAACGGTATTATCACCCATTTGAATTTCCTTAAATAATCACTGTAATTAATAATGTAGCCAGTTTAGCATTAATTTTTCACCGTAAAAATGAAAAAAACTAATTACTCAATAGTAATTAACTATCTGGTCAAATAAGCTACAACACTAGGTAACTCTATTAGAGAGTGAATTTCTGCATCTGGACGACCGGGCCAACTATCCTTCCAGCGACGAGCGCCATGACGGTTAAACCAAACACTCCTACAACCCGCTTGATTCGCACCAAACACATCATCATAAGGATTATCACCGATGTGGATAACACTTTCTGTCGGTAAATTCACTGCATTTGCGGCCTTTCTAAACAAGCTAACATCTGGCTTAGAAACCCCCTCTTTATCTGCCCTTATCGCAAACTCAAACACATCGCCAAGACCAACGTAGGGATGAAATACATCCGCATTCCCATTGGTTATAACGGCAAGTCTATAATTTTTCTTAAGTTGTTTCAGCATATCTCTAGTATGAGGGTAATGATCTACTTTTTGGCGCCATTCATTAAAATGAGAAAAAGCTGAAACGGCTACTTTAGAGGACTCTTCTTGAGGTAAACCAAACAAAATAAGAGCTTGACGATACATTTCAACTCTAACTTTGGAAATATCAATTTTTAATAAAGGATCTTTTGAAATTAACTCTATCTTTATTTCTTGGAGCTTTTCTGAATTAAATCTCCTTGAAAAGTCAGGAAAACGATCATCAAACCAATTTTCCATAGCAAAATCAGCACGAATAATAACAGGCTCAACATCCCATAAGGTATTATCTAAATCAAACGTAATTAAGTTCATTTAATCAACCTAAGTAAAATTGCGCTTAACAACTCAGATAAGTAAGACAAAAAAATGTCTCCCTTGTCCTTGCTAAATTTCTCTAAGGTGTTACTGCCAAGAGCCAGCACACCTAAATACTTAGCCTCTCCATTAATTCGAGACACCAAGGGCAGAACGGCCGCTGACATCACTTTATCGCTTACTTCTCCAAATAGATAGCGAGACTCGGACACCGACAACACTCCAGAGTAGCAACCTGAGCGTAGTAGTATTTCTTTTAATACCGGCTCAGCCTCATCCAAATCTGAAACCCTCACATTTGCAGACAATATATCCTTCGAGAAAAGAATAAAACCGTTATAAGTAATCTCAAATTCATTACGCAAAATGTCGTGCATTAATGAAACAAATTCATCTAACGAACTACATTCAAGCCCAGCCAAAATCAATCTACGGCTTTTGTGCATAATGGCCTCATTTTCACGCGCCACTGTCACCAAGCGCTGAAACTCTGACTGGTGATCTGAAGCCGTTTTTCTCAATAGCATCACCTGTCTTTCTAGCAGAGAAATAGCCTCTCCCCTAGTTGGATGAGGGATATTTATAGCTTCAAGAACATCCAGATGTCTGTTAAAAAAATCAGGATTCTCAGATAAATATTGAGCGACTTCAGTTTCTTTCATAAATTAACCTTATAAGTAGATTTGTCCCTCAAAAACTTTTGCGGCAGGTCCGGTCATTAAAATTGAAGCACCGTCACCTTGCCACTCAATTTTCAAATCGCCTCCATTAAGATGCGCTACGACATTGGAATCTAACCAACCTTGTTTAATACCTGCAACCACGGCGGCACAAGCCCCGGTCCCACAAGCCTGAGTTTCTCCAACGCCACGCTCATACACTCGCAATCGAATTTCTGAGCGATTCAGTATTTGCATGAACCCTACATTAACATTATGCGGAAAGCGACCATGTGACTCTAGCGCTTTACCGATTGTAGCAACATAATCATCATCCAATGAGTCCACTTTATGAACAGCATGAGGGTTCCCAACAGATACAGGTGTTATTTCAATATTTCGATCACTCACCCTTAAAGAATAAATCGATTCAACTTTATCTACTGTAAAAGGAAGATCGGATGGAATGAAGCTTGGCTCCCCCATATCAACGGTCACTTGGCCATCATTCAAAACCCGCAACTGCATCTTTCCTTTGCGAGTCTCTACATTAATAATGGATTTATTTGTAAGCTCTTTATCCAATACAAACTTTGCAAAACAACGCGCGCCATTACCACAGTGCTCAACTTCTGTTCCGTCAGAATTATATATTCTGTATCGAAAATCCATTTCTGGATTTAATGGTGGCTCAACAATCAGCAATTGATCAAAGCCAACCCCTCTATTACGATCACTCAGCCTTTCTATTTGTTCTTTATTAAAAAAAACTTTTCGAGACACGGCATCCACAACAACAAAGTCATTACCTAATCCATGCATTTTCGTGAATTTTAATAACACAACTCAATCCCTCATTCAGGTAAAAGCTGTTCACCAGCAAGTTGATGCTCAATCGTTTCACGAGCTCTAATAAGGTAGGCATTATCACCATCAACCATGACTTCGGCAGCACGATTGCGACTATTATAATTTGAAGCCATTGTAAAACCATAAGCACCAGCTGAACGGACGGCCAATAAATCGCCCGCAGCTAAATTAAGACTGCGCTCTTTTCCCAAAAAATCACCTGTTTCACAAACAGGGCCCACTAAGTCATACACTTTTTCACCGCCCCCTTTACTAGATAAATTAACAGGGATGATGTCCATCCAGGCACTGTACAAAGCAGGTCTTATCAGATCATTCATAGCACCATCAATAATGGCAAAATTTTTATGGTCGGTACATTTTAAGAATTCAACCTGAGTCAACATCACACCCGCATTTGCAGCAATAGATCGACCTGGTTCAAAAGCTAAACTAAACTCACGACCTCTCACTTTTTCTAAAATTAATGCGGCATATTCCGCAGGTTCTGGTGGCACTTCATCACGGTATTTAACGCCCAGACCACCACCTAGATCAACATGCTTAATACGAATACCAACCTCAGACAACTCATCAATCAAAGTCATCAAACGATCAAAGGCGTCTAAAAAAGGCCTTAGTTCTGTTAATTGAGAACCGATATGACAATCAACTCCCATAACATCTAAGTGCGGCAAAGAGTCAGCTAACTGATAAATACGCACTGCTTCTTTAATATCAATCCCAAATTTATTTTCTTTTAGACCAGTAGAGATATAAGGATGTGTTTTTGCATCAACATCAGGATTCACTCGCAACGAAACAGGAGCCATTTTACCTAAAGACCCTGCGACACCATTTAAACGAAATAACTCGGCTTCTGACTCGACATTAAAACAATGAATCCCCACTTCCAGAGCCCTTTGCATCTCATGAGCCTGCTTACCCAAGCCAGAAAACATAACTTTCGCAGGATCACCACCAGCGCGAAGCACCCGCTCTAATTCACCAATAGAGACAATGTCAAAGCCGGACCCCATTCTTGCCAAAACATTCAAAAAGGCGATATTTGAGCATGCTTTTACCGCATAGCAAATCAACGTCGGGTGAGATGTGAAGGCATTTGCATACGCATTATAATGTCGCTCAATTGTCGCTCTAGAATAAACATACGTTGGCGTACCATAAGTTGCAGCAACTTGCTCTAATGACACATTTTCAGCTTGTAATTTACCAGCCGAGTAATTAAAAAAATCCACTTAATAACCTCTTAATTTATGGGCGACGCCGTCTCAACGTTTTTTTCGTTATCAGGAAGATATAAAGCACCTTTATTGCCACAAGCAACAACCACACTTGCAAGAAAGAGCACGAAGAGCCATTTAGACATCACCAAATCTCAACTACATTAAAATAATTAGAACAGTATACTTGTGAGCGCCATAATACCCAACCCTAAGAGATTAAAACTCATCGTAAATTTAGTGTTAAAGCGCTTGTACAGACAGTTCGATATAGTATTCTTAGCGCTTATTTGACACATTGTTTTAAGAAAGGAACAAGTATTAACATTTACGATGGCACACAATCGGACAAAGAGGTTAAGAAGCCATTCTATCCATCTGTTGCAAAATGGCTTTCCGTCTTAGTTACCGTTTCTATTTTCCATGTTATTGGCTTCTATATTATTGATAATAGTCATTGGTTAACTAATACCTCAAACATTGAAACGCCTGTATCTAAGCGCAACTTTACCTTACAACTGAACTACACTAGCGATGATACAGAGCCGACGGATAATGCGGTAAAGGAAGCCAATAAAACCACGACTATTAAACGTGACTCACTCGCTACGACTTCTCATCAAAAAAATACACCATTAGATGCGACAAGCCATAAAAATGAACCCTCTACAAAAAACACAGACGATATATCTTCATCGACGTTAGTATTAAAACCAGAGAATGTAGACATAAGCACAAAAGCCCCAATAGAGGCTCAAGAAGCGATAAATACACAACCTCAAAAAATCGAGAGACAACCTTTAGATGTAACCAATACGAATAATACTATTCAAGAAACATTTGACGATTTAGCAGGCGTTACAGAGATCAAAGAGAGTGTGTCGTTGTCTGATTCTTTTACTATTGCTCAAGAGACAATGATCACTCCAGAACCGAAAAAGGAGGAAGAGTTTAGTACTGTTTTTTCACCTATCTATAAATCGGCTTTAAAGGACGCAATCAAAGAACAAAAGCAATATCTAAAAGGATTTATTAAAAATAAAGGCTACCCAATAACAAAAGATTCTGATGGAACACGCTACGTAAACATTAAAGGCATTTGTTGGAAGATGCCTCCTGAAGGCGAATCCGGAGAATGGTTTATTGTTCCCGCAGGCTGTAATAACCAAAAAGACGCCTTCCACTTTGAATTTGGTATTACCCCTGAAATGCTAGGACCAAACTCGCCTTTTTCACGCTTATTAGGTCTCGAATTCGACCAGAATCAGTAACGATATATTTTTCTAGTGCGCATAGAAAAGGGAAGCTTTCGCTTCCCTCTTAAACTCAATGGCCGTTTTACGCTATTATGATGCCAAACGTGCCGCCAATTCAGCTTTAGCCCTTTCTACAGCTAATAGAACTTGTTTTGGCGCGGTTCCACCAACATGATCTCGTGCGGCTACAGAACCTTCCAATGTCAATACATCAAATACATCCGACTTAATCATACTACCAAAAGACTGTAGTTCTTCGAGTGTCATTTCAGATAAATCTTTACCTTCTTGAACACCAAAGCCAACCGCTTTTCCTACAATTTCATGGGCGTCACGAAAAGCAACCCCTTCACGTACCAAATAATCGGCCAAATCTGTTGCGGTTGAGAAACCACGGCGAGCAGCTTCATACATATGTTCTTTACGAGACTCAATAGCCGGAATCATATCAGCAAAAGCTCGTAAAGATCCTTTTAAGGTATCAACCGTATCAAACAAAGGTTCTTTATCTTCTTGGTTATCTTTATTGTAGGCTAATGGTTGTGATTTCATCAGAGTCAATAAACCGATTAGATGACCATATACTCGGCCTGTCTTACCACGAACCAGTTCAGGTACATCAGGGTTTTTCTTTTGTGGCATAATTGAAGAACCAGTACAAAAACGGTCGGGTAGGAAAATGAAATTAAATTGCGCCGATACCCACATAACCATTTCTTCTGCCCATCGAGAGAAGTGCATCATGATGATAGACGCCGTTGATGTGAATTCAATTGCAAAATCACGATCACTCACAGAATCCAAAGAATTATAGGTCGGGCGATCGAAACCCAGCAGATCAGCAGTCATATTACGATCTATTGGGTAAGTTGTACCGGCTAAAGCGGCCGCACCTAAAGGTAAAATATTAATTCTTTTACGGCAGTCAAGTAAACGCTCATAGTCACGTTGAGCCATTTCATACCAAGCCATTAAATGATGGCCAAAAGTGACTGGCTGAGCGGTTTGAAGGTGCGTAAACCCAGGCATAATAGTATGAGCTTCTTTTTCAGCTAAACTTAAAATACCTTGCTGCATACGGGTAATTTCTTCTAATAAAAAATCCACCTCATCACGCATATATAAACGAATATCAGTAGCAACTTGGTCATTACGAGAACGACCTGTATGCAACTTTTTCCCCGTAATTCCAATTTTTTGAGTTAAACGCGCTTCGATATTCATATGAACATCTTCAAGCTCGATTGACCAATTAAATTCACCGCGATCAATTTCTGCTTCAATTTCTTTCAGCCCTTGAATGATTTGATCACGTTCAGACTCTGTTAATACACCAACATGCGTCAGCATAGTAGCATGAGCAATAGAGCCTTTTATGTCTTGACTTGCCATACGTTGATCAAACTCGACAGAAGCCGTAAAACGAGCAACAAATGCATCCACAGGCTCTGAAAAACGGCCACCCCACTGCTGATTTGTCGCTTTAGTTGTATCAGTCATTCAATTCTTTCCCACATAGGTCAACAAAGGATCAAAGAGTACATTAACCAACGCGCTTTATAAAGGGTTTGAGGATGACGCATGGCACCTTTGTCGGTATCATAGGATCATAATGCCGTTGCAGATTCATCTAACTGAAAACGCTACTAAGATGAAGATAGTCCCCTTTATTTAGGAGTCCTTGTGAAAGAAAAAATTGTCATTGCCACTCGTGAAAGTCAACTTGCCCTGTGGCAAGCTAACAATGTGAAGGATCAACTGGAGGCTCTCTATCCAGACTTAGACGTTCAGTTATTAGGAATGACAACAAAAGGAGATCAAATTCTCGACTCGCCTCTGTCTAAAATTGGCGGTAAAGGCTTATTTGTTAAAGAGTTAGAGCATGCGCTTTTTGAAAATCGCGCCGATATAGCCGTGCATTCCATGAAAGACGTACCCATGGACTTTCCTGAAGGGCTAGGTCTAGCCGTAATTTGCAAAAGAGAAAACCCTACTGACGCTTTCGTGTCAAACAAATATGCCCACTTAGCTGAACTTCCAACGGGCTCCATCGTTGGTACCTCCAGCCTGAGACGCTCCTGTCAGTTAAAGAGAATGCGTCCAGATTTAGTCATTAAAGATCTTCGAGGAAACGTCAATACTCGTCTACGAAAACTAGATGATGAGGAATATGACGCTATTATTTTAGCCTCCGCTGGGTTGATCCGCTTAGAAATGCAAGACCGTATTCGTAACTGCATTGCTGACGACGTTAGTTTGCCTGCTGGCGGTCAAGGAGCAATGGGGATTGAATGTCGAACCAATGATGAAAGAGTGAAAGCCTTGCTTGCCCCCCTAAACCATATAGAAACACGTTACTGTGTCACAGCAGAAAGAGCCGTTAATAAACGCTTAAATGGTGGTTGCCAAGCACCAATAGCCTGCTTTGCTACATTAGACTCAGATACACTCTATTTGCGTGGATTAGTTGGCTCTCTTAATGGACAGACTATCGTTACGGCGGAATCCTATGGACCGAAAGAAAGTGCTGATGAAATGGGAACAAAGCTGGCTGAAGAACTTCTCAACAAAGGCGCCGATAAGCTGCTTGCAGATATTATAGGTTAATTCATATGCAAATATCCGGTAAAACTATTGTTATTACGCGACCAGAGCCTGAAAACCAACACAGCTGTGCATTTTTCAAAACGCTCGGAGCAAATCCAATTCCCTTACCTATGATGGCTATTTGTCCAATATCAGACACTCAAAAATGTGCATCAATACAGTCACAATTTTTTGATATTGATTTATATGATTTTGTGATTTTTGTTAGTAAAAATGCCGTTCGTGAAGCGATCAAGTGGCTGGATCGATGCTGGCCTATGTTACCAGAAGGTGTTGTTTGGGTTGGTATTGGAAAAGGCACGACCCAATTACTTCAAGAAGAAGGTATTCCAGCCACAACAAACTCAGGCCAAACAACGGAAGACTTACTTCGTTGGTCAGCACTGAGGCAATTGGAAAACAAAAAAGTACTTATTATTAGAGGAGAAGGCGGCAGGCCAACCTTAGGAGACTCTCTTGAACAACGAGGAGCCAAGGTTAACTACCTTAATTTATATGAACGAACATCATTAGATTATTCAAAAAGCCAGCTCTCACAAGCAGACTCTGCTAATCTAATTTTGATTACTAGCGGAGAAGGGTTAGAAAACTTACAAGCTTCTTTAGCAAAAAATGTAAAAATGTGGTGTGATAAGACAATAATCGCTCCAAGTCAGCGAGTGGCTGAAATGGCCATACGCCACGGTTGGCAATCTGTCGTACAAGCACCTGGTGCTGATGACAACAGTATTTTGCAGGCCATTGATTGTTTACAGGATATTTAAATGACAGAGAATGCATTGAAAACAACGGATTCTGAGACGGATCAATCAAAGAAAGATCAAGATAAAATGACTCAACCTCAGAAAAAAGAAAGCAAAAACAAGTTGTCTTTAGTCGCGATAGCGATAGGCGTTGTAGCGATTGGCCTGAGTGGTTGGTCTGCTTACAAACAACACCTTGCTGAACAGATACTTAGCCCAATAGCAGAGCAGATTTCAAGTATTAATAATAACCAGTCTAGCCTTAATCTGAAGGTAACAGAGCAAAATTCTCTTGCCCAATCACTGCCATTAATAGAGAAAAAAATAGCAGATCAAGACAAAATAATTCACACACTAAGCAGCACAGTGAATGATGCTCAAACTCAAGTTACTCAACAGAATGACAGACTGGTTTCATTTGGAAAACAAATAAATCGTATAGGGAGCACGACAAAGGAAGACTGGAAACTGGCAGAATCCGAATATTTAATTCGTTTAGCCAACCAACGATTACTAATGGAAAGTGATATTGTCGGTGCTGAAAATTTACTTTCGTCAGCCGATTTAATCCTTAGCGAAATGGCTGATCCCATTCTTTTTGAGACCAGAAAAGCCATTGCAAAAGATATCCAATCACTTAAAGCAACAACATCATTCGATACCGAAGGGCTTTATTTACAATTAGATGCCTTAGCGGCGCAAATCTCACAACTCCCTCAAAGAGAACCATCTAAAGAGTGGTTAAGAAATAACGAACCGTCCAATCCGGCTGAAAACAACAGCCAAGAAAGAACATTCCAATCCACTTTGTCAGAGCTATGGGCTTCTGTTAAATCCTTAGTTGTTATTAACTATAATCACAAACCTATTAAAGCCTTACTGCCTGCCGCTGACTATCAAGAATTAGTGAGTTCAATTCAAATACAAATCAGTGTGGCTCAACTTGCACTGCTGAAAAAGCAAAGTACGATTTATCAAACATCCTTAAAACATGTTGTTGAAGCGGTAAGCACTCACTTTGATTTAAAAGCGAAACCTGTTATTGCATTTATGACAAGCATTACATCATTACAGCAGATCAACCCAGAACCAGAACTGCCATTACCAAGAGGCTCTCTGGCCGCTATTAAAAAACTGATGAGTGAATGGAAGTCGATTACGAATGAAAGCTCAAAACCGGATGAGTTAGTTGACAATACTCAAGAAGACAATGTTAATCATACAAATATAGAATCAATGCCGTTGAAAGACATTGAAAACACAACAGAAGATAATCAAAGCCCAAAACTTGAACAAGAAACACTCGAAGCGCCAATAGAAAAGAGCAACGCTGAAGAGGTGAGCGCATGAGAAAATTCCTCTTAATAATGATTGTCTTTTTAATCCTTGGAGGGACGCTTGGGCTATTAATGAGACAAGACTCAGGTTACATCTTAATCTCTTTTGCTGGTGCGACAATTGAAACTAGCTTCTGGGTCTTTATTCTATTTATTGTTTTATTGCTGATCGCATTGGATTGGACAAAGCGCATACTGTTCGCCACGTTAAGACCAGGCTCCTCACTTGCAAAACTCACAGGCAATATCAGTCAAAAACGCGCCTCTAGAAATACCATTAGAGGTTTACTCGAGTTAGTTGGAGGCAATTGGTTACGAGCAGAGAAACTACTAACCAAAAGTGCGGACAAAGTTCCCTACCCATTAATTAACTATATCGGGGCTGCTTACGCAGCCAGTGAGCAAGAAGAGCACGAACGTTCAAAAACGCTTTTACAGACCGCTCATAAATCCACACCTGAAGCGGATTTTGCAATTAGCTTTGCTCAAAGCCAGATTCAGATGCGTCAAAAGCATTATGAAAGTGCGCTCGCCACCTTACTTAGGCTTCATAAAATAAAACCCAAACATCGTCAAGTTCTAAAAATGCTTGTTCAAGCTTATACTCGGTTGAAAGACTGGGACGCTATCTTACTATTAACTCCAAAATTAAAAAAAGAAGGCATCTTAGATACGGCTAATATGCTTGAGCTTGAAAAGAAAGCCTTCTTAGCGTTATTAGAAAATATGCAGCATCGAAAAAAACTTGGGCATAAAGAAGAGGACCTAATTAAAGAAATGGAAAGTATTTGGCATAAGTTTAGCGAAATTGATAAAGATGAAAACATGCGTGTTCTATACGCTCGATCACTAATCAGTTTTGATAACACCAAAAAAGCCGAAGAATTTATCAGACAAAGCTTGAATCATAAGTGGTCTGAGTCACTTATTTCTGAATACGGCCATATTACTAGCGTAAACTCGAAAAGCGCTTTGCAAACCGCTGAAGCATGGCTAAAAAAATACCCTCAAAGCGCAGGTTTACTATTAGTTTGCGGACGCTTAAGCCAACAGCAAAAGCTTTGGGGTAAAGCAAAAGACTATTATCAATCTTCGATTGATATAGACCCAACTGGCGAAGCGTTGGGAGAACTCGGCAGACTATTAACCGCTTTGGGCGACGTAGAGCATAGTCATCAACTTATGCTAACAAGCTTGCAGCACTCAGCGAAAAATTTAAAAGCACTGCCATTGCCATAAATATAAAAACCACAGTATGAATACAATTTATACTGTGGTTTTTTTGTACTTATTGAATTGACACACATCCGAATCTCTCCTCTCCTCTACAATAAATGGATTATTTACACAGGCTCATCGTCTGAATAAAAGTAATATATGGATATATAATTCTCCGTTTAACCTATTTATCAATGGGTTAACAGAATCATAGCAAAGACCTCATATTTCATTAATCAACCGCAACTCTATTAATAACAAAATTGATCAAAATAAAGTCAATTGCCATCAATTTGTCAGACATAGATGTGATAGACTGCACGCCTTCGGAACCTGACGTCCAGCAAACGCTGCACCTGCTTTGATTCACTATTTTAAGAAATCAAAGAACAGCTCTCCGCAATTACAAGAGAGTACTACTTAATGCAAAATTTAACACCTCAAGGTCAGCAGCTTATCAACGACCTTAGTCAACGTTACAACCTTAGCTATGATGCTGTGCTTCATATGCTTATTGCCGTCAATAATGGCGGTAGCTCTATGGCACAATTTAGTTGTCCAGAACTAGGCGGATCAGGTCAATGGATGCGTGGTGGCATGACAATGGTTGGCGACATGTTTAACAATGGATTAAAAATGACCGTCGACAATTTATGTAATGATTTGGCAAACGGACTTTCTAATATGCAAGTTTTTGCACCATTACCGAAAGGCTCAAGAAACAGCAATCAATGGTGGCCTCAAGATCTAGGTTTAGGACAACCATTCAGTAGCGGCGCTCAAAACAATATTCGTTATGCAATCTTCCCTAATCGCCTAGCTGTTGAAGTAAATGGTAAAGTAACCGTTTACAACACACTGGATAACAATATTGGTGGAGTCAGTCAACAGCAAGGCGGTAACGACTCACTGACTTTTAGCAGTCAGTATGGAACAATTGCAGTAAGCAGTTTACCTATTGTAACAGGTAGCGGAAATACATCTGCTCCAATTCCACCACCTCAGAATAATTTTTTAGATACAAATACGCCACCATCTTATGCGCTTCAAAATAACAACTCTATGCCTCAAGGTAATGCCCAGAGTGTTAATACTCCTAATTTAGGGGCCGATACTTCGGTTGACAATATTATTGGATTAATTGAGAAACTGGCAAAATTACGTGACGCTGGAGCCATTTCAGAAAACGACTACAATAATAAAAAAGCAGAGTTATTAAACCGCATCTAAACAATTATAAATATTTCACGTTGAAAAGAGGTGAGTTACTTTACTTATCTCTTTCTCTCTTCTTTCTTTTTTCCCCTTTTTTATAAACCATCTCTTGTAACTGTCATCTCCTTGTAACCAACGGTGATTAAACTTCATCTATACTAATGCGATTAATTCGTTTTTTTTCGTTGTCCAGTTTTTACGAAAAGCGGCTTATGATATTCATATTAAATAGGTTATTTACCTGCCAATGGTTAAATTGAACAAAATCACCAGTGAAACTCTGCACTTTTTTCTCCTAGAAATTAGCCAGCAACTACTGCAAGTAGAACATTTTTTTCGACATCCCAGCACAATACTTGCTGACCAACTTTTTGGACGCTCAGGGTATTCTGCTAATTTATATTCTCGTATTCAAAATACAATTAGCCGTGATCTAGGAGAATCAAAAGATGGGGCCTCTCAATTCCGCCTCAAAGCCATCGCAACATTCGCTCAAGAAATGCATACGTTAATCCAATTGGCTCGACAATCAGTAAAAGAAATTCATCACCCCCATCCTATTACAGAAAAAGAGTACAGCTTACTGCAAAGAATAATACCAATGCATAAACATGCAGAAATGATTCAGCAAACACGGCTATCAGTAGAATCAATTGAATCAATATTGCATGACGCTAATGCACAAAAAGCCATTAAACTCGGCAAAAAATGCACTAATTTACAAGGTAGTTTTCAATTAGCGTTAGACAAGTCTATCCAATCTCAGCCAGATTTAACCTTGAACAAAACCTTGTCTCAAGCCCTATTTTCAATCTCGTACATACGACAAATATTAGAGTTAATGAAGCACATATCCGACACTGTGCTTTCAATTAGCATTGGTCAAAAAATGAATCATCACCGTTATCATTCATTATCCAACGTGGCCAATGAGTTTGAATTTGACTCAGAAGAGATGCAAATAGAAACGGTCGCCGAAACACGCTCTGGCAGCGCCATTTCAGGTATTAGAAGGCAATCTGAAAAGGATCAACCAGATAGTGAATATTTGGCTATTTTCAAAGAAGGCGAGAAAAAAAGCTCAAAGAAGAACGTCAAGGTGTGGAAAGCTGGCATGATATTTACCCTGGACTTGCACCTAGAATTTTAGCTTACAATAGCCGAAAAAAATCAGCGTCTTTACTCATTGAGCACCTTCCTGGCGTAACCTTCGAATCTTTAATTATTAATGGTAATCAAGCCGTTCTAGAGGAAGCCATTCAATATTTATTAATTACATTAAATTCTATTTGGTCAGAAACAAAAACCTCTGAAACAGCTTCTGCACAATTTATTCGACAATTACGTAAAAGAATAGCCAGTGTGTATGCTGTACATCCAAACTTTGACTCCCAACGCGCTACCATTTGCGGTGTTTTACAGCCTTCATTTGAAGACAAGTTAAAACAAGTACAAGCAAAGGAGGATCATTGGTTATGTCCTTTTTCTGTATATACCCATGGAGATTTCAACTTAGATAATATTATTTACGACCCTGAAGAAAAGCGCATTAATTTCATAGACTTACATAGATCTAAGTACGGCGATTACGCACAAGATATTTCCGTTTTTATGGTTTCCATTTATCGCCTTACCATTCTGGATAAACAACGTCGTAATAACATGATGAAAACGGCCATGCATTTCTTTCAAGCCATACGACAATCTGACCCTATTAAAAAGGATGCCACCTTTGAGTTACGTATTGCGCTTGGGTTAATTCGCTCATTTGCCTCATCTACTCGATTTATCCTTGACCCAAACTTATCTAAACGCATGTACCTAAGATCTAATTACCTTTTAGATAAAGTCTTAGCTGTAGAAGCAGGTCAAGAACATTTATTCATCATCCCTTTGGAGGACATATTCATTGAATAACCTACGTATCGGCGTTATTGGTATTCCTGGTAAATGGTCAACGGAAGTATTAGCCGACAAACTAGAAGCAAAAACAGGCTATCGCTTAGTTATTGACATGGCGGATATTGCTTTGGATTTAGACACCAAAAACCTGTATGCAAATGGTATTAATTTGTGTGAATTAGATGGTTTGATTGTAAAAAAAGCCAGTCAGGTGTACAGCCCCAGTATGTTAGATAGAATTGAATTATTACGTATTGCCGAGGCATCTGGAGTAAAGGTGTTTAGTTCCGCTGACAGCATTCTTCGTTTAGTAGACCGCCTAAGCTGTACCATTAGTCTGCGTAATGCCGACATCCCAATGCCTTCTACTTTTGTTACCGAAAATATTGATCAAGCCATCGTGGCCATTAAAAAATATGGCAGTGTTGTGTTAAAGCCATTGTTCTCAACCAAAGCCAGAGGCATGACCATACTTGAATCAAGCCAATCTGATGAAGAATTAAGACAGGCTCTAGAATCTTTTAAAACGAACAATCCCATGATGTATTTACAACAAAAACTCAACCTTTCGGGAATGGATTTAGGCATGGTGTTTATTGGAGGCGAGTATTTATGCACCTATGCCCGTGTTTCTCAAAATAATACCTGGAATACCACCATCCATGATGGAGGGCGCTATGAGGACTATCAACCAACCGATGAACTGATTGAATTAGCTCAACATGCACAAAAATCCTTCAATTTAGACTTCACCACTGTAGATATTGCCCTTACCGATAACGGCCCTATCGTCTTTGAAGTCTCCGCTTTTGGTGGGTTTAAAGGTGCGCTAGAAGGCTCTAAGATTGATGCCGCAGACGCTTATAGTCATTACGTATTAACAACATTAGGTAAAAAATGAATTCACATCTAACCGCGATAACTCAAGAACTCAATATAAATACAGACGCTTGCCTTTATCGCTTTGACCTTGATTTAAGCCATTGCCATTTGACGGTCCTTAGCAATACCCAAGCATTGGTATCGGAGTTACGAGATTATTTTCGCAGCTACCCACAACACCAAGCCACAGCGGATATTGAGATACACCTGATAGAAAGTAGCGAACCTGCCCCTAGCTATCCATGGGCCGATTGGGCTAGAGAAGCGGGTAAATCTGGCCGTAAAGACAGTTATGTAGATATCCATAAAGGTCGACTGTTACATAAGGTTAGAACCGGCATGGTCTTTTTTCAAAGCAATATGAGCCGCTTAGCCGTCGGTCCTTGCTTACAAAATATCAATCAAGTTGTTAACTTTATTAATAACCAATATATGAATTATCTACAGCAACAAGAACATGTTATTTGCCATGCCGCGGCGGTCAGCATTAATGGTAAAGGCACAGCCGTCGCCGCATTTTCTGGTGGTGGTAAATCAACGCTTATGCTGAAACTAATGGATCATCCAGGAGCTAAGTTTATTTCTAATGATCGCTTGTTTCTAAAAGCAAATTCTCAAGGTGTCCTATCTCGTGGCGTCCCCAAACTTCCACGTATTAATCCAGGGACGATTTTAAATAACCCAAAATTACTGAGTATCTTAGACCCAGAAGAACAACACTCTTTAAATCGTTTACCGCAAACAGAGCTTTGGGATTTAGAACAAAAATACGACGTCATGATTGATCAAGTGTACGGCGAAAACAAAATTGAGCTAGAAACCCAATTAGACACAGTACTACTATTAAATTGGGACAGAAAAAGCTCGGATAAACCTCTATTAACAAAGGTGAACCCAGAAAATCACAAAAAGTTAATAGGTGCCATTATGAAAAGTCCTGGACCATTTTACCAAGATGCAAAAGGTGCATTTCTAGCTGGCCCTGAAATTCCAGCATTAGAACAATATCTTGCTGTATTAAACAAGGTCAACGTCTACGAAGTATCCGGCGGTGTTGACTTCGACTATTTGGCTCAAATCTACTTGGAAACAGCATAAGACGAAATATCGTAATACATTTCAATAATGTTGTCGCCCGTAAACCCGTAAGGTGACGACTTATCGAAGTAGCGTTTGTAAATACCCGTTAACTGGACACTAAAAGTAGGATTTTTGAGAACAATATGACAACCATAGCTTTATCTTCCTTCCCTGTTCTTGCAATGATTCGTCATGGTGCTTATCACCAACGACAGAACACGCCTAGCGCTTTGCAACCATTTCAATTAACAGAAGAAGGTCAACAGGAGGTTGTATTAGCCGCTCAACGTTTTGCTACCTTAGTTAAAGAAAACAACTGGCAGATAAGCCCTATCATCCACTCATCAAATCAATTACGAGCTTGGCAAACAGCTCGGATTTATCAACGAGAACTGGCAGATTTATTTTCAGAAACACCGACCCACATTACCCATAACGATCTCTCTGAAAGAAGTGTCGGTTGTGCAGCGAACTTAACGATAGATGAGATAGAAAACATACTAAATAAAGATCCTCGCTTTGATTCAGCGCCAAAAAATTGGAAATCAGACAGTCATTATTGCCTCCCTTTACAAGGCGCAGAATCTTTAATGATTGCAGGGGAGCGAGTCGCTAACTATTTGTTAAGTCAGTCAAATAAACTCCATTCCACTCAGACCACTAACAACGAAGCCACAGAAGTTAAATTGTTTTTTGGTCATGGGGCCTCTTTTCGGCATGCAGCATTTCATCTGGATGTCATAAGCCTGTGCGATATTAAACGGTTTAGCATGCACCATGGGGAAGCGGTAATGATTCAACAACAAAATGATGATCGATGGATACACATTGCTGGCGAATGGAAGATTCGTAAGCAGGCTAATTCATATAATGATTAACAAAACACAGGTAATTAATAGGTATTTTTATGGCTCTTTCTTCACCAGTATTAACTCTTGTATCACAGTCTGGCGCTTTGAAGAAAGTGACGGAAAAATCACCAAAATCCGCTTCCAAGCTCACTAAAACGTTGTCTAAAATAAAGCCTTCAAGCAAACAGCTTAAACGCATCTGTGAATCCAAAGTAGTGAGCACAGAGTCGAACGAGTCTTTATTTTCCTGCGCGAAAGCATTGCAATATAAACTGGATAGAAAATGCTTCAAGAATACCTATTGGCCGCTAGAAAAAGGCTCCGCCGATTCCTTAATTAATAAACAAGATCGCCTTTATCGCGCCGTCACTATTGGACCTAAACAGCCAAAATGGCAATGGCCAACTAAGCCTATCTTCTTTATTTCTGACCCTCATGCCGATGCCGATGCTTTCGAAGCGTCATTACTAACTACCGATGGCTTTATTCGTGATGCATCTGGAAAGTTAAGACTGACTAAACAAGGTAAAAAAAGCCTCTTTATTGTTGGTGGTGATTGTCTCGATAAAGGCCCCAGCAACTTATCATTACTATATAAGCTAAAAGAAGTGATCGACCTTGGAGCTGACTTAAAATTATTAGCTGGAAACCATGATCTACGTCTATTAATTGGCCTACTCTCTATTGCTGGAGAAAGAGACACAGGCAATGAACACATGTTTGTTCGAATGGGAAACAAAGTAGTCCCATTATTGAAAGAAGTGTTCGACCTCTATTTAGCGCATACTGATTGGCAAAAAGGCATACCGGACGAAGATGAATGTAAAAGTAGATTGTTCCCTTCAGATGCTTGGTTTTCCGAATTCCCCCTACTCGCAAAAGGGCTGGTTCCAGAAGAAGGAATCGAACGCGAGCTAAAAAAAATGCGAACTAAAACCCATTCTTTTGAAAAAAACTGTTTGAAGTCAGGATTGAGTTTACCTCAGGTATACGCAACGGCAATGAAATGCCAACAGTTGTTCCTCTCCCAAAAAGGTGAATTTTCATGGTTTTTCCAAAAGATGCAACTTGCCTATAAAAAAGGGTCTTTCTTATTTGTTCATGCTGGAGTGGATGACACCATCGGTCAATTAATTGCTAAAAAAGGCGTTTCTCATTTAAATAAATGCTTCAAAAAACAGCTCCACAGTAATTTGTTTAATTTCTATTATAGCTCTGTGGCAAACACCTTCAGGACGAAATACCGTAAATCAGATAAACCTCTCACACGGGATGGTGTTGATATCATTCGAAAAAGCGGCATCCATGCGATTGTACGCGGTCATGTAAACTACCATCAAGGTCAACAACTGAATGTCAAGCAAGGGTTATTGCATATCGAATGCGATATTACCTTGGATAGAAACTCTCGTATAAAAGAAGGCTTAGTAGGAATTGGGTACGGCGTCACTATGATTCAGCCGAAAGGTCGTATTATTGGACTGAGTACTGATTTTAGTTATGCAAAAGTCTTCCAACCAAAGCGCTTCTTAAAAAGTGTCAAAAAAGAACAAATATCAAAGCAAAAAACAGATAAAAAAACCTTAGCATTATTTAATAAATCATTAAAAATGAGTATGTGCAATGCGATTAAAAAATGAATTTCAACATGTATCATTGCAAGACCCTCAATCGATTCAAGAGTTACTCATCTCGATTGCTCAAGGCATTAGCAAAGGAGAAGTGTCTTTTTCTGATGAAGAAGGTGAGCTTGTATTGCAACCAAATGGGCTGCTAGACGTTAAAATTACAGCCAGTGAAGGCGCATCACGTCACAAAATTGAGCTCAAAGTAAGCTGGAACAAGCAAAACAAAATCTTATCCAATACGCCTCTAAAAATAAAATGAAATGTAGCGTTAGAGCATAACTCTAGCGCTATTCTATTAAAACAAGAGAGATTGTTGTAATCTTTGTGTCATTTACTCATGACCAATCATTGAGGTCCTAACACTTCCTCGATGATCGAGCTTGCTAATATTTTAGAAGCATCAAAGACTGGAAGCGCCGTTTTTAGGTCATCATAAATAACAGACAATTCGGTACATGCCAGTACTAAGCATTCAGCTCCTAAATCCTTCAAATGAGAAGCCGCAAGATTATAAGCCGCTATTTGAGATGAAGATGCTTTATTTGCTTTTACAGCTCGGATTAAATCCATCACCGCCGCTTGATGCTCAGGGTGAGGATAAATAATTTGAATGTTTAACTTATTAAACCATGGTTCATAAAGATGAATTTTTTGGAGCGCACTTGAGGCGAGTAACCCCACTTTATTCAGGTCGGGCTGTTCTTTTTTTACATGCAGAGCCGTTTTCTCAATCAAGTTAAAAACAGGAATACTAACAGAAGAAGCCACATCTGTATGGTAAAAATGTGCCGTATTACAAGGAATTACCAAAAAGTCAGCACCTTGCCTTTCAAGCCCCTGAGCCATTTCGATCATACAAGGTGCGGGGCTTTCCCCCGTTCCTTCTATAATAGCCTTAATTCTAGAAGGTACTTTGGGATTGTTATCCACCAACATTCTAATGTGATCAATATCATCTCTTGCTGGGGTGCCAGCAATAACTTGTTGCATTAAATCCACGGTGGCCTCAGGGCCCATGCCACCAATAATGCCAACAACTTTATCTTTTTGAGTTACTGTCATCATTCACTCCCTTTAACCACATCAACAATAATGTGTGAGATCAACTCACAATCACTTTCACTGAATGTCAAAGGAATACGTATATCCAATAGTGTCGCTAAAATCGCGCGTGTCTTTGGCAAATTGGGCATATTTTCGATATAACGCCAACTATCATAGCGGCTTGTATAATCTGTTGGCTCTGCATTACCAAACCATTTCAATACCACGCCTCGTTCTTCACAATCACGAATAACCTGAGCTATTTTGGCCGCGGAAAAGCTTGGAATGGAAAACTGAATAGAACTACCAACAAAAACCTCCGCATCAGGGCGTGTTGGTATTCGAATGACGGAGCATTCAGCCAAAATATTCTCAATCACAGTATAGCGACGATTCCAGCTGGCACACTTTTCATCTAATTTAGCGAGTTGGGGACGCAATATAGCCGCTCTCAAATTATCCATTCGACCACTATAATTCGGTGTCTCATAGCGGATTTCATCAAAAACGTCTTTAGAGGGGGACGCAAAATGACGATCGAATAACATATAAGAGCCTGAATGCATAACGGCTTTAGCCATAATATCTGGATGACGAGTGGTTAAAAAACCACCCTCACCTGAATTCATATGCTTATAGGTTTGGGCACTAAAACAAGCAACATCTCCAAAAGTACCACTCTTAACACCATTCCAGCTTGCTCCCATGGTATGAGCACAATCCTCTATTAGAAAAATATTATAGCGCTCACAAATCGCCATGATCCGATCCATGTCTGCTACATGGCCTCTCATGTGAGAAAGCATAAAATATTTAGCTCCTGACTCAGCGGCTTTCGCTTCCAAATCATCTAAATCAATACAATAGTCCTCAGCGACATCAACCAACACAGGAACACCACCACTGTTGTGAATGGCACCAGGTACAGGCGCAAGAGTAAACGCATTACATAATACTTTTTCCCCAGCCTGAAGACCTGCTGCACGCATAGCAATATGAAGAGCATAGCCACCAGAAGAGCAAGCTAAGCAATAAGGCACACCTAAATACTCAGCAAATTCTAACTCTAATAAGTCCACTTCACTTTTTTCACCAGGCAATGTGTTGTACCGATGTAATCGTCCTGAACGCATCACAGCAATGGCGGCTTCTATTCCCTCTTCAGGAATAGACTCTTGCTGTGTAAATGATTTTTTGAAGATTGTCATATATCAACCCTATAAACTTAGTCGTAGCGCTTTTGATCGTATACTGTAAAATCCCATTCTGTTTCTGGGAAAAATTTACGTAAACGCCAGTCACATGCCCGAGCATGACCTTCCATACCTTCTGTTCTAGAAATTCGTGAACCGGCCGCACTAAAAGCAAGGTTAGCGTTTTCATCAATTTCTTGATATGTCAGTACTTTCATAAATTTCTGAACATTCAAGCCACCACTGTAACGTGCCGCTTTTTTAGTCGGCAAAATATGATTGGTTCCTGAACACTTATCACCATGCGTCACAGTACTGCCTTCGCCCAAAAATAAAGAACCATAGTTATTTAAGTTTTCATTCCACCAAGACAAATCTTTCGCCATAATTTGCAAATGTTCACAGGCATATTCATCACTTATTTGAGCAATTTCTTCACGACTATCACCAAGAATCACAAGGCCATGATCACGCCATGCGGCTTCGCAGACATCGGCATTAGGCATATCCGCAATCACATGTGGCATAATTTCAATGACTTTTTCTCCCAGTTCACGACTCGTAGTAAACAGCCAAACAGGTGAATTAGGCCCATGCTCTGCTTGCGAAACTAAATCGACGGCAATTGTCATTGGATCCGCCGTTTCATCAGCAATAATGGCTGATTCGGTTGGCCCAGCGAACACATCAATACCAACAGAACCAAATAACATGCGTTTTGCTTCCGCGACATAAGCGTTACCTGGGCCAACTAAGATATCAGCAGGCTTACCAGTAAACAGACCTGTCGCCATAGTCGCTATTGCGTGTACCCCCCATTTCTAAGATGACATCAGCTCCTGCAACATGCATAGCATAAGTCACAGCAGGATTAATACTGTCCCCACGAGGAGGAGAACACGCTACAATAAAAGGAACCCCAGCCGCTTTGGCCGTTGCCACACTCATGATTGCAGATGCCGCATGAGCATAACGTCCACCAGGGACATAACAACCTGCACATTGAACTGGTAGAATTTTTTGCCCTAAACGAACACCGTCTTCCGTTTCAATCTCAAATGGTACTAAACTGTCTCGCTGGGCTTCCGCAAAACGCTTTACCTGGCGATGAGCAAAATCTATATCATCTTTAACACTTTGAGGAACTTGAGCGATTAGAGACTGTTTCTTTTCTTCAGATAGAACAAAGTCGTTTTCCCAGTTATCAAACTGTTTTGCAAAAAACTTAACGGCCTCTTCTCCTTCAGAGTGAATACGCTCCAACATACCTTTTACTGCAGCTTGTATTTTCTCATCTTCATCTGCTACTGCTTCTGCTGAAATCGCTTTCTTTAAATACTCCATAAGCACCTCCTAAGGTTAAACACTAAAAATTCTTCCAGTTTTTGTCTCAATAAGAATAAAAACGATAAAAAATGGGCCGTACTGTTAGCTAAACTGTTATTTATCCCTATCTAGACACAACTAAAGACATAAAGATAATATTCAATTTAAGTACCGCCCTAATAGAGGGGTATTAATAATAAGTAGGTAGATCAAACGCTTCACGATACCCATAGAGAGCTTGACTGCCCCCCGTATGCAGGAAGACGATATTTTCATCTTTGCTAAATTCGCCTTTACGAATTAAATCAATCAGACCTGCCGCACCTTTTGCTGAATAAACAGGGTCCAATAAAATCGATTCATGACGAGCAAACAGATCAATAGCTTCAAGACCGCTTGCGGTTGGTATGCCATATCCTTCACCAACATAGTTACAGTTTGCTACCACATCTTCACGCTTCACAGCACCTGGAATCCCTAAGTGCTCCGCTGTTTTTTCGGCTAAACGAAAAACATTGGCTTCTTGCACATTTTGCGGTACACGCACGCCGATACCCAAAACAGGAATCAGACTATTTGAAGCGGCTAGTCCTGTTACTAATCCAGCTTGAGTACCAGCGCTCCCTGTTGCATGAACGACTCTATCTATCCTCAAACTCATATCATTAGCTTGCGTTAATAGCTCTAATGCCGCATTAACATAACCCAATGCACCAATTGGATTAGAACCGCCACCAGGAACGATATAAGGCGTTTTACCTTCAGTACGTAACTTTTCAGCCACCTCTTCCATTGCCGCATTCATATCTGTGCCGCCAGGATACTTACTTAAAAAGGCGCCAAATAATTGATCCATTAACACGTTACCGTTGTAGTTGTAGTCAATTGACTCACTGCCTGTACGGTCTTCTAAAAGGATGTGACACTCCATACCTAACTTGGTTGCAATCGCGGCGGTTTGCCGAGCATGATTGGATTGCGTTGCACCTTGAGTAATAATGACAGTAGCACCCTTTTCTATCGCATCACCCATTAAGAATTCTAATTTACGGGTTTTATTGCCACCACCAGCTAAACCGGTACAGTCATCTCGCTTAATCCAAATGTTCGGGCCGCCTAAATGCTTGCTAAGATTCTTCATCGGCTCAAGTGGTGTGGATAAATGAGCAAAGTGTAAACGAGGGAAGCGAGCTAAATGCATTGTAATACTCCTGATTAAACATAACGTTATATAGCTAGACTTTAGCTAAAGGCTGTTGTTAAAGCGTGAATTCATCTTATTGATAAGATTGGCATCTGACCAATGCTATTTTCTGTACACTCTAGTACTTTTTGGCATAGGCTATAGGATAAAACGCTTACACGAAGCATAGTTAAATAAAAAGAAGCCAATTCACTGACTTTTAGGAGTTGTTATGGAACTTAAATGGTTGGAAGACTACCTTGCGCTTGTTGAATACGGTAATTTTTCTAAAGCAGCCGATGCCAGACTAGTAACCCAACCCGCCTTTGGTCGACGAATTCGTTCTTTAGAAGACTGGCTTGGCGTTGAGTTAGTTGATAGGCAACAATATCCAACAACACTTACTCCCATAGGACGAGAATTCACGCAGCAGGCCCAGCAATGGGTGGAAGAGTTTTACAGTAAACGCATAGAGCTTAGAGAACGCGTTTCTGCTACTAAGAAAATCATCTTTGCATCCCAGCACTCTCTTACTATTTCCTTTCTTCCAAATTGGATTTCAAATTTTGATTTCCTAGAAGATGATGTTCGCATTCGAGTAAATGCCAATGACTTACACAATTGCTTAGATACATTAATGTCAGATCAAAGCGATTTTTTATTATGCTATCACTCTCCTGAAATTTTCCCACAATTAGATAGAGAGAGTGTATTAAGTCTCGAAGTTGGTACCGACTATCTGATCCCAGTATCTGGAGTTGACAACCACGGAAACATTCTGCATGAACCAAGAAAAGACGAGCCTTTAAAGCTACTAAATTATCCTGATGAATCCTTTTTCGGACGTTTATTGCAAAGGGATTATTTTTCTAAAAGATCCGCGAAATTACCACTCCAAATTCAATGTGAAAACTCATTATCTGAAGGATTGAAAGCATTAGCAATCACAGGAAATGGCTTAGCATGGTTGCCAAAACTAGCAATAGTTAAAGAGCTTGAACAAGGAACCCTAATACCTAGTAATGACACTTTACCCACTATAAAGCTAAAAGTAATGCTCTACCGGAAGAAGATCCCCAGGTTAAGTGAGGTGGAAACCATATGGAATTACGTAAAAAGCCATATCTAATGAGAGTTACCTTAATAGTAATAAATGGTGCTCTGTCTAATACACTAAGAACCAATATTTTATTTCAAACATTTTAATGAGAATCGCTTGCATTTAAATCAGTAATACTCTTTAATGATAACCATTATCAATAAAGCAGGAATGAACAGCAATGCAACTAAACATGCAAGATACTTATGACGAATACGGTGATGTCAAAGACACACTCTCAGAATGGGTTCAAGGCCACAAAAAACATGTTCCTTTGCTTTCAGGTCTTCAATTCTCTAATCTTCATTTACGTACTAGAAAAGACATTGTCTTTACAGAAACAGCAACACAGGGCCTATACTTTTCCTTTATAGGCTCTAAAGCGATCAATAATGTTAGTGATATTGATGCTGTACAGATTCATTACCAATCAGAAGACGTTACAGGGCAGTTTTCCATGAAAGCACTTGAAGAACGCAGCTTACTTCAAGTGCTTATAAGTACAGATTACCTCGCCTTAATTTTAGGTCAGACTGAAGCACAGGTAATCCAACATTTTACCAGCATGGAACAGGTATTAAGCAATGATAACAATTGCATTCAGCTTCCTTTTACCCAATCCATGGCCGACCTTTGTAAACCTATTTTAAAGCATACTGGCCTATCTATTAGCTTAGCTGGACACATTTATTCATGCATATTCACCTTAATTGAACAAATGCAAATGCTTAAACATTTATCCGAATGCCAAGGCTGTCAAAGCAAACTATTCAAGGCACAGAACTTACTAGAAAAATCCAATGAAGGAATATTTGAGCCTGATGAATTAGCCTTATCCGTCGGTTTAAACATTGATGCGCTTTCTATTGGCTTTATGCATCTAGTAGGAGAATCCATAGAGACCTATCATCAACGAAGCCGAATAGCGCTTGCTGCTGCTAAGCTAAGACAAGACCCGAGTTCAAAACACACCGTCATAAAACAAAGCGGCTTTTCTGAAGAACAGTTTGAAACTGTATTTAGTCAACATTTTGGAGTAAGTAGCAATCAATACAGGCAAATTCACTAACCTTATACCGATTAAGAAACAGGAACAATTGAGATCATGAAGCATACGTCCATCGCACTCATTTATGGGACAGATACCAACAACACAGAAGAAGTTGGACATAAAATTGCCGCCCAATACTCTGAGCTTGGAGTGCAAGTAGAACTTTTTAATATAAAAGACATTGAATTAAGTCTTTTAGATGATTATTCAATGTTAATTTTAGGCATTCCTACATGGGATTTTGGTGGTATTCAATCTGATTGGGAAGACCTTGGTGATATCCTAAGTGAATTATCTTTAGACGATAAAACCATTGCGATTTACGGTTTAGGTGATCAATTTGGATACGGTGATTATTTTGTTGATGCGATGGGATGGTTATACGAAAAACTACTCCCTACAAAAGCCACTTTCATAGGTCAATGGTCTACAGAAGGGTATGATTTTGAAGCATCAAGAGCATGTACTCACGACAAAGCACACTTTATAGGATTAGCGATCGACGAAGATCAACAGTTTGACCTTACTGATCAACGGATTGAACAGTGGGTTATCCAACTTTACGCAGAAAGAGAACTTGAAGCGGCATAAATATTCGCTGACTGGCAGCTAAGGTAAACAGCTAATAGTATTTGGAATTGCACCCATTCGCTGCCCCGAATGGCCAAATAGTGTTTATCTTAGTAGAATATTTATACGTGTTTCTTATGCGTGGAGAGTGGCTACTCTCTCATCTCTCACCTCTCCTAGCTGAGGGTAGCCACACACTAATCTTCATTTAATTCACTAAACGCAACCACTTTATTTCTACCCGTTCTTTTAGCATGATAAAGACATTTATCTGATAGCATAATAGCCCTTTCTGTATCAATATCTAACGATACTTCACATATACCCACACTAAAAGTTACTGTGATTGATGTATTCTTATCAAGAATAAAAGGTCTTTTCGCCATCAAAGAGCAAACATATTTAACTTGATCTATCGCTTCAGCTTCATTCGTTTCTGGCATTAACAATAAAAACTCTTCTCCTCCCCATCGGCTGACGCTGTCTTGAGATCGAATTATTTTATTAGCCAAGTCACTAACATGTTTCAGTACGTCATCACCGACTCCATGACCATGGATGTCATTAACATTCTTAAAATGATCGATGTCCCATAAAGCCACTGTCATTGTCGAACCAGATGAAGTAACTAAATCGTACTCCGAGTTTAATTTTTTCCACATACCCCTACGATTTAACAAACCGGTTAAATCATCTAACTTCGATTCGAGTTTGTATTTTTCGGTCAATTTATTAAGCTGAGAAAAGGACTTATATCTAGCAGCCTCATAAAAACTTGAGAGAGCTAATGTGGTTAGAAATGAGTAAATAAACCTAGTTTTAAATTCGTATGTATAATCTGCTGCAAGTAGTACATCATCAGGATAAAATAGAAAAATACATATAACTATCAAAAAAGTGACGTTATATAGCATTCCGATTTTCAACCCACAAAATGCCAATGCAACCGGTGGGATAATAAACACCCAAAGTGGTCCACTGTTGTTCACACCTCCAGTGTAAATCAAATACCCTCCAAGAAAAAACAAACCTAGAAGAGTGATATGACGAACGGTATCATGCAAATAAAAATGGGTTTTAGAATGAAATATCAGATAGGATATAAACAAGAATATGCTCACAACAAAAAGTACAGCTGCAAGATAAAATTTAGAATCAATTAACGCGTTTATACAAAAAATCAGACACAGAAATGAACCTATAACACAGTAGATACCGGCTAAATATCGCTGGTGATTCACCCCTGTTAAATGCCTTTCCGTCCCTTCATTAAATCGTTCTAAAGCCGATTTCAATAATGCCTTCAACCTTGGGCTCCTAAAAACGATAATTCTGATTCTGCGTGTATTACGTATAAGCTTTTGTTTAAAAAACACTCTTAGTATAGAACAAAAATCGGTACAAGACTAAGATGAAAGAAACACCTTTTTGTAAATTAAATTGCATTTTTCTTAAATAACGAAAATCTTCTTTGATTATGGTGACATTATCATATTAATCACATCAGAATCATCAAGTAACAATGAGTGTAAGTAAGCCGAAGGATATACTAAAGTATAAAATGGAATTTGAAATAAATGAAAAGAATGTTCTCCTTCGTAACAAAAACCATTATAAAAATCCGTATATGATGGGTAAAATTGTTGATTCAGTTTCATCCATAATTTTGCAACAGAAGATCTGTTTATAGCGCTGAGATGATACAGCTCTAACTCAAATATTGTTAATAGCATATGCCAGTTGACCCATTCATTATATTGACGATTCATCCAGGTGTCATAAACTCTATAATGCCCCATTTCCTGTAACACACATTCCACAATATGATTTTCAAAATAAAGCGCAATCAACTCTGATTGATACCCGGATATTTCCTGTTTTAATACAAATTTTCTTCTTACCATTTCTTGATGTATAAGATGTCCACATTCATGAGCAAGTAAAGCTAAAGACTCTAAATCACCAGTAAAAAAAACCTGAATATATGACCCTTTTGGAGTATCTAAACAGAAAGAAGGCGCATTTTTTCGAGAAAGAAAGCGTATACGACCATCGTCAAAGGCTTTTTTTACTAGACCTTTAAAGTCAGTGCAATAATTTGAAAAGTAAGCCTCAATATATTGAATTGCATCTATGTAAGTAAAGTGAAGCCTTGACCATGGCTCTCGTTGAATATCTCTTATATTTGTTAACGAGAGAGAACTTTGTTGACATGTTAAAGGGATAATAGAATTAAAATAATTATGTGAATCAATAAAAACACGTTTTGACGCTATTGAATCTATCAAGCAAGGACATTGCTTGATCATTTCTATTCTGAGATTTAAGCTCTTAGGAAAATCATTTTCTTCCACCTTATCCTTTAATATTCGGTGTTGTAACTGTTTGAATTTGTCTATGTTTTCCTCATTTGGTAATAAAGGATACGGTACATATGAATCACTATCTAGATCCATTTCTATCATTACTTTAAGGTTTCTCCCCCAAAAAGGTAAGCTATCTATTGGCACACTTCGTAATCTACTGAAAAAAAGGAACATGAACCGTCAGTTCGTAAGAAATTTTATGTAAAACATCATCATATATTTGTAAATCCTTATTCACGTTCTCTTGCTTCATTAAAAACAACAGAGACTCCAAAGAATCAACAAACAAATCTAACTCTTCATAAAGCGTTATTTGGTGAGCTAAAACCGTTTCCGGAGCATCCAATAGCTTTATTTTCTCAAGCATAAGATTTACATAGTCCATGAAACCAGAGAAAAGTTTTTTATCTAAAAAAAACAGGTCTAGGTTCCAATGATCTGTCCGTCTCTGAAACAACATTTTTCCCTCTTTTAAATAAGTATCAAATTATTTATTAAATTTCTCATCCTTCAACATCCTCCAAATGGACGCCTGTAGCAGAATTTAAAAAGTAACTAATAGAGAAAGTTGGTGAATCAAGACAGTATACTGAATGAAACCATCCAGCAGGTTGTACTAAAATTTCTCCTGGGTGTAATACTACCTCAATTGGTTTAGCGTTTTTAAACAAAGGAAAGTCATTCAAATTGGGGGACTCATACTTGACCCAACAAGGCTGATAATTATTATATGATTTCATAGGATATAAATATTGCGCTTGATCAGGGGAAAATAAAACTACCTTTTTACGCCCCATTATTTGATATAAAAAACCATCCAATGGATCTCTATGCAAACTGCTCGCTGGAACGTCTGTTGGAACAGATCCTAGCCAAATTTGAGGCGCAGAAAAATCATGTTTTGAGAAATAATGGGGCAAAAAATCGTCTATCATTTGAGGTGGTAAAAGACAGCCTTCTGTATAAACTTTTGTATGGCCTTCAATAATCTTCGATACATTCTGACTTTTCGAACGAGTCATTTTCTCAACAAACTCAGCAACGGTTTCTTTTTCTTTTACAGAACGCACTCGAAGTAGTACATTTCCATAGGCATTTTTTAGTTTTTCCAGAGAGTATTTCTTGAAAGGTATATTCATAGACGCATTTTTTATAATAAACGGTTGCTTTTTCTCTATTTTTTCTAGAATTTCCATTTCTGTAGGGGAATCAAAATATGGAATTGATGTCATAGCATACGCATCCCAGTATATTGTCGTTGCATCAAGAAAAGTAGCTTGAGTCGTTTTTAAAGGCTTCACTAATGATTTAGCTAGATGATTTACTATATTTAAATTCCCTAACATCTCCATCTGGCCAATAATTTCAGGATCTCTATAATCAACACACTCAATATTCGAGACTATTTTTTCGGCTATAGGTATTGGCATTCTAATTTTGGAATCAATATTTTCTAATTTTTCGGTAGATAGCTCCAATCTATTTTTATCAAAGCACACAGATAATAACCATACTGTATTTTGATGATCAAAAAATTCAAACTGACAACTTCCCGACACTTTCTCAGGGTTTTCAAAACCATCTTTTAATAACTTAGCAATTGAAGCTATAACAGTCGGTTGTGCATCGCTATAATGCTCACAACTCGCCAGATTTTCCTTAGGTAACGATATATTCATATTATTCATCCCTGATTTTTCTTTAAAATAATGACTAAAGCACATTTCTGATATCAAATTGTGTGTAATAAGAAAGTTCAACTAACGTGTTTAACAAATTTTTTTAGCATTTAAGCAATCTATCTGCTTATCAATTAACTCTTTTTGGCTTTCTTCAAGCGAAAAATAGCTTGTTTTCCCCACTGTATAACGTTTTTTATGTTGCTCAACTCCTAGGCTTGCAAGTTCAACGTGCTTCTCTAATGTGTTAACTTTAGTTTGAAAATTATGTCCAATTTTCAAATATCGTTCATATGTGATTTTTAATTTCTTAAACAGCATTTCTTTTTCAAAATTATCACTGTCTAATGTTGCCTTGAGAGAAGCTTGCTCTTGTTTCAAAGACTTATTCGTTAATAAATAAGAAAATCGGATCCCATAAACTTCATCTTCATCGACTAATGAACTTTGATAACGTTTCTTTTGATATTGATAAAATATGTCTAAGTCAGGTTTTAAGATATTTATATTTTTTTGATATTTAATGAATGATGCTTTATATATCAATAATGAAGCTAAGTAGTCAGGATGAACGTCTAGATCTAATGGAAAATTCATTACCTCTTTTATTAAAAAGATTAAACGGGTTAATGAAAATGGTAATAACTGAAACGTTTCATCTGATTGAATCTCTAAATAGGCTGCATTATGCATTGCATTCATTGTGATATAAGCATTGTCAACTTCTCCTTCTTGTAACAGCACTTGTAATCGAGATTGCTCTAGCTCATAAAATGTAGCTTTCCCTACTTCATACATTTTATTCACTAAGTATTCAGTATTTCTTAGACTCTTTAATAAACTTAACTGAATTTTCCAATTTTCTAATGCAACTTGATAGTCAACGAAGTAAGACATAGAGTCTCGAATAACAGACAGTAATAATTGGTTTTTGGCGTTTATAAATTGTTGCCATTGATTTTCAGCAAGTTTCTTATCCATTTGATGATAACCCAAACTATTATTTTTAAGCAGGGGCTGACTGATAGTCGTCGTTATTTGTTGTGATTCTTGTCGCCTTACCAAGGGCTCTAAACCTAATCCCTCTCCATTAATATGATCTATATTAAATGTAATCTCAGTGCCTATATTAGATATCCAATGGCTTTCAATACCTACATTAAACTGATCTGCATAGGTTCTCGAACCCAGCTTAAGAGACTTCTGTTCTTGAATGCCTGCCACGGCGGTTACTGTTGGCATCCAATAATCTTGACCTACAGCTAATGCTAACGATTGCGCTCTTGTTTGTGAGTTTAATTGCTCTATTTGATAATTCTGGTTCAGCTGAAGATCAAGGTATTGCTTTAAAGTAAGATCCTGGCCAGCATAAGAATTCAAACATACTGCCAATAAGATGAATAAAATAAAAGCTCTCATGATGGTTCACTTAACGCTGTTCGAAAGTATTTTGTAACAGGGTCAAAGAGGTAATTAATTAAACGTCTTTCCCCAGCCCTTATATCAACACTTAAAGAGCTACCAGGGCGCAACAATGTTTCTCTTGATTCCTTTCCTAAAGATCTAATTTCTTTTATTTCTCCTTTCATTCGATATACCCTCTCCCCAGTGGGTTCATCCATTTGAGAAGACGCAGATATAAAAGTAATCACTCCTGTTACATATCCATGATCGTCGGGATTATTACCTAATGAACTAGCTCGAAATACCATTCCCGACCTCACCCAAATAGCATAATTTGCTGGAATTTGAATATCAATTTCTAGATCACTTTCTGAGTAACTCGGTCTAATAGACAACAATGTCGTTGTTTCTGGAATACGTTCCTTATCTCCTTGAATAAGTAATGCATCAATAGTTCCTTCAATTGGAGAGGTTAATTGCAAGTCCTTCTTAGTCCTTTGTTTCAAACTTAATTCAAATTGAACTTTATGATATGTATCCAATTGGTCATGAATTCGGATAAGCCTCTCTAACACATATTCACTTTTTGTTTGGCTCTGCTCTTTGTCTAAACGCTCAAGTTCAGATTCTAATGATTTCACCTTTTCTCGATTACTTTCTAATTCAGATTCTAATGCCAGAATGAGTGCACTGACTTGATCTACACTTGCCTGACTCTCAATACCATCTATAAATAACCGCCGTATTCTTTCCGCTTCTTTCTGTTGAAGCGTTATACGCTCATTAAGATTGTTTTGCTGTCTGTTAGCTGAATAAACTTGCTCAATAAGATTATGTTTTAGTTGACTATTAACCGCTTCAGCATTCAAGAAAGGCTTAGATAGATACTCGCCATAACCTAGGCTAATAATTGGATTAGGGATGTTCTTAAGTGAGCCATCTATGTGGGATTCTGTTGCATTATCTATTAATGATTTAATCTGATAAAAATCACTCCAAATATTTCTTGATAAGTTATCTAGTTGTTGATTTAACGCTTGTATCTCCAGATTAACGATGTCTGTTTCAAATTGAATTAAAGGTTGCCCTTTTTTTACAAAGTCTCCTTCAGCAACATACATCTTATCTATAAACCCAGGTTCTGTATTACGAATTTCAAATAACTCGGATTTAGTATCAACAATGCCATAAGCCGGTACTATTTTATCGACTTTGAATAATATCGCACCTAATATAGCAATCGAAAAACATAACGAGATTAAAGTGACCATTATTTTCAAGTCATTAGGCGTATTAAAATGCTTCCTATAGATTGGATCATCACTCAATATATTCAAGTCGTGTATTTCTCTAAAGCTGTATTGCATTCTATTTACTCTCTTCCATGACTTTCTCCTAAAAATACTTTTTAGAAATTTATATTGAGTGATGATCCAATCAGGCATTTTAATACGCCTAATATTTTGAGAAATAATGGTACTTTAATCTCGTTATGTTTTTCGATATATATTAGAATGCGAAATCGATATTGCCGGCTATGGCATTGTTGATACTAAATCCGAGTTGTACGAAATTCGTAATACAGAGACCTGGAACATAGATAAGATGTATGTTGCTGGGGCAATACTGTCAATTTGAAGCCGAATCTGGGATACAAGCGTTAAATCAACAACTAGATAACTTATCAAGAAATATTTGGAGTATTTTTATCAATTAAATCGTATGGAATAATGCAACAGAATCCAAAAATCAGTGAGCGCTAAGAACATCCCTAATCCAATTGATAGCCTAGGTTATGGCGAAATCTATCTAAACCTTTCTTGAATGCTGAAAAACTGGTTAATAGTCAGCTAAAACATAATCTTATTGAGCTGAAATTTATTCAGTAACAGGCAAAACAATGTAATGAGCGTATAGCGGCAAGAAAGAAGCGAGAAAAGAAATACGGCAGTTATTTATAGATGGTATTGGAAGTCGGAAGCAAGTGTAGATCCAGAATCAGTGCCTCATTCTGGCATATAGGAATCTGAATTAGAAATAAGAATCTGAGCGAGCGTTTAGACAAAAAACGAAATAGAGAAATTGGTGTGTTAGAAACATCGAATTCATGACAATTGGTGC
>NZ_JAPUBN010000013.1 GCF_026966905.1 Marinomonas phaeophyticola | reverse complement strand
CCTTCAACCTGCTCATGGATAGATCGCCCGGTTTCGGGTCTATTCCCAGCAACTAAACGCCCTATTAAGACTCGATTTCTCTACGGCTCCCCTAAATGGTTAACCTTGCTACTGAAAATAAGTCGTTGACCCATTATACAAAAGGTACGCAGTCACGGAACTAAGTCCGCTCCCACTGCTTGTACGTACACGGTTTCAGGTTCTATTTCACTCCCCTCGCCGGGGTTCTTTTCGCCTTTCCCTCACGGTACTGGTACACTATCGGTCAGTCAGGAGTATTTAGCCTTGGAGGATGGTCCCCCCATGTTCAGACAGGATACCACGTGTCCCGTCCTACTCGTTTTCATTGAAAAGGTGTTTTCGTATACGAGGCTTTCACTCTCTACGGCCAAGCTTTCCAGCTTGTTCTACTAACACCAAATCAACTTAAGGGCTAATCCCCTTTCGCTCGCCGCTACTTAGGGAATCTCGGTTGATTTCTTTTCCTTCGGGTACTTAGATGTTTCAGTTCCCCGAGTTCGCCTCATTAAGCTATGTATTCACTTAATGATACCCGCAAGCGGGTGGGTTTCCCCATTCGGAAATGTTCGGATCAAAGTTTGTTTATCAACTCCCCGAACCTTATCGCAGATTACCACGTCCTTCATCGCCTCTGACTGCCAAGGCATCCACCGTGCACGCTTGGTCACTTGACCATATAACCCAAAGTAGTTTTTTAATCCCTCACTTTTCTAAAAGAAAAGTCAGTATCAAAACAACACTCAGATCACATACCAACGATGCTTTTGTGTCATCACTGGATTTTACGATTTAGAAAGTCATCCAGGTTATTCTCAATAAAGAGAAAGATGCTTTCCACCGGTTTGACGCTTGATTATCGTCTATTTCAAAAAGTCACATTGTTAAAGAGCAAGTTTAGTGCAAAGCACTAAGTCAGACATTCATGAATAACGCGAACATTATGATGACTGGTCATCACATAATCGCTTTCATCAACCCCTTGCTTAGGACTCTATCCTAGAACAATTGCTGCTATAAAGTAGTCATCAGATAATTTGTGTGAACGCTCACCAGAGCTTCGTATCGTTTAAGGAGGTGATCCAGCCCCAGGTTCCCCTAGGGCTACCTTGTTACGACTTCACCCCAGTCATTGACCACTCCGTGGTAACCGCCCTCCTCGAAAGGTTAAGCTAGCTACTTCTGGAGCAATCAACTCCCATGGTGTGACGGGCGGTGTGTACAAGGCCCGGGAACGTATTCACCGTGACATTCTGATTCACGATTACTAGCGATTCCGACTTCATGGAGTCGAGTTGCAGACTCCAATCCGGACTACGACGCACTTTGTGGGATTCGCTTACTATCGCTAGTTCGCAGCCCTCTGTATGCGCCATTGTAGCACGTGTGTAGCCCTACTCGTAAGGGCCATGATGACTTGACGTCGTCCCCACCTTCCTCCGGTTTGTCACCGGCAGTCTCCTTAAAGTTCCCACCCGAAGTGCTGGCAAATAAGGATAAGGGTTGCGCTCGTTACGGGACTTAACCCAACATTTCACAACACGAGCTGACGACAGCCATGCAGCACCTGTCTCAGTGTTCCCGAAGGCACTCCAAAATCTCTTTCGGATTCACTGGATGTCAAGAGTAGGTAAGGTTCTTCGCGTTGCGTCGAATTAAACCACATGCTCCACCGCTTGTGCGGGCCCCCGTCAATTCATTTGAGTTTTAACCTTGCGGCCGTACTCCCCAGGCGGTCTACTTATCGCGTTAGCTTCGCCACTAAGTCATTACAACCCAACGGCTAGTAGACATCGTTTACGGCGTGGACTACCAGGGTATCTAATCCTGTTTGCTCCCCACGCTTTCGCACCTCAGTGTCAGTATCAATCCAGAGTGTCGCCTTCGCCACTGATGTTCCTTCCTATATCTACGCATTTCACCGCTACACAGGAAATTCCACACTCCTCTATCGTACTCTAGCCTGCCAGTATCGGGTGCCATTCCAAGGTTGAGCCCTGGGCTTTCACATCCGACTTAACAAACCACCTACGCGCGCTTTACGCCCAGTAATTCCGATTAACGCTTGCACCCTCTGTATTACCGCGGCTGCTGGCACAGAGTTAGCCGGTGCTTCTTCTGAGGGTAACGTCACAGCAATCGAGTATTAATCAATTACCTTTCCTCCCCTCTGAAAGTGCTTTACAACCCTAAGGCCTTCTTCACACACGCGGCATGGCTGGATCAGGCTTGCGCCCATTGTCCAATATTCCCCACTGCTGCCTCCCGTAGGAGTCTGGGCCGTGTCTCAGTCCCAGTGTGGCTGGTCATCCTCTCAGACCAGCTAGAGATCGTCGCCTTGGTAGGCCTTTACCCTACCAACTAGCTAATCTCACGCAGGCTCATCTAATAGCGAAAGGTCCGAAGATCCCCTCCTTTCCCCCGTAGGGATTATGCGGTATTAGCATGCGTTTCCACATGTTGTCCCCCACTACTAGGCAGATTCCTACGCGTTACTCACCCGTCCGCCGCTCGACGCCTGTAGCAAGCTACATCGTTTCCGCTCGACTTGCATGTGTTAAGCCTGCCGCCAGCGTTCAATCTGAGCCATGATCAAACTCTTCAGTTTAAGATCTTTTGCTGATAAATCAGCGTGCTTACTCAAATTTAACTCTAACTAAACTTACATGTTTGTTTGATAAATCAAACAAACATGAACGAATTGAAAGTGTTTGGACTCTCGTAAGACTTCAAAATATTTTCGAAGTCTCCAGCGAGCGCCCACACAAATTATCTGATTAACTATTTTAAAGAGCGTGCTAACTAAAATAAGACAAGAAGAACAAACTGTGTTGTTTTTCTTGTTGGACGCTTACTCGTTGTTCTGAGTGGTTGTCCGTGTCAGCGAGGGCGTATATTAAGGATCTACAGATTTAGTGCAACCCTTTTCTCCATTTTTTTTAAAAAAATAGAAAAAAAACAATATATTGATTAATTTCAAAGGTTAACATCTATTTTTTGTTCAATTTTTATCCTATTTTCTGTAATCAAGGTACGATAAGCAATAACTTCTACCCCCAAATTCACCACCTCTTTCAATGCGGCCGAATATTTAGGATCAATAAGCGAAGCTGGCTGAACATTCTTAATACCTGTATGGCTTACACAAAAGAATAATACTGCCCTATGACCCTGTTTAACCATAGACGCCAATTCATACAAATGCTTTTTACCTCTTTCAGTGACGGCATCGGGAAAATAACCTTTACCATCTTCCTCTAACAGAGTGACATTCTTAACTTCTACAAAGCACAAGTTTTCCTTTATATCTTCAGAAGTTGATAATAACCAATCTACACGGCTGTTTTCTCCATACTTCACTTCCGCCTTGTGGAAGCCATAACCTTGCAGTTCCTCTATCACACCATTATCGATTGCCTCTTTTACTAATTTATTTGGCAAGCCGGTATTAATACAAGCAAGGTATTCTTTATCAACCTCCACCAACTCCCAAGTGTAAGCATACTTCCTTTTAATATTTTCACTTTTTGAAATCCATACTCGAGCATTATCTTGCTGGCATCGCCTCATGGACCCAGTATTAGGACAGTGCACTGTGATCTCTGAACCATCCAACAAAATAACATCTGCAAGGAAGCGCTTATAGCGCCTAACCAATCTTGCCTCAACTAAAGGCGTTACAAATTCCATAACACACCCCTCTTTTTTTAATTATAAAAAAAGCCGCAACATTGTGCGGCTTTGTATATATAAACTATTTTAATTCACTCAGCATTAGATCGCTTGTATTCATTCCCACTCAATTGTTGCGGGTGGTTTAGAAGATACGTCATACGTAACACGAGAAATATGCTCGATTTCGTTGATAATTCGACCCGAAACCGTTTCCAATAATTCGTATGGTAGGTGTGCCCAGCGGGCTGTCATGAAGTCAATGGTTTCAACAGCGCGTAACGCCACAACATATTCATAACGACGACCATCTCCGACAACGCCTACCGATTTAACAGGTAAGAATACCGCAAAGGCTTGGCTTGTTTTTTCATACCAACCAGAACGACGTAATTCTTCAATGAAAATAGCGTCCGCAAGACGGAGAATATCAGCATATTCTTTTTTCACTTCGCCAAGAATACGTACACCAAGACCAGGTCCAGGGAATGGGTGGCGGTAAACCATATCGTATGGCAAGCCCAGTTCAAGACCTAACTTACGCACCTCGTCTTTAAACAATTCGCGCAATGGCTCAACCAACTCCATTTTCATATCTTCAGGTAATCCACCCACATTATGATGAGATTTGATCACATGAGCTTTGCCGGTTTTAGACGCCGCCGATTCAATGACATCAGGATAAATTGTGCCTTGAGCTAAAAACTCAACTTCATTAAGATTAGATGACTCTTCATCAAAAATTTCAATAAAAGTGTTACCAATTATCTTACGCTTCTTCTCAGGATCCGATTCCCCGCTAAGTTTACCCAAGAATAAATCTTCGGCATCCACTCGAATCACTTTCACCCCCATGTTTTCCGCAAACATGGCCATGACTTGATCACCTTCGTTTAAGCGTAACAAACCGTTATCAACAAACACGCACGTCAATTGAGTACCAACAGCTTTATGCAATAACGCGGCAACTACAGAAGAATCGACTCCACCAGAAAGCGCTAGTAGAACCTTTTTGTCACCAATTTGTTCACGCATACGCTCGATCGCATCTTGAGCAATATTGGCTGGCGTCCATAATGTTTCACAAGCACAAACCTCTTCAACAAAACGAGACAGAATACGCCCACCTTGTTTCGTATGAGTTACTTCTGGGTGAAACTGCACACCGTAGAATTTTTTAGACTCATTTACCATACCGGCAATAGGACAACTCTCTGTAGACGCCATCAAGGCAAAGCCTTCAGGCATGGTAGTCACTTTATCACCATGACTCATCCAAACGTCCAACAAAGGCACACCATTGTTA
The DNA here is from genome assembly GCF_026966905.1 of Marinomonas phaeophyticola. Classification (GTDB taxonomy): domain Bacteria; phylum Pseudomonadota; class Gammaproteobacteria; order Pseudomonadales; family Marinomonadaceae; genus Marinomonas; species Marinomonas phaeophyticola. The sequence continues at coordinate 582,026 of NZ_JAPUBN010000013.1, read as the reverse complement.
GCAATATGATCTTCTATTCCCTGCAATAAAGAAGACTCATCATGGGTACGTATTTGCGCATAACCAAACTCACGAATGTCAGAAGCCGCAACCTTGCCACCCATTTGCTCTGCCATGGTCTGCATTCCATAACAAATACCTAAAACAGGAACACCTAAATTAAACACCGCGTCAGGAGCTCGAGGCGACCCAGGTTCTGGAACAGATTCTGGGCCACCAGCTAGAATAATACCTTTAGGATCAAAATCCTTTACTTCTTGATCGTCCATATCAAAAGCACGAACTTCGCAATACACACCAATTTCACGAACACGTCGTGCAATCAGTTGGGTATACTGAGAACCAAAATCAATAATCAAAATTTTATGAGCGTGGATATTTTGAGACATTATTCAGCCTGTCCTTTGCCCTTTCTATCGGGCTAATCAATAAAAAAGATGGGGCAACTAAGCCCCATCTGAAATCATATAACTACTTAAAATTAACCAGCGTGGTAATTTGGTGCTTCTTTAGTAATAGTCACATCATGTACATGACTCTCACGCATACCCGCTCCCGTGATTCTAGAGAACTGAGTTTTAGTACGCATGTCGTCAATACTTGCTGATCCAGTATACCCCATTGAAGAACGTACACCGCCCATCAATTGATGAACTACCGCAACCATAGGTCCTTTACAAGGCACTCGGCCTTCAATACCTTCTGGCACAAGTTTTTCAACGCCACTGCTCGCATCTTGGAAGTAACGATCACTTGATCCTTGAGATTGCGCCATTGCACCCAAAGATCCCATACCACGGTAAGACTTAAATGAACGGCCTTGATATAAAACAACTTCACCTGGCGCTTCATCAGTACCAGCCATAAGACCACCAACCATGATAGCACTGGCACCGGCAGCAATTGCTTTAGCAATATCACCAGAAAAACGAATACCACCATCAGCAATAACAGGAATATCGTATTTCGCCATTGCTTCAGCCACATTACCAACAGCCGTAATCTGAGGTACACCAACGCCAGAAATAATACGTGTAGTACAAATTGAACCAGGACCAATACCAACTTTAACACCGTCTGCACCAGCTTCAGCCAATGCTATCGCCGCTTCAGCCGTAGCAATATTGCCACCAATAACCTGAACTTGAGGATAGTTTTCTTTTACCCAACGAACACGATCAATAACACCCTTTGAGTGTCCATGAGCCGTATCCACAACAATCACATCGACTCCAGCCTCAACAAGCGCTTTCACTCGCTCAGAGGTATCGGCACCTGTTCCAACCGCCGCGCCGACACGAAGACGGCCTTCCGTATCTTTACAAGCGTGTGGATAAGCCGTCGCTTTATCTATATCTGTTACAGTATGCATACCGCACAGTTCGAAATCATCATTAACCACTAGCACTTTTTCAATGCGGTGCTCATGCAGTAACTTACGAACAGATCCAGATGAAGCACCTTCTAAGACCGTCACTAAACGCTCTTTTGGTGTCATGATATCAGCAACAGATTTTTCAAAGTCTTTGACAAAACGAACGTCTCGGCTAGTAACAATACCAACCAATTTATCACCTTCAACGACTGGAACACCTGAGATGTTGTAACTTGAAGTTAATTGAACCAATTCACGAACAGATGCTGTTGGGTTGATGGTCACGGGATCACGAACAATGCCTGATTCGTATTTTTTCACGCGACGCACTTCTGCAGCCTGTTCATCAACTGAAAGGTTTTTATGAATAAAACCAATTCCACCTTCCTGAGCAAGAGCAATCGCCATACGGTATTCAGTAACCGTATCCATTGCTGCTGATGCAAGTGGCAAATTCAGTTCTATATCTTTGCTAATACGAGTTTTTAGGCTAACGTCCTTAGGAAGGACTTCGGAATAGCCAGGGATAAGCAAAACGTCATCAAACGTTAAAGCTTCTTGCGCAATTCGTAACATAATAAAGTGTTTCCAATGCCAACTAGAGGGTTTAAGATGGCACGTAATTCTATCTGAATAGTCCCTATCGGTAAATCAAAAGTACGAGAGATTAATGAATTATTTTACCCGTTCTCCTAGTAAGGAAGCTGCTTTCACCGTATCTAGTCTAAATAGACAAATACAACAGTTACTTGAGGCCAGTTTACCGTGGATTTTAGTGGAAGGAGAAATATCTAACTTAGCTCGCCCAGGTTCAGGCCATTGGTATTTTTCTTTGAAGGATGACAAGTCACAAATCCGCTGCACCATGTTTAAAAATAAAAACGGTTTAGTTCGCTTTAAACCAAAAGAAGGAGACATGGTTCGCCTTCGAGCAAAGGTCACCTTCTACGGTCCAAGAGGTGATTGCCAACTGTCGGTTGAATCTATGGAATCCGCTGGTGAAGGGGCACTTCAGTTAGCTTTTGAACGCCTCAAACAAAATTTAAAAGCACAAGGACTATTCGATAATGAGTATAAAAAGGCATTACCGCTTATGCCTGAACGTGTGGCCTTAATCACGTCCCCAACAGGGGCTGTGATTAGAGATATGATTACTGCTTTCAAAAGACGTTTTCCACTCACAGAACTCACGCTCTTCCCATCGATTGTTCAAGGTAATGGCAGTGCAGAGAATCTAATAAAGCAATTGCAACGAGCTGATGCAAACAGCTATTTCGATGCAATTATCATTGGTCGTGGGGGAGGTTCATTGGAAGACCTATGGAGCTTTAACGATGAAAAACTTGCAAGAGCGATTTTCCAATCTAATACGCCAGTCGTTTCTGCCGTTGGCCATGAAACCGATTTCACTATCTGTGACTTTGTTGCCGATGTCCGAGCAGCAACGCCTACCGCCGCGGCCGAGTTACTCAGTCCAGACAAAGTAAATTTAATTGAAAAATGCCAACAGCAAAGCGACCTTCTCAACTATCGAATTGAACAGACCATTCAATTGCATCAACAGCGACTTGATTTCCTAATTAAGTCAATGCGACACCCTAAAGACAGACTAGATCAACAGCAAAGTCAACTTGACCAGCTAACTCAACGATTAACACAATCCATAAAGTTGACTCTAGAAAAACAAAGAATAAAGACTGAAAGTACATCTCAAAGACTACAGCAGGTGTCCCCTCAAAAAGCACTTGTTCAACACCAATTACAACTCAATCAATATCAAGCAAGACTTGAGAGAGCATTAGAGCAAAATCTAGTGAAGAAACAACAAGTCTTTGCTAACTTAATTGAAAAATTAAACCTGGTAAGCCCATTAAATATACTCTCTCGTGGCTACGCGATCCCGACTAAAAACAAACACGTTATTCGCTCCATACACGACGTAAAAAAAGGCGATGCTATCCAAGTGACTATTGAAGATGGCATATTAGATTGCGAAGTCCTCAATTAATTGTCAAATACCATAACGCTCAATTTTTTTAATGAGACCCTGCCGTGACAGCCCTAATTGGCGCGCGGCTTGGCTACGATTCCCTTGATGTAATAACAAAGCCATATCAATAAGTTGGATTTCAAGATTTTTAACTTGCTCATCTAGGGTTTGATCTAAATTAACGCCGATCATCTCATTAACATTATCGGCCTTTATCGCCTGACTCTCTTCGCTAATTAGCTCTACTTTTTTGGTTTGTCTATCGGGGTAGAGTAATGCAATATCCGACAGCGTCACTTCACCATTTCTTGCGATAGAAACCACACTGTCTAATGCATTTTTAAGCTCTCTCACATTACCTGGCCAATGCTGCTGTCGAAACCAGTTTAATGCCTCTTTAGAAAGTGAATAGGTTTGCTTATGAGTATTAGAAAGTTGCTGTAAGAAACTAGGCACAAGAATAGAAACGTCTTCCAGTCGCTCATTTAATGGTTTCGTTTCGATATTGATTCCCTTGATTCGATAGTATAAATCCTCTCTAAATTCTCCTGCCGATATTTTGCGACTCAAGTCCGCATTTGTTGCCGAAACAACTCGCACATCTATCGACTTTTCATCACGTCCGCCAACGGGGAAATAGGTTCCTTCTTGCAGTACCCTTAACAATTTCACTTGCATAGGCAAAGGCATTTCTCCAATCTCATCCAGAAATAATGTTCCTCGATCTGCTAACGCGAGTAATCCTTGCTTATCCTTTTCCGCTCCGGTAAATGCCCCCTTGGTATAACCAAACAACTCACTCTCTAACAAATCGGCAGGAATCGCACCACAATGAACCGAAACAAAGGCTTCATCCGATCGACGACTTAATGCATGAATCGTACGCGAAATGACTTCTTTGCCAGTACCAGATGGCCCAGTGACCAAAACACGAACATCAGTGGGCGCAATCCTTTCAATCAGCGCCCTAACCTGCTGTGTATTTAGCGAACAACCAATAAAGTCACTGGCGTCCTTTTTCGGTAAAATATGCTGTTTCACAGCCATTAACTCTTTTTCAAGTAAATGCTTACTAACCGCTCGCTTTACTACAACAGCTAACAAATCTGGATCAATAGGCTTAGCAATAAAATCCCAAGCCCCTTGTGAAATAGCCTCTAATGCCAACTCCCTTTCCGCATGTCCGGTGATGATAATGACAGGACGAGCACCAAATTTTCGAATATTCGCCAAGGTCACCTGAGGGTCAAATTCTGGCGGCAAAGATAAATCCAATAACACAAGGTCGGCATCAAAGGACTCCAAAATAGAGAGTGCCTTGCTCGCTTGCCCCGCTGTCATCACATCATACCCGCTACTTGTTAACCATAAAGACGCTAATTCACAAAAAGCGGGCTCATCATCGACCAATAAAATTTTTCCAAGACTCATACCACTAACCTTCAATGACGTTGCTATTCATATTAATTATTTCCAGGGAACATTAACTCAAATGTAACAGGCCAACCCAAATCATTTCTATGCTGAACCGTACCATGGTGCGCGTCCATAATTCGCTTCACTATTGCCAAACCTAACCCGCTACCTCCTGATCGCTTTGAAACGAAAGGACGAAACAGAGACTCAGACGTTAACTCTTGATCCAAGGATGGGCCATTATTATGCACTCGAATAAAAACGCATTGACCTTCCCCAACAAAAGCCTCAATCAGTAACCGACTACCTTCTTGATTACGTAAAAATGCCACCGCATTATCTAACAGATTTACCATGACCTGTTGAAGCCGGTGTATATCCGCATCGACAACAACATCAGGCAGGATAAGAACTCGAAACTCTAGGTTTTCTATATCCGTTTGTTGAACAATGGAATCAATCAATGGCGCTAACGAAACCTTAGTTTTGTGAACAGTTAACTTGCCTGAGTAAATCAACATATCTTGAATTAAACGATCTGCTCTCGCCAATTGAGTTTGTATATGCCGTTTTGTAACTGGGTCCGTTCCATGTGCCGCCATTGAAATCACATTTAAAGGGTTACGCAGCTCATGAGCCATGGCCGCGGACAACCCACCCAGCTCAACCAAATGTCGTTCACTCAAACGCTTTTTTTCCGTTTCTGCCAAAGCCAATGACTGCTCTAATAAGCCACATTGAGTAGAAAACAAGGAGCCAAAAACTTCAGCAGTCAGTCTTTGGCTTGGACTCGCTTCACCCCACCCATATAAAACAAACCCCCATCCTGAACCTTCTTTGCAAACAAGCATTTCCGATTTCGTTTGGCCTTCAAAAGATTCCCGTGAAAAGTTTTTATGTATCACATCATGACCAACTTTAGTGTCTGGACCTCTTCGATCAAAAGTGATAGTAACTAATACATTTTGTCCAAGTTGATGGCTGAGGATCGGCTCTGCGATTGCAACCAACTCTTTCCAAGTCGTCGCTTGCTTTAATAAATTTGACCAGGACTCCAGCACAAGCTCACTTAATCCAGTTCCTGGGTACACTAGACGTGCGACTAATTTGTTTAACGGGGCGTACGCAATAGTGGCAACCAATAAAATAACCACTGAATACAGCCATAACTGCCAACCGGGAACATTCGCTAACCCCTCCAAACCAAATTGACCAGAGATCACACTAGCCAAAGCCATTACACACAAAACAACCAACATCATGGCCAACCATAGTAAAGCCCGATTAGCGAACGCATTAACAGAGAGAATTTTATAGCGTAAAACGGCGTAGACCAGCAACAGCAAATAAGACGGCAACAACAGCATCGGATAAGGAAACCAATTAATGCCAAAGTAAGGAAATACAAAACTGGTTGCCAGTGTCAGCCCCCATGCCGCGACACCAAAGATAGCGAGAATAGAGCGACGCTTATTACCCGTATGCTGCCTCCACCCATATAGCAAAATAGCATGAGCAACAATACCAATAACAACGGTATAGACAAGATTAAACCAGCCCGTGTCTGTAAAAATAAAAAAACATCCATGACATCAGAAGAACGGACATCTCCTGCCCCGACGACCCAGCTCAACAGTACGATAAAAATACTCATCCCATAAATCCAAGGCAAACGCTTGTATAAGTTCAATAACCAGGGAGGAGATACAATGCCCGTTTTTACGAAGGCCGTGGCAAAATGCAAGAAAAAGGTCGGCATGAGAGGGTTGGCTAAAATCAAATGCACGCCGAGTGTCGAAAAGCCATGGAACAAGGCACTATGCCCCAAACACCAAATCGCCATCATAATGGCAAAACCGGATAACGCTTGCAAATCCCGTTGCAGACGAGCCCGCCACAACATCCAGCTAGCGACCAAGATGCCAATCACACTGGTCGACAACATCGCCACTTCAAAAACAAATGATAACGTCAAAATGTAAACCTCGTTAACAATACAATAATCAAACACGCAAAAAGTGTAAACTAAGTTTACACTCCTTTTTATTGGAAAAAATAAAATTCTTTAAATTCAATGTATTAATAAAAAATCCTAGCTTGGTATAAGTTTTGCTTTTAGTTACTTACAAAAATTGATCCAACTCAATGTTTTTTCTTTTAATTAGGGGTAGCGACATGAATAACCATATTTTATTGATGGAGATCATCACCATCAGCAGCCTTATATGCTTAGCACTTTTACCAAGCATAACCGCGTTAATTAAACGCCGCATTTAATCCATGTTTTTAGAAGCATGTTTCAATTTACACTTTATTTAAGCAGGCCAAACTATGGAACTTGATGTTGCCATTCTGTCTCGAATCCAATTTGCTTTTACCGTAAGTTTTCACATTATTTTCCCTAGTATTACTATTGGTTTAGCCACCTTAATAGCGATCTGGGAAGGACTTTGGTTGAAAACACACAACCCATACTATCTTCAGCTAGCCAAATTCTGGATTAAGCCTTTTGCCATCACCTTTGGTACAGGGGTAGTGTCAGGTATCGTTTTATCTTATGAGTTTGGTACCAACTTTTCTAAATTTTCCGAACTCACAGGTGCCGTATTAGGCCCATTAATGGCTTACGAAGTACTCACTGCTTTTTTCCTAGAAGCGGGTTTCTTAGGGGTTATGTTGTTTGGCTGGCAGCGAGTCAGCCCTAAAATGCATTTCTTCTCAACCATTGTTGTCGCTATAGGTACTTGGATTTCGGCTTTCTGGATCATTGTGGCCAACTCTTGGATGCAAACACCCGCAGGCCATGTGATTGTGGATGGTAAATTTGAAGTGGCAAGCTGGTTTGAGGTCATCTTTAATCCTTCCATGCCCTATCGCTTTACACACATGCTAATGGCTAGCTTTATAACAGCCACTTTTGTCGTCGCAGGTATTTGCGCTTATTACTTATTAAAGAAACAACACCTCAATATGGCAAAAAAAGGGCTATCAATGTGTATGTGGATAGCGCTTATCTTAACGCCATTACAAGCTTTTATTGGTGACATGCATGGCTTAAATGTAAAAGAACACCAGCCAATTAAACTCGCCGCGATGGAAGGAATCTGGCCAGCAGAAGAGGAAAATGTACCATTACTGCTGTTTGCCCTACCGGATATGGAAGCAGAAAAAAACCATGCCGAGATAGGCATACCAAACTTAGGAAGTTTAATTTTAACTCACTCTTGGGATGGCGCCGTACAAGGACTGAAATCGGTTCCTGCAGAAGATCGTCCAAACGTTCCACTTGTATTTTGGTCATTCCGAGTCATGGTTGGCATTGGTTTCGGTATGATTGGTATCGCTTTGTGTGCTCTCGTGTTACGACGCAAAAATGCCCTCTATCACAATAAACCTTTTCTATTTTTAGTCTCCTTATTTACGCCAACAGGTGTCATTGCCGTACTGGCTGGCTGGTATGTTGTTGAAGTTGGTCGTCAACCATGGCTTGTTCAAGGCTTAGTCAGAACAATGGATGTTGTCTCGCCTTTACCTCCTGAACGGGTACTTTTTTCATTAACTTTATTCATTGTAATCTATTCTCTGTTATTTGGTGTTTATCTCTACTTTATGCGCAAACTCATTAAAAAGGGACCGCCTAGTATGGCCACTTTAGAACAGCAGTTAATTGGTATGAAGGCCCCAGGTTACGCACTCGCTTGGGTAAAAACCCTTAATCACTCTGAACAAGGAGAAAAATAATGGACTTAGCTTTTTTCTATTTCCTCATCCTTGGTTTTGCTATTTTCATGTATGTACTACTTGATGGCTTTGATCTCGGTATTGGTATCTTATTTCCTTGGTTCGAAGAACATCATCAGAAAGACCATTTAATGCGCTCAATTTCACACGTTTGGGATGGTAATGAAACTTGGCTCGTATTTGGAGGCGTGATTCTATTTGCCGCTTTTCCTGAAGCCTACAGCACCATTTTATCCACGTTTTACCTCCCTATTATGCTGATGCTGTTCGCACTAATATTTCGAGGTGTCGCCTTTGAATATCGGTTCAAATCTGATCGTTCAAAACCTTGGTGGGACTTTGCTTTTAGTGCAGGTTCAACGGTTGCTGCATTCTGTCAGGGCGTCATTTTAGGTGCGATCGTTCAAGGTGTTCCTATTAATGCCATCGAGTTATCAAGCTGGATCTGGTTAACACCTTTTTCCATCTTAACGGGGTTTTCCGTCATGGCCGGCTATGCGTTACTAGGCGCATGTTACTTATACATGAAAAGTCGAGATGATATGCAACAACGAGCATCCCGCTACGCACGTACGTTGTTAATATTGATATTGCTATTTATGTTGGTCGTCAGCTTATGGACAGTAGTCGCACAACCCGAAATTCGTCATCGCTGGTTTGATGGCATCAACTTCTTCCTCTTGAGCCCATTACCTGTTTTAAGCATCGCATTGGGATACACAACCTGGGTTAGTTTGAGCAATGTGAATCATGAAAGTCGCCCTTTCTGGTGCGTTGCCGGTTTGTTTTTATTAGGTTTTGCAGGTCTTGTAGTAAGTTTATTTCCTTACTTAATACCAAGACACCTAACCTTTATGGACGCCGCGGCTCCAGACTCCAGCTTACGCTTCCTACTGTATGGAATCTGTATTTTTGTTCCTTTAATCTGCGGCTATACTTTGTGGGGATATCGAGTATTTTCAGGGAAAGTCGAAGATTATCAGGAGGGTTATTAATGTTAAACAAAACGCCTTTAGAGGCAGTGAAAGATAAAGAAGCCTCTCAATCCACTCAGCAATGGAAATGGTTTATCGGCCTCTATATTTTTGGATTCCTTACCTTAACCGGCTTTGCTTATACATTAAAAGGAATGATGAGCTTCTTATAAACCCAACAATAGATTAACAACCAAGCAAATTGAATCGATATTTAATCAAAAGTGAATATCGATTCAATTATTCTGGCGTTACAAAACAGATTAAAACACGGACCAGCCAATACTTTCGGACAACGCCTCTAAAGCGGCCATTCCCGCCAAAGAGTTACCAGCCTTATTCAGTTCTGGCGACCAAACACAAACAGAAAATTGGTCAGGAACAATGGCAACAATACCTCCACCAACACCACTTTTTCCAGGAAGACCCACTCGATAAGCAAAGTTACCGGCTTCATCGTAGAGCCCACTAGTCGCCATGAGCGCATTCACTTGCTTTGTCTCTTGTCCTGTTAGCACTCTTTCACCACTATGGGGACAAGCACCTTTATTAGATAAAAAGCTAAAGGCTTTTGCTAAATCCACACAGTTCATCTTGATCGCACAGTTATTAAAATAATTACGCAACACTTTTTCAACATCGTTGTCGAAATTATTAAATGACTGCATCAGATACGCCATAGAAGCATTACGAGCGCGAAACTCAAACTCAGAGTCCGCCACTTGACGATCATATTGAATTTGTTTATTACCAGAAAGACGTCGCACAAACTCTCGCATGGCATGTTGTGGGGAAGCAAATCGAGATTGGTTCATATCACTCACCACAAGTGCGCCGGCATTAATAAAGGGGTTTCGTGGTATTCCATATTCATATTCAAGCTGTACAAGCGAATTAAAAGGTTGACCAGAAGGCTCTCGACCCACTCGCTCCCACATAGACTCACCGTAATGCTTCATTGCAAGAGTCAGACTAAATACTTTAGAAATACTTTGAATAGAAAAATCCACCCTTGAATCGCCTATTTCATAAAGCTCACCACTCTTGCTATAAATAGCGATACCAAATTGATTTGGATCGACTTTTTTTAATGCAGGAATATAACTGGCTACTTCACCAGAACCAATGAGAGGAGTCACTTGCTTTACAATTTCTTTTAAAATAGTGTCCAATGTAGTGCCTACTTTGAATGTATTTATGCCATGTTCAAGCGTAAATTAAGCTCGCTTTTTCGACGCAAGTATAAAGCAAAGCGCTGGAAATAAGACACCTTTTAATAACATCATATTGTAATAAGCTTAAACGAAATATTCTAAAAAATAGAGAGTGACATCTCGCTAAGCGCCATTAAGAACGCTTTATTCTCACGACTTTCATCACTTCAATGGGCATACCAGCAACCAATTCAGTATCGGCATAATAGGTAAGATTTACTCGACTGCCTTTTAACGACATATATTTAGTTTGACGTTTAAAACGAAAAGGAACATCACAACCTTCAAGCATTAAAGTATGCAAAACCCACTCATCCTTCGGGCGCTGCACATGGGAAATAACTTTTAAGGAGTCAGAATGGATCAGTTTTTCATTTTTTTTAAGTAACTCTTTTGGGTCAGAGATCATCAATACACCACTTATTAAATGGACTTACTTTACTAGTATCTCATAAGTGGCGCTTGATTTATTGCTTATTTTTTAACCAACCATCTTCAGGTAATAATTAACTCTCAGATTGCTTACTTTCAATACTAGGTTCTCGTGACGCTTTAAGTATTTCAACATTTTCATGGGAAAGCTTTATCACGGCTTTCTGTAGAATCAAGCTATTCGGATAAGTGACAATATCGCCATTTAAGCGTTGCAGTATTACGTGAAATGTTGAAATCTCTACAATATGGCCCGTTATATCTTCATCTTTATCACATATCTTAACCCAATCGCCGACACGGTACGGAAAGCCAAAAAAGATTAATAAACTGGCGGTAATGTTGCTTAAAATTGACCATTGAGCGAATAATGCGACACCGATAACCGCAAATACGGATGAGAAAAATACAGTCAATTGTCCATATTCAACTCCCAAGATTAAACAGGCAATAATGACGGTTGTCCCTGTTAATCCTAAGTTCAGCATTTTACTCACGTAGCCAATACGCATTTCTCCAACCGATTTTTTCTGTCCCAATAACTGCACACTGGTTCGCATAAGCCGCGATACTAAAAAGTATCCAGCAATTAGAAGTAACACTAACAGTATTTTCATTTTTAACCGACCCTAATATCTTGAATACAATAACGAGCTTACAGCACAAAAAATAACACCAATGGAATAACAAGCAAGCTAAATAAGTTCCCAATTAAAACAATTGAAGCCACCTTCTGCGGTTCTTGTTGATACAACTCAGCGACCATGTAATTTAAAACAGCAGGCGGTAAACAAGCAAAAATTAACAAATAGGTGAAATCGGTCTCGTTAAGCGGCGCGATCATATTCCATATCATTAATGCAATCAGCCCACTAAGAGGGCACAAAATGCCACCTAATGCCCCTATTTTCCAATTTTTTAGATCCACTTGAGTCATCCGAACACCAAGTGAAAAAAGCATTAAAGGAATCGCTATTTGACCAATCATATCAATAGGCACACTTAGCGCAACAGGTAAATGCCATCCATTCAAACTCCAAAAAAACCCTAAAATTGTGGCTAAAACCATTGGCATTTTTACGATATTTAAGGGATTTGTTCTCGGGTTCATCAAATACATCCCAAGCGTAAAATGCAAAATATTCTCTGTCAAAAATAAAATAACCGCAATCGGTAAGGCGGACTCCCCAAAAGCCAATACAAATAATGGCACACCTAAGTTACCACTGTTATTAAACATCATAGGAGGAAGTAAAGTTTTTCCTGAAATACCAAATAAACGGCATATAGGCCACACAACCAGACCTGAACCAATAATAATAACAGTGCAAGCGACTATTAACGTTTGATAATCCGCAATTTGAAAGTTTTTTGAAGCCATGACAGAAAAAACTAAAGCAGGAATAAACACACTCATGTTTACTCTGTTGGGAATACTCATATCTGTTGGCCGTGCCCTAGCGTAGAAAAAACCAACAAGCACAATGGCAAATAACGGAAATACTGTTTCAAATATTTTCAGATAAACTGATGATGAAGCGTCCAAAAAAACCTCTTATCCATAAAATTGGTTGATGTCTGTTCAAATAGTTTAACCAGTTACATCTTATGGCGCTATCCGAACGCGCAAATTAAAGTGAATTTTCAGGTTTTCCGAGCGCGATTATTAAAGCGAAATACCGATAGGCTATGTCTTTTTGATGATAATATACTGTCTTATCATTTTTTTCTAAGGTAATTCAAATGCTCTACCAATGCACTTATCGTTCACTCGCTCAACAAGATAGCAACATTTCGCTCCATGCTGATGAAACCATTTTAGAGGCATTGACAAAGCATGGTGTATACACAAAAAAAGCCTGTATTAACGGCGCATGCGGCATTTGTCTTATGAAACTAATAACGGGTGACATTGATTATCATGGGCGTACTCCAAGAGGCCTAAATAGCCAAGAAATCGCGGATGACTACATACTTCCCTGCATTGCAAAATGCAGAAGTGATCTCACATTACTAGCAAGACCGACTACAAAAAGCAAAAATAGCGCCAAAAAGTAGCCCCTTTCATACAAACGAAACTTACAAAGAGAGAGTCAAATCCGTATTATATAATCATTCTCTTTAATGACCTTTCTTCATGATAAAACAGACCGAAATTTTACCTATTTATTCGATTATTCCTTTATTAAAGCGACACCTTTTACTAAATGATAATGCAATCTTAGAAGCCGAACCCGGTGCAGGCAAAACAACGCTAGTCCCCATTGCATTACTAGAGGAACCTTGGTTAAACAACCGTAAAATAGTGATGTTGGAACCTAGACGTCTAGCCGCCAAGTCTGCAGCTCAAAGGTTATCTGAACTATTGAATGAATCCATTGGGCAAACTGTCGGTTATCGAATTCGCCATGAAACAAAAATCTCAAAACAGACTCGAATTGAAGTGGTCACAGAAGGTATTCTTACTCGAATGCTACAAACAGACCCCAGTTTAGAAGACATAGGTTTAATCATATTTGATGAGTTCCATGAACGCAGTCTCCACTCAGACCTTGCATTGGCTCTTTGCTTACAAGGTCGATCACTCTTTCGAGAAAAGTCTCCCCTTAAATTGCTGGTAATGTCTGCCACACTGGACACCCAATCACTCGAAAAACTCTTAAATACGAGTCGTATTCACTGCTCAGGTAGAACGTTTCCTATCGAAATAGAATATGGAAATCTCACGCTCAAACAAGATCAAATTTTACCCACCATCATCACACAAATTCACCATGCATTGCTGAATCATGAGGGGGATATTTTAGTTTTTTTGCCAGGTCAAAAAGAAATCCGTACGATCAAAAGTCGACTTGAAGAACAATATAATAATACCCAATTAGAAATCGTTGCCTTGTATGGTAACCTTGCATTTTCTAAACAGCAGGAAGCGATACAAACAAATAAACACAATCGTCGGAAAATCGTCTTATCAACCAATATTGCACAAACAAGCTTGACCATAGAAGGCATACGTATTGTCATTGACAGTGGCCTTAGTAGAGAAGCAATATTCGATCCCAACATTGGCATTACTCGTTTACATACTCGCAAAGTGACTCAATCAGAGAGTATACAGCGTACTGGTCGAGCGGGTCGTACCGCTCCAGGCATTGGCTACCGTTGGTGGAGTCAAGAACAACAAAGTCGCTTAGAAGCGCAACCAACCGCAGAAATTTATCAAATGGACTTGGCTCCTTTAGTTATCGAACTCGCTCGTTGGGGCGTAGATTCTGTCAATGAATTATCTTGGTTAGATACACCACCAAAAGCACACGTTAAACAAGCACAGGAACAGCTTGTCCAGCTTGATATATTAAAAGACGACAGCTTTATACTAACTCCATTAGGAGAAACCATTGCCTCTCTCCCCTTAGATCCTCGCATTTCTCGACTCATATTAGCGGCAAATTCAGTACAATCTCAACAGCTGGCCCTTAAACTCGCTAGCCTACTCAGCGAAAAAGACCCATTACAACAGATACAACAAAGTGACATAGAAAAAAGGTTGTCTTGGTTAAGCAAGGGGACAGACAATCACACTCGCCAACATAAAAAGCTTATCCATCAATTAAGTAAGCAAATTCAGCTACATTCCCACTACCAAGACGACAATGTATTTCATGAACCACTGGAAACAGCAAGACTGCTTGCCAACGCTTTTCCTGATAGAGTAGGTAAGCGACAATTATCCAAAGATGATCGAAAAACTTCATATAAATTAGCAAATGGCCGCATAGCGGACTTACCCATAGAAGATAGTTTGAATCAATCCGAATGGATCGTAGCCATAGACATGGGCAGCGCGACCACGGCTAAAAACGAAGTTATTTATTTAGCCTGCGATCTGCCCGCAACACTTATTGAAACCGAGTTAACAGATAAAACCCGTCAACAGCCTCATTTAACCTGGGCAAAAAACGAAGACGCATTAACGGCTAAAAGTCGAACAATGCTAGGGAAACTCATTATTCGTGAATCTTCGTTAACGCACGTGTCTCGTCAGGAAATTAGCCAGTGTGCCTGCCAATACATTAGAGCTGTTGGTATACACTGTTTACCTTGGGATAATGAAAGCAGGATGCTCCAAGAACGGCTTAACTTCTTACATGAAAACGTATCTCGGACTGCATGGCCTAGTTATGAAAACACGTTATTATTGGATTCTTTAGAAGCTTGGCTAGCCCCTTATTTAGAAGGTACGACCCATAAGAATCACTTAAAAAAACTCAATTTAAAACAAATATTATTAGATCAATTAAGCTGGAAGCAACAACAAGAGTTAAGTACCTTAGCGCCTGAATCTATTAAAGCCGCATCAGGATCGAATATCAAATTAGATTATTCGAGCAACCCACCAAGCCTAGAAGTGAAACTACAAGAAATGTTTGGCTGTTTAGAGACACCGAAGATAGGTGGAGTCTCCGTTAAAATAGCCCTACTGTCACCAGCAAGGAAGCCATTAGCGATTACTCAAGATTTACCCTTCTTCTGGAAGGAGGTTTATCCAGAAGTAAAAAAAGAGATGCGGGGAAGATATCCTAAACACCCATGGCCAGATGATCCTTTAACGGCATTAGCCACTCATAAGACAAAAAGAGCATTAATTCATAAGTAATAACAAGGGAGATTACGACAGTTTACCTGTTTGAATGTACAAAATGTCTGTACCTAAAAAATATCACACTGTATTTTTTCTATTTTTATATATTAGGCTCAGCAATAATTCAGGGACAACATTTTATTTTTAATACTTAGTTTTATTATCTAGTATAATTTTTTACCACGCTTATTAAAAAATAGGAATCGCCTCTATTTGAAATATGCAAAGAGGATTATTTATAATATTTTATCACTAACTTATAAGTAACAATTAAATAACAATTAAATAACAATTAAACACATTAACAACTAGAAAATTAGATTAGTAAGCGTTATTGTGGACATTAGTCCATTGCATTGCTACTTAATCAAGTATGATAAAAACGTTGCATTTACCTCTTCTCGCATTGTTGCTAATAACATGCAACTTAACTATCTCAGCCCATGCTCGAGATGATATTCTCATCATTCACTCTTATCATAATGAACACATCTGGACAGGCTTTCTTAAACAGGGGTTTGACGAAAGTTTTTCTGATTACTCAAAAACACGTGTTTTTCATGAGTTCCTTGACGCAAAGCGTTTTCCAACCAACGAGTTTAAAAGTTCTTTTTTGAAGTACTTACAAAATAAATACTCACAGACAAAATTGAGCGTTATTGCGGTAACGGATGATCCTGCGATGCAATTTATCAGAGATAATCGCCGCCACCTATTTCCTAATGTTCCGATTATTTTCCTTGGGATTAACAAGGTATCAAATGAAATACTTAATACAAAAAACATGACAGGTGTTTTTGAGAATAGGGATTTAGCAAAAACAGTGATTGATATTAAAGCGATTACCGAACTTGATGAACTTATTGTAATTTCAGATTCAACTAGTACCGGTAAAGCAAATTTAGAAAAAATAACCAGTATACTTGGAAGTGATGAGGCACCTAGCAAGATTCATGTTATTGAGGATCTGTCGGTTATAAACATTCATTCTGTTCTTCAACCATTTCCAAATAACATACCCATTTTTTTAATAGGTCAATTAATCAACCCTCAATCCAACAATGAACTCTTAAGTTGGAACTACAGTACCGAACAGGTATCTCAACAAACCCCAAAACCCATTTTCACTATCGCCATTACAACATTAGATTTTGGCGCCACAGGAGCAGATGAGCTCAATGGGATACAACATGCGAAGCAAGCATCAGGCTTAATAAAAAAAGTTCTTTCAAAAACACCTATTAACGAAATAGAACCTATAACAAAAGCGAAAAGCCAATGGTTTTTTGATGACTCAAAACTCAGGCAATATCATATAGAAAAAACTATTTTACCTAGAGATGCTATTTTATTAAACACGGATAAAAGCTTTTATGAAGAGTATAAATCCATTGTTTGGATTGTGGGCAGTGCCTTCATTACATTTATTTTAATCATTATTTTATTATCTGAAATCATCCGTAGAGGGGTTTTAACGAGAAAAATACTTCAAGAGAATGAACAAAGATACAAAGACTTAGCCAGTGTAGATGCTAATATTTTCTGGGAAACAGATACACTGAATAACATTAATTACGTATCAGGTGACTCACTCCTACCTTTTAACCATACTCCATCACAAATGATTGGCAAATCTATCAGAGATCTAGTTAAGCAAAAATTCATTCTTGATTTTCCCTTGAGTAATTATAAAAACGCTGTCGCTAACCAGGAAGAGTTAGAAAATCTTATCTTTAAAGTAAAACAAAAAAACAATGAAGTGAAAATCTTTCAAATTAAGGGTCGTCCTATCTACGACTCTAATCAACATAATTTCATTGGTTATCGAGGAATCTGCAAAGAAATCACTGAAAAACATCACCTTACGGAGCGATTAACTTATCAAGCGTCCTACGATAGCCTTACTAATTTGATAAACAGATCCACTTTTAACAATAAATTAAAACAATATACACAAAAAGAATCACAACAGCATGAAAAGGTATTTTTATGCTTTTTGGATTTAGATCGCTTTAAACTAGTAAATGACACGGTGGGCCATTTAGTTGGCGACTCCATGTTAATAGAAGTATCAAATATTATAAAAAACAGCCTTAATGACAATGATGTCTTAGGACGATTAGGGGGTGATGAATTTGGTGCCTTAATTTTTTCCAATTCACAATCAGAAGCGCAAACCGTCTGTGAAAAAATCATCAAAAGTATCAGCCATTATAAATTCACATGGCATGATCGAGCCTTCGATATCGGTGTCAGTATCGGTATGGTTGAAGTATCCGGAGAATTCAACGAAACAGAACTGCTTAGCAAAGCAGATTTATCATGCTACAAAGCAAAAGAATTAGGGCGCGGTCGTGTCTTTATTGCAGATAAACATAATAATGATCTGTTTAATGAAGCGGCTCAAATTGGTTATATTGCCAACATATCTCAAGCAATTGAACGTAATCAGTTTTTCTTAGTAAAGCAAATTATCTCTTCGTTACAAGAAGATGGATTCACCCAGAATTACTATGAAATATTGTTACGGTTTAATAATCGCGAAGGCATCGCTATTTCGCCAGGACTGTTTATACCCGCCGCAGAAAAACACGGGGTTATTACTCTTATTGACCAATGGGTGATAACAACGGTGTTGTCTCGATATACAGAATTCTTTCCTGATAAAAATACTCGTGTATCCATCAATCTTTCGGGAATCAGCCTCAGTAACAAAGACTTTATTAAACACATTATTCACTTAGTTAAGTCATCCACAATAAAACCTCAAAATATCTGCTTTGAAATTACTGAAACAGCGGTAATTTCTCAAATGGCTAGAGCGATTAGCTTTATTACAGAAATGAAATCTTACGGTATTCAATTCTCTTTAGATGACTTTGGGAGCGGTGAATCCTCTTTTGCTTACCTAAAAAACTTACCAGTAGATTACTTAAAAATTGACGGTAGCCTGATAACACAAGTCGCGTCAGACCCTATTGACTACGCTATTGTTAAATCCATTCACTCTATAGCAAAAATGATGAATATGAAAACGGTTGCTGAATACGTAGAAAACGATGAAATTAAGGCTGTTCTAAAAGAAATTGGAATAGATTATGCTCAAGGATACGGTATTGGCAAACCACTAAACTGCATCAATAAATAATCATTTTCTTAATGCGTGACATTAAACCATCAATTTACATAACATTTCATAAGATTACATTTAACAACATTATGTAAATAATAAAAAAAGTAAAATTAGTAGAGTATTTCAATAGCAAGTCACATATACCCAATCAATGTAATAATTAAAAAGAATAAATACGCCATTAAGTTATAACTTAAAATATTAAAAACCTTGTTTTATTTATTCGATTTTCTTTCAAGTCATTGCCATAGCGATTAATACTCTGGCTTAAAGGAATTTCACAATCAAGAAATCACATTTTTTTACACGTTTCGTAATGAAATTATACCATCCCAAAGATAATTAGATTAAAATTGTATTCAAATTAACCAACTGTTACAATTTTACATTGGAAATCTATTCATAGCTTTGATAGAAGGTGTTGATGTTCAAGCTTCTAGCCCCCCGCTTTAAAGCAATAATACACAATTACGCATTTGGCGGCTTATCAGGTGAGGATTTATCTGAGCAGTCTAGACGTATTTTGCTCATCAATTTATTCTGCTTAGTGGGCGTTTTATTTACACTTCCCCATGGTATTCTTGCATTTATAGATGGCGATATGATGATCGCCGCTTCCACTTTATCAATAGCCTCTTTGTATACGTTTAATCACATCTACTTACGCCTTACTTTTAATTACGAAGTTTCTTCAAACATCATCTTGTACCCTTTATTCATGTTGATGTTCTTCCTGCTTTATTCTGGAGGCGTTGCTCAAACCGGGTTTGTTTGGATTTATTGTATAGCTCCTGTCGCCATGTTCTTGCATGGACTAAAACGGGGTTTGATTGAGATCACTTTTTTTCTTATTATTTTAATCCTGATTTTTCTATTTCCAAATGAAATTGGTGCCACCTACAATTGGTCAGCAGAGTTAAAAAAACGCATTGTTTACTCCTTCTTAGTCTTAGGGTTCTTATCCGCGTTTTATGAATATTCGCGCATGAAATCAATCCATTTATTAAGGAATATCAGTAAGGACTTAGAAAAAGCCTCAAAAACGGACCCATTAACAAATCTATTAAACCGTCGGGGAATGCTAGAAATCATTCGAGACAATAATGCCTCGAAGAAAATATTTGATAATGCTATTGTAATCTGTGATGTCGATTTCTTCAAAAAAGTAAATGATCAATATGGACACAATGTTGGTGATGAAGTTCTGATCAAACTATCAAATGAGTTTAAGGAAACATGGGGAAAAGATGCACATATCAGCCGTTGGGGAGGTGAAGAGTTTTTAATTTTTATTCCTTCTAGCTTATTTGACATAATCCAACCTGAGGTTGAACGCTTCAGAAAACGCATTGAATCAATACGTTTCGGAGCATTAGATAACCCTTTTCATATAACGCTTAGTTTTGGTATCGCTCGCTTTGATTATCAAAAAGAAACTGTTGATGCGGCTATAAATAGAGCCGACAAACATCTCTATAAAGCCAAAAATCATGGCCGGAACTGTATTTTTTCTGATTAGAAATCTATTTTTAAAACGTATTCTATGTAATTCAATTAACGTTTCTTAGACTTTAATAATAGATTTAATAACCTGATGAAGGCATGAAAGAAGAGGACAGGGAGACATCATTCGATTTCTTAGGTATTGAGAAGTAAAAGCCCTGAAACTTCTTACATCCAAGACTTTTAAGGTGTAAAAACTGCTCCTCAGTCTCCACACCTTCAACGATAATATCTAGATTAAATTGACCAGCAATACTCATAATACCTTTAATTAACCCATCACCTTGAACCCCCATATCAAGAACAAAGCTTCGGTCAATCTTTAACGTGTTCGCAGGGAGCGTCCTTAGCCTTGTTAACGAGGAGTAACCTGTACCAAAATCATCAATATGTATGTTAACACCAATGTTTCTTAACAACTCTATTTGAGCAATAATACCCTTGTAATTAGTATCCTCTAATACCGTTTCCGTAATCTCTAATGTTAATACGGATGCGGGCAATGCGTATTTTAACAGCAGTGACTGTACCGTCTTGTAAAAGTATTCTTCTTTTAATTGTATCGGAGAAACATTTACAGAGATGGTAATGTCTGAATCTACAAGGCGTAGCTCCTTTATGTAAATTATCGATTTTTCTAATACCCAGTTCCCGAATTGCATGATATGCCCTGTATTTTCAATAACAGGAATAAATTCTAATGGTGGAATGTTTCCCAGCTGAGGGTGCGTTAAACGAGACAAGGCTTCAATTGAAGATATACCGCCAATTTCATCAACGATCGTTTGATACTCTAAATGAAAAAAATCATCATAATCCCTTTCCTGAAGAATATTAATTAAAACTGATGTCAATTCACTTGTTCGAGCCAATTCATGATTATATCGTAATACCCCCCACGATCGCCTTTACGCTTTAAGTAGGTAGCCGCTAAATCAGCGGCATGTATCGCCTCTTCAATACTATTTACGTCTTCAGGATAATGTGCAGAGCCAATTGTCATACGTACTTCAATCCGTTTATTTCGTATATAAACGGATTCAGAGAATGAATTGCATAGATGAGTTAATACCCCTAAGGATTCAAGGTCGTCTACGGAACAAATGACAAATTCATCTCCTCCCCAACGGCCCACGACAGTTCGTTTAGGTAAAATTTCAATCAGTAAGTTACTAATATGCTGTAACACCAAATCACCGACTTCATGCCCTTTACTGTCGTTAATTTGTTTAAAGCGATCTAAATCGAAAAAATAAAATTTCAAAGAGCTGGATATAAGAGCTAGGCGCCCACAACGTTCTAAAAAACCTTCTCTATTATTAAGCTGAGTAAGTCGATCCGTTAACGCCATTCTTTCTAAATCGGCAGTTCTTTCTCTAACTCGATTTTCCAAACGTTGATTGAGGTCTGAAATTTGCTGATTTTGCTCTTTTAAGCTATCAAGCAATCCATCATTTTTAAAGGTCAATTCTATATTACTTAAAATTTGACGATAATTATTACTGTGTCCCACTAGCATAACAACACAAAAGAAAGAACCAAGAAAACCAAGTAAAGGCAAAGAAGGCGTAATAAAAATTAATGTGATACTGGCAGGAAGAAGGGTTAAAATAATAAACAACTTTCCAACAATTTTACTAGGAGCAAGCACACCGGTTGCTCCTCCAGCTAGTGCGCTGGAAATAACGGTTACAACAAACCGCTCTTCTAACCCTAAATTAGGCAAAGCAATAACAGCGATAATCGCCCAAGAACAACCGCCTAAAATCACACCAAACGCGTGATAATGACTCCAAGTATGCAATGTCTTTTCGGTAAATTGCACTGTGTCAGGAGCAAAATAGCGTCTAAACAAGATATCAATAAGCAAGCGAACGGCCATGAAGAGTACAGTACAATAGAACCACAAATCGATATAGGGAATATCAAAGGAAGCAACCTGATAGTAAACACATAAGAATGCTGTAAGGTTTACCAGAATACTGTATAAATTATTTTTATAAGCGAGCTTCAATAAGCTTGATTTCAAATGAAACTGTTGCGCTTCCTTTTCCATTCTTTCCCTCATTCTTACAACATCTATAGATTTACAGTTTAGTTCATACAGGAAAAAATGTTCACCTAGTTTTTCCGCTTTATAGACTAAAAGCGATAATTAAATACTACTACAAAAAAGCCTCAGTTTTATACGATTTAGCATTGTATTTCGCGTAAAAAAGGGCACAATTAACGACTGTTATCAACACTATTAAAGTACTAGATAACACGACTATTCGCCTATTGCGATTTTATCAATGGCTTTACAATATCTAGTTTTATAAGAATATACTACACGAAATGCTTATCGGCAGATCTCTGTAGGACGTTTTTTAGAACAGATAGTTAAAGCGCTTGCTTTTAGCTCTCTTTTTAGGACCCTTTTTTCATGTTTAAACATCTTAGTGCCGTTCCCGGTGACCCATTACTCGCTCTTATCATTGCTCACCGGAATGATCCAAACCCCAATAAAGTCGACTTAGGTGTGGGTGTTTATAAAGATGATAATGGCAACACGCCAATATTAAACAGCGTGAAAAAAGCCGAAGCCATTTTGCTACAACAAGAGGATTCAAAAAGCTACCTTGGCATTAATGGCGCACCAGAATTTGCTGCGGTGATTCAAGAATTACTTTTAGGTAAAGACAATACCATAATTAAAGACAAACGCATTTTTTCAGCTCAAACACCTGGTGGTACTGGCGCATTGAAAGTTGCCGCTGATTTTATCGGTTCCAGTTTACCTAATCCTAAAATTTGGGTAAGTGATCCAACATGGGGCAACCATTTACCGATTTTCCGCAGTGCAGGCCTTAGTATTGAAACTTATCCCTACTACGATCCAGAAACCAATGGCGTACGTTTTGATGACATGATGAAAACATTAAAAGCTGACGCAAAAGCGGGTGATACCATACTACTGCATGCTTGCTGCCATAACCCGACAGGGGTAGATTTATCTTTTGAACAATGGCAAGAAGTAACCTCCTTTGTGGCAGAGCGAGGATTACTACCTTTAGTCGATGCCGCTTATCAAGGCTTTGGAGATGGTTTAGATGAAGACATGGCTGGCCTTAGGCACATGGCTTCTATTATTCCAAATATGCTAATCTGTAACTCTTTCTCCAAAAACTTCGGTATCTACCGTGAACGTTGTGGCGGTCTAAGTGTCATCGCAGAAACGTCTGAAGAAGCAAGTAATGCTTATTCTATTATTGGCTTAGCCATTCGCGCCAACTACTCTATGCCGCCAGCTCATGGCGCGGCTGTTGTTTACACCATTATGAACGACCCAGAATTAAAAGCAGAGTGGGTAGAAGAAGTAAGTGCAATGCGTAATCGCATCAATACCTTACGTAATCAACTTGTCGAGAAGTTAGCGGCATCTAATACCAAAAAAGACTTTAGTTTCATTCGCGCTCAACGCGGTATGTTCTCTTACTCTGGGTTAACGGTTGATCAAGTTCACACATTAAGAAATGACTATTCTATCTATATTGCGGATACTGGACGTATGAACGTTGCCGGCATTACCGATAATAATATTGATTATCTTTGTGATGCTATTGCAACGGTCGTTGGCTAGATTCTTTATACTTATAATACTAAAGCGCTGGTTTGTTCAATCAATCAGCGCTTTTCTTTTAAGTTACTCACTGTCATTGCTATAAAACGTCATTGTTGTTCTATAGAAAATGTCTGTAGAATTCTCTTTTTACAAAACGTTAGCAGGCTCTCTTTTTGGATATCAAAACACTCAAGATCTTTCTCCATTTATCCGAATCACTTCACTTCAGTCGCACTAGTGACGCTTTCCATATTAGCCCCTCGACGCTTAGCCGTCATATTAAGCAATTGGAGGAAAGTTTAGGCTGTTGTTTACTCACCAGAGACAACCGCTCTGTGTCTCTTACGCGAGAAGGTCAAATATTTCAAACTTATTGCCGAGAAAGCCTTGCCCATTGGCACGTATTGAAACAATCCTTAGATGAACAAAATACACAGTTAACTGGTGAGATTAGTCTTTATTGCTCCGTTACGGCTAGCTACAGCTTTTTATACGATATTTTAAGTCAGTTTCGAAGACTACATCCAAAAATAGAAATGAAACTGCATACAGGCGACCCTGCTCCAGCACTATCAAGAGTTATTGAGAAATACGAAGACATCGCCATCGCCGCTAGACCGCCCCATGTCCCCAATAATTTAGCCTTTAAACGCATCGCGATTTCTCCTCTAGTCTTTATATCTCCTAATGATGCACTGACAAGCAATCAATTAGGCGTTTCAAACAAACAAGCTCTACAGTGGGATAAAATTCCGATGATCCTATCTGAGGAAGGTTTAGCTCGGTCCCGTTCTGACCAATGGTTTAAGCAACAGGGGATTAAACCTAATGTTTATGCTCAGGTCTCAGGCAATGAAGCCATTGTCAGCATGGTTTCGCTTGGGTTTGGTGTCGGTGTTGTACCAAAAATAGTATTAGATAACAGCCCATTAGCCAGCAAAATTACTATTTTAGATATCCAGCCAGAACTTGAAGCTTTTGACGTTGGTTTCTTCACTTTAAAGAAAAGCTTAAGTAACCCCATTGTCAGTGCATTTTGGGAGCAAATCGGCGTCCGCTAAATACAAATTAAATAGTATAAGAAAAACATCGATAGCCTCGCTTTACGGACTAAAAATCAAAAAAACCGTATAGACATTAAAAATATCTATACGGTTTCAAAGTAAATCCCTTGAAAATAAGACTAAGTCATTTAAACACTTAGTACCTTTTCTCCACGAGCAATACCAGAGACGCCGGTACGAACAACTTCAAGCAAATGAACTGAACCCAATGCTTGTAAAAAACCATCCAACTTGTCAGATTCACCCACTATTTGAACCGTATAGATAGAAGGCGACATATCGACAATGTTACCTCTAAATATATCAACCGTTCTTTTTACTTCTGCACGTTGAGCGCCAGTAGCACGAACTTTTACTAACATAAGCTCACGTTCGATATGCTGGCCTTCAGTCAAATCCACTAATTTAATAACATCAATTAGTTTATTCAGTTGCTTAGTAATTTGCTCTACAACTTGATCAGAACCAAATGTGGTTAATGTCAATCGAGACAATGTAGGGTCATCCGTCGTCGCAACGTTTAACGATTCTATGTTGAAGTTACGCTGAGAAAACAAACCTACGACTCTCGACAAAGCACCCGGTTCGTTTTCCATTAAAACTGAGATTATATGTCGCATATTAGGTTCGCTCCGTCTTGCTCAAGAACATATCACGCATAGCTCCACGAGGAACCTGCATAGGATAAACATGCTCTTCTGGGTCTACAAAACAATTAATAAATACCAGCTGATCTTTCATAGCAAACGCTTCTGCCATTTTTTCATCAAGCTCATCCTTCGTCGCTATCTCAACATACTTATGTTGGTATGCGTCCATCAGCTTAGCGAAGTCAGGTAATGAATCCATAAAGGAATTAGAATGACGTCCTTCATAATTCATGTCTTGCCATTGGCGAACCATTCCTAAATAACCATTATTTAGACACAGTATTTTAACGGGTAAGCCATATTGCAAACAGGTAGAAAGCTCTTGAATATTCATCTGAATACTGCCTTCACCGGTTACACAAACAACGTCACTCTCTGGAAAATTCAGTTTCACACCCATAGCGGCTGGTAGACCAAAGCCCATGGTTCCAAGCCCACCAGAATTAATCCAACGATTTGGTTTATCAAACTTATAATACTGAGCCGTAAACATTTGATGCTGACCTACATCGGATGCTACATAGGCATCTCCATTGGTTGCTCTCCAACATGCTTCAATCGCCGCTTGCGGTTTGATTTTATCGCTGCTGGTATCGTAACGACCACCATGAACTAAACGCCACTCATTGATCTGCTTCCACCAATTGGCATTATTTGCTGCATCAGGTTTCTTTTCTGACTCTTTAACAAGTGAAAGCATTTCAGTTAAGACTTGATCAACTGGACCAACAATAGGTACATCCGCACGAATTGTTTTAGAAATCGAAGCCGGATCAATGTCAATATGAACAATACGAGCACTTGGACAGAATTTATCAGGATCATTTGTCACTCGGTCATCGAAGCGAGCTCCAATACACACAATCAGATCACTGTGATGCATGGTCATATTGGCTTCATAGCTGCCGTGCATGCCTAACATACCAACAAACTGCTCGTCTGTTGCTGGATAAGCACCTAACCCCATTAACGTATTAGTGACAGGGAAGTTCAAGGTTTTAGCCAACTCGATCAATAACTCAGAAGCACCACCTAAAATCACACCACCGCCCGTATAAAACACAGGCCGTTTGGCAGCAAGAATCAAGTCAACGGCTTTTTTAATTTGACCACTGTGACCCTTTGTTGGAGGGGTATAAGAACGTAAAGAAACCGATTTAGGATAAGCATATTCGTGCTTGTCATTCGGCATCGTCATGTCTTTTGGAATGTCCACAACCACAGGTCCTGGACGACCAGAAGACGCGATATAATACGCTTTCTTCAAGACACCTGGAATTTCTGATGGGTGTTTAATTGTAAAACTGTGCTTCACTATCGGACGAGACACACCAATCATATCTGTTTCTTGAAAAGCATCTTCCCCGATCAAATAACTCATTACCTGACCACAAATGATTACCATTGGAATTGAATCCATGTAAGCCGTTGCGATACCTGTAATAGTGTTAGTTGCTCCAGGTCCAGAAGTAACGAGCACGGTACCTGGTTTCCCCGTTGCACGAGCATAACCATCAGCCATATGTGTAGCCGCTTGCTCATGTCTTACTAGAATATGCTTAACATCAGATTGACGGTGCAATGCATCATAAATATGCAATGCGGCTCCGCCAGGATAACCATATATAAATTCAACTCCCTCATCTTTGAGGAAGCGGGCGATCATTTCACCACCGGATAATAACTCCACCTTTTGATACCCTCTATATTTTATCTTTATGCTTATGTCATGTATGCGTATTGTAACCGCATCAGCTAACTAGATAAAAGTTGATTAGACAAAGTTTGCACAAGATATGCAGACATATGTAATTATTTGATTAATTAACGCAAAATAATTTCAGTTTTTATACTGTACGCGTCTTTTCGCGAGAGATAACACAAACAGAGAATCAATGTCGGTGTTACATAATTTGAAGAAAGACAAACTTTCTTTAGATAGGCTGTTGGCCTAAAGCAGGGTTTCCAGCAAGGGTGTTAGCTGAAAGTATGAACCGATTCTCACAAAATTAGGGCTTGCTTGTCAACATTTTTTATCTTCACTGCATTCAACTATTGCTCTTAACAAGCCTTCGTGGTGAGATACGCCTATAATTGTTATAAGGAGTCTAAAATGGCAAGTGAATTAAACCAACAACGTATTATTGATGAATTTTTACGCTGTTTTCGTAAAATGTTGATGGAACCAGAACTTTCTGCGGAATTGGTTCGTATTGCAAAAGAACATATCAATGACAAAGATGCTTTTCATACAATTGCGATGGAAGTGTCAAACCAAACCACATTGAAAATTCCTGAAGAAATGACGGAAGCCGATAAAATGTTTATAAAAGCATTAATCGATGTCGTCAAAGGCGACTCTATGTTGTATTAATTCCAAAACGCCTAGCAAACCTATTTTGTTAGGCGTTTTGCTACGTGTTATTTTGCCTCCCTTTTCCCACCTTCTTATTTTCTTACCCAAACGCTTATGATTTCAGACTCTGCAGAAAAAAACGCCTTTGTTATGTCACCCGAATCACTTGAATCACTCTCATTAAATATTAAGCAATGGGCTACAGAGTTCGGTTTCGCAGAAGCGAAAATCACCGGCATTGATCACAGCCACCACCAAGAAAATTTTGATAAATGGATCGCTGAAGGCTATCAAGGCACCATGTCTTATCTTGAGAACCATGGAGACATGAGATTTAAAGCGGATTTGCTCCACCCAGGTACCCGCAGAATCATTTCCTTAAGGATGCATTATTTACCGCAATCGGTAGAAACGGTTAAACGTTTAAAAACAACAGACAAAGCGTATATTGCACGTTATGCATTAGGACGCGATTACCATAAACTCATTCGCAAGCGACTGACTCAGCTGGCTAAACGCATTCAAGAAGAAATTGGAGAACATGGATATCGCGCCTTTGTTGATAGTGCCCCAATTCTCGAAAGGCAAGTTGCAGAAGAAGCAGGCATGGGGTGGGTTGGAAAAAACACTTTATTGTTAACACCTAAGGCTGGCAGTTGGTTTTTATTAGGCGAAATATTTACCAATCTGCCGCTGCCTATTGATCCACCTCAAGTCACAAAACATTGCGGCAGCTGCTCAGCCTGTTTAGATCTATGTCCAACCAATGCCTTCGTTGCACCTTGGGTCTTAGACGCCAGAAAATGCATATCCTATTTAACCATTGAATACGACGGCAGTATTCCTGAAGAGCTCAGAGAAAAAATGGGAAACCGGATTTTTGGTTGTGATGACTGTCAATTAGTGTGCCCATGGACAAAATACGTCAAACACACTGAAGAAGAAGACTTTCAACCTCGCCATAATTTAGACAGTGCCGACCTCACTGAACTGTTTCTTTGGGATGAAGCCTCATTTTTGAAAAAGACCGAAGGTTCTCCTATACGGCGTACTGGCTATACTAATTGGTTAAGAAATATAGCCATTGCCTTAGGTAATGCAAACACCTCTGAAACAATTATCGACGCGTTAAAACAACGTCAACATCATGAATCAGAGATAGTCAAAGAACACGTTCACTGGGCGTTAAAGAGACATAATCAATAAAGCAATTATTCACCTTTATTTGTGTCGGTAGCGGATCAATCCTTCTTGAGCCGTTGAGGCAACTAAGCGCCCTGCTTTATCAAATATTTGACCTCTCACAAATCCCCTAGCATTACTCGCAGATGGGCTATCGGCCACATACAATAACCACTCATCTAACCGAAAGGGGCGATGGAACCAAATAGCATGATCTAAACTGGCAATATTTAAGTATGGATTCCCAATTGAAATACCGTGAGGCATAAGTGCCGTCGATAAAAATCCGTAGTCTGTGGTGTAAGCCAACATAGATTGATGCACCAAGTCGTCATCAGGTAACGGGGCAATGCTTTTAATCCACATATGGCTTTTGGCTATGCCATGACGCGGTCGAAATGGGTTTTGATTTTCTACAACACGGCATTCAATCGGTCTTTCTGAAAGAAAAAGCGCCCTTAACTTGGCAGGAAGTTCATCGGCATGCTGCTGATAGAGACTCAACTCTGATTCAAAAACATCAGGCCCTGGCACACTAGGCATAGGGTCAAAATGCTCAAATCCCGTTTCTTCTATATGAAAAGAAGCCGTCATCGACAAAATGCTTTTGCCCTCTTGTCTTGCACTGATATGTCGAACACTAAAGCTGCCACCATCACGAACTCGTTCAACTTCATATTCTATTGGCAAACTGGCATTACCAGGGCGAAGGAAATAGCAATGCAAAGAATGAGGGGCCCTATTTTCAACTGTTTGATGTGCCGCACTCAAAGCTTGACCAACAACTTGACCACCAAAAAGCTTAGGAAAACCTAAATCCTGGCTTCTCCCTAAAAACACATTTTCACTCGTCTGTTCCAATTTTAATAATGAAATCAGATTTTCAACAACTTTGCTCACGATCACTCCTTATTGGAATAGGGGTTCATGCTTGTTTAAATTGAGCGTTCACTACACAAACTCAATCAATAGGAAACATTATTACATTGAATTAACTTGCATTGACCCAATAATGTAAATAATGGCATTCATTTTTGCATATTCAAATGTAATTTGCTTTTATGGATAATATTCTTCACGAGGTAATTTCTTTGAATCCTGCAAACCTTATTGACCCATTTGGTCGTCACATAGATTATGTCCGCATTTCAGTCACTGATCGATGTGATTTTCGCTGCACCTACTGCATGGATGAAGAAGTCAGTTTTTTGCCGCGTAAAGACATTCTTTCTTTAGAAGAAATTGTTAAAGTTGCCCAGTCTTTTATCAAATTAGGTAGTAAAAAAATACGAATTACCGGAGGAGAGCCTCTTGTTCGGAAAAATATTCTTTGGGCATTGGATAAAATAAGTCACTCTCCGGGTTTAGAGGAACTGACCTTAACAACAAATGGTTCGCAACTAAAAAAGATGTCAAAAGATCTTTTCAATGTTGGCGTGTCACGAATAAATGTCAGCTTAGATACACTTAAGCCAGCGCAGTTTGAACGTATGACCCGTAGAGATAAGTTCCATCAAGTCGTAGAAGGCATTGATGAGATGGGGTTATACAACTTTAAACGTAATAAAATTAACAGTGTTATTTTAAAACACCAAAATGATGATGAAATAATTGATCTGGCACAATTCGCGCTACAACGAAATATGGATATTAGCTTTATAGAAGAAATGCCGCTTGGTGTCATCACAGACCACGATAGAGCCGCTGCCTATATGTCCAGTGACGACGTGATTGCCACCTTGAAGAAGCACTTAGTTTTAACGCCAAGTAGCTTAAAGACAGGGGGACCGACAAGCTATTTTGATGTAGAAAATCATTCAGGGCATATTGGCGTGATTTCCCCTCATAGTCATAACTTTTGCTCTACTTGCAATCGGGTTCGATTAACCGCGGAAGGTCGACTATTACTTTGCTTAGGCAATGAGCACTCTATGGATTTAAAACCCTATCTACGTGCTCCAGACGAACACAAGATTACCTTAGAAGACGCTATCGTAGAAGCACTAGCATTAAAACCAGAGAAACATCACTTTAATTTAAATGAAGAGCCCCAAATTTTGCGCTTTATGAGTGCCACTGGCGGTTAACAACTGGATAAAATCATGACAAAAGCACGTTCTCCATTCAGACCTCTTAATATTGCCGTTCTCACTGTGTCAGATACCCGCAGTTTAGCAGAAGACACATCCGGTGAAGCACTGGTTTCTATGCTCACCGAAGCTGGCCACCAGCTAATTAAAAGAGAATTAGTTAAAGATGATATTTATGACATGCGCTCTGTCGTATCCCAATGGATTGCAAACCAAGAAGTTCATGTTGTATTAATTACGGGAGGAACGGGGTTTTATTCTAGAGACAGTACACCAGAGGCTATGACTCCCCTTTTCGACAAAAATATCGAAGGATTTGGTGAGTTATTTAGACAAATTTCTTATGATGAAATTGGCACCTCAACCATTCAATCCCGAGCTGTTGCAGGCTTAGCCAATCGCACACTGATTTTTTGTTTACCAGGATCGACCAACGCTTGCACAACGGCTTGGAACAAAATTCTATCGAAGCAGTTAGATGCAACTTGCCGCCCTTGTAATTTCGTCGAAATGCTTTTGGGCCCTTATCGCGCTTAAAACCTTATATTCTACGCACACTCTCAATGGAAGATAAAACCATGTCTCACCCTCCCATGATGCCCTTTGAAGAGGCGCTGCTTGCTATTGAGAGCGCCAGTCCCTGCTTAGTAGAAAAAGAGTCATTGCCTCTTAACCAAGCATTAGAACGAGTACTAGCCATTGATGTGATTGCTGATATTAACATCCCTCCTGCCGACAATAGTGCCATGGATGGTTACGCCCTTTGCTCCGATGATTGGCAAGACAAGCGTTTATTTTCCGTGAGTCAG
Source organism: Marinomonas phaeophyticola (assembly GCF_026966905.1). Classification (GTDB taxonomy): domain Bacteria; phylum Pseudomonadota; class Gammaproteobacteria; order Pseudomonadales; family Marinomonadaceae; genus Marinomonas; species Marinomonas phaeophyticola. The sequence continues at coordinate 549,851 of NZ_JAPUBN010000013.1, read as the reverse complement.
CGTATTCCTGCAGGCATTGCTCCAGACACACTCCAACCAGGCACTTGTGCTCGTATCTTTACAGGAGCCATGATTCCTAAAGGCGCTGATACTGTCATTATGCAAGAAAATGCACATATAGACGCATCAGGCAAGGTATCCTTTAGCCATATAGGTTCAAAAGGAGACAATGTTAGGAAGGCTGGTCAAGATGTTACCAAAGGGCAAATAGTGCTAACAAAAGGAATAAGATTAAAGCCACAACATATCGGCATGTTAGCAAGTTTAGGTATTGAACAAGTCTACTGCTATGAAAAACTCAAAATAGGTATATTAACCACAGGAGACGAACTTGTTCCTCCTGCTGCTGACCGTCTTGAAATTGGACAAATCTATAATAGTAATAGCGCCATGCTGGTTAGTTTAATTCAAAGCTTAGGCCATAGCATACCGCATGTCTTACACGCAAAAGATAACATCATTGAAACAGAGAATGCACTCCAAGCACTGTCTCGTGAATGCGATCTGATTTTATCCAGTGGCGGTGTTTCTGTCGGAGAAGAGGACCACGTTAAGCAAGTTATCGAGCAAAACGGCTCGCTCAACCTTTGGAAAGTGGCCATAAAACCAGGGAAGCCCATTGTATTTGGCCGAGTCTTTGAAACCCCTTTTATTGGATTACCCGGAAACCCTAGTTCAACCCTTGTAACCTTCCATTGGTTTGCTCGGACCGCCATACTGGCCCACTCTGGAGAACGGTATAAACGACCGACTCGCTTTAAAGTTCAAACAGACGCTAGACGCAGCAAAGCCATAGCAAGAGATGAGTTTATTCGAGCGTCTCTTACTGAACAAAACAAAGCTCAACCCCATGCACAGCAAAGCTCTGGCGCACTATTCGCCTCTTGCGTGTGTGATGGTTACTTACACATACCAGCAAAGCATACCATTGAAGAAAATCTCACTTACGATTTTTACCCATTCTCTAGTTTCTAAACTACACTGTCTTTATGTATTCACTAATCTAGACAACGAAAGGAAGGAACTCAATGAGAAATAAAGAATGGGAACAAGCGCTCTTAGAGCATCAACACGCTATGATTAAGCGTTTAGATACCTTTCGTAAACAAAAGAAGAAAGAACTTATTAACCAAGATGAAAAAATGGTTATTGAGCATTCATTTCAATTACTGGTTGCGTCCATGTTAGATTTAGCAAAATACATTCTACAAAATCATTACCAAATAGACGTTAGCTCAAGAAAAGAAGTCTTAAACCACCTGCTAGAAAATAAAGACATCACCTTTGAGCAAGGTGAACAAATGAAAGTGTTAATTGAATTACGAGAACAAATACTGTTTGATTATCTAGATGAAAACTTTAGTCATCTTGAAAATGCCATGGATTTAAGGCGTTATAGTTTAGTTGAGATGTTAACCAAAGAATGGATTACTCAGCTATCAAGTACCCAGCAATGAAAATGCAGTTCAACAATCCATTACGGGGCTTTAATAGCTGGCATAACCATTTAAGTCTCTAAAGTTTAAATAAAAGCTTTTTGGATTATTTCTCTTAGCCATTGATGCCCTGGATCAAATTCATGCCTCTCATGCCAGATCATTGAATAATCAAACTCTTTTGTTTCAAAAGGTAAATCATAGACAGCAAGATTCGAATGCATTGATATGATATCTGAAGCAAATAGCTTAGGAACCGTTAACAGTAGATCGCTGCTCTCAACAACTCGGACGGCGGGAACAAAGTTAGGTAACTGCACAGCAATATGACGATGATGACCCATTTTAGCTAATATCCTATCAACGGCCGCCAATTCTCTTTTTCCAAGAACCACTTGAGCATGATGTAAATTAACATAAGATTCTAAAGTTAATTTACCCTCTAATTGCTCATGATTTGCTCGGGCAATACACACCATCTTATCGGTATCTAACTTGACGGATCGCACACTGTTTGGTGGTTCTTTTGATAACACAGCAACAGCAATGTCAATTTCATTGGAATCTAATTCAAAAGACGTTTCTTCATGCCAGTTCTTCACTTCCAGAACGGCGTTCGGTGCCGAGTGACGAAAGTTATCCAATACTTTAGGTAATACGGTTAATACCCCAAAATCCGTTGTCGATAAAGAGAAACGTCGGCTTGAAGTCAATGGTGCAAATTCTGGTGGTTGAATTAAATTTTCCAACCCTTTCAAAATATCTGTCAAGAAAGGCGCTAGGCTCTCAGTCCTTGCTGTTAGCGAAAGCCCGTGAGAGGTCCTAACAAAAAGAGGGTCGCCAAACACCTCTCTTAAACGAGCTAACGATCGGCTAACAGCGGGTTGGCTCACATTTAAACGTTGGGCTGCTTTAGTCACATTCAGTTCATCAATCAGCACTTGAAGTATATACAACAAATTCAAATCGACTTCTGATAACTTTATTTCCTGCAAGAACTCTCTCCTTTAGGTTAAATTAACCCATTCATAAATTTGTAATGGCTCGAATGTCTGATGTAGTCATCCCTAATAAATACAAAATACCATCTAAGCCTAAGGCACTCATTGGATGGGGCGCGTCTTTTCTCACTAAAGGTTTCGCATGTAGTGCAACACCTAAAGTAGCACTATTCAACATGAGTAAATCATTCGCACCGTCACCACAAGCAATAGTCTGATCCCAAGGCAATTCATTTTTTGAAACAATATCTTCCAGAAGTTGCCTTTTACGAGAAGCATCAACAATTGGTCCAAGGTGTTTGCCCGTCAATTTGCCATTTTCTATTTCTAAGACATTGGCATGCACTTCAGAAATGCCATATTCTTTAGCAATACGATCAGCAAAATAAGTAAATCCACCAGATAATATCGCTGTATGCCAATGAAAATGGTTTAACACCTTCATTAATACGGCAATTCCATCCATATGAATGATTCTCTTATAAACCCCATCCATCACATCACTGCTCAGCCCTTCTAGCAAAGCCAGACGCTGGACAAAACTTTCTATAAAATCGATTTCTCCACGCATAGCACTGGCCGTAACTTTTGAGATTTTTTCACCAATTCCAAAATCAACAGCAAGTTCATCCATTACCTCTGCTTTTATCAAAGTTGAATCCATATCAAATACCGCAACGCCTGGTTTTGTTATATCTATAGACTTTGATTGATATACATGATCAATATTCGTACTATCTGATAACGATAGCAAGTACTCTTGGATGTCTGTTAATTTAGATTCGGGAAAAGGTTGAGTTAAATTATAGCGCACAACATCATAAGAGTCTGAATCATCTGTTAATGTTTGTTTATTAACAAATAGATTTCCTTTTTTTATCCATGCTTCAAACCCTTCTAAATAAGGTAAAGTAATAGACCCAATTAATGTGATACTAGCTGACATAATGTTCCCCTTATTTAAATTAGATGCATTGTATCAAATATACGAATTTTATCTAAGTGCACGTTTATACTAAAGATTCTATTTTATAGCCGATATAAAAGGGATATTAAGCACTTAAAATCAAGTTGCAGGAAATACCTTAAATGGAAACAACCAAAACATCTCAGCGTTTTTTGTACTTTTGTCGTCGTCATCTCAGCGCAACAATGATGATGATCATCACATTTGCTTCTTTAGTGGTTTTAACTGTTGTCTTATTTTGGTATGCATTAACCAATGCTTTAGATAGCTACCTTTCCCAACAGACAGAAGTTCTTGGCAGCAGTTTAGCAACACAAGCCGCGTTTAACGCCACACAATCGATTTTAAATAATGACCTTCTTAGCTTAAATGTCCTCCTGACTCGATTAGTCATTGATGACAACATCATTAGCGCACGGGTATTTAATAAGCAAGATGAACTACTTGCCGAAGCCAACAGTGGTAACGTAAAAGGCTTTGTCCAAGGAACCGAGATTAGACCAGATGAGGCTCAACTTGTTTACAGTTCAAGCGTAAAGTTTCGTAATGAAGTTGTTGGACATGTACTCATCACTTTAGACAGAACCTCTTCCCAGAAAACGCTTGCAGACATCAAAAAATTATTAATAAGCATCGCTATCTTTATTTGTGCTCTTGCCGTTTGCATCATTTTCTTTTTTAGTCGCTGGTTATTTGCCCCTATCAATAAAATTACCGATGTTCTTGAGGCCTTATCCCACAAACATAAAGATGCCCATATACCAACTACCTTCTATCTAGAAGCATTTCAATTAGCAGAAGCAACCAAGTCAGCACAATCTACTGATTGGCAAAAAGAAGACGATGAAACCGCCCAAGCAGACATACCTCAATACGAAATAGACTTTGATGAAATTTTGCATGAGCAAAGTCAAAGAAGCTGTGCTTTATTCTTTGAAATACGCAATTTAGAAGAATGGCACGAAAACATGCAGCCTCTACAGGTCGCTAATTTACTGACGCCAATTTATAGAGCCTTATTTCAGGCAAGTGAATCCTTCCTTGGGCAGGTTCATCAATATGAAGGTCATTCAGCCATCATTTTTTACACAGCACAGAATTCCGGTAATAACTTATATACCAATGCCGTTTGTACCGCTGAAGTCTTTTTAGGAGTAGTCAAAGAACTTTTAAAAACAGATATGTATGAAAATACCCCGACTATACATTTTCATATTAGTTTGCATCAAGGCAACCCACATGTGAACGAAATAATTCAAGACAACGCATTTTATGCCGACAGAATACAGCCATTAATTCATCAGATGATGGAGTTTAAACGCTCTGAAAGCATTGATTCATTACTGCTAAGCGAAGAAATATTCACCTTGCCAGATATTCAAAACAAAGTATTTTCAGGATTACCAGAAATCTTAGGGGAAGGAGAAGAGGAAACCATGGTGTATACGGTAAAAGGTATTTCAGAGAAGTTAAATCTAAAAATACGCCCCAATATCGAGAGTATTAACACAACGCACCAACAAGAAAATGCAACATTAAATAACGAGGATCCAGACGAAGACTATTTGAATATTACAGCATCAAGGTAAGGGCAATGTCATTCATACCCTTACCTTGATAAATTTAACTAAATTTCTTCAACATGCAAGACATCGCTTAATGTTAAGCCTTGCTTATCCAACATCACTCTTAGCCTTTTAAGCGCCTCCACTTGAATCTGTCTTACCCTTTCACGAGTTAAACCAATTTCAGCACCTACATCTTCTAATGTACTCGCTTCAAAACCTCTCAACCCAAATCGACGAGAAATAACCTCTCTCTGTTTTTCATTTAAGCTGTCTAGCCATGTTTCAATGTTTTGCAACACATCGCTAGTCTGACGATCACTTTCTGGACCAACATGCTGAGTGTCAGCCAATATTTCTACTAGACTCTTATCTGAATCCATTCCCCCCATAGGAGAATCAATAGAGCTCATTCTTTCGTTCAACTTCAGCATTTTCTGAACCCCCTCTACAGGGCAATCCAGTAAATCGGCTATCTCTTCAGGAGTAGGCTCATGATCCAGTTTCTGGGTCAGCTCACGGGCCGCTCTAAGGTATACATTTAACTCTTTAACTACATGAATAGGTAATCTGATCGTTCTTGTCTGATTCATGATGGCACGTTCTATGGTTTGTCGTATCCACCAAGTCGCGTACGTTGAAAACCTAAAGCCTCTTTCAGGATCAAATTTTTCAACGGCTCTAATTAACCCCAGGTTGCCTTCCTCAATAAGATCCAGTAGAGAAAGACCTCTATTTAAGTAACGACGAGAGATTTTTACAACCAGTCTTAAGTTACTCTCAATCATCCTTTTACGAGAAGCTTCATCCCCTTTCAAGGCTTTGCGAGAAAAATAAACCTCTTCCTCCGCTGTTAGTAAGGGGGAGAAGCCTATTTCATTAAGGTACAGTTGCGTAACATCAATATTTTTTCCACTGTCCTCAGATGAATAACGAGAACTCACGGCTAAATCAAACTCAGCATCTTCTTCTAATACATCCAAATCGGCTTTTAGATCACATACTTCCTCATTATTTGACAACGTTTTTTGGTTATCTCGATCAAGCGTTTTCATAAGTACCTCCTTAGTCTTCCAAGCCATAATGCCTACTGGTCTGGTAGCACTGTTAATGGATCTATCGGTTGGCCATCACGACGAATTTCAAAATGCAATAATGGCCTTTCTTCACCCTTCCCTCCGATAATTGCCAGAGAATCCCCTGCTTTTACAACTTGCTGTTCTTTCACTAAAATACTTTGGTTATAAGCGTACGCACTTAGATATTCTTCACTGTGTTTAACAATAACTAAGTTACCATACCCTATCAATCCATTACCTGAATATACAACAACACCATCTTCCGCGGCACGTACTGGCTTGCCTATATTACTTTTTATATCTATACCTTTACTACTAACGCCAGCATTTGAAAAGCCTCTTACCACAAAACCTTTAATAGGCCAGCGCCAATTAAGGGTACTTTTATTAGGTATCGTACTTTTAGAAATGTTTTTTGTAGGGGGGTTCACTTTTGGCTTCGTCACCCTCTTAACAACTTGGCTTGGTTTTTTAATCGAGGCAACGGGCTTTTTCGTTTGTACTTTCGGTGAACTGTTCGCTATTTTGGTCGTATTACTCGATACCTTTAAGCGAATTTTTTGCTGAGGGTAAATCACATAAGGAGAGGGTATTCGATTCGTTTGAGCTAACTTTCTATAGTCAATACCATAACGAAATGCGATAGAGAACAAGGTATCACCCTTTTTTACTCGATAGTAACCACTTTTTGGTATGGATGAAACTTGCGTATTATTTGACGAAGACGAACCGCCTCCATTTTGATAATGAAAACTATCCGATGCGCAACCTGATAACAGCAGCAAAGCAAAAGCCGTAACGATGAGGTCACGTATCTTCATTAAATTTTTACATTGCAAATTTGCAAATAACAAACGCCCCCCTAAAGAACGTAACTAGAAGTAGACCTTTTGTCTCTCTATTTAACTTTTGGTAAAAATATGTAATTAATGAGAAAGACACCTATTAAGCCAGCAAACATACAGATAATTGGTAATACCAAATCCGTTACAATATGATAGTTTTCTAAGTGCCACGGCAGTATTAATGATTCAACGGCAGATACTTTTTTGTCACCCACTTGCAACCATTCTTGAGTTTCTTTCCATGGCCACACCTTAATTAAAGCCCCTAACATGACGCCTGTTAAACTGGCAAGAGTGATTGATTTATAGCCTGTCAGTAGCCATTTCAATAGTTTTGAAAAGCTCATCAAACCTAAGAATGCCCCTACTACAAAAATTATAATAACATCTAACTGCATTGATTTTATTGACGTTATGATTGTTTCATACATTCCCATCAACAAGAGTAAAAAGCTTCCAGATATCCCTGGCAAGATCATGGCACAAATAGCGATCATTCCAGAAAAGAAAACCATCCCATAAGTCACATCAAACTGCATAGGAACCAAAACGGAAGCAAGAACACCAAGACAAGCCCCCAATACAAAAAAGACAACGACTTGACGATTCACCACATGGATTTGTTTGAGCAATAACACGGACGAAGCTAAGATCAAGCCAAAAAAGAAACTCCATAAATAGGTCGGATATGCACTTAACCAATAGGTAATGACTTGAGCAAACAAAATAATACTCGTAACAATCCCAGCACCTAACACCAATAAAAAACCGAGGTCGAAATGGTGCCAAATACCTTTAACGTCTCGTTTACACAGCATGGTTAAACTGGTTTTATCCACCCCACTCAAAGCACCAATTAAACGATCATAGATACCTAAAATAAAGGCCATTGTTCCACCTGACACTCCAGGTACAACATCCGCCATTCCCATTAATACACCACAGAAATACACCTTTAACCAACTAATCACGTACTAAACCTTCTAACATTGGAACAAACTGAGCCGGAGTGTCATCTAAACGTTTCCATTGATCATTACATTTCTGCCAACAGCCTATCATGGGTTCAGGCTGATCTAAGGGCATAATTAAAATGCCTTTCTCTTTTAAACAATCTGTTAATGCTAAGGGCACCTTATTTGCCATCGCCGTTACAATAATAGCATCAACGCTTAATGAGGTTGGCCAACCCAAATGACCATCCCCATGGAGAAATTCAACATTCTGTATGCCCATTGATGACAGCCTTTTTTGAGACTTTTCAAATAGACTCTGCTGCCTTTCAATAGTATGAACTTTATTAAAAAAGTGTGACAAGATACAAGTTTGATATCCAGAACCAGTACCGACTTCAAGAACTCGCCCCAAACGAGCATATTGCAATAACCATTGAGTCATCTGTGCCACCGTAAGCGGTTGACTGATGGTTTGATTTTTACCTATAGGCAATGGTGTGGCAGAATACGCCAGATGAGAAAATGCAGGCTCTACAAAGTCATGCCTAGGTATAGACAACATCAATTGTAACAAAGCTTCATGATGAATGCCTTTTTGCTGCAACTCTAAAATCATATTAGACGCTTTAGCATTAGAGTGCGTAAGCTTATGCAGATGCTCCATTGTCATAAAAGTACCTTAGCGGTCCATTTCTCTAGGGACGACATGACTTGATAACAAGTCATGTCAATATGAAGCGGCGTGATGGATACATAGCCATTTTCAACCGCCCAAAAATCAGTGCCTTCGCTACCATCATGAGGCTCTGATAATTCACCAATCCAAAAACTGGATATTCCTCTGGGGTGTTCTGCTGAAATGGCTGGCTGAGGACTCTTTCGATAACCTAGACGAGTAATCTTAATCCCTTTAAGTTGATCGTACGGAAGATCAGGAACATTAACATTGAGCAATACCCCTTTAGGCAAAGACAAGGTGTGACTGTCTTTTAAGAGCTCATCTAGTATCTGTGCAGCCGTATCAAAGCACCTAGTGCCGTGTAACGATATAGCGATAGAGGACCGCCCTAAATGACGAGCCTCCATAGCCGCCGCAACCGTGCCCGAATAAATAACATCGTCACCTAAGTTTGGTCCATGATTGATTCCAGACACTACTAGGTCAAATGATCCACTAATCACCTCAGATAAAGCCAAATTCACACAGTCAGCTGGTGTACCATCCACACTGTATTCATTCTCTCTGATTTGCTTAGACTGTATTGGCCTAGATAAAGTAAGCGAATTACTTGCACCACTGCGGTTTCTATCTGGTGCTACCACTACACAAGAATATGACAACGCCAATTTACGATAAAGAGTTTGAATCCCTAGCGCATCAATACCATCATCATTTGCTATCAATACTCGCATCATGCTTCTCTGTTGAACAATCATTAATATCTACTATTTCACGCAATACACTGGTTGCAAACGCGCCTTTTGGAAGAGAAAACTGCATTAAAATCTCGGGGTACTCTGAATCTTTGTTAAACAGTTCCCATTCCATATTATTGGGACTTAATCGAGTAACCCTACTGTCCCTAGACAAATCCAGATTCAACAAACCTTCAACGATCGTTTCACTACCAGCAAGAGATTGGCGCATCATCTGAGCTCTTTTTTCACTCGTACCATCTTGCCAACCTTTACTTATTAACGGCAGCACAGGTTGAATCTTCATTGTCATTTGGCGTAACAGTAATCCAGGCGTTAAACTCTTTATACGAAACTGAGTAGAACTATGAGCTTCTTGAGCAATATCACCAATAAAAACACTATTCCAACACCGGCTCTCTATTTGATCGCTCAATGCCTGATTAAAACACCAAGAGCGCATAGCGGATAGCCAAAAAGACTCTGTTTTACTTAATCTTTTCTTTCCTTTACGGCCAGCCTCAAGCCAACGCAAGCCATTTTCTAGGTTGTTTCCTTGAATACCAAATCTCTGTGCACCATAATAGTTTGGCACCCCCGCCATTTTCACCAACGAAAGCCTATTTTCTAACTCAATGAGGTCCCCTTTAAGAGACCGTATACGAATAATAAAACGGTTCTCAATATGCGTTCCGACTCTTAGTTTTTTCGAATGTCGGGCAACTTCGATTACCCTTACTTGCTCATTGTCCCTAAAACCATGAGACAGATCTGAAAAATCAATGTCTTTACCTAACAGATGCAAACAAAACCACTGGCGAGTGCATGCATGTCGATCTTTAACGCCACTATAAGTCACTTTACTCGGATCAATGTCGGCATAACTGGCTAAGCGCTTCGCCAAATAATCGGTATTTACACCCACTTTTTCAATGAAAACAAAAACAAACTCTCCCTGCCCATCAGGCACGAAACCTAACACTTCCTCTACAAAGAAATCTTGTGGGGTTGTTTTCAAATTCCCAGTCAGAGTGGGTTTTGACCATGCATAATGCCAAACTGTATTCATGTATTTGTAAGCCTAAATAGGAGGTATGGAGATAGAAATAACAGACAGTATAGGAAACATACAGGCCATTAAACATTATTGAGAAAAAATAAGCGCCACGGCTTCTACCGCAATACCTTCTTTGCGTCCCGTAAACCCAAGTTTTTCAGTCGTTGTAGCTTTAACATTCACCTGGTTAAGGGTAACCTCTAAATCTTCAGAGATGTTACGGCGCATGCTTTCAATATAAGGGCTCATTTTCGGCACTTGGGCAATAATAGTAATATCAACATTGCCAACATAAAACTGTTGCGCTCTTAGCAACCCAATCACATGACGCAGCAGAACCCGACTATCCGCACCGGCAAACTCAGGGGAAGTGTCCGGAAAGTGCTTACCTATGTCTCCAAGAGCCGCCGCGCCTAATAAGGCATCCGCTAAAGCATGTAAGGCTACATCACCATCGGAGTGAGCAATAAGGCCTTTTTCATAGGGAATAGTGACCCCCCTATAACAATATGATCGCCTTCACCAAACTTATGAACATCAAAACCATGACCAATTCTAAATGGCAACATACTGACTTTTCTCCTAACTAATGGATCACGTTGTGCGGATCATCTTTTACATTGATTCAGTGGCTTTTATTCATTGAGATATTTCAAACTATTGAAGTGGTTCATGCATTAGCAAAGCATTAGCAATAACTAAATCAATAGGTAGAGTAATTTTGAAGTTACGCGTATCCCCTTCAATTAACGCTGGTTGATAACCAGATAACTCCATGGCTGAGCTTTCATCCGTAACCTCAACACCTTGGGATTTAGCGTAATCGATTGCATCGATTAGGGTTTTGATCATGAACTTTTGAGGCGTTTGAGCCTGCCAAATAAGGTTACGATCAATGGTTTTTTCGACACAAGAAGGCTTCGAGGTTTCAAGACTCTGCTTAATCGTATCTTTTGCAGGTATAGCCAAAATCCCACCACAGGGGTTAGTATTCGCAAGCAAGTCATCAATAGATTGATGAGCAATTAAAGGTCTAGCCGCATCATGAACTAAAACGAAATCATTCTTTAATCCAAGTTGGTTTGATAGGTAATCCAGCCCTAACCTAACGGTATCGGCACGTTCCACACCACCCACAAAGGTTTTTATTTTTTCATGACCAAACCAAATCGAGTCAGGCCAATAAGAATCTTCAGATCCTAACCCAAGTAAAACCCCAGCTATTTTGTTATGAGATAGTAATTGACCCAGTGTGCAATCTAAAACCGTATTGGCACCGAGTGGTAAATATTGTTTTGGCGTGTTGGATTGCATTCTTTTTCCAACACCCGCGGCTGGAACGACTACCCAAATACAAGCACTCATTGATCTACTATCCGATAAAACACTTCACCTTCTTTGATGTATTGAAGCTCTGTTCTTACTCGTTCTTCTATCGCATCCTTTCCTTTACGTAAATTCTCAACCTGAGCTCGCAAAGCGTCATTTCGTTGTGAAAGCCTTTGATTTTGATTTTCTTGATATTGTATTTGCTTAGCAAGCGCTTCTTGACGCTTGATACCTTGCTCTCCATAAATTAACTGGTAGCTTAAATATCCAAAAACACCTAAAAAAATCAGAAACACAGGACGCCACATAATCTTCTCAAAAACATCACATTTACGTTACTTTATATAACTCAATAGTACTGAATTACTCAAACAAAAAAAGGGAGAACACACGTTCTCCCTTTAAAAGTAAGCCTAATGGATTAAGCTTGACCTTTAATCTCAGACAAACCATTGTATGCAACGCTTGAACCTAATTGCTCTTCAATACGTAGTAATTGATTGTATTTAGAAACACGATCAGAACGGCATAATGAACCCGTTTTAATCTGTCCGGCGGCAGTACCAACCGCTAAATCTGCAATGGTTGAATCTTCTGTCTCACCAGAACGATGAGAAATAACCGCTGTATAACCTGCCGCTTTCGCCATGCGAATCGCTTCAAGAGTTTCTGTCAAAGACCCAATTTGATTAAATTTAATCAAGATTGAGTTTGCAATACCTTCATCAATACCACGCTTTAAAATTTTCGTATTAGTAACAAATAAATCATCACCAACTAATTGAATTTTATCACCGAGTATTTTTGTTTGGTAAGCAAAGCCTTCCCAATCTGACTCATTCAAGCCATCTTCAATAGACACAATAGGATACTGTTCACAAAGATCCGCTAAGTAATCAGAAAAACCTTCTGAAGAGAACACTTTACCTTCACCTTTTAAATTATACTGGCCGTCTTCATAAAATTCAGATGCCGCACAGTCCATCGCTAATGTAATGTCTTTACCTAACTCATAACCCGCGTTAGCAACGGCTTCTTTAATAACCGCTAGCGCTTCTGCATTGGAAGCAAGGTTTGGCGCAAAACCACCTTCATCACCCACCGCTGTACTTAAACCACGATCGCTTAATACTTTTTTCAACGCATGGAAAATCTCAGCGCCGTAGCGTAATGCTTCACGGAAATTTGGTGCGCCAACAGGTTGAATCATAAACTCTTGGATATCAACGTTATTATCAGCATGCTCACCACCATTGATGATGTTCATCATAGGTACAGGCATAGAATAGACACCAGAAGTCCCATTTATGTCAGCAATATGCGCATATAAAGGCACTTTTTTAGAAACAGCCGCCGCTTTTGCCGCCGCAAGAGACACCGCTAGAATGGCATTCGCACCAAAAGTGGATTTATTTTCAGTTCCATCTAAATCAATCATGATTTTATCTAATTCAGCTTGAGCCAATGCATCTTTTCCAAGCAAGGCGTCACGAATTGGACCATTAACAGCAGCAACCGCTTTTAGTACGCCTTTACCTAAATAACGGCTTTTATCTCCGTCACGTAACTCAAGCGCTTCACGTGAACCAGTAGACGCACCAGAAGGAGCACAAGCCGAACCAAAAGAACCGTCAGCTAAAATAACATCGGCTTCAACAGTAGGGTTACCACGGGAATCAAGAACTTCTCTCGCTTTGATATCAACAATCTGACTCATAACACACCTTTTAATAAATTAAACTTTTAAGAATGAATACTATTCGTGCTTAGTTTGTTCAAACTACTTTTCTTTGCCAGCATATTTTAATGCCGCATGAACAAACGCACTGAATAATCCATGACCATAACGAGGTGATGAAGTAAATTCAGGATGGAACTGGCAAGCTACAAACCAAGGGTGATCTTTAATCTCAACCATTTCCACCAAAGAGTTATCAGCAGAACGACCTGAGATCGTTAAACCTGCCTCTTCAAGTTCTGAAAGATAATAGTTATTTACTTCATAACGATGACGATGACGTTCACTCACAACTGCTTTACCATACGCTTGGTGGGCTTTTGACCCTTCTAGCAAATTACAGTTTTGAGCACCTAGGCGCATCGTGCCACCTAGATCGGACTCCTCTGACCGGATCTCTTTGGAACCCTCTGCATTAGTCCATTCTGTAATTAGACCAATAACTGGGTTCTCTGCTTTAAGATTAAACTCTGTGCTGTGTGCGCCAGGAAGGTTCGCTACATTTCGAGCAAACTCAATCACGGCTACTTGCATACCTAAGCAAATACCTAAATATGGAATTTTGTTTTCACGTGCGTATTGTGCCGTTAGAATTTTACCTTCCACACCGCGTTCACCGAAACCACCAGGAACCAGAATGGCATCCATCCCCTTAAGCACCTCAGTGCCATTGGTTTCAATACTTTCTGAATCAATGTAGTGCAGCTTTACTTTTGTGCGTGCATGAATTCCAGCATGATCCATTGCTTCGATTAACGATTTATAGGCATCCAAAAGCTCCATATATTTACCCACCATAGCAATATTTACTTGCTTCTCAGGGTTCAATTTTGCTTTAGCCACTTTATTCCAAATAGTGATATCTGGAATACCGCAATCAAGATTAAAGCGCTCAACAATTAAGCTGTCCAAACCTTGTTCATTCAAAATGGCTGGGATGCTGTAAATAGTTTCGGCGTCAGGCAGTGAAATGACCGCACGCTCATCAACACTGGTAAATAAGGAGATTTTCTTACGTTCAGGTGCTTCAATTGCCACTTCAGAACGACAAATCAAAATATCAGGTTGAATACCAATTGAGCGCAGTTCTTTTACTGAGTGCTGAGTAGGCTTGGTCTTGGTTTCACCTGCAGTACGAATATAAGGTACTAACGTTAAGTGCATAAACATTGCACGATGAGAGCCCAACTCTACTTTTAATTGGCGAACCGCTTCTAAGAAAGGTTGGGATTCAATATCCCCCACGGTGCCACCAATTTCAACCAAAGCAACATCAGCACCTTCCGCACCAATTAGCACACGACGTTTAATTTCGTCAGTAATATGAGGAATAACCTGAACCGTACCGCCTAGATAATCACCACGGCGCTCTTTCTTCAATACATGCTGGTAAACACGACCGGTTGTAAAGTTATTACGCTTACTCATTTTAGTCGAGATGAAACGTTCATAGTGACCAAGATCAAGATCCGTTTCCGCACCGTCATCGGTCACAAAAACTTCACCATGTTGAAAAGGACTCATTGTCCCTGGATCAACGTTGATATAAGGATCCAATTTAAGCATGGTCACTTTTAAACCACGGGATTCAAGAATTGCAGCAAGAGAGGCAGCCGTTAAGCCTTTGCCAAGAGAAGAAACTACGCCGCCAGTGACGAAAATATATCGTGTCGCCATGAGTGTTAAACCCGCCTTAAATTGAATGTTCGTATGAGTATGAATAGCACAACAAAGTGTGCATTAGGACGGGAGAAAATAGTAACATTTGATGACCATTCACTCAATGTAAAAATCCACCCGCCTATGTGATCTTGATTTCCTCACCGATAGTATAAAACGCCTTAAGTGAAAGAAATTCGCTGATTACAGACCATCAGCATACTACTTAACCCCCAAGACTTTTTAGTGACAGTAAGTTCTTTCTTCTGTTTGAGGGCCGTTACACTCAGCAATTAAATCCGTAAATCAACAAACAGAGCCCAAGCCTCTTTTTTATGTCCGCGTTTAACCCTCAAAGCCCATATTACTTGAAGCTTTATTTTTACGTTTTTTCTTACCACTGCCTTCAGGTTTAGCCATTGGCTTATCGACTGCAATCGCGACGTCTTCATTTGCTTCAAAGCCTTCTATTTGTTCTCGCTCAAGCCAAATTTTGTGCTTTTTCTCAATCACTTTGAAATGATGATAATCTTCATGGTCTATAAGTGAAATCGCCAATCCAACTTCCCCGGCACGACCACTTCGTCCAATACGATGCATGTAGTCAGCAGGACTTCTTGGTAAATCAAAATTAATGACAACAGGCAGTTTTTCGATGTCCAAACCACGAGCGGCAATGTCGGTAGCAATTAATACATCGACTTCACCGTTTTTAAAACCGTCTAATACACGACTGCGAGCGCCTTGAGCCTTATCTCCGTGAAACACTTCCGCTGTAATCCCTCGTTTCAACAGTTTATCTGCTAAATGATTACAGCTATTTTTAGAATTCACAAAAATCAACGCTTGTCGCCATTGATATTGTTTAACTAAGTGCTCTAAGACAGCGGTTTTCTGACCTTTATTGACCGTAAACACACGCTGCACCAAGGTACTGGCATCAGCACTTTGCACTTGTATTTCAATAGGATTATTAAGCAATTCTTGGGTTAACGTTTTCACTTGTTCTGGAAAGGTGGCAGAAAATAATAAGACTTGTTTTTTCTTCGGCATTAGCGCCAAGAGTTCAGCGATCTCATCGGCAAAACCTAGACTTAACATGCGGTCCGCTTCATCCAGAACTAGAGTTTTCACCTTATCTAATTTAACGGCGTTACTGGAAATCAAATCCAGCAATCGACCCGGTGTTGCCACTAAAATATCGGTACCACCACGTAAGGCAAGCATTTGAGTATTAACCGAAACACCACCAAAAACGGCTAGGATTTTAATTGCGCCATTAAAATGAACCGCATAAGACTTAATGCTGTCCGCTACCTGTTTCGCAAGCTCTCGAGTAGGCACTAAAATCAATCGGCTAACATAGTTACCTTTGCCATTTTTTTCAGCTAAAGACATATCAGACTGTAAGTGCTGTAAGAGAGGTAACGCAAAAGCCGCTGTTTTACCTGAACCGGTATTCGCACCTGCGATGAGATCATGTCCTGCTAAGACACTGGGGATGGCTTGTGACTGTATCGGTGTTGGCTGCTGATAATCCAACTCAGTTAATCGGGCTAACAAGGGAGAAATAAGGCCGAGTTCAGTGAAATTGACAGGAATGGTAACATTGGTCATTTATATAGGGCTCAAAGCTAGGAAAATAACCCTCTATGATAGCGCATTTTTACAAACCTAAGTGAATTAAATTATGGTAGACGCCCTACTGGGCCTTGTCTATTGTGTTTTGATACGGTAATAGGCTTAGTAAAAAATCACTTACTGTCGCAAACTGATTTTATTCGCTTCTTCCCCTAATCATAATGATCAACTCATCCTTGAGTTTGCTCTTCTTTTTAGACAGTGGTCATATAAGTACCAATAAAGTGATGGACACCTCATAACGGCATGGGAGGTTACACTTGTTACGGAAAGTGAGCTATGTATTAGATTGATATTCCTTTTCTAGGGATGCTTTTTGCTTCTCTTTAATGTTTGACCAAGTATCACCTGATTCGATGGCCGATATTCTTTCTTCATACTTTTGACAAGCTCGCGCTATAACCTCTCTAGCATTAACTCCTCTTTCTTTTTCTAAAGCGACCAAGGCATTAAGGTAATCCCAAAGAACATCGCCTAACTCATCTTCTAAATAACACTTCCGAGATTTAGGCATTTCCTCTAAGACTTCATCTACTTCATTTTTAATTTCAACCAGATAAGTCTCTGAGCCACTTGACCATTTGTTGCTATCATCAAACGTTGATTTACGCTTTGCTATCCTAAGCAATTTATCAAACTCATTCATACAACCCCACCTAAAAAGCACAACACGTTATAAATTAAAGAGATCGTTAATGCTCTAATTGAGTCAATCATCACACTAAAACAAGAAATCAAAGACACCCAACTGTGAAAATTCAATAACATGATGGGGTCTGTATTGCTCTTATCATAAACCGGGTTACCTGTTACTTAACACCTAATTTAACAAAAGTCATAGTCAACTTGAGTCTTGCTCACATTTTTTGCTATTCGTTCTGCATGCATTTGAATGTTTTTAGTTGGTATAAAAGCAGAACCTACGCCTGCAAAGTAAAAATTTTCATCGAATTCACAAAAAGAGATAAGAATTGGCTCACCAATTTTACCGAGTGTATCACCAATTTCAGAAGCAACAATAAAATCAAATTCTTGAGCTAGCGACCCTCTAATAGAACGGATCATTTTTGCTCGTACAATTGTGATCATTTCGTGATTTTCAATTTCATGATGGGTCGTATAGCTAATAGGTTCAATAATGGCTGAATACGGTGTTTCAGAAATACTTAGTGCAAGACCTTCTAGAAAGGTTTCACCAAGAGCTCCGAAACTCAATATAGTGACTAAACATAAAAGCGTAAAATTTTTCACGTTAACCTGACCTTTTAACTAACAGCTTTATTACAAGTTTCAAATAAACCGCCAGGAAGAGCGGCAAAGGAAGTCCCAAACTCTAGATTACCGCTCAAATACTTACTTTCTTTTACATCTATATACGGTGTAATCACCTAACTAATTGAAATAAATAAACTACATGGGTGTCTTAGATTACTCTTTTCCTCATCCTTGAGTTTGATTTTTCTAGTTTAGATCGTGATCAAAAAAAGATCAATAACCTTATGGGTGGCCTGTATTATTGGTGTGTTAATTGCCTTGACACAACCTCAGTGCTAACATTTGTGTGTACAAAAATAATTTTGAGGTAATTTATAATGGATACTCGAATTCAATTTAGAGTCGATGAAGAAACTAAGCGCTTAGCGCAGCTAATGACTGAAAGCCAAGGCAGAACTTTAAGTGACGCATGCCGCGAACTTACGGAAAGCTTAGCTGAAGAACAACGTAAATCTATGAGCCATGATACATGGTTAAAAGAACAAATAAATGCAGCATTTAACAAGTTTGACAACGGAAAAGCTAACTTTATTGTACATGATGACGCTAAAGCCTTAATGGAAGCAAGAAAACAAAAAATCCGTAATAGAGATAAGTCATGATTTTTTGGGAAGAAGAGTCACTAAATGATCGTGAAAAAATCTTTGAGTTTCTTTTTGACTTTAATCCAAGTGCAGCTGAAAAAACTGACCAAATTATTGAAACTAAAGTTGAGAGCTTACTAGAGCATCCACTAATGGGTGTAAAAAGAGACATGTTTCATGGAAGAGTGCTAATTATTCCAGAAGTATCAATGATTGTTTCTTATTGGGTTGATGGTGAAACGATTAGAATCATGCGAGTTTTACACCAAAAACAGAATTTTCCACCGGAGTAAGAAGGCAACTAACGCCGCTGTTAGCGGCAAATTTGTAGTTGATTTTTTTGTGCTAGCGTAGCGTTAAAGTGCAAAACGAGCAACGGAAAATTTGTTCGGCGCCGATAGGCGCGTACTAGACAGCCTTGTTAAATTATTCCTCGCCAAACCAGCTACTAACATCTATTGAAATACTTTCGGGAGGTATGGATAAATCATACGGCTTGGTAACACTGCTAGACCCTGTAAACTCAAAAGGGTATTCCTCATTTATTTCACAAGCATCGTCACCTTTACCGTAATTTTGAGAAACATGAGCAACACCTTCCACCTTCCCCTTTAAATATCACCTCTAAATTATCAATGTCAGTTAGTTCGTAGTCAGTAACCTCCGAGTGTTCAACGTAACTTTGATGGCTGAGAATGTCGATATCAGGCATGCTATTAGAAATGAATGTGCTCATCAGTTCGCTGTCGATATGAGAGGCTAATTCACAATGTAATTCATTTCTTGTATCTTCTATCATGTTGAATATTGACAGTAAGATACCAAGCGCTTCTTCAGAAAGACTTTGGCATTTTTCATCTGTTATGTCGAAGGTAGTTTCATTGACGTGCGTAAACTTTGAAAGAGAATCGATAGTTTCTTTGATCTCTTTCCATGGTCCAAAAACATCCATACCTAACTCGTCGGAAACGAACTTGTGAGTTAGACCACCTTGAACACAATAGATATATCTCTGCTTTCTACTTGGCTTCCCGTTATCAGTTTCTTTTTTGAATCAAGAGCAAGACTTGACCTTTTCCTCTGGAGCGCGTCGCTCAAAAACATTACGAATAAGCTCCCTTAAAGAATAGGCAAAGCTATTAATCCTGAGCGGGTCATCTTTGTTCTCTAAATACGCAGCCGAAGCCGAGAACAACTTCCTCTCAAAATCCGTTGCCAAATACGATTCTATTTGCTTTTCCATGCTCGATTCCAAAAGAAATTTAACTACTAAGCGGTTATACAGTGGCGAATCCATGGCTATAACTGACTCAGTGTGCCATCCAACGTTGTCTTTTCAATCGTCGATAAGGCTCCTTGTTCGTAGGCTTGGCGAAATTCGATTACCATCGAGCCTCTAAAACACTTTGTTGACCTAAGGGCCTACCTAAATTTTAGGTTCCAATAGGGCTTGCGGGGGTAGATAGTTTTGTCGGCATAAATGCCGACCTTGAAGATTCTCGTTTTAGGTGTGATGTGATCGCTAGATGAAAAGTCTGCGTTTTTTCTGTGCTGACGACGACAGTGTCGCAAGCAGAAAAGACGCCGGCTTTTTGTGTTTGTGCGTTCCAAGAAAGTTTGAATGACTCAAAAGTACTTTGTCGGCCTGAAGGCCAGAGCTATATTTTATATTCTACTAGGGTTTTGGGAAGGGGAGATAGGTTCTTAAGAATGTTGAAGTTTTAATTGACACAGCCAGTGGGATTAGGCAGGATAAAAGCACAATTTTGAAGAGATCATCATGAACGTATTTTCTTATAAACAGGTAGCAAAAAAATGTAAGGTAAATAAACCTTACATTACGGCTGCTCGTTTAAAGTAAGTATCTTTAACCTCGACAGCCATCAGGTTGTGAGGCATTCCTTTTTTGTTTACTTCCCCTGCTGGCGTCATATTAAATAGGACAATTTTATGTTTCGCGGCGCAATTACAGCTTTAGCAACCCCTTTTATTAATGGTCAACTGGATGAAGACGCTTTAAGACGCATCGTGCGCTGGCAGATTGATGAGGGCATTAATGGTTTGGTGCCTGTTGGTACCACGGGCGAATCCCCAACCCTGTCTGAAGCAGAACACAAACGTGTTATTGAAATCACAGTCGAAGAAACCAACAAACGCGTTCCTGTAATCGCAGGTGCGGGCTCCAATAACCCTGTCGAAGCCGTTGAATACTCAGATCACGCTCTAAAATCCGGCGCTGATGCAACCTTACATGTGGCAGGTTACTACAACCGTCCCAACCAAGCTGGCCTGTATGAACACTATCGCTTTGTACATGACAACTCAGAGCTACCGATTGTGGTTTACAACATTCCACCTCGTGCCATTGTGGGATTAGAAGTTGAGACCCTGGCGAAACTTGCTGAATTACCAAGAATCCTTGGTGTAAAAGACGCAACGGGCGATCTTACACGTCCAATCCGCGAACGCGCTTTAATCCAAAAGCCCTTCAGCTTCCTAAGTGGCGACGACTTAACGTCGGTTGCTTACAATGCAGGTGGTGGACACGGTTGTATCTCTGTCACTTCAAACATTGCTCCAGCAAAAGTAGCCGAGTTACATAAACTTTGCTTAGCTGGTGAGTTTATTCAAGCGCAAGCCTTACAAGACCAACTCTTCACTCTGCATGACGCCCTATTCTGCGAACCAAGTCCTGCAGGCGTAAAATATGGCATGTCATTATTAGGATTGTGCACGGATGAGTGTCGCTTACCTGTCATGCCATTATCCGATCAAAGCAAACAAATCATCAAGCAAGCCATGATGGGCTTACAGCTCATCTAACTTTGCTAAAAATAATGCATTTAGACAAAAGAATCGATTGTCTAAATGCATTTATTGCAACTTTAAATGAAAAAAGACCATCTAAAAAGCCATAATCCCTTTTCTTATTCTGCTATATTATTCCGCTCATCATGATGCAATAACACAACAAAAGGACACAAACATGCTAGGAGTTACGGTTTGGGGGCTGGCCCTAGGACAAGCATTACTGATTACCGGCAATATTCTGCTTGTCTCTGTTACGGCTTTGATTGGACAAAAATTGGCTCCGAGCTTATCTTTAGCTACTTTACCAATAGCAACTCAGTTCTTAGGGCTAATGGGGATTACCTTACCCGCAGCGTTAATGATGAGAGCCTTAGGACGCAAAAAAGGCTTTTTCATTGGCAATCTCGTTGGCATCATTGGTGCTACGATTGCTTTCTACGCACTAAAAAGCGAAAACTTTGTTCTATTTTGTTTCGCTACATTACTCTTGGGAATGGCCATCGGCGTCGGTCAACAATATCGATTTGCCGCGATTGAAAATGCCCCTAATGATAAAACACCGCAGGCCATTAGCTTGATTATGGGCGCTGGGGTGATTGCCGCTATTTTAGGGCCTAACATGGCTATTTGGGCTGAATTTATGGTTCCCGACACCCAATACCTCGGGGCTTTTGCGGCCTTATTAGTACTCTATATTTTTACCACTTTACTCATTCTTGTGCTGCCTCTTCGACAACCAACCCATGAAGAGCAAACCGGTACCCCAAGATCCTACAAAACGCTATTAAAGCAACCGAATCTAGTCGCCGCGATTACCTCGGGAGTCATTGGTTATGCCGTGATGACACTTGTAATGACTGCAACGCCCCTGGCTATGCATGGTCATGGATTTCATTTTGGTCATACCGCCACCGTGATTCAATGGCATGTGCTGGGCATGTTTGCACCTTCTTTCTTTACCGGTAAATTAATCCAAAAATACGGTACGACTAAGATTATACAATCTGGTTGTTTGCTATTATTGACGTGCGTTATATTAAATCAGTTTGGCTCTGGCTATTGGTATTTTTGGACAGCTCTGATTTTTCTTGGCATTGGTTGGAACTTTACCTTTATTGGTGCCACTACCCTATTGACCAAAACCTATGAACCGGCCGACAAAGCCAAAGTACAGGGGTTAAACGATTTCTTAGTTTTCACTGGTGCAACTATTGGCAGTGTTTTAGCGGGCTATTGGCAAAATGTATTTGGCTGGGAAGTACTCAATATCCTCATGATTCCATTCATAGTCGCTGCGATGTTAAGTGTGTGGGTGAGTGCTAGAAAACAGCTTTCAATCTAAAGCATCTACACTTACACTTAAGAACTAATTGAAAACTCGACAAGACGTTAATAACGGACATCAATATGGCAAAACAAGGTTCAGGCGGTAACGTAATCGCCGCAATTTGTAATATTTTCATACCTGGGTTGGGACAGCTGGTTCAGGGGCGCATCATGAAAGCGGTTCTGTTTTTTATAGTAACGGCTGTGTGCTATGCATTAAGCGCAACCGTGATACTTTTCTTTATGTGGATTGTGGGTGCATTAGTTCACCTATGGTCAATCATTGACGCCGCTCGCTATTCAAATTAAACCGACACTCCTTGCTGGCGCTAATATCAGTATTCGCGCCAGCAAGGAGTGACTTGGGATTTCTGAATAATAAATAAGTTTCTTTAGTGTCTAAAAATCATTCAAGCGTCCAAGAGTCATGCTCGTTTTGAATATGAATCTTGCTTGGTTTAGGAAACACAAGCTTATTATTTATTACCCAATCTATCCTGATGTCAACCTGCTCAGGTTCTCGCCAAAGATTTCCTATAGCCACCAGCACCCCATTTTGAAAAAGATAAGGTAGATGATCTCGCCACCAAATTGGTATCTGTTGGTCATTAAGCCATTTTTTCAACGACCGGTGCTGACCGGAAGGCATAAGCAAGCTAACTTGGCTTGGACGCGGTTTGAGTTCAAATTGCCCAACACCTTCTACCCGCACTTGATCAAATGCTCGGCTCACAGTAACACCTACCTCAATAGGCAATGTAACAACTGGAACAGACTGAGGCAATACATACAAACATCCATGAAAGCGCTGCAACCGTTTATCCGATAACTGTATTAAGGGCTGTTGTCCAACCTCTCCAGCAAGGCTACTCGCTAGGTTTTCTAACTGAGCATAAGTTGCATTAATATCCTGTGTTCTTAAATAATATTGCAACCAGTAAATTTGCTCTTCTATTGGCTGTTCATGCAGGTCTGTTAACCTAAGCCCACCCCACTCATTTATATGAGAGCCAACCACTCGACCAGCTAATCGATCCAATATTGAATAATCCGTGTGGATTCTATTCGCTGTATGGGTCAGCTGCGCTTCTATTTTCGGGGCGATCGCTTTAAGCTGAGGCATTAACTCATTTCGAATTTTGTTTCTACTATAACGCACATCAGAGTTTGATTCGTCTTCAACCCAAGATAAATGGTGCTGTTTTGCGTAATCGTAAAGGGCTTGTTTAGACAAATGCATTAAAGGGCGTAATAAAAGACCTTGCCCCAGTTTTCGAATATGAGGAATGCCAGCCAAACCTCTTCCTCCGGTCCCTCTTAATAAACGAAAAAGTATGGTTTCTGCCTGGTCTCCCATATGATGACCTAATAACAGCACACTTTTAGGCGAGATATATTCTTCAAGCACTTTGTATCGAGCATCCCTCGCTTTTTCTTCTAATGAGCCTTTATCTAAATCCAATGACACTCGATGACTATAAAAAGGGACAGCTAAGGTTTGGCTAAACCGCTCACAATGCGATAACCAATCATCCGCATTCTTACTAAGCCCATGATGCACATGTACGGCTATCACCTTTTTAGACAAAGCCAGTTGCACAATTGCATGCAATAGCACCATCGAATCCACACCTCCACTCAAACCAATAACAAGGGTGTCAATTTGATTTGATTGTAAGAAATTAATATCTTCTTTTTTTAGTGAAATAGGCATAGACAAACACTCCAAATAAAATAGAGCCACATTACAAACAAAAAAGCCCCCTATAAAGGAGGCTATTCTTGATTAGAGAAATTACAGACCGTAAGACATTAAACGGCTATAACGACGCTCTAACAATTCATCCATACTAAACTCGTCCATACGTTCAAGTGCAGCAAGAATATTTTCTTTTAAGCTTTGCGCCATTTGTGCATGAGCAATATGAGCGCCTCCCATAGGTTCTGGAACAATGGTGTCCACTATACCTAATTCTTTTAGGCGATCAGAGGTTATACCCATTGCTTTTGCCGCATCCGATGCTCGATCAGCACTCTTCCACAAAATAGAAGCACAGCCTTCTGGGGAAATAACAGAATAAGTACCGTATTGCAGCATCATGAGTTCGTCACAAACCCCTATAGCCAATGCACCACCAGAACCACCTTCACCAATTACGGTAGAAATGATTGGGGTTTTTAAACGCGACATTACAGCTAAATTAAAAGCAATGGCTTCACTTTGACCACGCTCTTCGGCACCAATACCAGGATACGCCCCAGGGGTGTCAATAAGAGTAATGATCGGCATTTTAAAACGTTCCGCCGTTTCCATTAAGCGCAATGCTTTACGATACCCTTCAGGGCGAGGCATACCAAAGTTACGTAAAACTTTCTCTTTCACTTCACGACCTTTTTGATGGCCAATCACCATCACTGGACGGCCATCTAAACGAGCAATACCACCTACAATCGCCCGATCGTCAGCATAATGACGATCCCCGTGCATTTCTTCAAAATCCGTAAAGGCATGCTCAATGTAATCCAAGGTATAAGGACGCTTTGGGTGACGAGCAAGTTGTGATACTTCCCATGCACCCAAATTACTAAACAAGCTTTGGGTTAAAGCCACTTTTTTTCTTCTAGACGACTGATTTCATCGCCTATGTTGAGTTTATTGTCGTTGCCGACTAAACGAAGTTCTTCAATTTTTTGCTCAAGTTCAGCAATTGGCTGTTCAAAAGGTAAGTAATTTAAATTCATGGTATACACACTGCTGTATGGTTCATCGAGAACAAGAAAAAACACAATCGAGTTTTCTTGCTATCCCTATCGCTACCTTATCGTAACGTTCTAACTCTTAATAACTGTAAAATGGGTTAATTATACACGAGCTGAACATTTTGTTTACCGTAATGTTTCTGAAGTTCGTGTATTAATTGGTCATCGGGCATAATTTTCCAGTTTGGGCCCAGACGAACATCCCCTTGAGCCTTATCGGTTGTAAACGTAATGACCACATCACAACCGTCGCCAACATAAGGTTTCATGCAATCAGACAAAATAGTAATGTCTTTTTCACTTACTTCGTCTTTTAACCAGTTGATTCGTAATGCTTCTACATAACGCACTCGAGCTTGAGGGAAGTCTAATACTTTTCGCGCTATGACTTTTTGTCCGCCTCTAAATTCATCAACGCTAATCTCCCCTTCAATCACAACCACTTGATCTTTCACGATGACATGACGGAACTCTTCATAGGAATCTGGAAAAACCGTTACTTCAATTCGAGCGGATCGATCATCCAATGTAACAAAAGCAATGTTGCCACCTTTTTTACTTTTAGTAATACGAAGATCAACAATTAAACCCGCAATAATTTGCGCTTCACGCTTTGGCTGTAAATCCACAATACGAGCCCGTGCAAAGCGACGAATCTCTCT
The DNA here is from genome assembly GCF_026966905.1 of Marinomonas phaeophyticola. Classification (GTDB taxonomy): domain Bacteria; phylum Pseudomonadota; class Gammaproteobacteria; order Pseudomonadales; family Marinomonadaceae; genus Marinomonas; species Marinomonas phaeophyticola. The sequence goes on along the minus strand of NZ_JAPUBN010000013.1, from coordinate 523,744 downwards.
TTCATAGTCATCAATTGGATGTCCGGTAACATAGAGCCCTAAGGTGTCTTTTTCACCATCTAAACGCTGACGACTAGGCCATTCCATTTGCACCCCATTTTCGTCATAAGCCGACTCAATGGTTTCTTCTACAGCGATGCCAAATAAATCCATCATGCCAGCATCTTGGCTCTTCGCACTTTGATCGGCTCTTTTTAACGCTCCCGAGATACTTTCAAACAAGGTCGCTCTGTTGGGCCCAATGGTATCAAATGCGCCAGAACGTACCAAAGCCTCCATTACCCGCTTATTCACTTTACGACCAACACGTTCACAGAAATCAAAGATATGCTTAAATGGCCCATCTTTTCTAGCGTCAACAATCGCTTCAATTGGCCCTTCACCTACCCCTTTAATCGCACCTAAACCATAAACAATTTCATTATTTGGATTCACGGTGAATTTGTACATGGACTCATTCACGTTCGGTAATTGAAGCGTCAACTTCATCGCTCGACACTCTTCAATAAAGATCACTATTTTATCTGTATTCTGCATATCGGCCGATAACACAGCGGCCATAAAAGGTGCTGGATAATGGTTCTTCAACCATGCCGTTTGATAGGAAACCAAAGCGTAGGCGGCTGAGTGAGATTTGTTAAAACCATAGCCGGCAAATTTTTCCATCAAATCAAAAATGTTACCGGCTAGATCTTTATCAACACCGTGCTTACTCGCGCCCTCCATAAAAATTAAACGTTGTTCCGCCATGACTTCAGGCTTTTTCTTACCCATCGCACGACGGAGTAAATCGGCTCCACCTAAGCTAAAACGCGCCAATACCTGAGCAATCTGCATTACCTGCTCTTGATACAAGATAATGCCGTAGGTTGGTTCAAGTACTGGAATCAAGTCATCATGTTGATAATCTACATGAGGAAAGGCAAGTTCAGCTCGTCCGTGCTTACGGTTAATAAAGTCGTCTACCATGCCTGATCCCAAAGGACCGGGGCGATATAAGGCAACCAAGGCGATAATATCTTCAAAACGAGAAGGCAGAAGTTTTTTTATCAACTCCTTCATACCTCGGGACTCTAATTGGAATACCGCCGTTGTCTCCGCACGTTGAAGCAGGTCATAAGTGGTTTTTTCTTCCAAATCAATCAAGCTAATATCTAGATCTGGCTTACCGTCATAGGCATTAATTTGATTGATGTTTTTTACGGCCCAATCCACCACCGTCAGGGTTTTCAAACCTAAGAAGTCAAACTTCACCAAACCCGCTTCTTCAACGTCATTTTTATCGTATTGGGTGACAAGACCAGAACCATCTTCTTCACAATACAAAGGGGCAAAATCGGTTAACTTGGTCGGGGCAATCACCACTCCGCCCGCATGCTTACCGAAGTTACGTACTACACCTTCTAACGAAAACGCCATTTCCATAATTTCAGCCGCATCTTCGTCAGAGTCAATAAACTCTTGCAACGCGGGTTCAGCTTCTAAGGCTTTTTTAAGTGTCATGCCAATTTCAAAAGGGATCAGCTTAGAAAGTTTATCCCCTAGACTGTAAGGTCGACCTTGAACTCGCGCTACGTCACGCACTACGGCTTTGGCCGCCATCGCACCAAAGGTAATAATCTGTGAGACGGCGTCTCTACCATAAGTTTGAGCAACATAATCAATGACTTTATCACGGTTTTCCATACAGAAATCGATATCGAAATCGGGCATAGATACACGCTCTGGGTTTAGGAAACGTTCGAAGAGCAGATCGTATTCCAGAGGGTCTAAATCGGTGATATTCAGAACATAGGCCACCAAAGACCCGGCACCAGAACCACGACCTGGGCCCACAGGAATGTCGTTATCTTTAGCCCATTGAATGAAGTCCATTACGATAAGGAAGTAACCCGGAAACCCCATTTGCAGAATGATATTCAGTTCGAACTCTAATCGATCTATATATTCTTGTCTTCGGTCTTCTACTCGCTTGCCGTATTTTTTCACTAGAAAATCAAAACGGACTTTCAAACCATCGTGAGATAACTTACGAAAATACTCATCCATTGTCATGCCTGTCGGCACAGGGAAATCAGGTAAGAAATATTCCCCAAGCAACACATCCACATTACAACGTTTGGCAATCTCGACCGTATTTTCTAAGGCTTCAGGAATGTCTTCAAATAGTGCTTCCATTTCTGCTGGAGACTTTAGATATTGCTCTTCAGAATAACGTTTAGGTCTTCTTGGATCATCTAGTGTCACCCCATCATGAATACAAACTCTTGCTTCATGGGCTTCAAAATCGTCACGTTTTAAAAATCGAACATCATTCGTTGCTACGACAGGACAAGAAAACGCTTCGGCTAGCGGCACCACAGAATGTATATAGTCTTCCTCACCTTTACGCCCTGTTCTCTGTAACTCGATATAAAAGCGATTGGGATAAATTTTCATCCAATGTTGCAACTGCTGCTTGGCCAGCTCTATTTGATTAGAATCTAAATATTGCCCTATATCGCCATATTGAGCACCAGAAATAGCAATCACATCATCACTATGTTGCTCCAGCCATTCCGCTTTAATAACCGGTCGACCTTGATGCTGCCCAAGCTGATACCCTTTCGAAATCACTTCGATTATATTTTTATAACCCTTATTATTCATGGCTAACAAGGTAAACCTGGAGTTATGTTCTAATTCTCCATGAGCAGCAACCATAACATCGGCACCACAAAGAGGCTTTATACCACTCGACATAGCCCCTTTATAGAAGCGAACAAATCCACATAAATTATTTTCATCAGAAATAGCTACGGCGGGCATGTTTAACTTTTCCGTTGCCGCCAACAAGCCTTTAACTTTCACTAAGCCATCAACCAAAGAAAATTCAGTATGTACTCGTAAATGAATGAATGAACGACTCACAAAATTACCTTTGTAGAATTTTTTTTACAGGAGAAAAGCTACTACGATGAATTGGAGTAACCCCTAGTTTTTCAAGCGCTAATAAATGTTGTGCAGTTGGATAGCCTTTATGTTTCTCAAGACCATAACCCGGATACTTTTCAGCTAATGCGACGATTTCAACATCTCTTTGTACTTTCGCCAGTATTGAGGCGGCAGAGATAGACGCCTCACGTGCATCACCTTTCACTACCGCTTCCGCAGGACAAACCAAATTTAACGGCACACGATTACCATCAATTAAAGCATGCTCAGGCACAATGGCTAATCCATTAACCGCCCTTGTCATGGCTAACATGCTGGCATGTAAGATATTAAGCTCATCAATCTCAGCCACATCGGCACGAGCAATACAGTAGGCAAGTGCTTTTTCTTTAATTTCTAAAGACAAAGCCTCACGTTTTTTTCCGACAGTTTTTTCGAATCGGCCAACCCTAAAATCGGCTTATTGGGGTCCAGAATGACAGCCGCCGCCACCACATCTCCAGCAAGGGGACCACGACCCGCTTCATCAACTCCGGCAAATAAAACCCCTTTATACAAATCACTTACAAAAGGCTCCATTAGTTCCCCTTCCTCATATGTGTTTTTTCCACTAAATTAACGATGGCCTCGGCAGCGGTGTCTCCTGCTTGTTTCCGTAACATTAAATGCAGATCTAAATAGGTTTGTTGGATTTCTTGGTCTGCTTCAAATGCTTTCCATGTACGTAGCAAGGTAGACGCCAAATTCTTTGGGGTAGCTTTATCCTGAATTAGCTCAGGTACCAGCGCTTTGTTTGCCAATAGATTAGGCAAAGACACATAGGGTACTTTGATCATACGAGACATTATGGCATAGGTTAATTTAGTAAAACGATACGCAACCACCATCGGTCTTTTCACTAGCATGCCTTCTAATGCGGCGGTGCCCGAAGCCAACAGTATGGCATCCGCCGCGATCATAACATCTCTGGACTGACCATTTACCACTATGGCATCAACATTAGCGGCATTGAGCAGTTCAGTGATTTGCTCACGTCTATCATCATTAACAGCGGGAATAATAAAGCGAACATCGGACTGCTGTCTCAGTATTTCTGACATGGATGCAATAAATAAAGGCGCTAACCGCTCTACCTCCCCCCGTCTTGACCCTGGTAGGATCGCAAAAACAGGGGCATTAGATTCACCCATATTAAGCTGAGCTCTAGCTACGGCTCTATCACACATCAGTGGGATATCATCCGCTAGAGTGTGTCCAACACATACGACGGGGATACCATGTTGTTGGTAGATAGGCATCTCAAAAGGAAACAAGGCCAGCATTAAATCCACGGATTTTTTAATCTTAAAAATACGCTTTTGACGCCATGCCCAAACAGATGGACTCACGTAGTGAACCGCTAGTATCCCTTTATCTTTTAACTTTCGCTCCAAAGGTAAGGTAAAATCCGGGGAATCAATACCAATAAAAGCCAAGGGAGGATTGTCAAGACAATTTGTATACACGTGTTTACGAATTTTTAGCAGTTCAGGTAAACGGCCTAACACTTCAACTAGCCCCATGACAGATAACCTGTCCATAGGTACTAGACTTTGGAAACCTTGAGCTTCCATTAATGGGCCACCGATTCCTTCAAAAAGAGCGTCCGGACAACGTTTTCTTAAAGACTCAATTAAATTAGCACCAAGAATGTCCCCAGAAGCTTCTCCAGCAACAATAACATACCGTGGTTTCGATGACTTTTCACTCATATAACAAAACACTCTTTTACCGTTGTTTAAGCCAATAGCAATCTTCTGTCATAAAAAAACCCCAGATAAACTGGGGTTTTTTATTTATTTTTTACCCGGTCGAATAACACCCCGTGTTGACTGCCTAAAGGATTGAACAAAAGCCTCAACCTCTTGAAAATCTTTCGCTAGTGTTTGCTCCAATTCAGATAAAGCATCATCTAGTTTCAGACCTTTTAAATAGACAATTTTATAGGAGTTTTTCAAAGCCTTGATCACTTCAGCACTCATGCCTCGTCGCTTCATCCCTTCAAAATTCATTCCATGAGCACTTGAAGGGTTTCCAGAAACCATAACGTATTCAGGCACATCTTTTGTAACCATAGATCCCATGCCGCACATACTAAAAGAGCCAACATGACAGAACTGATGAACACCAGTATATCCACCTAGCAAGATACTATCACCAATAGTAACGTGTCCGGCTAAAGCGGCGTAATTCGCCATGATATTATTACTACCAATAATACAATCATGTCCGATATGGGTACTTGCCATAAACAAGTTACCATTACCGATTACCGTTTCAGAGTTATCTTGGACTGTGCCTCTGTGTATCGTTGCATTTTCTCGGATAACATTACCATCACCGATGATTAATCGTGTTGGTTCACCTTTGTATTTCTTATCTTGGTTCGCTTCACCTACCGAAGAGAACTGATATATCTCATTATCACGGCCTATTGTCGTATGCCCATTAATTACAACATGGGATTTCACTACAGTACCTGAACCAATCTTCACGTTAGGTCCAATAATAGAAAAGGCACCTACTTCAACGTTTGAATCGATCTCAGCGCCAGAGTCAACAATAGCGGTAGGATGAATGCTCACTAAACCTTCCTATCTGCACACAAGATTGTTGCTGAACATGCAAGCTCACCATCAACGGTAGCTTTACATTCAAATTTCCAAATGCCACGTTTTTCAGTAACAATTTTAGCGTCTAATTGTAAGCGGTCACCAGGAACAACTGGGCGCTTAAAACGAGTCTTATCAGATCCGACAAAATAATAGATGGAACCATCTTGTGGTGTTTTATCCATCGTTTTGAAACCTAAAATACCAGCTGCTTGAGCCATAGCTTCAATAATTAATACGCCAGGCATAACAGGATGATCAGGAAAATGACCATTAAAAAAAGGCTCATTAATAGTCACATTTTTATATGCCACTATTGAATCGCCTAAATTTAGTTCAACCACTCTATCCACGAGTAAAAAAGGATATCTATGCGGCAAGTACTGGCGGATTTCTTTCACATCCATCATTTAATATCGACCTTTTAATTTAACTTGTTTATTTGTTTTTCCAATTGAGCAATCGTTTTTGCCATTTCATCAATTCGTCTAAGTCGCGCCGCTGATCGCCGCCACTTTTCTGTCGAATCTAACCCAGTTCCAGATGAATAAGATCCAGGAACAGTGATCGATTTACTCACTAAACTCATAGCCGTAATATGCACATTATCGACAATATTTAAATGACCAATAACACCAACACCACCAGCTATAGTACAGTTTTTCCCAATAATTGTACTTCCAGCTATCGCAGCACAACCTGCAATAGCGGTATTATCACCAATTTCTACATTATGGGCGATTTGAACTTGGTTATCTATAATAACACCATTACCAATTCGAGTATCCTCTATTGCTCCACGATCTATCGTGGTATTAGCGCCCACTTCAACTCGGTTACCTATTTCAACAGAGCCAAGCTGGTGAATTTTTTGCCAGCCACCCGCCTCAGGAGATTGAGCAAAACCAAAACCATCAGCACCAATAACTGCGCCACTGTGTATTAGACAATCCTCTCCGATAGATACATCATGGTAAATAGTAACATTAGCTTTTAGTTTTGTATTGCGGCCAATAGAAACATGTGCTCCGAGCACACAGCCGGCCGAAATTTCAACATTATCTTCTAAGACAACATCATTTTCGATCACTACATTAGGACCAATTATCGTATTCTCGCCTAAACGAGCGTTTTCAGAAACAATGGCACTTACATGAATACCTGTCCATAACGATATGGAGGTATTAAATAAAGAGGTTAATTTTGCAAAGGCGAGATAAGGGTTAGCTACAATAATAGCATTAGAGACTTTATTTGCCTGAGATTGATTTTTAACCAATACAGCACCGGCTTCAGTTGTATCTAATGCCGCAACATACTTTGGGTTAGCAATAAATGTAAGCTCATTTGATTTTGCTCGTTTTACAGTCGCTAGCCGGTCAATTACCTTTGCACCGTCCCCATGCAAAACACCACCAACATGATCACACAATTGCCCCAAAGTATAAGACATTGTTATTTAGCTCCATTTAACCTTTTAACAAACTCAGCCGTTAGGTCAACACCTGCATTAGCATAAAGACTTAACTGGCGGTTTAATACTAAATCCAGTTTTTTTTCGGCAATCAAATCTTTTAAAATCACTTCCGCTGCAGGAGATAAAGAATCAACAAGTTCTTGCTCCATCTGCTTCGCTTGCCTCTGCATATTTGCTGCCATATTCCGTATAGCCACATCACGTTGATTTAACTCTTGAAGGCGCTTTTGATACTCTTCTGGAGCGATGGTTAATTCTTCTTTTTTTAAGTTTTTAGCAAAATCATCCAATTCTTTTCGTGCGCTATTCAATTGATTTTCCATATTACGCACTTGCTTTCTAGGTTCGACTGCCGCCGCTTGGCCTTTATCACTTTGTAATAATGCCCCTCTAAAATCAATCACCGCCACTTCCGTTGCAAAACTAGAAAATGACAACATAAGACCAAAAACTAAACCAAAAACATTTTTCATGATTACCCCTTAGAAAGTCGTTCCTAACTGAAACTGGAAGAAGTCGGTTGAATCACCAGTTTTAGAATTAAGAGACTGCGCAAAATTAAAAGACAACGGCGCAATTGGCGTTATCCAAGTCCAATTAATACCAATGCTATAACGTATCTCATTGAAATCTACACCTTCACTGCATTGATCATTACCAGCATAACAATTTTCGGTAAATACATTACCCGCATCAAGAAATATAGATGTCCGTACGGATTTATGGTCTTCGACCATAGGTAAAGGAAAGATAAACTCAGCCGTTGCGGCCATCAAAATATTACCACCTATTGCAGAAGAGGATTCGGTACTGCCTGATGGATAGGAGTTCTTAGGCCCTAAAGATGATCCTTCAAAACCTCGTACCGTTGAACTACCACCAGCAAAATAGTTTTCAAAGAACGGCAGTTCATCTGAATCTCCGTAACCAAAACCATAACCCGCTCGACCTTTCAAACGAAATAGCCACAAATTAGATTCATCTAGATTCCAATATTTTTGGCTCGTCAAGTCGATTTTGCCGTATTGCTGATCACCAGCAGGTAACGCTAAGTTAAAGCTCAGTTTAGTAGAGTAACCATTTGTAGGCAGAACACCACCAATCAAATCGTTATCAGTCCAAGTTAGGTTAGCAATTAGATCATCATAAGCATCACCATGCTCCGTCGTATAAGATAAGGTTTCATTCGACGGATCAGAACCCAACGCCACTGTAGTCTCTTTCACAGTTAAACCAAAACTTAATCTTTGAGTATCTGTTAACGGATAACCAAAACGAACACTGGCACCAATAACATCTAAATCATAATCCTCAACATCATCATTATCATGGTCACTGACTTGATAAAACAAATCAAAACCTCGACTTACCCCATCTACAGTGAAATACGGATTGTCATATGAAAGGTTATAATCCTGCGATTGGTTAGTTCGACTCGCATTAAATGAAAGCTTATTACCCGTACCTAAAAAGTTCCTTTTAGAAATACCAAAACCTAACACTGTACCGCTCTCTTGCGAATAACCCACACTCGCTTGAATACTGCCCGACGCTTGCTCTTCCACAGTAATATTCAGGTCGACTTGATCTGTCGTACCTTGAACAGGGACCGTTCTTAAATCAACTTTCCCAAAAAAACCTAAACGTTCCAATCTACGCTTTGATGATTGAATTTTTGTATGACTGGCTAAACTGCCTTCAAATTGTGTAATTTCTCGTCTTAGGACTTCATCCGTCGTTTCATTATTACCCGAGAACGTGATCCGTCTGACATAAACTTGAGGACCTGGTGTCACGTGATACGTCAGTTTTAATCTATGGTCGCCTAACTTTTCGGGAATCAAGTTTACATTGGTGAATAAATAGCCTTCATCCCCTAGCAAGGTTGAAATACGATCCATTGTAGAGGTCGCTTCCTTTCTAGAAAAAAGATCACCCGATTTTTGCTTAATCTGCTCTAGCACTTTTTCTTCTGGTAGAATCAAATTTCCATTTAAGGCAACGCTATCAATAATGTAAGGAGTACCTTCTTCGATATTAATAACGACATACACTTCTTTCTTATCTATGGACAAGCTGACCTGACTAGAAACTAACTGAAAGTCTAAATAACCACGATCAAGATAGAAGCTTCTCAGTTTTTCCAAATCCCCTTGAATTTTTTGTTTAGCGTATTCATCGGCGCTACTAAAAGGGTTAAAAAAGCCCGTTTCTCTTGATTCGAAAAAGCGCGTGGCCTCTTCATCCGTAAAAGCGCTATTGCCAACTAAATTAATATGCACAATTTTAGCGGTAGCGCCTTCAGAAATATTTACATTTACCTTCACTCGATTCCGAAGCATAGGAGTCACTTGCAGCTCTACTTTGGCACTGTAACGTCCCAAAGCATAATACTGGCGCTGTAACTCTTGCTCTATTTGATTCAAGGAGTCAGGTTTGTATATTTCTCCAACTTCTAAACCCGACGATTTAAGCCCTCGCTTTAAATCTTCCAAAGAAATCAAATCGTTACCTTCAATTTCTAACTCGCCGATTGAAGGGCGCTCAACAACATTAAAAATCAATACCCCATTTTCTTCCAATACATCGATATCACTAAAATATCCGGTTCCAAACAATTTTTTAATCGCTTGATGGACCTGATCGGAGTTGTAAGCCTGATCTTGCTGAAAGCCAATAACTTCAAATGCTTTAGCTGGGAGCATTTTCACTAATCCATCAACTCGAACATCATCTATATTTTTGGACAGGCTATGTGTACTTAATACGCTCAAGAATAACGCAATAAAAAACTTCACCAACAACCTCTCTAAAGTCGTGCAATATCATTAAAAATGGCAACGGCCATCAATGTAAATAAAAGAAATGCGCCTAATTTATAAGCAATTAATTGAAACCGTTCAGACACCGGTTTTTTTCGTATGGCTTCAATACTAAAAAACAATAAATGACCACCATCTAGCATTGGTATGGGTAATAAATTAAGGACACCTAAGCTAACACTTAGATAGGCTAAAAAAGTCAAAAATGACTGTATTCCAGAATCCGCTGATGAACTCGCCACCTTAGCAATAGTTATAGGGCCTGATAGATTATCTATTGATATCAACCCTTTCACCATTTTAACAACCGAAGAGAAGGTTAATCCAATCATTGACCAAGTCTGCTGCACACCATATTGCATCGCTGACCAAGGTGAATACTCAACAGTTCTATACCAATCTTCACTTAACTTAACAGGTTTCGCTGCAAGCCCTACATAACCCACAATACCTTGCTTAGTTTCTTTCGTATCAGGCCTTAACGTCAACGATATTTCGTTGCCTTCACGAATAAGTTGTAACTGTATATCGATATTAGGGCTAATTTGAACCACATTTACAAAATCTAGCCAATTCTCTATCGATTGCGAGTTAACTTCAACAATCTGATCTCCTACCAGTATGCCCGCTCTCTGCCCTGCACCACTGTCAATCACTTGATCTATTATCAATGGGATAACAGGACGCCTAGGCAAAAAACCAAAAGAACTCACTAAATTAGAGATTTCTCCACCCTTGAGCCATTCATCTAGATAGACTTGCTCCGTATAAGTACGGTTTGTAGCTGTATTTAAGTACTCCACATAAATAGGACCACTTTGACCAATCAATGAAGCAAGCGCTAAGTTGATCTCTGTCCAAGATCTAGTCACTTGGCCATTAATTTTAATAATTTCATCGCCCTCTTCAATCTGTATTGTAGAAACTGGAGAATCAGGAACAATAGATCCAACAATCGGTGACAAAGATTGAACCCCCAGTAATGCCACACAAAAATAAAAGAAGGCCGCTAAAATAAAATTCGCAATGGGCCCTGCTGCCACAATAGAAAACCGCTGAAAAACACTTTTTTGATTAAATGCCAAATGTTTTTCAGTTTCAATAACGTCTCCCTCTCTCTCATCTAGCATGCGCACATACCCCCCTAAAGGGATCATCGCTAGGGTGAATTCCGTTCCTTGATTATTAACATAGGTATAAATCGGCTTGCCAAAACCAACTGAAAACCGTAGCACCTTTACTCCGCATCGACGAGCAATGTAATAATGCCCGAATTCATGAAACGTAATCAGTATGCCCAATGCGACAGCGATAGATAAAATTGTTTGAATCACAAATACTTCCCAGATTGAACGATTGTTTCAGCTAAATTTCGTGCGATTCTATCACCTTCGAACACTCTTTCTAAATTGGTAACAGCGAGCGTCGGCAGTTCATTCAAAACACGTTCATTTATCTTTGATATGTCTAAAAAGCCAATTCTATTATTTAAAAATGCATCAACCGCCACTTCATTCGCTGCATTTAAATGCGCCATTGCGGTCCCACCTATGAACCAAGCATCCGCCGCCAATTTTAGATTAGGAAAGCGCTCTAAATCTGGCTTACTAAACTCAAGAGTCGCGACATCCATCAAGTTCAACTGCGCGACCCCGGTAGTAATTCTATTAGGCCATGACATCCCATAGGCTATAGGCACCTTCATATCTGGAACCCCCATTTGTGCAATAACCGACCCGTCTTTATATGACACCATAGAATGAACGATGCTTTGAGGATGTACAACAACATCGATATCATGAGGAGACATATCAAACAGCCAACATGCCTCTATCAATTCTAAGCCTTTATTCATTAAACTAGCTGAATCTACTGATATCTTTTGCCCCATCGACCAATTCGGATGATTACAGGCTTGGGCAGGAGTCACCTCCCTCATATCCGCTAAAGACCAATCTTTAAATGGACCTCCAGAAGCCGTTAGGAGCAGTTTTGACACATGAGATTTACTAAAACCATTTTCATTTTGAGGAAGGCATTGAAAAATAGCATTATGCTCACTATCAATCGGCATTAAAGTCACATTAAAGCGAGCTATTTCATCCATAAACAGCTTACCAGCCGTAACTAAAGATTCTTTATTTGCGAGAAGAATGCGTTTTTTTGCACGTATAGCAGACAATGTCGGCATCAAGCCTGCAAACCCCATAATGGCGGCCATTACTTGGTCTACTTCAGCGGCGGAAGCAATCGCACACATTGCCTCTTCACCCCACTCGAACTCAATATTTAGACCTTCACAACGACGCACTAACTCATCACGCGCCTCAGCACTACCCATCACGGCAACAGCAGGCCGAAACGTACGACAGATATGCACCATCTTATCGACATTGGTATTCGCCGCAACGGCAAATAACGAGTATTTTTCGGGGTGCTGTCGAATAACATCTAATGTACTATCACCAATAGATCCCGTGGCTCCCAATAAACAAATTGATTGCTTCACAACCACCCAGCCATACCAAGAAGTAACACAAAAATAGGGGATGCAGATGTTAAACTATCAACTCGATCTAAGACCCCTCCATGCCCTGGAATCAAATGACTTGAATCTTTTACACCAGCATGACGCTTAAACAGACTTTCAGTTAAATCACCCAATACAGATACAACAACCGTAACTAAGGCTATAACGGCAAAGAGCAGCCAGGCACTAATTGAAAGGCCTTCATAAAAACTGAAAACAGCGACACCGCATTGCGTTAACAAAAGGCCGCCAAAGACGCCTTCCCAAGATTTCCCAGGACTAACATGACGCGCCAATTTAGTCTTTCCAAAACGTCTTCCGGCAAAGTAAGCGCCCGTATCCGCCCCCCAAATAAGCCCCATAAGAATTAAAGTCCAAGTAACAAAGTTTGCTTGATCTTTTAACACGACAAAGGCCGACCAGGTAGTTACTAGAATAGACAAGCCAAACAGCAATCGAACGATAGAGCTCCCCCAACCAGTGACCTTTGGATAACGATATACCCATACAAATGCCCCTATCCATAAGATTGGAGCCAAATAGAGTACATAAGCCTCTAGAAAGAATATATGAACGCCATAAAGCATAGTGCCAGTCATTCCAGCAAAAGCAACTCGACCTTTTTGAGTTGCAATATCGGATAATCGAGCCCACTCCCAAGCGGCGACCATGACCACACTTCCAAGAAACAACATGAACCCTGTTTTATCTAAAACAAATAATCCAAATAAAAAAACAACGACCATGGCTATTGCACTAAAAATTCTTGGTAATAACATAATTAACGCCCACCATAACGACGTTGGCGACCATGATAAATGGTTAGGGCTTCATCGAATTGAGCCCTATCAAAATCTGGCCAGAGTACTGGCAAAAAGACGAATTCAGAATAAGCCGTTTGCCATAGTAAAAAATTACTTAATCGCTCTTCACCTGAAGTACGAATAAGTAAATCTGGTGGAGGAAGGTCTGCCAACTGAATATGTTCGCCAATTCTCGTTTCATTGATATCATCAATTGAAATTTCTCCTTCCAGAACAGATTGACACAAGCGCTTTGCTGCCTGAGTAATGTCCCAACGTCCGCCATAATTCGCCGCAATAACCAAAGACATCCCAACATTTGATGAGGTCTCCAATTCGGAGAGTCGAATTTGTTCCTGTAACGCGGGACTAAACTGAGACAAATCGCCAATGACTCGTAGTCGAATATTATGTTCTTTTAAGCGCTTAGCTTCTTTTTTCAAAGAGCGCATAAAAAGAGACATCAACCCCTCAACTTCTACTTTTGGTCGTTGCCAATTTTCACTCGAGAAAGCAAATAGCGTTAACACTTTAACTCCCGCCTCTGCTGCGGCTTCCACTGTTTTGCGAACCGCTGCAGCACCCGCTTTATGACCAGCCACACTGGGTAAGTGCTTTTTCTTTGCCCAACGGTTATTACCATCCATAATGATTGCAATATGAGCTGGAGGAAGTGGCTTAGCAAATTCGCTTGCCGAAGTTTGAGACATAGTATTACCCAATCAAATGCAAAAAGCGGGAAACAAAGCTTCCCGCAGTCCACGTTAGATTTCCATTAGATCTTTTTCTTTTAGCGTCAAACGCTCTTCAATACTAGCGACATATTTATCTGTCATTTTTTGAACTTGATCTTGGCCGCGACGCTCTTCATCTTCAGAAATTTCTTTTTCTTTTACCAAGTCTTTCAAACTACCATTAGCATCTCGACGAATATTTCGAATAGCAATACGACCATTCTCCGCTTCCGCGCGAGCTTGCTTGATGTAGTTTTTACGCGTTTCTTCGGTTAGTGCCGGCATAGGAATACGAATCAATCCACCAGTCGTAGATGGATTCAAGCCTAAATCTGACTTCATGATCGCTTTTTCGATTTCAGGCACTAGATTGCTTTCCCAAGGAGAGATACCTAATGTACGAGCATCTTCGACGGTAATATTTGCAATTTGGTTCAAAGGCGTCTCTGAGCCATAGTAATTCACTTTCACTGGGTCAAGAATGCTCGGATGAGCTCGACCTGTGCGGATTTTTTTAAATGCTGTCTCAACAGATGTTACCGCTTTTGCCATTCGACTTTCAGCATCTTGAAGAATTTCGTTAATCATAATAACCTCACTTAATTACTGTACCTTCATCACCACCAACCATGATGTTAATCAACGCACCAGGTTTATTCATATTAAATACGCGCACAGGCATATGATGATCTCTTGTTAAACAAATAGCCGTTAAGTCCATGACTCCTAATTGTTTTTCTAAGACCTCATCATAACTTAAAGTATCATATTTTACAGCATCAGGTTCTTTCATTGGATCCGCTGAGTATACACCGTCTACTTTTGTTGCTTTAAGAACAACGTCCGCATCAATTTCAATACCGCGAAGGCATGCCGCAGAATCTGTTGTAAAGAAAGGGTTACCTGTACCAGCCGAAAAGATTAAAACATCACCTTCTTTCATTAAACGCATAGCTCGTCGTCTGTCGTATGGCTCGACAATACCGGTCATAGTAATAGCAGACATAACGCGAGTAGCAATATTTGCTCTTTCAAGCGCATCACGCATCGCCAAAGCATTCATTACGGTCGCCAGCATCCCCATGTGATCACCTGTCACTCGATCCATGCCGGCTTCACTTAATGCTTGCCCACGAAACAAATTACCACCACCAATAACAATCCCAACTTCAACACCTATACCACGGAGCTGACCAATCTCTAAAGCGATTCGGTTCAAAACCTTTGGATCGATACCAAATTTTTCATCCCCCATCAAAGCTTCACCACTGAGTTTCAATAGGATTCTTTTGTATTGTGCGCTTTTAACTTTAGGCATATTCTCACCTCTGATTGGGAATAGTTTATTAAATTGATATTAACATTTAACGAAGTATAAAAGTGATAGCTATAAAAAGGGGCAGTCAAGCTGCCCCTTTTTATAGTAGACGAATTCTTTAAGAATTAGCCTTTAAGCTGTGCAGCAACTTCAGCAGCGAAATCAACTTCAGCAACTTCAATACCTTCACCAACTTCCAAACGAATGAAAGAAGTAATAGTAGCTCCAGCATCTTTCGCTAATTGACCCACTTTAACGTCTGGGTTTTTAACAAAAGGCTGTTCAATTAGACTGTTTTCAGCCAAGAATTTTTTCATACGACCAACAATCATTTTATCAACGATTTCAGCAGGTTTACCCGCCATATCTGGTTGCGCACGAATAATTTCTTCTTCTTTAGTCAATACTTCTGCAGGCATATCATCACCACGAACAACACGTGGGGAAACCGCTGCGATATGCATAGAAATATCTTTAGCCAATTCAGCGTCGCCACCTTCAAGTTGCGTCAATACAGCAATCTGACCATTTCCGTGCAAATAACCACCAACCAAACCGCCTTCGATAATTTCGATGCGACGAGGAGCGATGTTCTCACCAATCTTTTGAACAAGCGCTTCGCGAAGCTCACCAATTTCACCAGCAAGTAAAGTCGCAACACTTGTTTCTTTTGTTTCAAAAGCAACATCAGCTACTTTATTAGCGAATGCAATAAAACCAGCATCACGACTAGCAAAATCTGTTTCTGAGTTTATTTCAACCAACACACCGTAGGAATTATCTTCTGCAAGACGCAAAACCATAACGCCCTCAGCGGCAGTACGACCAGCTTTTTTAGCCGCCTTCATACCACTTGTTTTACGAAGTTCTTCAATTGCTGCTTCGATATCACCACCAGCTGCAACAAGTGCTTTTTTACACTCCATCATGCCAAGGCTGGTACGTTCACGTAGCTCTTTTACTAATGCTGCAGATACTGCTGCCATGTCAAATCCTCTCAAATACGATTTCAAATTTAAAAAAGGGGGCGATGCCCCCCTTTCGAAACTAGAGCAAGCTATTACTTAGCTTCTACTTCAGCCGCTTCGTTTACTTCAACAAACTCATCGGCTGTACCAGCTGTCGCGCTGCGACCCTCTAGAACAGCATCCGCGAATGCCGTAACGTACAACTGTACCGCACGAATCGCATCATCGTTTGCAGGGATGATATAATCAATACCATCTGGATTGCTGTTTGTATCAACAATACCAATAACTGGGATACCTAATTTGTTAGCTTCTTTGATCGCAATACGCTCATGATCAACATCAACTACAAAAAGAATATCTGGCAAGCCGCCCATATCCTTGATACCACCCATAGAAAGCTCAAGTTTTTCAAGCTCACGAGTACGCATCAACGCTTCTTTTTTAGTCAATTTTTCGAATGTACCGTCAGTCATTTGACCTTCAAGTTCACGCAAACGTTTGATAGAAGCACGGATTGTTTTGTAGTTAGTTAACATACCACCTAACCAACGGTGATTAACGTATGGCATAGAAGAACGAGCCGCTTGCTCTTTAATTGTCTTCGATGCAGCACGTTTAGTACCAACAAACAAAACTTTGTTTTTGTTTTCAGCCATTTTTTTAACTAATGCTAAAGCATCGTTAAGAGCTGGAACAGTGTGCTCCAAGTTAATAATATGGATCTTGTTACGAGCACCAAAAATGAAAGGTTTCATTTTTGGATTCCAATAACGAGTTTGGTGACCAAAGTGTGATCCAACCAATAACAGGTCGCGCATAGAAACTGTAGGCATTTTACTATCCTTTAAATATTTGGGTTATTATCGCTTACCAACTAAAGGCTTCAGCCAGACAAGGTTTAAAGCAACCATTGGCACCCTAGAAGCCTTACTCAACAGTAGCAAGGTCGTTAATATAATGAATTATGCTTTTGCTTAAACTTCTACGTTCTTCACAAAGCGGGCGATTTATACCACAAAAGAGAATAAATCGAAAGCATTAGACACTATTTTCAAACTTCAAATGCTATTTTTTTCTCTTTAATAGGGAGGATTCTCTTGTATAAGTCATGTAGAATAATGGCCATATTCACTTTCAAATCTATGTAAATACTATGAGCAACGAAATACTACAAAAAATTGAAGAACTAACTAAACATGGTCGAGTAGAGGTTCCAAAAGCCACACCTAAAAAAGCCGCTACTCGCTTTACCGATATTACTGACATCGAAGGCATGCGTATCGCTGGCAAACTGGCCGCTGACGTATTGCTCATGATTGAAGAGTATGTTGTGCCAGGAGTAACAACAGACCAACTTGATATCATTGCCCATAATTACATGGTAACTGAGCAAGGCTGTATTCCAGCTCCCCTTAACTATCATGGCTTCCCCAATTCAATTTGCACTTCAGTAAACGACGTCATATGCCACGGCATTCCATCAAAGAAAACCATGAAGAAAGGAGATGCGGTTAATATCGACATTACCGTTATCAAGAATGGTTATTATGGTGATACTAGCAAAATGTTTTTTGTCGGTGACGCCCCAGTTCATTTACAAAAACTTTGCAAAGTAACCCAAGAGTGCCTTTACCTAGCTATTAACATGGTTAAACCAGGTACACGTCTTGGTGATATCGGTGCCGCCATTTCAGCCCATGCCCACAAAAATAACTATTCCGTTGTTGAAGAGTATTGCGGCCACGGATTAGGGACCACGTTTCATGGAGAACCTCAGGTCCCTCACTATGGCAAACCAGGAACGGGTTATGTTCTAGAAGAAGGGATGACCTTCACTATTGAACCTATGATTAATGCTGGTAAGAAGCAAGTTAAACACACAGGACCAGATAACTGGATTGCAAAAACCAAAGATGGACGCATGTCTGCTCAATATGAACACTCACTTCTCGTTACCGCGGATGGTGTTGAAGTATTAACAAGAAGACCTGATGAACCATTTTAAGCTAACCCAATAGTATTGTGTCGATGCTTTCTATTACAGCAAAGCATCGCACGTTATTTAAGCGACCCTACACCTGACTTTAGAGGCTACTGCATGGAGTTCCCCGTTTTTCCAGACACACCTCCACTTTTGACACCTGAAGAGCAAATAGAACTCTCCAACCCTCTATGCTCAGCAAATCGTTACAAGCAAATCCTTGAAGCAAAAACCGCTGTCTACAATGATTTATTCAATACACTTTACCCTATAGAAAAGCTCGTAAAAGGCCGCGCGGCACTAATTGATGAGATTCTCAAGGCCATATGGAAAGCCAATAATCTAAACAACAACCACAACATAAGCCTTATTGCTGTAGGTGGATACGGTCGTAGTGAACTGCATCCAAATTCCGATATTGATGTCCTGATTTTATTAAAAGAAAGAGATACTCAACTCAACTCTTCCCTTGAATCCTTTATTACCTTTCTATGGGATATTAATTTAGATATTGGTCATAGCGTCAGAACCCTTGATGAATGCGTTAGTTTGGCCAGAGAAGACATCACTATAATAACCAATCTCATTGAAGCCAGACCCTTATACGATTTGGATGATTTATTAGGTGTGTTAAGACCACAAATAAGCACTGAAAACATGTGGGATGGTCATACCTTCTATCAAAGTAAATTAGAAGAACAGAAATTTAGACATGAGAAATACCAGAATACAGCCTACAACCTAGAACCTAACCTAAAAGAGTGCCCTGGTGGACTAAGAGACATACAAGTTATTGACTGGGTCGCAAAACGCTTTCTCGGCACTCACAGACTCAGAGAGCTGGTACAAAAGTCTTTTCTTTCTGAAGATGAGTACCTACAAATTAAAGGCGCTGTTAGTAATCTATGGCGTATCAGATGGGCTTTACATACAATTACAGGCAGAAAAGAAGACCGTCTACTTTTCGACCATCAAAGAACCTTAGCACAGCTATTTGGCTTCAATAGCGATGACCTAAAGCGCAACGTAGAGCGCTTTATGCAAGGTTATTATCAAAGCGTTGCCGCCATCCAACAATTGAACGATATGTTACTGCAGCATTTTGAAGAGTCCTTTTTAGATCTTGACGAACACGCCAACATCATCATTATCAATGATCGCTTCCAAACATTTAATGGCCAACTAGAAATACGCGACCCAAGCATATTCTCAACAACACCTTCTGCGATGTTGGAGATCTTTGTTATTTTAGGCACCCTTGAAGACGCTAAAGGCATGCGTTCCAGCACCATGCGAGCACTAAGAGATAATTTGGACCGAATTGATGATGAATTTAGAAATTCACCTGTAAATACAGCATTATTTATGGACATTATCGCCAGTCCATTCAACCTGACATCGCTATTAAGATCAATGAAACACATTGGCTTATTAGGACGCTACCTACCAGAGTTTGGCGCTATCATTGGGCAAATGCAACACGACCTATTCCATATCTACACAGTGGATGCTCACACACTGCAACTCGTAGAAAACCTACGTAAAATGCTGCAACCGGAAGCAAGACAACAGTTTCCAATTTCATCACAAGCCATCAGACATCTACCTAAAGTAGAGCTGCTCTATATTGCAGGCCTGTATCATGATATTGCCAAGGGACGAGGTGGAGATCACTCTATTTTGGGGTGTACCGATGCAGAAGAGTTTTGCATTCGACACGGACTCAATAAGCAAGATACTCAGTTAGTGGTTTGGTTGGTTTTACATCATTTAAAGATGTCCGTTATTGCCCAAAGAAAAGACATCTCTGACCCCGAGGTCATTTGGGAGTTTGCCAGCTTTGTAAAAGATCAAGAGCACCTAGATTACTTATTTATATTAACAGTAGCCGATATCAACGCCACGAACCCAACAATGTGGAACAGTTGGCGTGCATCTTTAATGAGACAACTTTACCTTGAAACCAAAAGAGCATTAAGAAGAGGCTTAGACTCTCCAATTGATGCGGAAATGCTAAGTGATGAGCACAAGCAAAGAGCTTTAGAACTATTAATAGAACGTAATGTTGACATTATAGACGCGGAAAACATCTGGAATAACATCGAAGAAGAGTATTTTATTCGCTCCACTGGAGATGAAATTGCTTGGAATACTGAAGCCATACTCAAACATTATCCAAGTGAAAAACCATTAGTAGCAATCAGCCCTTTAGGGGGACGCAACTTCTCTGGTGCCAGTAAAATTTTTGTTTACACGCCACTGACAGCGCATTTGTTTGCCGTCATAGCAGCAACACTTGAACAACTCGGCCTAACCATTCTTGATGCAAAAATAAGCACCTCAACAACAAAATACAGTTTAGATACCTTTGTCGTAATGGATGATAACGATGAAGCACCAAACCTGTATCTGGATAAAGCACGTATTACTCTAATCAGAGAAACATTAATTCAACAATTGAAATCACCATCATTATTTGAAAGCTTAATACAACGCTATACACCACGTATTTTGAAAATTTTCAACTCTCCTTCCAGCGTGAGATTAGTAAGTGAGCCTGAAGAAGTATGGTCAGCACTAGAAGTCATTGCCCCTGATAGACCTGGATTATTGGCCATGATAGGACAATTTTTTATGACTCATAATATTATGCTTCATAAAGCAAAAATCGCAACCCTTGGTGAAAGAGTAGAAGACACTTTTTACATAACGGAACCAGACGGCAACTTAATTATTGACCCCAATAGAGTTGATGCCATTTGTACCCAGTTAAAAGAAAAAATTGATCAATTCTCACAAAGCAAATAAATGAGAACAAAATGAACCCATATATAAAATCATTACACCCTTACCCATTTGAGAAATTAGCTGACCTACTTTCTGATATTGCACCACACCCAGAAAAAGAGCTGATTAAATTAACTATTGGCGAACCACAACACGCCGCACCAGAATTCGTAAAGGATTGCTTAGCCGCAAATTTAAACGGCATAAGCAAATACCCTCTAACTAAAGGGGAGCCTGCACTAAGTGAAGCAATAGCGCAATGGTGTCGAAACCGGTTCTCTCTACAATCATTGGATCCTAAAACACAAGTAATTCCTGTTACCGGAACAAGAGAAGCCTTATTTGCCATCACACAAACACTCATTGATAGCAAAGGTAACGACCTCATTATCAGTCCCAACCCTTTTTATCAAATTTATGAGGGAGCAGGTATCTTAGCCGGTGCCGACTTACACTTTCTCAGCTGTGACGCCAACAGCAACTATCAGATCAATTATAAAGAAGTGCCTGACGCTATCTGGGAACGCTGCAAACTGCTTTTTGTTTGCTCTCCAAACAATCCAACAGGTAGCTTAACGTCACTAGAAGACTACGCATTTTTAATAGAAAAAGCGAAGATGTTTCATTTCACATTAGTCGCAGATGAATGCTATTCCGAAATCTACTTTGATGAATCTCAAAAGCCTCTGGGCTTATTAGAAGCCTGCCAAAAGCTTGGTCACCTTGATTATCACAACTGCCTTGTGTTTCATTCACTTTCGAAAAGATCAAATCTACCGGGTCTTCGTTCTGGTTTTGTTGCCGGTGATGCCAATATTTTAAAAGCATTTTTGTTGTACCGTACCTATCAAGGTTGTGCCATGCCGCCACATCATCAAACCGCCTCTATACTTGCTTGGCAAGATGAAGAACACGTTTTACAAAACAGAAACCTTTATCGCAAAAAATTTAAAGCCGTCATTGATATCCTTGCCCCTGTTATGCCGATATCCCATCCAGAAGCCGCATTTTACTTATGGCCCAAAACAGCAATGGATGATGAGACCTTCTGTCGTGAATTATATCAACAAGAGTCTGTTCTCGTTCTCCCTGGCCGTTATTTAGCTCGCACAGTAAACGGCTTTAATCCTGGAAACGATCACGTTCGAATGGCTCTCGTTGCTAATGAAGAAGACTGCATTGAAGCAGCACAAAGAATTAAACGTTTCATCTTAAACAACACTAAAACACAATAATTTTACTTACTTATTTTATGGAGACATCAATGTCAAATCAGATCTTTTCTTTTGGACTCGGTATCGGCACACAAAACAAAGAAGGCGAATGGTTAGAAGTATTCTACCCAACCCCTGTTATTAACCCTGAAGCAGAAACGCTAAACGCATTAACAGGAAACACCAATTACACAGGCGGAAACGAGACCCTAATTCTTGATGAAAGCGATTTGAATCGCCTACATATGGCGCTTTTAAAAGCAGGAAATATTCAACAAGCTGAACTGGCTTCTCGCCTAAAAGCATCCACTCAACCTGTTGTGCTTTGCGTATTAGCTGAAGATTCAGCGCCAGCTAACCCTGCTGATGTTTATTTAAAACTGCAACTTATTTCCCATCGACTAGTACAGCCTCATGGTACTGATTTATCAGGTATGTTTGGCTTACTGATTAACACTGCCTGGACAAGCGAAGGCCCTATTGATGTACGTGAATTAGCAGACAGACAATTGAATGCAAGAATGGATGGTAAAACCATCGAAGTCTTCAGCGTTGATAAATTCCCGAAAATGGTTAATTTTGTCGTACCAACAGGTGTTCGTATTGGCGACGCCGCTCGCATTCGACTGGGTGCTCATCTTGGTGAAGGCACTACAGTAATGCATGAAGGTTTTGTTAACTTTAATGCTGGCACATTAGGCACAAGCATGGTTGAAGGCCGTATTTCAGCGGGTGTTGTCGTTGGTAATGGCTCAGATCTCGGCGGTGGCTGCTCAACTATGGGAACCCTTTCCGGTGGTGGCAATATTGTTATCGCTGTAGGTGACGAATGCCTAATTGGCGCCAATGCTGGTATAGGCATTGGCTTAGGTGATCGTTGTACGGTTGAATCTGGTCTTTATATTACGGCAGGCTCAAAAGTCGCTGTACTGGATGAAAACAATGAGGTTGTAACGGTTGTTAAAGCCCGCGATCTATCTGGCCAGTCTGATTTATTGTTCCGTCGTAACTCCTCTACTGGCGCAATTGAATGCAAAACAAACAAATCGGCCATTGCCTTAAACGCGGCATTACACGCTAACTAAATGCTTCTTGGGTAGCTTCTCTTTAGAAACTCAACTTTGAGAAGCTATCCTTCGACCAAAGTCTGTGCTGATGAGGACAAAATAGAAATGGTTCAAATTTATGGAATAAAAAACTGCGACACCATGAAAAAAACCTTCAAGTGGTTGAATGAATCTAATATTCAATATCAATTTAATGACTATAAAAAAAATGCACTCACACCGGAACTCATTAATGAATGGGTAGAAAAGCTCGGATGGGAATCCCTTGTAAATAAAAGAGGAACTACCTGGAGAAAGCTAGACGAAGCACAAAAAAACGCCATGTCAGACACATTAGCAAAAACGGTTCTATTAGAATCTCCCTCTATGATAAAACGCCCTTTAATGGTAAAAGAGAACGACATTATCCTTGGCTTCACAGCAGAGAACTATCACAAAATATTTTCTTGATCGTTACTATTTTATGGCTGGAGAATAGGTCGAATGATTCACTGGCGCTCCATTTCTAACCGGTGAACTGTATTGGGGCCTATCTGAGATTTGCTGAACATCAACATCTTGTTGCTGCTTAGGGCCTGAATCTGATTGAACTAGTGGTAGATAATACACACTCCTTTGGGTTATTTTCCCTTGAGGCTGAACAGCACAACCAAATAATAAAGCACAAACAACAATTAACAATCCAAATTTCATTTTCATTGCCCTATACATTGGTTAAATCACCACTAAGATAACCAAATAGGCAAAAAAGGTAAAGAATGACCATGACATCACCTACTTTAGATCTCGCAATTGACCTTATGTCTCGCCCCTCAGTAACCCCTGAAGATGCGGGCTGCCAAGAACTTATGATTCAGCGCTTAGAAGCCATTGGCTTTACAGTGGAGAGCATGCCGTTTGGCGAGGTAAAGAACTTTTATGCTAAACGTGGCTCATCAGGCCCAAACTTGTGTTTTGCAGGTCACACAGATGTCGTTCCAACTGGGCCGTTAGATCAATGGAATGTTCCTCCTTTCGAGCCTCAAATCATTGATGGCATTTTGTATGGACGAGGTGCTGCAGACATGAAAGGCAGCTTGGCTTCAATGATCATTGCTGTAGAAAACTTTGTTAATAAAAATCCAGATCATTCAGGGCAAATATCCTTTTTAATAACAAGTGATGAAGAAGGTCCATTTGTAGATGGGACAACAAGAGTGGTTGACGCACTCATAGAAAGAAAAGAAACCGTTGACTGGTGCATTGTCGGCGAACCTTCAAGCACAAACCAACTAGGCGACATTATAAAAAATGGCCGTCGCGGCTCGTTCAGTGGAGATTTAACAATACACGGCAAGCAAGGCCATGTTGCTTATCCACATTTAGCTATGAACCCCATTCATTTAGCAGCACCGGCTCTCGATGAACTCGCCAATACACACTGGGATAATGGCAATGACTTCTTCCCTCCTACCAGCTTTCAAATCTCCAATATCCATTCAGGTACAGGGGCAACCAACATTGTTCCCGGATCATTAAATGCTCAGTTTAACTTTCGTTTCTCATCGGAACTCAATTTCGACAAATTAAAAGAAAAAGTCATTTCAATTCTAGATAAACACAATCTAAACTATGACATTGACTGGACCTATAATGGCTTACCTTTCCTAACCCGCCCAGGTGAACTAGTAGATGCCATGGTGAAATCCATTCAGGAAGAACTCAATATCACACCAGAATTATCAACTACAGGCGGTACATCAGACGGTCGCTTTATTGCTAAGATGGGCACTCAAGTCGTAGAGTTAGGCCCCATAAATGCCACAATTCACCAGATTAACGAACATGTTGATGCAGAAAGCCTCAATAAACTGTCTCGCGTATATGAAGGTATTTTAAACAATCTTTTTGCAAATTGATGGTGTTATGAATATAAATAACCAACTACATAAATTGGCTATGAAGCTAGGAAGTAATCCGCGCATTGCCTTTGCAAGACTGATCCAAGGAGGTCTATTATTTGTTTTTGGTAGCTTAATATTAATTATGTCAGATAGAATACTGGCCTCTTCTTACTCGCAAGAAGTGTTGGCACTCTTTGGTATTACTATCGCATCCATTGGTGTTTTTTGGACACTCTTAGGCTATCTATCTATGAGCGTCTTACGAATTTATCATATGATCAAAAGCAAGGATAAAAAATAAACCATGCAACCTGACATAGAAATTTATCTGCTTTCCTGTACAACCGAGTCAATATTAGACTGGCTAAGAAAGCAGTTTGTTATTGTAAACGAACCAAAGAAACAGGACACCTGTACCTCTTTAACAATAGAACACAACAATAAACGGATAAAAGTCGCTATTCTCGAAGAAGCGGCCGGAAAGAGATTTACCTCCGTATGGTTCGATTCACCAGACACCCCTTGGAAAGATGACATAGAATGTGCAAAACAAGCGTTTCAAGAACTCAATTGCGAAGTTCGCTGCAACTTTAGTGGCTGGGAAGAAGAAGACAATTCTGATCCAGACCAATGGTGGTGTATCAACCAATACAAAGAAGGACCTTTTATTTGGAAGTAATACAAAATACACCCAATAAACAAAGTCCGTACAATCAAAACACGATAGAGAAATAAGTTAAATGCAAATAACATTATTGAAAGGCAAGTTACACATGGCATGCGTCACCCAAGCTGAACTTTGGTATGATGGTTCATGTGCTATTGATAGTGAACTAGTTAAACTCGCTGGGCTGAGAGAGTTTGAGAAAATAGATATTTACAACGTTTCAAATGGTGAAAGGTTTCATACTTATGTGATTCTTGCTGAAGCTGGATCCGGCACGATATCAATGAATGGCGCTGCCGCAAGAAGAGTTCAGGTTGGAGACCGTATTATCATCGCGGCATATGGACAGATGAATGCAGAAGAAGCGGATCAGTTCCAACCTTCACTGGTTTACTTAAACCAAGACAACAGTGTTGAAAGAACTACAAACAGCATACCTGTACAAGCAAGCTAACCTTTATCAGTCACTCACAAACCTAAAGAGACGAATACTCTTGTGAGTGACTAATACTGCTCAAGATAAGTAGAGAAGTCATCAAATGGAATCGGGCGGCTATACAAATAACCCTGCCCCAAATTACATCCTTTAGAGAGCAAAAAGGCTTTTTGAAATTCATTTTCAATTCCTTCTGCCACCACTTTCATACCCAGCCCTTGGCTCATATTTAAAATAGCGACAACTAATGATTGGTCAGTTAAATTAGACTCGCATTTTTCAATGAAAGACCGGTCAATTTTTAAGATATCAATAGGAAATTGATTTAAATAACTTAATGCAGAATAACCCGTCCCAAAATCATCAATAGCTAACTTACAACCTAGATCATGTAAAGACGTTAGGACATGACGGCTTTGAGAGTTATTTTGAATCAACAAGCTTTCTGTTAATTCGACCAACAAAGAGCTTGGGGGAAGCCCACTTAGCTCTAAAATATCCTTCACTAAATCAAGTAAACCTTCCTGCTGAAACTGCCTATTAGAAAAGTTAACACTGATATAAAAATCTTGATTAAATTTATTTCTTAATTTTTGAATATCTAGCACCGCAGTTTGCAACACTTTCTCTCCTAACTGAGTGATCAAACCAGTATCTTCGGCGATAGAAATAAACGAATCAGGAAAAACAACACTACCCGTATCTGGATCCTTAATTCTAACTAGCGCTTCTGCACCGACTATAGACTGAGTTTTCAAGTCAATAATTGGTTGGTAATAGACTAATATCAAATCGTCTTCTAACGCTCGCCTCAATAACACTTCAAAACGGGCTTTTTCTGTAATTTCATGCTGAAGAGACTGCTCATAAATGTACTCTGTTCCCCTCCCCATCTGTTTTGCTCGATACATGGCAATATCGGCATTTCTTAGCAATTCATTAACAGAGGTAGCGTCTTTAGGGTAATAAGAAATGCCTAATGACCCAGATAAATTCATGGTCCTTTTTTCAATAAGAATCGATTGAGAAAGGCAAGATAAAATACGATTACACACTTTTGATACATCCGTACCCGTTGCAATTCCTTGAGATTGGGTTTTCACCAATACAGCAAACTCATCTCCTCCTAGCCTTGCTGCAACACTATCAACAGGAAGATCGTTAACTATCCGTTTAGACAGTATTTTAATTATCGAATCCCCAATTTGATGTCCAAATATATCGTTAATGGACTTAAAGTGGTCAAGATCGATCATAATAAGAGCATATGCATCAGATTTAGAGCAATCAAGCAGTGTTTTTTCTACAAGGTTTTGAAAACCAAAGCGATTTAATAACCCCGTTAAAAAATCATGTGTCGCTTGGTAGTCCAATTCTTTCTGGGTATTAATTAATCCAGAAATGTCAGTCATAACGGCCAGAACTTTTTGAGAGCCATCTTCAAAGTGCAACTTAGCATCTAACAATACTGGACGACTTTCATCGTCAGCACGAACCATAACAAATATCTCATGGACCTCATTTTCCACTAATAATGGACTGAGAAGTTCTCTATAAATATCAAAATGATCTAAATCGATAAAATTTAAGAAGGGTTGGTTAATGGCTCTTTCTCTAGATAATCCAAAGTAGTCAATAAAATAATCATTTGCCTCAATAATGTCTCCATCAAGAGACAAACTAAATAAAATAGAGGGGGTGGCATTATAAAGAGTCGTTAGCCTTTTACCGCTTTCGCTCAGAATATGATGCTGAGACTGAAGTCGTTTTTGTAGATTATTATATTCACTAATAACAATACCAAACTCATCATTAGCAGCATGTTCAACATTGCAAAAGTGATCGCTATTCTTAGATTCACTTATCGCAATCAATATCGCATTTAGCGGCTTAGATACGACCAATTTAACAAAGAACCAAGATACAATAGACAACAGAAAGAAAATACCAATTGATAATGAGATTAAATCAAAGAGGGTTTCCTTTCTTTTCTCTCTTAAAGAATAGTTCCCAATATCAACAATTAAACGACCGATATTTTTATCAACATCTGGGGCAGGAAACACTATAGGAATAGAGTAACTAATTAATACATCAGCGTGGAGGTCTTGTGTAAGCAGATCCAATACTTTCTGCTCTTTATCATCAACCACAACAACATTAAGTATATCAGGCTGACTGATTAATATAGATAGGATACTTTCAACAGTTTTATAGTCAAATCGCCATACAGGATCCGATATTAAATCGGCATACACCTCTAATTCTTTATCTAATACAATTAAACGGCTTTCATATTCATATGTCGCGCGTTTGTCTGCATAGATATAGGATCCTAATGTTGCAATAAACAGAGCCGTCAGCAGCATGATGGCTAGCTTACCTGCAACCTTTATTGACAGCTTTTTTTCATATTGTTGAATACCAACACTAGATAAACGGCTTACTAAAAGCACAAAAGAAAGCTCTTCGAGATTTTTTAGTAAATGCATAGAACTTCATGCATATATCGGCTTATTGATGACAATCAAATATTCACTATTTGAAAGTAATACTTAATCATCACCAATAAGCTCTTACAAAGACATCTCTGCCTTGATCTTCTTTAAATTGATTAGGAAAGAAGATCTATTACTGCGGTGTAATTTGGCTCATTTGCCGTTTCTGAAACCTGTTCAGTGTAGATAACCACACCATCCTCATCAATCACAACAATTGAACGTGACAACAATCCAACCAATGGACCCGTTGCAAAATTAACTTTATAGTCGACGCCAAAAGTACTTCTAAACGATGACGCCGCCGTCACGTTCTCAATCCCTTCGGCTCCACAGAATCGCCCAATAGCAAACGGTAAGTCGGCTGAAACACATACGACTGATACGTTATTTAATGACGCCGCCTGCTCATTAAATTGACGTACCGACATAGCACAGGTCGGTGTATCAATAGATGGAAAAATATTCAATACAATTTTTTTACCGGCAAAATCTGATGATGTTGTCGAAGAAAGATCCGACTTAACCAAATCAAATGCAGGGGCCTTTTCACCAACAGATGGCAGATCGCCAAGTGTTTCGAAAGGATTTCCTTTTAATGTAACCGTAGCCATATAAACCTCATTGCTCTTCTTTGTATTAAGAGTTTCTCATAATTGAAACGTTTTCTGCTTGCTTACCTTTTTCGCCTTCTGTTACATAAAAGCGAACCAGCTGTCCTTCAATAAGGAATCGACGACCACGGCCTCGTATAGCACGGTAATGAACGAAAACATCTTCGCCATTATCTCTTGTCAAAAAGCCAAAACCTTTTGATGAGTTGAACCATTTAACCGTCCCTTCTTCCCTATCATCATTCTCATCATCTTCTTCCTCGTCATCATCAACATAAGATGCTTTTGTTTCCGCAACGGGTGACTCTTTGCTTAATAAGGATCCTAAGTAAGCAGATACAAAAACAAAGCCGAAATAGGTCAGATAATTTGTTCCCATTTCATCTCCAATTACGGCAGCAATCAACAGCGGTGCAACTAGAGCGATAATGAAACTAGCTATCAAAGCTCGAACAGAAAATAATGATGTACTACTGGATTTACGATCCACGTCATGGTGTTCAGTCATAAAAAATCTCTTTTATATAAAAATATTAGTAATAAAAACAAACTTATCCGATCACTGGATACTAGTTTGTTGTAGTATAAAAACAACTTAAGTACAAGTATAAAAAATCACTTAAGAACTATACATAGGAATAAAATACAAGCACTATTCATATCCTATAATAAACAGTTAGTTACTTATACATTTATAAAGTATGTAATTAACGTTAACAATAAACTGTTTATAAATTAAGATTAACACACAGATGGCATATATGAACACCACAGATAACAATCCTCGCATTGATGACATAGAATTTAAATTACAATACCAAGAAGATTTGATTGAAACACTTAACACCGCACTTTCAAAACAGCAAAGAGAAATTATGCGTTTGGAAGAAAAACTTATTTTGGTCGTCAAAATGGTTGAATCCTATCGATCTCAGCAAAGTATCACTGAAAACGAACAACCCCCTCATTATTAAAAATATAAAATCCACTTTTTTAAATATCTAGTGATTTATTTACATAAATATCAAAACGACCTGATTTACCTGTTATTTGATAAGTAGCAGGTTCATCATTCAAAAAGGGGGCTCCTTTTGGTCGTTTTACAACTACTCGATAGGCAGCCAGCTCTTTAGCTAACGGCAATAAATAATCTGAGTCTTCATCGTGACCGACTAAGTCTCTAAAAAAGGCCATCTCTTTTTTTACTGCCGCTGACTTTTCAACATGCGGATACATGGGGTCTAAATAAATCACATCAAATGATGTTTGAATGCAATCTGAAATATCACCTTCTTGAAAGTGCATTTTCGCAATAATAGAAGCAATATCCTCTGACTGCGTTGCCCGCCCCAAGCCATTTTTTAACAATACTCTCACCAATGGATTTCTTTCAAGTAAAGTCACATCGCATCCTAGAGAGGCCAATACAAAAGCATCTCTTCCTAGGCCAGCCGTGGCATCTAAAACGGTTAAGTCATGGCGCTTATTAACCCCCACCGCTTTAGCTATGTCTTGGCCTTTTCCACCACCAAAAAGTCGACGGTGAGCAACGGCGCCATTCACAAAGTCTACCCGAACTGGGTTAGGTGCAGATTTTCCTGTTTTGGCGATGGAAACAACATCACCCTCAATCAAAAGTAAATAATCAAATTCCGTATGCTTTTTAAGAGAACAAGATAAATAAAAGCACGTTAATCCAAGCTCTTCTGCTAATGCTTGAGCTTGTTCTTGGGTGCTATCATCTCGGTATGCAACAGATAAAAAATGAGTCTTATGCAAAAACATCCACACCAACTAACGCGTTTTTTGAATTGTCTAAAAATAATGATTGTGTCTCAGAATACATATTCAAGGCATACTGAGTAGGCCTATCAAGAGTCTCGACACGAGCAAACTTTGCCCCCACAGACTCAAAAACAGATTCAAATTGAGATAGGCTGCTCGGAGCAACCGACAGATGTTTATTAGTAGTAGAAGCGGCATTAGCCTGAAAGGATCTAGCAGAGGATGCATTAGTATTAGACGCTACCCCACTACTGATAACCGGAAACTGAGATCCAATATTCATCGTATCAACCTATACATTTAAATAACTAATACCGAGTAAGATACCACCAAGTAGTAGTCGATAAAATAAAAATGGAGCGAACCCGATTTGATTCAACCATTTTAAAAAGACATAAATACAAACATAGGCACTTATTGCTGAAAGCACAACACCTGCAAAAATCACACCCCAATGTATATTAATACCAGAAGAAATTAACTCCATTAACTTGTAAGTACCAGCCGCTACAATTAAAGGAATCGATAATAAAAAAGAAAATCGAGCTGAGGCATTTCGACTAAACCCTAAATACCTAGCGGCGGTGATCGTGACCCCTGATCGGGAGGTTCCAGGAATTAACGCTAAGGCTTGAGCAGCACCAATAAAAACCACGTTAGACAGGGTCATTTCATATTCGGTTTTAGCCTTACTCGCATAAATATCAGACAACCATAAAAGAATGCCAAAGCCAATTGTAGTATAGGCTATCACTTCTATTGACCTTAAATGGCTTTCTATAAAATCATTTAGAAAATACCCCATAATGACAGCGGGTATAGTTGAAATGATAACCCACCACGCTAATTTACTGTCATTCGTTGTCGTCGAGCTTCGGATAGATAAAAGCCATGCACTTAATAAACGAATAATATCCCGCCTAAAATATCCTATTACAGCAATAAGGGTCCCTACATGCACAGCAACATCAAATGCCAGACCTTGATCGGGCCACCCCAGTAATTGAGAGGGTAAAATAAGATGAGCGGAGCTCGATACAGGTATAAACTCGGTAAGACCCTGAATTATTGACAAGAAAACAATATGATACCAAAGCATTAACTAACGTTTACCAACTTTTAAAGGTTGTTTTTCCCAAGAAATTTCATCTCTCAAATAGCTAGGCATGGCCTCATAGACTGAGACAGCCTTACTTTCCTTAAAGAAAGTATGTGCTAACTCACCAATATAGGCAGCTCTTGGTGCAATATTTTCATCAACTAGAGCTAAATTATTAGGCACTTTAGTTAACAAAATATCTTTATAGATCCAACCGGACCCAACTCCATTATAGAGTTCATTAAACGTATCAATACTTTCTGGTTTTATCACTCGCTCAGTAAGCAATGCCTCAATAGTAACCACCTTGTCTATTTCAGACACGTGATAACCACCCACATAGACTTCCCCCATTCGAGCATCTAAAGCAGACAACCAGTAATCTTTTTGATATTTTCGATACGCTTCCAATACCATTGCTTCAAGCGTAGAGACAGGAATAACAGGCAAATCTGCACCATAAGCCAATCCCTGAACAACGCCTGCGGCTATTCGTAAACCAGTAAACGACCCTGGACCTCGACCAAAGGCAATCGCATCTAATTGACTTAATTTAAGTTCAGCTTGAGACAAAATTTGATCAACCATAGGTAAAATCAAATCATTATGCATCCTAGGTGCCATACGAAAATCTTCCAGTATGACACCATTAACATTCAACGCCACAGAGCAAGCTGGCGTTGAAGTATCTATTGATAAAATAGTACTCATCGAATTATTAAGCCTTCAAAGAGTGTAGCAAACCTTGTTTGATTTCATTCAAATCACCAACGCCACTGACCTTAATGTACTTTGGAGCTTCTGTTGGCACTTCCTTTGACCAAGTTTGATAATATCCAACTAAAGGTGCCGTTTGATCATGGTAAACAGACAAACGACTTCTTACTGTTTCTTCTTTGTCATCTACTCGCTGAACTAACTCATCACCAGTTTCATCGTCTTTACCTTCCACTTTTGGTGGGTTATAAATTGTATGATAAACACGACCTGACGCCTCATGCACTCGACGACCACTTAACCGTTTAACGATTTCTTCATCCGCAACGTCAATTTCAACAACATAATCAATAACTACACCAGCGTCTTTTAACGCATCAGCTTGAGGGATAGTTCTAGGGAAGCCATCAAACAAGGCACCGTTTTGGCAATCGTTATCTAATAAACGTTCTTTAACTAAACCAATAATAATATCATCTGAAACTAACTGACCAGCATCCATTACCGCTTTTGCTTTTAAGCCTAGTTCAGTACCCGCTTTCACTGCGGCTCTAAGCATATCACCCGTAGAAATTTGAGGAATCCCAAACTCTTCAGTAATAAATTGCGCTTGCGTTCCCTTACCTGCACCTGGTGCACCTAGTAAAATCACTCGCATAAACACTCTCCAATAAAAGTTTCATTTAAAACAGACACGAACCTTTTCATTCATCTTATGAGCCACAAAAAGTGGTATATTTAGCCCTGTGAAAGAAAGGTACATTTATAATAAAAATGATGGTCGCCTAGAATAACCAAGCAACCATCAAATATGCAAATAGGTAGGAGAATATTCACTATTTTCCTACCTATTTAATACATTAGTAGTATAAAATTTGACTAATTAAGCTTATCCGGTGTTTTGCATTCCACTAGCAATACCCGCCATGGTAATCATCAAAGCTTTATTTACTTGTCGATTATCCGGAGATTTTCGGCTTCGATACAACAATTCAGCTTGTAAATAGTGCAGTGGATCAATATATGGATTACGCACATCTATCGACTGACGAATGGTTTTATTATCTTCAATTAAACGTTCTTGTTGCTTCAATTGCTTAACACATTCACTCACTTGCTTTAACTTTCTGCGAAGTAACAAACCTAGGCTTGTTAACTCTTCAGGAACAAGACGTTTTTCATAGTACTCAGAAATTTCGGGTTCAGCTTTCGCCAGAACCATATCTAACATATCTAAATAAGCCCCAAAAAAAGGCCACTCTTCGTGCATTTCTTGTAAACTTTGTAAATGACCTGATTCAATAGCTTGAAACAAAGCACTTTCAGCACCTAACCATGCCGGTAACATCAAACGAATCTGCATCCAAGCAAAAATCCAAGGAATCGCTCTAAGACTCTCAACTCCCCCATCCACTTTTCGACGAGCAGGCCTTGAACCTAAAGGCAATTTTGCAAGTTCTTGTTCAGGAGTAATGGCCCTAAAATAAGGCACGAAATCTTCATGACCACGAACAATACCACGATATTGATTCATGCCAATTTCAGCCATTTCATCCATAATAGCGCGCCATTCTTCTTTTGGTGCAGAAGCTGGACTTAAGCTGGCCTCCATTACAGCCGAACAATAAAGCTCTAATGAACGAACAGCAATATCAGGAATACCAAACTTGAAACGAATCATTTCACCTTGCTCAGTAACCCTTATACTACCATTAACCGAGCCCGGAGGTTGAGATAATATAGCAACATGAGCAGGACCGCCACCTCGACCAACGGTACCACCACGTCCGTGAAAGAGCGTTAAGTGAACACCGTGCTTTTTACACAACTTCGTCAAGGCCTCTTGAGCTCTGTATTGGCCCCATGTGGCCGCAATTTGACCCGCATCTTTGGCTGAATCTGAATAACCAATCATAACTTCTTGTTTGCCATCAATATAAGCTTTATACCAAGGCATTGAGAATAATTGCTCAATAATAGGCTCAGCGTTATCCAAATCAGCTAGCGTCTCAAATAAAGGCACTATCTTCATAGGAGAGCTCACACCTGTTTCTTTCAACAATAGTGCGACAGCCAAAACATCTGAAGGAGAGCTAGCCATAGAGATAATATAAGAACCAAAAGAGTTTGACCTTCCTTTAGCTATCATTTTAAACGTCTCTATCACTTCATGAACATCATCAGAAGGAGACCACTCTAAGGGTAATAAAGGTCGTTTCGAATTTAACTCAGTTAATAAAAACGCTTGTCTCGACGCCTCATCCCATTCAGCATAATCACCCACCCCATAGAAACGAGTGATGGCTGACAAGGCTTCAATATGACGTGATGCATCCTGCCTTACATCAAGCTTAACCAGAGTAACTCCAAAAGTAGCCGCACAACGGATTAAATCTAATAAAGATCCATTTGCGATCACCTTCATTCCACAGTCTATTAATGACTGATAACACAAGGTTAAATCATCTACTAATTGCTTACTATCAAGAAGTATATTATCTGCAGGGGCTTTTTGCCCTTCTAGTTTTGCCTTTGCCCACGAACGAGTCGCTAGCATTTTATTTTCTAGGTCACGCAATATTTCACGATACGGTTGAGCACTTTCTCCAACCCTTTCTCGCAATTCTTGATTACATTGTGTCATAGAAAATTCAGATCTGAGTACATTAAGATCTTTAATGTATAAATCAGCCGCCATCCAACGGGCTAATAAAGTAACTTCTTCAGTTACTTTATGAGTCACATTTGGATTACCATCTCTGTCTCCTCCCATCCAAGTTGAAAATCGAATAGGCGCTATATTTAATGGTATCGTCTGCACATCCAATACGTGACTAAACTGCTCCTCTAATTGCCTGAAAAAACGAGGAACGGCATGCCATAAAGATTGTTCAATAACCGCAAAACCCCATTTCGCTTCATCAACTGGGGTAGGTCGCTGTTCACGAATCTCATCAGTATGCCAAGCTTGGGTTATGATTTCATTCAACCTGCGAATGTGAATGGTTTCTTCAAGAGGTAAAATATTGTCTTTATCAAGAGATTCTAATTCTGTAGAAATATTGTCATACTTTCTAATCAATGAGCGACGAACAACTTCTGTTGGGTGTGCCGTCAACACCAAATCTATGCTCTGATTTCCAAGTGCATCCATCATCTGTTCAGCCGTCAGGGCTTTATCTTTAAGGCGCTTTAAGAGATCACCAATAGGGTTTTGATAAACACCCAGACTTTCGTTTGTACGACGACGATGCACTCTATGATATTGCTCTGCAATATTTGATAGGTTCAGAAATTGATTGAATGCTCTCGCAACAGGTACGATATCATTATCGTCCAACGCCTCTAAGGCTTCAATTAATGCCGTAGAGTCACCTGATTGACGACCATCTTTGGACAGTAGGCGGATATTTTCCACTTTTTCTAAAAAATCGGCTCCCAAGTGATTACTCATTGTCTCTCCGAGACAATCACCTAACAACCTGACATTTTCTCGCAATGACGCCTGACGATCGCTCAATTTAATCCTCTCCTTTTTCCAGATAAAGCCATAACACCTAAAAAATGATGTTTAACTCATTCATTCTGTAATTTTCTCTGGAAAATATATCAGGATGACTTACAGAGATAAACAACCACATCAATTTCCTTACTTACATTTAGTATTAAAGGCCTTTTTTCTTGGCTTGATCCCAAAATCCATCTAATTCATCTAGAGAACAGGATGTTATGTCTATCTTCTGCTCAGCCACTCGCTCTTCTATGAAAGCAAACCTGCGACGAAATTTTTCATTCGTTTTCGCTAAAGATTGTTCAGCATCTAGGTCGAGATGTCTCCCCAAATTCGTCATAGCAAAAAGAAGGTCACCAAATTCACCTGACATCTCATTTTTATCTAAGTGATTCACGGCGTCTTCAAGCTCATCAATTTCTTCTCGAATTTTCTCAAAAACAGAAGTAACATTATCCCAGTCGAAGCCCACGGATGCCGCTTTTTTGAATTTTTGTAGATTGAACTACAGGAGGAAGTGCTCTTGATATACTGTCTAATAAACCTCTTGAAGCACCTTCAGTCAAAACAGACTTTTCTTGAGACTTAATCTTATTCCATTGCCCTTTTAATTCCTCTTCTGAGAATTTTGGAGCATTACCAAAACTATTTAGCGAACCATCAGGAAAAACATGAGGATGACGACGAAGCATTTTTTCCTTCAAGCCCTCTACCACATCATTAAAATCAAATGCCTTATTTTCATCTGCCATTTGACTATAAAAAATAATTTGAAAAAGGAGGTCGCCCAATTCTTCTTTCAAATTCTGCATATCCTTACGGGCTATGGCATCAACCACTTCATAGGTTTCTTCAATGGTATACGGAACAATAGATGAGAAACTCTGCTTTTGATCCCAAGGGCAACCTTTTTCAGAATCTCGCAAACACTGCATCAAATACAGCATTTCATCTAATTGAGAGTTCAATATTCTCTCTCCCTAAAAACATCAATCACATTAGGAAGCTGATTAATTCTATGGAGCAAACGACTTAAGGCGCTGAGTTGATCAATTTCAATGGTAAAACGAATCAGTGCGGAGTGACTCTCTTTAGTCGATAAGGTATTCATTGATAATAAATTCGTTTTTTCATTCGCCAACAAGCTGGTTATATCATTAAGCAGACCAGTACGATCATAGGCTTCAACTTGAATACTGACAGGAAATAAATTTTCAACCTCTTCTCCCCAGCTCACCTCAACAATTCTTTCAGGCTCCTCCAAACTGTGCTGAACAGCATTTAAACAGTCTTGTCTATGTATAGAAACACCTCGACCTAACGTGATATAACCAACAATATAATCTCCTGGCACAGGAGAACAACAACGAGCCATATTCGTTAAAAGGTGCCCAACCCCTTGAATTTTCACATCATTATGAAAACTTCTATTCGAGCCTTTCTTGAGACGAATAGGTCTTTCTTTTTCCTTACCATCAAGACCGTAAATATCTTCGAGTACATGCAACACCCGAGAAAGCTGAATATCACCTGAACCTAGCGCAGAGAAAATATCGTCAGCCGTCGCAAAATTGCACTTATTCGCAATACGTTCAAAATCTATATTGGCCTCACTCATACCTAAACGTTTCAACTGCTTGTCTAAGATCAGTTTACCGGCAGGTATATGCTGCTCTTTAGATTCTTTTCGAAACCAATTTTGAATTTTTGCTCTGGCTTTGGATGTTTGAACATACCCCAAAGATGGGTGCAACCAATCTCGGCTTGGCTGACCTTCCTTAGCCGTTAGGATTTCAACTTTATCACCCGTTTTCAGACTTGTTACTAACGAGATGATGCGACCATTAACCTTTGCTCCTCGACAACGGTGACCAATCTCGGTATGAACCCTATACGCAAAGTCTACAGCGGTTGAATTAACGGGTAAATCGACCACATGCCCTTCAGGAGTAAAGACATAAATGCGGTCTTGCTCAATATCATTTCGGATTTGCTCTGATAATGAATCCTGATCACCTTGAACCTCATGAAAATCGAGAATATTTCTCAGCCAAGCGAGCTTTTCTTCATAACTCGAGCTATTGGATGATAAATCTGTCCCTTTATACTTCCAATGGGCACATACACCTAACTCCGCATCTTCATGCATTTTATGTGTTCGAATCTGTATTTCAAGCACTCGCCCTTGCGGCCCAACGACAGCCGTATGCAAGGATTGATAGCCATTATTTTTTGGATTGCTAATGTAATCATCGAATTCATGGGGCACTGGCTTCCATAAGTTGTGTACCACACCTAAAACGCCATAACACTCCATAGTTTCATCAACAAGAATTCTTACCGCGCGGACATCATATACCTCATCAAAACATATATTTTTACGCTGCATTTTGCGCCAAATACTATAGATATGTTTTGCTCGCCCCATCAAATCCGCATTAATATTAATTTCGCCTAATCGCTCCCTTAATAAATCAATAACATCATCAATAAAATGCTGTCGATCTAATCTTTTTTCATCAAGTAAGGCCGCAATACGCTTATATTCATTTGGGTATAGATAGCGAAAAGACAGGTCTTCAAGCTCCCATTTAATGTGCCCTATTCCCAATCGATGAGCGAGCGGGGCATAAACACTTTGCACTTCTAGTGCAATAGTAACTTTTCTCGCCTCATCTTGGTGCTTTGCCTCTTTTATGGCACATGCTCTTTCTGCCAATTTAATTAGCACAACTCGCACATCATCAATGATCGAAACCAACATCTTTCTTAATGATTCAAGTTGGTTCTCATGGCTACCTAACACTTCTGCCGCGGTATCTGC
This sequence comes from Marinomonas phaeophyticola, assembly GCF_026966905.1. Taxonomy (GTDB): domain Bacteria; phylum Pseudomonadota; class Gammaproteobacteria; order Pseudomonadales; family Marinomonadaceae; genus Marinomonas; species Marinomonas phaeophyticola. The sequence continues at coordinate 484,421 of NZ_JAPUBN010000013.1, read as the reverse complement.
CGATAAGTTTTTAGACACTTCTCCCATGCGAATGACGCCTTCGACTAACGAGGCAACTTTACGACCAAACACATCAATAACTTTTTGAATGGGTAATTGATCTTCTCTTACTACACGATATAAAGCGGCCGCAACCAAAGAATCCTGATCAGCTCGAAATCCGGATAAGATCTCTACCATCTCCAAACCTGCACGAAAAGTACTGGCTTGAGCGCCCCAGTAGGACGGTTTGTCTGACTGCTGCTCTGACTGCCTAGCGATTTCACATGCCATTCTCAAAGGAATACGAGAACTGGCATCAATATTATCTCCAAATTGAGCCATCCAAAGATCAATATCTACAGAGCCGTCTTCTAGTATTGGGTGGTCCTTACGAACTGTAACCATTTCATTACCTTTTTTGCTTACTGCTTTTTTGCAACAGCATCATGGTCTCAACATGGGCCGTTTGAGGAAACATTTCCATCAAAGACACCTTATCTACTTGATATCCATTTGCTACTAAAAATTCTGCATCTCTTGCCAATGTTGAAGCATTGCAAGAAACGTACAAAATTTTATCAGGACTTAAATTTATTATATTTGGCAGGAACTCAAAAGCTCCCGCTCTAGGTGGATCTAAAAAAACCTTTGTAATACCTTTTGGTATGTCTGAAGCTGATTCCCGTTTTGTTAAATCAGCCGCAATAAAATTTACATTTTCTAACCCATTTAAATGTTGGTTACGCTTTGCGTTTTCAACCATGCTCGGTAATAATTCTATTCCGATTACAGATTTTGCCTGTTGCGCAAAAGCAAATGTAAAATTGCCAGCCCCACAAAACAAATCAAGCACAAGATCTTTCGCAGACAAGTTTAACCAAGCCACCGCTTGCGAAACCATCTTTTGATTCATTTCTGCATTGATTTGTATAAAATCCTGAGGATGAAAATCAATCCGAGTATCCGCCACATCATAGCGCCTCATTTCTAGAGCACTCAATGCAACTTTGCTTTCATTTGCTTCTTGCCAATATAAAGAAAATCCATGCGCAACAGCGAATGCATGCCATTGATCTTTGATTGTGGCAGTCAGCCCTGCGGTAAGCCGGACTAAAACACTAACACCATTGTCGTCTTCTAAAAGCTCAATATGCCCTAATTTAGACACCTCAGGGCAAGTTTTTACAAAGCGATTTATTGGTTTAATTAATGATTCTAATGAAGCTGTTAGAACGGGGCATTGTTTTATATCAACAATGCTAGAAGAAGATTTTTCTTTAAAGCCCAGCTCAATAGACTGGCCCTTAACACGCAAGGATAAACGAGCACGCCGACGATAACCAAATTCTCTTCCTTGCAAAACAGAAAGCGCTTCCTGAGATGAAATATTCCTTAATTGATTATTTAACCACGCTTTCTTTGATTCAATCTGCATAGGGTAGGATAAATGCTGAAAGCGACAACCGCCACATTTTTCATAATGTGCGCATTTAGGCGATACTCTGTCATTTGAAGGAGTTAATATAGCGACCAATTTTGCTTCATCAAAGCGTCGACCAGGTTTAGTGATTTGCGCTGACACTTGCTCTCCAGGAAGAGCCCCATCAATAAAAACCACTTTACCATTTACTCTAGCAACGCCTTTTGCTTCATGAGTCAAGCCGTCTATATTATAATCAGAGATTGGACTAGGCGATGCAACTTTTGATACTTGGCGACGATTTGGCTTGCGTTTCAAATGACTCTCTCTGTTCTTACATTAAAATAAAAATACATTTTAGCGTATCTAATGTAAGACACATAGAGAGTCGAGCCGATCATTTGAAGATTAACCTTCAAAAACACCTGTTGAAAGGTAGCGATCGCCTCTATCACAGACAATAACCACAATTACAGCATTACTCACGGTTTTTGACAGTGCTAATGCCGCCGCCACCGACCCTCCAGAAGAAACACCACAAAAAATCCCTTCCTCTTTAGCTAAACGACGCATAATCACCTCCGCATCCTCTTGGGCGACATCCATTACAGTATCAACTCGAGATTCATCAAAGATGGTAGGCATGTATTCTTTAGGCCACCGTCGAATGCCTGGAATACTTGATCCTTCTTTAGGCTGTAGTCCCACAATTTCAATATTTGAGTTTTGTTCTTTCAAATAATGAGATACCCCCATTATCGTCCCTGTTGTCCCCATTGAACTAACAAAGTGCGTCACTTCTCCCTTCGTCTGTTGCCAAATTTCAGGACCCGTTGTCATATAATGTGCATTCGGGTTATCCTGATTAGCAAATTGATTTAACACACGACCCACTCCCTCAGACTGCATTTTCAAGGATAAATCGCGCGCGCCTTCCATGCCTTCGCTTTTCGACACCAAATGCAATATAGCGCCATACGCAGACATAGCCGACTTGCGCTCTTGGCTCATATTGTCTGGCATGATCAAATGCATTTTATAACCTTTAATCGCCGCCGCCATGGCTAAAGCAATACCGGTATTGCCGCTAGTTGCTTCAATTAGGCTATCTCCAGGCGTTATCTCGCCCCTTTGTTCCGCCTGCACAATCATGTTTAATGCAGGTCTATCTTTTACTGAGCCTGCTGGATTTTGACCTTCAAGCTTTAATAGTATGGTGTTGCTATCGTTCTCATTTAGTCTTTGTAGACGAATTAGTGGGGTATTACCTATTAGGGATTCGATACTAGGATATTGATTCATAATAACTTCATTGACAATTTTTAATAATGGATTGAAACTAAGCGTAGTTGTTAACTACTATTAGAATCCACTTACAAGAATTAATACAATACAAATCTGTTATAAACTTAGTAATAAACTTTAAAATAAAGAGAATGCTTATGAAATTCATCAATACAGCAGGAATAACACTCCTAACACTTGTTGGACTCACAGCATGCGATCTGTTTAGCAATCCATCAGCAGAAATCCCGAACACCGAACTTCGTTCAAAATGGAGAGAGTGCAAAGTAATTTCAAATCCATCACGGACGAAAGCACTTGCATGTGATAATTATGAAAGGGAATGCGATCGAAGAAAAAGTAAGGGCAACTTAGCATGCTATTAAACCGAAAGGCCCAATGAACGTTCTTCAAATAAAAAGCCTCTCTCATAAAGCGAGAGCTTTTTTTACTGCCTTTATCCCCGTCACCTTTGCATCATTAATTTTTGCTATTATCTACATTGAGCAAAGATTTACCGATATTGATAACTTATTACTCACCCAACTCCAACAAATAAGCGCTTCATTCGCAACAACAAGTGATTATGCGATTGTATTTTCAGATAAAGATGTACTTTCTCGTCTGATGAAAACCGTATTGGAGAACCCCTTAGCTTCCTCTATACAAGTGTATGATACCAAGAAAAGAATCATTGCCGAACTCGGCAGTAAACCTCCATCCGAAGCGGCTATTTTATTTCCTCTGATGGTGAAAATTGTTGAAAACAACGACTACTTAACCATTATTGAGCCTATCTATTCAGAAAGTATTGAATTGTTTTCAACCAATGAAAACACACCAGATTTCATTACGCCAAAAGATCAATCTCAGATATCTGGATGGGTTAGAATAAAATTCACAAAATCACAAAACAACTTAAAAAAACAACAACTTAATTCGATTATATTTATTAGCTTACTGTTTTTTAACTTCTGTTACGCCCTTGTGCTATTAAAACTCATTAAAAGGTTTTTATCTCCTTTCTATAAACTTGAACAAACCATAAAACAGCTTTCTCTTGGCAACTTCCCTCAAATAGAGAGCATAAATTTTCCTCCCTCATTTGACCTACTCAAACAAGATTTGAGTAGCATAACTGAACGATTGGAAAACTACCGTGAAGAGATACAGCAAAGTATTGAGCAAGCCACTGAAGACATCCGAAAAAACATGGATAGCATCGAAGAAAAAAGCGCTCAACTTCATATTGCAAATAAAGAAGTAACTGAATCTAACCGACTAAAATCACAGTTTTTAGCCAACATAAGTCATGAGGTTAGAACCCCTCTGAATGCAATTTTAGGCTACACAAAAATTTTACAAAAAGACGTTCTTGACAACCAACAACGGACTTATGTGAATACAATAGAGCAATCTACTAATAATTTGTTAGCCATTATTGGTGACATTTTAGATTTTTCCAAAATCGAAGCCGGCAAACTTAATCTTGAACAAACCGATATTAATATTCGCGACCTGGTCGATGACGTTTTTCAAATATTAAGTGCAAACTTACTTACAAGAAACAAGCAAATTGCTTTAATACCAGACATTAATGACAATGTCCCAGAATGGATGATTGGAGACCCAATACGCATCCGACAAATTTTAACGAACTTAATTGGCAACGCCATAAAGTTTACCGAAAACGGGTATGTACAAGCAAAAATAACCTTATCAAGCTCGGAACAGAACAAATTGACCTTAGTCTGCCAAATAATAGACACAGGTATTGGCATATCAGAGAAAACACTAAGAAGCCTGTTCAAACCTTTCTCCCAAGGCGACACCAGCACCACACGACAATTTGGTGGCACTGGTTTAGGACTAGTCATCACCCGTAAATTAGTTGAACAAATGAGTGGAAAGATAGATGTGAAAAGCGAATTAGGAAACGGCTCAAACTTTCGATTCTCTATTAACCTACGTCCATCACAAAAAGAAATAGAGTTATTAGATAGCTTAAATAAAACCATTATTTTGTTTGAACCTATCAGTATCTATAGAAGCTACATAGAAAATTCATTGAAAAAAATAGATACTGAATGCATATATTGTTCATCGGTAGAACATGTGTTATCGCACCTAAAATCTTCTTTAACTCAAAAGCAAATTGATGCGGTGTTACTCAGCACAGATCAGGAAGCAAATGAACTATCGGATACCTATGAGCTCGCATATTTTATAAAGAATACCTACGACATTCCTTGCATTCTAATGACACAACCACCGAGTAAAATCCCTCAGTTTCCTGAGCTTCAAAATCTTGCCAGTGATATTTTATTAAAACCAATCAGTCATAAGCGCTTACACCAGGCATTAAATCAACTTTCATGTTCCGGAATACCCAATGACACGCCACTATCACCTTTAGAACAATTCAAAATTTTGGCTGTAGACGACAATTCAACTAACTTACAGCTTGTCGAACACTGGTTAAAACCAAATGGACTCGAGGTAAGTCTCGCTTATAGTGGTCAACAAGCTCTAGAGATGTCTGCAAATAATCAATTTGACCTTATCTTGATGGACATCCAGATGCCTGGATTAGATGGTATGGAAACAACTCGACAACTTAGGTTAAGAGATGCCTATAAAGAGACCCCCATTATTGCACTGACCGCACATGCATTACATTCCGAAAAACACCAGATAATGGAAGCAGGCATGAATGCTTACTTAACTAAACCTGTCAGTGAAAGTATTCTACTTGATACTATTTATAAGTGGTGCACTGGCACACCAGAAGAAGAACTACCCAACAATTTCCAGCAAGTTTTTGATCTAGGCCTATCCCTTTCAATAGTAAATAATAAGGTAGAGATCGCTCGAGAAATGCTTACAATGCTTATTGACTCCTTAGAATCAGAGAAAAAACTGATTAAGCATCATTTTCAAGAACAAGAACTAGAAAAGCTCATCCACGTTGTGCATAGAATCCATGGAGCGTCTAAATACTGCGGTACGCCTGAGCTCACTAAACACGCGAATTTTTTAGAAACACATTTAAAAGAGCTTGGGTTAGAAGAGGTTGATGAAGTATTAAACGATTTCACCCATGCCATTGAAAACTTACTAGAAGCAAGAAGCTATATTAAATGGCCTCAACAATAACAAATGCCTGAGCATAACATTGCTCATCAGTAAGGCTTAAATGCCAGCTAGCACCCTTAGGGAGACGCTTATTCACAATTGAATCCACTTTAAGCGTGGGTTGCCCATTCTCAAGATTGATAATTTCAAAATGCTGAAAGCTCACACCTCTCCCAATCCCTGTGCCAATGGCTTTAGAGGCCGCCTCTTTGGCCGCAAAGCGCTTGGCGACAAAAGCACAAGCCTTATCTTTATTTCCTATACTCAAATAACGCTCAATTTCATTTTCTGTAAGTACTCTTTTTATAAAGCGCATGCCTAGCTTTTCTATAGAAGACTTAATTCGTTCAATTTCGACTAGGTCAGTCCCAATGCCTACAATCATACGTCACCTTTTTTCACAGAGAACCTTGGCACACCATAAAGCCTATCATCATTATACGGTGCATTTGGCAACAATTTCCTAGCTTCAATTTTTTTACCACTGAGCAAGTAGTCCAACCACTTCCTATGCAGCTCTTTCGACATTAGCAGAACGTCCTTATTCGACCATTCTCCAGCCATATATCCTATTGCCACACGCCCTTCCACAAACATAACAGGGAGCTGTTTTGGTTTATCACCTAGAAAAGGCCTTAGACCGAGCTTAAAGTCAAACCGATACATCTGGGAAGCTAGAACATCCTCCCCTGACCCCGTATAGGCCATATCAATTGGCATTCCAAGCTCTTGAAACAACCCTACTTCAAAGCGTCGCAAAAGCGGAGCAACGGGTACTGACTTTTCCACACTTTGTAAAAGCCATTCATAGAGTGTGAATAAGTCTGCAATAGGTATAGCACTGGTAATTAGACGACTCAGCAGCTCATGTATATAAAGACTCGCATATAAATGGATGCCTTCGATTCGTATCGGCTTATGAAGAGGCTCAATTAAAGAAATGGTTTTTAACTCGGAGCGACCTTTAAGCTCCACGTCATAACGAACAAAGGGACTCGGTAAAACACGAATCCCTTTTTTAGGTAAGCGGTAAACGCCTCGAAGCAAACCCATCTCAAAAGAAAAAAGGTCAAGCATCACCTTGCCCTCTTGAAATGGACGTGTATGAATAACATACGCGGTTACTCGCATAAAGAACTATTGCTCTTGATAGCCTAGACTAGCTAATGCTCGCTCATCATCAGACCAGCCTGAACGAACTTTTATCCATAGATTAAGCATCACTTTCGCTTGGAACATGCTCTCCATATCTATTCGAGCTTCCTTACCAATCAACTTAATTTTCTCACCACGATCGCCAATGATAATTCGCTTCTGCCCATTACGCTCAACAAGAATTAAAGCACTAATATGCAGAGTTTCACCTTCAAAAGCGAACTCTTCAATCTGTACGGCTACTTCATAGGGAACTTCTTGACCCAGTTGACGAGTAATCTTCTCGCGAACAATTTCAGAGGCCAAAAAACGAGAACTTCTATCTGTTATCTGATCTTCAGGGTAAAATTGCCCACCCTCAGGCATCAAACTTTCTGTTAATCGCTCTAATCGATCCAAATTTTTGCCTCTCAAAGCTGAAATAGGCACAATTTGAGCAAAATTCATCATATCAGAATATCGCGCCAATTTAGGCAATAACGTGTCTTTGTCTTCAAGCTTATCCACTTTATTGACTACTAGAAAAACAGGACAACGAACGTGCTTCACCTTTTCTAGAACCGCTTGATCTTCATCTGTCCATCGTTCTGCATCAATCAGAAACAATACGGCATCAACATCAACCATTGCATCTGAAGCGGTTTTATTCATAAAGCGATTCATGGCTTTCGTTGACCCTAGATGCAGCCCAGGCGTATCCACGTAAATAGTTTGAACATGCCCTTCCGTCTTAACACCTAATATTTGCTGGCGAGTCGTTTGTGGCTTACGTGATGTAATACTCAGCTTTTGTCCAAGTATATGGTTCATTAAGGTAGATTTACCTACATTAGGTCTACCAACAATAGCCACATAACCACAATGAGTAATGTCAGTGGACTCTTCAGGTCGTAAATCTGCTAATGATGCTTCAAAATCGAAACCATCAATCGAGTTATCCGAATTAGAATCATTCACTCTTATTTTGCTCCAAAATATTTAAGGCTTTAGTGGCCGCCTTCTGTTCAGCAATACGACGGCTATTGCCTTTACCCTCAATTGCTTCAGGGATAATATCAATAGTGCAATGCACAAAAAATGTCTGATCATGGGGTTCACCCACTATCTGCACAACTTCATATTGTGGTAACGAGTACTTTCTAGCCTGCAGATATTCTTGCAATCGAGTTTTAGCATCTTTTGTGACTACTTTTAATGAAGTGGCATCCAATCGGCCTTTATACCAATTCAGTATATGCTCTCGACAAACATCCATACCGGCATCTAAATACATGCCACCAATAATACCTTCAACCGCATCCGCTAAAATTGAATCGCGTCGAAAACCGCCACTTTTCAACTCTCCGGCGCCGAGCTTCAAATAATCACCTAACTTAAACTCTCGCGCCAATTCAGCTAAGGTGTCTCCTTTTACTAAAGACGCTCTTAATCGGCTAAGCTCGCCTTCTTTCGCTTTCGGAAAACGATGAAATAACTCCTCTGCGATAACGTAGTTCAGAATAGAATCACCAAGAAACTCAAGACGCTCATTATTTTTTCCACCATAGCTGCGGTGTGTTAGCGCTAACTCAAGTAAGCCTAAGTCTGCAAAAAAATACCCAATTTTACGACAAAGCTTTAAATACAAATCACTCAAAACAATTCCAAACCTTTATTCAATCAAACCATTATTTTTAAAATTAGGTAGACTGAAGAAATCATTCCAGTGCAACCAAACGTAAAATGCACGACCTTTCAAATTTTCTTCAGGCACAAAACCCCAAACACGACTATCTGAACTATTATCTCGATTATCACCCATCACGAAATATTTACCGTCAGGCACCACCCAATCCCCTTCAAGTGGGTTGTTACGATAACTTTTATAAACTTGATGATTTACCTCGCCAACGTTCTCTTTATACAAAGCAACCGGCTCTTTACTAGGGTTCAAAGAGGTATTCAACTCAGCAAGTAATTCCTCATCAACTGGCTTACCGTTAATCATCAAACGTTTATTGTGATAACTAACCACATCGCCAGGAAGGCCGATCAAACGTTTAATATAGTTCAAATTTGGCTGTTGAGGGTATTTAAATACCACCACATCGCCCCGCTTGGGTGAGGATGTTGGAATCAATTCTGTATTTAATACGGGCAATCGAACACCATAGTCAAATTTATTAACAAGAATAAAGTCGCCTATTTCCAGTGTCGGCAACATAGAGCCCGAAGGTATTTGAAAAGGCTCGACAACAAAAGATCTCAGGCCAAATATTACAGCGATAATCACAAAATATGACTTCACCTCTACGACCCACTTAGGTGTATCGCCAAAACTGTCTTTCACCGTTTTAGGTAAAGCCGAGCAAGCTTCCGGTGTCAAATCATTTAATAGTTGCTTACGCTTAGGTAAAAAAATCACCCGATCGTAAATCCATACAGCACCAGTCACTAAAAAGGCGATAGCAAGGATTAGCTCAAAATCAAAATTCATTTTATCTCCAAAAGACGGCATGAGATAAAGCCGTCAAAGGGTTAAAAAATTATAGTAAAAGCGTTCTTCTCTTAACTATCTACTTTCAAGATGGCAAGAAACGCTGACTGCGGGACTTCTACATTCCCCACCTGCTTCATACGTTTTTTACCTTCTTTCTGTTTCTGTAGTAGCTTTTTCTTACGACTCACATCACCGCCATAACACTTAGCGATAACATTTTTACGTAAGGCTTTTACCGTCGTACGAGCAATAACTTTAGCTCCCATTGCCGCTTGAATAGCAACATCAAACATTTGGCGAGGAATAACTTCTTTCATCTTTTCACATAAAATGCGGCCTTTATAGAGCACATTATCCTTATGCATAATCAAAGCAAGCGCATCGACTCGCTCGCCATTGATTAAGATGTCTAAGCGAACCAAAGGTGCCGCTTCAAAACGACTAAAACTGTAATCTAATGAAGCAAAGCCACGACTGCATGACTTCAACTTATCGAAGAAATCCAATACCACTTCATTCATCGGCAACTCATAACGAATCGACACTTGATTACCAATAAATTGCATATCTTGTTGAATACCACGTTTCTCAACACACAAGGTAATCACGTTACCTAAGTACTCTTGAGGGACCAAAATATTTGCGACTACCAAAGGTTCACGCATTTCACGAATTCGACCAGGATCGGGCATTTTAGACGGGCTATCGACGTTAATTACCGTACCATCCATCAATTCCACTTCATAAACAACGGTGGGTGCGGTAGTAATCAAATCCATATCGTATTCACGCTCAAGGCGTTCTTGGATAATTTCCATATGCAGCATACCTAAAAAGCCACAACGGAATCCAAAACCAAGAGCATCTGAGCTTTCAGGCTCGAAGAACAGGGAAGCATCATTAAGAGTTAATTTACTCAATGCGTCACGAAAATCTTCGTAGTCATCAGAACTTACAGGAAATAAACCTGCGTAAACCTGAGGTTTAACCTTTTTAAATCCTTCAAGTTGGCCAACATCTTTTGTCGCAAGATGCGTTATCGTATCACCCACAGGAGCACCGTGAATATCCTTGATACCCGCCACTACATAACCTACTTCACCAGCACGTAAAATACCTGTTTCTGTACGCTTTGGAGTAAAAATACCTACCATATCAACTGGGTGAGCTTGCTTGGTTGACTTGATAAAAATCTTATCTTTTTTGCTTAACGTCCCTTGCATAATTCGTACAAGAGAGACAACACCTAGATAGTTATCGAACCATGAGTCAATAATTAACGCTTGTAAAGGCGCGTTTACATCCCCTTCTGGCGGTGGGATCTCTTTTACCAAGCGTTCTAATACATCTTCAACACCGAGGCCTGTTTTAGCCGAACAAGTAACAGCACCATCCGCTTCAATGCCAATAATGTCTTCAATTTCTTGAGAAACACGTTCCGGTTCAGCTTGCGGCAAATCAATTTTATTCAATACCGGCATCACTTGCAGCCCTTGTTCAAGCGCGGTGTAACAGTTTGCTACAGATTGAGCTTCAACACCTTGTGCGGCATCTACAACCAACAGTGCACCTTCACAAGCGGCCAAAGAGCGAGAAACTTCATAAGAAAAATCAACATGCCCAGGGGTATCGATAAAATTCAATAGGTATTTTTCACCGTCTTTAGCGGTATAATTCAGCGTTACACTCTGCGCTTTAATTGTAATTCCGCGTTCGCGCTCAATATCCATTGAATCAAGCACTTGATTATTCATTTCACGCGCAGTTAAGCCTTCACAGCTTTGAATAAATCGATCTGCTAACGTCGATTTACCGTGGTCTATATGCGCAATAATAGAAAAATTGCGTATGTGTTTTAGATTATTTTCCGACACTTCTTACTCACAATAGATAAAAACCGTTATGTACAAGCACCTGTTGATAAATCCACTATTTATCTATTTAAATAAATTAAGGAATTTACTCACAGGTTCTCAAGATGAAATTTTGATGTGCATTCTACAGAAAACAGAGTAAGTACTCCATTTTTATTCGCCTGATAAGCGCAAGCAAATGGCAAATAACATGTGATTTATTTGCCATTTTGTCGAGAACAGGAAAGTTTTAAATGAAGTATTCAAAACACTAGCGCTTAAGGCAAGACAACTCCGCGCTCCTTCAGTACCCGTTCTACCGTATCTACCGTTGCTTGAGTATGGCTGTCAATCTCTAAGTTAACTTTGTCACCAATTTCTAACTGGCCGAATGTCGTCATTTTTAGTGTTTCAGGAATAAGGGATACTTCAATCCAATCATCCCCAATATCACTAATGGTTAAACTCGCTCCATTCAATCCTACAAAGCCTTTATCAAAAAGATATCGTCGAGCGTCTACTTTCGCATCGACGCCTGTATCCACAGAAAAACGAATATGAAAACTCTCCCCTTTACGGTAAATTTCACGAACTTCCACATTTGTCATGATATGCCCAGACATAACATGACCGCCAATCTCATCGCCCATCCGTGCGGCTCGTTCAAAATTGACCCTTGCCCCTGGCTCTAATAAACCAATATTCGTCAATGCAAGAGTCGTATCAATCACATCAAAACTCACTTGATCTTGATCTATTTCTACCACTGTTAAACAGACCCCATTGATAGCAACACTGGCACCAAATTGCTGACCTTGCATGGAAGACTCTGGGAATTGTATTTTTAAACGTTTATTACAACCAAACGTTTGACAGCTGGAAACTTGCGCCATACCCTGAACAATGCCTGTAAACATAACTTACCTCGGATCAAGAAAATTTGTTTCAGCAAAATATAAGCCAATTATTGATTTATTTTGCCCGATTGAAGAAGAATTAAGCATATTCTATGAAACTCGCGTAATACGTGACCTTTAGACAGTTATCACCTAGTCACTAATAGGGTTATCCACAGCTTGCGGGGATAACCCTGCCCATATTAAACAAGGTTAAAAAAGAATATTTATGAGCGCTATTATCAATCATTTTAAATTTATAAGCATTTTTTTATTAAGCTTTTCTACCCTTTGTTATTCGGCTAATTCGAACCAAGCTTTCCTATGGAAGGTACAAAACAAACACGTAACCGTCTATTTAGCGGGTTCAATCCATGCTTTAACTGCAAAGCATTACCCACTCCCCTCAGCGTATTTAGAGGCATTTAACCAAGCTCAGAACCTGGTTGTTGAACTCAACATAAACGAATTAGATCCTTATTCATCACAAGCCCTCGTTCAATCCAAAATGTGGTTACCTGCAAACCAAACTCTAGAGAATCATCTATCAAAAACAGCAATAAACCACCTTAAAAAATTCAGTCTTGAGAGTGAAAACACTTATGCAAACCTTATAAAAATGCGCCCATGGATGGTAATTGAACAACTAACGGGATATCAATTAAAGCAAACTCACTTTAAAGCAAGCTTGGGGTTAGACCAGTATTTTTTACAACTGGCAAAACAACAAAACAAACCCATACTGGAATTAGAGACGCTAGAACAACAAATTACAGCTATTGCAGATAGTCCGTTCAATGCTCAAATAGAAGGATTGGAAGTTTCGCTAGGGCAATTGGATGATGAAGATTATCTTGAAAAAATGGTCCATTACTGGGAAGTAGTCAACCCATCAGGACTGTACGACTTCGTCAATCAAGATGTGATAAACAACCCTAAATTAAAGCCAATGATGGAAAGTTTATTAGATAACAGAAATACCCACATGACAGACGTCATTACACTTTATTTAAATCAGCCATTAAGTCATAGAAACACCTATTTTGTCGTTGTAGGGGCCTTACATCTATCTGGACCGAATAGCATACAAAAGCAGCTTGAAATGAAGGGGTATTATATCCAACCACTATTCAATAAAGAGAACAAATAACCAAAACCAAACAAGCTTTAGCCTATAAAAAAGCCATAACCTAGGAGAGAGTTATGGCTTTTTAAACTTAATAAAACTAACTATCTACTGTTCTTTATCGATGTTTTCTATCATCGTTTGGGTTACTAAAGTAATGCCATCTTCATTACGATAAAAACGCTTTGCATCTAACTCAGCATCTTCTCCGATAACCATTCCTTCAGGAATTTTACAATCTGAGTCAACCACAACACTGGTTAACCGACAATGACGCCCGATATCAACTCTTGGCAACACAACGCATTTATTAACATGAGAAAAAGAGTTTACTCTAACGTTGTTAAAAAGAATGGACTTTTCAACGGTAGAACCAGAAACAATACAGCCAGCAGATACAACCGAGTTTAATGCCGTTCCTATACGCTCTTCATAGTTATAATTAAACTTAGCGGCGGGCCTTTGATACTGAGCTGTACGTATTGGCCAGTTATCATCATATAAATCTAGCTCAGGTAATAGACGAGTTAAATCCATATTAGATTCCCAGTACGCGGTTAATGTACCCACATCACGCCAATACGGTACATCAGGATAACTTTCATTTTTAACACAACTATTGGCAAAATGATGAGCTTTAATATTACTTCTACCAACAAAGAAAGGAATTAAATCCTTACCAAAGTCATGGCTCGAATCATCATCTAGTGCATCAGAGCGTAGATGCTCACTTAAAAATTTCGTACTAAAAATATAAATCCCCATGCTTGCTAAAGAAACATCAGGGTTCCCTGGCATAGTAGGTGGATTTTTCGGTTTCTCTTCAAAAGCAATAATATTGTCGTCTTCGTCGACATGCATGATACCAAATTGATCTGCTTCTGAAACAGGCACTTCAATACAAGCGACAGAAACGTCTGCCCCTGTCTCCATATGCTCTTTCAGCATCAAACTGTAATCTTGTTTATAAACATGATCACCAGCCAATATCAGCACATATTCACTGTCTAGTTCGTCAATCATTTTAAGGTTTTGGAATACCGCATCAGCCGTTCCTTGATACCATTCCTCCCCAGTTTGTTGCTGCGCAGGCCATAACTCAATGAATTCATTAAAGTCTGAGCGTAAAAAATTCCAGCCACGTTGAACATGTTGATTAAGAGTATGGGATCGATATTGAGTTAATACGGCGATTCTACGCACACCGGAATTGACACAATTCGATAAGGGAAAATCAATAATTTTGTATTTACCAGCAATAGGAACAGCAGGCTTTGAACGATAATCTGTCAGCTGCTTTAACCTAGACCCTCTACCTCCTGCCAAGATGATTGCTAACGTTTTCATACATGCAGTATTAAGATCCATAATTCACCTTTTTTGAAAATTTAATCTTATTTATTATTATTGTTATTCGCGTTGCTCGCTCGATTACGGGTTATATTTAGGTATACTCCGATAGATAAACTAAATCAACAAGATAACAATATGATGAACATACTTTTTGTCGCGTCCGAAATTTACCCTCTTATTAAAACCGGTGGTCTAGCGGATGTTGCAGGATCACTCCCTGTTGCGTTACGTAAAAAAGGCCACGATGTTCGGCTACTCATGCCCGCTTATTCTGGCGTTTTGGATAAAGTTGCCCCCATCCAGAACCAAATAAATTTGGGTAACCCATTTAATGTTGGGGATTTAATTCTGCTAGAAACCCAAATTCTTGAGAATGGCACACCCATTTGGCTATTACAATGCCAAAACCTTTATGAAAGAGACGGTGGTCCCTACTTAGACACTGACGGTAAAGACTATAAAGACAACCATTTACGCTTTTCAGCCCTATCATGGGTGGCTGCAGTCTTATCTTCTTACGGAAGCCTAATGAAGTGGCAACCTGATATTTTGCACATCAATGACTGGCAGGCTGGATTAAGTGTAGCCTATTTAAAAAGTTGGAATATGAAACACATTCCCGTTGTAACTACAGTTCATAATCTAAGATATAACGGCAGCTTTCCAATAAGTTTATACTCTGACACAGGCTTGTCTCACGATTTATTAACACACCATGGCATTGAGTTTTATGGCCAATTCTCTGCATTAAAGGCTTCCTTAGTCTATTCTGATGCCATTACAACAGTCAGTCCGACCTATGCCAAAGAAATCCTTACAACAGAATACGGTGACGGCTTAGACGGTACACTTAGAGCTCACCAACATAAACTGCATGGAATACTTAACGGCGTAGATTATGATCAATGGTCACCCGATATAGACCCAGCAATAGATACTCAATACGACTTAAAAACGCTTGATCTAAAACAAAAAAATAAATTAGCCTTATTACAAGAAAATCATCTAGATGAAAGCCTAGAACAACCTGTTTTTGGTGTTGTCAGTCGTTTAACTGAACAAAAAGGATTAGACCTAGTTCTTGAGGTTCTGCCAACCGCATTAGCTCAAGGCGCAAAATTTATTCTATTAGGTTCTGGGGATAAAGCGCTCGAAAGTGCGTTCTTAGCGTTACAACAGAGTTACCCTCAACAAGTTGGAGTCCGTATTGGCTACGATGAAGAGTACTCCCACAGACTTCAAGCCGGTATTGATGCCTTGTTAATACCTTCACGCTTTGAACCTTGTGGATTAACACAATTATACGCACTGAAATACGGAACCTTACCTGTTGTAAGAAAAACAGGAGGTCTCGCAGACACTGTGTTTGAAGACGGTCCTGAAGCCAATGGTTTTGTCTTTCAAAACGCAGATACCAAGTCATTAAATTCTGCGATAAATCGTTGTATTGAAACCTTCCGAGATCAAAAATCATGGAAACACAGGCAAGAAAACGCCATGCAATATGATTTTAGTTGGGAAAAAACGACCTCTCATTGGTTAGCTCTTTATTCGGACTTATTAGGAAAATAAGTAACCCATTGTTATTAGAAAGGTCAGGGGTTAAGTTCATGCAGATTATTGAACTTAAACCTGACTTAGAACAAGTATTTACTCAAATATTCCTTGCCTGAATTTAAGCTTATAGCCTAACCTAAAGTGGTAACATACTAAGAAGGCTAGACAGCATGGAAATAAAAGACTTATTAAATCAAACATCAAAGCTTCCTAATGTTCCTGAAGTTGTACGTGAACTCATTCAAGCTCTTAACTCAGAAAAATCGAATTACAGCGACATTTCACAAAAAGTGTCTAAAGACCAAACCCTTACCCTCAAAGTGTTACGCTTAGTCAATTCTGCTCAATTTGGCCTATCAAGAAAAGTAGCCTCATTAGATGAAGCCATAGTACTTTTGGGCATGGACAAACTCAAAACGTTGGTGATTGCATCCGGCTTTTCTGGCTCAGCATCCAACGTGGAAGGATTGGACACTAAAGCTTTCTGGCAAGATTCTTTTCAAGTGGCCACACTTGCAAAATGGTTAGCGTCAAGAACTGAGAAAGTAAATTCAGACAATGCATTTACCGCAGGCATTATTTATAACATTGGGAGACTGCTGCTACATCTCGCCGAACCCAATAGGGCAAAAGCGATACAGTCGCTTATTGAAGAGTCTAAAGTAAGCCGCACGGCTGCAGAAATGGAAAGACTGGGCTTTACCAGCCAAGATGCAGGCAAAGCATTATTAAATATGTGGAAATTCCCTGAAGAGCTATCTAATGCGGTACAACAATATAAAAAACCTCTGTCCTACAATCCTGCATCGCCATTAAGCGCTACTCTTAATCTAGCATGTTATTTAAACGCAGCGATTAAAGAAGAGGAGACCCAGATGTAGTAAAAGAGTTTATTCCTAAAAAAGTCCTAGAACTAGCGGGTATCGATATATCTATCATTGACGAATTAGATGAAGCATTAAGACTTGAATCTGGACTAGATGATTTAGTTGCTTAAAATATTAACTTATCTACAAAGCGTTGAAACTAATCAATACTTTATAGATAAGTTTTTGTTGGTTCTACTTATAACCCCCTAAACACGCATTCAGCTAAGATTTATGAGTAAAAGCATTCCAATCTAATAAACTTTGATTAAGCGCTTTTTCATTAAATCCATCGTGACTCATTGTTTTAAGAACATTATGAAGCTTTTGTTTCATACCCACAGTATTACAGGTAGAATTTTTAGATAAGGTTAAAAAAAGCCCTTCACTACTTACTGACGCTAAAGAAACAACATCGGTTTTCATATCTAAAAGATTTAAATAGGCTAATCCAGGGGATTTTTCATAAACAACATAATCCACTCGTTTTGCAACCAACATTTTAAATGCTTGCTCCAATCCAGACACAGAAATAATGTTCAAATATTTCTCTGAAAAATCATCAAATGATTGACCAAAACTGTTATTAATAACCGTAACACCACGCTTATTAATTAAATCTTCTTTTTTTGAATAATCTAACCGTTGACCAGTTCGCTTCCATACAACACTGCTTGTATGTAGAAAAGCAGGGGATATGTAGTCCATATAATCAGATCGCTCTGTGGTATAGAAAGCACCCGCCATTAAATCAGCTCTACCAGATTTTACTTCTAATTGAGCTCTTGACCATGGTCCGGTATGAAGCAGTTTGATAGGAATCCCCAAACGCCTTGAAATCTCGTCAATTATTAAGCGATTGGCTCCCATCAATTCATTGGACCCATCCGCCTTTTTCCATAGAAAAGGAGGGTACTCTGAATTTCCTGTTGCAATCATCGAAGAGCAGCTCATTTCTGTTTCTGCTTTAATCTGAACGGAAATTGGTAAAATACAGCATAAAAGAGCGCTGAGTTTTACTGTACGACTTGCAATAAAGCGCATAGACATCTCAAAGCCATTTAATTTCAATCGTATTCATTATATTTCAACATGATAGAAAGTACAGAGAGCGATAGGTATTTTTTACAATAAGTGAACTTTACTAATAAAAGTCTATCAAAGCTTTTAACTTTATGAAGGAGATTTTCTATGTTTGCACTTAATTCAAAAATTATTCTATTTGCTAGAACCATTGCATATGCTTTTGTATGCATTTTTGCTATTCAATCCTATGCAGCAATGCAAAACAATGTGAACGAAGATGGCGTCGCACTTTCTGGATATGACCCAGTTAGCTACTTTATGGATTCACCTATGAAAGGTTATCCGGCACTAAAATACAGCTATGAAGGGACAACGTACCAATTCGAAAATGAAGAAAACCGTCAGGCCTTTATAGAACAGCCTAAAAAATACGCACCGGCATATGGAGGGTGGTGTGCTTGGGCTATGTTAGAAGGCGAAAAAGTGAAAATTGACCCGTTAAGCTATAAAATAATAGATGGAAAAAACTATGTTTTTTATAATGGCTTTTGGGGTAACACACGAGATAAGTGGGATGAAAAAGCCCTTAAAGACACTGAAGCCGCATTAATAAATACCGCTAATAGCCAGTGGGCTAAACAATAAATCAATGTAACTTAAAATGGCCACAAGCAAGATGTTTTTGTTTGTGGCTCAGTACCTTCTAAAAAACTGAGCGTTTCTTTGTTATCACATCGGTCAGCGGCAATAGCAAACTCATCTAAACTAACCTGAAAGCGTTGAGCACCTTTAGGGAGCGAAAGCGTTAATGATTTTGGGTTTAATTGCTTCATTAAATCAACCCATACTTTTTGTGCTCCTGTACCACCTGTAATGCTTAAAGATTTATTATTATCATCCCCCAACCAAACCGTTGTAGCGTAATCACCAGTAATCCCAACAAACCAGCTATCCCTTTGGTCATTGGTTGTTCCAGTCTTTGCCGCAAAACGTAAATTTGGAAACTGAGATTGCGCTCGCCTAGCGGTACCAACGGTCGATACTTTCGTCATACCATCAAGTGCCGTCGCTAAAACAGCATTGGTAAAAGGCACGCTTTTATCTGCAGTAAAGTCTTTTAATATCTCACCTTGAGCATTCAACACACCCGCTACAATACCGAGTTGAGATGACTGACCCATAGAAGCGATCGGTTGATAAATTCGAGCGACTTCAAAAGGAGACAATTCTAAGGACCCCAATGCAACCGCAGGTCGCATAGTAAAAGGCCTTTCTACACCTAATTGCTTTAGACCTTCACCTAAACGGTCAAAACCCATTTTTTCTGCTAAATCTAACGTCGCTAAGTTATAAGATTTCGCGAGTGCCAAGTACATAGGAACAGTACCATGAACTTGTTTATCATAATTTTCAGGTTGCCAAATATCCTTACCTACTTTATAACGTTTTTTCACGTCCTCTAATGGCGACAACCAAGTAAATCGCCCTGAGGATAAAGCCAGCATATAAAGTGGTGGCTTAACCAATGAACCAATAGGCCTTACAGCCCCTAACGCCCGGTTAAAACCACTATATACAGAACCGCTGGAGCCAACAATAGCCTTCACTTGACCATTCTGCGTATCCGTTACGACAATAGCCCCCTGTAATCCTTTTAACTTTTTATCCTGTTTCTCAAGTAATGCAACCTGTCGTCTCATGGCCTTTACCGCGGCTTCCTGAGCCCGCACATTAAGTCCGGTATACACCTTGAGGTTCTCTGTCGCCAATACCTGCTTATCAAAATCTTTCGCTAGTTGAAATGAGACTAAATCTAAATAATCGCCAAATAAAGATCGAGACTTTTGCTCATCAATAACACGTAAAGGTATCTTTTTAGCACCATTCAGCAGCTTTTCGCTAAGTAAATTCTGCTCATAAAGCAAATTCAATACCACATCACGACGAGCTTTAGCCCTTTCAGGGTTACGATTTGGGTTGTATAAGGAAGGTCCCTTCACCATACCGACAAGCAAAGCGTATTCTGCAATATTAAGCTCATTAATGGGTCTACCAAAAAAGTGCTTACTGGCGGCCGCAAAGCCATGTATCGCTTTGCTACCGAATTGAGCAAGATAAATTTCATTTATATAAGCCGCTAATATCTCATCCTTAGAAAAACGACGCTCTAACAAAACGGCCATAATCACTTCAGTTAATTTACGGGTATAGGTTCTCTCAGAAGATAAATACATATTTTTTATTAATTGCTGAGTGAGCGTACTGCCGCCTTGACGTCGCTCACCTTCAACAAAATTTACCCACACAGCTCTTGCAATTCCATTCAAGGAAATACCAAAGTGACTGTAAAAATTCCTGTCTTCTACGGCTAATAAAGTTGTGATTAATGTTTGAGGTATTTGCTCAGAGGTTAAAATCTCTCGACCTTCCGTATTACCACCATAAAGATGACCAATCAATTGTGGCTCTAATACCGCTTTCGTTATCGAGTCACCACTGACGGTTTGAATAGACAACAAGCCATGATTAAAAGAGAAGATACGACGCGCACTTTTGTGAAACCCCGTATGATCTTTATAAGACCTCAAGTGAGCGCTGATTTTTGTTTTACTGCGAGCCGCCCAACCGACTTCCTGACTATTACGACCAAATCGATAACCGGCTTCCGTTAATAAAGCTTCTAAATCTTGCTTGTTCCAAGGGTCGCCCGATTTCAAAACAATAGGAGCACTGTATACTTCAGATGGAACGTGCCATTTTTGGCCCGAAAAAGTTTTCACCACCTCATGGTCAAGCCACCAAACCCATATAGCAAAAGGAATAGATAGGAGTAATCCAGCAAGAAAACATACTTTAGTAAAACGGAATAGCATGCGTTTACAGAACGCAGAAAAAGAGGTGTTTTTCTTGTTTCTTTTTGAGGTAGACGGCTTTTTTTTCGTCTTTACTTTCGATGGGGTCGACTTTCTAGAGGTCGATTTTGCTTTATTGCCTGTGCTTTTCGTCGAAGGTCGACTTTTTGAAGTTGTTTTTTGCTCTGTCATGGCTGCGAGTATAATGATGACAACAAAACTTGGCAATCTCTCTTACAGACTAAACATTTTATTTACAGTAATCGAAGATTATAAATCGCTATTTAATCTCAATAGAGTTTCAGAGAAGGCGGGTATTTATGTTAGATTACCCCTTGAACTTCTTCAAAAAACACACGAAAACAGCTGATGAAAAAATACTCTCTCTGCTCCATCGATGAGCTAAATACCCTACAAACAAAAGGCATTAACGTGCCTCACCCGACTATGGGGCCCATTAGCATCATGGTAATAAAGCAAGGGACAGATTTTTATGCCTATATAAATAAGTGTCCTCATAGAGACGTCAAATTAGCATCCCATCAAGAGGATTTTTTTGATGAATCTGGAACCTTCATACAGTGCTCAGAGCATGGTGCGCTCTTTTTACCAAAAACAGGGGAATGCATTACTGGTCCATGTCAGTTTCAATCCTTAGAAACCGTCGCCATTACAATTGAGAATGAAGCCATTTTTTGCGATCTAGAGGCACTGAGCAATGAAGATTCACCCTAAAAAGTATGCAACCTTGTTATTGTTTCTGTTGCCCCTCCAAGCCTTTGCTGAAACGGCACTCATTGCTGTCGCTACCAACTTTACCCCTACCATGAAGGCCATTGTGACCGCTTTTGAAGAAGACACGCCTCACAGGCTTCAGGTCTCATTTGCGTCATCAGGTAAACTGTACGCTCAAATAAAAAATGGCGCTCCATTTGATTTACTTCTCTCTGCCGACCAAGCCATTCCCCAGCGTTTAATTAAAGAGGGAAATGCCATGTTAAATAGTCAATCCACTTATGCCGAAGGTAAGCTCGCATTATGGTCTAATGATAATACTTTGATTGATAATCAAGGCGCTGTCCTTTATAGCAGACACTTCCATAGGATCGCCCTAGCCAATCCCAAACTTGCACCTTATGGGCTAGCCGCGACTCAGGTATTAGCCAAGCTAAAGTTAACGAAAAGCACCTACCCTCTTTGGGTTCAAGGCGAAAACATTGGTCAAACATACCAATTTGTTCGTAGCGGCAATGCGGAAATCGGGTTTGTTGCATTATCTCAAATTCAAATTGATCATGAAATTAAAGAGGGCTCATTTTGGATCGTCCCACACCACCTTTATGACCCTATCAAACAAGATTTAGTGGTTCTAAAAAAGGGGGAAGGTAACCCTGCAATAAGCGATTTTTTAGATTTTTTATCATCCCCAAAGATACAAAAACTCATCGAAAGCTATGGTTATACGGCTAGTCTACACTCATCTTCCTAATGGCATTTACATATGATTCTAACAGCAACGGATTGGTCTACTATTTTACTAACTCTACGCTTGGCCAGCATAGTAACGTTACTTTTGCTATTGATAAGTATCCCTCTAGCTTGGTGGCTAGCTAGAACCACATCGATATTCAAAGGCCCGATCAGTGCCTTAGTCGCCTTACCTCTGATTTTACCCCCTACAGTAATTGGCTTTTATCTGTTGTTACTTTTGGGTCCAAATGGCGCTATTGGACAAGGGATGCAAGCATTAGGACTGAACTTACTCCCCTTTACATTCGAAGGCTTAGTGGTGGCATCCTTGATTTATTCTCTGCCTTTTGTTGTTCAACCCATTCAAAATGCCTTCGAGTCCATTGGCCATAGGCCTTTGGAAGTGGCGGCGACTCTTAGAGCATCACCATGGGAGAGTTTTTTTATGTTGCCCTCCCTTTAGCCAAACCCGGCATACTCACCGCAGCCGTATTAGGATTTGCCCATACTGTTGGCGAGTTCGGTATTGTACTCATGATAGGCGGTAACATTCCGCAAGAAACACGCGTTATTTCTTTGCAAATATACGATCATGTCGAAGCGCTCGATTACACTCAAGCGCACTCGTTATCGGCTATCATGATGCTCTTCTCTTTTGTCGTTTTGCTTATTCTATACAGTCGCCCTAAAAGTATGGCGTTTAAATATGGAGCCTAAATAAGTGACCACTAGTACTATAAAGCCTGCGTTTATTATTCAGTTCGATTTAACACTGGCAGAACACCGCTTTTCAATAGATCTAAGTTTGCCAACTAAGGGAGTGATTGGTGTTTTCGGAGAGTCTGGTTCTGGTAAAACCACTCTACTTAGGGTCATTAGTGGTTTACAGCCCATAAAAAATGGCACGATTTACTTTAATCATCACTTTTGGCAAGAACAAGAATCCACTCTTCCTGTTTATAAACGTCCTATTGGCTACGTTTTCCAAGAAGCCAGTCTATTTCCCCATTTAACCATTAAAGGCAATCTGGAATTTGCAAAAAAACGAGCCTGGCCATCCAACAATCAAGCTCAGACACTCAATACAGACACGATTCACCGACTATTAAATATGGATGCATTACTTCATAAATGGCCAAGTCAATTATCTGGCGGGGAGCGACAAAGGGTAGCCATCGCTAGAGCACTAATGATTAACCCCAGCTTATTGTTGATGGACGAGCCTTTATCTGCTCTTGATTATGATCGTAAACAGGAAATCTTATCCTATTTAGAAAAATTAAAAGAAGAACTTTCGATTCCTATTATCTATGTGAGCCACTCCGCATCAGAGCTCTCTCGATTAGCCGATTATTTAGTTATCATCAATAAAGGGAGCGTTCACACTCATGGGGAAATCAATCAAGTTCTAACCCAACCCCATTTACCTTCCTGCTTACAACAGGATGTAGGCGTTATTTTACAAACTTATGTCCAGCAGAAATCACCTTCAGACGCACTGCAAGCGGTTTCTTTTTCCATGAATAACGTAAACACACCGCTCTGGGTAAAGCATACTAACGCTCTTATCGGTGAGGTTCTTAGAGTGCAAATTTTTGCAAAAGACGTGAGCATTACCTTATCTAAATCCATAGACACCAGCATTACTAATATACTTCCAGCAGAGATACTTTCTATACAGGAAGATGCTGACCATATGATTCTCATTACCTTAAAAGTGGAAAACACACAAATACTTGCAAAAATAACACAACGCTCCTGCGAAAATTTGGCTCTACAAGCGGGACAAATGGTTTGGGCGCAGATTAAAGCTATCGCGGTTATTGCTTAAACAGTTTAGAAGCACCAAAATGGCGCCCTTGAAAATTCAATGTGGATATTCATTAAAAACATAGGGTGTTTTACACTAGCGCCATCATTAATTATATTTATAGGACAAAGGATGCATTCCTTAAAAAATGAAGTTACCCAGTTAATTCGTGAAATTTTCACCATAACGATCACTCTCTTTAAAATAATGATTCCCGCCATCATCATTGTAAAAATCTTGGTGGAACTGGGTATCGTACCTTATGTCGCTTGGGCGTTAGAACCCTTCATGTCTTTTGTCGGATTACCAAAAGAAGCGTCTATCATTTGGGCGGCGACCATGCTGACCTCTAATTACACTGGCATGGTGCTATTCTTCCAGTTCTTTGAAAATGAACCAATTACTGTGGCTCAGACCACCGTATTAGCCTCTATGATGTTAATGGCACACAACATGCCGACAGAATGCGCCATTGCTCGCAAGGCCGGTGTAAAAGTCCTTTACGCCGTAACCCTAAGAATCGGGGCTGGCTTTTTAATTGGCTGGATATTACACCTTCTCTATACAAAAACGGGCATGTTACAAAGTTCTAACCAGTTAATCTGGACTCCCTCTGAAACAGATGACAGTTTAGTTGGCTGGATAATGCAACAGTTAGAATCATTATTCTATATTTTCGTAATGATTGCGGGCTTGGTAACCGGACTCAAAATACTTAAGCTTATCGGAGTCGAAGCTTTACTAAAATCCCTACTCAGCCCATTCTTAAAAATAACAGGAATTCATAAAGACGCCACCAGCTTTACGTTAGTCGGTATGACATTAGGGTTGGCATTTGGAGGGGGTCTACTCATTAATGAAGCCAAGAAAGGCGTCATTAAAAAGAAAGATATTTTCCTTAGCCTATCATTACTTTGCTTGTGTCATAGTTTGATAGAAGACACTATTCTCATGTTTTTAATTGGCGCCGATTTAACCAGTATTTTAGTGTTTAGAGTGATTTTTTCTTTTGCTCTGATGATAGTCATTTCTCAACTATTTAAACGGTTACCTGACAATAAACACCATCATGTTGTTGTCTCTGTCACTCAGCAACCCTCGTTAAAATAGCCCCTCACGCTTTTAGCTAAATGGCTTAGCTTTTGGAAGACCGCTGCCATTTAGCTAAACACTCATGTTGTCTCTTTTATATCTACCCTCCCCCTCTTTTTTCACATCACAAAAACCGGCGTTCACTTTCTTCCTCTGGAGATGGCACATTATATGCTCGAGTACAGGCGAGACTCTAAAAAAGTAAAAAAAGCCATTCACCTTAAAATCACTTTATTTTTTTGCTTTTTAATGGTGCGCACCAATACAAAATGCCCCAATTTGTTTCTTGCTAGCCTTTTTAAATGATCAAAATAAAATGGAAACACATGGCTGCTTCACAAAAAATTTTCAAAGTTAGGCGCTATTACAATCGATGGGTAGCCGACCAAACACTAGAGGATTATTCATTACGCTATACAGCTCAAAGCGGTCGAAAAATGAGCATAGACAGAGTAGCCAAAACCGCTCTTGGTGCAACCGCCTTCTTGGCATTAGAAGGTCTCGCCGCTGCGGTTACTCTTAGCTACGGTTTCATCAATGCCACCGCCGCGATTCTTACGGTATTACTGGTTTTCTTTATCACAGGCTTCCCCATTGCTTACTATTCCGCCAAACATGGGTTAGACATTGATTTATTAACTCGTGGAGCAGGGTTTGGCTATTTAGGGTCGACCATTACCTCATTAATCTATGCGACCTTTACTTTCATTTTTTTGCCATTGAAGCCGCTATTCTTGCATCAGCCTTGCACGTCCTATTCGGAATTCCCTTAGCCCTAGGCTATCTGTTATGCGCCATATTTGTGATACCGATTGTAACCCATGGCATTAAAGCCATTAGTCGGTTTCAAATTGGTACCCAGAGCTTATGGTTGATTTTACAATGCTCAGCTTTGTTTGTGGTTTTGTATTTTGAATACGACAAGATAGAAGATTGGAGTAACTACTCCATTACAGGCCTAGAGAACAGCCAGCATTTTGATGTACTCCTTTTTGGTGCGGCCGCATCGGTCTTATTTGCATTAGTTGCTCAAATAGGAGAACAGGTCGACTACCTACGATTTATGCCTGTAAAAACCCAAGAGAACAAAAGAAGATGGTGGTTTTGGCTTATTCTAGCGGGTCCAGGTTGGGTCATAGTGGGCGCTATAAAAATGCTATTAGGGTCATTCTTAGCCTATCTAGCCATACAACAAGGTATGACTATGGCACAGGCGTCTGATCCAACACATATGTATCAAAGGGTCTTTCAATTCCTCACTAATTCACCTCAACTTTCATTAATTATGGCGGCGACCATGGTTTTCATTTCTCAAATGAAGATTAATGTCACCAATGCTTATGCGGGTTCCATCGCTTGGTCAAACTTCTTTTCACGCTTAACCCATAGCCACCCAGGACGAGTTGTTTGGCTCATTTTTAATGTCACCATAGCCTTGCTGCTGATGGAGTTAGGGATATATCAAGCCCTAGAAGCGGTTCTTGGGGTCTTTGCTATTGGAGCTATCAGTTGGTTAGCCTCGTTATCAGCCGACTTATTAATTAACAAACCATTAAAGCTAAGCCCATCTTACGTTGAGTTTAAACGCGCTCATTTATACGATATCAATCCGGTTGGTACTGGCTCTATGCTAATCGCTACCAGCTTAGGTTTGATTTGCTATCTGGGCGTCTTTGGAGAAGTGGCTAAAAGCCTTTGCCATTTCGTCAGTCTTATCGCCTGCTTTATTTGTGTCCCTTTGATCGCATGGTTAACAAAAGGTAAATATTACCTTGCTCGCCAGTCCCCTGAGCTGCTTCCTTTTATAGAAATTGAAAGCAAAGGCAGTCAATACAAAATTGTCACTTGCGGAGTCTGTGAAAATCAATTTGAGCAAGAGGATATGAGTTTTTGCTCCGCGTACATGCAACCTATTTGCTCACTTTGCTGCTCTTTAGATGTTCGCTGTCTTGATCATTGTAAGCCCCAAGCCAGAGTATCTGAGCAAGCTATTCACTTTATGCACCTGTTTCTTCCCCATAAAGTGGTCAAATTAATCAATTCCCGGCTGGGACGCTTTTTAAGTTTATTATCCACTGTGAACTTGATTAACGCCGCACTAATGTCTTTGATTTATCATCATATGAAACCGGCTTCTCCCTCTGAAGAAATACTACTACAAGAAACCATGTGGACCCTGTTTTTCACCTTGTTAATTGTTTCTGGTGTCTTATCTTGGCTGTTTTTATTAGCTCACGAGAGCCGAGTAGTCGCGCAGAAAGAATCCAATAGACAAACGCGCAAGCTCATGAAAGAAATTGAAGCCCATGAGAAAACGGATAAAGAACTGCAGAGAGCCAAAGAAACAGCGGAAAGCGCTAACGCGGCAAAAAGTCGTTATTTAACAGGAATAAGCCACGAACTACGTACACCGCTGCAATCCATTATTGGCTATGCCCAATTACTTTCTCAAAAAACAGAAACACCAAAACAACATCAACATGGACTAGCCACTATTCAGCGTAGCGGAGAGTATTTAACGGATTTAATTGAAGGGTTATTAGATATATCAAAAATAGAAGCCGGTCGGCTTGAGCTCTATCGAAATCAGGTTAATTTACCAGAGCTCATTGAACAATTGGCTAATATGTTTTCCATTCAAGCAACGAGCAAAGGCATACAATTCCATTATCAGGTTCTCTCACCTCTGCCTCAGTTTGTTATTATCGATGAAAAACGGTTACGCCAAATTCTGATTAACCTTCTGTCTAATGCGGTTAAATACACAAAAGAGGGCCAAGTACACTTTAATGTCAGCTATCGAAATCAAGTGGCTGAATTCAGTATTGAAGACACAGGTCCAGGTATACACCAACACCTTTTAGATAGAATATTCGATCCATTTGAACGGGTCAGAGACACCAACACAGCAAACCTACCTGGTACGGGGTTAGGTCTCACTATAGTGAAATTACTCACGGAAATCATGGGAGGAGACCTAAATGTAAATAGCCAACCAAACGCAGGCAGTCAATTTAAGGTGAATCTCATGTTGCCTTGGGTAGCCGTTGAAACCATACCCACTAATAAGCAAAAGCGCATTGTCGCTTATGAAGGCTATCAACGCACTCTTTGCATTGTTGATGATGATCCTATTCTAAGAGGCTTATTGGCCGACGTCTTTGTCCCATTAGGTTTTACAGTACTAGAAGCTCACAGCGCCGATGCTTGCTTATCCATTGCGGCAGATACTCAGCCAGACTTATTTCTTTTAGATATCTCCATGCCAGGCATGTCAGGCCTTGAGTTAGCCGATATATTGCGTCAGCAGAAGATTGCAAAGCCCATTATTATGCTATCAGCAGACGCTCAAGAAAATCATCCCTTAAAACAGAATCAAAAAAGTTATGATGACTATCTAGTAAAGCCGATCAGTAATACTAAATTATTAGAGAAAGTATCAGAATATCTTGAAATAGACTGGGTGTATCAGGAAGGTAAATCCCACACTAATGATCTTTCTCATTTAGCACAACCCACACCTTTACAAGCAAAGGCTCAACGTTTGTCCAAAGGTAACAGCGGTCCTAGAGAGAATATTGTTAATCGGGAAAGCGAAGACTGCAATTACTTCATTCCTGATGACCCGCTCATTCTTGAATTAAAAGCCTATGCAGAGATGGGTTATAGGAGAGGGGTAAAAAATGCACTGAATACGATTGAATCAAATGCATTGCTACATTCATCAACACTAAAACAAATTCACTTGTTTGATGAAAGCTTCCAGTTTGAGGCATTAGTTAACTTCATTGAGCAACATATTCAGCCCGACCAAACAGAGGAAACAAAAACCAAATGAACCCTATTACGCGGCGTGACATTGTATTAGTTGTTGATGATTCCGCTGATGCACTCAGCTTAATAAACGATACTCTTGAAGAGGTAAATATGGATGTACTCGTCGCTTTAGAAGGCAAACAAGCCCTTACTATTGCCAAAAGAATTAGACCAGATATCATTCTATTAGACGCCATTATGCCCAATATGGATGGCTTTGAAACCTGCCAAGCGCTCAAAAATGATTCCGATCTAGCCTCCATTCCAGTCATCTTCATGACAGGCTTAACAGACACCGACAGTATTGTGAAAGGACTCGAATCTGGAGGGGTAGATTATCTCACTAAGCCTATTACCCCGAATGAACTTTTAGCAAGAATGAAAGTACATTTAACCAATGCTAGACTGACGAACAGCGCCCAATCGGCTCTCGACAGTACAGGACAACATCTCATTACGGTTTCAGAAAACGGCCACATCCAATGGGCAACTCCACAAACATACGCTCTGTTTGCAAAAGCAAAAGCATCAAAAATTTGGCAACAAACTGAATTTTCCCCACAGGTTCAACAGTGGCTAGCACACTCACCAGGTGCGGGACATCAATTAAGTCTATTAAATATAGAGTACCCATTAAAAGTAACCTGGGTGAGCCGCCAAACTAATGGTGACCTTTTACTTAGGTTAGAAGATGGTCTTAAACCAACAGGCGCCAGCCTTCTAAAAGAGCAACTTGAATTGACAGAAAGAGAATCTGAGGTACTTAATTGGATTGCAAACGGTAAAAGCAACAGAGATATAGCTCTTATTCTAGAAATGAGCCCTCGAACCGTGAATAAGCATCTGGAGCAAATATTCCCTAAATTAGGAGTAGAAAACCGTACCGCGGCCGCGGCCGTTGCGCTCAAGGTAATGGCAACACATTAAAAGAAGATAGAAAGCATCTGCACCACTTTCTATCTCATGGTTATCCAAGCATAACTCAGCAAGGTTATTTCTTTCTAAATGAATCAATAGAAAAAAGCACTAATCCCATCCATATAAAAGCAAAAGTCAGTCCTGTTTCAAAATGAAAAGGCTCACCATAAACAAAAATAGCCAATCCAAATAACATACTAGGAGAGACATATTGTAAAAAGCCTAATGTACTTAATGACACTCGTTTTGCCGCGGCAGAGAAGAGCAACAGCGGCAAGGTTGTAATTGGGCCTGATAACATCAACAAGAGCCACACAGATCCTTCCCTGTTGAGCGGTCCACTGCCATCACTCACCGCACCATCCGCCATACTACCTTGAAGTAAATATCCCATTAACAAAAGAGCGAAAGGCAAGAGCATTGAGGTTTCTAAAAATAATGACGTAAAGCTGTCCGTTGGTGTTTTCTTATGCAAATACCCGTAGATACTAAAAGATAAGGCCAGTACGATAGAAATCCATGGCAAATAACCAAGCACAAAAATTTGTATACAAACGCCAATTAATGCAGAAGCCATTGCAATATATTGCAGCAACCGAGGCCGCTCATTTAGAAAAACAATCCCTAAAGCGACGGTCATCAAAGGGTTAATATAATAGCCTAAACTAGCGTCTAACATACGATTAACACTAACCGCATAAATAAAAACCGACCAATTTATTCCTATTAAAAAGGTGGTTCCCAATAATGTTAGCAATACCGTTCTATTAGAAAAAACGTCCTTAACCTTTGACCATTTCCTCATCAAAGTAATGATAACGGTTAATAAAATGACCGACCATAAGACTCTATTAGCAACAATGTCCAACGGGTTCTCATTCGCAACCCATTTAAAATAGACCGGAGTGAGTCCCCACAATAAGTAAGCAGAAAGAGCAAGAAACACACCAGAACGAGGGCTTGAGATCATCCATATCACCTTAAAGTAAAAGTCAGTCGCAAAAAATACGGCCTACACAAATCCGTAGGGGGGATGGATTCTCTCATAGAGTCAGATTCAAAAACAGTAATAGAATCCATTGACAACGCCTCTATAAGCATTCATTATCCATATCACTACATAAGTCTTATATAAGACCTAATCAATTCATGTGAAATTCATTTCCAGAAGGAACATAAAATGCCATCTAATATTCCTGCCGTTGGTTTCGGACTTTGGAAAGTACCAAACGATGTTTGTGCTGAAACCGTTTATCAAGCCATTAAAACTGGCTACCGTCATATTGACAGCGCCAGTGACTACGGTAATGAAAAAGAGACAGGGGAAGGCATTAGGCGCGCAATTGAAGACGGCCTTTGTACTCGTGAAGAACTTTGGGTCACCACGAAATTATGGAACACTTATCACAACCAAGAAAATGTGGTTCCAGCATTAGAATATTCCTTAAACGAATTACAGCTAGATTACGTTGACCTATTTCTAATCCACTTCCCTATTGCTCAAGAGTTTGTTCCTTTTGAAACTCGCTACCCTGCGGCGTGGTTCTTTGACCCAGAAGCAGAAAATCCAGAAGTAAAATTAGCGCCGGTTCCATTAAGTGAAACATGGGCGGGTATGGAAGCCACTGTAGAAAAAGGACTAACCAAAAAAATTGGTATCTGTAACTATACCTCTGGTTTACTGCATGACTTGATGAACTATTCAAAAATCAAACCTTCTGTATTGCAGATTGAATCACACCCTTATCTGACACAAGAGCGCTTAATTCGTTTAGCAAAACATTACAACTTAGAAGTAACGGCTTTCTCTCCACTTGGTGCGTTGTCTTATCTTGAACTGGATATGGCGGGTGCTCAAGAATCCGTATTAGAGCAAGCAGCGGTTAAAGCCGCAGCAGAACGAGTGGGTCGTACTCCGGCTCAAGTCGTTTTACGTTGGGGTGTACAGCGTGGCACTTCTATTATTCCAAAAACAAGTAAGCCAGAACGTATGATAGAAAACCTATCGTTGTTTGACTTTGAATTAAGTGAAGAAGAAATGAATGCTATTTCCGCATTAAATAGCAACCGTCGCTTTAACGATCCAGGGCATTTCTGTGAAGAGGCCTTCAACACTTTCTATCCTATTTACGATTAAGGAGTAAGGTATGTCTTCAACTATCCACTTCGCTCAAGTAGAAACACAACATCAATATGATGGTTTGGATTTTCCAAAGATCGTGGCTAATAACGACAAAATCGAGTCCATCGATCTTGCTTGTGAATGGGTTAATGCTAACTTAGAACAATTGAAACAAGAGCTAGCTCAATCTGGTGTTGTTTTATTTAGAGGCTTCCCTCTTCACAGTGCGGAAGATTTTGACAAGTTCTCTGCTGCATTTGGTTATGAAGGATTTACTTATAAAGAGTCCTTATCTAACGCGGTTAGAATCAACTTCACAGAGAGAGTGTTTACCGCAAATGAAGCACCTAAAGATGTAGAGATTTTCTTACATCACGAAATGGCACAAACCCCTATTTCTCCAGACAAACTCTTCTTTTTCTGCTTATCTCCAGCAGAAAAAGGGGGGCAACGCCAGTATGTCGTTCTGACCGTCTATTTAAAAAGATGCAGGAAGTGGCTCCAGCATTGGCGGATGCAATGGAAACAAGAGGCTTAAAATACACCACTACTATGCCAGGGGAGAATGATGAAAATTCTGGTCAAGGTCGTAGTTGGAAAAGTACTTTAGGATGCGCAGACGTTGCGGATGCAGAAGAAAAACTACGTCAACTAGGTTATTCATGGAAATGGCAAGAAGACGGTAGCTTAAAAGCAACGACACCAGTCCTACCTGCCGTAGTTGAATTAGATAACGGCATTAAAGTTTTTTACAACCAACTGATTGCCGCTTATATGGGCTGGAAAGGAGTAAGAGAAAATCCAGCAAGTGCTATTACTTATGGCGATGATAGCTTGATCGAAGCGTCTGACCTTGAGCTAATCAACAACCTATCCTCTGAATTTACATTTGATGTTGATTGGCAAACGGCTGACATGGCTTTAGTGGATAACCATATGGCAATGCACGGTCGTCGCCCATACAGTGGTGAAAGTAAACGCCAAGTATTAGTTGCGTTAGGTAAAAACGACTAATATAGAACGGCTCTGCCGATATTTTCGACACCTTTAAATCTTGTACAGTTCTATCTGTTACGGAGGTAAGGTGTCGAGAATGTTCGCTTTCTAACTCCCTTATATTAAAGATCACTTAAAAATAGCCTCTCCTTTTTAGTTGATAATGAATATCATTTAATTGATTTTATATTTTCTATTCCTTTTTTGGTCTACTATTATTAAACAAATTCTCTCATCGTGTTATTTAAAGTAAGTTGGGTCTTAACCCTTAATGTAATATCTGCTATGTTGATTTTTTACCTTTGACATCACATGGAGTTTATTATGAAAAAGACTTTAATCGCTTTACCTATTATGCTTTCGTCACTTTTAATTGGTGCAGGTTCTGTAAATGCGGCCGATGTAGATAAAGCCATCGAAATACGTCAATCCTACATGAGCATGATTGCATTCAATGTTGGTATTGTAGGTAATATGGCAAAAGGAAAAACAGAATACGATGCGGATATCGCACGTAATGCGGCACAAAACCTAGAATTACTTTCAAAAATAAACTATCAATCCATGTGGCCAGAAGGCTCTAGCAATGCGGATGTCGATGATACAAGAGCCAAAATGGAAATCTGGACAGATACGGATGGCTTCACTGAAAAGCACAACAACTTTGCTAAGAGCGCACAAAATCTAGCCAGCATTGCTGACAAGGGACTAAACAACCTTAGATCAGGAATGAAAGATATCGGCGGTACCTGTGGTAGCTGTCATCAAGGCTTTAGAATAAAAGACTAATTTTTAGCTTATTAGCCGTCACTAAAGGGTGAAGCTCTACCGCCTCACCCACTTCATGAGCTTTTTCTACTGCCATACTATTTATAGGTATTTACCATGTCTACTTGGCTTAATATTGGCGCCGCCGCTGTGATTACAGGAATCACAGCTTTTTGGATCATCACGGACCCAAATGCTCCTATTTCAGATAAACAAGTATCACAGCTCACTGGCAATACTCAAAGAGGTGAGCAGCTTTTTAATATTGGCGGTTGCTTGTCATGCCACGCATCTAAACCGACAGAAAACGACTCTGATAGCGTTAAATTAGCGGGGGGAAACGCTTTAAAACCGAATTTGGAACCTTTATCGCACCAAATATTTCGCCTGATAAAAAAACTGGAATTGGCGCTTGGAGTAAAGCGGAGTTCGCCAATGCAATGAAACATGGGGTATCCCCTGAGAATGAACATTACTATCCTGCCTTTCCTTACACATCTTATGCCAAAATGACACTACAGGACCTTGTTGATTTAAAAGCATATTTGGACACCCTACCTGCCGTGAATCAGCAAAGTGCCGAGCATGAATTGGCCTTTCCATTTACCATAAGACGAGGATTAGGAATTTGGAAACAACTCTACCTCAATGATCAGTACATGGTCTCATTTGATGAATCAAGTGACGAAATACTCCGTGGTCAATACCTAGTTGAAGGACCAGGTCATTGTGGAGAATGCCACACTCCAAGAAGTACATTTGGAGGCTTGGAATCTCAATACTGGCTAATGGGAGCCGAAAATCCCAGCGGTAAGGGTAGAATACCTAATATCACCCCTCATGACTCTGGTATATCAGAATGGTCAAAAGCAGACATTGCCGAATACCTAAGCTCCGGCTTCACTCCCGAATTCGACTCTGCAGGTGGAGAGATGACAGAAGTAATTGAAAACCTTGGAAAATTACCTGAAGCGGATAGAAACGCTATCGCGGCTTATCTGAAAGCCTTACCTAAGCCACTCTAGCCGTTATTTCACATTATAAGTATAAGACCCAGATACACA
Source organism: Marinomonas phaeophyticola (assembly GCF_026966905.1). Lineage (GTDB taxonomy): Bacteria > Pseudomonadota > Gammaproteobacteria > Pseudomonadales > Marinomonadaceae > Marinomonas > Marinomonas phaeophyticola. The sequence goes on along the minus strand of NZ_JAPUBN010000013.1, from coordinate 449,381 downwards.
ACACACAGAAAAACGCGCTATAAATACCTAGGACCTTCCATAGTTAAGCGCGTTTTTTTACTTTCACATTATTATTAATGTCTTTGCTTTTACGAATCAGTTCATCACCTGCGTTCGCTCTGGATGATTTAGCCAATCGATCGTACAAAAGTACATTAACCGATGCCGCTAAGTTCATGCACCCAGTCGTCGGTACAAATACCACAAAATCAGCTCTATCAACCACTTCCTGCCCAATCGTATTGTCTTCAGGACCGAAAATATATAGCGCTTTTTCAGGATGCTCAAACGCTGGTAGAGGCGTTGCTCCTTGAATTAAGTCCACACACACAATTTTTGTGTCCTCATCTACCGCATCAACCAATGTATCAACCCCTAATAACTGAATATTGATTAAGGGAATAGAAACTCTCGCCTTTTTCGTATCGGTTGTTAATTTTGCGGCTCTATCATATCGGCGACCCGTATATAAAACTTGGTCCACATCATAACAGCCAGCCGCACGCATTACGGAACCGACATTTGAAGTGCTTTTAGGGTTAGTTAAACCAATACTCACGAATTCGTTTTTCATCTTCATCTTTATTTTTTAAACATACTAGATCATAAAAAAACGCCTCTTGATCGGTTGCACTTAACAGTACCCCAAATAAGAGACGTTTTGGATTTTCTACAAACGGCCTGCTATCAGTTTATCACAAGCGTTTCAACAAACCTTTCAAATAGGCAATAATTACCTTCTCTCTGCTCCAGTTAACTAACTTGATTTAAAACGAGAAACCAATTCTTCTAGATTTTTAGATAACTCGCTCAAATTATTTGCTTCACGCTCTACTTCTTCAGAAAGATCCTTAGAAGTGCTGGCACCATCATGAATATCCACCACATTACGATTAATCTCTTCACCTACTAGGTGCTGCTCTTCTGCTGAAGCCGCTATTTGAGTCGTCATGTCTCTAATGGTTAACACAGAGGCCATAATGGACTCAAAAATGGTGCTGGTTTGCTGCGTTGATTCAACCGTCTCCGTTGCATGTGACATACTGCTGTATAATTTTTCAGCAACCTGCTCCGTTTGTTCCCGTAGCCTGTTAAGCAATTTATCCACTTCTTCTGTTGAAACAGCCGTTCTTCCCGCTAGAGTTCGAACCTCATCCGCTACGACGGCAAAACCACGGCCTTGCTCACCTGCTCGAGCCGCCTCAATGGCCGCATTCAAAGCAAGTAAGTTTGTTTGTTCAGCAATCCCACGAATAGAACCAAGAATAACGGCAATATTTTTAGATTCTTCAGACAATACGGCCATGGCGTCGTTTGACTCATTCAAAACCTGCTCTAATGAAGTAACAGAGCCCACCGTTTTTTGAATTAATTGATGACCTTGCTCCACCTGTTGCTGGCTACTATCCGCCGCCGCCGCTGCCTGAGTACAGTTAGACGCTACTTCGTTCGCTGTCGCAACCATCTCATTAAATGCGGTGGATACTTGATCTATTGCGTTCACTTGTTGAGTAACCACCCCATGCATCTGTGAAGACAAACTTCTTGAATGATCCGAACTTTTTCTTACATCGCTACTGTTATTTTTAATTCGCCCTACCAGCACATTAATTGATCCTACAAACTGATTAAATGCACCCGCCATTAACCCAGATTCATCTTGGCTATTAATATCTAAACGACGGGTTAAGTCACCTTCACCGGAGGCAATTTCTTGCAATCCATTGGTTATTATCGTCATTGGCTTGGTAACGATATTCACAATAACAAAACCAATAATGACAAATATAATCACCATAATAATCGCAATAAGAACAATATATCCAGTTAAGCTATCCGCTTGAGCATACACTTCATCTTCAGCAACAAGACCAATAAAATGCCAACCTAATGCAGGAGATTCATACTTATTCGCAATCCAAGATTCGCCATTTAATTTAATCTTCAATAGACCTGAGTCGTGATCGGATAACCGTTTATGCGCATCACTAACATCACTAAGGGCTTTAAAATTATTAGTAGGGTTAGAAGGGTCTGCCAATACTTTGCCAGTATCTTCTATCAGCATGACATAACCCGCTTCGCCAAATTTTACATTCTTCACCATATCAGTGAGCTTGCCCAACGTAACATCGACACCGATGGTTCCAAATGCTCCGTTTTTCCCTTCAAAACGAACCAAGAAATCCTGTAAAGGGGTATTTGTTTGCAAATCCGCATAAACAGGAACACGTACTGGTGTCGTGGAATTAATACTGTCCTTATACCAAGGGCGAATACGTGGGTCGTAATTTTCTCCATTCTTGCCTATCGGCCATTGTAAGTAGCCCCCATGGTCCATACCTAAATAGACATACGCTAAATCTGGACGGGCTTCACCAAACTCTTTCATCATTTGGTAAGCGGCTTGCTCAACTTTACTATTTTTATCAGGCGTCATGGTTGCCGCCTTTTTATCCATGTATGTCATAACGCTTGTATCGAGCTGCTTTATAACGGAGCTTTGAGCTAGGTATTGAGCATCTTCCGCGAGACCATTCAAATACATAGAAAAAGCACTGTCAATGTGAGCAATTTCAGCTTGGCTATTATTTTCAAATGCCTCAAGAGCGTTATCTCGAACATTGACAATAACTAAAGAAGAGATAATGACCACTGGCAACAAAACACTTGCCACTAAAGCGAATAAAAACCGTGTCTTAATATTCATTAATACTCCAAAAAACGAAAAAAATATTCAAAAAATACTCGAGAATAATATTTATTTTTCAAATCGAAAAATAAATATCAGCATAAACATTAAAAACTGTATTCATAATCATGGTTATTAATAGAGCATTTGTTCATCTTAACTATAAATTGAATTAAAGGAATCAAACTATCATAGTTTAAACTAATGCATATCCAAATATAGCTCAATAAAAAAAGAAACTAAATAATGAAGTATTATTAATTTGATTACTTTATATTGACGCTATCCTTTTTTAGTGGATACGCATATCAATAGCTGAAATCGCATCAACTCAACTTCTACAGATAATCAATAAAATGCCACTCTCATTAATTACTATACATGTAAGTAATAATGATATGTTGGTGTCATATCCTGCATAAAACATCAAAATACTATTGACATACAAAGAAATTGAAATATAGAGGACCTCTCATCCACCAGACATGAACATCATTTCTAATAGAGTCTTAAATTGAGAAGTAATTCGACGACACATGGCATTTCATGCAGGTAAATAAAATAAGCCCATGTAAGCTTTTCTTAGAATAGAAAATAACCAACACAGGCTTTGAAAATAACACAGTATGAATAACCTAAGATAGAGTCCGCAGGTCAATCCTATTCATTGAATAAAACCTAAAGCCCACAATAGGCTCTTTCTAAAATAATTGGGACTCCAATTTCTTCGAGCTGAGCTTCTGTTAAGTTTGAATGAGCTATAGCCTCAGCCATCTCAAGCGTATTACGCTTTGAATACAAGCAAGCATTATCAGCGGATTGATATTGAACAACAACACCAAGACAATAGCCAGCACGGACACTTTCTGCTAATGATGTGCGTAAAGGCGCTAATAACGTTTCTTCTCCATTCTGATCATAAATGTCCACAACTTCTCGACAAGAACTGACTAAAAAAGCAGCGCCTTTTGACACAGGAATATCGTTACGAGAAAAGTCACTTCGAGCTAGGACAGCATTACTCACAACAAAAGACATTAAAAAGGACATTAAACCCAAAAAATACGAGTAGTTATTTTCATTTTAATACCCTTTTACTGTTTATTATTAGTGTTTGAAGAATCAGTACTAGGATTTTCTGTACTGTCCGCAAGAAAATCAGCCAGCGTTGGGGCCTGCTTACTTTCTTCTATAGGAGGGGTCTTTAATTCTGTCTGAAGCTTTTCCACACTTTTTTCTACCACTTTTTTATCAGAAGGATCATCTCGTTCTAGTTGCTTACTGTCATTGACCTCATATTGCAGGTCTACTTCAATTTCTTTTTTTGGCTCTTGCTCATCTTCCTGATGATTTTTAAGAGCATCATCTTGGCCGAAAACGTTTTCAATTTCACTTTCTGAAATCGGCTCAATTTCTTGTTCAAGTTTTTCTTCAAGCTCTGATGAAGTACTTTCAGTGTCTTGTACATGCAAAGATTCAATATCTTGTTCCGATAACTTATCTGAAGACGGTTGTTCTGTGTGTTTATCAATATCCTTATCGACTTCTTCAGTACTTTCCCCAAGAGCCAACTCAAGAGCAGTTACTGGCTTGGCGTTTTTTTCTTCTTTAGCAATTCTTTTTCTTTCTTTCCATGTAAGTTTTTCTTTTTTTAATGGCTGTGGATTATCTAGGTTCTGTTGAGGCTCATTATTAGTGCTTTTACTCGGGACCGTACCAATCGCTTTTTCAAGTTCCGATTGCTCAACTGGTTCAGGCTTTTCAGTAAGCCAGCCAAGTTTAGGTAATGGAGTAAAGGAGTAAATCATAAACGTGTAAAACATACTGCAGGCAAAATACAATAAATCGCGATTAGTATCGAGATCACTCATACCTATTTTACCAATATCAAGCTCACCCTGCTCTAAAATCAGTATAATCAAATGCACTGCATAGGCCGCAAAACAGAAAGTCACTGATAAAGCTGACACAAAGATATAACGCTTAAAGCGCTTCCAAAAAGAAAGCCCAGCCAATTTACCTCGCATAAAGAAGCGCAAAGAGACAATGAGAAACGCAGCAAAGGCTAAAAGTTCTAAACGATCGATTTCAGTATAACTAAGCTTACCTTCAAATGAGCCCAAGACATAACCAGCCAAACTTAAGCCAAATAGGCAAAGCGAAAACACATATAATACAATGTGCATTCCTGCAGAAACAATATAACCCAAGGCAAGGTCTAATAGACCCAAGAGACGTTTTATCGACGAAAACATAGAACATTAATCCTTAAAATCATCAGATATATTTTAAAAAAACGAGTACAAAAAAACAAACATTTAAAAGCACATTAATCACAGCATTATCCCATATAATCAATCATTTATAGCGGCATTTCTGCTTAAATTGTCAAATGACGATGAATGCGAGCAAAAAATCACGAAAAAAAGTCAAACGCTTTTTTACTTAAGTAAGCGTTAGAAAACGCAACCATGCACAGTCAACACCTTGATATTATCAGAGAATCTGTTCATTTGTTTATAAATGAATCAGAAAAACAAGGAAACAACAAGCCAACTCCTGCAAAAATGGAACACAGCATTGGTCTCGATGCTTTTTTTAACACTTATATTAGCTTGTGTGCAATTTTTATGTGAAATCATCCTATCCTTTTCCTATTAATATGAAGGTATATTAATAGGTCTGAATTCAAACTCGAATTAAGACAAACTAAATTAAAGTGTCCACACGTGAGTATTTCTTAAGAATACTGGATAAAAAGGATGATATTGAGGTACATAAAGTTCGAGGACTATCTAGAGAACAAAAAGGCGTAGCAAGTATTAACCTGCTACGCCTTTAAATATGGTGGGCCTGGAGTGACTTGAACACTCGACCTGCCGATTATGAGTCGGATGCTCTAACCAACTGAGCTACAGGCCCTAAAACGGAGGGCATTATATCGATTGTATAGCGAAGTTCCAAGTAATAATTTGATTTTTTTTACTTTAAATTCATTAGATTGGAAATTTATCATGCTTATTTCGAATGATAGGCATTGTCCAGCTTGCTAGAGCACCTCTTTGAATCTCTCCAGGAGATTGCCCTACAACTTTTCTAAAAGCTCGACGAAAAGCCGTTTCGCTTTGATAGCCCAGCTGTATACTTAAATCAGCTGTTTTCGCTCCTCTTTGTAATTCCTGACAAGCCAGCCTCATACGCCATAATGTTAAATACTCCATGGGAGTATGTCCGACCTTTTCTCTAAATAGACGATTAAATGCACTTCTAGACATGCCTGCAGTTAATGAAAGCAAATCTACTGACCAGTGTTTATCAGGACGATCATGAATCGCAACCAACGCCCTAGCTAATTTGTTATCCGATAATGCGGAAAGTACACCGAAATCCAATCGCTTTTGCTGCATAAGCAAACGTAGAAATTGTACTAGCATGGCTTCAGCCAAACGCTCCGATACCACCTGATAACCACATCGTTTATGATCGAGCTCTGTTATTAAAACCGAGAAGATAGGCATCAAAGAACTAGAAATATCATCTTCCCCTCTTAATGCCAATATACGAGAACCCGTATCTAAAAAGGGGTTTAGATCAACATGACCAAATTCATACTCACATAACACCAAAGATACATTCTGCCCTTTTAAGGTCAAGGTCTCTCCGGATGCAATCCACAACAAACTCCCTTCAGAAAAATACTCTTCATCAACAGCGTGTTCAGCAGAATTTTCTGATGCACCTAAAGGGGTTAACACTTTAACATTCTCTACTCTGACGTGCGCGGAACATAGTTGAACTAAATAAGCATTTTGTGGGTCTAGGGAGATAGAAGTATCGAGCTCTAAAAAGTCAACATGTTGAACCCGTTTTATTTTTGGTCGAAACCGATTAAGTACTGCAGAAAGGCGATCCATAAAATCCTAATAAAGCTAAATAATATTGGAATAATTACACGATCTGCTACTAATAAAACACTAAATGATGCAGAAAAATCAAATAAAGAGGTTATGATAGCCATCTATGAAGCCATACCACAATAATTAACTATTTGGAGCACACACATGACCGTTTTAAAAACTCGCACTAAAACACCGGAATTGAACATTGAAACCTTGAGCGGCCCTTGGTCTTTAGCAGAACAAAACCCTACTAACTTCACCATGATTGTGGTGTATAGAGGATTACATTGTCCTTTATGCAAAACCTATCTTGCGGAACTCAATAGAATGAGTGCAGAATTTGCTGAAGCGGGCGTTTCTGTGCTTGCACTGAGCAGTGATAACCAAGAACGCGCTCAAACAGCGATGGATGAATGGAAACTTCCAAATTTAACATTAGGCTATGGGTTAACACCTGAACAATCACAAGCTTGGGGGTTACATCGCTCAGCAGGACGTGGATTAACAAGTATTGGTATTGAAGAACCAGCTGAATTTACTGAACCAGGTTTGTTTTTATTAAGAGCAGATGGCACTTTATACTGGAGCAACATCAGCACGATGCCATTTGCTCGCCCTCATTTCAAAGAAGTGTTAGGTGCAATCAACTTCGTTGTGGCAAACGATTATCCTGCGCGCGGGGAGCTTATCTAGTAACCTTGTTCATAGCGATTACGATAGCTTATCAACCACTAGTAAACATAGGTTTTACTAGTGGTTTTTTTCAACTAATCTACTCAATAAACTGATACATTCTACGTCCTCCACTTCTTATATATAATTCTTAGAATAAAAATCCACTCCTGTAGACTAACGTCTATAATACAAATTAGTTAATTAAAATAAGGAGTGAATCATGCTTAATCCGGCTCTCGAACCTAGGCACAATTGGAGAATATTGTTACAGCTTCGAGCTATCACAATTGTGGGGCAAGCCGCGGCGATTCTATTCCTATTTTTATTTTTCGACGACTATACAAACGTAGCGGTAATGAGCGCTGTTATAGCTATTTACGCATTGATCAATGGGGTACTCTGGATTCAGTTACGTAACCCAGAATTACCTGGTAATACATCCTATTTTTTGCAGTTATTACTTGATGTGGTAGAACTTTCCCTCATGTTTTACTTTAGCGGTGGCGCCACTAACCCCTTCATCTTTTATTTTCTTGTCCCTGTTAGCATTGCGGCTGTGGTGCTACCGTTAAAATACGTACTCTCCTTGTCTATAATCTGTACTTTGGCTTTTAGTGTCTTATTGAATTTTTCTCAACCATTACCGGAATTTGATGAGAGCCACATGAATATCACTCTTTCAGAATGGGGTATGTGGTTTAACTTTGCCCTCAGCGCATTATTTATCTCTACTTTTCTAAACCACATTGTTAATCATATGCGACGTCAACAGACTTGGCTTTCACGTAATAGAGAGCAACTACTCCAGGATGAACAAGTATTAGCCATTGCGACTCATGCGGCAGGCACAGCTCATGAACTTGGAACCCCATTAAATAGTATGAAGCTGATTGTGGAAGAGTTAATAGCGGATGCAGAAGAAAATAGCCAAGTTTCCGAAGACGCCTATCAATTAAAAAACCAAATAGAGTTATGCTCAAGAATTCTCCGAAAATTAAGTGAAGAGGCCACGATCACGGCCGATCTCCATAACGAAAACATCGAAGCCAAAGAGTACATCGAAGAAATCATCGAAAAATGGCGGATACTGCGTCCAGAAATAGAGCTTTCTGTTGATATTATGGATGCTCAATCTCCTAAAATTCAAGTAGACACCACACTTAACCAAGCCTTACTTAACTTATTAAACAATGCGGCAGATGCAAACCCAATAGACATTAAATTATCCGTCCGGTGGTCCAAAAGTACTGTAACATTAACAATACAAGACAATGGCCCAGGAATTTCTAATGATGTTCTTGAAAGACTAGGACAACAATTAACCAGTACAAAGGACGGTATGGGGATAGGCTTCTTTTTATCAAATGCCTCAGTTTCTCGTCGTGGCGGTACCGTTGCGTTGTATCCTGTTGAAGAAGGTGGCACCATTACCGAAATTACTCTGCCCGTTATTTAGAATACCGATATAAATATGACACAAAAATTATTAATTATTGACGACGATGCTGTGTTAATTTCCACCCTAAAAAGGGCGATGGAAAGAAGAGGATTAAGTGTCACTACCGCAACAAATGGCAAAGAGGCCATTAAACGGCTACAAGAAACAGAGCAGGATTTTGCTACTCTTGATCTAAAATTAGAAAAAGAATCAGGATTAACCATATTAGAGCAAATTCTTGCCGTGCAACCGAATTTAAAAGTAGTTGTACTCACTGGTTACGCCAGTATCCCTAGTACAGTTGAGGCGATAAAAAGAGGGGCTCAAGATTACCTTTGTAAACCCGCCTCTGGAGATGATATTTTTGCCGCCTTAACAGGAAGCAAAGTGGCGACGGTAGAAATCGCCGAAAAACCCTTATCTGTAGACAGAGTCGAGTGGGAGCATATCCAAAGAGTGATGTCAGAAAATGATGGTAACATTTCAGCGACGGCAAGGGCTTTAGGAATGCACCGAAGAACACTCCAAAGAAAGCTCCAAAAACACCCTTTAGATAATGTGTAAACAACGTCTATTAACCGATGAATATCTTTGAGCTAGCAATCAGCTAAAAGGATCAATTAAAGGATTTAATTTTCCGTCTGCCATTTGCCCTGGTTGTCTATCCGGCAACCAACGAGTCATATCATCTCTACGCCCCTTGTTCCAACGTTCTTGTGGATCTGGGTCTGTGATTATTTTGGTTTCATCTGCATACCAGATAACGGTCATGGCTTCCCGCATCACGTTTGATTGATTCTCTTTTGCCCCATGCAAGCACCAGCCAGAGTGAAAAGTAGCATCTCCCGCGTTCATACCACCATGATTTACTATCTCAAAGCCTTGTTTTTGGCACATGTCACTGAGCATTTTTTCTGATTCATCTGAAATCGGAATATCGCCTAAATAACCAACATTACCGGTTCCACTAGCAAAGTTAAGCGTCCCCATAGTTTCCGTTACATCAATTAATGGCATCCACATAGTGAGAATTTGATCCGTCTCTAGGGGCCAGTAATATTGATCTTGATGCCAAGGAGTCAATCCTCCATAAGGCTCTTTATACAATGCTTGATCGTGATAAATACGAACCTTACTCACCCCCAATAACTTGGCCGCGACACTAGCAAAGCGTTTTGCCATAACAAACTTCGCCACATCAGGGTAATCAGGCCATAAATTCATTATCTGCAAAAACGCCTTGCCATACGTGTCTCTTTCCTCCAATGGTTTCAATGCAAGTTGGCTTTTTCTATCTTGGACGGCAGAGTTAATCGCATGGCGACTGAATTCAATTTCACTCGCTTCACAGACATTATCAATACGCACATGCCCATTTTTACGATAATAATTAATAGATTCTTCTGACACATTCAGAACTTGATCAAAATAGTCCATTCTCAACTCCTCTAAAAGTCATCAACATATTATTAGAATACGAGTAATCACGAGAGATAAACACTGAACATCTTGTCAAAAATATCATATATTTGCACTATCAACTTTCTCTTACAGAACGTCCAAGTAATTCATTTCGATATTGCTTGGGGGTAATATTAAATTGCTTTTTAAATAAAGAGATAAAGTGAGATGGATTTGAAAACTCTAATTCATAACTAATTTCAGTTATCGATTTATTCGTTTGAGTTAACATTCTGGCAGCACTATAGAGCTTATGCCGCACGGTATACTCAGAAAAATTAAAACGAAAAATACTCTTAAATAAACGGGAAAAATAAGACGTTGATATATGGCAAAGCTCCGCCGCTTCCACTAAAGACAGTTCAACATAGGTATTATGCCGAAACAAATCGATTACTGGCGCTAATCTCTCATAACCTTTACTTGTTGTGATCGGCTGAGCATGGAGATGACTGACCGGCTTGGCATGCTCTACAACCCAGAGAATCAACAATTTCAATAAAGTTAGACTCATAACACTGTGAGGATCAATGCTATAGCTATCTTTCAACCATTTTACCTGCGTCTGAACATTTGCCAATTGTTCCTTATTAAGCCGTAAATGAATCCCAAACTGTAAAAATGACGCTTCTTTCATAAGGTTGTTTTCGGCTAAAAACTCAGGTAAAAACTGAATAATAGTCCAAGATTTTTTCTTATTACTGAGTTCAAAGTCATGAGTTTCTAAGGCTGGCGTAAAGACAATATCATTGTCTTTTAATTGAGATTCCCCTTGAGAATAGAAGTAAGAGCCGTCTATCTCATCAAAAATAATAAACTCATGAACTTCATGAAAGTGCATAAAGCAAGAATAGCTTTCACGAGCTTTGTAGGAAATGCTGTGGACTTCAAACTGAAACCCCTCTTGGATGCAAAAAGGCTCACAGTAAGTTTGTGTTTTTATCATTATTATTGCCCTTTAGGATAAATGAATTTACAAAATATCATAATCTCATACTTTTAACACATCCCTTAGAAAACCATAAAAACCACAAATTCATGTTATTACCAGACAACAATTTGGCAGAACCCCCTATTCTTTACATGCTTTAATCAACTTAACAAATGACTTTGTCATCCATGATTAATTAAGGAGCGTTTATGACTAGCGCACAAGCAATCGTCTCAGATGGGAAAGGGGATTTCAAAATTTCAACAGTTGAAGTTGGCCTTCCTTTAACTGACGAAGTACAAATACAAATTAAAGCTTGTGGCATTTGTCATACGGATTGGGACTCTATTCAAAATTGGAATAAAGACTTCATCATCGGCCACGAAGGCGCCGGTATCGTTACCGCAATAGGAGATAAAGTTAGCAAGGTATCTGTCGGTGACCATGTAATTTTAAACTGGGCTATCCCTTGCGGAAACTGCTTTCAATGCAGAGAGGGCAACCAGCATATATGCGAACAGAACTCACCTGTATGTGGTTGTGGGCTTATGGGGCACGCTCATGCTGAAGCATGCCAATTCAAAAACAATCCATTAGAAAGATCATTTCATCTTGGCACTATGAGCGAATTAACAGTAGTTAAAGAGGCTGCCGTTGTCAAAATAGAGAAAGATATCCCCTTTGCGACCGCTGCTATTATAGGTTGCGGTGTCATGACAGGGTGGGGCTCTGTTGTGAATGCAGCTCACCTTCAAGCAGGCAGCTCCGCATGTGTTATTGGTTGCGGAGGTGTTGGACTCAACGTAATCCAGGCGGCAAAATTATCAGGGGCCGCGCAAATCATTGCGATTGATATTAATGAAGAACGACTACAGCAAGCAATTGATTTTGGTGCCACGCACGGAATTATTGCGCAAAAATCAGACCTTGATTTTAAACATGTCGCTCTACAAGTAAAGGCATTAACAGATGGCCGAGGCAGTGACTACGCCTTTGAGTGTACCGCTATTCCGGCTCTCGGATCAGCTCCATTAGCCCTCATTCGTAATGCCGGTGTCGCGATACAGGTTAGTGGCATTGAACAGCGTATCGATTTTGACTGTGAACTATTTGAGTGGGATAAAACCTATATCAATCCTTTATACGGTATGTGTAGCCCAGATAGAGATTTCCCGAGAATTCTTTCACTTTATAAGAATGGCTCTCTCAAGCTCGATGAGCTTGTTAGTAAAACCTATTCATTAGAGACGGTCACACAAGCCTTTGATGATTTACTAAATGGAAGCATTGCTAAAGGTGTGGTGCTCTTTGATTAATACACGTCTTAGAACACTAAATACAAAGATGGAATCGTGATATGACAATCAAACGGTTAGAGGTCTCAAACTCATGTTATACGGCCCGCAATACTCAAATCATCACCATTCATTCCTCTCATCTTAAACGACGTCAAGATGTCTCTATTTATAACGTTGACTCAAAAGACAGTGATGTTCCTATCATCATTCTTTTACATGGAGTATATGGTAACCATTGGGTATGGATGCATCTTGGGGGTGTTCATCAGGTCTACGAGAAGTTAAAACAAAGCCATAACCTAGGTGAATTCATTTTAGTAATGCCATCTGATGGTGGTTTTCAAGATGGTTCAGCTTACTTACCCACTCGTTCTCATGGTAATTACGAGAAGTGGATCATGGAAGATGTGCTTAATGGTGTCATTAATACCGTTACTGGCGCAAGCCCAAACAGTCGAGTTTATTTAACGGGATTGTCAATGGGAGGCTATGGTGCATTACGTTTAGGGGCAAAATATGCGACAAATATATGCGGTATTGCTGGACACTCCTCAATTACCCATCTGTCACAATTGCCTCTGTTTACTGATACCCCATTAACGGAATACACATGCGAGAAAGAAGAAGACGCCGACATTTTATATTGGATACAGAAAAATGCATCGCAACTGCCACCACTAAGGCTCGACTGCGGCGAAGATGACCTATTATTTGATGACAATATTAAGTTCAGCTCTGAATTAACGCGTCTAAATATTCCCCATCAATTTGATCGACTTCCTGGAGAACACAGTTGGGATTATTGGAACAAAAACATTCAACGCTCTTTGCTCTTTTTCCATAACATCGAATATCCGAATTCTAAAATAGAGACAATTTAATAAAAATTCGTCTTTAAATACAACAATCCATGTTCCATTAAATAAAAACAAAAAGAGGATACAATCAATGAAAAAAATCCAATCCTTACTTGCGCCACTTTTGCTGGCTACATCGATAGCAACAGTGCATGCAGACACTCTAGTAATCAACTCAGATCAGGCAGATCCAGCACCAAAAGCCGCTTTTGAACAAATCATCTCTAAATTCAAATCAGAAAACCCAGAGATTGATGTCAAATATAACCTCTATGATAAAGAAGGATATAAAACCGCTATTCGTAACTGGTTATCTACATCACCACCAGATGTTGTATTTTGGTATGCGGGTAATAGGATGAAAACCTTTGTTGATCGCAACCTTTTCGATGATGTTAGCGATATATGGAGTGACTTAAACCTTAAAGAATCTATGCCCTCCACCACCTCTTCGATGACCATTAATGATAAACAATGGGGTATCCCTTATACCTATTATCAAGTGGGTGTTTACTATCGCAAAGACCTCTTTGATAAGTTTGGTTTAGCTGAACCGACAACATGGCAAGAGCTATTAGATGCCAGCGCTACATTAAAGAAAAACGATATTGCTCCGATCGCTATTGGAACAAAATATTTATGGCCTGCAGCCGCATGGTTTGACTACATCAACCTTCGTCTAAACGGTCTTGAGTTTCATATGGACTTAATGGAAGGACGTGCTTCTTATACCGATGAGAGAGTAAAAAATGTCTTCAAACATTGGAGAGAGTTGGTTGACCCTGGCTACTTCCTTGAAAATCACTCCTCTTATTCTTGGCAAGAAGCTCAGCCTTTCTTATACAACGGCAGTGCAGCTATGTATTTAATAGGTAATTATATTGCTCCTAACTTTCCAAAAGAATTGGATGGCAAAATGGGATTCTTTCAATTCCCTGTCATAGATCCAAACGTTCCTATTGCGGAAGATGCACCGACTGACACCATTCACATTCCTGCAAAAGCAGCGAATAAAAAAGATGCTCGTAAATTTTTAAAATTTATGGCCAGACCTGATAATCAAACCCTAGTAAATAAAGCACTATTGCAAATACCAACCCATAAAGAGGCTTCTGCAGTAGACAATTACTTCTTAAACAAAGGTGTCGAAGTACTAGGAAAAGCCGATGGTACCGCTCAATTTTATGATAGAGATACCCATCCGAATATGGCAAAAGAAGGCATGAAAGGCTTTCAAGAATTTATGGTTAAACCAGACAGACTAGATAATATTTTGAAACGTTTAGAAAAAGTACGTCAGCGTACCTTTAAATAAACGGACCGTTAAACAATAACCATAGCAACAATACAAAAAGGGCCATCACCTCCTAAATAATAAGAGTGTGATAGCCCTTTTTACTAACAACAATGCAAGCGTTTTTTTATTTAAGGCCTAGCACATCTTGCATGTCATATAGACCAGCCTCTTTATCCGCAAGCCAATAGGCGGCTCTTAACGCCCCTTTAGCAAAAGTCATACGACTACTGGCTTTATGCGCAATTTCAATTCGCTCACCTTCTGTCGCAAACCAAACACTGTGTTCACCAACAACATCACCAGCTCGGATGGTTTCAAAACCGATCTCTTTACGTGTACGTGCACCTGTCTGACCTTCACGACCGTATACGGCACACTCTTTTAAATCTCTATTGAGTGCTTTAGCAAGTACTTCACCCATAGCAAGAGCGGTACCAGAAGGAGAATCAACTTTGTGTCTATGATGTGCTTCTATTACTTCAACATCATAATCATCGCCTAAAATAGAAGCGGCCGTAGCTAGCAATTTTAGGGTTAAGTTAACGCCTACACTCATATTGGCAGAAAACATAATAGGTGTTTGTTTTGCAAAACCATATAACACGGCTTTTTCATCATCTGTAAGCCCTGTTGTGCCCACAACCATGGTTTTTTGATGCGCTGCACAAAGTTCAGCATTTTTTAATGTAAGTTGAGGCATAGTAAAATCTATCAGCACGTCAAAATCACCAATACAAGCCGCAAGCGAGTCTACAATCGTAACACCTAACTTACCAATTCCAGCCATTTCTCCAGCATCCGCACCGATTAAACTACTCCCCTCTTTTTCAATAGCCGCACCTAATGTGCAATTTTCGGATTCAGATACCGCTGTAATTAACGTTCTTCCCATGCGCCCTGAAGCACCAATAATAGCAACTCGCATTTATTCTACCTTTCGCTTCTTAAGAATAAGGCCATACCTTATTACCATTCATAAAAATCATGCCTACTGAGCATATCAGAAGACGATTAATTAACGTGCCTTAAAAGACTTCATTTGGTGATAACTCAAAGACTGGAGGCGGAACAAAAACCTCGTCATCGTCCACATTCCCTGGTGGAGAAACGGAATCAAGACCAAATACTTTATTTGCAACATTCGCTTTAGCCAAATCATTCTGCTTGATTATGATTTCTACACGGCGATTCGTTGCCCTATTTTGAGGAGAGTCATTTGGTACTAGCGGCCTTGCATCCGCATATCCAGTTACGGCAAAGCGGCTTTCAACTAATAAACCGGATGAAAATAATTCTTCAGCAACTGAAATAGCCCTAGCAGATGACAGCTGCCAATTTGAGCTAAAACGACGACTGTCTATTGGAATATTATCCGTATGACCTTCGACCGCAATGGTACCTTTAACGCCAATTAAAACATCTCGAACCATATCAATAACTGGAATGAAGTCATAATTCAATTCAGCAGAACCAGACCTAAAAGAACCTTTCTCTTTCAAACGAATGGTTATCGTACGCTCTTGAGTCTCCACTTCAACCGTGCCTTTCGAGATTTCCTCTCTCAATACAGACGCAACTTGTTGAGCATCCGCTTCTGTCTGCTTTACCTCTTCTTCGCGTTTTAAATCCGCTTGGGACTTCTCTACTAAGGTACTTTCTCCCTCCGCCCCGACGCCTTCTTGCTCATTTAAAGTAGCGCTTTCAGGTTTACATTGAACTTCTAACGTATTATCAGGAGTATCATCCGCTTTTTGGCGAACTTCATTTATCGGTGTCGGCTCCGGCCGACCAGGACTAAATTCTTGAGCAATAATCGACGTTCCCATAGGGATGGACTCTGCCTCAATTTGCTTTTGTACACCAAACGCCGCTCGCATAGAACCGGCTAACTGTTTAAATTTCAAAACATCCATTTCTGCAAACGACAAAAGCAATACGAAAAAGCACATAAGCAGAGACATTAAGTCTGCAAATGTACCCATATACGCTGGCAATCCCTCAATACATTCGGGGCAATCCGCTTCTTCTTCGTCACTCATCCATTAACTTCCACTAAAACGTTTCTATTGAAATATTCATTAATCGAACGATCACTCTCTTTCCAGTCGTTTTTTCTCTGGAATATACGTTTTCAACATACCATCAATTACTCGCGGATTTTGACCCGCTTGGATAGCAAGCAAAGCGTCAAGAATTAATGATTGAGCCTTTAATTCTTCATTTCCGCGGTTTTCCAATTTCGCTTGTAAAGGCAAACACACCATATTCGCCAACATAGCGCCATATAACGTCGTTAAAAGAGCGACCGCCATAGCTGGACCAATCGATTTAGGGTCATCCATATTTGCAAGCATTTGCACCAAACCAACCAAGGTACCTATCATCCCCATAGCAGGACCAGTATCACCTAAAGATTTGAATATTTTCGCGCCTTCATCATGACGAGTAAACGACATTTTCATGTCTTTGGAGAGCTGAGTTTTAACGACATTAGCATCATGTCCATCTACCAGCATTTGAATGCCTTTCGATAAAAAAGGATGACTAACCTCTTTTCCTTCTAAAGAAAGTAAACCGCCTTTACGAGCTTCATCGGCTAGGTCATAAATTTCATCAATCAAAGCATCAACAGGTACACTTTTAAACATAAATGCTTTTGCGACAACTTTCCCAGCGCCAAGAAATTGGCTCAAAGGATATTGCATTAATACAACAAAAGTAGAACCGACCAAAACGATAAGGACTGAAGCTGGATCTAAGAACATTCCAGCCGAACCGCCAAGCAAAATAGCCATCATAACGATAGCAAATGCACCAATTAAACCTAATAGCGTTGCGATATCCACAACATACTCCTAATAAAAGCTTCCGAATGCCGAACTACATTGAATTTTAAACTAAAGCGGGGCTTTGGTCATATTTTGATAGAGTTTTTTTTACGGTACAGTAGATCTTACTCGAAGAATATGTATTTTTCTGTTACAAACGTATAGTTTTTTTTAAAAGAGACGACCATGACACGCAAAGCCAACGTAAAACACTTTGAAGATAAGTTATCCGAACTGGATTCTTTGGTAAAACAACTAGAATCCAATCAGTTATCACTTGAAGATGCACTTAAAGCCTTCGAAAAAGGTATCAAACTAAGTAATGATTGCCAGTCTGTTTTAACCCAAGCAGAACAGAAGGTACAGATTTTATTAGAAAATCAAGATGGTGAACATTTACAAACTTTTGACCCGGAAACCAATCAGTGAACCTTCAACAACTTAGAACCCTTTCCAGTGAACGTGTTGATTCTTACTTGAAAACGTCTCTATCAACATATCAAGCCGCCAACTCATTACATACGGCTATGCTTTATAGCCTTTTCAACGGAGGGAAAAGAGTACGCCCTATGTTAGTGTATGCCAGCGCTCAACTATTTGGTCCTATCACACCACTAACTGATGCCAGTGCCGCTGCCGTTGAAGCAATTCATGCCTACTCTCTTGTACACGATGATTTGCCTGCTATGGATGATGATGACCTACGCCGTGGTCAACCCACTTGCCATATAAAGTTTGATGAAGCGACTGCTATCTTAGCCGGAGATGCATTACAGACCTTCGCATTTGAAATGCTTAGTGATGCCTCATTAGAATCAGCCGCTACACAGATCCAACTAGTACAGACCTTAGCAAAGGCTTCTGGTCGACACGGGATGGTAACAGGTCAAATGATTGATCTAACTTCCGTTAACCAAACCATTGACAGACAAACATTGGAATTAATGCATCAACATAAAACGGGGGCCTTGATTAAAGCCGCCATTAAAATGGGAGCAATTAGTGCCCAATGTCAGGACCCAAAAGCCTTAGACGCATTGGATGGCTATGCCCACGCAATAGGGTTAGCATTTCAAGTTCAAGATGATATTTTAGACATCACCAGTGATACTCAAACATTAGGCAAAAATCAGTTTTCAGATGAAGATGCCAACAAACCGACCTACCCTAAACTATTAGGTTTAGAGGCATCAAAGCAACTGGTTATCGACCTGCATCAGCAAGCAAGCGAACAAATACGTCCTTTTGCAGAAAAAGGAAAATCATTAGTTGAGCTTGCTAACTATATTATTCACCGCAACCACTGATATACTAACGAGCTTATTTTTAAACTAGATGATGATTCATTCGTGACAATGTTCGAAACCATTCCAACGGAACGACCTACTACACCTTTACTTGACGATATCAATGAGCCAAGTGATTTACGACAACTCGCAAAAGAGCAATTACCTACACTAGTAAATGAATTAAGGGCGTTTCTTTTATACAGCGTTGGGCAAACAGGCGGTCATTTTGGTGCTGGACTTGGCGTTGCAGAACTAACTGTTGTATTGCACTATTTATTCAATACACCTGAAGACCGTTTGGTTTGGGATGTAGGTCATCAAACATACCCTCATAAAATATTAACGGGACGCCGCGAAGAGCTCCTCAACGTCAGACAAGAGCATGGAATATCAGGCTTTCCAAAAAGAGAAGAAAGCCCTTACGATACTTTTGGTGTTGGTCATTCAAGCACCTCAATTGGAGCCGCTTTAGGGATGGCACTGGCGGCAAAACAGCTCGATACTGGACGTAAAGCCGTTGCTATTATAGGCGATGGCGCCATGTCTGCAGGGATGGCATTTGAAGCATTAAATCACGCTGGTGATGTGAAAGCCGATATGTTGGTTATTTTAAACGATAATGACATGTCGATTTCAAGGCCTGTTGGTGCTCTTTCTAATTACTTCGCGCGAATTTGGGCGAGCAAAACCTATGATTCAGTTAGAGAAAGTGGCCGCAAAGTCTTAAAAGGCTTACCTTCGGCGCTGGAACTTGCTCGTAAAGCAGAAGAACACATGAAAGGCATGGTCGCCCCCGGCACTTTATTTGAAGAGCTTGGTTTTAACTACATTGGTCCTATTGATGGTCACGATATTGAACTTTTACTCACTACGATTGAGAACTTAAAAGACCGTAGTGGACCTCAGTTTTTACACGTAATCACCAAAAAAGGAAAAGGTTTCGAACCCGCTGAAGGCGACCCAATCGGTTATCATGCCATCAATAAAATTGAGCCAGAACCCATTACAGACATTGTCAAAAAAGACAACAAACCAAAATACAGTAATATTTTTGGTCGTTGGATTTGTGATACAGCAGAAGCGGACGATAAGTTAATCGCTATTACTCCAGCCATGAAAGAAGGTTCTGATCTCATTGAATTCGCGGGACGATTTAAAGACCGCTATTTTGATGTCGCCATAGCAGAACAGCATGCTGTTACTCTAGCCGCTGGCATGGCCTGCGACGGTTTAAAACCTGTTGTTGCGATTTATTCTACTTTCTTACAAAGGGCTTATGATCAACTCATACACGATGTTGCTTTGCAAAATTTGGATGTTTTATTTGCCATCGACAGGGCTGGATTAGTTGGGGAAGACGGTCCGACACACGCGGGCGTGTATGATCTAAGTTACTTACGCTGCATTCCAAATATGATAGTGGCCACACCTTCAGATGAAAACGAATGTCGACAACTATTACACACCGGCTATCAATATCCGGGACCTGCAGCAGTACGTTACCCTAGAGGTATTGGCCCTGGAGTACATATTGATACTGAATTAACCACCTTTACCATTGGAAAGGCACGTGTATTGCGTGAAGGTGACAGTGGTATTGTTATCTGTGGTTTTGGTAGCCCCACGTATACAGCAAAATACGCCGCAGAAAATCTCGATGCCACGCTACTTGATATGCGATTTGTTAAACCTATAGATGAAGCCGCACTCTTAAAATACGGCCAAGGAAAATTACTTGTTACTATTGAAGAGAATGCCATCATGGGAGGCGCAGGCTCGGCTGTTAGTGAGTTCTTACAAGCGAACCATATCAATACTCACCTGCTTCAACTTGGGCTACCTGATCGATACGAAGATCACGCCAGCCATAACGCCATGCTAAAACGCGTTCAACTAGATCAACTGGGGATAGCAAATGCCATTCAAAAGAAACTGCAAGCCATCGGTTTCTAGGCCATAAATAAAAGCCATCGTCAAAGGAAAGCGTTCCCTTCTTTTAACGATGGCTTTTTAAGCCTTTTATATTAAAAGCCATCTACTTTTAAGTTTCATACGCATACACTATATATTATTCGTTTCTTGCTTATAACGTTTTATTATCGGATACGCTGTTGCCACTAACAAAGAACAAATACGTTGTAAATCTCGTAATATATCCATGTGGATTTGGATTGATGACAAGGTATCTGGTATTTGATCTCGGATTCGACCCGTATGCTGTTCACGACACATGGCCAATTTATTACGATAAATGTGCTTCGCATCAATGAGCTCTGTCGCTAAGTCAGGATTTTTAGAAACATACACAGCTTGAGCTAAACGGAAAATTTCAAGTAACTCAAGAAACAACGCTCTTAATTCACTCTCTCCCTGCTCTGAAAACCGAATATTATCTTTATGCTTTTTACGAGCCAATACCATTAAACTCGCATCGATAATATCGCCCACATGCTCGAGGTTAGTAACAAAGTTAAAGGCATCTTGCCATTTGGCATGATCATCCGATGCGGTTTTAATATTCTTTATGGCGGACAAATAATACGTTACTTCTCGATGTATATTATCAATATCATCGTCTAGTTCTTTCACTCGATTAATATGCTTGCTGTTCCTAAAGGTTTTTGGAGAGTTTTCTAACATTTGATAAGCAATATCTGCAATGCGCAATGTTTCGTTAGTGACATTCGCCATGGCTCTCACTGGATGGTTGATATCATCTTGCGAAAGATAGACTGAAGACATGGGTTTATGAATCGCTTCGTCTAGGGATCGATTCGGGGAAATGTACTTTTTCAAAAATTCCGCCCAAAAAGACAGCATGCAAAGAAAAATAGCCCCATTAATAATATTGATAGTGACGTGAAATATCATGGGGGAGGCCAGTCCAATGGACTCCAAAGGTAACCAACCTGTTTGATTAATAAGGTAAATGAGTAAACCAATAACCACAGCCATTGATCGAATAATAAGATTACCAATGATAACAAGACGACCTTTAGCGCCAACGCCCCAACCTGAACTAAGAGCCGGTAATGCACCACCAATATTAGCGCCTAGCACCATAATCATTGAGGTATCAAAAGCAATCGCTCCATCAAGCACCAAATGGGTAATAATTAAAATGACGGCTAAACTTGAATGCACTAGCCAAGTAAAAATAGCCAGTAAAAATAAGGTTAAGAAGGGGTCATGGGCAAGTATATCAGTAAGGAAAACCATGCCTTCACCAGAACGCATGTTTGAAGTTGTGTTAGCAACAAGGGAGAGTGCCAATAATAGCAATCCTAACCCCATTAAAATACGCCCCCAATATTTATGCTTTCTTTTATGTGATTTTTGAAAAGTGATATAACCGACTAATAATAAGATAGGTGATAATAAGGACAAGTCGAAGCTTAATAACATCGCCATTAAACTAGAACCAATCTCAGCACCAACGGATAAGGCGAGCGCTGGAATTAATCCTAAAGCCCCTGTCGCCACAAATCCTGCTGCTAGAAGAACAACCGCCGTTCCGGATTGAAAAGCCGCCGCCG
Source organism: Marinomonas phaeophyticola (assembly GCF_026966905.1). GTDB lineage: Bacteria > Pseudomonadota > Gammaproteobacteria > Pseudomonadales > Marinomonadaceae > Marinomonas > Marinomonas phaeophyticola. The sequence continues at coordinate 427,180 of NZ_JAPUBN010000013.1, read as the reverse complement.
CAATAGCGCCAAGCGTGGTAGCTTGCAACCGACGCTTAGTCATCATACGAATTGCATTTTCTAAGCGGCTTTTATAGGCCCGTTCAAACCCTGTTCGAACCATTCTTATGGCCCAAAGTAAAAGCGCTATTGCGCCTGCTAACTGAATAAGCTCGTACATATAACCTATTTCAAAAATCAAAATTGAGTGGGTAAAAGACAGTATAAAGTCTTAATATTCTATAACCTTAGCATTTTTAGTAATATTACTGTAACAATTTAAAGTGGTATAGGCCGTTCTATTTAAGGTAATCATTTTTACAAGCAATATTTAATATATTCATTGAGTTATATACCTTTAGCATTTCACGGCTAACACAAAAAAATTTTAAATCATTAAGTTAACAAATATTAAAACAACACACCCATTCCTTATTTTGTGCTTTAATTGTTTATACAAATAAAATTATGAGCTTAGACTATGAGAAAAAGCCTGTCTTTATTTATTCAGAATAATAAAGGAGTAACGGCAATTGAATACGCCATCGTTGGCGTTGCCATAGCGGCAATTGTTGCTGCAGTCATGTCAAATCCTACATTGGAAAATTCACTATCAGGTGCTATATCTGAAATTGCTACCATTATTAATAGCGTCTAACAATATGATATTATCGTTTTAAAAACGACGACCTAGCAAAAAAAACTAATGACATAACATCATTAGTTTTTCTGTATAACTTAGGGCTTAACATACCAACTCTAGATTTCACTAACTAAGAGTCAGTGATGAAAGAACAAAACCTTAAGACGATACGACAAATTGATTCATTGTATTATCTTTTCCTGATGCTTTTAGCGCATTCGCCCCAGAGAAATATTCTTTATGGTCATCACCGATATTGGAGCCTGACATATCTTGGTGCTTAACGCAGGCCAACCCCTGTCTAATTTCTTTTCTTTGTACTTCTAATACATAACCCAGCATCCCTTGCTCACCAAAGTAATCTTTCGCTAGATTATCCGTTGATAATGCCGCTGTATGATAGGTTGGCAACGTAATCAGGTGATGAAAAATACCCGCTTGTTGTGCCGCGTCTCGTTGGAAGCGACGAATTCTATTATCCGCTTCTACCGACAAGTCGGTTTGATCATAATCAGACGACATCAAGGCGTTACGTTGGTATTGGCTTAAGTCACGGCCTTCTTCCAACCATGCATCAAACACCTGCTGACGAAAGTTTAATGTCCAGTTAAAAGATGGACTATTGTTGTAAACCAATTTTGCATTCGGCACAGCTTCACGAATACGGTTCACCAAGGCCGCTATCTGACCAATATGCGGCTTTTCTGTTTCAATCCAGAGCAAGTCCGCTCCATTTTGTAACGATGTAATGCAATCTAATACCGCTCTATCCGCACCAGTATTTTCCTTAAACCTCACCAATCCATTCGCTAGACGAATCGGTTTAATAACACGCTCACCTTGTTTTATTAACATGTCACCCGATTTCATTTGCGCCAGTGAAGTCACCTCTTCACCATCAATATACGCATTGTATTGATCTGCTAAATCCCCTTCTTCTTGAGAAACTGGGATCTTTTGAGTAAGCCCTGCTCCCAACGAATCGGTCCGTGCCACAATAACCCCTTCTTCTACGCCCAGTTCCATAAAGGCATAACGAACGGCATTAATTTTTGCCAAGAAGTCTTCGTGTGGCACAGTAACTTTACCGTCCTGATGACCACATTGCTTCGCATCAGATACCTGATTTTCAATTTGAATACAACAAGCACCGGCTTCGATCATTTTTTTCGCCAAAAGATAGGTCGCCTCTTCATTACCAAACCCGGCATCAATGTCCGCGATAATAGGAACAACATGGGTTTCAAATGCATCAATTTTCTCTTGCACAGATTTTGCTTTAACCTCATTACCTTCTTCCCGTGCAGTATCAAGATCTTTAAATAAATGCTGTAATTCACGGCTGTCAGCTTGTTTCAAAAAAGTATACAGTTCTTCAATTAACGCCGGAACGGAAGTTTTCTCATGCATAGATTGATCTGGTAAAGGCCCAAATTCAGAGCGCATCGCCGCCACCATCCAACCAGAAAGATATAAATAACGACGGCGAGTGGTGCCAAAATGCTTTTTAATGGAAATCATTTTTTGTTGGCCAATAAATCCATGCCAGCACCCCAAAGATTGGGTGTAGTTAGCCGCATCCTTATCGTAGTTGGCCATGTCTTCACGCATTATTTTTGCAGTATACTTGGCGATATCTAAACCGGTTTTAAAGCGGTTTTGTAATGCCATTCTGGCCACATACTCAGGGTTAATGGCCCCCCAAGATGGGCCTTTTCGGTCAAGAGTGGAATCGGCTTGCTGTATTTCATTTTGATAAGTTGTCATATCTATTCTCGCTATTTATTTTTATTCGTTAATAAAAGTACAAAGGGTATTACTAAAGGTTTTTAGCTTGTTTTACCTGAGCTCTGTGCTTATGAAGCAGTGGCTCTGTATATCCGTTCGGTTGATCGAGCGCTTGGAAGATCAACTCCTGAGCGGCGATAAATGCAGGACTTTGATCTGTCTTTGGTGACATAGCCTGGTAACCCGGTGTTAAGCTGTTTTGTTCATCCACTACAGCGGCCATACGCACCATAATCTGGTCAATCTGTTCTTTAGAACACACTCCATGCAATAGCCAATTCGCAACGTGTTGACTGGATATTCTTAAGGTCGCTCTGTCTTCCATTAAACCAATATTGTTAATATCCGGTACCTTGGAGCAGCCAACACCAGACTCAACCCAACGAACGACGTATCCTAAAATCCCTTGAATATTATTCTCAACTTCAGCTTCTATCGCCTCAACAGAAAGAGAACTCATTGAGTCTATAGTGGGTATTTTCAATAAGTCTGCTCGTGTTGATGGCACTCTATGTTTAATTTGGTTCTGCATCGAAACTACGTTCACCTTGTGATAATGCATCGCATGCAAGGTCGCCGCTGTAGGTGATGGCACCCAAGCCGTGTTGGCTCCCGCTTTAGGATGTGCTATTTTTTCATTCATCATAGCGGCCATTTCATCCGGCATCGCCCACATACCTTTACCTATTTGCGCCTTGCCTTGAAGCCCGCAATTTAGGCCAATTTCAACATTACGGTTCTCATAAGCTTGAATCCAAGGTTGCACCTTGATTTGATTTTTTGGTAAGAACGCCCCCGCATGCATACTGGTATGAATTTCATCACCCGTTCTATCCAGAAAGCCTGTATTAATAAACACAACTCGATCTTTCGCCGCACGAATGCACTCTTTTAAATTCAATGAAGTACGGCGCTCTTCATCCATGATGCCCATTTTGATCGTGTTTTTTGCTAGCCCTAACATGGCTTCAACCCGACTGAATAGAAGACAAGTAAATGCGACTTCTTCAGGTCCATGCATTTTTGGTTTAACTATATAAATACTGCCGGTTCGACTATTGTGAATAGGATTATCCTGTTGTAAATCCAATGCAGCTATGAGTGAAGTGACAACCGCATCAACAATCCCTTCTGGGGCGAAATTGCCCGCAGCATCCTGCATTAAATCACTTTGCATTAAGTGACCAACATTGCGAATTAATAGCAATGAGCGTCCAGGTAAAAGGTAATCTTGTCTATCCATACCGGTATAGCGTCTATCTCTATTCATACGTCTAATGAGAGACCGCCCCCTTTTTCCATACAGGCTTCCAAAGTACCTCGCATTAGCCCCAACCAATTTCTATAAACGTCTATTTTATCTTCTGCATCTACGGCGGCAACGGAGTCTTCACAATCAATAATGGTGCTTAAAGCCGACTCTAAAATCATGTCATTGATGTTAGCAATATCATGAATACCATTTTGACCATTCGGATCAAACTGCAACTCTACATGCAAACCATTATTTTTAAGCAGTAATGATTCGGGTTCATTACGCGGACCACTCAAAGCCACTAGCTGGCTAGGATCTTTTAATCCAGAAGAACTGCCATCGGAGAAAAACGCCAATAAATGGTTATAATAGACAACATAACTACAAGCATTTTGATGAGAACCCATTTCCAGTGGAAAAGTGTCGTCAAGAAAATCCTTTGCCATTGCAATAACTCGCTTACCTCGAGCTTCGTTATATTGAGCACCTTTTTCTAAACCCTCCTTTGCCGGAATGATGTCGCTGCCATAAAGAGCATCATATAAACTTCCCCAACGAGCATTCGCCGCATTAAGGGCAAAACGCGCATTCTTCACAGGAACCACTAATTGTGGGCCAGCCAATTCGGCAATTTCCTCATCTACGTTTTCTGTAGTAATAGAAAAGTCTTCCTTTTCCTCAACAAGGTATTGAATTTCCTGTAAAAACGCTTCGTATTCCAGAGCGTCAAACGGCTGACCTTTACGGTTAATGTGCCATTGGTCGATTTGCTCCTGCATGCGCTCTCTTGTGAGTAACAAGGTTTGATTAATCGGTGATAAATCAGCCACCAAGGTCTCAAAATCATTCCAGAATGTTGAAGAGTCCAACGCATGTAAGGGCAATACTTCCTCATTGATGAAGTTATAAAACCCCTCATTAATGAAGCTGCTTTTTTGTAGGGTCATATTCATCTTATCTACCTTCCTAGCCAGTTTGATCGTTATCACTTAGGTTTAAGCAATGACTGATTGCTTGATTTTTAGTCTAAGCGAAATTACACTAGAATTTCACAATAAGAATTACACAGTGTAAATTTTACAAAAATGAAACATAAAAATAGCCTCACACGTAAAACGCATTTCTTAGGAACTAAGATACGTAACCTAAGAAAACGTAACCGCCTAACGATGGAAGATTTATCCGCTCGTTGTATCAAAGTGGACCCAGAATCGGCCCCCTCGGTCTCCTATTTATCTATGATAGAAAGGGGCAAACGCATACCGAGTGAAGAGGTCTTAGAAGTCATTGCTAACGTCTTTCAAAAAGAGGTTGACTGGTTTTTAGACGATATTCCTGAGGCTGGAGACATCACACCAACCAAAGGTGCTCGTGGGGGGATAAACGGTATGGCCTTAGAACCTAACTTTCTATTTTCTAAGGAAATATTACAGATAGCCATTCCTGAAATGTTGTCTCAAACAGGTACCAGTGGACGGCAATTCGCGCACCTATTAATACGCGCTCACCAAGAACATCATCAAAACCATTTCCCAGATTTAGAACGTGCTGCGGAAGAGATAGGCCTAAAAAGGCTGCCTTTAAGTTTGGAAGAAATCCTCGCTATAACCAAACAAATGGGATTGAAAATCAAGTGGTTTGACAAGACCCCTGCAGCCGCTTTAGAGGGTATTGGATTAAATACGCAAAGTGTTGTCACTTCCTTTTTCGAGCCACCTAATCTCATTTATATTAACCAACGGATGAAATCTCAACCGCACCGTTTAAAGTATAATTTAGCCGTACATATTGGTCATGCAGCCCTCCATGACAAAGATGGAATGAAAAATATCTTAGTCACTGGACGCAATGAAATATCACCATTACAAGACCAAAGCATTCGTACCCAAACGTCAGATATGGAAGCACAAGATATCCTGCATGCATGGCGGGACTTTGAGTGCAGTTTTTTTGCGGGTGCATTGCTGTGCCCGAAAGTACCTTTTAGACAGATGCTTGATCGTAATGGTTATGAAATTAACACAGGTAAGCTCGTTGGCGTTTCAGAGTCGGTTGCCATGCGTCGGATGACAGCCGTTTCCCCTTACCCCCATTGGCACTACTTTGATGCCTACGCGCCGGGTAAATTAAAAGCCGTTTATCGAGGAAATGGTATCCCTTTACCCTGGGGAAATATGCGTGAGGTGGAAGACCCATGCCATCATTGGGCGGTATTTCGCATGATTAACGCCCCTTTAACGGGTACCTCTTCCCAAATTTCCATTCTGAATGTGGGCAATGAACCTCGTATTTATTCCTGTGAATCCGTCACAGCACAAGATTTAGCCGGTAATCATCATGTTCTGTGCTCTGGAATTGATCTTAATCCAGCGATTGAAGCTCAGGGCAAAGATGTTCTCAGCATTGCCAACGAGCTAAAGCAAGTCTGCGTCAACAATGGTGGCTCAGCCACTATCCCTAAAAATATAAAAAAAGATCTTATGAGTGTCGCTAAAATTCTCAATATAAACTGGGTTGAAAGAGGTATAGAGAACGACGCTAGGCTCATTTGCTCTCGAGGAGCGGTCTGCCCTAGAACACCAAGTTGCTACACTCAATGTCAATAAGGCACGAACAGGCTATCGATTACTCGTAGCGCCTTCATTAGACAAAAGTTGGCGCGATCGTTCAGGCTCTACATCAATTAGATAATACGAGCGGACAGCTGGCGCGCGGCCTGAACTAAATTCTTCGAATATTGGCGCGCTTCTGGAGGATCAAATTCTGCACTTTTAATGGCAATACTGATCGTCGCCACAGGCTCATTACGCAAATTCATAACTGGCGCAGCCAATGTACTAATGCGGCCATCAAAATCGCCATTGCTGACAGAATACCCAAGTCGTGCCGCTCTATCTATTTCTTCTAACACCTCTTTTTTCCCATCATTACTTAAGGTATCAGCCACCGTATCCAGAGCAAAATAATTTTTCCTAAACTCTTCTGAATGCATAGATAAAAGTGATTTACCCGATGCAGAAAAATGCATGCCGATCGTTTGACCAATATAGATTTCAAAAGCATTACTGACTGAAGGTTCCACTTTAGATACCACCACCATTTGATTACCAATAGGAACACTTAAAAAGATAGGTTGGTGTATTTCATTTTTTAAAATTTCAGCAATAGGATAAAAAAAGGGAATCAAACTTTGCTTACTAAAAACAGTAGAAGCCACCTCAAAAATACGAGAGCCAACACTGTAAGATCGCTTTCTACGAGGGTCTGTTGAAATCATCTGATGCATCAGTAACGAATTAATGACCCGATGGGCGCTTGCAGCAGGGATATGAGTTTGTTTGCAAATTTCAGACAAGGTTAAAGGAAAGGAGGAAGCCGCAATTAAATCGATAATCGCAATAGCATGATCTACGGCAGGGGCTTGAGTTTTATTTTTTTCAATGCTCATTTCAATACTTTTTCAAGGGTATAAAATCATTTTACAGCTGGTATATTGAAATACATTTCAGACACCAGAGTTTCTCTTTGAAAACAAATTCCTTATGTGAAATATTTTTTTCATATAAGGAATTATTTCCCAATATTATGCCTTTAAAGTAATAAAAACAAATCCCTTTGAAGTGACTGGCAAAAAAATCCTCGCAACATGCAAGGATTTTTTATCAAGCCTAAAGTAACAAGACAGAGGTTAACCTACGCTTTCCAGCCTACCAAACTCTTGTTCAGGTCTTGCATTACGTGGGATGCGTTTACCTGCCGTATAATCATTGATTAAATCACAAGGCGTGTAATTGCGTTCTATTTCATAAATTTCACTGTCACTTAAGGTCATATTTAATGCATTAAGAGCACTATCAAACTGCTCTTTTGTGTCTGCCCCCACTAGCATAGAAGACACTTGGGGTTTATTAAGAACCCATGCTTGTGCCACTTGAGCTGGAGCACATCCTCTAAACTGCGCCACTTTTGCAACAGAATGAGCAATATCAATAGAAGCTTGATCGTTATACATTTCAGCCGTAAAGAAATCCGTCTTATTACGTGTTGAATTGAGGTCATTCGTCAATACACCACGAGCCAGAGGACTAAAAACAGATACACCTATACCTTGATCAACACAGTAAGGGATCATTTCTCGCTCTTCTTCACGATATGCACAATTCAATTGTAACTGCATATTGATTGGTTTAACCAAGCCATGACGTTCACACACTTGTAAAATTTTCGCTAATTGCCAGGTGTTCATGGTTGATACACCAATATAACGAGCTTTACCTGAGCGCACTATGTCATTCAGGGCCATCATGGTCTCTTCAATAGGCGTTTGGGTATCGAAATAATGCAACATATAAATATCAACATAATCGGTACCCATACGTTTCAAAGACGCATCAATGGAATTAAATATATGCTTACGAGAATGACCAGAAGCATTAATATCAGTTCCCATCGAATAGCCCACTTTCGTTGTAATGACCAAATCATCACGACGCGCCACGCGATTAAGTACATTACACACTACTTGTTCGCCTGCGCCTTGCGAATAAAAATCAGCAAGATCGATAAAATTAACGCCATTGTCTAATGCATGGCAAATAATGGGTTCGCTCTCTTTTTCATCAAAAATCCAAGGCTTCCATTCCTTTGAGCCCATATTCATGGTGCCGAGACACAAACGTGATACTTTTAATCCAGATTGACCTAATTGAACATATTGCATGATAACGCTCACTTTTTATTGTTGTGTTGACCCGCTTTAACAGAGGTAACAGCTAAAGACACCGATCATTGATCGCCGTAGTAAACCCAAACAGACTTACTTTTTGTGTAGGAAGACAAAGAATGAATCGCCATTTCTTTACCCCAGCCACTTTGTTTAAAACCGCCAAATGGACTGCTTAACCCGTAACAACCGTAGCGATTAATAAACAACATCCCCGCATCAATTTGCTCCGCCACTTTATGCGCGCGCGACACATTACTGGTATAGATACCGGCCGCTAAACCAAAAGCCGTATCGTTTGCCATAGTCACGGCTTCTTCTGTCGTAGCAAATGGGGTACAGCAAAGAATTGGACCAAAAATCTCTTCTTGAGCAATACGACAAGATGGAGACACATTTGAAAAAATGGTTGGTCGAATATAAAACCCTTTCGCGTTATCACCTTCTGTATCCGCATAGCCACCAGCCACCAACTCGGCTTCTTGTTTGCCAATTTCGATATAGCTCATGATCTTATTAAATTGCATTTCATTACATTGCGGACCCTGTTGTGCATCGGCCGCAAAAGGATTACCGCACTTCACGCCATTGGCTTTTTCAATCAAAGCATTCAATACGTAGTCATAAATACTTTCGTGAATTAAAAAGCGTGTTGGCTCGGAGCATTTTTCACCTTTATGGGAAAACATCACATCAAAGGCACGATCAATGGCACTGTCTAAATTCGGGGTATCTTCAAAAAAGATACAAGGTGATTTTCCGCCTAATTCCAACGTGGCTGATTTCAGATTTGATATACCTGAGTTTTGAACGATTTTTTGACCTACCCCAGTACTGCCTGTAAAAGAAATTTTATGTACATGGTGGCTTAGGGTCAGTTGATTGGCCGCTTGACCACCAGTCAACAATAAGTTGATTACCCCTTTTGGTACCGATAACTCTTGGTCAATCAATTCCATCAAATAAATCGCCGTAAGTGGGGTATATTCTGACGGTTTAATAATAACGGTATTGCCCATCGCTAAAGCCGGAGCAATTTTCAAACTGGCTTGATAAAGAGGAAAATTCCAAGGAGCAATCAAGCCACACACACCAACAGGCTCTTTGGTGGTGTAATTTAAATAACCCTCTTCAACTGGGCAGGTTTCACCATAAAATTTATCGACCCAACCAGCGTAATAATCAAAAATATCAGCACAGGTTGGGATGTCACCTTCCAAGGATTCACTATACAACTTGCCATTTGCTAGACTTTCCAATACCGCTAACTTTTCAACATTCGACCGTATTAATGTCGCGATATCACGCAGTAATTTAGCCCGACTATCACGGTTGGATTTTGCCCATACTTGCTCATCATGAGTTTGGTGGGCCTGCTGCGCCATTTGCTCAACTTGATCTGAATCAGCCATGTTAAAATGACATAAAAGATCACCATTAGATGGGTCTTTTACACTCCATTGCTCTTTCGAATTACCGTCGATCCATTGGCCATTCATGTATTGTTTTTTAGGAGTAGCAAGCCATTTTCTAGCCCACTCTAATGGAGCAGCAATCGATTCCGTCATCGTAAACTCTCTTATTCTTAGGTAAATAGTAGCCGTACTGTGATACGTACAACCGGTTCGATGGGGATATTAGGAATGCGGCGGTCATTTGACAATCGAGATAAAAGCACACGTCATGACCAAAAACTCATGACATGTGTTAAAGGAAAGCAATCGAGTCTTACTAAACAATGAGCTAGGTTCTATAAGACATTGTCCCCTTGAATATGTTGGCGAATTCGATCTAGGTCTCCCTGACATTCCTTATAAAGTGAGGAGGCATAGGTGTAACCTTTTGATTGCATAATAGACACCATGGTAGGAATAATCGTCTCTAGGTTCTGAGCATTCCGCGCTTCGTTCGGTTGAATTCCGACAACACAATACTGAGTAAACACCTGTATAGCCGTCCCTAAGGTTTCCATTGCATCCAATACATTCGTAATCACCACGGATTGCCATGGCGTATAATCGAGCTCCCCATGCGCATGAGTCATACGCACCGTATGGCAATGACCAGATACCTGCATACAGGATTGAATTAAGTATTCAGGAATCGTTGGATTGATTTTCCCTGGCATAGCAGAAGAACCTTGCTGCACCGCGGGTAAGCTAATTTCCCCAAGGCCCGTTTGAGGCCCTGATGCCATTAACCTTAAATCCTTCGCTATTTTGATTAAACCAAGGGCAAACTGGTCTAAATTACTGGCAAAACGCACCATATCATCATGATTTTGCGAACTGTCAATCAAATCATCGGTTCGATTGATGGCTTTATTTCCTGTCACTTGACGTAAATGAAAGATAATCGAATCAAAAAATCGACGACTGCAATCTCCCTGTCGACCAATAATATTGCCTCCCATATTAACAAGATGAAAGCTTTCCACATCCTGGCTAAGAAGAGTATGACTGCGCTTTATACTGGTGTTATAACCATCAAATAGATCACCAAAGCTAATTGCCACCGCATCTTGCAAACAGGTACGTGATATTTTTTTGATGTGCCGCCATTGGTTCGCCTGTTCCTCAAATCCTAATTCCAACTGTTGTATACGCCCTTGTAATCGACCCCAAGCTTTTTGGATCGCTAGATTACAAGCCGTATTGAGCGCATCACTGGTAGAATGGTTTAAGTTCACATGATTATTCGGGTGGATAGGTGCGTAGCGACCAAAACTTTGACGATAACTATCTCGATTCGCTAGATTCGCAATAACCTCATTCATGTTCATATTCGTCGAGATTCCACCACCGCCATGATAGGCATGGATGGGAAAATACGTTTTGATTACGTCAGGCAACGTCATGATCAAGTTATCTATTGTAGACAACATCGCCTGACCATGTTCCTTCTCTATCTCACCTATCTCCATATTCGTTAGCAGCGCCGCTTTCTTTACTTTCAGTAAACTCAAGACCAAATCAGGATAAGCACTCAAGGCTTTGCCGCTTACGATGGGGTACAAGTCTATGGCTCTTTGTGTTTGCGCACCAAACGGTGACGTTAAAGGGATCTGTACTTCACCTAGTAGATCTTTTTCTATCCGCATGTCGAGCTCTTTTTAGAAGGGGGAATGGAATAAAGCATAGAAAGCAAAATCGTAAACTTATACAAACGATCTTTTTACATACCCTAACTAGAAAAACTCACACTTACTGTCTGCAGACGTGTCAATTCGCAATAAAAATTCCATATATAAAAAATTATCCAAAAGAATTCTTGTAAATCTACTTTAACTTTAATGGTAAATTTTTAATCAAAATTAATTCAAATTTTTTATTTCAATGAAATCCCTATATAACCAGAACTTACCTTTAAGATCTCTTCATCCATTAAAGGAAAAATATAAATTAATTCATTTTAAATCATACACTTAAAAAATAATTCCATATATAGAATATTAATTTTGTATATGAAATAAAAATTGACACCCTTGGTACCTAATCCTTATTATCAATAAAAAATACACTTGGAGAACACCATGCGCAGTGATACTAATTTTATAAACAACCAGTTCTTCCATTCTGAGAAAGCCGAATTAATTGCTGTTTACAACCCAGCAACAGAAGAACATATAGCCAGTGCCCAGGCAGCAACAGAAGATGATGTATTGCGAGCAATTAATAGCGCTACCACAGCGCAAAAAAAATGGCGTAAATTAACCAGTGTAGAGCGGGCACAATATCTACATAAATTAGCCGATGCATTAACTTCTCTGAGCCCAGAGATAGGTAAAGCGCTGGCGGATGAGTCCGGAAAAAGCCTTGAAGATGCAACCAACGAAGCGATATATGCGGGTGATATTACCCGTTACCATGCTGAGTGGGCTCGACGTATCGAAGGCGAAATCATCCCAAGCGATACTCCATCTGAAAATTTGTTATTGCAAAGAGAGCCCATTGGAGTCGTAGCCTGCTTAATCCCTTTTAACTTTCCTGTTTATACATTACTACGCAAAATAGCACCGGCCTTAATTACTGGAAACAGTGTCATCGTACGACCGAGTAATAATACCCCTTCTTCAGCATTTGAAATTGCGAAAGCAGTACAACTAGCGGGATTCCCAGAAGGCGTAGTTAATATTTTGACCATGTCTCACGCTACCGCTGAGATGGTTTGTACCCATCCAAATGTTGGTATGATTACCCTAACAGGAAGTGTTGGAGCGGGTCGTAAAGTCTTAGAGTATTCTCAAGTCAATATCGCTAAATCGTCCCTTGAGTTAGGAGGAAAAACGCCTGCTATCGTTGAAGCCGATGCCGATTTGGTCAAAGCCGCAAAAGAAATTGTTGCCTCCAAAACCACCCATTGTGGACAGCTTTGTACCGCGGTAGAACGGGTTTATGTTCAAGAATCCGTCTATGACGAGTTTATCTCATTATTAAAAGCTGAATTTAAAGCCAAGGAGTTCGGTAATCGGGCTCAGAACCCTCATATGATGGGGCCTTTAATTAATGAAAGTGCCCGTATCAACATTCACCAAATGGTTGCACGGGCCATTGATGATGGTGCAAAACTTGAAATTGGTGGCTATATTCCAGATGGAACGGGGCATTTTTATCCACCTACCTTGCTAACTCACTGTCGCCAAGATATGGAGATTGTCCAAGAAGAAATCTTTGGCCCAGTACTACCTGTTTTACCTTATAAAACCAGCGATGAAGCCCTTGAACTCGCCAATGATCATCAATTTGGATTAGCGTCTGTCATCTACACAGAAAACTATCGCACGGCGATGAAAGTAGCGAACAACATCGAAGCGGGTGAAATATACATTAATCGCACTCCAGCCGACCCTTATCAAGGTTATCACGCTGGATGGAAACGCTCTGGATTGGGTGGTGATGATGGTAAACATGGCATGTTGGAATTCACTCAAACTCGACTAGTGGTGCTGAATTACTAATACGCTTTAAAAACACCTTTCTCTGTATTCTACGGTTCATTCCGCTATAGGAGAGAGTGTGATTTTTTCCTGATGAATCACTTTTCAGAGAGTAAAAAAAATGAAGATTGTATCCTGTGAAACTCACGTTGTAGCAACACCTCCTCCTCATGTAGGGGGAATGTATTGGATTTTTGTGCAAGTTCGTACCCAGTGTGGAATCGAAGGGGTTGGAGAAATTTATGCCGCAACATTTCATCCAAATGTGATGGTGTCGGCGATTGAAGATGTTTTTAATACTTATTTGAACGGTCATGACCCTCACCACATTGAGCGCTTCTTCCGTCAGGCTTATTCCAGTGGTTTTACACAGCGTCCAGACCTTACCATGATGGGAATTATCAGCGGTTTAGAAATGGCTTGCTGGGACATCATTGGTAAAGCGGCAGGCAAACCTGTCTATGAATTAATAGGCGGCAAAGTTAACGAAAAACTTCGTACTTATACCTACCTCTACCCTGAAGATGAAAACGGCCACTACGATTACGATAACTTAGAGCTCGCCGTAAAATGTGCTATCAAAAATATGGAGATGGGATTTACGGCCCTAAAATTTGATCCTGCAGGGCCTTATACCGCCTATTCAGGTCATCAGTTATCACTTACCGATATAGAAAAAAGTGTCGCTTTTTGTCGTGAAATTCGTCAAGCCGTTGGGACTAACTGCGACCTTTTGTTCGGTACTCATGGACAAATGACACCAGCTGGTGCAATTCGCCTCGCTAAACAACTGGAGCCCTTTGATCCTTTATGGTTTGAAGAGCCTATTCCTCCTGGTAACAATCAAGCCATGGGGAAAGTAGCCCGCCAAACCAGTATCCCTATCGCGACCGGAGAACGACTGACTAGCAAATACGAATTCCATGATCTATTGATGAATGATGGCGCGTCCATTCTGCAAATGAACTTAGGGAGAGTGGGTGGCATTTTAGAGGCGAAAAAAATTGCCGGTATGGCCGAAGCCCATTACGTTCAAATTGCACCCCATCTTTATAACGGCCCTGTTGGCGCGGCTGCAAGTATCCAATTAGCAACGGCAACGCCAAACTTCTTAATCCAAGAAAGTATCGGTACTTGGGATGGGTTCCACGCAGAAGTATTAGAAGAAAAAATAGAATGGCGTGATGGCTACATTATTCCATCATCGAAGCCGGGCTTAGGCATTGAACTCAATATGAAAGTGGTCAAGGCAAACTCGCCTTATCGCGGTAAACGTTTGCATTTGTTAATGGATCCTGAACCTTATGATACTCAAGCTCAGACATCTGGAGCGAGAAAAGGCTCTCCTAATGCAGAACAAGATATTTGATAAGTTATCTCTCTTAACAACATATAACTCCATCCACTCGAGTGTGCAATAACATGACGACAACATATGACTTTATTATTGTGGGAGCCGGTTCTGCTGGATGCATTTTAGCGAATAGACTTTCCGAGTCAGGGCAATTTTCCGTACTGTTATTAGAAGCCGGTCCGGAAGATAAATCCCCTTGGATAAAGGTTCCTGTCGGCTTTGCCAAAACCTACTACAACCCAACCTACAATTATATGTATTACACCCAGCCAGAAGCCGAAATGAATGGCCGTTCTTTGTATGCACCAAGAGGGAAGGTGATAGGTGGGTCAGGTTCCATTAATGCCATGATTTACGTTCGAGGTAATCCAGATGACTTTAATGACTGGGAGTCCGTGGGCAACCCTGGCTGGGGCTATCGCGACCTTCTGCCCTACTTTAAGAAATTAGAATCCCATCCACTCGGCGACACTCAACACCATTCAAGTAAGGGTCCAATCGGTATTACTCAAATGAAGCATGGCGCTCATCCTATTTGCGATTACTTCTTAGACGCCGCCAAAGAATTACGCTTTCCCATCAATGAAGACTTTAATGGTGAGCAATTTGCTGGCGCCGGCATCTATGATGCAAATATTCGCAATGGAGTAAGGGATTCTAGCAATGCGGCCTATTTAAAACCCGCTAGAAATAGACATAATCTAACCATTAAAACCGTCGCTCAAGTCAATAAAGTCATCATAGACAAAAACCAGAAAGCGATTGCTGTAGAAGTCGATATTCATGGCAAACACGGCCAATTTCAGGCCACTAACGAAGTCTTGCTGTGTGGGGGAGCGGTCGGCACGCCAAAATTATTGCAATTATCCGGAATTGGGAACCCAGACCTATTACAGCAACACGGTATTAAACTAGTACACGATTTACCAGCGGTTGGGGAGAACCTGCAAGACCATCATTGTGTCAGCTATTACTATAAATCTAATATCAAAACACTCAATGATGAATTCCGTTCTATATTCGGACAATTTAAAGCGGGTCTCCAATATGCTTTAAATCGTAAAGGGCCTCTCTCCTTAAGCGTGAACCAAGCGGGGGGATTTTTTAAAGGAGCGGAACAGGAGTCGAAGCCAAATATTCAGCTCTATTTCAACCCCATGTCCTATCAGATCCCCAATAACCCAAATGCAAAATTGGAACCTGAACCCTACTCAGGCTTCCTCATGGCATTCAACTCATGTCGCCCTACAAGCAAAGGGGTTGTGAAAATCGCTTCAGCGGAGCCAAGCGACGCGCCTTTGATACAAGCAAATTATTTATCGACAAAAAAAGATCAAAATGAAGCCATTCAAGGCAGTCGACTCATCCGACAGTTTATTAAAACAGCATCCTTAAAACAGGTCACCGTAGAAGAAGTGTTACCCGGTGATAGAGCCACAGATGATCAGAGTATGTTGCAATATTACCGTGAAAACGGTGGCTCTATTTACCATTTATGTGGGACCTGTGCAATGGGGCCAGATCCTC
Organism: Marinomonas phaeophyticola; assembly: GCF_026966905.1. Lineage (GTDB taxonomy): Bacteria > Pseudomonadota > Gammaproteobacteria > Pseudomonadales > Marinomonadaceae > Marinomonas > Marinomonas phaeophyticola. The sequence continues at coordinate 410,975 of NZ_JAPUBN010000013.1, read as the reverse complement.
AAATACATGTGGTAAATCACCAGTTAAAAGTTCATGGAATCAAAAATTTACGAGTTATCGATGCGTCTATTTTTCCAAATATCACGTCTGGAAATATTAACGCACCGGTAATGATGGTTGCAGAGAAAGGAGCAGAGATGGTTTTACAGGAATATAACTAACCTAAACATACGATTGAAAATATAGAATAACTCAGGATTTAATAATGAAAAAAATAAATAAAATTAGACCCTTGGTCTTTTGGCCACCTTTTTTGCTTTTAATGACGGCTGTCATTTTAAGCTTTGTTAACCTCGATGGTTTCTTAGGCATCACCTCGGCAATAAACAGCTGGATACTCAGTGAATTTTCATGGTTATTCAGTATAGGCACCCTATTCTTATTAGGCACCTGTGCATGGGTATATTGCTCACCGATTGGTAATGTTAAGATTGGTGGCGAGCAGGCTACTCCTTTGCTATCAAAATGGCGTTGGTTTTCTATTGCCCTATGTACGACGGTTGCCATAGGCATTCTATTTTGGGGCACAGCAGAACCTATGTACCATCTGCATTCGCCTCCAACTTCGATGGGCCTAGAAGCAAACTCACCCGCTGCAGCCAAGTTTGCGATGTCGACTATGTTTTTGCACTGGTCCTTCACTCCTTATGCTATTTATTCCATTCCAGCGTTAATGTTTGCATTAGCCTATTACAACTTAAAAATGCCTTTCTCTCTCGGGTCGGCTCTTTATCCGATTTTCGGCAAGCGAGTACAAGGTAAGGTCGGTCAGATTATTGATGCCATTGCTCTGTATGCCCTAGTTGCGGGCATGGCGGCCTCCTTAGGAACAGGCGTACTCACTCTGGCTGGGGGGTTAGATAACATGCTCTCTGTAGGTACGGGGCCGATCGTTTTAGGTGCGGTGACTCTGGCCATAGTAGCTTGCTTTATTATCTCTGCAGCAAGCGGGCTTCATAAGGGTATTGCTCGTTTATCAAGCTTAAATACCAAGGTATTTTTCTTAATCGCGGGCTTTGTATTTATCTTTGGACCAACGTCATGGATTCTTTCTATGGGCGTGGAAGGTATCGGTAGCTACTTAGGTAATTTTTTCCAAAAAAGCTTGTTCACAGGTGCCGCATCAGGAGATAAATGGCCTCAATGGTGGACCATTTTCTACTGGGCTAACTGGTTAGCTTGGGCTCCAATTACCGCCCTCTTCTTAGGTAAAATTTCGCGTGGTTATACTGTCCGTCAATTCTTGATTTTTAACCTAGTGCTACCAGCTTCCTTTGCTTGCGTTTGGATGTCTATTTTTAGTGGGACGGCCCTTCACATGGATATGACAGGAGACGGCATGCTAAATAAAGCATTACAAGCAACAGGTGCTGAGTCTGTTATTTATACCATGTTCGATAACTTACCGATGGCCGGTATTACTGCGATTGTATTTATATTTGTCTCTTTTCTTTCCTATGTCACCGCAGCGGACTCAAATACAGAGGCCATTGCCAACCTTTGTGCTGATAACAGTGAAGCCGTACTTGCAGGTAATGAGAACGAAGAAGGCAATAACAATCTCATGATTAAGGTTGTTTGGGGCGTCACTATAGGTTTTATCGCTTGGGTAATGACCAGTTTTGCCGGTATTGATGGCATTAAAATGATGTCTAATCTCGGCGGATTACCCGCTCTATTTATTGTATTAGCTTGTAATATCTCTCTTATTTATTGTGTGATAAACGGCACCTTTACCAAACCGAAAACACATGAAAATTCGGCTACATTAAGCACAACACCGATGCAACTTGATTAATTACTTGTTTGATTGTTAGTTGTTAGTTGTTAGTTGTTAGTTGTTAGTTGTTAGTTGTTAGTTGTTAAAAAAACCATGCCTCACGCTTATCGAGGCATGGTTTTTATTACTAGAGTGCGAAAAGCAAAAGTCCTTTAATAAAAGGTCACTCTAGGTCATCTACGTACCTAAATACACCACTTCACCTTTTCCCATTCTTAAAAGAATACATAGAACTCATGATACGCATTACTTTAAGTAATACGCGTAAGCGTTTTAATAGCTTTTCTTTTTGTATCAGCTCAGGCAATTTTACCCGGTCGTAAAAAATGGCGTTACGCTGATAAAAATAATTACAGGAAAATATATGAAAAACATTCGACCAATCACCTTTTGGCCAGCTTTTGTCTGCCTAGTTCTCACTGTCATGTATACCCTCATTGATGAGAAAAACTTCATTTCGGCTACCTCAGCTGCAAACAGTATGATCATTGACAATCTCTCTTGGCTGTTTAATCTAAGTGCTGTTTTTCTTGTGTTCGTCGTGGCCTATGCCTTCTTTGCCCCAATCGGTAGAGTGAAAATTGGTGGCGAAGGAGCAGAACCATTACTAACGCCATTTCGATGGTTTGCAGTATCACTAACTACAGTCATTGCAATGGGAATATTATTTTGGTCTGTGGCTGAACCCATACTTCATTATCATCAACCACCGGCATATCTTGGTATCATTCCTGAAAGTGCAGACGCAATGCGCTTCTCAATGTCTACTGTCTTTGTGCATTGGACCATTACTCCTTACTGTATTTACACAGTAGCTGGGTTGGCTTTCGCTCTTGCTTTTCACAACCTAAAGTTAAGTTTTTCAATTGGTTCCATGTTACGTCCATTATTGGGCAAATGGGTTGATGGCATTGGAGGGCAAGTTATCGATGGGCTAGCGTTATTTTCTGTCATATTAGGTATGTCAGCGACGCTCACTTCAGGCTTATTAGTTATTGGCGATGGGATGCAGTCTGTATTAGGGGTTGAAAAAAATGCCACTGTCTACGCCATCATTGCCGTCGCGATTATTGGTTCAGCCATCATTTCTGCCGCATCCGGTCTTCACCGGGGCATTCAAACTCTTGCCCGAATTAATACGTGGCTTTATTTTGCCGGTGCTTTATTTATCTTTATGGTTGGGCCAACGGCTTTCATTTTATCCTTAGGAGTTGAGTCCTTAGGAGTTTACTTATCAGAATTTTTTGCTCGTAATTTGGTCACTGGCGCATCTGGAAACAGTCAATGGCCAGGTTGGTGGACTGTCGCTTTCTTTGCGAGCTGGTTTGCATGGGCTCCCCTAACTTGCTTATTTTTAGGCAAGATTGCTCGTGGTTATACTGTTCGTCAGTTCATTATTGTGAATACTTTATTGCCATCCGTATTTGGATTTTTATGGTTTAGTATTTTTAGTGGGTCATCACTTTTCTTCGATATAAACCAAAACGGTATCATGTATGATGCCTATAAAGCTGAAGGCTTTGCCTCTGTTATCTACGTGCTTTTCAATCAGCTTCCAGGCAGTACATTGATTAGTATCTTATTTATTTTTGCTTGTTTTATTACCTTTGTTACGGCCGCGGACTCGAATACGGATGCTATTGGTGGACTCTGTACAAAAGGAGTCAATTCAGAGCAACTTAAATCACCATTATGGGTAAAAGCTATTTGGGGCAGCGCCATTGCTTTTGTAGCCTGGATTAGCGCCAGTTTTATTGGTGTTGATGCCGTCAAGATGTTATTCAATTTATCCGGTGTACCAGGTATGTTGATTGTTGTCGGTTCTGCTTTCGCCTTTATCCGCCTAGCTCAGCAGGTACAAATCAATGGACAAATTGTTGAGTTAAAGCCTCAAGCAGATAAGCCTAAAAGTAATAATGCATCACCTGTACTTGCATCACATACGGCCTGAGCAATAAAGTAGCTATAATAGAATATTATGATGGTTAAAAAGCACTAACAATACTCCCTGTGCTTTTTAACCCATTCTGTTTACTTGTATTATATCGCTTTAAAAGAGTCCTTATTATGAAATCTCTCCCCTCTTTAAATGCATTGCGTGCGTTTCAGTATGCAGGTAATTTTTTAAGTTTTACATTAGCAGCAAAAGAATTAAATGTTACCCAAGGGGCTGTCAGTCGACAAATAAAACACCTCGAAGATTTTCTAGGTGTGGCTCTCTTTGTACGTCAACATCAACAATTAAAACTCACCAGTTCAGGAGAGAGATTACTAACAAAGTTGGACACTGGCTTTAATCTGATTTCAGATGCTGTTGCCGAGCTAAAAGCGCCAAATCAAAGACAAAAACTGTATATTTTAAGTGCTCCTACCTTTTCCACCCGTTGGTTAGTGCCAAAACTTCCCGTATTTAAAAATCAATTTTCTCAGCTAACACTCTGTATTCACAACCATCAGGAGAGTGAATTTCTTTATGATGCTGAAATTCGTTTTGGGAATGGACCAAAACCAAGGTATTCCAGTGAGCTTTTGCAATTAGAAAATCATATTGCCGTCTGCGCACCCGATTTACTGATTAGAGCCCAAAGCCTAGAGAATGAAATCGACAGTTTATTACACATCACTCATAAAGGACGCCGATTACCAACTTGGAAAAACTGGTTAAACGCAGCCGAACTGAACCTCAACATTGAAGAAGACTCGAACCAAGGCATGGAGTTTAACACTTTAGATCAGGTCATTACCGCCACTAAAAATGGCGCAGGTTTCGCAATTATCGATAAAAATATGATTTTCAACGAGCTGTCTGACGGTTCACTCATGAAGTTCCACAGTCTTGAGTACGAAGGCGAATATGGCTATTGGTTAGACATTCATCCCGATAAAAAAGGCTTATCTAAAGTGTTGCACTTTTCACAATTTTTAAACCTTGTTAACTGTTAGCCACTACATTAATTAGTTTACAATCAAAAAGGTATCATGACTTATTACTGCTTTTTTATGCGGAAATTATTTTCTGATCTATACTTAGGATTCTTTAAAGGAGTAACCCCATATGATCAATTTTAATTCGATATCTATGAGAAAGAAAATATCGATACCTCTCATCTTTATTGGGCTTTTAGTATTAATTTTAAGTTTTTTAGGCATCCAGAATAATAAGATGTCCTCAAGTAATGTATCCCTTCTATCAAACGTATTCTTAAATGGAATTAGTACCACACTCAATGCCGACCGGGATTTATACCAAGCTCTTTCAGCAAGTCAAAGCTACTTAATAAAAAAACAATTAAACTTGCCAAATACCAAAGAAGATTTAGACAGTTTCAATGAAAATGCTCAGCAAGCTCTTGATCGTATGAATCAAGTAAAAATATTAATTAAAGACTTTCCTGAGCTAGCAAGTACTTTAACGAGCTTCGATTCTTCCTATAAACTTTGGCTTACAAGTGCGAAAAACGTATTTAAACTTGCAGACTCTGGGAAAATAGATGAAGCGTCGAAGCTAAATGCGGGAGATACGGCAAAGTATTTTGACTCTCTTCGGAGTTATTACGATGTTGTTGGGGAGAAGATAAATAATTTATCCGATAAAACCGTCACTCGATCTATTAATGCCTCAGACACCCAAAACTCGCTATTCATACTTTTTGTCTCTTTAATTTTAATCATCAGTTTCATTTGCTTTTTACTTTTACCTAAACTAATTACGTCTAGAATAAATAATCTAGAATCAATGATTTCTGAAATAAGTGAAGGGGATGGAAACTTAACGGGGCGCTTAGATAGCAATGGTAAAGATGAATTGTCTATCTTAGCTAAGACATTTAATAAGTTGATTGAAAAATTACAAAGCTTAATTAAAATGATTAAGTCGGACGCTCATTCGTTATTTGAAGCGACCACTGAACTAAACAGCTTATCGACTCATAGCAAATCCATTTCAACAGAGCAAAATTCTAGATTAGAACAGATTGCAACCGCCATTAATGAGCTAAATTATTCAATCAATGAAGTGGCGACCAATGCTCAAACAGCACAAGCAGAAACACATAAAGCGAAAGAAGCCTCTCATCAAACTGTCGCCATTGTAGATCAATCGGTAACCAATATAAATAATCTATCAAAATCCGTATCTCACGCGAGTACAGTGATCATCAAGCTCGCTAAAGAGTCTGAAAACATAGCACAAGTACTCGGTGTTATTCAGGGTATCGCCGAGCAAACAAACTTATTAGCACTTAATGCGGCGATTGAAGCCGCTCGAGCAGGGGAACAGGGCAGAGGGTTTGCTGTTGTTGCCGATGAGGTAAGGACATTAGCCAGCAGAACACAACAATCAACTGAAAATATACAAACCATGATTGCCGACTTAGAAAGTGGAGTGAGTGAAGCCGTAGATGCAATTAATAGTGGTTCAGGGCAAGTAGAAGAAGTCGTTAACATGTCTCAAAGAGTAAAAGAATCTTTAAATACTGTTGAGGCAACGATTAACCAGACAAATGATATAATTTATCAAATCGCCACGGCTACCGACCAACAAAGCGGTGCCGTGAATGAAATAAATCAAAACATTAGCTCATTAAACACCTTATCTTCAGAAAACCTGGAAGTAATACTAAACTCACAAAAAGCCTCAGAAAATATTTTCAATATCTCTACTGAATTAAGCAAAAACATGGATAAATTCAAAGTCTAAATAATGATCCGCCAATGTTCTAATAATCAGTTGGCGGATTTTCTCAGTATCACATAAGTCATGTATTCAGGCTTAATGATCGTGCTACTAACGCCGACGTTTGTCACTGGCTACTTGGCTTGCCGCTTCATAAATACTCTGTAATTCACTTAAACTCACATCAACAAACACATCTTGCTGCTGCAGCACATGATGCAAATCCTCTACTTCAAAATGATGAGGTAACGAAGGATTGACCGCCGTTTTTTTAAGCCAATATAGAGGATAGCGACGCCAATAAAAAAGATTGTTCACTACCATCGCAAGCAAGATAATCACACAGATATTAATTAAAAACACAGTAACCGATTCATACGCATTGATTTGTGGATACTCTGTAACAAAATAAAATGCGGTCGCGCCTCCCGGAGGATGCAAACACCCTAAATAATGCATTAAAAATACAGTACAGCCCACCGCTAACGCAGCCGTAAGGATAGTGCTATCAAGATACTCAGCAAAACCAACACCCACCAATGCCGCAATCGCCTGCCCAGCCAATGTGGGCCAAGGTTGAGATAGAGCGCCATGAGGTAACGCAAACACAAGAAAAGCACTGGCTGCAGCCGAGGCAAAAAACAAAACGTGTACGGGAGAAGAAAGACTCCACTTAGTAACTAAAGCAACAACACTTATCGCAAAGCACGTTGCTAAACCTGAAATAAGACGTTCAAGATGAGACGTTTGGTTGGTTTCCACACCAATGAATTGAAAGCAGGTTTTCATAAATGACATAGCAACATCCGGGAGAGTGATATAGAAAGAAAGTGAATTTAGCCCACTTAAAAAGCTGAGTTATAGTACGTAATTGCTAACTCACAGTATAATGAATATTAAATAAGTATTAATTCAATATTATTGCATTTAAATGAGTTTTTTATGGACATTGAGTTAGCTAAAACCTTTATCGAAATCATGCAATCAGGTACGTTTGCAAAAGCGGCGGAACGATTGCACATCACACAAACAACGGTAACCGCAAGAATTCACTCCCTTGAAGCAGATATGGGCACAAAGCTCTTTATTCGTAATCGTGGGGGCGCTCGCTTAACGCCAGCAGGAGAAAGGTTTTCCAAATACGCTCAAGAAATGCTCTTTATCTGGCAAGCCGCCAAAGACGCTTGTCTTGAACCGAAAACCGATAACAAGCAGCCTTTGTCTCTGGGTGCTGAAAACAGTTTATGGAACCCCATTATGGTTGATTGGGTTATTGAACTTTCCCGCTTAGAACATTTACAGTTAACCAGTCGAGTCACTACAACGGATGAGATTTACAATAACATTCGTAGAAATACATTAGATGCGGCCATTGTACACAGTGCCCGCTATTATCCAGATTTAGTGATAGAACAAATTGCAGAAGAAAAACTGATTCATGTCGCTTGTGCTCATAATGCCTCACCTAATTTGTATATTGACTGGGGTGAAGAATTTGTACAGCAATTCGACCGTTGCTTACCGTTTAACAGACACACAGCAATGACCTTTTCATTAGGCCCAATGGCATTAAAAGTCATGTTAAGGAATGGGGGCAATGGGTATTTTAGAACACGGGTTGTGGACAAGTATTTACAAGAAGGCCGTTTAATTCGGGTGACTGATGCACCTGAATTCAGCTACCCTATTTATTTAATTACTCATAGAGGTCATCTCCCAACGGATTTTGAGGACATAAAAATCAGTTTAAAGAAGGTACTAAAACAAGCGAATCAGTGGATAGTCTAAAGAATAAAATAGAATAAACAGATAGCAAGTTGGGAGACCCACCCAACTTGTCAATTCACACGTCGTTATTTAACGCTAACGCCTGCCACTTCATCGACAGAAACCGCTTGAGTTCGCTCTATAATTTTAACTAAAGCCGATTGAATTACCTCACTTTCCCGAGCGTTTGTTTTACTGGTAAAACGTTCTTCTTGAGCATCGGCGCCCTCTTCCAAGGTGAAAGTAACAACCACTTCTGTCGCACAGCCAGCCTCTTTACCAAAGTATTCGATAGATATAGTCGGGTAGCCTTTAAATCCCTTCTTAGTTTGTTTTGCAATACGCTTTTTTGCTTTATCTAAATTCATACCTTCACCATTCAAACAGATTATTTTTTATAATGTAGCACCTTAATCACAGCTATGTTTATTTACACGGCAAGGAAAAGCGAGATAAATTTAATATTTATTGGTGATTTTTTAGAGACAGAGAGTCGAGTAACTAAATTCGGCTCTAGCATTATAGTTTTACCGGACTCCTGCAAATGGTTACTCGACCAATATTGATTATTAATATAGCGTTTTAATTCACACTATCAGGAGTATATTTTAAGCGTAACACAGCCTCTCCTGTAAGCTCATGCACAGATTCACTTATCGGATAAAATCCGCAGTTTTCATAAAACCTTTGTCCAATTTTATTTACTTTAAATACCTCTAGTTCCAGTTCATCATGTAATGACTTCGCCTTATTAATCAGGGCTTTACCTATCCCCAACCTATGATGTTCGGGTTGTAAAAATATCGCTCCGACTTCATTACCCATTAATGAAATAAAGCCTTTAACAGAACCATTTATCTCGGCTACCCAGGTATCCGTGTTAGGTAAATATACATTTTCTACATTCACTCTTTGCTTTGCGATAAACTCATCCGTCATAAATTCATGCGCCAGACGTGTCGCGCTTTCCCATGAGTTAAGCACACTCTCTAAATCTGATTGCTGATATTGTCGAATCGTTATATTCATTGTCTTTCCTGTTTTCGTTAATAATCTTAGCCATCACTTTATCGGTTTGAAAACAGTATGGATTGAATAAATACGACAGTTTTTAGCTGACCTCAAAATCGCCATAGATATCAATGGTCAGGTCTCGTTGTAATAAATATTCTCCTGGGGTTTTACCGATTGTACTTTTTAGATGACGAATCAAATGCGGTTGATCACTAAACTCAAACTGGGCCGCTAAATCGCCCCAATCAATTTCCTCTGACTTTCTTTGATAAAGATAATTGAGCATGTTTTCCAATCGAATCATAGATTGGCACTGCTTTAAGGTGAGCTCAGTGACTCTTAGAAAGCTGCGTTCAACCGTGCGTTGAGAACGATGTAATTTGGCACCAATATCGGCAATAGATGTGCAACTTAACAAGGGCAAAATCTGCCGAACTAATTCACTGTGTTTATCTTCACGAACGTGACCAATACACGGCTCAAATAGGTCATCTAGCTTAGTACACACATTTTCTGAGTACGTAATCGATTCCCTCAATAGCTCGTTAATCGTCCATTTATCTAACCCCATCAATTCATTAAGGTACACTGTCTGTATTTTCTCTAACGCGAACCCTAACGTCTCGGAAAAGGATTTTTCAAGAGAGTATAAGGCTCCAGTTCTAAATTTAATCCCAATGATTTGAAAAGGAGAAGAATGATCCATCGTAAAAGTATGCCGATGAGGAAAAATCCAGTGGCTACCATACCCTCTCTGAGAAAGAGTCCCTTGATCATATTGATACGGATGATTCGCAGAAGCTATAATTAGATGCGTAGTCGGATCAGGATTCAATTTAGGGTAATTATGACTTAAATCCCCGACTTCTTTTTCTAAAAACCAATAACAATCAATGAACTTCGACAAGTGCACATTGTTAGGAGTACGTCGCCAATAATTCATTTATACCAACAATCGTCGTTTCACTGGGGTGGATTTTACAATCGCCGTATTGGTATCCGCCAACTCCGAGAATCGATCAAGAATAGGGTCTAAATCACTAATGTCTTTTAAATACAAACGCGCAATGTAACAATCTTCTCCGGTGACTTTATCGCACTCAACAAATTCAGGAATAGAAACAATCAGCGCTTCCAATGCTTTTAATTTCCCTGGTAAAGGTCGCATACGGACGATCGCAATCAAGCTGTAGCCAAGAACAGTGGGGTTCACCTCTATTCGGTAACCTGCAATCACACCCTTTTCTTCAAGCCGTTTTAAACGTTCATTAACACTAGGAGCCGTCATTCCAACAGCGCGGCTCAACTCGGTCACTGGAGTACGTGCATTTTCATAAAGTAGCTCAATGAGCCTAGAATCAATGCCATCTAGATGAATTATTTCTTTTTTAAGGTGATTTTGCATTTTTGCCTCTAATAAATACGGTTTATAGTCAAATTTATCTTTTTTTACTACTGCCAAAGTAATGCTTTCCACTTTATTCTATTCACCATAAATCAGTTCTTCTCAAAAAACACTGATTAAAGGTTCCGTATTTAGAAAATATTGGAAGCAAATGGTTAGGAAGAACATAATTCGACTTTCATTGGAGTACAGCATGCAGAATTCAAATCACACCATAGGCAGCATAGAGTTAGCGCTTGCTATGGTACTGTCAGGAACCATTGGTTACTTTGTTATCAGCTCAGATCAGTCATTTTGGAATGTGGTGTTTTTTCGCTGTGTTATCGGTGCTATAGCGTTAGGTGCCTATGCCTACTATTCAGGTATAGTTCGTAAAGATTTCTTTAAACCCAGCATCTTATTGATGATCATTTTAGGTGGCATCACACTTGTTGCCAATTGGGTATTTCTCTTTGCCTCTTTCGATTACATTCCTTTTTCCATCGCGACGGTGGCCTATCATATGCAACCTCTGTTTCTGGTATTAGCAGGCGCGTTATTAACCAAAGATAAATTATCCGCTGCGTTGCTATTTTGGTTAGGAATGGCGTTTATTGGATTATTTTTAATCGTTGAATTAGACATCAATGAAATACGCAAGTTATTTTATGATGAGCCCAAGCCAGCTAACGAGAATAATATAGAATCCGGAGCCCTATTTGGCCTATTACTGGCATTAAGCGCAGCTTTACTTTACACAGCGACAACGCTTATTACCAAAAAAGTCGGTCAAATCCCTTCCACTTTTGTCGCCCTAGTACAGGTTGTTGTGGGCATAGGCATGCTATTCCCCTTTGTTGATTTTAACCGTTTACCAGAACAGACAAGTCAATGGATCGATCTTCTTATTCTCGGCGCCGTACTGACTGGCTTTATGTATATCATTATGTATGACAGCTTCCAGAAGTTACCAACGAGTTTAATTGCCCTGCTGTCTTTCATTTATCCTGTAACGGCGCTCTTTGTGGATTATTTTGCCTTCTCAACCCAAATAAGCCTGCTTCAAGTAGTAGGCGTCATATTCATTTTATTAGCCGTATCCGCCGTTAAATTTAATTGGTCATTCTCATCTATGAGAAAAACCAAAGCCGTGTCAAAGTAAAACCCCTAACATATAAAAAACCAATTTCAAAAACGCCAAGGATGGCAAACCCTACAACCTATTTATTGAAACTTTTGTCTCATCTTACGACCACCAACAGGGATTAAGCCGTTCTTTTGATAGAATTTTAGCGTTCGTTCAAAGGCCGGTAAAGGCGGTGTACAAAGCTCAATACAAGACCAACCTTGCTTTTGAGCATACTCTTTCGCCTGCGCTATCAACAATGACCCAACACCTGTCGCCCTATAATCTGGGGCAACATAACATTCTTGAATAACCCCCATTTTACCACCTGCATACAGGGCATAAGTCTCAACCATAGTAACCACCGCAATTGGATTCGACGAATTATCAGACTCTCCAACAATTGCAAAGTAATGCCCCTGAGACATTAATTCATGACAAAGATGAATCGTGTCATCAAGGTTCACATTTAACAAGGGAGCACTTGCTCGCTCACATATTTCTGTTGTTAACGCTACCACTAAGGTGGCAATGGCTTCGGCATCATTCACTCTGGCTTGTCGAAAGGTTATGGTCATATCTCTACTCAATCAAAAATTGGCTTTGTCTAAGGTATTTATCACTCTGTTTCCAGTTTACTCATCAACATTTTCATACCCGCTCCAGCAAAAAAGATTGAAAAAACAGATTCAAAGATTTTACGTGAGCGAAAATACAAATGACGTACTTTTGGTATCGAAAACAACAAGGCATACCCTAAACAGACCGTTACGCTAAGAGAGCCAATTGAGAGCATAATTTTAATAATGTCTATACTGGTCGCTCCATTAGGCACACCTAATGAATACAAAGCACCAAAAAACAAAATCGGCTTAGGATTAGACAAATGAATAAATAACCCTTTTAAGTAAGCGGTTTTGATCCCCGACTTCGTCTTAATTACCGTATCCGAGCTACCCGTAGTCAATACCGAACACATGGATTTATAAGATAGGTACAATAAATAACAAGCACCAAAATATCGAAACACGTCCAATAGCCAGACATTGGCATAGAGTAAAGTACCAAACCCCAAAGCCGCTAAACAAGACCAAAACATTGAGCCAGTCAAAGTCCCTGTAGCTAAAGCGACGCCATGTTTTCGGCCTTGGCTCATGGACATATTGGAAATAGCTAAGGTAGATGGCCCTGGGCTGGCAATAGCCACAAAAGCCGCCAACATAATCAACGCATAATTTATTTCTTCCATAATTATCCCTATTTAGAGTATTTGTTGTATTGTTATATGACTCCTACGTTCAAATCTATCCCATACATCTTTAAATTTAAAACCATTACCATATTTTTTTATAGCCGCTTGTACTCTCGTTATAATACCGTTCAAAATATTCATAGCGTGTTTATAACAAATTCAAGAACCGTTATGATAGCCCACTATTCAATGGCAGGATGCCTTTCAATTAGGTAACTACCATGCTTAACCATGCAACACGACGCCTCTTCTGTACTTTTTTACTTATACTTCCATTATCTATCTTCGCCCAAGACATCATCGTTAGCCGTGTTGTATCTGTTTACGATGCGGATACCTTCCGTGTTGATATCGAAGGCTGGCCTGATATTGTGGGAAAAAATATGCCTATTCGAGTCTTGGGTGTTGATGCCCCAGAGATCCGCGGAAAATGTGAATCGGAAAAAGTACAGGCTAAAATTGCGAGAGACTTTACCCGCTCATTACTGGAAAGTGGCGCCAGAGTCGAACTTAGAAACTTAAAACGTGGTAAATATTTCCGTTTTCTCGCCGATGTTTATATTGATGAAACATTACTGTCTGAGAAGCTTATTATCGGTGGTTTAGCTCGACCGTATGACGGTGGCCATAGGGGTGGCTGGTGTGAATAAATCCGTTCCTGTTTGGCGTATATTAAGAATCGAGTACTGATCTTACCGCTAATTTTAATGCTGGTAATAACTCAGATTCAAACCAAGGATGGCGCTTTAACCAGATGTTATTTCTAGGGCTAGGGTGCGGCAGAGGAATCACATCGGGATAAAACGCTTTCCAGGAAAACACAGTATCCGTAAGAGTCCGCTTAGTGTTAGGTAAATGGTACTTCATAGCATATTGACCAAGGACCAAAGTTAATTCAACCTTAGTCAAAGCCGATAGTAGTTCAGCCCGCCACGCCGCCACACATTCTTTTCTGGGCGCTAGATCTCCACTTTTACCCGTTCCTGGATAACAGAACCCCATGGGAACTAATGCTATTTGACTGGCGTCATAAAATACCTCTTTTGAAACCCCCATCCAATCCCGTAACCTATCACCACTGGGATCATCAAATGGTATCCCAGATTCATGCACGCGTCTTCCTGGTGCTTGCCCGACAATAAGAATCCGAGAATCGGCCGCCACTTGAATCACAGGACGAGGGCCAAAAGGTAACGATTCTGAGCATAAGGTACAGTTTTGAATGTCTTTTTTTAATATTGTAATTCGCTCCATTTCAGCCTCCTATTTTAGCTAACCTGAATCCCTAGCTTAGTACGTTTTTAAAATAAAAGTCATTTTCAACTTGCTTGAAGCCGATGTATTTAACCTAATTAAATACGCTCTTATTGCATATTAACAACCTTATTCATTAAAGCCTCTTTAATCATTATCCTGTATTACTTCTTCCGGCAATTTCGAGTAGTATTTTCAGACACTGAAACTAAACAATAATAATGACTCTAGAATAGGACAGTTCAATATGAAACCAGAATCCATTGCCTTACATCACGGTTATACCTCTGAAGCAACAACGAAAGCCGCAGCGGTGCCAATTTATCAAACCACCTCTTATACTTTTGATGACACTCAACATGGGGCAGATTTATTTGACTTAAAAGTCGCGGGAAACATTTATACTCGTATTATGAATCCGACAACCGATGTGTTAGAGCAGCGCATGGCGGCACTAGAGGGTGGAATTGCGGGATTAGCGGTTGCTTCAGGCATGGCGGCCATCACGTATGCGATTCAAGCGCTGACTGAAGTGGGTGATAACATTGTCAGCACCAGCCAATTATATGGTGGCACTTATAATTTATTTGCTCACACTCTACCTCGCCAAGGCGTTGATGTTCGTATGGCCGCCGCGGATGACTACGCGGGATTAGAAGCACTGATTGATAACAAAACCAAAGCCATGTTTTGTGAATCCATAGGCAACCCAGCGGGCAACATTGTTGATCTACAAAAATTGGCTGAGATTGCCCATAAAAACGGCGTGCCTTTGATTGTCGATAACACAGTGGCCACGCCTGTTTTATGTCGCCCATTTGAGCATGGTGCCGATATTGTGGTTCACTCTTTAACTAAATACGTAGGTGGTCACGGTACGACTATTGGTGGAATCATTATTGATTCAGGAAAATTCGATTGGACGGCAGACAAAGTCCGCTTCGCAGTGTTAAATGAGCCTGATCCATCTTACCATGGTGTCGTTTATACTGAAGCATTGGGAGCGGCGGCTTATATTGGCCGTTGCCGAGTGGTTCCATTACGTAATACTGGTGCGGCACTTTCACCACAAAGTGCCTTTCTACTCATGCAAGGTTTAGAAACATTAAGCCTTCGCATGGAGCGTCATTGCAGTAATGCCGAAGCACTGGCAAAGTACCTTAATAACCATCCAAAAGTCAGCTGGGTAAACTATGCGGCCCTAGCAGACAGTCCATTCAATGCCACTTGCCAAAAAATATCAGCGGGTAAAGCCTCTGGCATCATCAGTTTTGGGATAAAAGCAGATACAGCAGAAGCAAGTAAAGTCGCTGGCGGCAAGTTCATTGACGCATTAGAAATGATACTTCGATTAGTGAACATTGGAGACGCTAAGTCGCTTGCTTGTCATCCAGCGAGTACAACACACCGTCAACTGGATGCGGAAGAGCTGGCTAAGGCAGGGGTTTCCGAAGACCTTATACGTATTTCTGTAGGTATTGAACACATTGACGACATCATTGCGGATGTCACTCAAGCACTTGAAAAAGCAACGGACTAATTAGATTTTATACTGATTAACAGACCCATCTAATACAAAGCGAATTCGTTTAATAAAAATGGATTCGCTTTTTTTATTAAAGATAAAGAAACTGTCATCTCATTAGAGTCAACTGCTATGTTACTGCTCATTTAGCTATAATAAGCAGTAACATGCGTGGTTTAAGTTAAAGATAAAACGGAATATAAAGTGCGATGGCTGGGAAGAAATAGACCGCCAATAGACAAGCTAGCATGATTAAAATAAATGGCCATACACCTTGAATTACTTCTGAAGACTTGCCTCCAGATACCGACTGAATCACAAAGAGGTTTAACCCCACGGGTGGTGTTATCAAGGCACACTCAATCATAATCACAAAAATGATAGCAAACCATATTGGATCAATGCCTAACATACCTAGAGATGGATACAATACTGGCATCATAATTAATAGCATTGATACAGACTCAAGAAAGAACCCCATAATCAATAAGACAAAACATACGGCAGCAATAAATAAACCTATTTCAGATATATTTTCACTCACTAACATCGAAATGTCTTGAGGGATTTGATAGAGAGTAATGGCTTTACCAAAAACTTTTGCACCAGCAATAATTAGAAAAATGGTCACCGTATTCTTCATGGTACTGATCGCGGCCGCTTTGAACTTTTCAAGGCTGAACGTTCCCATCATCATCACGATAATCAGAGAAACCGCGACGCCAACTCCGGCCGACTCTGTCGGAGTAAAGACCCCTGTATAAATTCCACCTATAATTATGCTCGCCAACGCCAATGTCGGAAGCGCACGTAAACTGGCATTTTTACGCTCTGCTGCAGTCGACTTTTCACTTGGTGTATAGTTTTTGCTAAAACGGGCATAAAAGAAACAGTACAATATAAAGGCACTGGCCATTAATAAACCGGGAACTATCCCTGCTAAAAATAAGTCAACTATCGATTCTTCAGTAATCACCCCATAAACGATCATTGGGATAGAAGGTGGTATCAATATGCCTAATGTGCCACCAGCCGCTATAAGTCCATAAACAAAAGGTTTGTTGTATCCCCTATCTGTCATCTCCTTAATTGCCACATTCCCTATGGTTGCCGCCGTCGCAACCGAAGAACCTGATATCGCTGAGAAAATCGTACAAGACGCAATGGTTGCAATACCAAGTCCACCTGGCCAATGACCGACCCAAGATTGTACGGCTCGGAATAAATCTCGACCAATACCACCTTGTAATAAAATATTCGACATCAACAGAAAGAGCGGTACTGATAATAAAATGAAGCTGTCAAAAGACGAGTAAAGCGCGAGCGGTGCCATCATAGGTGAGAAGCCCGCTAATAACAGCATACCTAAACCTAATCCACCCAAGGCAAAAGCCACAGGAACACCAATCAATAAGGCTAGAACCAATATAACCAATAACAGAATAATCGTCATTATAGAGAAACCTCTTCATGTTCTTGGTAATCACTGGCAAACAATAGGAATATTTCTAAGATGGCTTGTAGTGTCAGCAAACCAAAACCAATAGGAATAGCAGATTTCGTTGTCCATAATGGTAAACCAAGCATACTGGCAGAAGCCGACCCCATTGCAATAGATTCCGCTAACAACTCAAAACCGTAATAAGCAACAAAACCTGCAAAAAATATAATAGAAAGTAAGGCGACAAAGTCAGACATTTTCTGTACTCGTTCACCTAGCATACTGGTTAAAAAATCGATGCGAATAAGCGCCTTATGCTGTAATACCCAACTCGCGCCTAAACAAGTGGCCCAGATTTGACAAAGTAGTGAAATATCTTCTGACCAAATAGTGGGTGCGGTAAAAACATAACGAGCAATAACTTCATAGGTGATAATGACCGCAACCAATACAAATAAAGCGGCGGATAACTGACCGCACCCCTTAATGAGTCTATAATTTAAACGGACCCAAAGAGAGGGATGTTCTGCGCGCCAAGCGGATAAGTCCTTTTCTTTTTTTGTCTCGTTGGACATAGCTAATACTCCAAAAAACAACGAAATACCGTGGAATAAAGTACCCCACGGTATATTTTTTTAAGCTTACAGGTTTTCAGCCGCTTGAATCACTTTAGCGCCAAGGGGACCTGAATTATCTAAATAAGATTGCTTAACAGACGTTGTCGCTTTACGCCATTCAGTAATATCATTCTCGTCCAAATGAATCACTTGCATGTGTTTTTCAGCATCAGCAATCGCATCACTTTCAATTTGCTTAATTTTATTTCTTAGCTGAACTTCTACTTTACGAGCGGCATCAGAAATTACTTTTTGATTATCCGTAGATAAAGACGCCCATGTCTTTTCATTGATAACAGTCAAGAACTCGATATCCGCGTGATTTGTTAGCGTTAGGTAGTCCATTACTTGATACAATTTACGCGGACCAACAGCTGAAACACCCGTCATACCAGCGTCTACAGTGCCACGTTGGTAAGCAAGAAATTGCTCTGAACCCGCCATTGAGGTTGGCGCGCCACCAACGGCTTTCACAAACTCTCCTAGCGTTTTACCAAATACGCGTACCTTCATCCCTTCCATATCTTCAGGATGTTGTACTGGTTTCTTTTTAGAGAGTAGCGCAACACCACCATAAGCTTGCCACCAAAGAGGGCGTGTTCCAGTTTCTAGAATAGCTTCATCAAGGAGTTTACGGACAGCACTATCTGGTCGAGTCGCCGCCTCTACCTTGTCTTGAGAAGGGAACATAAATGGAACATAGAACACATCTACCGCTGGAATCGTCCCGGCCAATTGAGAAAGGCTCATTACGCCCATTTCAATAGCACCCGAGCTAACCGCTTGATGCACTTCGCTGTCTTTAAATAATTGAGCAGAAGGGTAAATCTTAATCTTAATATCACCGCCACTTTTCTCTTCCACTTCCTTTTTAAAGTCGACTAGGTTTTGACCCAGATGATGCTTAAGCGGTAATTGCAAAGAAATACCTAAAGTCGTTTCAGCTAACACAGGCAAAGAAGCCATCAAAGTCGATGCCAATAAGCCCGTTTTTAGAAGTGTTTTATAATCCATGATAATGTCCTATTTTTATTATTGAGTTTTTTATGGTTTTTACATTTTATTCTTGTATAACAGCTTTTTAGTGCTTTTCATTACGGTTTTTAAGGTCAATAACATTTTGAGATAATGGCCTAGTTTCGGTACGTAATCCTGCTTTAGCAACTTGTCCCGACGTTTCATGCTCTAACATTGCCGGCAATTCACGTGATATTTCCAGTAGCTTCATTAAATCCACATTCGTATTTAAACCGATAGATTCCAACATATGGACAAGGTCTTCAGTACAGATATTACCGGTCGCACCCGGCGCATAGGGACAACCACCGATGCCGCCAAGAGACGCATCCAACTGATTAATACCCGCAGACAATCCGGCCAGCGCATTGGTAAGCCCCATACCGCGAGTATTATGAAGATGTAACGTGACGTCGACAGAGGGGTAGATTCTGCGTACTAAAGAACACAATTCATATACCTGTCGCGGAGAGGCCATACCTGTAGTATCGGCAATTGAAATACTCTGAATACCAATTTCAAGGTATTGATCTATCACATCAATTACTCGTTCAGGTGCGATAATGCCTTCAAACGGGCAGCCAAAAGACGTGGCTAATGAAGCATTAATGCGGACATCACTGCCCTCCATTAAGCCGCAAATTCGCCTAAACTGAGCAAGTGACTGTGCACACGTCATTCGCATATTAGAAAGGTTATGGGACTCACTTACAGACATCACCAGATTCACTTCATCCGCTTTCGTTGCTAACGCTCGTTCAGCACCCTTTTCATTTGGTACTAAGGCGACGTAAGTGACTTTTGGATTTCGTGTAATACGGTTCATGACTTCTTCCGCATCTCGCAAATTAGGGATCGCTTTAGGCGACACGAAAGACGTTACTTCTATCTTGTTTAAGCCTAACAAAGAAAGACGATCGATCATCTCAATCTTTTTATCCGTAGGAACAAAAACCGCCTCACTTTGAAAGCCATCACGAGTGGATACTTCATTAATAAGCACCTCACTCGGTAGATTCTGCATAAACATAAGACGACCTCCTAAATCACACCGCTTTCGCGCAAAGACATAATTTTGTCTTCATCAAGGCCCAAGGATCCCAGCACTTCTTCCGTATGCTCTCCCAACTTAGGGCCTAGCCATTTAGTTTGACCAGGCGTTAAGCTAAGTTTCGGAACAATACCCGGCAAAGAAATTTTGTCATCACCTGATAAAGGATGCTCAACAATCATTTCACGTGCATGGAAGTGAGGGTCATTATAAATGTCTTCTGCATTATTAATACCACTTGAAGGCACCGCCGCCGCTTCCAAAATAGCCAGGGCACTTTTCAATGTATGTTGTGATGTCCATGCCTGAATGGCTTCATCTAACTCATCGGATCGCTTAGCACGGCCATCGTTTTGAGATAATTCTGGGTCGTTCGCTAAGTCAGGACGTTCCATTGCATTCATCAAGCGTTTAAAAATGCTGTCACTATTTGCCGCTATTACAATATAACGTTGATCTTTACTCATATAAGAACCTGATGGAGCAATACCAGGCATACTGGCCCCCGTACGTTCACGGATGAAGCCAAACATGCCGTATTCTGGAATTAAGCTCTCCATGACCCCAAACACAGATTCATACAAGGCCACATCGATAAATTGGCCAGTTCCTTTGTTCACTTTCAGGTGGTGCATAGCCATCATGGCGCCGATCACACCATACAAGGAAGCTAACGTATCCCCTATACTTACGCCAACACGGACAGGAGGTTGATCTGGGTAACCGACTAGGTGACGTAAACCACCAATGGATTCCGCAATTGCGGCAAACCCTGGACGAGAGGAATAAGGTCCATCCTGTCCGTATCCAGAAACCCGTAGCATAATCAGCTCAGGTTTGATGGCGGAGAGCTGTTCCCACCCAAGGTTCCATTTTTCTAATGTTCCGGGGCGAAAGTTCTCGATAACAATATCAACGTCTTTGACAAGATCATGAATAATTGCTTGTGCATCTGGAGATTTAAGATCAAGAGTGATCGATTTTTTATTCCGGCTTTGGGAATACCACCAAAGTGAAGTATCTTTGTACATTTTGCGCCATTTGCGTAATGGATCACCGCTTCCTGGCGGTTCTACCTTAATCACTTCTGCACCAAACTGGGCAAAGATACTGCCAGCATAAGGGCCGGCGATCAGAGACCCTAATTCTAAAACTCGAACACCTTTCAATGGCAGTTCGGTAGAATGAGGAGAGTCCGTTTTAGATGACGAGTCGCATTGGCTCATTCTCGTTTCCCTTATCTGTTTATTGTTATTGGATACAAATATCATCATCCAAACAATAACCGGAGAAAAGCACTGATATGTTAGGCTGCCATCTCCTAAAGAGATGGCTAAAAAGAAGCGTTTACGTTGTTCGTAAATGATTCAACAAATGGTGCGCCGCATCAAACAATTGATCGGAGCTACGAACACAGATTTTCAACTCTCGATGCGCCCAGCTGTCTAACAAAGGCAAGGCTTCTATTCGTGAAGCTTTAATATAAGGTCGAGCAATATCAATAGGCATAAGCCCTATGCCAAGGCCTGACTCTACCATGCTACAAAGCGCTTCATAGCTAGTGACTTGTATGCGCATATTAAGTGGTAAGCTTTCTGCTTCAGACGCCTTCAGCATTTGATTATTAATCGCACTGCCAGTGTGTAAACCAACATAATCATAATCTAAAGTATCAATATAATTTATTTCTTTAAATTGGCCTAAAGGATGACCAACAGGTGTGATAACAACCAATCTATCCGTTTTATAAGGGTAAATAGATAAGTCTGTATATTCTCGAGAAGCGATGGTTACAATACCAATATCGGCTGAATTTTCAGCAACGGCGCGGACTATTTCACTACTTATCTTTTCCTCTAAATGGATTTGCACTTGGGGATTTTGATTTAGAAAAGAACGTAACTGCTTAGGAAGGAACTGACTAATAGCGGAGATGTTCGCCACCATTCTCACTTGACCACGAAGGCCATGTGAAAATTCATTCATCTGATTGTAAATGTCATCTAATTGATGCAATACACCACGTGACATTTGCAACAATGCTTTTCCTGCTGGAGTTGCCACCACGCCTCTGTTCGTCCGCATCATTAATGGAGTATGCAGTAATTGTTCTAATTCTTTAATGCGTTTTGATATGGCTGAGGCCGCTATAAAATTCAATTCCGCCGCCTTAGCAATTGACCCCTGCTCTATAACACAAACAAATAAGCGCAAGGATGTTGGGTCAATAAGCATGTTCACTCTCTTACTATTAGATGGTTTACTTTCTTTATTAAAATCCCTGTTCAACATTTACCATACTCTTACTTTAAGCCAAAAATCTAGGTTCAACTCAATCATTCATTATGACTAGCCTTTAAAACGATTTTATTAGCATTGCATGGCATTAAACTTGCTTTGTAATTACTATAAGTTAAATGAATAAATGCCGTTTTCATAATGCTAATGCTGATTTATTGCACTTTTTAAAATGTATAAAACCCTTCAGCTTAGTTTATAGTATCGGTCAATAGCCGTTTTTCATGTTTTCGAAAGGAAGTCATCTCAATGTTGCCTAAATTAAAATATGCTTCAAGTGTGTTACTGGTTTTATTACTGGTTGGTTGTCAGGAAGAAAAAGCGAAATCAGCACCACCACCAAAGCCTAAAGTGGAAGTGGGCGTAGTCACTATAGAAACACACAAAACCGATCTGATGACAGAGTTACCAGGGCGCACAACGTCCAGCTTAGTAGCAGAAATTCGTCCTCAAGTTGGTGGCATAGTCAAGAAGCGTTTCTTTGAAGAAGGCCAAAATGTGAATACTGGCGACCTACTTTATGAACTGGATGATTCAACCTATGTCTCTTCTTATAAGCAAGCTCAAGCCGATTTAGAGTCCGCTAACGCCAGCCTAAAATCGGCACAACTAAAAAATACACGTTATACCGAACTGCGCAAACAAAATAATGTTTCTCAACAGGACCTAGATGATGCTCACGTGGCTTATTTAGAAGCCATTGCGAAACAAAAAGGCTCTGAAGCGGCATTAGAACGAGCCAAAATAAACCTAGATTATACAAAAATCAGATCCCCAATTGATGGGCGCATTGGCATATCTCAAGTAACCGTTGGGGCTTTGGTCACCAGTAATCAGTCGACGGTAATGACAACGGTTCGCTCCCTAGACCCTATTTTTGTTGATTTGGCACAAACCAGTTTAGACCAACTTAAACAACGTACGTTTTTATCTAAAGACAATGTTGATAAAGGTTCTAATAAAGTGTCATTAATTCTAGAAGACGGCTCTCAATATCAATATGAAGGTTCTCTGAAAGCACGAGAAATCAGCGTAGATGAATCCACAGGCAGTGTTACCTTGAGAGCAGAGTTTCCTAATCCTGATAACCTTTTATTACCGGGTATGTTTGTTCGTGGCTTGATTCATGAGCTCACTCATAATGCCGCCATTTTAGTTCCACAACAGGGTGTTTTTAGAGACGTAAAAGGCAATCCTATTGCTTACATCGTTAATAAAGACAATATTGTAGAAAGTCGAGATTTGACCGTTGAACGTACTATCGGTAATCAATGGTTAGTACTTTCTGGGATTGAAGCAGGAGACAAGGTGATTGTTGAAGGCACATTAAAAGCCAGAACCGGCACCGAGGTGACTATGGTAAATATGAAACGAGATAGCCTAACCGGTTCGATTGTTTTGGAAAATGCTAGTGTTGCTTCAACTCAAGGGAATTAATTTATGATTGCTCATTTCTTTATCAATCGACCGGTTTTTGCATGGGTGATTTCTATTGCCATTATGCTTGCAGGTATTGCATCGATTACGACCTTGCCCATATCCCAATACCCAAATGTGGCACCACCCACAATTAACATCTCAGCGACTTACTCTGGCGCTTCTGCAGAAACCGTCGAAAACAGTGTTACTCAAATCCTAGAGCAACAACTCACCGGATTGGACGGATTACTGTACTTCTCTTCATCAAGTAGTTCCAGTGGTCGTACCAGTATCAATGTTACTTTTGAACAAGGCACAGACGCGGATATCGCTCAGGTTCAAATACAAAATAAGATCCAACAGGTGTCCTCTAATCTCCCCACATCCGTACAACAAAGCGGTGTGTCGGTAAAAAAATCGAATTCTGACTTTTTAATGGTCGTTGCGATTTATGATGAAACGGATAAAAATTCATCTGGTGATATTTCAGACTTTCTTGTTGCCAGTCTTCAAGACCCGATTTCTCGTGTGGAAGGCGTTGGTAGTCTGCAGGTTTTTGGCTCTGAATATTCCATGAGAATTTGGCTGGACCCGTTAAAACTCGCATCGTATAAATTGATGCCATCCGATATTTCTGCGGCTATCCTTGCACAAAACACTCAAGTAGCCGCAGGTAGTATTGGTGGTTATCCAATTATTGAGGGACAAGAATTAAATGTCACCGTGACCGCTCAGTCTAAACTGCAAACAGCGGAACAGTTTCAAGACATTATCTTAACCTACGACAATAGTGGCGCAACGGTACGTTTAAGCAATGTCGCTAAAGTAGAGCTAGGGAATGAATCCTATTCCTTTATCACCCGTTTAAATGGTCACCCTGCGTCCGGTTTAGCAGTGATGCTTTCACCTGAAGGCAACGCACTTTCTACTTCCGAAGGTGTAAAAAGTGTATTAGACGATTTTTCTAAGAATTTACCCGATGGTTATAAACTTGCCTATCCGGTGGATAATACCGACTTTATTCGTATCTCTATTGAAGAAGTGGTAAAAACGCTATTTGAAGCCATCGCTTTAGTTATCGTTGTCATGTTTATCTTCTTGCAAAGTTGGCGCGCCACATTAATCCCAGCCATTGCGGTACCTGTTGTACTTTTAGGGACGTTTGGTGTTTTAGAGCTGTTTGGGTTCTCCATCAATACCTTAACGATGTTTGGTGTCGTTCTATCTATCGGCTTACTTGTCGATGATGCCATTGTGGTCGTTGAAAACGTTGAAAGGGTAATGGAAGAAGAAAAACTCTCCCCTAAAGCCGCAACGATAAAATCAATGAAAGAAATAACCAGTGCCCTAATTGGTATTGCCGTTGTACTTTCTGCTGTATTTTTACCTATGGCGTTTTTCAGTGGCTCTACTGGGGTTATCTATCGTCAGTTTTCAATCACTATTGTTGCCTCTATGGTGCTTTCCGTTATTGTGGCACTTACGCTAACGCCAGCCTTGTGCGCAACTCTATTAAAAGCCAATCACACAACCAATAAGAAAGGATTAGGTGGCTGGTTTAACCGTACCTTTGACCGTGCCACTGGCAAATATTTTGGCGGAGTCAGCCGAATCATTAAACAACCCATTCGTTGGATGCTGATCTACGGCTTTATTGTGGCTGGCCTAACAGGATTAATGACCTCACTACCATCTGGTTTTCTACCAACAGAAGATCAAGGCCGAGTCATGGTGATGGTATCGCTACCTGAAGGGGCTGCAATGTCTCGTACTGATAAAGTCATGAGAGAAGTAGAAGACTATTTTTTAGAAACAGAAAAGAATAATGTTAGCGACATTTTTACTATTTCTGGCTTCAATTTTATGGGTAGCGGTCAAAATGCAGGAATGGCGTTTATCGCCTTAAAGGATTGGAGTGAACGTATTGGTCCAGCAAACACGGCGAGTGCTATTGTAGGTCGTTCATATGGTGCTTTCGCAGGTTTACGCGATGCTCGTATCTTTTCTCTCATTCCGCCATCTATCCGAGGTTTAGGACAAAGTAGTGGCTTTACGTTCCAACTGCAAGCGACGGGTAATACGGATCGAGCAACACTACTGGAAATGCGTGATGCACTATTAAATGACGCCAACGCCAGCCCTCTTTTAAATGGGGTTCGTTTAGGGTCTCAATCAGAAGCGCCTCAATTACATATTGATATTGACCAAGAAAAAGCCTCTGCTCTCGGCTTGTCCCTTTCTGACATCAGCTCAACCTTAAGCAGTGCATGGGCAGGTAGATACATAAACGACTTTATTGATCGTGGCCGTGTTAAAACCGTTTACATGCAAGGTGCTGCGCAATACCGCTCATCCCCTGAAGACTTACAAAATTGGTATGTTCGCGGTAGTGATAACACCATGACACCTTTCTCTGCTTTTGCTGAAAGCGAATGGACTTATGGACCAAAGAGCTTAAGTCGTTTTAATGGTGCGGCCTCTTATGAAATACAAGGTTCAGGTGCTACAGGTGTAAGCTCTGGTGCCGCGATGGACGAATTACAACGTATTTCTGACGCTATGTCTGGCGGAGTAACAGGTTCTTGGAGTGGGTTATCCTATCAAGAACGCTTATCCAGTGGGCAAACGCAGATGCTATACGCCATCTCTATTCTGGTGGTTTTCTTATGCCTTGCCGCACTTTATGAGAGCTGGACAGTTCCCTTGTCGGTTATCTTAGTTATTCCATTAGGCGTGATTGGAGCTGCGGCGGCCGCTCATCTACGTGGGCTCGAAAATGATGTGTATTTTCAGGTGGCGTTATTAACAACCATTGGCCTCTCGTCCAAGAATGCCATCTTGATTGTAGAATTTGCCGAAGCGGCTTATCGTAACGGGGCAAATGTCTGGGATTCCGCCTCTCAAGCCGCGCGTCTTCGTTTACGTCCAATTATTATGACCTCGATGGCGTTTATTGTCGGCACGCTTCCATTAGTCCTCTCTACTGGTGCGGGCGCTAACAGTCGTATTTCCATCGGCTCAGCCATTGTTGGAGGCACCTTAACAGCGACTGTGTTAGCGATTTTCTTTGTGCCTTTGTTTTTTGTCATAGTCAGAAGAATCTTCTCAAAGCGCCCTGATATAACGGTTGATCAAAACTCGCTGTAATAACCTAAAAAAAGCGACTGAAAATGAAAAGCATTTGATACTCTCAAATGCTTTTTTATTTTTAATAACAAATATTAGACATCAACTTCTAATTCAATATTGGTACAACCTTTTTTGCAATTAATGTAAGCACGCCCTTCCTTATTCGCTGGCACCAAAGTAAGCCCTTGCTGACAAACATCACATACCACAGCCTTACCGGCCAACACCTTTTTTATTTTTGCTTTTTGCTTATGAAATGAATCGCTTGTTTCTCTATTAACGACGGAAAAATCAAATTTGCTCATAGTACTTAATGCTTCATATAAAGAGAGGAGTAGTTCATTATAAAACCAACCAGCTAAAGTTAACTGTTACCAAAGTGTATCACTTGAGAACTTTTTATCACCGCCTTTATTGATGCACTTTAACCACGCCCATGTTCACTAACAAATTCGAGAAAAGCGCGATTGGCTTTAGAGAGATAACTGTCTTTACGCCATGCGATTCCAAGATCTAGCCAGATAGGCGGATCAAAAGAGCGTGTGATCAATTCATCGTCGTCTTCAATCACCATGGCTAATAACGTCGAAATGCCAAAACCTTGTTGAGTAATAGACTTGATAAGAGGAATTAAGTTGGTTTCAAAACCTATTTTAGGTGTTTTTTTACAGGCTTTTGCCAACTTATCAACAATACGTCGATGAAAATAGCCTTCTTTAAACATCACCAGCTCTTCTTCGAAAAAGGTTTCTGGAGTCACTCTATCCAAAGTACTAAAAGGATGGTCCGTTGCTATGGTTACTAACATTTCTTCTCGAATAAGCGCCTGTGTTTGTAAACTGTCAGGCAAGGTTTCAGCAACAATAACACTTAAATCTAGCTCTCCATTCTCAAGCATTTTTTGTAACTGCCAGGTACCGCCTTCGATGACTTTTAACATAATAGTGGGGTAACGATGGCGAAATGCCATAAGAATTGGAGGAAAATAATAAGAACCTAGCATACTTGGAATCCCCACTCGCACTTCACCTTGACTTAATCCTTTGAGTTCTCGCATTTCTAATAAGGCATCGTCCGTTGCTTGAATGATCTTTTCGGCATGCAAAAGTAATTTTTTGCCTTCATCCGTAAGACCGACATTTCGATCTGCACGGTGAATTAAGGTCAGTCCTAAATCAGCCTCTAACTTTTTGATGGCCATACTAACGGCCGGCTGAGCTACCCCTAGTTGTTGTGCCGCCTTGGTAAAGCTCTCCGTATTGGCAATGGCCATAAAATAACGTAAAGGTTTAATATCCATCAATAATCCTTATGGTTTAGATAAGATAGATATATTTTATTGATAAATTATCTAGGCGTATAGTCAATCTATAATATCAATATGATTTTTGAGTTCTATCTCATTGGAGTGAAGTGTGATCGAAGTAGGCAGTTCTGTATTTTGGCGTGGCACTCTCGCCTTAGTGATTGGCTCTTTTATGGTGTTTGCCAATGTGTATGTCACTCAACCTTTGCTTCCCATGATTGCCAATGAGTTTTCCATTAGTCCATTACAAGCCAGTGCCAGCTTTACCATTACGACATTAACCCTAGGGCTTTCATTACTTTTTTATGGGCCTATCTCTGACGCCTTAGGTCGAAAAGGCATTATGGTAATGACAATGGCAGGCATAACTCTAACCACATTTTGCTTATCCTTGGTCCAAAGCTATGAATCGTTATTAGCATTACGAGCACTACAGGGGTTCTTCTTAGCCGGCTTGCCTGCTATCGCTGTAGCTTATTTAGGCGATGAATACACACCAGAAGCGTTAATGGTCGCTGTTGGTTTGTACATTAGTGGTAACACGTTAGGAGGTATTGGCGGTCGATTAATTGGAGGGTTCGTTGGCGAGTGGTTAGGTCAATCAGCTACCTTTGCGGTAATGAGTGGCATCAGTCTTATTTGTCTATTAGCTTTTTATATCTTACTACCAAAATCGCAGCACTTTGAGCCTAAGACATTAAAAATTGGCCATATTCTGATGAATATGAAAGATCATCTACAAAACCGCCGCTTATTAACCTGCTATTTCATTGGCGGGTTTAGTTTCTTTATTTTCATCAATCAATATAGCTACGTCACTTTCTTACTCGAAGCCGCCCCTTATCATCTTTCCGCGAAATACGTTGGTTTACTGTTTTTAACCTATCTGTCAGGCACTCTCGGTTCGGCTATGTCTGGAAAATTAGCTAAGCGTTGGGGTCAAGCCAACATCATGGTGTTAGGAACTTGCATTTTTATTTTTGGTTCCTTGGTCACACTAGGTGATTCGTTACAGGCCATTATTTTAGGATTGTTGATCAACAGTTTAGGGTTCTTTCTTTGCCACTCCACCGCCAGCAGCTTTGTCAGTCGTACGGCAAAACACGCAAAAGCCAGCGCCTCTTCTTTATATTTAGTCTTTTACTATTTAGGCGCTAGTTTAGGCGGATTTTATCTTGATCCCTTTTGGCAAGCGAATGGCTGGACAGGTGTTATCATGGGATCTTGGTTGATTTTATTCTTCGTCGCTCTAGCTGGCTTTAGCTTGACTCGACATAAAGTAGCCTGCGTAAACTAGATCACAGCATATGAGTATACATGAGCCATCGACCTGAGCGCCCTGCTAATCCTTTAGTAAGCGGTTTCACCTAAAGTAAGTCTTAAAAACCCTTGAGCCGATACGGCTAACCAAGATAAATGGAATGCATTCTTAGAAGATATGAGTTTAATCATGCTTAGTTCTGTTATCAATGATTATAAAAACAGTCTAACAAAGAACGGGGAAGGTCAATTCGCTTTTGAATAAAAGCTAAGATGATTATATGGGGTTGACTGATAAAGAGATCTTTTATAAATCAGCCAAAATCTTAAATAGCAGCACAGCACATCAAAAGTGAATGCTTAATTTAAAAGATTTTGGCCTCTTCATTAGTATTTTTTAATAAGGTATTTCTGTAAATAAAACGTTATGGTTTTTCATTCACTAAAATAACTTTACGATGTGGGAACGGAATCTCAATACCATTCTCATCAAGCGCTTTTTTGATCAATTCTGGTACACTATAAAGCACATCAAAATAATGCTCACCTTTACAAAAAGGACGAACAATAAAATCAACGGAACTGTCATTCAGCGTTTCGACTTCAACAAATGGCGCTGGTGTTTTTAAAATATGTGGATGATTGGCCAATACAGCATCAATAACCCCACGCGCTTTATCCGTATTCTCAGCATAAGCAACACTAAAACGCATATCAACACCACGTTCACTATAGTGCGAGTGGTTAATAATTTGTTCACCCCAAATTTGGCTGTTTGGAATGATGATTTGTTGATTATCAAATGTTTGCAAAATAGTCGTAAACATATCTATTTCAGTAACGTTACCAAAACGCCCAGCCGCATCGATAAAATCACCCACTTTATATGGTCGAAAAATAAGCAACATCACACCCGCAGCAAGGTTAGACATAGCACCTTGCAAAGCGAGACCAACCGCCAAACCGGCTGCGCCTAATAGAGCAACAATCGATGCTGTTTGTACGCCAAAGTTATTCAGAATGGCAATAACAACAAAAGCCAACACAATATAACGTGCGACACTGCCTAGAAAGCGAAATAATGTATCGTCTAACTGAGCGTGCTTTTTACTAATACCAACCACGAGTTTATTAACACTGCTGGCGACCCACAACCCAATTAAAAGTAACGCTACAGCAAGTAAAATATTTGTGGTCCAATCTAACGCAAGAGGTACATATTGATTAACATCTAGGTTTTCTAGAAGTTCCGACATAGTAGTAATCCTTCTTTAAAATGTATTTTTCTGTAAAGGTATAATTAGGTGCAGGATAATATGCCTAAAACCAGTCTGTGTTTAGGGGAGTTCCGTTAAGATATGTATAAGAACGTCAATAAGATTAATCGCCTTTGCTGCTCCCACTTTATTCTAGCTTCTTTTTAAAGCGTAATGAGGCAATAATAATCCCAACTATTGTAAACACCGCGAGCCAAAGCGCGTCTTTCCCTAAGAGCATAATACTCGCTTCTCTTAATGCGATGGCTCGAATCATACGCATGAAATGAGTAACAGGTAACGACTCAGCAACCCATTGGGCCGCTACTGGCATGGCATCGTAAGGAAACATAAATCCCGATAACAAAATGGATGGCAACAATATAAAAATCGTCATCTGCATTGCCTGCAGCTGGTTTTTGACCACTGTTGAAATCACTAACCCGAGCGTTAAACTAGCAAAAATAAATAGGATTGAGGCACAAAAAAGAGAAAATAACCCACCTTTAATTGGGACAGAGAAGACCCAATAGCCAACACTTAAAATAATGGCAACCTGTATAAGTCCAACTATGACATAAGGCGTGATTTTACCGACCATTAATTCCATCGGACGTATTGGCGTTGTGATCAAGAACTCCATATTTCCATGCTCATGCTCTCTAACAATCGCCGCAGAAGTGAACAAAATCATTGTCATAGTAAGAATCACTGCCACCAACCCTGGAACGATATTAACTACGGTTCTTTGTTCAGGATTAAAATATTGCACGACTTCAAAACTCGCTGATGTTTGGGTCACTTCATGACCAGCCACTTCATCTAATGGCATATTTCTTAATACTCGAATGCTAGAGGCAATCACCGTATCTGAGCCATCTACAATCCATTGGCCAATGGGTAAAGTCAGTGCTGAATGCATTTGCATATGGTCATAGCTGGGATGTAAAAATAAACGACGGGGAAGATCCACAGGCAAATAAAGTACGGCTCTAATTTCACCCTTAGTAATCGCCATTTCAGCGGCTTTTATAGAGGCATAACGAGCGATGAAATCCACCGATTGCGTTGCCATAACCGCTTGCTCAATGGCACGACTCTCTGATGTTTGACTAAGATCCACAAGACCGACGGGGATGTGTCTTGCATCCGTATTAATGGCATAACCAAAGAGCATCAACTGTACCAGAGGAATCATTACAATCATGCCAAAGGTCATTTTATCGCGGGAGAGTTGTTTTAACTCTTTTATAAAAACCGCATAAATTCTAATCCACATGACGACCACCAGTACAAGCGACAAACACATCTTCAAGACTGGGGCGAGCTAATACAGCTACTCGGCCATCACTCAGCTGTGAAATGAAGCGAAGTGGATTTGCTACTTTTTGTTTAACCAACACCCTCAAGTGTGCGCCGATTTGCGCTGCAGACATAATGTCAGGGTGTTGTATTAAGTTTTGCTTAAGGCGCCTTAAATTATCACCACTAACCTCGACTACTTTAGCCGGCATAGCCTCCATTAACTGCTGAGGAGAGCCATCCGCACGCTTATTTCCTTCTTCTAAGATGGCTAAAGCATGGCAACGTTCAGCTTCATCCATATAGTGAGTGGATACCAAAATCGTCGTCCCAGCGTCACAAAGGTCAAACAGTCGCTCCCAGAACTCTCTTCGATTCTCAGGATCCACGGCGGAAGTAGGCTCATCAAGAAATAACAGCTCCGGTGAATGTAAAGTGGCACAAGCTAAAGCAAGACGTTGCTTTTGACCTCCGCTCATGGACCCGGCAAACTGCTTGGTTTGTTTTTCTAAATCATACAAAGAAAGCAGCTCGTTTATACGGGCTTTTTTTTGTTTACCAGTAAAACCATAAATAGCCCCAACAAAACTCAAGTTTTCTTTGACAGTGAGATCATCGTACAAGGAAAATTTCTGTGTCATATAACCTATACGTTGCTTTAGAGACTCTTCATTCCCTAGCAGAGGTTTGCCTAGGATATTTACCTCTCCATTGCTCGCCTCTAACAAACCTGTAAGTAGACGAATACAAGTGGATTTGCCGCAACCATTAGGCCCTAAAAAGCCATAGATACGACCCTTGGGTATTTGTAAATCTAACTGATTTATCGCTATATGTTGACCAAAGCTTTTACTCAGCCCTTTCGCTTCTATAGCATACTCAAGATGTCCCCCTTCCTTAAAGACCTTACCTGTCATGGTATACGTACCTCAACAGCCAAGCCAGTAGGCAAGGCATCAGCTTCAAACAACTCAATGTCGGTTAAATACATTAAACGGGCCCTGTCTCGTTCATTTAAGGCATAAAAAGGCGTGTATGCAGGTTGTGAACGGATATTTCGTATTCTTCCTTGAAGCGAATCCTCTACCCCATCTACAAAAACTTCAATAGTCTCTCCCGCTTTAACCTTAGTTAAAGCGTTTGCAGGTAAGTAAACTCGAGCATAAGGTAATGCCGCTGAAAGTAAACTAACCAACTGAGTACCCGACACAACTCTATCACCTTCATGCCAAGGCAGTGTATCGATAATACCGTCTACTGGCGCTCTAATCGTTAAGTCTTCAAGCATTTTTCGCTGCCATAATAACGCCGCCTGAGCCCCTTGAACCCTAGCGCTCGCTTGTTGAATATCTTCTTCTCGTGCACCATTTTTTAATTCAAGCCATTGGTCATAGGATTGCTGAGCCTTTGCTTTAGTGCTGTCTCTATTCGCTTTTGTTGCGTCCAAATCCGCTTTCCCGATAACGTTACTCTGATAAAGTTTGCTATAACGCTGATATTTCAATTCAGCCTCGGTGCTCGCTGCCTGAGTTGCATCTAACGCCGCTAACGCCGCACTTAACTGCTCAGGTCGAGTACCAGCCGTTAACATACTCAGCGCCGCCTTGGCCTGAATAAGCTCTGCTTCTCGCTGAGCCACTAAAGCATTGACACTGCGGTCTTCTAATTGCAACAACACATCTCCTTTCTCAACAACTTCTCCCTCGCTAACCATCACGGTAACAATTTGTTCTGAGCTGGGGGCTGATAAACTAATTCGATCTCGCTCAATATTCCCCATAGCATAAGTGTATTCCGCCTCCTGACATCCAAACAGAGCAAGTGTAAACAGTAGCAGCAGTGGAACAGTAAATCGTGAGTTCATGGTTAGTCCCTTCTATGGTCATTACCACCGTCAAAATAGATAAATACAACAATATGTCTTTAGTTTAGATCGATATCTTAAAGATACCCTACTACCAAATGAATTAAGAAAGTACCGATATAGTCAACCTATTCAGTATTCGTTAAAAAAATAGTTTAATTTGAATTATTGAGGAGCAATAGAAGTAGAGTATTGCCTTTAAAGCAAGTTGGTATAAGACACGATATAAAGAAAGAAGAGAATGATTTTTATTAAGAAAGAATAGGATTGATAGTAGAAACTAAAAGCCCAAAAAGCATCTTCATTATTATAAAATACTCATCCCTGAGCATATAAAGATTAAAATAGACAGCAATGATTAATTACCTTACTAATTTTTAGAACATGTTTAAAAACCGGATTACTTAGACCTACTCCAACCTAAATCATTAGGACCACTAGGCAAACTATTAATACCGAGAAGTCTTTTTATCTCAGAATAATTTTGTTCATTCGCATTTGCATAGCCGACAACCGTCACATCCTCTCCTATCATTCCAGGAATAAATAGCTGATATGCGCCTAATCCACCTAGGACAGCATCCCCTAAAGCGGGATCATACCCACTTTGCTGCATTTGCTTTAAGCGTGCATCATTCTTATCCGTCCAATATTTTGGATTTTTTATATCATGAAGATTCATAGGGGCAAACTTCCCCCATAATGCCTTAACAGGTTTGTTCAATTTAATAATTTGCAACGTATCTAATGTGTTCCATTCGATTTTTACACAGCTTGCAATACGAGCATACACATTCAGAGGCACGCCATTAAGCGCTGCTTCTTCAAGAGAACGTCGTAATCCATGAGTTTGTTCTTTAAAAGGATTTTTTGCACACCACCATTCAGATACTTTTGCTTTCGGACCACCGACTTTATAAGCAGACAGTTTCCATAACTCCATCCCTGCCGGCAAAACAAATGGTCCTGCAATCCCACCTTTATTAAAGCCGCCACCGGTCGCTTCCATATAACTTCTCCAGTGAGCCACTCCTAACCTATTGTTCTTATATGAGGTATTTATGTATGGGCCATTAAATGGGTGTTGAAACCACTCTTCATTAACTGCTTTCATATTCACACCTTGATAGAATTTATTACGTTACTACAGGTTAGATTAAATAATATTATATTAAAAGAATTTTTTCTTAATCATAGAATTTAAACCTACAAAGCATTCGTTATAAAAAAGACAATAAAAAATTGAACTTCTAACGCTTCACTGATTAGAGAATAGCGTTAAATATCCAAAACCTCTTATCCTTTACTTAAAATATATAAGTAGTAGAGAGAAAATAAAAATTCTGATTATAATGAAATTGGTATTAGAAAATACTAATTTTAAAGTGTGAAGAGAATAGAGATATACCGCAGTGGATAAGAAAATTTTAGACTTAAGATCCCATTCTTAACAAATAGAGCCTGAGGGAGGAGCGAATAGCAGACAATCCTTATCTGCCTATTTATCCTGTATTTCCAGTAAAACACAATTATAGTGTTTTCATTCTGTTAACCATTAGCGCTGTTAGCATCAACATCTATACTCTTGGTACGAACCTTGGCTACGGAGACGACTTCTAGGTAAAAAGACTTCCAGTGTTGGCTTTGTGCAGAACTGATATTGCTATTGATGTCGCCTTCATGAATATGTTTAGCATTCTCGGCAGTTTGACCAAATTTACACTCAAATCCCCAATAATCGGCATTGTCAGGCAAATCTTTGTTGCGTTCTGCTTTTATGTGTTTTTTAACATCATTTTTTGCCGTTTCAATAATGCGCTGATACGACATTTTAGGGTTAGATAGAACAAACGTCTTTTTCATTAGTATCCTAAATTAAGTAGGCAAAGCAGAATCAATCCACTTCAATAACGCCTATAATAACGGGTTAAATATAATGCAGCCATTAATATGAACGATAATATGAATTATACTTTGATTATTTACCAATAAACAAACTTACACACTCACATTATTCTCATTTAAAGTATAAAATACTACTCCTCAAACTTTATCTTATATTTTTTGAGCAAAGTCTCTTCTTTCCCTCTCATAGACAATCGTCCTTTATTCCAAATTTTTATAATTTCCTGTCTTTTTATAAGAGGTATTTTTTTGGAAAAAATAGGCATTTCAATCAATTTATTTTCTAAACCAGGATACACAATTTTAAGTTCATTATTAAGATCTACTTGATTTAACACATGCTGAAGAACAAGCTCATTATCCGCATACAAATCAATTCTACCTTCTTTTATCATCCTAAAAATTCGGTCAACTACATCATCATAACCTGCGATAACTTCGACACTCTTAGCATTTTTCGGATCATCCAGATAATCTTGGTAATCCATACTCATAGAGCTGTAATCCCAACCAGGGCCCGTCGCAATACGTCTCCCTTTTATAGATTGAATTCCACTATAAACCCAGGGATCGTCTTTTCTGACAACAAATGCGGTTGTATAAGAAAACGTTTCCTCTTTTGCATAGGCAAAACCTACCGTCGATTTTTTCGAGAAAAGGTACTCGGGTAGCATGTCACACAGGCCTTCCTCCACCATATTCAGACCTCTCGCTAGAGGAACCTCATAATAGATCAGTGTATATCCCTCTGATTCATAGATTTGCTCTAACATATCAATAACAACACCACGATCAGGGGATGATTCTGATGGAAAAATAGTCATTGGTGCCCAGTGGTCATAGCAGACTTTCAATGTTTTAGTGTGACCAATACTCGCCACCCCAGCTAAGATAAGACACAAAGAAAGTGTAACGAATGCCTGCAACTTTTTAACGGCCTGTTTGCTATTTTTCGACACGGTCACGCCCCTTATCTTTCGCTCCGTAAAGTTTTACATCTGCACGTTTAAAAAGGTCTCCAATTAGATGATCTGCTGGAAGTGCTGACTCAACACCGAGGCTGACAGTATAGGAGACCTGTTTGCCATCAATATCCAACGTTGAATCCGCAACGGCCTCACGTATTTTATCTGCAAGTAAGAAAGCGCCATCAATATCTGTATTTATGAGAAATAGAGCAAATTCTTCTCCTCCAACTCTTCCTATTAGATCAGATTTCCTTAATAACCTTTGAATTGTTTTCGTAAAATGAATAAGTACTTGGTCACCAATAAAATGCCCATAAGTGTCATTAATGGTTTTAAAATAATCTAAATCCATTAAAACAAAAGAAGTTGGCGATTTTTGCTCTTGAGAAAGTACAAGTTGATGTTGTGCGCTTTCGAAAAAACTGCCTCTGTTTAACACCCCCGTTAAAGAGTCTCTCGTTGCCAGCTCTTTAAGCACGTCATTAGAAAACTGCAGTGCTTCTGTCCGTTTTGCTACCGCATCTTCTAACCAATTGCGTTTAGCTTGTTCATCTTCTAAGAGTTTTTCTCTATCTATCTCAATAGCAGAAAGCATATTATTCATATGTTCCTGCAGCTGTTTTAACTCGTTATTTTCTAAGTTTGAAAGGCTTATTCTCTTAGATATATTTTGATTTAATTGAATGTCATTCACTTGAGACATCAACTCTTTAAGCGGAATAGCTAAATACCGATTAAAAGCCCATATAAACAGCCAAAACAAAACGGACATTTTGATGATGGCCGTAATTGCAATCAAAGCAAAACCAAATAGGACTCTATCCAAAACAACCTCGGAAGAGGAATAAAGTACTAAGGTACCAAGAAAGACCTTCTCACCATTTAAGTCCCAATATAAATCCGATTGTACATCGAAGACTGACAAAGGAGCGGAGCCTGGGGAGTAAGATCGTTCAGTCACCTTATTTATTAGGTGATCATCTAAAACATCTACCCCTTCGATAATCGGCATTTTAACAAGTCCAGCAATGAGAACATCCAACTGATTCTGGTTATATTGCCATAAACTAATAGACATGGGGTCACGAACGGTTTCTTCCAACTGCCTCAGCTCATTTAAAATTGAATTCTGAGTTTTTAGATATTCAGTTGTAAACTGCATACCTGTAATTAAGCTAGTTACACCCAAATAGATGGAGAAAATAACACGCATCATTTTTTGGGATAGATTGTCTGAACAAAAAGTGCTTGAAAACATCAAAAACGACTCTCCCAAGAAGCTTAAAACTTACGTTAATCTTAGTTTACTAATGCACTTAATGGAATTAATTTCGAGGTATATCTAATAAAAGGCAGAGAGGCTTGATACAATGTAGCCTATGACTGATCATAAAAAAAGGAACTTTAGGCGGACATACGGTAACAATAAGGCTCTTTAAACTATTGAACAGTATTAATAAGACTTTTATAATTCCAAACTCATCTATGTCAACTTTTAAAAGTCAGCAATTGATCCTATAATAAAAGATAGTTTTATATATAACACTACATAATTTTTCTCTACATTTTCAGTTAGTATAGTTATATAGGATTTTATTATCTTTTATATTCTATTTAATCTCTCTCATGTCAACAATAGAGATTCACTCGCTAATTTATTATATTAAAAATTATAAAGCAAAAATATTTTTAAACGTTACATTCATATAAACATATACTATTAATTATAATCAGAAGAGTCAAAACGTGATTCTATTATTAAAGTCCATATTTCAGCCTATACTTAGAGACAAATCAATTTATTTAATTTGTATTTTTACATCCATAGCTTATAGTATTTACTATTTATTTTTAGGAGGATTCCCTTATGATTTAAACAAGTTCCTATTAATTTTTATGCAAGCAACCGTATTTACTGGCATTGCTTTTATAATTATGTACTTCTTTTATCTAATGATAAAACTTGACCCTCATCCAATTAATTCATATTTAAGGCTTATAAAACTTCCCTTTATTTATTGGAGAGAGAGCATCAATTTCTTTCTGCTCTGTATAGCTATCTCTATAATTTTATCCGTATTTTCTTCTGTTAAATCCTCAATACCAATTGCGATCCCTTTTTACTTAGATTCTACTCTCGTCGAACTTGATCTATTTTTACATTTTGGATATGCACCTTGGGAGATTACACACTTTATATTTTCTTCACCTGTTTCTACAGCAATACTTAATTTTTTATATAATTTCTGGTTTTTCTTATGCTGGAGTTTCCTTATAGTCTTAATGTGCTGGGTAAATCGACCAGGGATTAGAAGGCAAGCCCTCATTTGTTTTTGCCTTATATGGATTATTAATGGCAATGTGCTAGCAGTATTACTGTCTTCTGCAGGACCTTGCTTTTATTCTATGATTGGCTCAGGTTCAGATACCTACATCGAACTAATGAGCAGATTAAATGAACAGAATGACTGGTTACTTAACAACAACCGTTTTTTCAATGTGTGGGCCTTAAAAACACAGGACATATTATGGGAAAGCTATGTCCAAAGTAATCATGGAATCACATCAGGCATTTCCGCAATGCCAAGCATGCATATTTCTGTCGCCTCTCTTATTGCTATGACGATCTATCATTTTAATAAGACATTTGGAGGTATAGCATGGGGTTATGCCTTACTTATTATGGTTGGCTCTGTACATTTAGGTTGGCATTATGCTGTAGATGGATATTTTGCTTTAATGCTTACCAGTATAATTTGGTTTTCTGTTAAAAGAATACTTGCACGTTACCCACTCAAGGACACGGCCAATAAACCATAGAACTCAAAGAAGAGTAGAGTGATAAATTTACACAATACTACCAGAGCAAAACACTAAAACACTCTGATTCTACGTGCATTTATTGTTACTCTATTGGTAATAAGAATAAGACCTGATCGATGCTAACAACCCAGAATCGTTTCAGGTTCAGTGATTCCGTTTACCTAGCAAGTTCGTATGAAATAACATACAAGTGTTGCTGATCAGGGTAGATTTCTTGAATCACGGTTTGCAGTTCTGACAATGTCATGTTTTCTTGTTCTGCATGAAACTCTGATAACTGAGACAAGCAAATGGCTTCAACACTTTTTATTAACAGAGCACAAAACCATCGGTCATCTTCATAAGTCGACGCCTGAACTAAGCTATTTTCAGCATAATCTTTTTCTAGCTCATCTCTAATAGTAATGGTTTTTTTACACGATAAAATATCGGCTTCAAAGCGTTCGAAAAATGTCATTTTAGATAAACTCAAGCAGCCCTCTCTTTACCATAGGTCATAGATGGTTTTTTAGGTATCTCACGTTAAATGGTAAAATTTATTCATTTTATGAAGTATTCTTTCAATAGAGATCGCTGCATGAGCATCATTTGCCGCATACAGAATTTGATTATCCTTCAGCGGATAAGCGCCCCAATTGGATTTTTGTGCCCCTTTTCCTAAACGGGCCTTCAGCATCATAGCCACTGCCGCCCGAGCCCCTATACTATTTTTTTCACCAGCAAGATGCTTTAACACTATCGATAAATCTTTGGTGTTTACTATGTCTATATTGAGCTTGCCACGCAGTTCTCTATTATCATCCTTAAGGCCAAAACCTACTTTTTGAATAGCGGGATTGTTTAACACAGCCGCCGCCGCAGAAACAGCAAAGGGAAACCGAGTAGGAAATAAATACGCCTTAAATTCGGTCGCAAGTTGAATTAACATCGGCCCAGGACTTACCTCCCCTTTCAAAAAAATGGGTTTGCTTTCCGTATCAAAACCAAGGTGGGTTTCGCCTTTTAATTCTTCCAATGCTTTTTTTGCATCCAGATCAGTTTCAACTATATGTATCTTCCCAAGATCAAGCCCAACATACAGGGGTAATGTTCTAATCTCTTCCTTAGTAGGACGCTCCATTTTAAGCCTTTTTGAAATCGTAATCAGTTAATAAATGAAAAAAACCAGCGATAACACATGAATCATCAATGGGATTTTTAACCCTATGTTATAGTCAAAAATTTAAGCGAGAAAATGGCCACTTCTAAGTATTCTTCACAACTAAGTTTACCGCAGACAAACCCAAGCGTCGCCACAGTACTGGAATACCTTATCATGAAACTCCCTTACATTAGTGCTAAAACATGGCAACAGCGCCTCGCAGATGGAAAGGTTCATTGGCATCACGGCACACTCATCACGGCACAAACGCCCTTTCAAGCACAACAAAGAGTGTATTATAGGAAAGTAGAAAACAAGATTCTGTTCATTGACCCATTAACACAAGAACCAAGAAAATTTCTCTATCATGAAGAACTCACCCTATAGATAAAAACAGAATATCGAGAACTTTCAGGTTAATATCGTTGTGGTCGATTGTTGATTACGCTGGCAGACTGAGGCTTATTTTTCACTTGCTTAATAAATAGCGCCAATACGATAAGTACCATAGCCGTTACCTCAAGCCTATCTAAACTGTCTCCAAGTAATATGGCTCCTGTGATTAAGGCCACCACTAACTCGAGAGACCCGGTTAAGGCATTTTTGTCCGCACAGGATCTAGGTGCTCCAATCATAAAGAGAATTTGAGGTAAGGCCGCTGCCAGTACGGCTATGCCCAAAACAGACACTATGCCAATAAGAGAAACGGGGAAGACTTGTATAGGATCAACCCACATAGCAATAGGCAACAACACCAATACATGCCCTATCGTAATCCAAGCTAGTCTATTTTTAGTAGGTATATGCTGGCTAGGATTAGATAAATACTGCACTTGAGTAGCCACTGCTAAAGGCGCCAGAAAACAAGCGGCTACAGCGACAAATGCCCCTTCAGTCAGTGTTTCTGGTCGTATTGTTAAAGAGGCGGCAATAGCCACCAACGCCGCAGAAACTAGGGTGTTTTGAGTTGGAATTCGATTAAACACCAGCCAACCAATCAATACGCTAAAAACAGGATAGCTGTAATAAATTAAAATAGCCGTTGCCGCTGGAAGTGTCTCCAGAGCATAGAAATAACCAAAAATAGAAATGCCACTCACCACACCAAGCACTAGGCTTCTCACCGCTTCAGTTAGGTTTTCTCTTGGTGTTCGTAGAAAGAAGACCAAGAATAAAGCAGGTAAAATAAATCGATACAAGCTGACCATTTCCGCACCCAAACCGTCGCTAAATAGCATCTGAGCAAAAAACGGATTTAGTCCATAAAAGCAAGCGGCTATTAAGACCAAGTACTGACCGTCTAATGTGATTTTTTTATGCATCTCAATAACATTCCATTGGATTGGTTTAGATCAAAACAATAACGCGTCATTGATTAAATAAATAGTGAATAAATTACCTTACTGATTAATACTATGCATGTATAAAATACGTCCTATCGATAAAACATGAGGCTCGTTCATGAGATTAGATATCAAACACTGGGAGATGCTCAATGCAATCGATAAAACTGGCACATTACGACAAGCCGCCTTTGTTCTTGGTATAACACAGTCCGCATTAAGCCATCGACTTGCAGAAGCAGAAAGACGTTTGGGAGGATTATTAT
Source organism: Marinomonas phaeophyticola (assembly GCF_026966905.1). Lineage (GTDB taxonomy): Bacteria > Pseudomonadota > Gammaproteobacteria > Pseudomonadales > Marinomonadaceae > Marinomonas > Marinomonas phaeophyticola. The sequence continues at coordinate 368,792 of NZ_JAPUBN010000013.1, read as the reverse complement.
TTGAAAGAGAAGGTCGTCGACTTAGACAAACGGCCGCTGGACGAGCCATGACACAAACAGCAAATCAGATCATACCAGCATTGCAACGGGCGGAATTTGATTTTCAACAAATGGCATTAAATAAAACCACCGTTGTCCGCTTTGGTATCGCGGCTTATAGCTACTACCATTGGTTACCTGCATTTTTAAAAGTAATGTCTAAAAAGGAACCTGATATTCAGTTAGAATTGGTTGCCTCTGCGACACAAAACCCTATGAAAAACCTTCAACATGGTGATGTAGACGTCATATTAGCTCCTGGTCATCTGGCTATTCCAGGCATTGATGCCATTCCAACCTTCCAAGATGAGCTGGTTTTAATTACACCAAATCAACACAGGTTAGCCAGTAAAGCGTTTATTGAAGCAACGGATTTAACGGGTGAAGATTACCTAACATACAGCAAATCAGCACAGCCGGGGTTTGAATACGAACGTTTTATCCGCCCTTCTGGTGTCGTACCTCATCTCGTCACAGTAGTCGAAGTGACTGACGCCATTATCGAACTGATTGCGGCGGGGTTTGGCGTTAGTATCCTTTCTCGCTGGGCGGTGCAGTCAGCGATTAAAAACGGTTCCGTATCTGCCGTCAGTGTGGGTAAAGAAAAACTTGATCTTAATTGGTCCGCTTTAATTCGTGAGTCCGAACCCGCTTCTTCAGCCGCCAGAGTCGTGTCCCGTAGGTTAGCTGAATGGTTTAAAACTTAAAGAAGATACTCAGGTCTATAAAGAAGGGGAATGTTATGATCCCCTTCTCTAACTTAACCTATTTACTAGCGTTTACCGTTGGCCAGACAGGCGGCTGCGGTGAACAAAACATCTGTCGAGCTATTAAGCCCCGTCTCTGCTGAATCTTGTAATACACCAATAATAAAGCCAACAGCCACTACTTGCATGGCTATTTCATTGGGAATATTGAATAAGCTACAAGCCAATGGAATCAATAATAATGATCCCCCAGCCACACCGGATGCACCACATGCGGATACGGCCGCAATTACACTAAGCAGCAATGCAGTCCCAAAATCCAATGTAATGCCTAACGTATGTACTGCAGCTAAAGTCAGTACCGTAATGGTAATTGCTGCACCCGCCATATTAATAGTCGCACCCAAAGGAATGGATACAGAATAAGTATCTTCATCCAAATCCAAGCGCTTACAAAGATCTAAGTTAACCGGAATATTTGCGGCTGAACTACGTGTAAAGAAGGCCGTAACTCCGCTCTCTTTTAAACATTTGAATACTAAAGGATAAGGATTACGGCGAAGCTTCCAAAACACTAATAGCGGATTCGTTACAAATGCAATAAATAACATGGCACCAATCAGAACCGCTAGCAAATGAGAGTAGCCCAATAAAGCATCAAAACCTGTTGTCGCAATAGTACTCGCTACCAAGCCAAAGATACCAAATGGCGCTAGTCGAATAATGACCGACACAATACTCGTTACGCCACCTGATAAATGTTGTAGCAGGGCCTTCGTCCCCTCAGACGCATGGCGAAGACCTAAACCAAAGCCAATCGCCCAAGTTAAAATACCCACATAATTACCCTGCACTAAGGCATTCACAGGGTTATCAACCATTTTAAAAACCAATGTTCGCAACACTTCACCAACACCTTGAGGTGCGCTTTGGCTAAAGTCAGAGGCCACTAAATGCAGTTGTGTTGGAAATACAAAACTGAATACGACGGCGGTTAATGCCGCAATAAAAGTGCCTAACAAATACAGTACAAGCACCGGGCGAATATGACTCTGCTGGGCTTGCTTGTGATTGGCAATAGAAGCGATTACCAATAAAAAGACCAAGATAGGTGCGATGGCTTTTAATGCTTTAACAAAGAAATCGCCCAGTAAGCTCGCTGACAGGGCCGCATTCGGAGCAACGTAGGCCAAGGCAATACCACAGACAATGCCGATGGCAATTTGCAGTACCAAACTACCATTCAGATAGCGCTGTAATAACGATGGTTTTTGATTTAACGTCATTAGAAAAGAGTCCATTGAAATTTTCGGAACCGCACCTTACCTCATGCTGCAAAAAAAATGAACCATTTTAGGGCATCACAAAGAAATCATTGTAACGAATTCATTACACTTCAATTAAAGATACCTAATAGTACTCATAAAAAACGACTTAACCTGCGGATTAAAGAAGAGATAAATAGAGTAACCAAAAAAGTATTGTTGATAAAAATCTAGCTAATGGCGCTAAATATTCCTATTTTTAAGCAGTAGGCTATCTTCAAGAGCATGGCGTTTCCTATTCATATCGCCCCGTTATCGATAACCTAAACTGTTAGGTATTTCACCTCTTACTCTCATTGATACAGAGCTATCTTAAATACAAAGACGACGCGTCTCCACCTTCTATGATGGTAGATATTTCTGCATGGCTTTCATAAGAGTTTGATGCTGTAAAATAGCTAAACACTCAGCTTCACTTAAATGATCGAGTAAGCTAGTTAGGCTGTCACTGTTTAAAATCTGCCATTCGGCGCAAATCCAATCACGACAGAACTCTTTATTAACCTTATCTACAGGCATCTGAGCAAGGTGCCAGTAAAATAGTGATGGATTTGCTAATAAGCGCTTCAGAGAGGGTAATGCGTCAGAAGAAGACAGATTTTCTAAGCTCGTCGTATGCTGCTGTTGTCGTGTGACAATGGGATGTGGTCTTTTTTCTTCTGGGGCCCGTAGAAGCCCGAAAAAACGAATTAGATTGCCTCGTTTGCTCCCCCCACTCAACCAAGAAAGAGGTATAGAAAAGACTAAACCAAAGCTAATAGGTAAAGACCAATAAAAAAGTGCTTCACTTAAAAAAAACGCCCCACTCGCTAAACCTATGCCTAATAAGGTATGGCTATAATGTGCACGAGCCACGACTTTCCATGAGGTTGCGCCGTCATCACGGACCTGAGGCTTCCAACCACTGTCTTTGCCCTTAAAAACACTATAAACCACTTGAAACTGAGAAAGCATTAAAATAGGGGCATACAGAGCCGATAATATCGCTTCAATAAGCGTGCTCAGTGTCAGTAAAATGGGGCCACCAAACTGAAAGCAACGACGAATGTTGAGCATGGCGGCCAACCAGCCATATACCTTAGGCGCCAGAACAAGCGCCATGGATAAAATAAATAGAGATCGCGCCTTTTCAAAATCAAATACAGGCCAAGTGGGAAATAAGGATGGATTAGCAAAGTACTCCGGACGCACAAAATACGCCTGCACCGCTAATGCAAAGCCAACCACGATTAATAACAGCCAAAATACAGCACTTAAATAAGACATAATGCCGGAAAGCAGATGCAAACGAGTGGCCAAATGAAACCCGTTGGCAAAAACAAACGCCTTATGCTGCAGATTGCCTTGGCACCAGCGACGATCACGTACGATCACATCCACTAAAGAAGGCGGCGCTTCTTCATAAGAAGCGGTGAGATCAGTATCAAAACGCACTCCCCAACCCGCTCGACGTAACAACGCCGCTTCCATAAAGTCATGGCTCATAACATGACCACCAAATGGCGCTTTGCCTGCCAAAATAGGTAAACCACAGGCGTCGGCAAATGCCTTGGTTCTAATAATCGCATTGTGTCCCCAAAAATTAGATGAGTTACCATGCCATGCAGCCAGTCCAGAAGCATAAATAGGCCCAAAGCAGTGGTTAGCAAACTGCTGTAAACGACTGTATAAAGTATTTGCACGAATTATCGTCGGTAAGGTTTGAATCAAACCTAGGTTTTGATCGGCACTCATTCGGCGAGTTAAGGAAACAAAACAATCCGCTCCCATCAAACTGTCTGCATCTAGGACTATCATGCATTCATAATGACCACCGAAACGTGTCACCCATTCAGCGATATTACCGGCTTTACGTTCAGAGTTATCGTATCGTCGACGATAAAAAATAGGGCAGCCAGTTGAATCGTCATTTAGGATAGGGTAAAAGGCCTGCTCCTCAGAAATCCAAGCATCCGCCTTATTCGTATCACTGAGGATAAAGAAAGCAAATTTACCTGGCGCTTTTTCCATAATATCTTCGTACATGGCTTGAAGATTGGCTCTGATTCTTAAGGGATCTTCATTGTATACTGGCAGTAAAACCGCCGTAATGCGATCAACCTCTTTCTCTTTTCGTTTACGTGAGAAAGGCCAAATCTGATAAAACAACCCCAGAGTGGCTTGAGAAAAGGCAAAGGATATCCAGGTAAAGTTGATACAAAATAAAACGAGAAATAACCATTGCAACCCTGCAATACCATTCGTACTCAAGACAGCATACATTTCACTGGCACCATACCAGGATAAACCTAGAGTCCCCATTAAGACCAACAAGCGAGACAATAGAGTAAGAAGATAACTCGGTGTAAAAGCTACTTTTCTAGCTAGGGACTTTTCATTGACCTCATGCCTTGGCATCGCCATAGGAGACTCTAGAGGCAACGCCCGTTGCGCTATCTTGTGGTTATCCAACATGCCTTTAACAACAGTACTCATTCCTTTATCCAACGATACAACCACGTTGGCGCGGCGGCGACCTCACCCTGTTTCAATTGTATTCTTAATTCGGCCAGCTTAGCCTCTTCAGGATCAAAAGTAACAAATACTCTAACCCCTCTATTATTAGGATTCTTAAGTACTATAGCTTCCACTATTTTACCTTTACTAATATAGGTATCTAGCGCCAATTCATCAATATCTATATCCGCCATTTTATTGTAATCAATCACCACTTCTGGGAGATCGGTGAATATTTTAGCCCCTTTGGCACTGCGAACCGTCCTTGGTACATCCATGGATACAGGCGTGTCGTTGGACCACGTCATTAAATATTGGTACGTATAAAGTTGATCCTTTTTCAATCCATCTTTAGGTTGCCAAAACGCCACAATGTTATCGTTCGTTTCTGCATCAGAAGGGATTTCCACTAATTCGATGTGCCCCTCCCCCCAATCATTAACCGGTTTAACCCAGGCAGATGGACGAGTATCGTAACGGGCTTCTAAATCCTGATAATCCTCAAAATTCCGGTGACGTTGAATTAAGCCAAATCCTTTTGGTGAAATGTCACTAAATGCACTGACTTGTAAGGTTTTTGGATTATTTAAAGGACGCCAAATCATTTCATCTTTACTGGTTAATATTTGCAGCCCTTCGGAATCATGGACTGCTGGTCGATAATCAGGGAAGTCAGGAACATCAAGAGCACGGTTATGCATAAACATTGACGTTAATGGCGCTATCCCAATATGCTTTAAATCCACTCTTGGAAAAAGCGTTGTTTTTACCTCGATACGAGTTGGCTTCCCAGGGTATATACCAAAGCGATAGGCTCCCGTTATGCTTTTACTATCCAGCAATGCATGAACAACAATTGCCTCCTGACTCGAAGACGGTCTTTCAATCCAAAACTGCTTGAACATCGGAAACTCTTCCCCTTTCGGTTGGGCCACATCCACCGCCAGCCCACGTGCAGACAATCCATAAGACTGCCCCTTCGATACGGCTCTAAAATAGCTCGCGCCTTGAAACACCACAAACTCATCATTACGTTCGGCGTTATTTATCGGATAATGCAAACGCAACCCAGCATACTTTCCGACTTTTGAAATCAATTCACTAATTTCTTCGTTTGGCGTAATAAAAGAGTTAGATGACACACTTAAAGGAAAAGCGCGTCCATTCTCAACCACATCAATTGACACTAAGTCTTGGAATAAAAAGCCCGGAGCAAACAATTGCACTGAAAATTTTGTCGGGGTATTTCCCCAAACCGCCTGATTCTGCTGATAATTAATCTGTCGGTACGTGGAATAATCCATATTAATCAAAGTTTTGGGCGCTTTTTCAGCGGGCAACATAGGCGATAAGGACAGGTCTTTCGCTAAATCAATCACTGTCTGGTGAGAAAAAATATAGTCTTTCGAATCCATGTCTTGTTGAGCATAGACCATACCAAATGTATTTATAAGCAAAGATGCCAAAACAGACACCTTTAGTAACACTAACGGTTTTGGAGAAAAATAGGACAAGGAAGTAAAGAATGATTTCAAAAAAGCGCTCTCATAAATCGATTAATATAACTAAATTGCGACATGACAATCACGCCATAATTTGGTGTCGTATCATATAGTCAAACGCAGGTAAGATTAAGTCAGAAATGTTGTAGAAATAAGCAAGAATTAAGGAGAGATTGTATAGATATCGATACTAAAAGACTTACGATTTTGAAGAAAGAGACCTAAATCACTAAGGTGCTATAAAATCAGACGGGATTACGTTTTAAGCATTCTGACCCCTTTCATATTATGAGTATCTTATTAATAATGATATAACTCGCATAGCGGTAAGTCCGCAAAAAATGAACTTGAGCAACAATTCGCCTTACTATGTATATGCTTAGAACATTGGGTTGCCATTCTTTGATTCACTTGGCACTTCTTGTATTGAATCCCAGTGCTCAACTATTTTTCCATTCGTATCAAAACGAAAAAAGTCCATCGTGACATACTGATCATTTCCTGGCCAAGTTTGATGTGTATGAAGAGCAACAAGATCACCCTCTGCAATGACCCGCACAAATTCTATTGATTTATTAGGATAATCTCGGGCCATTTCATCGAAGTAGTCAATAAATGCTCTCTTCCCATCACCGACTACAGGGTTGTGCTGTATGTACTCCTCTCCAACATACATTTCAACAGCCTTAGATGGATTACCTAAATAGGCGGTCCGGTAAAATGCCACAGCATTTTCTTTATTCAATTGTAGATCGTGTACCATATGAAATCTCCGTAATTAGGGGGATGAATTGTTAGTAAAATACACTGAGTGAGATTTTAGAATAACTCGTTTAACCCTATAATTCCCATGCATTTACGAATTTTCGAGGTTTCTTGTCATCTTCTGAGCAACCCTAGTAAAAGTCGCTAGATCCTCCGCCTCAATGCCCTGGGTCATTTTACTTTCCATCTCATCAGAGAGAGTGCGTAATATTTCCTGTAATGCTTGACCAGCAGAGGTCAGTGCCAGAAGTTGACTTCGTTTGTCGTCAGGATTCGGCTTCTTTTGCACAAGTCCTTGATCAATAAGCTGATTAATTAAGCGAGTAATCTGCGCTTTGTCACGTTTAAAAAGCCCTGCAATATCCATTGCCGTAGAAGCATTTGATTTACCTATAACCTTTAAGACCCGTACGTGCATGGACGCAACTCCAAGGTCTTGGTTTTCCAGCAAACTGCTAAGTTGTTGCTTAATGGCGTGGGCTAAATGAAAAGTCGCCTCGATAGTGATGGCATTGAACATAGTACAATCCTCAAATTATAGTAGTTGACAATGTCAACCACTCTTATTATAGTTGTCATTATCAACTAACTAGCAAGCAAGTTCAAGATTTAGAGGAAAAACCCATGTCAGATACCGTCATAAAAATGAATGCACCGAAACATCCCCTGTACCAAAAAATACTCATATTAGCCTGTCTCATAAGCTTTGTTATTGGTTCTTTAACTGGGATCATGACTTACATGAATGTAGGTTTCAGAGAAAGCTTCTGGATTGACTGGTTTTCTTCATTTGCTATTGCCGCCTTGGTCATGGCTCCGATTGGCTTAGTGTTTATGAGCCTCATTGGTAAATTCCTTAAATGGGCTCTACCTAATGGTCATAAAATTCTCCATCAAATCATTACTGGCGTTTGCATGGCGCTCTTTATGGAATCAATATTGGCCGCTAGTACCACGGTAAATTTAATAGGATTTACAAGCTCGGCGGCTTTTGTCAGCGCATGGCTACCCGCTTTTACTGCGGCTCTGCCTTTTGGGTTGTTCATGGCATTAATGATGTCACTGGTGCTAAAACCTAAGCTTGAAAAATTTATGGCTAGCTAGGGTAAAACCCTGAGAATAACGACTGTGAAAAAGATGAGGATGACACAAGCCTCCTCATCTTTGAGTTTGATTTATTTCGTTTCGTCGTGTCGCTTTGACTTGTACTCTCACCAAAATAATAGAGGTTCTAGACGCATTTATAAAAATATATATTCATTCTAGCCCTCTGAAATAACCTAACTTTGTGTGTCTGCGCGGAATGATATGCCAACGACCTACCCTTCTTCAAAATGAGCAAATACCTCAGCACCTGTCATATTGTGAGTTTCATTTTTAAAGTCGTAATATTCAGGTTTTTCATCGATAAATATTTGGTGGGTAAACGTGAAATCGTTATTTGCTTGTAGCAAACCAATAGGAATATGGTATTGATTAGCGGGTTTAAGGTAATAAAATAAATGTGTTCCGCATTTATTACAAAACCCTCTCTCCGCCCACTCTGACGATGAATACCTTACGACATTTGCCTCATCAGAGATTTTTACAGAATCAGAGCAGTCGATTGCCATCATGGGGCCACCACCCCAATTGCGACACATACTACAATGGCACGCCGCTACCTCACTGCTAGTATATTCCAACTCTAAAACTACTGAACCACACAAACACTCACCATGACCTTTCATAGGTACTCCAATTTTTTATAAGAAAGACTTTTTATCCGCTAACGTTTTCATAATCCGTATACACGTTTAGAACACTTAAAAACCGTCAAAAAATTCTTATAAATACATGAAAAATACTATTTTTATAAAACTATTAAAAAAATAGGGAACGGTAAAACGAGCATACGTGTTTTTCACTTAACCACAGGGCGTTACTTCCTAAATTCAAACACTCTGGGATTGCTTATTCTTCGATACTAAAACGTTTTTACATTACCTACCAGTACAAATTCTATTCTAAGAAACGATGAAACAACTAGAGAGTGTTATCGCCTGTAGGCGCAATCTAAAGATTCAAGTATCGCCCAGTGTCTGACGTAAAGTATTTAAGTAAATGGATCCTTTAATTAAAAATGTCACGAGCCAACCCTTTGAAGCACTCTGCAATCCAAAATGACTAAACGCTAACAGGCCTATCTATTGCTCAAGACACATCGATAGAAAACAGCATAAATCTAGGAAGTCGATAATGTCCCTCTCCACTCTTTATGCAATGTCATTATCATTATTGAATAAATTTTGGCCCTACATTTTGTGTCGATCCTCAGTCTAAAAAAGAGAATAAGCCATTGAAATATATAGATTAAAAACTTTATCACTTCATATAATCGCTGATCAAAGAAACATCTATGAAGTGATGGGCCCTCCTTCGACCTTGACGAAGTATAGGTGGACAAATTGAGTTTTTCTTGACAAGATTGGTTAATTTACCGCCGTAAACCCGTCTAAATAGCGCTTCGTTTCTGAAGCGGAGACTCGAGCTTATTCGACATTCTATATGAAACAGTTTTCCAAGTTACATCGCCAAATTTTTTCTATCACAACCACTTTAGCTTTGATAACCATTGTTATTATAAGTGTCGGTATTGCCTCTCTTTTGTATACACAAGGGATAGATAACGCTGAATCAGTACTTCGCAACAAAAATCGATCTGTCACAACACTGATAAATGGTTATGTTGCTCCCTTACGTAAAGCGGTCGAATACACTAGCCGCCCTACTTCAGGTATTGATCATAATCACTTTCGTGAGCAAGAAACACAAGAAAAAATCCGAAGTCTGTTTGAGATACTGCAAAACACAATACCTAACATACACTTCATTTTTTCTGGCTATGAAGACGGCTCTTTACTGATCAATGATTACACTCCCCCCTCAGATTTCAATGCCGTTATTCGTCCTTGGTATCAAGCGGCGATAAAATCACACCCATTTATGTCTGATGGCATCCCTTACCAAGACATTAACTCCAAAAAGTGGGTGGTTTCGTTTGGGAAAACACTGGTAGACGCTGGTAACAAGATTGTTGGTGTAATATCCATCGATGCAGGCATGGATGCCATTGTTAAAGCGCTGGCCATTCCGGATGAAAAGTATCCGACTATATACAACTTTGTTATGGACACTGAAGGTAAGATACTGATACATCCTGATAAAACGCTCCCCGATACACTGCATCAACAAATTTTTTCTCATTTACCAGGTAAAATGCATGCTTCAGGAAGCCTTTCCTACAGCGATGGAGAACAGAAAAGATTGGCTCACTTTAATCGTATTGATGAGTTAGGCTGGATTGTTGTTACTGAAGTTAATTTGTCTGATATTCGCCAACCGATTGTAAAAACCATTACATCTACTTTATTGATGATTGTTATAGGGTCTCTTTTTACCACCTGGTTAATGAGTTCTATATTAAGTAGACACCTGATTTTACCACTGAAAAAATTACAAAAAAGGGTACAAGACATTACCGAAGGAAAAGATGAATTAGACAAATACGTTTTCCCTAACAACGAAATAGGTAAGATCTCGGAAGCCATTGAAAAGCTCACTGAAAAAGCATTGATTCAGAAAAACATTGAGTTGAAAGACAAAAACGCCTTGCTCAGTACGATCTCTCATACGGATCAGTTAACATCGATAGCAAACCGTCGCAAAATGATGGAAGTACTTCATGCGGAAGTCAGCCTTTATCAGCGAAAACATCGTCCCTTTAGTGTACTTATGTTTGATATAGACCACTTTAAGCGAGTGAATGATTCGTTCGGGCACGAAGTGGGTGATCAGGTGCTAGTGAAGCTTGCTCAAGTCATTAAAACAACGATTCGCAAAACAGACACATTAGGACGATGGGGTGGTGAAGAATTTGTTATCGTATGCCCAAATACAGATCAAAAAATGGCACTAACCATCGCTGAAAATGTATTTTTAGCGATTCACTCACACACTTTTCCCTTGCAAATTAACGTTACTGTTAGTCTCGGGCTATCAGAATTTACCATCAACCACTCTTTAGAAAGTATTTTGGTAGAAATAGACCAGAAAATGTATCGCGCTAAACAAACAGGTCGAAATCGAATACAGACATAATCCTTCAACCTGTCCTATAGGGATGGGGGACATGGTGAGTGATCATGATGGTTGTCTGGAAATCGTATATTCATAGAAAACCACACTATTTTCATTTATGGGTTGCTCTACAAAACCTAACTTTTTAAGTAAGTTAGCGGATACAACATTTGCTTTTTCAACACCACCAATAAGCTTTGACCACGGCTCAGTCTTAGCCACCTCTTCGATAAAGCTTTGCAATAACTCACTCGCCAGCCCTTTTCCCCAATTTTCTTTAGAGAGTAAATAACCGATATGTGCATCGCTGCCATTTTCTACATAGGCGAACAGAAAACCAATTAACTCGTGCTGCTTAGATTTCACTTGAAGAAGCCGACTCTCCAACAACATTCGGTCAAGCCAAATTTCTGCCGACTCGCTAGAAGTAATGTCATGTAAATATGGAGGTAGGTTTTCAACGACTAATGACGTTAGAATACTAGGTATCTTTTCAAGTAGAACCGACTGGTCCGTCCAGCGTAACTCACCTGAAATTTCCTCTACTTTCAGCCTCTGAGTGTCAAATGATATTGTCATAAAAGCGGCCTATTCCAATAAAAATCATACCGTCTACCATAAGGTGGTGTACCTCATTAAACCAACAAAGCGCACCAAACTCCAAACCAAAAATACCGATCATAAGGTTTTATTTTGAGGAATCGATGACATACTTCAGCTTGAAAATGAATACGTGTACAAAATACGGTTCAATTTAATTTCAAAATATTGGCAATGCATTTTACTGGGTCATTCGAATGAAAAATCGTAACCAATTGAAATATAGAGATTAGGCATATGGGTGGCTTGGGGAGTTCCTTTTCCAGCGCTGTCTTTCACACTATCCACCACTTTCTTTAAAAAACTCAACAAAGACCCAATATCACCCAACACTTACTGGAAAATATTTAAAATACAAAATTAAGAAAACCAGTTCATTAGATAATTGAATAAAGATTTTATTACTTTATATCATTTCTCATGTTTTTTTCTAATTTCGTTAATCGGTCATTTATTTTTTCTAAATCTGATATTTTTATTCCAAAATAAATCATTATAATTAAAAGAACAGGTGAATCATATTCAAATAGTCCTTGAAAAAAACACCGACAGAAGACAAAACAAATATTACGTAATAGCTAATTTTTAATTTCATTTTTCATACCAAAAAATACCGTCTTACTTTGAAGGTAAGACGGTATAAATTTAATTATCTCCGGAACATTGGTCTATCGCATTTCCCCATGCAATAGCGGCGGCCGCAACTGTTATAGGGCTTGGTGCCGCCGTTGCCGCAGCCGTTGCCACTACAGCACCCGCTCCCCCCAAAGGCAATCAGAGTCAATATCTGAGTAAAAGGATGATACTGGTGTGGCTGAATATTCGCGACTGCTGCTGCCACCACCGCCGCCACCGCCGCCACCGCCAAAAGCGATGTTCGATACAGAGATTGAGTTTATAGAATGGTATTTTTTATAGATTCGTGACATAGATAGAACTCCTTTCTAAATTGATTAATCTCATTTTAATACCCAGGTAAACCTTATGGTTCAGAAAATGCTCTAAGTATTATTTGATTCAAAAATCTTGTCTACTATTCATAATTGACTACCTTATTACTTATAAATATATAAAAATAATGGTTATAAAATTAATTCATAGTAGAGAGTGATTAAAATATAAAATCCTTGTTTATTTTCAATCACAGAAAAATGATAAATAAATGATGATTAAATGTCAATTAACAAGAAAAAATCACAAAAAACACCCAACGCGGATATTTCAATAACTCGATAGGAGGTTAAAGGAGTCAGCCCTTTTTACTCTAGACATTATGACGTCATTCACAAACCATTATCGTGTGTGCTCAATACCGATGATGAAACTAGAAGTAAAACCTCGAAGATTGACGTTTCTGTAAAAAGCTCTGCAGCCCTGTGCATCGGTGATATGCAATGCATCTGGAGGTGTTTGAGCATGGCCTATACCGTTAGTGCGAAACACGCCCTGCAAGGCGTTCTCGCAAAATTCATGCATAGGTGACATGGAGTTCGGGGTCATTCTCGACACTTTCGAAACACTCGAGGTTGAGGATGTCGCACGTAATGTGTCGATCTCATGCATGCAATAGTCAGTTATCTTAGAACGCCAGAACGCTTCATAGGTTTTCAATCGAGCAGGATCGGTCGGCGCAACATAGGTCGCATAGATTGTATTATGTCCGGTCGAAAGAGTACGCTTCCAACTTACAGAACGGATGAAATCGGCATTGGGTTGCCGGTCTTCAGTTTGAAAGAGCAACGATTGTATCGATTCGGGCCGATTCTTTTTTTCTTCTTACTATCGTCACTATCAGAGGTTTTTTCGTAGCCACCGCTTGCCAACGTTAACTGAACCTCGGCCTTCGGCATAGAGAGGTTCACGCCTTCAATGTTGCTTCCGCATAGGTCCGCATAGTCTTCTTCTGCGACCACCGATCCGCTGCTGGTTGCTAGCAGGCCAAGTGCAAATGATACTGTTTTTAATGTCATTATCGATGCCTCCAATGTGGCTCGTAGGCGTTTCAGTTTAAAGGACCCCGGTCCTTTTAATTCCTAGACAATTACTTCAGAATCAGTTGCGGACCAGTAAACAACCTAAATGATTGTGGCAGACGCTGTCGCTATCAATGCCAAAAATAATGAGATCCAGTCTCCATCAGGTCTCCGTGTTTTTATAGTGAACGCGTAGCTTTTGTTTTCCAGTGTATGGCCTTGCCAGCTTGTAGCAACTTCACTCGTCATAGCGAAATTTAGTTAATTTTAATAAAACTGTAACGCCTAGATTGCTATCAAATTGACTGACAGTCCAGTTCTCCATGTTATAGATATAAGTATGTAACTTATGCGAACCGTAAGGAGTATGTAAGAACGAAAGCAGTCCAACGTTTAATAAAAGCATAATATAAAATACGATACGAAAACTGACCTTTTGGGTTTTATGACGAAGCCTTTGCTGTCCGACTATTGAACCTGGCCAGCCACCGACCAGAGCAGAGAGGTGCAAAGTATTTTCCGATACCCTCCAAGCTCCGGATCTAGCTGCCTTTTTATCTTTTGCATATAGCAGATAGGATACTAAGCTTACAATGAAATAAGCCACGCCTAGAAATGCCGGAGTATAACCCGCCCAATAAGAGTACGTTAAAGCTACCAACAACAATAGAATTGGAAAATACCAAATTTTCATTATCTAGTTACTCTTAAAGCTAACTACTAAGCGGTTATACAGTGGCGTAGCCATGGTTATAACCGTCTGTTGAACGGCCGCTTTATTTATAGGGAATTTGCTTTTTCAAGATTGGCGACGTCCCTGTTTATATCGCGGTGTTTTTTTGTACTCTACGAAGGTGACTTTTAAAAATCCTTCGTGTTTCTTATATTTTACATTCTTATACTTTTACTCGAATTTTAAGTATTAGGCAAGTAAGAGCCCTCAGGTCTCACTACCTGATATTTTTATCCTTGTCATGACTTAATGCCATTCTTTTCTCATGTTAATTTGCAATAAACAACCCATGGACGGCTCAGTAAATGAGCTCAGTGTGCCATCCGACGAAATCAAAGACGCTCAACGTGAAACTTCAATAACCCGATGGATGTCCTGTATTGCACTGCTTTAACGACTTGTTACAAAGCTATTGGTACATACTACCGTTATGCTTTAACCAGCCGCCAATATGGCGACCATCAGGATCATGATGAGTCCAATGAACTACACCACCTTTTTTATTCCATTCATATTCACCGTAAAATTGAACCTGATCGCCTTTAGATATTGAATTGATTCTAGGGGAAAGATCAATGTTATGTGCAATTAAAACGGTTTGTCCTGAGGACAACTTTAAAATGAATTTTTGATGACGAGAACCTTTATTGTCATCGTTAAGAATGCGAATAACTATACCACTTCCTTTAACTTGTACATTACTTTGATGATTTTCATATGCTGATTTTATTGAAGCGGCTTGAACCAGACAAATCGATTGCAATAGAACGAAGACTAGAAATAGTGATGTAAATAATTTACGCATATGCTAAACCTTCCGTAGCTTTATAACGCCTCATGAAGAGGTAATAAAATAGTTAATAAAAATTGTGAACGAAGTGAAACAGCTAACTGCTTTTTGTCCGTTTGAACGCCTTATTAGCTGTATGCTACACCGTAGTAACTTATTGCGGCTATTGTAAAAAAGAACAACCAAGACAAATGTTTACCACGAGTAAATGAGAATGAAACTACCCCACTTAATGCAAATACTACTGCAATTATTATGAGTATTTCGTTTTGAACATTTACGGTTGGATTTGATAAAACATACAGTATGGCAGCAAACCCCCACCAAGCTAGGGTAGTTAAGTGCCAAGCAAACCTTAGAACACGTTTAGTAAACCAATCACTACCAAGTAATTTAGGTAAATCATCACGTCGAAACAAACGGATTAATAAATATTTTTCACCTAAATATGAATGAATAATACCAATGATTAAAAGTAAGATAGTTCCGATCAACAACATACCGTTTCCATACAGCTAACACCTCATTAAGAAGCAATAGAATAGTTGGTTAAAATAAGCAACGAAGGCGCAAAAATAACTGTTTTTTGTCCTGCTTTAATGGCTTGTTAGCCGTATTTAGCTCTGTAGAAGAAATCTACGTAGATCTCGTTCTTGCCGCATAACATGCAAAATATACACTTTGTCACCATCAACTTTATAGAAAATTCGACAGGGATTAGCATTAATTTCGCGATAATTTAAGTTAACTAACTCCTGTGATCTTTTCCCTGATTCAGGATGACTTACTAACCTTGATATTTTATCAAATAGGTCTTGAACCAACTTTTTAGCCGCAGGAATATTACTTACAGCAATGTATTCAGCTATACCATTTAAATCATCAAGCGCTGGAGATGACCATACTACTTCAGCCATTTACTCATTTTCTCTTTCGCAACTTGATTTGAAAATGTATTACCATTTTTAATTGCTTGCTCACCGCGTGCAATTCCTTCAAGGATAGCCATTCTCTGTTGCATAAACTCATAATCATCAACATCAACTAAGTAAGCGGATGGTTGCCCATGTTCCGTAATTAAGACGGGTTCTTTGGAAGTATGAAGATCAGCCAAGATTTTAGTCGCTTGACGTTTCAGTGTTGTTACGAGCTCAACTTTCATGATAAGACCTATTTAAAATCAAACAATGTATCACTATAGTATCACGCAAACTCGAGGTTACAACTATAAGGCTAAGGCTTTACTAAGCAGCAAAAAACAGTTGGTTAAAATTAGCGACGCAGGAGCAAAAGCCTACTGTTTTTAGTTGCTCTTATAAACATGCGATCTGTGAGCTACTTTAACGACATTAACAACTAGCAGATCATCTTTAATATCATATATGATTCGATATAACCCTTGTCGAACTCTATAACTATCCTTACCTGATAATTTTATACACCCTTCACCACGAGGGTTTTCAGATAAAGAATCTATTTTACTTAATATTTTTTGTATATCGCTTTTAGGTATAACTCGTAAATCTTTAGCAACAGATTTTTTAAACGTTATTTTATATTTTGCCATGTGACTTCAAATCGTTTAACAAATCCTCATAAGATATTTCAGGTTCATTTGCTCGCTCTGAAACTGCAGCTAAATCTTCTTGATCTTCACGCATTAAAAGTCGTACAGCTTCATCAACTAATTCAGATACAGAAAGGTGTGTTGTGGCCGCACGCATTTTTAAAGCTTGATGTATGTCGGGTTCAAAATAAACAGTCGAACGTTTAGATAAGTTACTCATAATAAATTGCTCCATTTATTTAATGAAAAGACTATAGCACTATAGCGTTATAATGTCACAAAAACTAGAGGAGCAACTGACCAAGCTGTAGAAAAATTAACTTTGAAGCCAGCACGTTTCCCTACAGCGACAATTTTATTGAAATCTCGACCTTGCTTGTAAAAAAACCGCTTGGCCGGAACTTTAGGCCAATATATCACCAATAATTGTCTAATACAGTCATATTGACCTCAATGAGCGTTGCTTTGGCTATTTGTAACCCTTAAATCAGGCTTACTTCTTCTTTTTTATTCCCATAACGCCACAACTTTTCAATATTATGAATCATACAAAGCATCATCCACTGGCAGGTAACCTTTGCTTGGCCTCGTAAGCTCAGTTTGTTTAATCTTTTATTGCTTGTGATTATTGATTTCTTTTTTAAGTCAGCGTGAGTACCACTCCATTCTTTTGAGGCATCCGAAGGAAGCTTGCAGCCATCAATGGCAAAGTGTTCTCTGCCAACTAAGCCACTTTTACAGCAGATCATGAGTAGTTTATGAAAAAGATTTTTAATTTCATCACAATGATCACTGGCAAAGTCTGCGATGGTGGTGAAGTGTGGTGTTCGCCCTGAAGCCAATGCCATAAATTTCAAATCGGTTTTACAACTTCGTTCTATCGCGCGATTTGAGGTAATCCCACGATAGTAAGCGTAAAAAATAACACGTAACAATAATGCTGGCGGATAGGCTTTTCAGCCAACGGATTGATTTTTATAACGATCGGTGAATTCAGTTAGATCAAACTGATGTGTTACGAGTTGATAGACACAAAATTCGAATGTATTTTTACCGAGCACTTCCAGATAGTTGGTATCCAAAAAGACACTTTGATTTAAGTTATCGTCTAAAAAATTAGCCATGGGATTGCCTATCAGCGGTAAAATACGATTTTACCGAAAACAATGGAATCCGTCGTGGGCTGTGGCTATTTTTCTACAGCCTGAACGCCCCTATTAAACGGCACAGACTTGCTGGCTAAAATTGCGAGGCACGAGCGCCAGCCAGCGAGTATGGGTCCAGTTGAATGGATTGTTAGGCGACATGCAAATCTAGTGGGTGTAAATGTTGTAGATCTACACTTTTTTTTGCCTGCCATAATTCATAGTTATCCTGCATACTTAACCAACTTTCAGGGCTTCTTCCCAAAACTTTAGAAAGACGCAACGCCATCTCAGGGCTTATTGCGCTCTTCCCTTTAACTACACGGCTCAATGTTGACGCAGCGACGCCTAAATGGGTAGCGAGTGTTCTGCAGCTAACACCATGTGGTTCAAGGTAGATAGATTCAATAAATTCACCAGGATGAGGGGGGTTATACATGTTCATTAGTGATAATCCTCGTAGTTCAGGATGAAAGCATTACCATCCTTAAATTCAAATGTAACTCTCCAATTACCATTAACTGATATTGACCATATACTGTCGCGTTCTCCTTTCAATTGATGTAACGAGAACCCTGGCAAATTGATATCTTCAATTTCTTTTGCAGTATCAATTGCAGCTAATTGCATTCTGAGTTTCTTCGAATGCTTTGATTGGATACCTGAAGTTTTACCTTTCTCGTAAAATAACTTCAGACCTTTATGTTTAAATGATTTAATCATGGCGCAAGTGTAGCGTGATGCGCACCACAACTCAACAGTTGGCGCCTAACGCCCACATAAAAGGCGAGCAACTTGTTGCGAATCCAGCACTATTGGTGCGTTTTTAATGCGCTTGTTACATGCATTTTGCACGAATCCATGTTTTCTTATTTTTTGAAACTCGTTGGATTTTATTTGAGTTAATTAAATTATTTAATGCTCTAGTAAAGTCAGACTTTGGTTGCTTAAGTTTTTTTCTAACCGTTTCAGTTTTGGTCTCAGATTTAAAGTGTTCAAAAATTTGCTGCTCAAGAGTTGGTGCAGGATTTTTTTGTTCAATAACAGGTTGGGCTTTGGGTTTTTCTTTTGGCTCTAAAGATATAATACATTGAACTTTATGGAGTTTACACTGAAAAGAAAAAGCCGTTACCAAAGAGTTATCTTGGGAATATAAAACAAATTGACAAGCTGTTCGCTGTTGCTCTGTTATAGAAGCAATAATACCTACCAAATTACCAATGATATAAAAGTCGGCTTGATTAGGTCCTGTAGGATAACTTGAATTTAAAAGGAATAACTTTCTTTCACAAACGCTTTTTATTGCATCATTCTTTGAGAAAACCAGAACCTTATCCGAAATAGACGCGTTTATTGCTTCTACTTCCTTTAGACCAATATTTTCTGCATCTACAAAAATGAACCTCAAAATTGACTCCTTATATTTTGAGCATGTAACGCCCTGTTAATGGGCAAAATATAGTTGGCTAAAATAAGCGACGAAGGAGCAAAAGCCAACTGTATTTTGTCCTTGTTAAACAGCTTGTTATAACTACTTTTTAGAGGAAGATATTGCTGATTTACAACTTGGACATTCCCATTTATAGCTAACAAAATCGTTAAACATTGAAGCTACTTTATGATGAAGCATAATCAACTTTTCTTCAGTATCAAAACATTTTTGAACACCATGGGCCACTACCATATCCCATGATTTCATCACCTTTAGGCCAATAAGCATTATCAGTTAACCGTAATAAATTACGTAAATCCTCTGTTTTAGATAGTTCAGCTAACTCTTCTCTTAGTTCCAGGTTTTCTACTTTAACATCAGCTAATGCTAATTGAAGGTCAGCAAGTGCATTTGTAAGTTCAGCTATCTTAAAGTTGATAGTTGCATCTTTTAATGTCGTAGTTGACTGCCTTATATCTTTTACCATATCTGATGCTAATTTTAGGGACTGAAATGCTGTAGATATTGACGCTAAATCTGGCATGAAACCTCCTTGTAGTTATAACTACTAAGCGGTTATACAGTGGCGAAGCCATGGCTATAACCGTCTGTTGAACGGCCGCTTTATTTATAGGGAATTTGCTTTTTCAAGATTGGCGACGTCCCTGTTTAAATCGCGGTGTTTTTTTGTGCTCTTCAAAGGTTTCTTTTAAAAAACCTTCGTGTTTTTAGATTTTTCATATTGCTGCCTAATACTTTTACTCGAATTCTAAGTATTAGGCAAGTAAGAGCCCTCAGGTCTCACTACCTGATATTTTTCCCTTGTCATGACTTAATGCCATTCTTTTCTAACTACTATTTAACCTCAACTGAGTATCATGGTTGTTATCTCCTAGATAAACTACCTTTGATTCACCACAGGATGGGCATCGACACCCTGTTAGTGCCGTATCTGTCTCTACTTTTTCTGCCTTCTTTGTTGGTTCACCGCTGTGTCGTTTAATCTTTTCCAAAGATCGCTTTTTTACAGCATTCGATAAATAACCATAATGACGAATACGCATGAACCCTCTGGGCAACTTTTGAGCAAGATATGCAAAAGAAAACGCCTAATCAGTTCCGCGGGTTCAAGTGACAATCGACTTGCCTTTTTGGCTTTATTATCAAAATAGGACAAGGTCACTTGATTGTCTTTCCATGACTCAAGGCGATGATTACTTAAACCAACTCGATAAGTATAACGCGCTAAATAGCTGACTAAAGTTTCTCGATATTCCAAAGCGGACTTGCAATAAACAACCCATGGATGAGTCATTAAATGACTCAGTGTGCCATCTAACGTTGCCTTTTCAACCGTCGATAACGCTCCTTGTTGGTAGGCTTGGCATCGCGCCTCTAAAACACTTTGTTGGCCTAAAGACCAACCTAAATTTTATGTTCCAATAGGGTTTGCGGGGGTAGATAGTTTTGTCGGCCTAAAGGCCGAGCCTACAGAAGATGCTCATTTTAGGTGTGGATGAAAAGTCTGCGTTTTTTCTGCGCTGACGACGACAGTGACGCAAGCATAAAAGACGCAGGCTTTTTAAGTTAAAAGCGTTCCAAGAGAGTTTGGATGACTTAAAAGCGCTTTGTTGGCCTAAAGACAAACCTAAATTTTATGTTCCAATAGGGTTTTCGGAGTTAGATAGTTTTGTCGGCCTGAAGGCCGGACCTACAGAAGACGCTCATTTTAGGTGTGATGCGATGCGACATGAAAAGAAGTAAGTTTTTTGTGTTTATGCGTTCCAAGAGAGTTTGGATGACTCAAAAGTGCTTTGTCGGCCTGAAGGCCGGACCTACAGAAGATGCTCATTTTAGGTATGATGTGATGCTGCATGAAAAGACGCAGTTTTTTGTATTCATGCGCTCCAAGAGAGTTTGGATGACTCAAAGCGCTTTGTCGGCCTGAAGGCCGGACCTTGTATGATGAATTCAATGGTTATTGACGCTTTTAGCTATCCAGTCACGAAGCGAGGATAGTTGACAAACTTGTTATAACTAGTTTCGGTATAGCGAATTATTTCTTTATATCAAAATCTTTATCAAGTACCCCTGATTTTTTTAACTCTTTTTCAAGCTTATGAACTCGATAAAATGCAGCCAAACCAAATATCATTCCGATAATTCCTATCGCTTCCATATTCGTGTATCTCCTCATTTAATTAGGTTACAACTCTCTGTTGAACGGCCGCTTTATTTATAGGGAATTTGCTTTTTCAAGATTGGCGACGCCCCTGTTTAAATCGCGGTGTTTTTTTGTACTCTTCGAAGGTGACTTTTAAAACACCTTCGTGTTTTTAGACTTTTTCATATTGCTGTTTAATACTATTACTCGAATTTTAAGCATTAGGCAAGTAAGATCCCTCAGGTCTCATTACTTGATATTTTTTCTCTTGTCACGACTTAATGCCATTCTTTTCTCATGTCGATTTGCAATAAACAACCCATGGACGGCTCATAAAATGTCTCAGTGTGCCACCCAATGTTGTTTTTTCAATCGTCGATAACGCTCCTTGTTCATAGGCTTGGCGTAATTCGATTACCATCGTGCCTCTAAAACGGTTGTTGGTCTGAAGGCCGGATTTACATTTTATGTTCCTAGAGGGGGTCGCGGGGTTAGATGGTTTTGTCGGCATAAATGCCGACCTACAGTAGGTGTTCATTTTAGGTGTGATGTGATGCTAGATAAAAAGTCTGTGTTTTTTCTGCGCTGACGACGACAGTGACGCAAGCAGAAAAGACGCAGGCTTTTTGTGTTTCAAAGGTATTTGATACCGTGCGGGTATTTGTCGGCATAAATGCCGACCTACAGTAGGTGTTCATTTTAGGTGTGATGTGATGCTAGATGAAAAGTCTGCGTTTTTTCTGCGCTGACGACGACAGTGACGCAAGCAGAAAAGACGCAGGCTTTTTGTGCTTCAAAGGTATTTGATACCGTGCGGGTATTTGTCGGCATAAATGCCGACCTACAGTAGATGTTCATTTTAGGTGTGGAAAAGTCTGCGTTTTTTCTGCGCTGACGACGACAGTGACGCAGGCAGAAAAGACGCAGGCTTTTTGAGCTTCAAAGGTATTTGATACCGTGCAGGTATTTGTCGGCATAAATGCCGACCTACAGCAGGCTCTCATTTTAGGTGTGACGCAAGCAGAAAAGACGCAGGCTTTTTGTGTTTCAAAGGTATTTGATACCGAGCAGGTATTTGTCGGCATAAATGCCGACCTACAGTAGGTGTTCATTTTAGGTGTGATGTGATGCTAGATGAAAAGTCTGCGTTTTTTCTGCGCTGACGACGACAGTGACGCAAGCAGAAAAGACGCAGGCTTTTTGTGCTTCAAAGGTATTTGATACCGTGCAGGTATTTGTCGGCATAAATGCCGACCTACATTTGGTGTATTAGAGTGCTTTTAGGGCGTCGATCAGCGCTCGCATTTCAGCATCGGTGCCGATGGTGATGCGGAGGTAGTTGCCAATACGGGCTTTATTGCTGCCAAAGAAACGCACCAGGATACCCTGCTCTTTCAAGGTTGCATACACACTTTCTGCGTCTTTTTCTGGGTGGGTCACAAAAACGAAGTTAGTAGCGGATGGCAGAACGTTGAAGCCAAGGTCCGTGAGCTGGGTGTGAGTCCATTTGCGGGTGGCGATGGTTTTGTCACAGATTTCTTTTAAATAGTCCGCATCTTCAACGGCAGCGGTGGCGCCAGCAAGGGCGATGCGGTCGATTGGGTAGCTGTTAAACGAGTTCTTCAGGCGCTCAAGCCCTTCGATCAAGTCTGGGTGCCCTAATGCGTAGCCCACTCGAATACCGGCCAAAGCGCGAGATTTAGAGAAGGTTTGCACGACCAGTAAATTCGGATATTGATGAATCAAACGACTCGCGCTTTCAGCACCAAAATCCACATAAGCTTCATCTACCAAAACCACTACATCAGGGTTTGCTTGTAACACACTTTCGATGTCTGACAAAGGCAAGGCTTTACCCGTTGGCGCATTTGGGTTGGTAATCACAACACCGGATACGTCTAGATTCTGATAATCCGTCGGATCGATATCAAAATCTGTTGTTAACGGGATAAGCTGAGGTTCAATGTCGTATAGGTTGGCGTAGACCTTATAAAAGCTATAAGTAATGTCCGCAAAGGCCAAAGGTTTGCCGCCGGCGAAATAGCCCATAAAAGCCAATGCCAGCACTTCATCAGAGCCATTACCTACAAACACTTGCTTGGTGTCTAATTGATATTGATTGGCTAAAGCACTTTTCAACGTCATGCCATTAGGATCAGGATAAAGACGCAAGCTTTCATTCACCATGGCAGACATGGCCGCTAAGGCTTTCGGAGACGGCGAGTAAGGGCTTTCATTTGTGTTGAGCTTGATGTATTGCTTGTCTTGCGGTTGCTCACCCGGTACGTACGGGTCTAGCTCGGTAATTTTCTTAGTCCAAAAACGACTCATTTACTTTCTCCCAATCAGAACCAATGTATAAATAAATAGATCAACAAAAAAAGACCTCTAAGTAGAGGCCTTTTTAGTACAAACAGTCATCCGCCTCTGGATTAGTCCTGAGGGCGCATATGTGGGAATAACAAGACATCACGAATAGACGGTGCATCGGTAAATAGCATCACCAAACGGTCGATACCGATACCTTCACCTGCTGTTGGTGGTAAGCCGTATTCCAAAGCATTGATGTAGTCGGCATCGTAATGCATGGCTTCATCATCACCGGCGTCTTTTTCTGCTACTTGCTTACGGAAACGTTCCGCTTGGTCTTCAGGGTCATTTAACTCTGAGAAACCGTTTGCGATTTCACGGCCGCCCACAAAGAATTCAAAACGGTCTGTGATGAAATCATTGTCATCATTACGACGTGCTAACGGAGACACTTCCGCAGGGTATTCCGTAATGAAAGTCGGTTGATCCAGTTTGGATTCCGCTGTTTCTTCAAAAATTTCAGTCCACAACTTACCTAAGCCCCAAATGGGTTTCACATCGATATGCAACTTTTTCGCTACTTCAGTGGCTTTTTCTAACGTATCTAAATCTTCAGCGGTCAACTCTGGGTTGTAGTGAAGGATAGACTCAAGCATGGTCATACGTACAAATGGTGCACCGAAATCGTATTCCGAACCTTGATAAGTTACAGAAGTAGTACCCAATACTTTTTCTGCCACATCACGCAGCATGTCTTCGGTTAGATCCATAAGATCTTTGTAATCCGCATAGGCTTGGTAGAATTCGATCATGGTAAATTCAGGGTTATGACGTGTGGATACCCCTTCATTACGGAAGTTACGGTTGATTTCAAAAACACGCTCAAAACCACCCACAACCAAACGCTTCAAGTATAACTCTGGCGCGATACGCAAGAACATGCTCATGTCCATGGCGTTATGATGCGTTACAAACGGACGGGCCGTTGCACCACCAGGAATACTATGCAGCATAGGCGTTTCCACTTCCATAAAGCGACGATCTTCAAGGAAGCGACGAATCGTAGAAATGATTTTTGAACGAATTTGGAAAGTATTACGAGACTCTTCGTTCACAATCAAATCAACGTAACGCTGACGGTAACGCATTTCAGTATCCGACAAACCTTTGTGCTTATCAGGCAATGGACGCAAGGCTTTGGTTAATAGTTGAGCCGATTGCATATCAATGTACAAATCACCTTTACCGGACTTATGTACTGGGCCAGTAATACCAATGATATCACCTAAGTCCCATGTTTTTTGATCGGCTAATAGCTCGGGGCTCAAGGCTTTACGGTTAACGTAGGCTTGGATTTGGCCTGTCATGTCTTGTAGCAACATGAACGCACCACGGTTACGTACTATACGGCCAGCAATGCTGACTTTATGGTCTTTTTCTTCTAAATCTGGCTTTTCAATGTCACCGAATTCCGCTTGTAAGTCCGCTGCATACGCATTTGGGCGAAAATCATTTGGGTACGCATTACGCTCTTCACGAATGGCGTTTAATTTACCACGACGCTCAGCAACCAAACGATTGTCTTCCGCGACGCCAGTGTTTTCTGTAGTGTTTTCGTTAGCCATGATTTGCCATCTACTCTTTTAGAATATCGTTTTAAAATGATGTTTTTAAATACCGTTATGCCTGCGGGTTACAGGCCTTGCTTTAAGCTGGCTACAATAAATTGATCCAGATTGCCGTCTAGCACGGAACCCGTATTAGAGCTTTCTACACCAGTTCGTAGGTCTTTAATACGCGACGCATCCAAGACATAAGAGCGGATTTGACTGCCCCAACCGATATCAGATTTATTGTCTTCCACAGCTTGCGCGGCTTCATTACGTTTTTGCATTTCAAATTCGTACAATTTCGCGCGTAATTGCTTCATAGCAAAATCACGGTTAGCGTGTTGTGAACGCTGGTTCTGACATTGCACCACAATCCCT
Source organism: Marinomonas phaeophyticola (assembly GCF_026966905.1). Taxonomy (GTDB): domain Bacteria; phylum Pseudomonadota; class Gammaproteobacteria; order Pseudomonadales; family Marinomonadaceae; genus Marinomonas; species Marinomonas phaeophyticola. Next base: position 343,137 of record NZ_JAPUBN010000013.1, on the reverse strand, counting down.
GTTGGAATATGGGTAATACGTACCGCCGAATCGGTGGTGTTTACATGCTGTCCACCGGCACCTGATGAACGATAGGTATCCGTTCTAATGTCAGCAGGATTGATTTCGATATCGACGTTATCATCCACCTCTGGAGAAACAAAGACAGAAGCAAATGACGTATGACGACGGTTACCAGAATCAAACGGTGATTTACGCACTAAGCGATGCACACCGGTTTCCGTTCTTAACCAACCAAAAGCGTATTCGCCTTCAAAGCGAATGGTGGCCGATTTAATGCCAGCCACATCCCCAGCAGAGACTTCCATTAATTCAACTTTAAAGCCTTTATCTTCACCCCAGCGCAAATACATACGCAAAATCATATTGGCCCAATCTTGCGCTTCCGTACCGCCAGAACCTGATTGAATATCAAGGAAGGCGGAGCTTTCATCCATCTCTTTAGAAAACATGCGACGAAACTCTAATTTCGCCATTTGCGTTTCTAAATCAGCCAGTTCGGCCTGGACCGCTTCAACAGACTCTTCATCGTCTTCTTCAACCGCCATGTCTAACAGGTCTTTCGCGTCGGCAACGCCTGTTTCCATTGCGTCTAATACATCAACAACCGCTTCTAATGCGGCACGTTCTTTACCCAGTTTTTGGGCGTATTCTGGATCGTTCCAAACATCTGGGTCTTCTAGTTCACGAGAAACTTCTTCAAGACGTTCTTTCTTTGTCTCGTAGTCAAAGATACCCCCAAAGAGTTTGGGTACGCTCAGTTAAGTCTTTTATCTTAGAAAGTATCGGATTGATTTCCATAATGGCTTCAATTTGTTATAAAACAGGTGGATTAAGGTATATAGTTAATTGTAACGAATTTACTAGCATCATAAAATGGTCTGACCCCTTCATTCTGATAAAATAAAGCATTTTATTCGACAAAACGATTAACTGGAGCCCACATGGAAAAACCAACGGTATCTGTCAACATATTAGGGCAAGAATATAAAATCAATTGCCCAAAAGGTCATGAAGCAGAATTGACCGAAGCGGCGGATTATTTAAACGGCCAAATGCAAGAGATTAGAAACAATGGCAAGATCATTGGAACTGAAAAAGTGGCGATCATTGCCGCTTTAAATATTACCCATGATATGCTCTCTAGTCGCAAGTATGCTCGCTCAAATGAACAACAGTTACGCGAACTGACCTCGCAACTGGACTCGGCATTAACGCATACAAACAAAGTTGGTTAAAAGGTCATCAACACCTGAGTAAAAGCGCTCAAATATTCGCCAACCCAGTAAAATAAAGGCTTTGACAGGAACTTTTTTATTTTTTTATCCCTAAAACGGGTAGATTTTTAAAATCGATGTCTTATACTACAGTCTGTTTCCTGGGTTGTTTGGAACGGCTTAACGCCCTTGAGCCTATGCGTATACACCCGGAAAGAATATGTGAGTTTGGTGTGCATGTCCGTGCGTCGGAAAGCCTAAAAAGCTTCAGTTCATTCCAACTTGAACCACTGGGTTCAAGGCCAATAGTCGAAACGGCAACTTGGGAAACTTTTTTATGTCTTCTTCTAACTATTCCGCTTTAGAAACGTCATTAAGCCTAGAATCTACTTCAGTATTAGACTCGTTATCGAGAAATGACCTGAGAAAACACTTACGTGCAGAGCGAAAAGCCTTGCCAGCATCTCAGCAGCAAGCCGCAGCCGTCGCACTATCAACACAACTTCAAACCTCTCCTTGGCTAAAACAGCACCTAGCAACACATCCTGCCGATCAGGTACATGTTGCTCTTTACCTCAGTAACGATGGTGAAATATCGCCAGATGTCTTTTGCCAATACTTATGGTCATTAGGGGTACAGGTATATTTACCGATTATTGATGGAGAAACCTTACTCTTTGGTTTGTATACTCCTGAAACCCAATGGCAGCAAAACCGCTTTGCCATTGATGAACCCCTGGATCCAAATCCATTAACCGCGGAGCAACTGCATCTGGTTTGCTTGCCATTAGTCGGGTTTGATAAATCTGGAGGGCGTTTGGGCATGGGGGGCGGCTTTTATGACAAGACCTTTGCACATAAAGCCAAGCACACCGCCTTGATTGGCCTAGCTCATGACTGTCAGCAAGTTAATCGTTTACCCATTGAAAGCTGGGATGTGCCATTGGATGGTATTGTTACGGCCAGTCAGCGCATTGAGTGTACTGAATAACGCTTCCATGTAAGCAAGAATCTTCCATGTAAGCAAGAATCTTCCATGTACATGTTGATAAGTACATGGAAGCAGAAGACAAAGCTTGGATAAATTAAATAAAGCGTCAGTCTAGGGTAATTTTTAAGTCCACCTCTCCTACTTCTTGACTGCGCCATTGCATGGCATAAATTTTGGTTTTTGCGTTACCTAGCGCGGTAATCCAAGGAGATAATTTCGCAAAATCCGTATTGCTCACCCAAACTTGCAAACGACTGTCTCCCTCTACCGCAATTCTTTCCGCGACAATGCCATGCTGTCGTGCGGTACTATTAACCAATGCTCTTAATTCATTGGCCGATCTGTCTATTAAGCCTGAGGTGGACTCCCCTTTAAAGGCACGGAGGTGATTGGCATTTTCAATAATTTTATAATAATCCGCTAAGCTACGCTCAAAAGACACTTGAGCCGCTTGATTTTGCAACTGCATTGGCTTCCATAGCAAAAAATAGACACTAAGTAGGCAAACAAAAGCGGCGAGAACAAACACCAACACTTGCTCTCTAATGCTCAAGCGCAAATAAGCTAACCATATTGAATACAATGATGGGCTGCTTCGAAACTGGTTCATCAACCAAGATTTCATTGTTTTATCCTTCTACATAATCCGATTAAATATAGATTAATTCGTTAACTGAATCTTTAATGCCGCTCTATAACCCTGCTCCTGACGTACCACCTGTTCCATTTGTACAGAGAGCGCGCTTTTCTCTAGAGCACTTTGTATTGCATCAAGGGTTTCTCTTTTCTCTGCTTGCCAATCTAAACGATAAGTTTGGTCAAAGAAGTCCAGTCGAGTTAAACGATGTAGGCCTTTAACTTGCTCTCTGGCTTGGTCAATTTTTGCCAACACATCGTAAGCCGAATCCGTTTTCGTGGAGGTCGTCGTCGCTGGATTCTGTTGTAGTAAACCTCGTAATTGACGTGATAAATTCACTACTCTTCCTTCGCTGGGGACAAGTTCTAAGAAAAGAGCATTGGCTTGCTGGCGAACGTCTTGTTCCTGTAGCCCTAAGGCTTTAGTAGAGGCCTGTAAAAGAAAGAGTTCAAGACAAAAGGCAATCACGGCGAGCGCCGCTACCCAACGCCATGGCGTTAATTTTTCCAGCCATAAACCACCTTGACGAAATGCCCCGTGACAAAGGTTTTTTTCTTGCCAGCTTTTTGTCTGTAATACAAATTGAGCGATTTTCTCTAACACACGTTTTTCAGGCTCAGCCTCAATAATGGCGGTCTCCATCGCTGTTTTTGGTAAATGGGTCAACATTGAGTCTGTTAGGACATTGACCGTGGTGTCATTGATCCAGAGCCATTGCGGAGACAATACCGCGCTTCCCTCTACCGGACTTACATTCTCTTGCTGCACCTTAACCAATAAACAATGACCTTCTTGCTTCTCAGCCTCCTTCATAAAACCACAGGCAAGCGGTAAGATACTAGGAGAAAATAACTGCCAGCTCGCCAGTTGCTCAATCCAAATTGAGAGTAATGTTTTTTCTACTGCCACAACCCAAGTTCTGTCCTGCTGACTTTTATTCAATATGGTGAAGTGCAATTCCTCCATCGATTGCGCCAAGGTCTCTTCCATTAAAAAAGGCGCAACAGTCTCAAGGTGTTTGCGTTGGCCGCTATCCAAAGACAGACAACGCGTATGCAATCGCTCTGTTGGAGGGCATACAATAACATCGGTAAACCTCATGCTTTTGCCTGTCGATTGTTCCGCTAGATACTGAGTCAATTGGGGAAGGTCTGCGTCCTGTTGATACTCTAACAAAGCGCCTTTTTCATCCATAAGAGCCCAATCGCCACGAGAAGATAAGGCTCCGTATCGCACTCTAGACTCGTTCGTTGCTTGCTCTGTAAGAGGAAGCTCAGATAAAAGGTCTCTAGACGTATCGCTTATCGTCGATGATTCGTAGCAACGTATAATCAGGCGATTCATTTAATCGAGTCCTCTCTTTAATACTGAATAAGTTCGTACCGGGTAAGTTAACATCAGATTAGCGTGCATGAAATTAATTAGCCTCAAGTTCATCATCTGCTAAGTCGGTGTTAGGTAAGTCAAAATACGATAACAACCATTCATTAGGACCATAAGATCGACCGTACACCCTGACATCCCCATCATTAGATTTTATTAAACGAGAATGCAGAGACATTTGCCTTTCTCCTAATGTTACCTTTATAAAAGCATCAACATAAGCCATATTTGTACGCCAATCGGCTTCTTTTAAATTATGATCGGCGACACTCTCTTGGCCTATAAAATCCTTTACGTTGTTAAAGCCTGCACTGTCTAAACGAGCGTTGAGTGTCTGCTTCTGCTCTGCCGTCATATCCGGTAACAACGCCTTTTGTAATGTTTCTGGAAAACGATTAACGTTGGTGCCCATTGCTTGTGGCCAGAGGCACATCCAGGGCAGTAAAATAGACAATTGATCTTGATCCCACTGCCATAGTGGCATCGTACTTTCACTGACGAGAGCATGATCAGCTGTGCGAAAACTGGGCGAAAAAGCTTGATAAAATTCATCCTCACGCCCCGCTGCCCCCGTAATATTCTGATCCGCGTCGAGCCAATCCTTGACCTGATCCGCTAGTTTTTCATCTTGATTTAGGTTAGAAAACAAACGTTTTAATTGCTGATATCCTTGCTCGGCGCTCTCTTCATTAGCCAATAAGTTCACATTAAAGCACGTTTGTCGGTCAAGCAGGATGACGGTCATTTCATCACCCTCCTCTTCTAATGGAAAGGTTTTTTGCTCAATCAACCATTTAGAACGGTCGAATGAGGTTAGCGAAGATTCATTTAATTGCAGAAATGCATGAATGCTCCAGGCTTCTCCACCAAGTAGTTGTTGCTTTAATTGAACGGTCTCTTGAACTTGCGCGATCACATCCCTTTCTTTCGCTAAGTAACTCATTACGCTAGCCGCCATTGCACTGACTAAGGCAAATACCATCAAGGCCATGATTAAGGCGACACCACGTTGAGACGATAGGAGTTTTTTCCGTTTCATATCGTCTCGTTCTGTTCTTGATTTAAAGGAATAGAGGGCACAATAAATAAGCGCTCCACTTCACCAATTTCCATCAAATTGAGGCGAACTCTCACGGCCTGCGGTAAACGCAAACCGCTTTCTTCAGTACTCGAATCACCTTGTCTCAGTGCGCTTTCCGTCTCAGGCCAAACACTCGTCCAACCTTGTTCTCCTAATAGGGAAATCTGTACATTACTGATGCCTTCAAACACCTGTTCTATGGCTTTACTGTCTTGATCTCTGTCCATCATAGGCCAAAAGCGTCGTATAAATTGCTGATCTTGCCATTGATATTCCACTCGCTGCACATCCGAACGAACGTACATTAATGGATTTTGCCAGCCCGCTTTACTAAAGAAGAATTGATTATTCCGTAAATAAACCGCCTCTTGAGTTTCTCCCAACTGGTCTCGAACCGGTCTATTAACCATTTGTTCTAGATCTCTCTCTAACCATTGCCATACTCTGACAGCGTCCTCTAACGCCTCACTTTGAGACGCAATGCTTTTTTGTAAACGTATGCCAGAACCGGCCATATTAAAGCTTGCTACCCCAAGAAAAGACAGAATACCTAACACAATAAGTAATTCAAGCAGCGTAAATCCGCTTTGATTATGATACTTAAGACGCCTCATGGAGTTCGGCCTCTATTCCCACCAATAACGTCATCACCATCACTCACTGCCCGGATGTTTGCAGGTATATAACCAGTCAGGGTAAACAAAGGGGAATCCGCTTGGGGGAGTTGAAAAACCTGTACTTTTATCCGCAGCACACCAGCGGCTTGATTTTCTAGTGTCGACACAGCTCGAAAGCGCCACTGTCCTTGCTCAACATCTGAGTCAGTAAAGCGTATCTCTTGCCCTTGAAGTGACAATAATCGCAACTCTGTCATGCGGTTTTCAGCAACCCAGGCGGCCATTAATTTGCGTTTCAAATAGTCGGTTTGATCGACTGATTGGGAACTCGTTTGCGCTAGCATCATGCCAACAAGGGCAATAATTACCAAGGCAATCAGTACTTCGATTAAAGTAAAAGCGCCCAATTCAGCTCGACCCGTTATGCTATGTCGATGCGGGCAAACGGTTTTAGGCTGAACGTTATTCGGTGGCAAATACAAAGGCATTGGCTCCATCTCCGATTAACACCCTCGTTTGCTTGTCACTGCTTTGTATAAATGGGTCTGAAGACACGCTCATAAGATGCAGTTCAAAAGGCGTGTATTCACCACTGGCCGCAAAGACTAAATCAATGTTCTTAATAAGATCACGACCTTCAGCTGATAAATTTGTAAACCCAATTTTTTCCACTAAATGCCATTCCATTCCCGCATTGGATACCTGATATCGCTTAGATAAAGGTTCCCAACTTCCGCCTTTGAGTTCCAGTAGAACAATTTCGTCTGCTGTAATTTTCGCGCCATAAGTCACGCCATCAAGCCACGCCTTATCCAAGGTGCTTTGTAAAAACAATCGAACTCGCTGGGACTCTTCGACCAATTCCTGCTCGACTGTATCGGTCTGATAATGAAAGCTAACCAGACTTAGCATGCCACCAAGTACCGCTAGTACCACCAGCAACTCAAGCAAAGTAAAGGCGAATTGCGTTCTACTATGACTTTCTAGCCTTGCCATTTAGTCTGCCTTCGTTCGCTATTAAGAATCAAGCATCTATAAATCTTTAAAGGTCCGCTTTACTAATATCAGCGGCATCATCACTGCCACCTTCGCGACCATCCGCACCTAAAGAAATAAGATCATAAGCCCCATCAGAACCAGGGCTGATATATAAAAAATCATTGTCCCAAGGGTCTTGAGGCCGCTTTTGCATATAGCCACCAGACTTCCAGTTTTTCGCTTCTGGAAAACCGGAAGGTTTAGTAATTAACGCTTCTAACCCTTGCGCAGTAGAAGGGTATTGGCCATTATCCAGTTTATACAGGTCTAATGCGGCCATTAAGTTACGAATTTGAGTTTTGGCCACCGAGACCTTGGCATCATCTGATCGGCCTAATATATTGGGGGCTACCAGACCAATTAATGCCCCTAAAATGACCAACACTACCATTAATTCTAATAGGGTAAATGCCGCTTTATTTTTCTTAAAAGATGGCACTTGCTTGCGATTCTCAAACATAGACATAACTCGAAAACTCTCTTCTTAACGGATTTAATTTAGTGTTTAGTTTAATAATTGATTCATATTCATAATCGGCAACAGTATCGCCATCACAATCATCATAACCACGCCTCCCATGACTAACAGCATCAAAGGTTCGAACAACCCCACGAGCGTGGTCATCCAAGCACTACTCTCTTCTTCCTGCTGATGGGCCGCACGGGCCAGCATGGAATCTAATTCACCACTGCGCTCACCACTCTGGATCAACTGTAACATCATAGGGGGCAATAATTTGGTATCACCTAAGGCTTTGCCGAGCGACCCTCCCTCTTGTACCTTCACCATAGCGGCTTTCAGCCCTTGCTGCATCTTGCTGTTATCCACGACTTGCGCTGCAATTTTCATGGCATCAACTAGAGCCACCCCACTACTAGTAAGCATGGCTAACGTACTAATATAACGGGTAATTTGAGCGACAATAATCAGTTTTCTAATACCAATCACTTTCAATATCAAGCGGTCTTTTATAGCGCTGGCCGCTGACTTAGTCATTAGCCATTTATAGACAACAAGAGTGATAACAAACAATAACAAGATAAGTTGGCCGTAATGGGTGACACCATAGCTAACCGATAACATAAACTCCGTAATGGGAGGCAAAGCCGCACCTTGCTTATCAAATACAGACACAATATCCGGCATCACACTCCCTAAGAGAAAACTCACAATACTGATGGCCACTAGAGTAAGAATAATAGGGTACATCATGGCCATTTGTATTTTCTGCGCTGTCGCCCTTTGACGCTCGGTGTAATCCGCTAAGCGGGTCAATACTTGCTGTAAATGGCCTGATTGTTCTCCCGCTTCAACACTGGCTCGAAACAATACCGGAAAGGCTTTTGGATACGCGGCTAACGCCCGTGCCAGACTGTGACCTTCTAACACTTTAGAGCGGATACTGAGTAACATACTGCGCAGTTTTTGTTTACTCGCCTGCTGTGCAACACCGGTAATCGCTTCTTCAATAGGCAAACCGGCATCAATTAAGGTAGCCAGTTGACGAGTAATTAACGCCCTATCCTTGACGCTGATACTAGGTGAAAAAAAGAATGGCGCGAGCGCTCTTTCCCTTGTTTGATGTCCAAGGGGGTCATGCCTTTATCGCGCAATAGCTGACGTAGATGCCGTTCATTATCCGCTTCTAGCACTCCTTTTTGCTTGCGACCTTTCGCATCCAGCGCCGAATATTCAAAAGCCGCCATCTAGCGTTTACCCTCTGTTATAAAAAACCAACGAGAAACAAGCCATGACCGACTAAGAACGTTCATTGGAGACTCGCAATACTTCTTCAATCGTGGTGGTACCTTGTAATACTTTTTGCACGCCATCATGAAACAAACTGGGGGTCTCTTGTCGAACAAGGGATTCCATTTCCTGTTCACTGGCTTTACTGTGAATCAGGTTTTTAACGGCTTCAGTCACCATTACCAATTCATACAAACCTAATCGGCCTTTGTAACCTTGATCAAAGCATTCATCACAGCCCTTCGCCTGGAAAATCCGTGTGTCTTCGGTGTTAAGGTCAATACCCAGCCGCTGTTTAGTGACATCATCCGCTACAATGGGGGTTTTACAATGATCACAAAGTTTTCTGACCAAACGCTGAGACAACACACCAATTAAAGAAGACGACAACAAAAACGGCTCAACCCCCATGTCTTCTAAGCGAGAGATGGCGCCAACCGCACTATTAGTATGCAAGGTAGACAATACAAGATGGCCAGTTAATGAAGCTTGCACGGCAATTTCGGCGGTTTCTTTATCACGAATTTCCCCTATCATCACCACATCAGGATCTTGTCGCAAAATGGCTCTTAACCCTCGAGCGAAAGTCATGTCGGCTTTTAAATTCACCTGAGTTTGGCCAATCCCTTCAATATGATATTCAACTGGATCTTCCACCGTCATAATGTTACGACGGCCATTATTCAAAGTACTTAGTGCGGCGTAAAGAGAGGTGGTTTTACCTGAACCTGTTGGCCCAGTAACCAATAAAATGCCATGGGGTTGATTAATTAACGCCGTTATCCGCTCTCGATCAACTTGATTCATACCTAGATGCTGTAAATCCATACGACCAGCTTGCTTGCTCAATAAACGCATCACAATACGTTCGCCATGAGTAGCCGGCATGGTCGACACTCGCACATCAATTTCTTGCCCAGAAATACGTAGTACAATGCGCCCATCTTGGGGGACACGTTTTTCAGCAATGTCTAATTTGGCCATCACCTTTATACGAGACACCAGCATAGGCGCCAAGGCACGTTTAGGCTGAATAACCTCCCTTAATACCCCATCAACACGAAATCGAACCAATAAACGCTTATCAAAGGTTTCAATGTGAATATCTGACGCGTCCTCCTTAACTGCCTCACTCATGATGGCATTAATCAGACGGATAATGGGGGCATCCCCTTCTCTTTCTAGTAAATCTTCACTGTCTGGTACCGCTTCCGCTGCACTGGCTAAATCAAGATCGTCTCCCAAGCCTTCAGCAAGAGCCAAGGTTTGCCCGCCTTCCTGTTGATAAAAGCGCACCACCACCTCATCAAATTCATCATCTGACAAGGACTGATAGACAGGGGACACAGGAGAAACTCTTGCGGCTTCGCATAATGCCTCAATACTGGCAGACGTCTTATGAGACACAATCCAATGACCCCCTTCCTGACGTAATAGCACCCCAGACTGTTTAACAAAGGAATAGAGAAGTGACGTCATAGGTTCAATTCCAACGGATTAATTTATATAAATGTTCATGTCAGTAAAATAAGCACATTTACAAAGTATCAAGCTAATTTGCCTCTAGCTCAGTATCCACTTCGGGAACATAACGAGTTGAATCAAATAACTCATCAACGCTCCTGGTTCTTATTTCCTTCATTGGCATAGTTAACTCAATGGATTTAAAGCTTTCATACTTACGTCTAGACAAAGCTTCTGCATCTTGTTGGCTGCGCAAAATAGTCGGTCGAATGAAGACTAATAAGTTCTTTTTAACATTTTCATAGGAGGTACTTCTAAAGAGGGCTCCTAATATTGGAATATCCCCCAATCCGGGTACTTTTTGTGTAATCTCAGTGACATTATCTTCGATCAAGCCTCCTAAAACGATAGTACGACGATTACCAGCAATGACCGTGGTTTGAATTTCCCGTTTAGTGGTAATGGTTCCTAATGAGCTAGACTCATTCGTGGCCGCCTCAACAATTTGCAGTACTTCCATACGAACTTCATCACCCGCATTAATGTGAGGTGTCACTTCCAAAGTCAAACCAACGTCTTCACGATTAATGGTAACAAATGGGTTGTCCCCATTATCCGAATAGCCACCCGTTTGAAAAGGACGCGTTTCCCCGACAATAATTTTCGATTTTTGATTATCTAAAGTGAGAATTTTCGGTGTGGAGAGTAAATTCGCATTAGAGTTAGACTCAATGGCTTGTAAGATACCCGCTAAATTCAGGTCCCCATTACTGTTAAAGGAAGCCACTCCTGCGGTAATGCCATTCGATAAACTCGGTGTACCAGTTGCGATTCCGGTGGCCAAACTGGTTAAACTGTTGCCAGCATTCGTAAAGTTAGTGCCGATAACAGGGGTGGTGGAATCAGATGTATCACCAAATAACCATTGAAAGCCAAGAGCCTCTGATCCTTCCATTTTAACTTCAACAATAATGGCTTCAACCAACACCTGCGCTCTTGGTATATCTAACTCGATCAAAACCGACTGAATATCCGCCATAACATCCGGCTCAGCATTTATTAATAATGCATTTAGATCTTCATCGGCTTGAATATTAAACGTCGTTGGCTTTTCACTGTTTCCTTCTGTTGCGGTATTACCCAACACCCCTTTTATTAAATCAGCGGTTTTTTTCGCATCGGCATAACGCAATGGAATAACCTGTAGCCGACTGGATTTACGAGCTGGTACATCCAGTTTTTCAATCAACTCACGAATCTGAGTCAATTCGCCTTCTTTGCCCTTTATAACAATGCGATTCGTTCTTTCATCCGCAAGTATACGAGTGCTAATAGAAGCGCTTCCTGGGGTATTTGAAGAGCCAGATGCTGCCACGCCACTAATGTTTTGTAGCACGTCTAGAATGTCTCCCGCCCAAGCGTGCTTCAAAGAAACAACCGCAATATCGCCTTCAACAGTACTGTCTAATCGAGAAATTAAATTTTCTAATTGTCGTATGTTATCGGCATGGTCGCTAATAATAAGCGCATTAACTTCGTTTACCGACGCGAGATGGCCATATTGAGGTATTAATGGACGCAGAATAGGTACTAATTCAGATGCCAATGCATTTTTAATTACAATGACTCGCGTAACGAGAAGTTCTCCAGGAGACGAGCCATTCAAATCAAAATTTACCCCTCCTTGTTTTGCTATGTTCTGTGGCAAAATTTTATAGCCTTCAGGGGAATCAATAACCGCGTATCCATGAACGGTTAATACAGATAAAAACAACCTAAATATGGCATCTTCATCTAATTCATCATTAGAAATAACCGTTACCTTACCTTTGACCCTAGGATCAATAATAAAGCTTTTACCCGTCATTTCTGCAACCTGACGAACAAAGACGCCAATATCAGCTTGCTGCAGATTTACTTGCCAACTTTTAGCTGATGCCAAAGAGGTTGTAGCTAATACCAATGCAAAAAGCATCGCCCACTTTGAGATAGCTCGCTGTAACATCAAGAATCCTTGTTCAATTTAAATCGTTATTTGACTGCATAATTTACATAAAAACGCTTCTCATTACGACGTATTTCAATACGAGCCACGTTTTGAGAACGGACAACAGACGCTAAAGACTGATCATTGGCAATATTACCCACAGCTTGACCGTTAACGGAGACAATCTCATCCCCTACTCTTAATCCCGCTTTGATCAATGGGCTACCATTTATTACCTTATAGGATGACCCAGTAGCGGTTAATCCGGCAGAAGAGAGTAAACCTTCAGGATTGCGCTGAAACGCTTGCTCATAGCGATCAAGTAAGGCTTTCGGTGACAAGCCCACAATATCCTGACTCAGAGAAGCCCCAAAAGCGTTTTTTCCTACTGTCGAACTGACATTCAATGCGGGTCTTCGTATGGTATCAATAGGATTAGACTCCATTGAGATTCGATTTTCTGTATCAGAACCTTGAGAGACACCCTTCTCAATCAAGAGTTTTTCTGCGCTTTTTAGGAAATACAAAATCTCTCTAGTACCGCCTCTTGATAGAATAACTCGATCAGCAAATACTGAATCTAAAGTGACACCAGAAGACACCGTATCCCCCACTCGGTACATTTCATCAGGGCCACCTTGAGAAGAGATAAAGGCAATGGACTCTTCTTGTTGTGCTGATGGCAGTACGCCTTTCAGAGTAAGCTGCAAACGTGTTTCAGATAAAGGCTTCGCTTGAGTGATGGTAAGCGCTTTAAAGCCAAACAAATTTCCAGAAATGGGTTTGAGTGCATCTTGTGCTGTTGCCGCAAGGTTGGGAATCGGAGGCAATCTGTGTGCAGGCGTCACCTCCCAACTCCAGATAAAATACCCCAAAGCCATCGCTACCCAGCTAATAAAAATAAAACTCATGCTGTAACGAGCGACGCTTTCTAGCTTATGGGAAGTCGATGTCATACTGGTATTCAACCTATTCCTTTCATTGTCATCGCCTGAGGATGAAAATTGAGTTAGTCATCACAGGGACGTGCCAACTCATGTTATGATTCAATTTAAAACAAAGGCTCAACAAGCACCGCCACAGGATAATCGGCTTTGCCGCTCCAGTTAATGCCCACTTCATTCAATAGAGGTGGCATAATAGCAATTTCTAATTCTTGCTGGTGTGTTGGTTCAAGGGTCAATAAATGCTTCCCCTCTTGTGAACGCACTAACATTTTTGACTCCTGCTCCTGAGTCAGCCATTCCACCGTGATGCCTTTTATCTGTATATTTTTTCGATCATTATTAAAACGGTAATCGGCATTAATCGTCTCTAAAGAACCTTCACCACGCCAAAGCCTAGGTACAAATGTGTCATAACCTACATTAATAAACAACCTATCTATTATAAATGAAGAGCCATTTAAGCTAACGCCATTAGACTGTGCGACCGGTTTAAATAAACCCATATCAAGTTGCGCTTGATCCACCCAGATATCCGCGCCATCAAGACCGATGGAAGCCGCACCCCAACCTTGAAAGAGAGGATGCGTAACCTGTACATTTATTAATGGAAAGTTGAAACGCCACTGTAGATCAACCGGAGTCATTAACCTTGGTAGTGAAACGCGAGCGTCTCCATCCCATAAACGTCCATCGATTTGTTGAAGTATTACACCTTCGATCAAATTTGATTGAATGCTATTCCTCCAATAGTGCAACGGTGAACTGACCAAAGCAGATAGCAGCAGCAATAAAACAAACCAACATACAAAGAAAATAGGTATTTTTTTCATCTAATCCTGTCTACCACCTTAAAGGTATTCATTTCAGTTCATTATTTTCTGAAAGCGGTACTCACTATAAGGTACGATTCAATTTTTCTAAATCTTCTGGAGTATCAACACCATGAGGAGGCAGTCCTGACACCAAGGCCACTTGAATTTTTACGCCTTGATGCAAAAGCCTTAATTGTTCTAATTTTTCCCACTTTTCTAAAGGAGAGACCGGCATAGTGGCATATTGAGCTAATAATCGGGCGCGATAAACATACAAACCGATATGTCGGAAAACAGGCATGTCCGGCTGCGTTTGCTTCTCTTTTGCAAAACCATCTCGATCCCATGGAATGGGGGCTCGGCTAAAATACAGTGCCCTTTGCTCTTGGTCACAAACCACCTTAACCACATTTGGGTTAAAAAAGTCTTCGCTTTTTTCTATGCCGCAGGCCGCCGTAGCCATATCCGCGGCATGATCATTATGCAAAGCAAATACAGCATCATGAATGAGTTCAACAGGTAAAAATGGCTCATCACCTTGAACGTTTACCACTATCTCATTCGCAGACCAGCCTTTTAATGCGGCCACTTCAGCCAACCTTTCGGTGCCATTTTCATGATCATCTCGAGTCATCACAACGTCTGCGCCAAAGCCATGAGCTAATTGTTGGATTTCTATATGATCTGTCGCAATCACAACAGACTCGGCACCCGCTTTCAAAGACAATTCGTATACCCACTGTATAACAGGTTTGTCGCCTAAAATGGCCAACAATTTCTTTGGGAAACGTTGCGAAGCAAAGCGTGCAGGTATCACTATATGAAAATTCGGCAGGCTTGTTGTATTAGAACCGAGAGTAGACTCGAGTAACGTCGTCATCATATTACCTTTTCAAATTCAGGCTTTATGGCCAAACCATAAGCGTGTTCAAGTGGCATTCTACAGGCTAATATTCGGTCAGCAACTTCTCTTGCTACCCCCTGCCCTCCATTTACATTCAATGTAATGTCACAAGAACGAACAACCAATTCATGCGCATCGGCAGGACAAAAGGACACCCCCGCCAACGGCATGACCTGTAAATCAATCACATCATCGCCCACATAAGCCGTATTCTGCCTATTGATATTTAACGTTTCGATAAGCGTTTTATACGCATCGGCTTTATTATGGCAGCCTGGATAAAAGTGCTTGATGCCCAGATCTTGCATTCTTTTTCTCAGTGGCGCGGAATCTTTAGCCGTTATGATGGCCACTTCAACCCCCCACTTAGGCAAGAGTTTCAAAGCCACACCATCTTTCACATTAAAGCGTTTTAGTTGTTCACCATACTCGCCGTACAGTAACCCGCCATCAGTGAGCACACCATCAACATCAAAAACCACCAATTTAAGTGTTTGTAGAAGCGCGACTAGATGATTATGTACTTTGGTTGGTGCACCTAATGGGTAAGCGTTTAAATACGCTTGATCTATGGTATTTTCCAAACATTTCTCCAACAATGCCAAATACTAAGCGCTTGTATCTAATTCTTCGAACGATTTAGCGAGATCATCAAGCTGCTTAATTTGCTTTAAGAAAGGCGCCAGTTTATCCAGAGGCAATGCACAAGGCCCGTCACATTTTGCTGAATTAGGATCTGGGTGCGTTTCTAAAAACATACTAGAAAGTCCCAGTGACATTCCGGCTCTTGCTAACTCTGCGACTTGAGCACGGCGGCCATCCGCAGAGCTTTCTCGTCCACCTGGTCGCTGTAGAGCATGAGTAACATCAAACATAACGGGATAATCATATTGTTTCATTAAGCCGAAACCTAACATGTCAACAACCAGATTATTGTAACCAAACATGGTACCTCGTTCGCACAACATAAGGCGATCATTTCCCGCTTCTTCACATTTAGTCAGTATGTGCTTCATTTCATGTGGCGCTAAAAACTGAGCTTTTTTAATATTAATAACCGCACCGGTTTGCGCCATCGCCACAACCAAATCCGTTTGACGAGATAAAAAAGCCGGTAACTGAATCACATCCGCCACTTCTGCGGTCGGTGCACATTGATCAATTTCATGCACATCGGTAATAACAGGAACACCAAAAGTGTCTTTAACTTCTTGTAGAATGTTTAATCCCTCTTCCATTCCTGGACCACGAAAGGAATTAATAGAGGAGCGATTCGCTTTGTCAAATGAGCCTTTAAAAACGTAAGGAATACCTAACGAATCGGTCACTTTAACGTGTTCTTCAGCGACTCTCATAACCAAATCACGAGACTCCAATACATTGACGCCACTAAACAACACAAAAGGTAAATGGTTAGCAACACTCACTTTATCATTAATTTTAATTACTTTACTGGTCTGAGACATGGTTTTCCTACTTACGTTCAGTTCATCTAAAAGCCAAATTTATGCTTTCGCTAGCTGGATTCGTTTTATAAAATATGTGTCGTTGTGAGTCCACACATTAACGATCGTATATTTCTAATACACCGACAACATCTTGTTCGTTATTAATCACCACAAGCAAGGTAATTTTATCTCTTAACATTTGTTCTTCAGCATTAACTATAAGAGTATTTTCATTAATCGTTTTAGGGTTTCTTGTCATTAACTCTGACATGGTTTGAGCCATCATACTGGCACCTGAGCTTAGCATGGCACGACGTAAATCACCGTCAGTAAAAATCCCGACCACTTTTTGCTCTTGCTGTATTAACACCACCCCCATACGTCCTTGGGTCATCAAAGTAATGGCCTCGGTTAAAGGCGTTGTGGGAGAGCAAAAAGGTAGGTTATCTTTATGCATAAGATCTTTAACACGGGTCAGTAATTTACGGCCTAGACTGCCACCTGGATGAAAACGTGCGAAATCCTGCGGCTGGAAGTTTCGACTTTCCATTAACGCCACCGCTAGAGCATCTCCCATTGCGGTCGTCATGGTAGTCGAGGTGGTCGGTGCTAAATTATTAGGACACACTTCCCTATCCACCCCAATATCTAAAACACATTGACAGTGCTTAGCCAATGTTGACGAGGTATTTCCCACCATAGCAATGCAGGTATTCCCAAAGCTTTGAAGGGAAGGCAGTAAACGAATTAGCTCTTCTGTTTCTCCAGAATAGCTAATCAAAATCAGAATATCATTTGCTTGCACCATGCCAAGATCACCATGAAAGGCTTCTCCAGGATGGAGGGAAAAGCTTGGGGTTCCAGTTGAAGCAAAAGTGGCCGCAATTTTCTTACCGATGAGTCCTGATTTCCCCATGCCACAAATAATAGTACGCCCCTTTCCTTCTAAAATAAGATTTACCGCGTTGGCAAATTCATCATCAATACGAGAAGACAGGCTATGCAGTGCTTGAGCTTGAGTAGATAGGGTATTACGAGCACTCTCAATAAGTTGTTCATTTGAGGTTGCTTTTAAGGGCGTTACATTTGTAAGATTTTCTGTGGAGGTAACCATGATCTGTCTCGACACATAAAAAGATCAATTGATTATACAGATCCCCTTCTTAAGCGCCTACCTTAAAAAAGTAAAACAAGACGCAAAAGAAGGGGAGCAGTCAATCCAACCTATCTATTTTAGCTAGGTATCAAGATTAAAAGCAGGAGTGAATTTGCTTTTCAAGATTTAACAGGAAATCTTTATAAGCTAATGGTCCATTTTTGATGTCAATACCTATAGGATCTAACTCGGCTGTTTTCACCTCGCTACCTTCTAGTAAAACAGACACAATAGCGGGGTTAAACTGAGGTTCAGTGAAAACACATTGCACTTTCCCTTCATGAATCATCGTTTGAATCTCAGAGATTTTTTTAGCGCCTGGTTTACGATCTGGATTCACGGTAATAACATCAACCGGATGAATATCAAAACGATCTTCAAAGTAACCATAGGCATCATGAAAAACCATATAGTTAACATTTTTTTGCTGTTTTAGAGAATCATTAATAGCCAATTTAGCCGATTCAACGGATTCAATAAATGCGGTTAAATTGAGCTCGTAGTGAGGCTGATTTTCAGGGCTAAGAGTTGATAATTTTTCAGTAACAACTTTCGCCAATACTATCGCGTTATTTGGGTCTAACCAAACATGAGGGTCAACTCCTTCATGATTATGAGCGCCTTCATGACCTTCATGGTCTTCGTGATCATGTTTATGCTCTTCATGATCTTCATGATCTTCATGATCTTCGTGATCTTCGTGATCGTCATGCTCTTCGTGATCGTCATGCTCATGTTTGTGTTCTTCATGGTCGTCATGGTCGTCATGGTCGTCATGGTCGTCATGGTCGTCATGGTCGTCATGGTCGTCATGGTCGTCATGGTCAGAAAAATCTCGCAATGTCATATTGGAAAGTGTTAACCACTCAATAGACGTATCAAATTTATTTGCATTAACCAGCACTTTTTCCATAAAGCTTTCTAACGACTCGCCAACCCAGACCACCGTATCCGCTTGATGTATCTTTCGAATATCGGAAGGCCTTAAGGCAAAATCATGCGGCGAGGCGGTATTCGATACAATTTGATTCACTTGAGCGTAATCACCAGCGATCGCTTCCACTATCATGGTTACAGGCTTAATACTGGTTGCCACAACAGGGCGTGAATTTGATTCGGCGAACACACTCCAACTCACACTTAATCCTAAACTTAGACCAACACCAGCTTTAGTTAAAAAAGAATACTTGCTCATTTTCATCATTCTCAATCATTGAAAAATAAAAATGTTATAACATAACAATAAAATTAACAAGAAATGAATAGCATAAGAATAGTGAACCTACAAACCCACTATTCTTTCCCGCTGTCTAGCCAAGGTCTTCTAAAAAGGACAAGCTTTCAAGGGTGGTAGGTCGCACGACCAACCCCGTACGCTGCCCTATCGGAACATTTGCATTGGGAAATATAATGGCATCCCCATCGGATTTTATGGTGTATTTAGAAAGTGAGGATTGTGCTAAGCAAAAGTCTTTATCAAATCCAGTAAAGTTTTTCACATCAGAGCCAATGTTTAAAACATAATCTTCCGCATCTTTAATTAAGGCTTCTTCAACTGAAAAGACTTTTACAGATGACGCATTCCCTTCTGGGAGCGTAGACATAGACATTAGCTGCCTTAAACTGCTATCGATATCGGCAAAACGACTGAGATCATTTTCCCCAAATGGATAGACCTTACCCAGCTCTACGGTAAAAGAATGCGCCCCAAAAACACGATTTGTATAGTAGGAAAATGTTGTCGTTGGCTGATGAGAAAGTAACACAGCATCTAATCCCGATGCAGCCAAAAAACGCAACTGAGCTATGCTATAACCAGCGCCATGATCGTAAGGGTAAACGGCAAATTTTTCGTACTCTGAGCCTCGAATGGCTGTATGTAAATCGTAGTGTAATCGTAGGTTATCTTGCTCATTCACCGCATAAAAACGCTCTATTGCCTGCTCTAAGTTCTTCGCTCTAAGCGCTTCAGGTCCTTCAAACTTTTTCCAAGCTCCAGAGAATAAACGGTTCATATTGATATCAATAAAACGTTTTCCAGCATTGGCTGATACCGGGTTACCAATCAAAACCAATAATCGAATATTGAGCGCCAATGCACCCGACAAGATGTCTTTTAACATATTGTTAATAAGTTCAATGGGGCCAGTTTCATTACCGTGTACACCAACAGAAAGCACCAGGCTGGTTTTTGTTGGTTGAGAAGGCTCTATTCTTAAAATGCCAGTGTCTTCAAGGTATAGATCACAACCATTTACAGAAAGTACTTGTGGCTCGCATGCAACCGGATTAGCTAACGTATAAGCAAGAAAGTCGTTATTTGGAAACGCAAAGTGAGAAGGCATAATGTTATGAATCCATTTTCAAACCGTATAAATTAGAAATTTTATCGACATTTTATCAAGATGTATGATTTTCTTACTTCACAACGAGAAAATACGAACTAAATGTCGCAAATTCGTAATTTTACTTTTAAAGCATCTGAAGTTTTGGTAATTCCTATAGAATATGTTAAAAACGGCTATTAAAGAATCACTCATTCACTCGAAGGAAGGCCTTAACACATATCACCAATCCTTTATTGAGAGCGATGACCTAACTCAAGAAGCCAATATGTCAGATGAAATAATAACCCTAGTTGATGAGAAAAATCAGGTTATAGGAGAAGTAGATCGTAGTAAGATGCGATTTGGACTCGACTTCCACAGAGCCACTTATATCTTAGTTTTTACGACATCCGGGCAGCTAATTGTCCAAAAAAGAACCCTCAATAAATCCTTCTGCCCTGGTTGGTATGGCATCACCACAGGAGGCGTTGTCGCCAGTGGTGAATCTTATCTCTTATGTGCTCAACGTGAACTGCATGAAGAGCTTGGCATTAACCTTGAATTAACTTGTCATGGTTTGTTCTATACTGAAGGAGAAGGCTTTAAAATCTGGGGGAAAATATATTCGTGCTTATATGATGAAACACAGCATGGACCACTTATTCCTCAGCCTAGTGAAGTGGCTTCCTTACATTTTATGGCGATTGAAGATATTTTAGCCAATAGGGATAAGCAACTTTTTACCAAAGACTCTCTGGACGCATTAAAGCATTATGTTAACAAACTCACTCAAGATAGCTCTACAGACCCTCTTTAGCTTTTACATCGCCTTTGCATCGGTACAGGTCATGTCAATGGAACGCTGGCAAAACGCCAATTATATACAAGAAAGCTTTGTCACTATTGCGCTGCAAAGAGAATATGATAAAAAAGCCAATCCCCAGCTTGTACGCTGGGAGCAGCCTATCAAAATTTTTTTAGAAAGTGATTTTGGTGATGCTAGCCTACAGAAAGAATTACTGTCTGTGCACTTGAGCCATCTTTCCTCTATAACAAACATTCCAATTCAATTCGTCAACCGTCGACAAGAAGGTAATATTTTCATTATCTTCACCTCTTACAACAATCTTGAACCTAAAGTAGCAGAGTACATTGGAGATCCCAATAAAATGCGGGCCGCCATAAAGGAGGCGATATGCCTAGGCAACTTTTCTTACAATAGAAAATCAGAAATCACTAAAGGAACCATTATTATTCCTGTTGACTATGCCAGACAAAAAGCTCGCTTTTTAGACTGTATTGTAGAAGAAATCACTCAGCTTATGGGTTTACCAAACGACTCGGATAATGTTTACCCTTCCATTTTTAATGATCGAAGTATTGATTCCTATTTAAGCCCGCTTGACTATTTACTATTAAAACTTCTCTATTCAGACCGACTATACGCAGGAATGAAACTAAAAGAAGTGGAGAAAGCCTTACCCAAAGCAATTCGTGATTTACTGAACTCTGGCGATATCAAATATGCGGCAAGAAGAGTTAGGGAAAATAGTCTGCAGCAATATTTAGGCGATTAAACGATCCAAAACACACTGTTTCCTTAACCTTAGTCATTTTTTTCATCACATTGAGGCAAATTCTAGAGTTTCGCTCTGCTTTTATAAAAGAACTTAGGTAAAATGCTGCCAATTTCTTTTTAATCGGAGTGAAATACATGTTTCCTGAGTTAAAAAATGACCGTTTCCTACGCGCTTTACTAAAGCAACCTGTTGATACAACTCCTGTTTGGATGATGCGCCAAGCAGGTCGCTATCTACCAGAATACCGCGCTAGTCGAGCAACCGCTGGTGACTTTCTTAGCTTATGTAAAAACGCTGATTTTGCCTGTGAAGTAACGCTTCAACCCTTAGAGCGCTATGACCTAGATGCGGCAATCCTTTTCTCCGATATTTTAACTATTCCTGACGCTATGGGTTTAGGTCTTTATTTTGAGACAGGAGAAGGCCCTAAATTTCGTAAAACAGTACGAACAGAAGCTGACGTTGACGCACTCCCAATTGCAACAGCAAATGACCTTGATTATGTCATGAACGCCGTTACCGTTATTCGAAAAGCGTTAAACGGACGCGTGCCTCTTATTGGCTTTTCTGGAAGCCCTTGGACTTTAGCGACCTACATGGTGGAAGGCGGTTCTAGTAAAGACTTCCGCCACATCAAGGGCATGATGTACAAATCGCCTCAAGTGCTACACAAGCTGCTTGATAAATTAGCTCTATCTGTTATCGATTATTTAAACGGTCAAATAAAAGCGGGGGCCCAAGCCGTTCAAATATTTGATACCTGGGGTGGCGTGTTAAGTGGTCCTATGTATCAACGCTTCTCATTAATGTATATGAAACAGATACTTGATGGATTGATTAGAGAATATGAAGGAAGAAAAATTCCGGTTATTTTATTCACTAAGAATGGCGGTCAATGGTTAGAGAATATGGCGGCCACTGGACCGGATGCACTGGGCCTTGATTGGACGACCGATATCGGTGAAGCACGCGCTCGCGTTGGCGACCGTGTTGCTCTTCAGGGCAACATAGACCCTTGCGTTCTATACGCAGGCGAGGACGTTATTCGCCATGAAGTTGAGAACGTTTTATCCAGTTTTGGCCACGGTACAGGCCATGTATTTAATCTAGGTCATGGCATTCATCAATTTGTTGATCCAGCGCATCCAAAATATTTAATCGACGCAGTCCATGAGCTCGGTATGAAATACCATGAAGAGAAATACGACGATTTAGACGCACTTAATGATTAAAACTTCGTTAATAGCTATGGCAGGAAACCTTACAGAATGGTATTTTTAATAGCATCGTACTGTTATGTTTTAAACGGAGCACATTTATGAAACTTGTTACTGCCATTGTAAAACCTTTTAAGCTGGATGAAGTGCGTGAAGCTTTATCTGAAATAGGCGTTAACGGTATCACTGTCACAGAAGTAAAAGGATTTGGTCGTCAACGGGGTCACACCGAACTTTATCGTGGTGCTGAATACGTTGTCGACTTCTTACCTAAAGTAAAACTAGAGCTGGCTATTGATGATGATCAAGTGGAACGCGCTATTGAAACCATTCAGAACAGTGCTAATACTGGAAAAATTGGCGACGGTAAAATTTTCGTTACGTCTTTAGAACAAATCATTCGTATCCGTACGGGTGAAACAGGTGCCGATGCGATCTAACGTGTTAAAGCAAAAAACTAGCTAATAAAAAAGAGGCTTGAGAGCCTCTTTTTTATTAGCTTCGCACAATGCAATTAGCCCTTTTCAGGCACCTTGATAACAATTGGCCCTAAATATCGATTTTGCCTTTTCTCTACTTGTTTAAAAATAGCGATGACAACCATACTGATAACCAGATATATCACACCCGCTGCCATAAAAATTTCAATTGGTGTGTAGGTTCTCGCAATAATGGTTCTCGCCATCCCAGTCAAGTCCAAAAGAGTAATTGTGCTGGCAAGCGCACTCCCTTTCAGCATTAAGATAATTTCATTACCATATGCAGGTAACACGATACCAAATGCTCTCGGGAGTAATACTCTACGATACATTTGAAACCTTGTCATACCGACCACTTTACAAGCTTCGACTTCACCAACAGGAATAGCCTGAATTGCTCCACGAAATATTTCGGCGGTATACGCAGAAGTATTTAAGGTAAAAGCAATAATGGCGCACCAAAAAGGTTCTCTTAATATCGGCCAAAAAACACTCTCTTTAACCACTTCAAACTGAGAAGCACCATAATAAACCAGAAATATTTGCACTAATAATGGCGTACCACGGAAAAAGAAAATGTATAAAAAAGGAAACACCCGAACAAAAGGAGAAGACGAGATACGAGCTAAGGCAATTGGTAACGCGAAAATAGCACCTAACACAATCGACAAAATAACTAGCTGTAATGTTACCCAAGCACCATCAAGAAGGCGTGGAAAATAGCTAATGACAACTGAAAGTTCCATAATTACGTCCTCTTAATGCCACGACTGGCTTTCTTTTCCATGTAATGAACAGCAACCATTGAAATAATGGTTAGTATTAAATACATGCATGCTGCCGCACTGTAAAACAGAAAAGGTTCTTTTGTACTGCTAACGGCAATGCTGGCTTTACGCATAATGTCATCTAGCCCAACAACAGAAACCAACGCCGTATCTTTCAATAGCACCAGAAACAAATTCCCTAATCCTGGTAAAGCCATACGCCATACTTGAGGAAGAATAATTCGATAAAACTTACGTACATTCCCCATACCCAATGCAACAGCGGCTTCGTGCTGTCCTTTTGGAATGGATTGCAACGCCCCGCGAAACACTTCTGTAGCATAAGCACCAAAGGTTAAACCTAATGCTGTCACACCCGCCACAAATGGGCCAATTTCAATATACTCTTCATAGCCAAACAAGCTAGCAACACTCATTAATACAGACGTTGCACCGAAGTAAATTATAAGCACAGTTAGAAGTTCAGGAATACCACGAATAATCGTTGTGTACGCATTTGCTATCCATTGCAAAGCTTTTATTGATGACAGCTTTGCTGATGCCCCTAGCAGGCCTAGTATCAACCCAACGATGAGAGATGCAAAGGCTAACTCAACAGTAATGACAGCGCCTTGTAGGAGCTGATTACCGAATCCATGCAGATCAATCATAATAATTTCTCAGAATAGACTGGAATAGAAAAGATAGGCAGCTAGATCGCTACCTATCTAGATCTCAGATCAACAATCTTTTATAAACCAACTCGCGTTTAGCCAATTAATTTATAAAGGGGATTATTAGTAGATAGAGAATGGGAAGTACTTAGCATTGATTTCAGCATAAGTCCCATCCGCTAGAATTTCTTCAAGCGCTTTATTAAACTTAGCTTTTAACTTATCACCTTTACGAACAGCAATACCAATTTCATCATTTTTCTGGAAAGCGTCACCTTTAAATTCAAACTTGTCGCCGTCTGCAGATGATTTCAACCAGTTATATGTAGGCAATTCATCAGACAAAACGATGTCTAAACGGTCTGCCAATAAATCTAAATATACGTTGTCTTGGTTATCGTAAAATTTCAGATCGGCTTTACCTGTGAAGTTATCTTCAAGGAATTGAGCGCCAAGTGTCGCACGCTGCGCGCCAATCACTTTGCCTTCTAAATTAGAAAGATCAAATGACTGATCTTTCTTAGCTAAGAAACGCAAACCGCCCGAATAATATTTATCAGTGAAATCAACGACTTGAAGGCGTTCTTCCGTAATAGACATAGAGGCAATAATGGCATCGAATTTACGTACTTTTAGACCTGGGATAAGACCATCCCAATCCTGAGTAACGACTTCACATTCCGCTTTCATTTTTTCACAAAGCGCCCATGCGATATCAACGTCAAAACCTTGTGGCTTGCCCGCTTCATCAATAAAGTTAAACGGAGCCCACGCTCCTTCGGTTGCGATTTTCACTTTGTCCGCTGCTTGAACAGATACAGATGTCATTGCTGCACCTGCTAATAGAAGAGAACTTACCGCCAATGTCTTCAGTTTCATAATTGGATCCTTTATAGTTTTTATTTACTTTTTATAATTACGTATTTTATTTCTACTTAAACGTCACGACAATCTTAATTATCGTCATCCGTTAAATAAAATGCTAGTGATTAGTGATGCTCGACTTCCGTACTAGAAAGTACTGGATAAGAAACCTTTACACCTTTCTGATTGAGGGTTTTCAAATACTTGGGTTGGTGTACCTTTCTCTTCTACCAAACCTTGATGTAAGAAAACAACCTCACTTGACACTTCTCGAGCAAAGTTCATTTCATGAGTCACGATCAACATAGTTCGACCTTCATCAGCCAAATTACGCATAACACCAAGGACTTCACCAACCAACTCAGGGTCTAAAGCCGAAGTGGGCTCATCAAACAAAATAACCTGCGGATCCATTGCCAATGTCCGAGCAATCGCAACACGTTGCTGTTGACCACCGGATAACTGACTAGGATACATATCTTTTTTATCAGCAATACCCACTTTGTTTAATAAGTGTTCTGCATACGCTTTAACTTCATTTTTCGGACGCTTTAGAACATTAGCAGGACCTTCCATAACATTTTCTAAAATTGTCATGTGGGGCCATAGATTAAAGCTTTGGAATACAAATCCGATTTGTTGGCGCATCTGCGTTAACTGCTTCATATTTGCGGCCACTAGATCTGTCTCGCCTGGTTTCAACGAAAGAGGTTCGCCATTAAAAATGATCTCCCCTTTTGTTGGGTTCTCTAGCATGTTAATGCAGCGTAAAAAAGTACTTTTACCTGAACCACTAGAACCCAAAATCGAAATTACGTCGCCGTCATAAGCTTTTAAAGAAATACCTTTTAGTACTTCTACATCACCAAAGGTCTTATGAATATCGTTCAGCTCTAAGGCTGGGACTTTTGACATATCGAGCTACCCTTCATTTTGAATATTTATTATTGTAATTAAATGCATTTTTTTCCTAGTATTTGAAGTCAATTTTATGGATACACAACCAACTCTCAAATACAAAAAACATGCCAAATAACAAAACACCAAATATTTTAAACTATTTTTTCCAAAGTTGGCGTTTTTTCCTGTCTATTTGTTCAGGAGCAGTGTCTCTTGGCGTAGACAGTTTCCTTTCTTCTCTTGGGGTAACCCCAAAAAAACCTTTATAAGTAGTACTAAAATGGGGCGCTGAGCCAAAACCGCACTCTTGCCCAACCTGCACAATGGCTTTATCTGACTGGGTTAGCAATTGCTT
Organism: Marinomonas phaeophyticola; assembly: GCF_026966905.1. GTDB lineage: Bacteria > Pseudomonadota > Gammaproteobacteria > Pseudomonadales > Marinomonadaceae > Marinomonas > Marinomonas phaeophyticola. Next base: position 316,542 of record NZ_JAPUBN010000013.1, on the reverse strand, counting down.
TGCATGATTCAATCTTAACTCTAAATAATACCTTGATGGCATAGAGTCTAAGTTTTTCTTAAATAAACGCTCTAAATGGCGGCGTGATAAGCCAACATGGTACGCAATATCATCAGGACTTAATGGTTCATTGATATTTGCTTCCATTAGCTGAACCGCTTCAATTAATTTAGGCTGTCCAATACCAATACGAGCCTGTAAAGGTATTCGTTGTGGGTCTTCATGGGAACGAATGCGCTCACAAACAAACTGTTCTGAAATGCTACTCGCCAGATTCATACCATGCTGTTTACCTATCATAAACAACATCATATCCATTGCCGCGGTTCCGCCACTACAGGTAAAACGGTCTTTATCCACTTCAAACAAATGATTAGAAACAATCGTTGTCGGAAACTCATCTCGCAAGTTAGCAATACTCCACCAATGAATAGTGGCACGGTAACCATCCAAAAGACCGGCTTTCGCTAACAAATAACTCCCCGTACAAAGTCCACCTAAACCAATGCGTTTATTAGACAGACTTTTCAACCAGTTTTCGAGAGCGGGATTCTCATTTTGAGTAACAGGTGATGCACCACAAATAAAAACGGCATCAAGATCTTTAGGTGATTCATTCGTTAGATAATCAGCTACCGTTTTTACGCCTGTATTTGAAAGAACATCTTTACTTTCATAACTAATAGTACAGAATCGATAGAGTTCTTTTCCACTCACCCAATTTGCGAGATGAAGCGTTTCAATTGCGGAGGAAAAACCAAGCATAGAGTAATGCGGAAGCAGCAAAAAACCATACTTTAACGGTTTTCCACTTGCTTGCATAATTTCTCTTGATGCAAATTCGCGTTTGTACAAGTTTTTATCCTACAATTAATAAATAAAAAAGAAGATTATTTTCTGTAAAATGGATAACAAAGGGTTTTTCCCTTTTGATCAAGTATTATTATAAATAAAACGCCCAAAGCGAAAGTAAATGTCGCATTGACTAAACTTATCACCTACCACTAGAGGATTTTTTTCATAATAATCACATAATAGCTCTGAAACACAGTATTAGCGATCTTATAACTAAAATAGGTTTTACAAGAACACCACTCATGAGGATGGGTACTATAAATGACTAACAACAAGAAACTCGAGTTAATTGAACGCATCGAAGTTGAGCTTAAAGACAACTTTTCTCCAACTAACACTGAAAGCCTAATTCAGCTAACACGTCTTTACTTTCAAGACTCCCTTACTGAAGACATGGTCAATGAGCCCATTGAAAACTTATATGGGACGATTTTGTGCTTATGGGACTTTGTACAAAACCGTAAACCTAACACCCCTAAAATTCGTGTCTATAATCCGAATTATGAAGAGCACAGCTGGCAATCCACTCATACGGTCATTGAAATCTTAACAGACGACATGCCGTTCCTTGTGTCTTCCTTCAATATGGCATTGGTGCGCCTAGGACTTACCATCCATTTAACATCACACCCAATGCTGCACGTAGGCCGTCATGAGAACGGTGACCTAGAAACATTACAACCTTATAGTAATGAAGGTAATAACGAAGCGCTTATTCGATTCGAAATTGATCGTCTTTCTGATTTATCGAAATTTGATGAAATTAAAGCCGAGCTGGTTAAGACACTGGTTGATGTCAAACAAACAGTAAAAGATTGGCCTGCAATGCAAAACAATCTTTTGAATATCATCAAAGAGTCCGAGCAAGTAAAGCATCTTAGCAAAAACGAAGAACATAAAGAAAATTTAGATTTCTTACGTTGGGTAGCCAATAACCACTTTACCTTCATTGGCTTTAGAGCTTACGACTTAATAAAAGAAGGCGAAGAAGCACACTTAAAACTTGTTGATGGCTCTGGCCTAGGAACATTCCGCGACAAAGATGCCACCTCAATTAAACGCGACATTATCTTAAATGATCGTTTAGCAAAACTGGCACTTGATAACAGCAATGCCATCATTCTGACGAAATCAACAGCGGTCTCAAGCGTCCACCGTCCTGTTCATTTAGATTACTTAGGTATTAAACGTTTTGATAAAGCGGGTAATGTCATCGGTGAATGGCGTTTCTTCGGTTTATACTCTTCTGCCGCCTATGTCGCTCGTCTGCAAGATATTCCACTACTCCGTAAGAAGCTTGATCACATTGTGGCTCGTTGTGAAGTGGATCCAAACAGTCATAAAGGTAAAAACCTTAAACACATCCTTAACAGCTACCCTCGTGACGAAATGTTGCAAGCGCCAGTTGATGAGTTACTCAATACGATTCAAAGCATCCTAGCCATTCAAGAGCGCCGTCAATTACGTGTTTTCCTACGTAAAGACATTTATGGCCGCTTTATTAATGCTTTGGTTTACGTACCTAGAGATCGTTACAACACCGAGTTACGTATCAAGATGCAAGAAATTTTAATCGATTCTTGTAACGGTACGAGTTCTGAATTTAACGTTCAATTCTCACAACTTGTATTGGCTCGTGTTAACTTTACCATTCAAACATCCTCTAAAAATGGTTTGGATCATGTAGAAGTAGAAGACATTCAGCGTAAAATGCAAGATGCAATGAACTCTTGGGATGACAAGCTCCTAAACGCATTGCATACCTCCATGGGCGAAGAAAAAAGTAACGCTCTTTATAATAAGTTTGCGCCTTACCTTCCTGCGGCCTACCGTGAAGATTTCTCCCCAAACACCGCTGTGTTGGATATAGAGAGACTCAATAACCTTGCCGCTAACGGAGAAATAACCACCCACCTTTACCATCAAGTTGGTCAAGAAAAAGGCAATTATTTCTTCAAGGTTTACGGTTCAGGCACGTCTTTAGTACTGTCTGATGTATTGCCTATATTGGAATGCATGGGATTACGAGTACTAGAAGCTCGTCCTTACGAACTGGATAGCCATTCTGATAGCAATACATGGGTTGTTGAATTTGCTATTTCTGTTGACCTCAGTGTTAACCTAGATCAAAAAGCACAACGAGAAGCCTTCCAAGACGCGTTCAACCAAGTCTTCAATCGCCGTGTAGAAAATGATCGCTTTAACGCTTTAGTGCTAGACGCATCCCTAACATGGCGTCAAGTGACCATGTTACGTGCGGTCACTAAATACTTAACTCAATTACAAGTGCCTTTCTCTTTGTCTTATATGCAGCAGACACTTGAGAAAAACGCCAATATTGCACGTCTGTTAGTACAACTTTTTGAACAACGTTTTGATCCTACTTTGTCGACTAAACGCGAAGATAAAGTAGCAAAAATCTTAACTAAAATCGAAGAAGAGTTGGATCTGGTTGCTAACCTAGATGAAGACCGTATTCTGAAACATTACTTGTCCGTTATTCAAGCCATGTTACGTACGAACTTCTATCAAGCGGATGACAACGGGCAAATCAAGGATTACGTTTCTTTCAAACTGGATCCAAACCAAATCCCAGCCGTGCCATTACCACGACCAAAATTCGAAATCTTCGTTTATGCGCCATGGGTAGAGGGTGTACATATGCGTGGCGGTAAAGTTGCTCGTGGCGGCTTACGCTGGTCTGATCGTATGGAAGATTTCCGTACCGAAGTACTTGGTCTTGTTAAAGCGCAAATGGTGAAAAACGCCGTAATTGTTCCTGCTGGAGCTAAAGGGGGTTCGTCGCCAAACAACTGAAGAAAAATGCGTCTCGTGATGAAGTTCAAGCTGAAGTCGTGCGTTGTTACACCACATTCATTAGTGGCTTATTAGACATTACTGACAACTTGGTTCAAAACGAAGTAGTACCGCCTATCAGTGTTCAGCGTTACGATGAAGACGATCCTTATTTAGTGGTGGCAGCCGATAAAGGCACCGCGACATTCTCAGACCTTGCTAACAGCATCTCTGAAAAATATGGATTCTGGTTAGGTGACGCTTTCGCTTCTGGTGGTTCAAACGGTTATGACCATAAAAAAATGGGGATCACCGCTCGAGGGGCATGGGAATCGGTTAAACGCCAGTTCAAAGAAATCGGAATTGACTGCCAAACAACCGACTTCACAGCGGTTGGTGTCGGTGACATGGCAGGAGATGTATTCGGTAATGGGATGCTATTGTCAAAACACATTCGGTTAGTCGCTGCATTCAACCATATGCACATTTTTATCGATCCAACACCGGATTCTGCGACCTCATTTGAAGAGCGTCAAAGAATGTTTAATCTACCTCGCTCGTCTTGGGAAGATTACAATAAAGAATTAATTTCTAAAGGTGGTGGCATCTTTAATCGTTCCGCTAAATCCATCCCTCTGAATATGGACATTCGTAAAGCACTGGGCATCGAAGGTAACGTTAAGTCGCTCGCACCAACAGACCTAATCTCGGCCATTCTAAAAGCACCAGTTGATCTATTATGGAATGGTGGTATCGGTACTTATGTTAAATCTGAATCCGAAAGCCATGCCGATGTAGGCGATAGTGGCAATAATTCATTGCGCGTTAATGGTAATGAGCTTCGTTGTAAAATGGTTGGTGAAGGCGGTAACCTTGGCTTAACACAAAAAGGCCGTATTGAATTTGCTCAAGCGGGCGGCCTAGTTAGCACCGACGCCATAGACAACTCTGCGGGTGTAGACAGCTCCGACCACGAAGTAAATATCAAGATTCTCTTGAATCGTGTTGTTGAAAATGGCGACATGACCGAAAAACAACGTAATAAACTACTTGCTGAAATGACCGATGAAGTCGGTAAGTTGGTTTTGAATCATAACCTTGGCCAAAGTCATGCTTTGTCATTGGTTAATTCTCAAGCGGCTGAACGTCTTGCTGATCACTGGCGCTTAATAGTCTCTCTTGTACGCGATGGACGCCTGAATCGTGAGATTGAATTCTTACCAACGGATGCACAAATCAAGAAACGCATGAGTAAAGGCAATGGCTTAACTCGCCCTGAAATTTCAGTCTTGTTAGCTTACTCAAAAATCAAACTATCAGAGCAATTAGTCGCTGATGGTATTGGTGAAGATGCCGATTTAATGGATCAAATCCAAACTTACTTCCCGACTCAACTGGCGAAGAAGTTCACTAAAGATATGGCAACACACCCTCTGGCTCAAGAAATAGTCGCTGGCCATGTTACCAATAATATCGGTAACCGTATGGGACCCACTTTCAGTACTTATGTACAGGAAGAAACCAGTGCCTCTGCATTGAACCTTGTACGTGCCTATTCCGCCGCTGAAGAGATTTTTGGTATTCCTGCATTATGGAGCGCCATTAACGAACTTGATTTCAAAGTAGAGAACAGTGTTTTAAACAAGGTATTGATTCGTATCCAATCCTTACTTGAACGCGCTACTTTATGGTTGTTGCGTAATACTCGTGAAGTATTATCAATTCAAAAACTAATTGAAGCTTATAAGCCTGGTGTTGAAGTCATTGGAAAAAATATCCAAGCTATTTTAACGCAACCAAGTCAAGAGCATTTATCTGCCTTATCATCAAAACTGTCTGATACAGGCATTCCAAGCGAGTTGTCCGATAAGATTTCCGCATTGCATTACTTATTCTACGGCTTAGACATCATTCGAGTCGCCAGTAATACAGAAAAAGATGTTATGGACGTTTCTCAGACCTATTTCGCTTTGGAAATGGATTTAGATCTGCATTGGTTACGTCATTCTGTCAGCGAGCTTACCGCGAACGATATGTGGCAACGTAAAGCAAAAGCCGGTTTAGGTGATGAGATCGATAATAGCTTACGCACTTTAACTCAAGAAGTGATTCAGTCTAACTCAGATATCAATAATGTTGAGCAAAGACTCAGTCAATGGAATGAACTAAATGCCGATAGCATCCATCATTATCAAGCCACTTTCGGTGAAATTAAAACTGAAAGCGAATTAACATTAGCCATGATTTCTGTCGCAATCCGCGAATTAAGAAATCTAATTTAACCTGCCGGGCTACCTATATCAGGTAGCCCTATTTTTCCTCTAAGGAGACGAAAAGTGACTGAACAAGTAACGAGAGCAACTTTCGACGAAGTAATGGTTCCAAATTACGCACCCGCTGCCATTATCCCGGTACGTGGTGAAGGCTCTCGCATGTGGGATAGTAATGACAAAGAATACGTCGATTTTGCGGGCGGTATTGCCGTAACAGCTGTTGGCCATTCTCACCCAAAATTGGTCGAAGTCATGCGAGATCAAGCGGATAAATTTTGGCACGTGGCCAATGTAATGACAAATGAGCCGGCATTACGTTTAGCCAAAAAGCTGACAGAAAAAACTTTTGCGGACCGCGTTTTCTTCTGTAACAGTGGCGGTGAAGCCAATGAAGCGGCATTTAAACTTGTTCGTCGTCATGCTTATTTAAATTATGGCCCTGAAAAGCATGAGATCATCGCATTTAATAAGTCTTTCCATGGACGTACACTTTTTACTGTCTCTGTTGGTGGTCAACCTAAATATAAAGAAGGCTTTGAGCCAACACCGCAAGGTATTAGTCATTGCGATTATAATGACATTGAACAATTAAAAGCCCTTATTTCAGACCGTACTTGTGCAGTTGTTATGGAACCAATTCAAGGTGAAGGCGGTATTATCCCGGCTGATCTTGAGTTTGCTAAACAAGTCCGTGAATTGTGTGATCAATACAATGCTTTACTTGTCTTTGACGAAGTTCAATCTGGTGTAGGTCGTACTGGTACTTTATTTGCCTACGAGCAACTAGGCGTAACACCGGATGTATTAACCTCCGCAAAAGCATTAGGTAATGGCTTCCCTGTTGGCGCAATGCTGGCGACAGAGTCTGCAGCTCAAAGCTTAGGTTTTGGTACTCATGGTAGCACTTATGGCGGTAACCCAATGGCCTGCGTTATTGCGGAAGCAGTTATTGACATTATTGACACACCAGAAGTATTGGATGGCGTTAAAGCTCGTCACAAGCTATTTGTTGATGGCCTAACAGCAATTAACGAAAAGTACTCAGTATTCAAAGATATTCGTGGCATGGGCTTGCTTATCGGCGCGGAAGTAGTTGACACTTATAAAGGCAATGCAAAAGTCTTTCTTAATGCCGCCCTTGAAGAAGGTCTATTAATGCTAGTCGCTGGCCCTGATGTTGTGCGTATGGCACCATCATTGATCATTCCTGAAGCAGATATTGCGGAAGGTTTTGCACGCCTCGACAAAGCCGTTGCGAAAGTTGTCGCTAACGCTTAACACCATAGAATCTGTCGACTTATTAAAAAACCAGCTTTTTCAGGCTGGTTTTTTTATATGCATAGATCACGATAAGCGTTTAGATCGCCGAAAAAATCACTCTATTTTTTGTCGCCTACTAGCTTTCTTGCAATACAGGCACCGGGGGTTGAGAGGCCGCTGGCGACTTATGATAACGGCCTATAATGGAACTCAATATCAAAAACGCCAAAAATGAAAACGCTAAGCTACCTATTTCTAATACAGAAAATGCGCAAGCAATCACAAGAAGATCAGCCACTAATGTGGTTTTACTGGCGTGAATATTAAACTTTCTTTCTAAATACACGGCTAAAATATTCAAACCACCCAATGATGAGTTGTGCCTGAAAAGAATAATTAACCCAAAGCCCACCAACATTCCTCCAAACGTCGCGGCAAGAATTGGGTTCATTTCTACCTGTACATATAACCTGAGCAGCTCTGAAAGGCCCGATAATAAACTCACGCTCAAAAAGGTACGAACGGTAAACCGCCAGCCTAACGTTTGCCAAGCTAAAACATAAAAAGGAATGTTCAATAAGAAGAAAATTTGCCCGAAAGTGAAATCGGAAAATTGTAAAATAAGAAAACTGATACCCGCCGTTCCACTAATAAGAAAACCAGCTGAATTCAGTATATGAAGTCCAAGAGCCGCCAACAAACAGCCTTCTAGAATAGAAAGCCAGGTATGTGTCATATTCATAGTCAAGTTTATTCCGATACTCTAAGTCAATTTATGGTTAACTTAGCGATTAATAAATGCCTCTTGTGGAAGCGCTTTAGTGTCAAAACCTATGTTTTTATAGGATCTACTGACAATAGGTAAATGTCAGCACGATTCGTACCAGTTTTAATTTTTATTCTTCGGGCATTACTTGAAAATTGACTCGGCTATTCTAACTGATTAAAACTTTTTTAAAAGAATTGCTTTGACCCTTTATTTGAATAGGGATTACTGTGTATCCTGTTATCAATCGTTTTGATAACACAGGAAAGTACACATGAGTTTATTATCTGGTCTTAAATCTCTCTTTACCGCCGCTCCTTCCGCTCCAGCCAAAGAAGAAGACCCCATTGTTCATAATGGATTTATCATTATTCCAGCGCCTATTAATGAAGGTGGGCAACACAGGGTTGCCGCCACTATTACTAAGGGTGAAGGCGAAGATCAAAAAGTCCATAAATTTATCCGTTCCGATCTAATTGGTAGTCGAGATGAATGCATTACTATCACTATCAATAAAGCTAAAATGACCATTGACCAATTAGGCGACCGTCTATTTAACTAGGCTACTCTCCTCCCTAAGGATTCTTTATGAAATCAACACGTCTTTTTCAATGGCAACAGATTTCTGATACTAAGGATTTCTTAGGGGGAGCGTTTCGCTCTAGAGGATTTCAATTTCCAGGTCCAAAAAGCCATGTGGTTTGTCATCTAATAAACGATCAAAGCAAACCAAGGCTTTCCAAGGCCATTTTATATCTTCATGGTTACACAGATTATTTCTTTCAAGCAGGTTTATCAAAAGACATTACGGATAATGGGTATGGCTTTTATGCCTTAGATTTACAAGGTTACGGCCGTTCAATTCGACCTTACAGTCCACCGAATGATTGTGATTCTCTGGCGCAATACTTTGATGACCTCAACATTGCCCTGGATGTCATGCAGCAAGATGGCGTTCTAGAAGTGGTTATTCTAGCTCATTCTACAGGAGGGTTAATCGCGTCACGTTTTCTACAAGAAAGACAAAGGCATGACCAAGACAAAGCGATATCCCTAAAAATCACTGGGCTCATTTTAAACAGCCCTTTTATTTGCTTGCCATTCCCTCCAGAAAAACTGCAAGTCATGACATCTTTTGTCCGTATCCTGACAGGCTTGTTCCCATTTTATAAAAAACAAACTTATGAAGATAAATTGTATGCAAAAACATTGCATAAAAAATTTGGCGGAGAATGGGAATATCGTTTAGATTTCAAACCCTCTGGAGGCTTTTATTTGTCCTTTAAATGGTTACATGAAATTATTCAAAATCAAAAGCAGTTAACCACTCAAGCCATCACTTTATCAACCCTATTATGCTGCTCTCAAAAAAGTACTTATAAAGCGACCAACAGTCACGACATGGCTCAAGGAGATGGCGCGCTTGATGTGGAAAGCATGAAAATAACCGCTCAATCTATTTATACGGATTTAAGAATAGAAACTATTCCGCAAGGGTTCCATGATCTTTATCTATCTCCCATAAAGGCTCGCCAACATTATTTAACCTCTATTTTTAACTGGTTAAGTACACTTGAAAAATCACAGGAATAAACACATCCAATAGACATTCTGAAGCCTTTTCTTTGTTATCGTTCAAGAAAAGGCTTCTTTTTCTACATCAAAACTCTCATTTATTGCAACGCCTTAGCATGATGCTCTAAGTGATCATCAATAAAGCTGGAGATAAAAAAGTAACTGTGGTCATACCCTGGTTGGCGACGTAACGTCAATGGGTGCCCCGCTTGTTCACAGGCGACTTCTAACGCTTCTGGTTTGAGCTGTTCAACTAGAAAGTCGTCGGCTTCACCTTGGTCGATCAATAAGGGCAAACGCTCTTTTGCATGTTCGATCAATGAAGTTGCATCCCATTCCTTCCAAGTCGCTTTATCTTCTCCTAGATAACCAGTAAACGCTTTTTCACCCCAAGGGCAATTAATTGGATTAACAATAGGAGCGAAAGCCGAAACAGATTGATACTGCCCAGGGTTCTTAAGCGCACAAATCAAAGCTCCATGACCACCCATAGAATGTCCAGAAATGGATTTTTTATCCGTTACAGGAAAGTTTGCTTCAATCAATTGTGGTAACTCTGAAACCACATAATCATACATTTTATAGGTTTGTGCATAAGGCTCGACGCAGGCATTAATATAAAAGCCTGCAGCAGAACCAAAGTCATAACTTTCATGCTCACCTGGATAATCTGAGCCTCTTGGGCTTGTATCAGGACAAACAATGGCTAACCCCAGCTCAGCCGCCATTCGATGAGCACCGGCTTTCTGAGTGAAGTTCTCATCATTACAGGTAAGACCTGATAGCCAGTACAATACAGGGACGGATTGAGTTTCCGCTTGCGGTGGCAGATAAATAGCAAAAACCATATCGCCTTTTACAGATTGGCTGGTATGACGATAACGTTTTATCCAACCACCATGAGCTTTAACACTGGAAAGTAGTTCAAGTTGAGACATACAGAATTCCTTCTAATAGCATCTACTCAAACCATCGCCTAAAAGAGGGTAAATTCATAAAAGGCGACGGCTCAACACGAGTATTGTTATTTATCAAACAAGATAACAGTACGGATACTCTTACCTTCATGCATCAAATCAAACGCCTTATTAATGTCTTCTAAGCCCATTGTATGCGTCACGAATGGATCAATTTCGATTTTACCATTCATGTAATCTTCGACATAACCTGGAAGTTGACTACGACCTTTAACGCCACCAAATGCAGAACCTTTCCAGACTCGACCGGTCACTAACTGGAATGGACGAGTAGAAATTTCTTGGCCAGCACCTGCGACACCTATGATAATGGATTCGCCCCAACCTTTATGGCAGCACTCCAGTGCCTGACGCATGATTTGCACGTTACCAATACATTCAAAAGAGTAGTCTACGCCGCCATCCGTCATGTCTACGATTACTTGCTGAATAGGCGCATCAAATTCTTTAGGGTTTACACAGTCTGTCGCACCAAACTGTTTCGCCATTTCAAATTTAGATTCATTGATATCGATCGCAATAATACGACCAGCACCGGCCATACGTGCGCCTTGAATAACCGACAAACCAATACCACCTAAACCAAATACCGCAACCGTATCGCCTTTCTCTACCTTCGCGGTATTTAATACAGCACCGATTCCTGTAGTGATACCACAGCCAAGCAAACACACTTTTTCAAGTGGTGCATCTACATGAATTTTAGCCAGGGCAATCTCTGGAACAACACTGTATTCTGAGAAGGTAGAGGTTCCCATATAATGGAAAATAGGTTCGCCATTAATGCTAAAACGACTGGTTCCATCAGGCATCAAACCTTTACCTTGAGTTTCACGCACGGCTTGACATAAATTGGTTTTACCCGATTTACAGAATTTGCATTCGCCACACTCGGCGGTATAAAGAGGAATAACGTGATCACCCGGCTTCAGCGTGGTAACACCTTCGCCTACGGCTTCAACAACACCTGCGCCTTCATGTCCTAAAATAGCAGGGAAAATACCTTCTGGATCTTCACCAGACAAGGTAAACGCATCTGTGTGGCAAACACCCGTTGCAACCATACGGACTAAAACTTCACCCGCCTGTGGATCTTGAACATCAATCTCTTCGATCTTAAGTGGTTGACCTGGGCCCCAAGCAACAGCAGCTTTACATTTCATTGTGTTCTCCAACGTGTTTACGATTAAATGTTAATGAGTACTAAAACTAAATCTGTGTCATCAGTTTATCTTCTAATGATGGCAACGATAATGGCTTTTTTGGAAAATTATTATTGCCATACAGCAACAATCTTTTTTATTATCTTTTCATTAAAACCAATCTTATGCTTTTTCACTCTAACTGAGACATCTTATTATGAAAAATTGGGAAGCGATGGAAGCCTTTATCGAAGTCGTGCGTCAAGGCAGTTTTTCTGCCGCTGCAGTTCAACTCAATGTATCCCCATCCCATATAAGTCGCTTAATTACCCAACTGGAAGCCAGTTTCGGTACGACTCTCTTATTTAGAACCACCAGACGAATTCGCTTAAGTGAAGCAGGAGAAGTGTACTACCAGCATTGCCGAAGCCTCCCTGAGGCTCTAAACAATGCTGAAGAAATTGTCTCTAGTCTTAATAAAGCCCCTATTGGTTCTTTTAAAATGACCTGTGCCACTACCTTTGGAGAACGTTTTATTTCTCCATTAATGAACGATTTCCTTCTTGAGAACCCAAAAATAGAACTCGACTTTCATCTAACCAATCGAGAAGTGGATTTAATTGAAGAAGGATATGACCTTGCCATCAGAATGGGGTCACTAAAAGATTCCAGCCATTTATCTCGTCGTTTATGTGATAGACAAGAATACTTATGTGCTTCTCGCCGTTATATCGATCAATATGGCATGCCCCATACGTTATCTGAATTAAACAAGCACCATTGCTTAATTGGTTCTAAAAACCATTGGTTATTTCAGCAAGACGGACAAAGGAAAGAAATTAAAATTAACAGCCGTTGGCGTAGTAATTCAGGCCCTGCTCTGCTTGATGCGACTCTTAAGGGTATGGGAATCGCTCAACTCCCAGATTATTATGTCGAAGAAGGGTTAGCAAATGGTCAGCTGATCGAACTATTACCACAATACCAATACCCTTACAGTGGAGTGTGGCTAGTCTACCCGAAGGTTCGCCATTCATCCCCGAAGCTCAATGCAATATGTGATTTTTTAATTCGGTGTTTTCAAAAATGTTACTTGCCATCAATAAAAAATATATAGAACACACCCCCATCTGAAAAAGAGCGCATAGGGAATTTACTTAAATTATGGTTAAATACCCATGTTTCATTAAAGTATTGAAAAGAGTAGACGATGTTTCAACAAGAAGACCTTATTCAGATTGCCCGTCAACCGATGCCATTTGGTAAATACCAAGGCACTTTATTGATAGACTTACCTGAGCCTTATTTAATTTGGTTTCAACATAAGGGTTGGCCAGAAGGCCGATTAGGGAATTGGCTGCAACTTGTTTTAGAGATTAAAGTAAACGGTTTAGAAAGCCTAGTTGAACCCTTAAAAGAGCCAGTATCTAACCCTAGCAACAAGGTCAAAAAAAGAATTACCTTTGAATAATAGGATTATTTCTTTTTTCTAAGAAATTTTTCTACGTACCAGCAACTTGCCGTTATCTCGTGATTTTGCTCATTTGCCCATTTTAAGCCAGTTCTAACCAGTTTTTCGGCGATACCTTTGCCACGAAGAGACTCTGGTACAAACGTGCTATAAAAATCGACTGTGTGTTGACCACTCTTTGGATCAATCAAAATCTTATATTTCAGAACAGCCGGAGCCTCGTTCTGCTCGTATTGAAACCGCTGTTTTTTAAAGTCATGCTCTACCATACTACATACCTCTAATATGAAAATTTAATCAATATCCACCCCATCTGCACACTAAAAATAAGCAAAAGACTCTGTCGAATAAACAAAGCCTTTCATTTAATGTCATCTAGTAATTAATGATGATGTCCACCAACACCATGAGCGTGCCCATGGGATAACTCTTCTTCAGTAGCATCACGAACATCAACAATTTGAATAGAGAAGCTCAAATCTTTACCAGAAAGCGGATGATTTAGATCAACCGTAGCGTGTTTTAAACCAGCTTTAACAACCGTTACTTGACGTGGTCCTTTTTCTGTTTGTACTACAGCGACCATACCTGCTTTCCAGCGTTTAGCACCTTGAAGATGTTTTATCGGCACTTGTTGTTGACGGTCATCAAAGCGCTCACCGTAAGCATCGGCCGCTTTGACATCAACATCAAACTCATCACCAGCGTCTTTCCCTTCCATCGCTTTTTCAAGACCTGGAATCACACTTCCATGGCCGCATAAAAAGGCGGCAGGATCTTTGCCAGCAGATGTTTCAATTAATTCGTCGCCGCTACGTAGCGTATAATGAAATTGAACCACTTTATTTTTAGTAATAGACATTTAATACCTTATTTATTCTGGATGTTTTGTTTAAGTATTATGATTTTTTTGTCACAAAATGTCCTGTCATTTTTGCTAATAATACATTGTTTTAAGTATTTTTCCCCAAATCCACGCATATTTTGTAAGACATAGACTACATAAAAACACATAAAAAACTTATGCAACCCTCTCTTTTTTTACGAAAATGAATTTGAAAACACCTTATTTATTAAAATCAATGGAGAGCGCTATGTTTTTCACTAAACAAAAAATAACGAAAGAACACGTCATTAATACTTCAAATATAGCGACAGAAAACGAAGCATTCATTGAAGCATTACAAGCCAATATGCCAACCATATCCTTCTTACCTGACGGCACCATTATTGAAGCTAGCCCCTCTTTTTTAGCTACAACAGGCTATACGCATGCAGAAGTGACAGGCCAACATCATAAAATGTTTTGCAGTGGTAATTACACACAAACAAAAGAGTACCAAACATTTTGGGATGATTTAAATCAAGGTAAAAAAATCAGTGGTACCTTTAAAAGATATAATAAAGCAGGAGACGTTTTATGGCTTGAAGCGACTTATTTTCCGATTAAAGAATCAGGAAAAATCACTCGAATCTTCAAAATAGCCAGCGATGTAACAAAGTCAAAAATGGAACTTGACAACCAAGAGTACATTTTTGAAGCCCTTGATCGATCGTTAGCTGTGATCGAGTTTACCCCAAAAGGTAACATTATCCACGCAAACCAAAACTTCACTTCGACTGTTGGCTACTCTTTGCATGAAATAGTTGGCAAGCATCACAAATTATTCTGTGATCAAGATTTTTATGATGAAAATCCTGACTTTTGGAAGGACCTAGAAGCAGGAGCCTTTAGGGCGGGGCAATTTAAGCGAAAAAACAAAAATGGACAAACACTCTGGCTAGAAGCCACTTACAACCCTATTTTTAATAACAAAAACGAAGTTATTAAAATCATAAAGTTTGCCAGTGATGTAACAGAACGAGTAGAAAAGCAGCTAGCATCTCAACGTGTTACCGAAGTGGCACATTCAACCTCTGTTGAAACCGCACAGGTTTCAGAAAAAGGCTCGGATGTATTACAGAAAACAGTCGCCATTTCTGAAAAGATCTCTACAGACATAGAAAATGCGTCAGTATTAATTGATAGACTTAATGAACAATCTGATGAGATTTCTAAAATCGTCACCACCATAAGCAGCATTGCAGATCAAACAAATTTACTCGCATTAAATGCCGCAATCGAGGCTGCTCGTGCAGGAGAGCAAGGTCGAGGCTTTGCGGTAGTGGCCGATGAAGTAAGGTCTTTAGCAGCTAGAACCAGCTCTTCAACTGTTGAGATTGAAAATATGGTTAAACAAAACAGTGCTCTAACCAGAGAAGCAAAAGAAAGCATGGTGCAGGTAAAGTATCAATCTGATCAGAGTACGGAGCTCGTCAATGAAGCTTATGGAATCATTGACGAAATTCGAAAAGGCGCTGAAGATGTGTCTAAATCTGTAGCAAACCTACTTTAATACATTCACATTTTATTATCGGCGACCTTTTAGTGAACCATGTCACGATAAAATGATCCCTTATATTAAAACAACCTGTTACTCTTATTGATCAATTCAAATCGATTCACACTAGGTAATAGGCTTGATAACGAAAAATGCAGAAACCTGAGCTCAAGTTTCTGCATTTTTATAAATCAAATTATCGTATTACAGACACAACATCAGAACATAGACATCACAATTTCATCTTCATTAATGGTAATTTTCTTAACCACTAAAGCCGCAGACTCTTCCAGTGCGGAATGATTCATAATATAAACAGGGTTTTCAGAAAAGTAACCAGACAGAGCCACTTCGAAATCATCATGTAATGGACCTAAAGCGGACCTTAATAATTGATCGTTAAAGCTTGAGCCATTCACGGTAATTTCCAAAACCTTAGGATTAACCAGATAAATCTTCCCCTCTTCAATTCGAACTCCCGCTTGAATATAAGGCATAAGATCTGTTTGTACAGAAATGTCTTTACCGAACATATTCAAAGTCCCTGTCATATCTGTAGACAGTCTAATCTGCGCAACGCCGCCTTCTTTTGCCATTAAGTCCACAACAGCACCAATAACAACCATATCCAGAGTAACTGTTTGTTCTCCCATCGATACAATAATACTTTGTTTTGGCTCGTCTTTAATACGTTGAACAATTTCTTCGTTCAGCTTAGCTTCACTGAGTCTATAACTGTTACAACCACTTAAAAGAACACTTAATATTATCATTAATGAACAGTAGATTTTTTTCATATACATCTCTCAAATGAACCATTCAATACTACTGAACAGTTATTAAACGCTGTTTACGCGCTTCTTCAAACCAAAACCCCATAAAGTCTTCTGTTACTTTTTGCTCTATTTCCAATGCTTCTTCAGTAGGGCAAAATAACGAGACAGTAAACACATTATACCCTTCTGGTGTCGTCGTAATACGCACACTTGGCTCCGGTCCAGAAATTTTAATATCCAACCGTTTTTCAATTAAACTGTTATAACGAATAGCCACCTCTTTGAAGTGTTCACTGTACTCCTTGATACGTTTCAATATTTGATCTTTTGCTTTAAACAAGTTGACCTCATCGGTTTGACGAGTAATTGAAAAAACATGAGTAACATAGCGTCGTGTATAATTTAAATTTTGTACAGTGTGAGTCATTAACAAACCATTCGGTATAACCGAGGTACGGCCGGTATATTGATAACTTCCGCCAGACATATCCACTTCAAACAAGGTGGTTGTTAACCAATCACTGTCTGTCACTTCTCCTTCGAAATGACCTATTTTCACCCAATCTCCTACTCGAAACGGGCGAGTACTTGCCTTGTAAAAAGCCCCCACAATACATTGAATAAACTCTTTTGTTGCAATAACAAGCGCAACCATAAAAGCCGCAATAGAAAGGGCTAAATTTTGTAATTCTGAGAGCCAAATAAATACCACACCAACAAATAACACCATGTTAAAAATATTATCTATTGTGTTTATTTTTTGGCGTTTAGAATCATGCTCAAGTTTTTTTGTGTCTCGTATCGCCCTCTTAACAGATGAACGAATAACCAATGAAACAAGAATCCAAATAATGGTTAAGACAACTTGTGAATGCTCTTTTAAAAAAGTGAAATCGATCTGATTAAAATCAAAACTCATACTAAATTTTCCTATTTTCAACGGCGCAACTTTAGCAACCATTAACCGAATCAACAATTCAAATCAGAAAAGTTTTATAAAAAACTAGACAAGAATCAAAAAACAACTGTATATTTGTACAGTATAATTTATAGGAGGTGAATCATGCCTGTCATTACAAAATATGTTGTTGAACGCAATGGGGTAGAAAAAATGACTTTTTCTTCAAAAGCAGAAGCAGACGCTTATGACAAACTGCTCGATATGTCTGACGAACTCTATCAGCTATTAGAAGAAAGTAAATTAATTGATAACGTTGAATTGTTAGATAAATTGTCCATGCATCTAGCTCAGAACAAAGATAACCTTTTAGTGGCACTAGGTACAAAAAGAAAGCCAGCGGCCAAAAAAAGTAATAAAGAAGAAATAAAACAAAAAACTAATCAATACGAAGAAGTAAAAACGTTAAAAGACATTGTTATCGAAACAGATGAAGAAGCCATGATTGATACGGAGGACATGATCGACATGAGCAATGATCTCGATGAAGAGATCATTGAACTAAACGATAGTGATGAAGCGGCATAAGCCCAATTCCCCCTTGAATATCTTGTATTGCTGGTTAATTTGGTAAAGTAAACAACCAGGTTAACCAACATAAGCTTACGATTAAACTTATGGTAATACCCCATCTTGGCGTGCTGATTACAGGCCCTAGTGTATCTGTTCGCACTTGCTTTTTTCCAAAAACCATTGCCCGTATCAACCTTTCTTTAAAACAAATTTCATGCATCAATACGGCTCCAATATGCAATACAGATAAGGCAATTAATGCATTGGGTAGTATCTGATGAAAATAAGAAAAAAGTGAAATCCACTCATCTGTTGCATAATCATAAAATGGGCCATACCAAAAAATATCATCTGTTGAAAATAGACCACTTACAATTTGAAAAGTAAGTAACCCAATCATCATAATGACCATCAACCATCCTAATGGATTATGGCCGAGCTCTGGATTCGCCGTTCTGTTTAAAAGACGGTGACTGTATTTAAAAACCTCTTTTAGACGGAAAAACGCATGATAAAACTTTCCATGGTATGAGCCTAAAAAGCCATAAAGAATGCGAGCGACCAACACGCCTGAAAGCGCATAGCCAAGATTTATATGAAGTTCTAAATAATCCTCCTCTGACTTACCTGTCACTATTAAGGCGGAAAACAGAACAACCATTAGCCAATGCAACATTCTAATAGGCCAATCCCAAACCAACACGTTCTTCATCAATCACTCCACCGCAAGATTAAGCTGTATAAATAACACTCTAAAATAGCCTCTATCATTTATTTCAGATTCCAAATGGTAATCCAAAACATAATTATTATTCCTTTTACTTTTCAATCGTAAGACACCATGCTTGCATAATAATAAACCTTATCCGATCTCAGCACTCTAATTAAAAGGCTCTCCTATGTGGATTTTCTCAACTTTAATCGCCGCTTGGTTCCAATCGATGAGAACCGCTTATCAAAATTCTCTATCTAAAGAATTTGGTACTTTACACGCCACGCTAGCTCGCTCTCTCTTTGGACTGCCATTCGTTGTTATTTATGGCGTTTTTTGCTGGTTATTTTTAGGGCCAATTCAATCCGCACCGTCCATGTATTTTTACTTAGCGGCTTTTATTGGAGCCATTGCTCAAGTAGCGGCAACCTATTTAATGCTTAATTTATTTAAAACAGAAAGTTTTGCAAGTGGAACCTTATTCGCAAAAACAGAGGCTATCATGACGGCATTATTAGGCCTATTGCTCTTTGCTTCTGCACTATCAACTATCGCTTGGATTGGCGTCTTTTTAGGAGTGGTAGGCATCATTATTTTAAGTGTAAAAACCAAAATCGCGATCTCGAGTTTTTTCCAAACAGGTCCATTATTCGGTTTATCTAGTGGTTTTTGTTTTGCTATTACATCACTTGCAGTCACCTATGCTAGTCACGAATTAGAAGGCAATTTAGCCACCAGAGCCGCATTAACGTTAATACTCGTTCTAAGCATTCAGTCTCTCTTATTGTGGTCAGTTCAGTCTTATTTAGAAAAAAGCGTTTTTAGTCCATTCACTAAAAACATTCAATTAAGTAATAAAGTGGGGTTTTTCAGTGCCATTGGGTCCATTGGTTGGTTCACCGCATTCTCATTAGCGAATCCTGCCCTTGTTAAAACGCTTGGGCAAATTGAAGTCATTGGGACCCTATACTATTCAAAATACCGTTTTTCCGAAACAATAAGTACTCGGGAATGGATAGGGGGTGGTTTCATTCTAACCAGCGTTGCTATTGTTGCTTTTGCCAGTTTTTACTAACGTATTAAGGCACCTAGAAAATAGCGCCTAAAGATACGTATTCAGCCACAACATTTCGTCACAAACTAATCTGAATGAATAGAGTTAAAGTAAACTATAATTAAATTAGTAAAGTTTAATTCTATTCATTAAGGTCCACTAAAATATGTTGGTATCAAGAAACCTAAGTACTATCGATCGTACTCTTCGTGGAGTAATTGGTGTAAGCATTTTTATTTTTACGCTTTTTTTTAGTAACTATATAGAAGATTCGATAGTATGGTGGTTACTCTTTATCTTCTCAGTTTTGAACCTTGTTTCTTTATTGACCGCATGGTGTCCAATTTACCACTTGGCAAATCTAAGCACCTACAAAGCAAAAGACGAGTAAGCACTGTCCGCTTCGTATTTTGCATATAAGAAGGAAGCTTCATGCATTCAAATTCAACTACAGCTTTAGATAGAGACCCTTACTTTCAATTGCGATTAGTTTGTGTGTGTGTAGGCGTCGCTATCGTTGTATCAATCATATACATTGTTGTTGTTTATAAAATAGCCTCCGACATTGGCTCGTCTACAGAGCTTAATGCCATTTCAACAGAAGCAACCAACTTTCAATATGTACTCGATACTCATGAGATAGAGCAGTCAAAAATAAGAATTGAGGCCGTTCTGAATAAAAACTATGCGGCTAATCCGTCAGAAAACAACGCGACCTATAGCTTTTTTTTGTTCAATTCTCCTGATGCTTTTTCTTTTACTAACCTCCCGCCCCAAACATCAAACAAAGCATTAGAGAAAACGTCAGTGTTAGTCAATGAAGATAACCAAGGTATTATCAACATTGACAATAAAACGTTTGCATGGATAAGACTAAAAACCAAAAACAATGCAGACATTATCTTTTTTAAGAGTGCACAGTCGATCCCCTTAGCTCTCAACTACATCACTAAACGTTTGATTGTGACATCTATCATTACCTTTTGGATTGCGGTTTGGCTCGCATTATTCTTAGCCACTTGGATAAATAAAAAAGTTCAAAAGAAAAATGACGATCTTGCTCATATTGCCACTCATGATGTTTTAACGAAGCTACCCAATAGACTGCATCTATTTTCTAAGTGTCGAACCGAAATTAAAGAGTTAATCAGTCAAAATAAAATTGATAGCAACAAAACATCCGGCGCTATTCTACAGCTTAATTTGAACAGTTTTAAAGAAGTTAACGATGCTTATGGTCATGCGATTGGAGACAAAGTCCTTATAAAATTCGCTCAAACAATTCAGCCAATCCTGAGTAAAAAGGAAATTTTAGTCCGAATGAGCGGAGATGAGTTTATTATATGGAGCAAAGGGCTAAACGAGGCCAGCGCCTTAAAAATTGCTGAAAGGATACTGGATACTTGTACAAATAGAATAGTCATTCATGACCTTAGTATCGAAGTGATACCAAGTATTGGTATTGCCTTACTCTTCCAACATGGAACTGACCTAGACACGATCATGACTTATGCGGATCTAGCCATGCACCAAGCGAAATCTAATCGCTTAGGATCTTATGTTTATAATGAGACTCTGGGTGCAACCTACCTCTATGAAGCAAAACTTCGAAGTGATATTTCAGAAGCCATAAAACAAGAACAAATTTTTCTACTCTATCAACCGAAAGTAGATACCCAAACGGGCAAAATAATTGGCGTTGAAGCACTCGCGAGATGGGAACACCCCATTGAAGGGATAATTTCACCTATCCATTTTATTCCTCTCATTGAAAAAAGTGTTCATATCCATAAATTTACTCGCTATGTTATTGAAAAAGCGATTATGCAAGCAAAACAGTGGCAGCTTCAAGACATAGATATGGTTATTGCCGTCAATATTTCCCCTTATAATTTACTAGACATTAACTTCGTCCAAGACATTCAAACGATATTAACACGACACAATCTCTCCTCATCATCATTAGAAATTGAACTTACGGAAACGGCGATGATGAGCAATATTTCTTCTACGAAATTGAGCTTAATTGAATTACAAAAAATAGGTGTCAGTATTGCTATTGATGATTTTGGCACAGGGCTTAGCTCACTCTCTTACATTAGCCAGTTAAATGCAGATGTCATTAAAATTGATCGATCATTTGTCATGGATATGAATACAAACAAACATAATTTTGCGATAGTTGAAGCCATCATTCATCTAAGTAATCGGCTAAATTGGACTGTAGTGGCCGAGGGTGTAGAATCTCAAGAGCAATTAAATACGCTTAAATCCCTAGGCTGTCCATACGCTCAAGGATACTATTTTAATCGGCCTTTACCTGCAGATAAAATCAGCACCTTAATGGCTGACAATATTGCGTATCCAGTTTAAAGTAACCCTCTCTTTCAGTTTCGAGTTCATTTATTTAGAATTCACTATTTCATTATCTACTTGAGCAATACCCATTACTTATCTATAGTTCTGCTTACTTTTACGCTTAACAGGTATGCTAATGGACTCTTTATATTTTTCTCACATAAAATCATTAACCTCTTTCTATCAAGATACCTTAGAGCGTTTTCAACTTGATCAGATAATCATCGCCAGCGGTACGAAAAGTTATTATTTTCAAGACGACTACACACACCCTTTTAAACCTTATGCGTACGCACAACAATGGTTACCATTTGATGTTGAACCCGATACCTTTATCGTTATTTCAAACCATTCAAAACCGACATTAATCTGGCCATTAAAAGAAGATTTTTGGCACGCTCAACAAAATTTACCCGAAGGTAGCTGGTCTGATTTATGGACAATTAAGCCAACCAGAGCCAATGAAAATTGGGCGGATACCATCAAAGGAAAAACAATGTGGTTAGGCCAAGATATAGCAGGGTTGTCGGATAAGTTTGGTCGCTATGATAAGACTTTAGCCTGGCTAGATTATCATAGAGCCTATAAATCAGACTATGAAGTTGATTTATTAAAGCAAGCGAATGTTAGAGCGTTGAAAGGCCATCACGCGGCGGAAAAAGCTTTTTTTGAAGGTAAAAGTGAACTCGATATTTATTTAGACTACCTTCGAACCAGCCAACAAACAAGTCCACAAGAGCCTTACTCGGGCATTATTGCTCTCAACCAAAATGCCGCCGTATTGCACTACGAGCATAAGCAGATACAATCTCCAGATAAGTTTCGTACATTACTTATTGATGCCGGAGCAAAAGTAACTGGATATGGAAGTGATATAACTCGAACCTTCACCACCGATAATAATCTGTTTAATGAGCTACTTTGCAAAATGGATCAAATTCAACAGTCTCTTGCAAATAAATCCATTGCCGGTACCGACTATAAAGCGCTGCATGCCACCTGCTTAACAGAAATTGCTAATTTATTACAAGAGTCTCAAATTTGCTCGTTATCTGCAGAAGAGCAAATAAGTAAAGGCATCACCCAAACCTTTTTCCCTCATGGTTTAGGACACCTTTTAGGGCTACAAGTTCATGACGTTGGTGGCCATCAAGTTACACCTGAAGGTGATATTCTAAAACCACCATCTTCGGCCCCTTTCTTACGATTAACAAGAAAACTAGAAGAAAATATGGTCATTACGATTGAACCGGGATTATATTTTATTCCTATGCTTCTAGAAAAAATGCAACAAAGCTTGCCTCAGCACGGTTGCGATATGGCACTCATCAAAACACTAATACCATTTGGGGGAATACGGATTGAAGATAACGTATTAGTAAAACAAAACATAAGTGAGAACTTAACTAGGAATAGTTGAACACCTTAAAAATACATGTAGGTACCTATAAACATTATTCAAATTATCTGAAATGATTTATAGGTATCCACTCAATTTAGTATAGACAGATAATGATGTGTTCTAGGCACATACTCGATTTCTACCGGATATTTTCGCTTGATACAATTTTTTATCTGCAGCATCCACAACCGCTCTTGAATCCATATCTTGCGATAAGCACCCAGTGACACCAATGCTAATCGTTAACACATTAAAATTTGAATCCAAATGCTCTATGCTCAAGAGTTGAACTTCTTGACGTATTCTTTCTGCGACCTGCTCTGCTCCAGCGAGATCCGTTTCAGGCAAAATAACCACAAACTCTTCGCCGCCATAACGAACGATAAAATCGGACATTCGTTTTAGTCCTTCATTTTGAATCGTAGCGGCTACTTTCTTTAAAATCGCATCGCCTTCCACATGACCATAGCGATCATTAAATTGTTTAAAGAAATCAATATCAATCAATAGAACACTTGTATCTCGTTGTGTGCGCTTAGCCAAATGAATATGCTTAATCAAATGTTCATCAAGATAACGTCGATTAAATACACCTGTTAGCCCGTCCACATATACCATTTTTAATAACATATCTTTTTGGTATTTGAGCATCAAATGAGACTTTACTCGATTTCGAAGAGTCATTGGATTAACCGGCTTACTAATAAAATCGATTCCGCCACTGTCCCAACAGTCATTTTCTTCTTCAGGACTATCACTACCCGTAATAAATATTACAGGAATCTCCGAAGTCTCTTCCTGCAACTTTAATGTTCTGCAAGTATCTAGGCCAGATAAACCCGGCATCACAACATCCATCAGAATTAGATCTGGATTTTCTTTTACAACCAAATCTAAAGCTTCTTCACCAGACGTGGCGGCTAATACGACATAACTTCCATTTAATGAAGAATAAATAGCTTGAATATTAACTGGTTGGTCATCAACAACTAAGATTTTCGCATGAGATAAGTCTATCTCTTTACTGCGTAACCATGACTTTAAAGGCATTCATTTTCCTCTAACAAGGTATTTATAATGACCTGCACATCTTTAAACCTTAATTTATTTAAGGCTTCATCTAGAGACTTTGTCTCGGTAGGGTAAAATACACTTAGTTCACTCATCATGTTCTGAAACGTATCAATTGACTGCATATTATTTGAAGAAACCTCTTTCAGTAATAATTTCAATGAGTTATACAAACCTATACTAGGGTTTTCAAAAGAATTTACTGTTGCCAATGGAGCTACTTTTTCTTCTAATAAATGAATTAATTTAGGGATAACGTATTCAGCTTCAGAAATATGCTTCATTAGCATAGTTAAATGACGATCAAGCCCTTTGAGTTTATCTTTTAATAGCAATGTATCTATAGATTTTGCGCATTCAGCTAAATCATTAAATCCTAATGAGGCCGAGGAGCCTTGAAGCATATGCATCATAGGTTTTAATTTCTCAACGTTGGTTTCCTCTGAGTCCCCGATTAATTCTGCATGGCAAATTTTTATATCATTCATAAATGACTCTAAAGACCGTTTATAAATATCTTTATTTTGATTGAAACGAGCCATCACCTCTTCCCATGCTATATTATAGTGCTGGCACAACTTGAGTGTTTCTTTATCAATAAAATCGACTCTTTTAGGGACTATAGGAGATATTATATTCAATTCCGTTTTTGGGCTATTCGTCGTGAAGGTATCTAGAGCTCTAATCAAATCGCTTACATCATATGGTTTTGCAATGTAGCTATCCATACCCACAGTTAAACATTTATCGATATCCACTGTTAATGTCCTAGCCGTTAAAGCCACTATCGGCAAAGTCTCGAATTTTTTCTGCCTTCTAATTTCAATTGTTGTATCTAACCCATCTAAATCCGGCATTTGAATATCCATAAACACCAAATCAAAGTTAAACAAGTTCTCCTCTAAGACCGTTAATGCATCTTTCCCCCCATGAGCGACAATAACCTGACAACCTAGACTTTCAAGCAAGCCTTTGGCAATGGTCTGATGGGTAGGGTTATCATCGACTAATAAAATACGCTTATTAAACCTAGGCAATTCACCATTGAATGAGTCTTCCGTCGGTTTTTTTGTGAGAGACAATGTGTCTTTGACCGAATCGTACAATTCATGGGGTGTAATAGGTTTCATTAAAAAACCATTTAACAAAGACGTATCGTTTCCATATAGATTGGATAGCATGGATTTAGAATAAGCCGTTATCATCATCACGAGAGGCATTTTTTTAGAGAATGCTTGTCTTCTAATTTCCTCGGCTAACTCTCTACCGTTCATTTCCGGCATACTCCAATCGATTATCGCTAAATCAAATTGTTTGTTTTCGTCTATACTCGATAATAAGGCAAGTGCCTTTAACGGGCTGCTCGTATATTCGTAATGCCAGCCAAACTCTTCGATGTATCCCCCCAGTATACTTAACGAGGTTGGATTATCATCCACCAAAAGAATAGAGAAAGCCGAGGATTTTTCCATTTTATCGACCAGCGACTCTTGTATCGATGCCGTTTCAAACACAACATCAAATGTAAATTCACTTCCTTTATCTATTTGGCTTTGTACACTAATTTTTCCTTTCATACTTTGAACCAGCTGACTAACGATTGTTAAGCCAAGACCGGATCCTGAATAGAGAGAAGATAGAGAGTTTTCATAAGGAGAAAAAAGTGCTTGAACTTCTTTTAATTTCTGTTTTTCCATCCCGCATCCCGTGTCTTTGACAGAGACCTCTAGATTTACAAAGTGTTGATCTAGGCTGATGGCTCTAAAGCGCACTACTATCGCGCCTTTTTCAGTAAATTTGATCGCATTTTCCATTAAATTAAAAAGAATCTGCTTAAACCTTTCTACATCTCCTTTTACATACAGAGGAACATTAGAGCTCAAATCATAATAGATCTCACTGTTAATCTCATGACTCGACAAGGTACACTTCATTCCCACTTCCTTAATAGCGTCCTGCAGAAAGAAATCTTGATTGGTGAGTAATAAGGTTTCTTGCTCAATATCCGTAATGTCAACGACATCATCTAATGTTTGTTTTATCACTCTTAAAGAAAACTTTGCATCCTTTGCGTATCTAAGTTGCGCTTTACTTAGTTCCGTCACTTCAAGTAACTGCATGAAGCTGTTTACAGCCGAAAGAGGCACCATTAAATCTTGACTCATTTTTGCTAAAAATCGCGTTTTCTTGGCACATAAGTGATTTAAAAGCGCAATTTGTTCAACTAATAATGAATTTTGTAATTCTAACATTTGGCAATCTTTTACATGAACGTCTTTCATGTGACGATACAATAGGCGTAGACCAACAAAGCTAATCATTGCTAGACAAACAATAAAAAAACCAAGATAGATAACGAGATTATCGATTGGATAATCAAAAAAAAGTATTAGAGACGCAACAAAGACCTCTCCTAAAACGGCGATGAAGAGAGGTATTGTAAATATTATTTTCGGCATTTCTGTTTACTCCATAACATAAACCACCGCCACATAAAGTGAACCAACGAGATATTCCAACACAGTTAACCTATTTCCATCCTGATTATTAAGTATCGTTCAAAATATTAAAAACAACCAGTTTTCACGAAAAAACTCCACTCAAAAAATACATATAAATACATTAGTGTAAACAACCTCACTAAGCCGTCTTATTCTTCATTAGTTCATACAATATATTGAGAGACGTGTCAGTCTTCTGTATACTTCGCGCATTCTTATGATTGTTCAAACATAAGCGATACTGGTTTCGTTAGTAATTAATAGAAACAATGTATTTCAAAAGATCAACCGTAATGCATCCGTAGCTCAGCTGGATAGAGCGCACCCCTCCGGAGGGTGAGGCCGGAGGTTCGAATCCTCTCGGGTGTACCATATCTTAAAAAATACACACCTCTTATATAAATCCCCACTTTATTGAATTACCTTGACTCACAACAGTTAAGACTTGGCTTGCTTTCTCAATGGAAAGTTAATCCTTCATTTAAATCGCCGCCTTCATATAGAAATCTAACGAGCTTAATTGAAACAATATGCAATGTGAGTCACATTCCACCATGATGAGCACATAAAAAAGACGACCGAAGCCGCCTTTTATTCAAACAGTATTTTAACGCTATCCAAGAAAAGCCGTCACTGGCACTTCACTCTCTTCTAATGGTCGAGTATACACATCAACTAAAGTGGGTCCTTCTGTTGCAAAGGCCTCTGCTAATGTTTCTGCTAATACATTAGGATCTTTAACACTCCAAGATTTCAATCCATAAGCGGCGGCCACTTTGGCATGATCAGTAGTCGAGAACTGTGTTGAAAAATAGCGTTTACCAAAAGAACGATCTTGCCCTGCACGAATCCATCCGAAGCTTGAATTATTAAGCACGATCAATGTTACAGGGAGATTATAACGAACGATGGTTTCCAGCTCTCCAGAGGAGAAACCAAAACTACCATCACCCATAACCCCCACCACTTTTCTTCCCGTATTTGCAAAATGTGCGCCCACGACACCAGGTAAAGCAAACCCTAACCCACCATGAAAACGATGGAAAATAAACGACCGACCAGACTTCTGAGGTTCGAAGAAGGCGCATAAGAAAGGCGTCGGTGTACCAGGGTCAGAAACAACAATCGCATCATCAGGTAAGGATTTTTGCAATTCAGTTACAAATCGCTCACCGTAAATAGGCATAGCATCTGATTGAGAATAGCGATCAAAACGCTCTTTTTTCTGTGTTTTAGACGCTTTTACCGCTTTTAATCCCCATTCTGACAGAAGACATTTACTTTCCTGTTTGGCAAGCAAAGCGACTAATTCAGAAAGTATGACTTTTGCATCTCCGACTAAAGACACATCCGTCAAATAGTTTGCACCGATAGATTTTGGATCGATATCTATGTGTAATATTTTCTTTTCACCATTATATGGGTTTGTACGTTTTTCACTGGTAACGGAGCCCACTCGACAGCCAATATATACCAGTGTATCCGCCTCACGTAATACATCACGTGCTCCTGCAGTAGAACCATTCGTACCAATAGTCCCCATCGCCAATGGATGTGTTTCTGTAATGGTACCTTTTGCTGAAATAGTGGTTCCTACTGGAGCGCCAAGGAGTTCAGAAAATGCAATAAGTTCATCCACTGCACCGGAATGTAAAACACCACCTCCACAGACTAGTGCAATTTTCTCAGCGTTTAGAAGCAGATCGATGGCTGCGGCAAGATCTTCATTTGATGGTAAAGTACGACGACAAGGGAATACACCAAAAGAAGGGTCTCCCCACACTTCATCGGCATCAAGCTCCCCTTTTAATACATCATAAGGTAAACCGATGTGAGCCGCCCCCGGCGTACCGGATGTCATCGCATTGAAGGCGGCACGTACCGCCGTTGGTACCGCTTCAGGGATTTCGGCCACTCGAGTGTATTTAGTAAAGGTTTTAAATAAGGCTTCTTGATCACATTCCGTTAACACAAACCTATCTCGACCAGCGACAGGAATATCGGAGGTAATCGCCAAAACAGGGATCGTCGTGCCATTCGCTTCAGCAATACCTGGCACCATGTAGGTTGCACCAGCCCCACTTGGACCTTCCACGACGCCAACACGATTTGTTAATCTAGCATACACATCCGCCATATAAGCCGCGCAGCGTTCATCGCGGGTTAAAATATGAGTCATACCATGGTCAATTTTAGTTAAGCTGTCATAAAAAGGTAAACTGGTGTCTCCGCAAACACCAAAGATGTGTTTTACCCCCATTTTATCTAACATCATAACCAATGAATCTGCCGCAGTAATTTTCTTTTGTTGTTCTGACATTACATTCCTCTCATAATCATAGTTGACTTCAAAAACAAAAAAGATGATTTTAAAAAAGAACCTAGCCCTCCCGAGGCTAGACCCATCTTCCACCTCTGATCTAAAGTTGGCATAGTTGTTGATTGCTCTTATTTCAGTTTCCTATTCAATACAGTCGAATATAAGTAGGCAAAATGCCGGATTTTGTATGTTATTCGTCATTCTGAGGATATAAAAATGTCAAAGTGGTTTAAAAATGAATTAGATCGCAAGCTAGTTGCTTTACTGCAGGTTAACGCTCGGGACTCAACGAGCAATCTCGCCAAAAAATTAGGCGTCGCTCGCTCCACGGTTCATGAACGCATTCATCGATTAGAACAGACAGGGGTTATTACAGGTTATTCAGCGGTTTTAAGTAAAAACCCAACTGAGGGAAATGTGCAAGCCATGGTCATGTTGGCCGTTGAACAAAAACGAGGAAAGCAAGTTGTTGCTAGGTTGAACAGCTTTCCTGCCGTTAAGGTTTGTTTGGCGATCAATGGTAACTTTGATTATTTCCTCAGCGTTGAACAACCAACTCTAGAGGAACTTGATGAGCTACTTGATGCCATAGGAGACATCCCTGGCGTTCAACGCTCAACCTCTTCAATTGTTCTCTCTCGTAAATTTGATCGTCGATATAAAGAAGTATTGGAAATGGTCAAAACACAAATGAATGATGTCGGTGACCCATAAATAAAGTGAAACAAAATTATTCTTATTTATTCAATCCTAGAGTCATAAAAGCTAAACAGTAAGTGAGGGGGAAAAAGAAAAAACAATCAATATGTCGTTTTTTACCTACCATAATGCCGGAAAAAAGAAAAAATTTATCACTTTTTATGATGCATCAGTTCAGGCAAGCCGATTATATTAAAACTGCAATTAAAAAAAACTCACATTAAGGAATCAAAAATGAAAAGATCGATCCTAACACATACAAAAAAAACACTAATCGGAGGATTAACCGTTTGTCTTTCAAGTATTTCATTTGCAGCTGAAACATGGGATATGCCGTTAGCCTACTCTTCTTCAAACTATCATTCAGTTATTGCAAAAGAGTTCGCTGAAGAAATAACCAGTAAACAAAACGAAGTGAAGTTCATTACACACCCTTCGGGCTCGTTATTTAAAGGTGGTGAAATTTATGGTGCGGTACGCCGTGGTTTAGCGCCAGTTGGAGAACGTTTAATTTCTGCTCTCAGTAATGAAAGTGCCATCTACGCAATCGATGCTATTCCATTCTTAGCAACAACCTATGAATCGTCTTGGAATCTTTATCAAGCGTCTAAACCCGCATTAGAAGAAACACTTGAAGAGCATGGGCTTAAGTTACTTTACTCTGTTCCATGGCCACCACAAGGTTTATATGCAAACAAACCAATTAACTCTATCGCGGATATGCAAGGATTAAAATTCCGTGCATACAATCCAGCCACTTCCACTATAGCGGAGCTTATGGGGGCAATCCCAACCAAAGTAGAAGCCGCTGAAGTAGCGCAAGCTTTTGCAACGGGAGTAGCAGAAAGTATGCTGTCCTCAGGCTCAACAGGATACGATCAAAAACTATGGGAAAGTGTGGACTATTGGTATGACGTAAAAGCATGGCTACCAAAAAATATGGTGTTCGTTAACACACGCTCATGGAATTCACTTTCTGAAGAAACCCAAAAAATTATTCTCGACGCATCCGCTACCGCGGAGAAAAAAGGTTGGTTAAAAGCAGAAGAGTTAGCGAACTGGTATAAAGAAGAGTTAGCGAAAAACGGCATGAAAGTCCAGCATGCGGGTACAACCTTGACCGATGAGCTACAAGCAATTGGAGTAAAAATGACCCTAGACTGGTTAAAAGACTCCGGTTCTGAAGGTCAAGATATTATTGATACTTATCAGGCGATGTAAAAGCGCTTAAAGAAGAGCTCAAATGGGCTCTTCTTTGTATTCAATTAATAAAAACGGATCACTCCTTTATGTTTACCCCACATTTATTATCCGCCTTAGATAAACTGTATAAAACAGCAGGTGCTTTAGCGGCTTTGTGCTTAGTTGCCATGACAGTATGCGTTATTACAAGTATTGTGAGTCGATTGCTTAGCTTGTATGTCCCAGGACTTACCGAAATCGCAGGCTATCTCATGGGAGCGTCAAACTGTTTAGCACTTGCCTATACCTTCCGTAACAAAGCGCATATTCAGGTAACGCTCTTTGTAGAGATGTTAACGCCTATAGGACAAAAAGTTGCCAGTATTTTCGCCCTCGCCGTTACCGCTTTAGTAACCGCTTACCTTTCCTATTACATGGTTAGACTGACTTATTTTTCATGGGACTTTCATGAACTAAGTGATGGATCAATTGCTCTACCTTTATGGATTCCGCAAAGTGTTGTTGCCTTTGGTACTGTGATTTTAGCAATTAGCCTCGTACATTCCTTAATCGAATATTGTGTGATGGCTAAAAAAGGCACGGCAAATGAATCAACTGACCTATTAGGTGTAAAATGAACGAAATTGTACTCATCATCGTATTTTTAAGCGTCCTTTTCTTCCTACTTGGTTCTGGAGTATGGGTCGGTGCAAGCTTAATTGGTTGTGCCATCATTGGGATGGAATTATTTACGAGCCGACCTGTTGGTGACTCCATGGCGATCACCATTTGGGGATCTATATCTTCGTGGACACTCACGTCGCTCCCTCTCTTTATATGGATGGGAGAAATACTCTTTAGGACCAAGCTGTCTGAATCATTGTTTAAAGGGTTAACTCCTTGGATGTACAAACTTCCAGGGGGTCTGTTGCATGTGAATATCACAGGTTCTGCTGTGTTTGCGGCCATATCTGGCTCATCCGCCGCCACCGTCGCAACCGTTGGTAAAATGTCGATACCCGAACTGCAGAAAAGAAAATACTCTGAAAGCATGATAGTAGGAACTCTAGCGGGTGCTGGTACACTCGGCCTATTAATACCGCCTTCTATTTCCCTCATCATTTATGCTGTAACAGTTAATGAATCGATTGCAAAGCTGTTTGTCGCCGGTATTTTACCTGGGCTCATGTTAGCAGGCCTTTTCATGGCTTTTATTGCGATTAATTCCATATACAACAAAAGCGGTGATACCAAAGACCTATCATTTAATTTTAAAGAAAAGATAAGTGCTCTGGTGAGCCTGTTGCCCATCCTGACTCTTATTCTCTGCGTCATTGGGTCTATTTATACAGGCATTGCAACCGCTACTGAAGCCGCGGTTTTGGGTGTCGTAGGATCATTACTTATTGCCGCCGGTCAGAAAAGCTTGAATTGGGAGAACTTTAGAGCATCTTTAATGGGGGCCGTAAAAACCTCCAGCATGATCGCCTTCATATTAATGGGATCCCATTTTCTTTCACTTGCAATGGGGTTTACCGGTTTACCACGTCAACTCGCTGAAGGAATTGGTTCGCTTGAGCTGTCTCCTTTAACTCTGATTATCTTCTTAACGCTTTTCTATATTGTTCTCGGTTGCTTTTTGGATGGTCTATCTTCCATCGTGCTCACCATGGCCGTTATTGAACCTTTAGTACGTCAGGCAGGATTTGACATGATTTGGTTTGGTATCTATTTGATGGTTGTGGTTGAAATGGCTCAGATCACTCCTCCAGTAGGATTTAACCTTTTCGTATTGCAATCCATGACAGGCCACAATATGGCATTCATAGCGAGAGCGGCATTTCCTATGTTTCTCATTATGATTGCCGCTGTGTTTATTCTCGTTTGGTTTCCGGAAATAGTGACTTTCTTACCAAATGCAATGGGGTAGACTTTTAGCCTCCCCCTTATTCATTAACTGGTTTAGATTGATTTTGTCTCTCTAAACCAGTTAATGGCTTGAATGATATCAAAAACAGGTAAATTTGTTGCTGTTTTAACTGCATCAATATAAGGAGATAAATTTGTACACTCCAATACAATTGCTTTTATATTTTTATTATTTTCAATTAATTTCAAAGCAGAAGAAACAACCTCTTCCTCTGATTTAACGACATCTAAACTAAGATAATCATTTTTAATGGTTTTATACAACTCTCCATCTTTAGGAATATCACCAATGACAACATCATTTTTATAGTGTCCTCCAAAATGTTTTTCGTTTAGTTTTTTTGCATCAAAAGTTAATACCCCTACTTTGTCATTCTCTTTATTTATAAAGGTTCGAACAAATGGAAGAGTCAATAGAGAACTGGTTAATATTGGTACATTAGTAGATTTTTTTAATTCATCCTGCATTTCTCCCAAGAAACCACAGGTTGTTACTATTAAATCTACCCCTTTGTTTTCTAAAGATTTTATACTTTCAAAAATGTCTTTTTTTATATCGGAGTGAACACCTTCTGAAGTGACGATAGCGCTTACTTTAGCTGATGATACTCGTTCATAAAGTACATTAAATGCAAAAGAGTCTGGGTTGCCAATATCACCCATCACCCGAGGAAAATGGGTATTAAGCATTAAAACACCAAGAGAGAAAGGTTTACTTATTTTTTTCATTTTTATGAATCCACAGTTTAGTTTTTAATTAATTTAATCAAAGGTTTTTCAAATGATCAACGTTTATGTAATTGGTGCAGGTATTGTTGGTGTAAGTTGTGCCTTAAATTTACTTGAAAAAGGTTTCAAGGTCACATTAATTGATAAAGAAAATAGTGTTAAAGAAACATCCTTTGGAAATGCTGGTGTAATCACTCGAAGTTCAGCATATTTAATTAATAATAAGAACTTAATTCCTAATCTTAAAAAATATATATTTAACAAAAATCCAGCCGTAAAACTTAATCATTTATATTTAATAAAAAATATAAATTGGTCAAGCCAATTTTTATATCAATCATTAGAAAAAAATCAGAAAGAAACATTAGCTATCTTGATTCAATTATTCGAGTGTCATTAGACGAACATAAGAAGTGGTTAACAAGATCAGCGGGGATGTCACGACTACGAGAAGGAGGATGGTTGAAACTCTTTCATTCTGAAGAAGGTGCAATGGCCACTGACTATGAGCAAGCGATATACAATAAACTGGGTATCAACTTTGAAATATTAAACGCACAACAAATTCAAATATTAGAACCGGCTTTAAAGCACATTTATGGCAGTGCATTACATATTAAAGATGCCGTATCAGTAGATCATCCAGGTGAAGTCACTCAAAGCTATATTAATCTTTTTGTAAAACTTGGAGGACAGGTAATACGTGATGGCATACAGAGCTTGTCAATTGAAGGAAATCAAGTTGCCCTACATGGCCAAAAGTCATACCTAGCAGATAAAGTGGTTTTAGCCGCTGGTCCCTGGTCTAATGATCTGCTTAAATGCGTATCAAAACCCATACCAATGTGTTTTGAGCGTGGGTATCATAGACACTATCAGTTCCCTGAAGGGCCTAGGTTAACTCGTCCCATTTATGATGTAGACAGTGCATTTGTTTTGACGCCAACAACTCAAGGTTACCGGCTTACTAGTGGCTCCGAGCTCAACGACAAAACGGCACCGGATTCCTTTGTTCAGCTTGATAAAGTATCAATATCGGCTCAGCAAAGTACGTATTTAGGGGCTCCTATTGAAAATACCGAGTGGAGAGGTAATCGACCAACATTGCCTGACTCATTACCGGCTATTGGCCCATGTCCTAATCAAGACAATATTTGGTTAGCTTTTGGTCACCAACATATTGGCTTCAGTACAGGACCTGCAACAGGACGATTAATCGCTGAAATGATCTCTCAGCAACCAACATTTATTGATGCATCACCTTTTTCTCCCGCGCGATTTTATTAAGGAATATTATGTTTTCAAAAAAGCACCATTCGCCATTCTCTATCCATACATTTTCAGGATACGGTGTTGTCGCTGGTTGTGGATTATTTTTATTGTCCTTAATTCCTTATTTTGAGTGGTTATATGGTTTCTCTGCCCTCTGTTATTGGGGTGTTTTTATCGTCTCTTGGAAGCGATTAAACCAACGTAATAAAAGTCAAATCCGACTTCTCATTGGCGCTGGCGGAGTCGCTCTTATTTACCATCTCTATTTAGCGGAAAGCATTGATCTGAGCTCTCTACTTGAAGGAAATTTAGGCATAGTAGCCATGCTTACAGGCGTTTCTCTATTAGCTCTGCTTCCTGATACAGCCAAACAATCGCCCCCTGTTTTAGGCATTAAAGGCGCCTTGTACACCTGGCTCAGCGTTCACTTACTGGGGGCTGTTATTAATATGTCTGCGACGTTTTTTGTTGGTGATAAGCTACAAAGACCAACCGGAAAAATGACCATGCCTCAATACTCTATGCTTGTAAGAGCATTAACCAGTGCGGGGCTATGGTCTCCATTTTTTGCATCGGTCGCTGTGGCCCTATCGATTGCACCTGATGCCGAATTTCATAATCTTGCTATGATAGGGATCCCGATGGCCATTTGTTCTTGTCTGCTGTCTCTTTGGGAATTAAAAAGGCGTGATCATCTAGCCTCTTTTTCAGGCTTCCCAATTGCCGTAAACTCCTTATTTTTTCCTGTGATGTTGGCATTATTAGTGATCGTATTTCACTATTTTATTATGACGCAAACGCCAATCCTATCTATTGTTACCTTACTTAGTCCCTTATCTGTCGTGATTTACTTAACCTTAAAAACCGGCGGAAATCACACAAGATCACGTATTCGAGATCATATTCATATTCGCTTACCTAATATGGCGAATGAGATCGCATTATTTTTATCTGCTGGCTTTCTTAGTAAAGCAATTAGTCTGGCATTAATGAGCACATTTGGTAACGAATGGTCACTGTTTACAAGTTTTGGCTTTAGTGAAGCCCTTATCTGCTTTATCGGGATTTGCGGAATCTCTTTATTAGGGCTACATCCCATAGTTGGTATTTCATTAATGAGTTCATTTGTTCCAGCAGGCAGTGCAGACAACACCCTACTGGCGTTCGTTTCTCTAAGTTCATGGGCTGTTGGAACCGCCATTAGTCCATTGTCAGGGATTAATCTGTCTATATCAGGAAAATACGGTGTAGATAACTTCCAGCTTGCCCGTTCAAACTGGCGATATGGAGGAATGATGGCTGTGGTCGTGGCATTCGGAATGATGGGGCTAGTACTCTTTTGAGCGACTGTTAGAAGGCGCCACTTTCTTCAACTGTAAAAACCTATTCTCATAAAAATGAATAGTTCTCTTACCCTATAAAAAAAACGAAACCTAGCAATGGGAGACTCATAGGTTTCGTTAAAGGGCTTACTTAATTTACTTAATGTCTAAACCTAGCGTACAAACCGCTGAGAAAATGCGTTTAACCGTTCCTCAAGTATTGATAATTGATTATCCTGTACTTGAGATACACAGGCTCTAACACCTTCAATACGCTCTGAACCAGTATTAGCAAGGGAAATAGCACTGATTCCGAAGTAGAGAAGGTTCTTCAATAACTCGTCTCCATCCATATCAGGATACGAAACCGTAAAATAGAAACCATCACTCAACGGTTTTCCATTATCTTCAGCATAAACAATCTCAAAACCATTATGTGTAAACAGCGCTTTCATCACTGCGGCACGTTTTTCATAAACTTGAGTCAAGTTGAGAAACGGCAATGTACCATCATTCGCGGCCTTCAACATCGCAGCTAAACCATATTGCGTCGAGTGCGTTACGCCTGAAGACAATCCGTGCAAGGCTCCAAAAGTAATGGCTTTACCATATTGAGTATGGCCAAAATATTTTTTTAGATTAGGAAACACTCTGTGATACAACATATTCGAAATAATCATGCTACCAATACGCTGTCCAGCATAGCTAAACACTTTGGAGCTAGAAATCAGTAACACATAATTATCCGTATATTTTGCTATCGTAGGTTGATAGGGAGCCTCTCCTGGAATCGAATAATCGTCTCTATAATCCATACCAAAGTAAGCTAAATCTTCAATCACAATGACGTCATAGCGATCAGCCACGTCAGCAATAATGGCTAACTCTTCATCGTTAAAACAAATCCATGCAGGATTATTTGGATTTGAATAAAGCAAAGTGGTGTACTTACCTGTTGAAAGGTGCAATTCCAGTGCTTGCTTCAGCTTGCTTCCCCGATGATTGTATACATCAAAACTTCCCCAAGATTGCCCTATCATATCAAGTTGGCGCTTCTGATTCGGAAATCCCGGATCGATAAAGAGTGTACCACCTTCATTACGAATACGATTCGCCACTAAAAAAGTCGCTAATGCTCCTTGTGCAGAACCTACTGTTGGAAAACAAGTCGCTTCCTCAACCTGAATATCTAAAAACTGAGAGCAAAATCGACTCATTTCTTTTTTTAATGAAGGAATGCCTTCAATCATGGGGTATTTTGAGGCAACCCCCTGCTTTAACGCCTCCATCTCGGCTTCAATACCAATCATAGGGGCTGGAAGACCTGGTACGCCCATCTCCATTCGAATATAGTGCTGACCAGATTGTTGCTCAATCTTATTTACCAATGAAACTAATTCTCGAATAGATGCCCCTGACAAGGCTGTCAGGTTGGCTTGATTCAACTGCTCAGTAACGATATGAGAATTTATCGGGGTATTAGTAAGTGCGTGTGAATGATTCATTATTCTGCCTTTTCGTATAATTCAGCTAGAGTATCCAGTCTAAAAGGCAAGGCAAAGTAGTTATTTATTAATGGGGGTATAGCTAAAAATTTGAAGGCTTAAAATCAATCAGAACAAAAAAACATTAACAACATAACTATATGATTTAATTATATTTTATAAATAAAAATAGCATCGCAATATTTTTTGACATGTTTTTTTTTCATGAACTTATCTAAATATATCGTAGCGACCTAAATAGGAATTACGCCTAAGCGACTGCTTTCCTCTCTCTACAAGCTCAGTCTATAAATAATAGAGACAGACAGGCTTATTTTTAAGCGTTTCTACTGTTTAGGGCATATCATAAAGTTCACTCAAGACCCCACTACTCATAATCACCTCTGGTGTATCTTGGTGAGCCACCATGCCGTCTTTCATAGCAATAATTTCATCACTATAACAAGCGGCAATATTGATATCATGAATCACTAAAATAACACTTTTATACATTTCATCAGCCACGCTTCTTAATACTTTCATAATAGTGGCTTTGCTTTATTTATACGGCTAGCTTTACATTCACGATTTGCATAAGCCATGATAAACAACGTATCAAGACTCGTTCACTACCATAGCCCCCACCTTAATTAGCGCGAGAACTATTAACGCTATAACTTATTCAGAAAATTGCCTTTCTGCTAACTTTTGATACAAGGAGGACGTTTTCATCAAGTCAGCATGAGTCCCCATATCAACTATTTCTCCATGATCCATTACGATTAATCTGTCCGCATTTTTCACTGTAGATAGTCTATGAGCAATAATTAACGTAGTGCGATTTTCCATCGCTTTATCTAAGGCTTGTTGTACTTTAAACTCACTTTCTCCATCTAGCGCACTGGTCGCCTCATCTAGCAATAAGATATTGGCATCATTTAAAATGGCTCTGGCAATAATGATTCTTTGTTTTTGCCCACCGCTTAATCGCACCCCATTTTCACCTAAATAACTATCAAACCCTTGCGGTAGTTTTTCTATAAATTCAAGAGCATAAGCTGATTTAGCCGCCGCTTTGACTTCTTCGTCACTGGCATCCGGTTTGCCATAGCGAATGTTGTGCCAAACATCACTGCTAAATAAGGTTGGTTGTTGTGGCACTAATGCCATTTGATGGCGAACATCATCAAGGCTTAGCGCTTTTAAATCGGTTCCATTTAATAAGATTTGTCCTTGTTGTGGATCATAAAAACGCAATAACAATTCAAAGAGCGTTGATTTACCCGCACCACTAGGACCAACAATCGCCACAGATTCACCGGTTTTTATTTCTAAATCCACATTTAATAATGCCGCCGTGTCTGGGCGAGAAGGATACTGAAAGCTCACCTTATCCAACGTTAAATGAATAGCATGAGACGCTAAGAAAGGCGCGGGTACGGTAGGTGATTGTATTAAACTTTCCTCATCCATCAATTCAATTAGACGTTCTGTGGCTCCCGCGGCCCGTTGTACTTCCCCTAACACTTCTGAAACCGACGCCACACCACTAGCCACCAACAAAGCATAAAATACAAAAGCCGCTAACTCCCCTCCTGTCATATTGCCATTCATGACATCGTAACCACCAACCCATAACATGCTTCCGATCGCAGTAAAGCTAAGAAGAATAACAACCGAAATTAAAGTAGAGCGTTGTAAGATTCGTTGTTTCGCCACAGAGAAGGCTTTTTCTACTTCAGCCGAAAACGCCACTTGTTCAAACGATTCATGCCGATAACTTTGCACGGTTTTAATTTGCTGGATAATCTCCCCTGCATAGGTTCCTACATCCGCAATGGAATCTTGGCTTTTACGTGAAAGAGTCCGCACTCGACGACCAAAAACAATAATAGGTATCAACACTAAAGGCACAACCGCTAATACGATTAAGGTCAATTTGATGTTAGTAATAAACAGCATGGCTAGACCACCCAGCATCATCACAAAACTACGTAAAGCAAAACTTAAACTGGACCCAATAATAGATTGCAATAAGGTCGTATCCGTTGTTAAACGAGACATAATTTCGCCAGATCGGTTCTCTTCAAAATAGCTAGGATGCAAGGTGATAATCTTATTAAAAATGGCTTGCCTTAAATCTGCCGTGACTCGCTCTCCCAACCAAGTCACTAGATAAAAACGAGCAAAAGTTCCACCGGCAATAAATACAACAGCCACAAACATCCAGACTAACGTTTGGTTCAACTGCTCTAAAGATTCACCAATAAAGCCTTGATCAATCAACAGCTGAATGCTTTTCCCCATCGTTAAGGTGGTTCCAGCCGTCACGACAAGAGCCGCTAAAGCACCAGCCAATACCCATTTGTAAGGGCGCAGAAAAGGCCACAGTTTTTGAAGTGTATTAAAACCACTTGTTGAAGGGGTAGACATAATCTTTTCCTATAGATAAAGATATAACCATTAATAAGGGAATCTTGATAATCTCTATCATGGAGTCTACAAATCAGCACGACAATGCTTTTACACCAATGAATAGGGTAAAAAAGGAGGAAATGGCGGCTAAGTAATGTCAAATATAGGCTATTCGCTAAAAACCACTTCTTTAAAATGAGGGTTATCAATATTAATGAGCATTTTTTGTATCGTATCAAGAAGCACTAAAACGTGAATTCCATCAGCATCAACCAATACACACTCTTTTTTCATTTCATTACGCTTAGTATCCAATGCAATGCCTTGGACAACCTCCTCGGTACTTAGGAATAACGTCACCGGATAATGATGCATGCACGCAATCTCTATATAATCGTATTGTCCACAAGAAATCATACTTCCTCCTAACATAAGAAAAATGGGCTTATCATAAAATCACAATCAATATAGACGAAAGCGCCTCAGTTCGCGTTACTTTATGATAAAAACAAACCTTTTCTAAAGACCCGCAGAAACAACCCAGACAAAAGCCGTCATTGAGCAATCTAAATCCGTTTTATTTAGTTCTTCTCACCTAAAAAACACAATGGAGAACAGGTCATTATCGATTAAGAAGCAATTAAGATCTTTTCCCTAAACATAAAGAATTTTTGAACGTCTATGACTATACTGCTAATCCATTTTATTTAAGGAGGTAACATGTCAGCGGAACATCAACAAACCTATTATGACAACAATCCTCGAGCACGGTGGTTAGTGTTAATCAGCGTTTGTCTCGCTTTATTTGTTGTTACTCTGATGGTTTCTGCCGCGAACATTGCCATTCCTTCAATAGCGAGAGACCTCAATGCCGATGCGGTTTCTGTAAGCTGGATTCCTTCTGCTCTTTTGTGGGGCTCTATTATCATTTTATTACCCGCAGGGCGTTTAGCTGACAAAAAAGGTCGTAAGAAACTCTATCTAATTGGTTGTACCGGTTTCTCATTTGTTTCTTTAAGTGTTTTTCTTGTTCAAAATATTGAAGCTTTATTAATTTTACGAGTGTTTCAAGGGTTAAGTACGGCTCTCATTTTTGGGACAGGATTAGCCATTATTAGTGCCGTTTTCGCCAATTCAAATCGAGGTACGGCCATCGGTATTACATCATCAATGGTGTATCTAGGGTTAAGCTGCGGCCCTGTCATTGGGGGTGGATTACCGAGCACATTAATTGGAGAGGGGTATTTTGGATCCCTATTCCTTTAATGATGTTGGCACTCTTTTTAATCGTTACCAACGTAAAAGGTGATTGGAAAAACGATGAATCTGATCCTATTGATTGGGTCGGTAGTTTGATATTTGCCCTCAGTGTGAGCGCCTTTTTTATTGGCGTTTCGGAACTACCTGATCCTTTACACATATTCTATTCTGTTATTGGCATTTTATTATTTATTGTCTTTATTAAACATCAAAATCAAGCTAAAGCCCCTTTAATTCGAATCCAGGCGTTACAAGCCAATAAAGCGCTTGTTGGCTCTATTTATTCTAGTCTATTGATGTATTCAGCCAATTTTCCTATCGTCTTTTTATTAAGTTTATATTTGCAATACATACACAATTTATCCCCTAGTGAAGCAGGTAGTATGATTCTCATTGAAACCGTTATCATGATGATTCTGTCTCCCATTACAGGGCGCTTATCTGATATCTATGGCCCTAGAG
The DNA here is from genome assembly GCF_026966905.1 of Marinomonas phaeophyticola. GTDB lineage: Bacteria > Pseudomonadota > Gammaproteobacteria > Pseudomonadales > Marinomonadaceae > Marinomonas > Marinomonas phaeophyticola. The sequence continues at coordinate 274,627 of NZ_JAPUBN010000013.1, read as the reverse complement.
TCATCACGACGGCAGGAGGATTGGTGTTCTCATCAGGCTTTATGGTATTAGTGTGGGTAGACATGGATACGTCAATGGCTTTTATCATTATAGGGCTTGCCTTACTTGGTACTGGCTTTGGACTCTTCTCTACTCCCAATAATAGCTCTGCTTTAGGTTCCGTATCTAAAGATAAGCTTAGTATCGTTTCTTCCATCATGAACCTTTCCCGTACCATGGGAAATATGTTCAGCACCGCCTTTGTCTTAATGATGATGTCTCTGATTCTAGGAGATGTCGCCATTCAACCTGAGAATTACCCCTTGTTACTTTTGGTTGTACAAATCACTTTTTGTGTTTCTCTTATTCTTTCATTATCGGCGTCTTATATCTCATTTTATAAACGTTAATGTCTCTAAAGCGCTGAGCATTTAACACCATTGATATGGAGCAACCAATATAATAAATCGATATATAATATAACGAAATGGAATTAAAAATATAAAATAAGACCCAATAAAAACAGTAGGTAATCAATAAATAGTAGTTTTAGTTATCTATTGAAATTCATAAAATTAGGTACTTGATTAATGATATAAAAGCATGTTTTTTAAATATTCCTATTTGTTTAAACATACTAAAAAACTTGATTAGGATTATTTTATGAAAAAAACTCTTGGTTGCGTTATCTCATTATGCTGCTCTCTATCTGCCGTCAGTCATGCGGAAACAATAAAATTAACCACCATGAACTGGGCACCATTTTATGCTGAAGAGCTCGATAGAAATGGTTTTGTAACAGCTATTGTTCAAGAATCGCTAGCGGCCTCAGGCTATGACAGCGAGATAGAATTTACGGAATGGAATACGGCATTAAAAACCGTTGAAGCAGGAACAAAAGACGCTATTGTCGGCGGCTACTTTTCAGAAGAAAGACAAAAAGTGTATAACTACTCTATTCCTATTTACACTGTCCTCAGTGGCCTAGTAAAGACTAAAAATTTAGATTTAGACTTATTTACCTCTTTCGACCAACTAAACAGTTACAAAATGGGTAAAGTTGCCGGCGGTGTTGTAAGTAAAGAGTACGACTCTTTTCAATTCAATAGTTTAACCGGATTCGACACGACAAAAGCCGCCGTTATAGCACTAAGTCAAGGTGAAATAGATTTATATGCGGATAATTTATCCGCCTCTAGAGCCGTCGCTCAAGGACTTGGCATCGACCCAATGTCCCTAGAGTTAGTGCAGCCACCATTAGAGCAAAATGACTTATATCTCCTCATATCAAAAAGCATTCCCAATAGTGACGCATTAAGAGATGCATTTAATCAGGGGTTAATTACGATTCAGTCTAATGGGGTTTATCAAAAAATATTAGAAGATTTTAATCAAAATTAGTAATCAATAGATAGCAAGCTAGAAGCACATTATTAGACATTTTTTCATGATGATTTTAATAAAAGTTATTCCTTATAAACGGTGTAGCTTTTATTAAAATTCATAATATAGAAGTTAAGATTGTTCACTGACTTTCGAACTTAGAAGCGAAACATCCAATGATTCTATTGGTACTGGACGAGCAAACAAGTATCCCTGCAAAGAACTACAACCAATTGCAGATAACAGAGCTTGTTGACCTTCTGTTTCAACACCTTCAGCAATCGTTTTTAAATCTAAATCTTTTGCAATGGTAACTATATTTTTCAATAATTTTTGATCCCTTTCAGTATCAAACATCTTACTGACAAAGCTTTGATCAATTTTTAAAATATCAATCGGCATTCTGGAAATGTGACTTAAGCTAGAGAAGCCAGTCCCAAAATCATCCAAAGAGATTAAGAACCCCATGGCTCTCAGACGCTCTATCCTATGGACAGATGCATCATCCACAAAGACACTTTCAATGATCTCCAACACCATATATTGAGTAATGGAAGGTTCAGAGGCAACCAGTGCTGAAAGGTAATCTGTTAGTTCCGAATCTTTCAGTTGGTTAGGTGATAAATTGACACTTACTTGAATAGAAGAACCAAACGTCTCCTTTAAATAATCAAGGTCATTAATGACTCTTTTTAGAACAAAAAGCCCTATTTCATTAATAAGACCCACATCCTCTGCAATAGGTATAAAAACACTCGGGGGAATAAATCCTTGGTCTCTGTGTTGCCAGCGAATCAGAGCTTCAAAGCTAGTCACCTTATGCGTTTTAGAATCAACGATGGCTTGGTAATAAACCATGAAATCATCCATTTCAATCGCACGTCTAAGTTCGGTCTCTAGCTCATAACGCACTCTACCGTCTTTCTCCATTTCAAGGCTGTAAAGCACACAAGCGGAACGCTTAGCTTCTTTCGCTTGATACATAGCCATATCGGCGCGTTTTATCAATAACTTCGCTTCCACGCCATCCTGAGGATAAATAGCAACGCCCGCACTTGCTGAAAACCGAAATGTTCTCTCTTTTACCTTTATTGGCTGAAAAAACGCGTTGTGGAGAGCATTTGCTCTTTCGAGTATCGGAGTAGCCGTTAACCCAACATTTAATAATAATAGAAACTCATCACCGCCTAAACGAGCAATCACTTCGTTATCCAATAATAAATTTTTCATTCTAATAGACAGATTAACTAACAAATCATCACCGACATCATGACCAAAATTATCATTGATATATTTAAATCCATTGAGATCAAATAACACCAATGCAAAACGATCGGTGTCAGGTGATAAAATAAGGTCCTCTATCGATTCGATAATAGAATAACGATTCGGTAATTTTGTTAACCAATCATTACTTGCTCTTTCTGACAGTACTTGTTTCTGGACCTGCTGTTGAGTGACATTCTCTACCGTTAATATGGTAGACACGCCTGAAGACTCGGCATCTAATTTAGAAAGATGCCATTGGAAATAGAGTTTTGTTGGTTGCTTTTCAAGAAAACAACTACTGCTAGTGATGATTTCTCCTTTGTTTTTATGGCTTTTTACGGCACTAATCAATTCGGATAAGTCATTATATTGTCGGTCTGCAACAATACTCTGTAAGTCATACAAATAAAGATTCCGAGCCTCTTTCTCTGAGATATGAAATAAAGATTCACAGCGATCTGACCATGTCAAAATACGCTCCTGAGAATCAATTTCAACAAAGCCAATGGGAGAACTATTCAATAACAGATCTTGCTTTTTATAAGCATTTAGAAGCTGATGCTCAGTATCAGATAAGGTGGCTGAAGTCACTTTTTGACGTTTAATCACATCTTTAATACTTTCATCTAACTCCATCATAGAAAGCTTTGATTTTTTTCGATGATCATGACTATTTGAAGGGAAAAGTTGTGATGCAAAACGACGTAATGGATCTAAAAATAGCATTCTTGCCGCTATCCAAATCAATAGTAAAGTGACAATGAGAACAATTAGAACAAGCACACTGTCGTTGATTAGCTTAGAGACCGCATTTTCATACCCTGACTTTTTAGGTAATGCAATCCAATAGGTTAAATAATCACTCCCAGTTCCCTCTCCTAATGTTACCTGTCTCTTAGAAAGAATAAAATCGTCAAAGTTCTCTGAACTATTGGTTCTATAATGATGAGTTTTGTCTTCTACACTGTGACTATGAGAATGCTCGTTCCAAACAAAAATTTCGCCCACATTAGGGGCATTGACCCCATAACTCGAAATAACTCGATTATCAATATCGGTAATAAAAGAAACCAAACTAACGCCATTATCATTGATTTTTTCTAAACTCTTTTTCCACCAGGTTAACGGCATTACACCAACGACCAAAGCCGTTACCTCTCCTTGTGTATTGATAATTGGATGCGCCATATTAATAGAATATTGGCCTTGGGTTCGATCTAATAATAAATTACTAATGGATACCGATTTGGTTCGAATGGCCTGCTTGATATAAGGACGATCAGCCACATTGACTGGCTGAGACAAGGGGGTGGCGTTACAAAGCAAGTCCCCATTTCTCAATGGAACCCCTATATTCGAAAATGCAGGAAAAAGGTCTACTTGTCTCTTTACTGACGTTTGACAACCTGAAAAAATAGGATTTTGAATTTCAGAAAACGTCGACAAAACGGCAAGAATCTCCTTTCCAGCCTGTATTTGATTAATATGTTGCTCAGTCAGCTGCTCTGCAAAATTTTCTGCATCACTATTCAATTGATCTAAAAAATCATGGTAGCTTTTATAAGCATTAAAAACAGCTAGAAAAAGGCTAGGTGCAACGCACAAGATCACAACAATCATAATCCGTTGACTGATTTTTAGGTTCAAAGATAGCTCCTCTTAACCATGAATTTTCTATTAAAAATAACACCTTAAATCTAGATGATATAAATAAAATCACAAGTATTTTTACGTTTAAATGCGTAAAAAAGAAAGATAATTCTACGTTTAAAAGGCGTCTATCTAGACATAAGTCAACTATTTCGTCGTGATAACTAAGACTTTCTTTGATATATCACAGTATTTTAATCTTAAAATCCAACTTCCAAGGTTTCCCCAAAATGCATTTATCGCTATACTGACGCGGTTTAAATTCTAACTAGATATATTTTTGATCGAGGTAATTCATTGTGAGTTTGCTAACCCAAATTATTAGCCGCAAAGTATTAGCACTTTTTGCTGTTGCGTCTTTTTCTGCCCTACTTAGCTCGACTGTTAATGCCTACGGTCAAAGCCCTGAAGAAATAGCGGCGCGTATTGCACCTATTGGTAATGTTTGTATCGCTGGAGAAGAATGTGAAGTCGCTTCAGCCGCTGTAGCAACATCAGATGGCCCACGTTCTGGTGAAGACGTATACGGTGCATTTTGTACGGCTTGTCACTCCATCGGTGTCGCTGGCGCACCTAAATTTGGTAATGCTGATGATTGGGCCCCTCGTGTTGCTCAAGGTATGGACACATTATTAAGCCATGCCCTAAATGGCCTTAATGCAATGCCTGCCCGTGGTACTTGTTCAACCTGTTCAGACGAAGAAATTGAAAGTGCCGTTACTTATATGGTTGATAACAGCCAGTAAGTAAAATAAAGATAATCCATTCCAAAAAAGGTGCTAACAAGGCACCTTTTTTATTGGCTATTTTTTTGTTTAACACCCAAATCCCACCTATATTAGATACGAACGTCAAAGAAAAATTTACACTGTCATATAAGAAAGGAACTCAATATGAATTCTAAGAACATAGCCGAACAATACCTTGATGAAATGCTCGAAGCAGAAGCCACTCTTAATTACGACTTATTTATCCACAGATTTGAAGAAAGAGATGTTATCAACTTTGGCGCCTCCAAGTTTAAGAAAGACATGCATTTAATACGTGAAGATTTAGGTCACTATCAAGATAGGGCGTTTCTAGGAGAAATAAAAGGAATAAGCGATCCTGATCATCCAGAAAGGCACCCCAACGGTAAAAGATATATTTGGAAAGGTATTTTTGACAAAAATGAAGTCTTTATGATCGTTGGAATCCACGAAAGAGAAGGCGTCTGTTACGTTAATGAGTTTATCTATAAGTAACCTATTAACATCCTCATTCTTTACCTTTTCCCAAAAATATTGAATATCCTTTGATACTCAGCGTTTATAAAAGGAGGTTTCTTTTTTCCTTAAAGAGCGTGTTATTATGACTTACGATCGTTATGTCCTATAGGACAAACTCAACAAACAGTAAGGGGAAAATTGATGACAAAAATTGAAACAGACGTTTTAGTATTGGGTTCAGGTCCTGGTGGCTATTCTGCTGCGTTTCGAGCCGCTGACTTAGGAATGGACGTCACGATGGTAGAACGTCATGACACCTTAGGCGGCGTTTGTTTAAACGTTGGTTGTATCCCCTCCAAAGCCTTACTGCACGTTGCTGAAGTCCTGACTGAAGCAGAGCACTCCGAAGACATCGGTATTACATTCAGCAAGCCTGAGGTTGACCTAGACAAGGTCCGCGCATTTAAAGACAAAACCGTTGGCAAATTAACTCAAGGCGTGGCAGGCATGGCAAAAGGCCGTAAAGTCCGCACCATTCATGGCAACGGTTCGTTTGTTGGTGCCAATGAATTAAGCGTGATAAAGGATGGAGAAGAAACACGTATCCACTTCAAGAATGCCATTATCGCCGCTGGATCTCGACCAGTCTCCTTACCTTTTATCCCTGAAGATCCTCGTATCTGGAATTCCACAGACGCGCTGACATTGAGCGCAATCCCACCTCGTTTATTAATTCTAGGTGGCGGTATCATTGGTCTAGAGATGGCAACCATTTACCAAAAATTAGGCAGTGAAATTTGTGTGGTTGAGTTTGCGGATCAATTGATTCCAGCCGCCGATAAAGACCTTGTAAAAGTGTATCAAAACTATAACAAAGGACGTTTTGATGTACGTTTGAGTACCAAAGTAACCGGTATAGAAGCGAAAGAAGATGCGCTCTACGTGACCGCTGAAGACGCTAAAGGCAACACCTGGACAGAGAAGTTTGATGCCGCTCTTGTTGCCGTTGGCCGTAAACCAAACGGTGATTCAATTAATGCCGAAGCCGCAGGTATAAAAGTAGATGAACGAGGATTCATCCCAGTAGATGACCAACAACGTACAAATGTTCCTCATATTTTTGGTATCGGTGACATCGTAGGCAACCCAATGCTAGCCCATAAAGCGACTCATGAAGCCCATGTTGCGGCGGAGGTTATTGCTGGACATAAGGCTTACTTTGCACCATTAACAATCCCATCCATTGCTTACACGAATCCAGAAGTCGCTTGGACAGGTTTAACAGAGAAGGAAGCAAAAGAAAAAGGCTTAAACTTCTCTACGGCCGTTTTCCCATGGGCAGCAAGTGGCCGTGCATTAGGAGCAAACCGGAGTGAAGGTAAAACAAAATTGATCTATAACAAAGACAATGGGGCTCTTCTTGGTGGCGGTATTGTCGGCAAGAATGCAGGTGAATTATTAGGCGAGTTAAGCTTAGGCATAGAGTTTGGTGCCGAAGTTGAAGACCTTGCTTTAACCATCCATGCACACCCTACATTAAATGAAACCGTTGGTCTCGCAGCGGAATTGGCAAACGGAACCATTACGGACCTACCTAATCCAAAAGCCATTAAGAAGAAATAAATAATTACTTCTTAATCTCGCTGTTAAGTGATTGCCAAAAACAGCAATCACTTAACCTCACTGTTGTCGGGATAATGAGCGTATTGCCGAGGGTAAAGCAAATCAAAGTAGGTCGGTCTTCAGGCCGACAACCTCACCATCGACAATGGTACTTTTGTAGGGATAAGTCACGACCTTGTGTTTTTTCCTAGAAAAAATGCCTGCACTGCACCTCTCTCTTTCAATGGGAAGACTCTATCAAGTAAGGACTCTCTTTTCGCCCTTATTGGTCACTCATAAATCAAATATTTCTACCCATATTATTTTCCTCAGCCACTATCGCCTTAATCGCCCTCTTCACTTGTCGTCCTTTCTAGAAAGGAGATCATGACAATATTGCCACTCCTTTGAACCATACTCTACGAACCATTCCCATCATTTTCATTGTAGTTGGAGTCTCAAAAAACACACAATAAAAACTGATCGCGAACAATTTTTCATATTTATAATCAATAACTTAAAATATTTTCACATAAAAATACAGGAAGAAATCAAACGCAGGAGAAGAAGAATAAAAACAAACTGAGCTAGACCTATTCTTTCACAAAGTAGAATTGACTGTACAATTTTATATACACTTTTTTAACGCGACGACTGTGGCAATCAACGCCTTCAGTTCATTTTTTTATCGATCTCGTAATATAGTTAAAAAAACAAAAATAAACAAAAAGTGATTGTTGGCCCTAGGTCATAACACGTTACGGAGAGTCTCAAAATGAAAGGTCATACTTATATTTCAAGACCTGTTGATCAGCACGGATACGTTCAATGGTCTGATGAAGAAAATAAAACATGGTCAATTTTGGTTGAAAGACAAAGCAAGATCATCGAAGGTAAAGCCTGTGACGCTTTCTTCGACGGATTGGCGCTACTAGACTTCCCTACCGATCGTATTCCTCAGATCCCCGACATCAATCGTATTCTTAGTAAAGCCACGGGATGGGGGGTCGAACCGGTACCAGCCATTATCCAACCTAAAGAATTTTTCACTTTATTAGCCAATAAACGCTTCCCTGCAGCCACTTTTATCCGAATTCCAGAAGAAATTGATTACATAGAAGAGCCGGATATTTTCCATGAAATTTATGGACATACCCCATTATTAAGTAATCAAAATTACGCTGATTTTATGGAAAAGTTCGGAAAACTCGCATTACAAGCGGACCCCAAAGACCGTTCACGCTTATTCCGCCTATTCTGGTTCACTATTGAATTCGGCCTATTGAATACTGAATCCGGATTACGAGCCTATGGCGGAGGTATCTTATCATCCATTGGGGAGACGCAATTTTGCTTATCCGACAAACCCACCGTTCAACCGTTTGATGTACTCACCGTCCTACGCACGCCTTATCGCATTGATATCATTCAACCTTTATACTTTGCAATAAATGACTTTAGTGATCTGTTCTCTATTCTTGATCAGGATATTTTAGGCCTGTTATCCACTTCAAAAACCTTAGGTAATCATTCTCCTTTTTATCCTCCCAAGGAAAAGCAAGCATCATAGTAAAGACGAATCACAAACACTTTGACTCAATAGGAAATGACTTATGACTGATTTAAACAACGCACTCGCTCAACTGGATGATAGCTGGACGATAGAAAACGGTAAAAAATTAACCAAAACATTTGAATTTAAAGGATTTTTAAAAACCATGTCCTTTGTCAACGCCGTTGCCTGGGAAGCCAATCTCATCATGCATCACCCAGACATGGAAGTCAGCTTCAGCCGCTGTGTTATCCACATCACCACCCATGACGAAGGCAACACCTTAACCGAAAAGGACATTCAACTGGCCCAAAGAATCGACGCTTTGTTCTAAGCTCTATTTAGCGACCTCAATACCCGAAAGGTCGCTAACCTATCAACCTCTATACTACCTCAAACGCCATAAGTCTCTGTTTTAAAATAAGTGGGGACATATAATCTATTAATAAATATCATCTATATTCTATGACATAAAACCCTTATTATTTAATTTTTCCAGATCCCCAAAAACGCAATGAAGTTAAGATTTTGTAATCAACCGTCAACCGAGCGTTCTGTATTATCCGCATCCTAAAAACGCTTAATATTAATGATACAAATACACTCTATGCAATCTTCGTCATAGCTACAATAGCTTACTCTAATGCCTGTAATGTTGGATCCTACCTCCTTCTTCTTTGATCACTAGGAAAACCAAAGCCTTTTTAAAATAGCTCAATTAGAATATCTGAATCTAGTACGGTAAATACACCTTAGTAATCCACACTGAAAAAATATTGTTCGCTCGATTGTAATAATTACAACTCTAGGACTAAGTTTTCACTTTAGAACTCTAAGAACTGCTACAACATTTAATAATCTGAGTGGCAAGCCTGACTAGGGCATCGGTTTATCCCCGTGTGCTCGGGGAACTCCGAATCAAATCGGATGTTAGGACTAATCACGACGGTTTATCCCCGTGTGCTCGGGGAACTCAATTATTCCTGTTTGTATTTAAAGAGTTTTAGCGGTTTATCCCCGTGTGCTCGGGGAACTCTATGTTACTATTTTATCTAAAAATGCTTTCATCGGTTTATCCCCGTGTGCTCGGGGAACTCAAAATCAGTGTGACAAACGGCTCTGATGATTACGGTTTATCCCCGTGTGCTCGGGGAACTCAAAATCAGTGTGACAAACGGCTCTGATGATTACGGTTTATCCCCGTGTGCTCGGGGAACTCAACATTAACTTTGATGCTTTTAACTCAGGTCGCGGTTTATCCCCGTGTGCTCGGGGAACTCTACCAAGTGAACAGGCGGCCTTTATCAATCAACGGTTTATCCCCGTGTGCTCGGGGAACTCTCGCCAACTATTGTCTTGTGAATATCTTTAGCCGGTTTATCCCCGTGTGCTCGGGGAACTCTCAATGTATAGCCTGCCCTGGTACCGTTTGCACGGTTTATCCCCGTGTGCTCGGGGAACTCTGACACGCCTTGCGAGCTGCGTTTTTCCTGACCGGTTTATCCCCGTGTGCTCGGGGAACTCCAAGGCGTAAACGCGGGCTTTTTCGGGTTGGCCGGTTTATCCCCGTGTGCTCGGGGAACTCACTTTTTCAATGTTAAATTGACGCTGTAAACGCGGTTTATCCCCGTGTGCTCGGGGAACTCTATTGATAATTTTAACCAGATTACTGGATTAGCGGTTTATCCCCGTGTGCTCGGGGAACTCAATTTGCGCGGTGTGTCAAATGTGTGTCATTGCGGTTTATCCCCGTGTGCTCGGGGAACTCATGAGACTAACAAAAGCAATCAAACAGCAAATCGGTTTATCCCCGTGAGCTCGGGGAACTCCTTGGCAATGGTTACGTTTACGAAAGTTTGTACGGTTTATCCCCGTGTGCTCGGGGAACTCGCCAAAAACAGCGATTGGAAACAATTTACTGTGCGGTTTATCCCCGTGTGCTCGGGGAACTCCTTTCTGAAATGCTCTGTCCTTTTTGAACTGACGGTTTATCCCCGTGTGCTCGGGGAACTCGTGTGAATACCACACTCAAGTCTTGTCTTGCCCGGTTTATCCCCGTGTGCTCGGGGAACTCAAATTTAATGAGCGCATCAGGTCCCGACAACCCGGTTTATCCCCGTGTGCTCGGGGAACTCGAATATCATCGTTAGGGTTTTGTTCTTTCGCGCGGTTTATCCCCGTGTGCTCGGGGAACTCTACCCTGTATTGTCGCCTTCAATTCGTCAACGCGGTTTATCCCCGTGTGCTCGGGGAACTCGCGAACGCTCAAAGATTCTTAGCTCAAGCTGGCGGTTTATCCCCGTGTGCTCGGGGAACTCAAACAACAATAGCTTCTTAGATAGATTTCTGGCGGTTTATCCCCGTGTGCTCGGGGAACTCACCTACATAAAAATTCATAAATTTCTCAGGCTCGGTTTATCCCCGTGTGCTCGGGGAACTCTTGCAAGTAGTTTTTTATCATTTTTCTAAAGGCGGTTTATCCCCGTGTGCTCGGGGAACTCACTTTTTGCAGCTGTAATCATGTCGCTCGTTGCGGTTTATCCCCGTGTGCTCGGGGAACTCATGTGAGTTTTTGAAACTCCTCCACGCCTACACGGTTTATCACCGTGTGCTCGGGGAACTCGAAGAAATCCATCGGTTTATCGAAAAGTTTGACGGTTTATCCCCGTGTGCTCGGGGAACTCACCTACATAAAAATTCATAAATTTCTCAGGCTCGGTTTATCCCCGTGTGCTCGGGGAACTCTTGCAAGTAGTTTTTTATCATTTTTCTAAAGGCGGTTTATCCCCGTGTGCTCGGGGAACTCACTTTTTGCAGCTGTAATCATGTCGCTCGTTGCGGTTTATCCCCGTGTGCTCGGGGAACTCATGTGAGTTTTTGAAACTCCTCCACGCCTACACGGTTTATCACCGTGTGCTCGGGGAACTCTTCTCCTAACGACGATTATCAAAAGTTGATATCGGTTTATCCCCGTGTGCTCGGGGAACTCGCTTGCGAACGTGTGACGTAATACATGTGACGCGGTTTATCCCCGTGTGCTCGGGGAACTCTGATCAGTTTTTAAATAGATTGGTTGCCAGATCGGTTTATCCCCGTGTGCTCGGGGAACTCTACTATGTCCGGTCACAATAAAGCACTCACAACGGTTTATCCCCGTGTGCTCGGGGAACTCAATAATCGCGTCTGCCAGTTCAGCCTCACCTCCGGTTTATCCCCGTGTGCTCGGGGAACTCTCTTCATATCTCGTAGCGGCAACAGTTGTTGCCGGTTTATCCCCGTGTGCTCGGGGAACTCCGCATATTTGTTATGATAATCTTGATACAACTCGGTTTATCCCCGTGTGCTCGGGGAACTCGCTTTATCAATGCCAGTCGTATCAGCATCAACCGGTTTATCCCCGTGTGCTCGGGGAACTCCAAACCGCACTACAACAAGCCAAGAAAGTAACCGGTTTATCCCCGTGTGCTCGGGGAACTCGATTACTGCCTGACCTGTCATCATAGTATTAGCGGTTTATCCCCGTGTGCTCGGGGAACTCGCCGTCACCATTAGAGGGAGAAAGCCATTGACCGGTTTATCCCCGTGTGCTCGGGGAACTCACATAAAACCTCATTGCTACCACTGACCCCACCGGTTTATCCCCGTGTGCTCGGGGAACTCCGTTCCGCTCCGGTCGCGCTGCATCGATCCTCCGGTTTATCCCCGTGTGCTCGGGGAACTCCGCGTTGTTAGCAGCAAATGCCGCATCCAGTTCGATTTATCCCCGTGTGCTCGGGGAACTCACCGCATTGGCATGAAAATTCAACCGATAAATCGGTTTATCCCCGTGTGCTCGGGGAACTCTAAAAATAGGCTTTATTCACGATAATGCCGCCCGGTTTATCCCCGTGTGCTCGGGGAACTCTCCCCATATATCAGAAACATAGTTTTGTGTTTCGGTTTATCCCCGTGTGCTCGGGGAACTCAGCGGCACAAGCGCCTTTGCCCCTTCCTCTATCGGTTTATCCCCGTGTGCTCGGGGAACTCTTTGCCAACCAAATGCTAGCAAAGAAACAACCCGGTTTATCCCCGTGTGCTCGGGGAACTCTATCCCATGGAATATCAATAATTAAATCAGACCGGTTTATCCCCGTGTGCTCGGGGAACTCGTCGAGCATTGCTGAATAATCTTGGATTACTGCGGTTTATCCCCGTGTGCTCGGGGAACTCATCGTAAAAAATGCAGCTAAATTCGACACACCCGGTTTATCCCCGTGTGCTCGGGGAACTCGGGGTTTCATCATTTCGATAAACATATCCTAACGGTTTATCCCCGTGTGCTCGGGGAACTCGTAAAAATAGAACCATTCCTATAAGTAATGAACGGTTTATCCCCGTGTGCTCGGGGAACTCGTATGCCATGTGTGAACTGTAATAAAGCGGAACGGTTTATCCCCGTGTGCTCGGGGAACTCTTTATCGTCGTCTCCATGTCGTAGCCTTGTCGCGGTTTATCCCCGTGTGCTCGGGGAACTCAGAACACCAAGATTGCCTCGGTATTTCCCGTCCGGTTTATCCCCGTGTGCTCGGGGAACTCATAAGTTTTTGTACGCTATTACGACAGGTACGCGGTTTATCCCCGTGTGCTCGGGGAACTCTGTGTTTTTTTTACCCGATTACCAATAAAAATCGGTTTATCCCCGTGTGCTCGGGGAACTCGTATCTGTTTATTTAATGGGTGGCGCAATTCGCGGTTTATCCCCGTGTGCTCGGGGAACTCTGTGATGTGTCATCAAGTAGAGCAGTAGGTAACGGTTTATCCCCGTGTGCTCGGGGAACTCTCGACGAGCGTATAAAGTCCGAGCAAGACAAGCGGTTTATCCCCGTGTGCTCGGGGAACTCGGCTTTTTTGTCAAGAAATTGTAAATTTATACCGGTTTATCCCCGTGTGCTCGGGGAACTCATTACTGCAAGCTTTCCCGAAAGCGTTAAAAACGGTTTATCCCCGTGTGCTCGGGGAACTCAAGTCGCGTTCGCGTCTGTCAGTATGTATTTGCGGTTTATCCCCGTGTGCTCGGGGAACTCTGCAGGAGTCAACGAGCCGCTATCGGACAAAACGGTTTATCCCCGTGTGCTCGGGGAACTCTATTTCTGTTGCTGTGAATGCGCTTGTACCCGCGGTTTATCCCCGTGTGCTCGGGGAACTCTTAATTTAATCATTGTCTTTTCCCTCTCTCGCCGGTTTATCCCCGTGTGCTCGGGGAACTCTTGTTTTCATCACTTAATTCCGCCGACATTTTCGGTTTATCCCCGTGTGCTCGGGGAACTCGTCGGCAGAATTATTGAACGCTATTTCAGCGTCGGTTTATCCCCGTGTGCTCGGGGAACTCAACACCTTTATACGGCGAATCTTCATTGTAAACGGTTTATCCCCGTGTGCTCGGGGAACTCAGTGAAATACGTTGAAACTGGGTAATCAATTTCGGTTTATCCCCGTGTGCTCGGGGAACTCGTCGTTCAACGGCTTTGGGCTAAAGCCACCAACGGTTTATCCCCGTGTGCTCGGGGAACTCTGGGCCACCGCCTGTGCTAGCGAATGACATCACGGTTTATCCCCGTGTGCTCGGGGAACTCAGCACCGAATGGGTCAATTCGACTCTGGAAAACGGTTTATCCCCGTGTGCTCGGGGAACTCCGGCTCAAATCTGTTTGTTGTCATTAATTATCCGGTTTATCCCCGTGTGCTCGGGGAACTCCTGTTGCTGCACCCAATGAGCTAGTTAATGCACGGTTTATCCCCGTGTGCTCGGGGAACTCGCCCTGGGGATATACGCCACGAACAATCGACTCGGTTTATCCCCGTGTGCTCGGGGAACTCGATAGCACCAACACCGCCGTGGTCGCGCTTTGCGGTTTATCCCCGTGTGCTCGGGGAACTCTCCGTCATCTTCCGTTAGATAAATCGTATCATCGGTTTATCCCCGTGTGCTCGGGGAACTCTTAAATTAAGTCAAGGAAACCTAAAGAAAAACCGGTTTATCCCCGTGTGCTCGGGGAACTCGCGTCGCAGTGACACGGACGCGGGTAAACGTGCGGTTTATCCCCGTGTGCTCGGGGAACTCAAAGATTGAACCAAATTTAATATCTGTGGAGACGGTTTATCCCCGTGTGCTCGGGGAACTCGGTGACTTTGCGCCAAAAGTTGAATTAATTATCGGTTTATCCCCGTGTGCTCGGGGAACTCATATGTTGCGTCTGATTTTTCTATGTTTGTGACGGTTTATCCCCGTGTGCTCGGGGAACTCGAGTGATAGCAGATTGTCCGCTATTTCTTTTGCGGTTTATCCCCGTGTGCTCGGGGAACTCTCGAGGATATTTCTCGCTTAGCGTTTTAATTACGGTTTATCCCCGTGTGCTCGGGGAACTCTTTCTGCTGATTGCGCTTTAAGCCCTTAACCTCGGTTTATCCCCGTGTGCTCGGGGAACTCAGTAAATCAAATGGACTCTACACAGTTAGGCGCGGTTTATCCCCGTGTGCTCGGGGAACTCGGTTGTTGCATTAACAAACATAGTTGTTTAAGCGGTTTATCCCCGTGTGCTCGGGGAACTCGAAAATCGATCCGAATTTTATATCTGTGGAGACGGTTTATCCCCGTGTGCTCGGGGAACTCTCTAAATGTATACTATTGTTCTATAAAGAGAAATAATCTCTTTAAATTTCTACCAACTTTTTAAAGAGCAATCTTTCTATATTTATTCGTTATCTGGCGTAAATGTAACAAGCCTTAACCCATCTAAATCAATGGGCATTCTTCGATTTTTGCCGTAGGTAATAAAATCAAAACCGGATTCTGTATTTGTTGCCCACACCATTACCACATTGCCCTCTTCCGCTAACTCTTCTACTTGCTCCCAAATCATTTCTCTGACACGTCTTGTTACATCACCGACATAAACGCCAGCTCGAACTTCTAATAACCAAACAGCTAATCGTCCTCTTAAACGAGGCGGAACGGTTTCCGTCACAACGGTAATCATTGCCATGGCTACTTATTCCTATGCCCAGTATCGCCAATGGATTCAGGCTCAGGTATCGCAGGTGGCTGAGAATCTTCCGGTGCTTTTGGTGGTTCTATTTCCCCGGCAGAGAGAACTTCTTCAATCAGTGGTATCAATCTTTTTAGCACTTTTTCAGAACGAAAAACTTCTCGACAGGCTATACGGACTTCTTTATCGGGTTGATAAGGGGATTTGGCAGCGATTCTGAATGCTATAGGCACAACGGTTTCAAATTTGATTAAATCTGCGATGTCATACACAAAAGAAAGTGGTTTTCCAGTATGCAGAAAACCAATGGCTGGCGCATAACCTGCGGCAAGTATGGCCGCTTCAGTCACACCGTATAAGCATGAGGTTGCAGCACTAAGGCATTGGTTTACTTTGTCGCCTGCCTCCCAGTCTTTTGGGTCGTAACGACGACCATTCCACTGGACGCTATATTGCTTGGCTAGCATTTGATAAATTTGTCGAACCCTTGCGCCTTCAATACCACGAAGTTGATCGACACTTCTGCGCTGTGGTGCTTCACCAAAGCGAATTTCAAACATTTTTCGGACGACTTTAAGCCGTAATGATTCATCTAAGGCAAGTTGTGCTTGGTAGAGAAGCTTGTCTGATCTAGCCCCACCAGGCTGACCCGCTGAATAAAGACGAACACCCGCTTCCCCAACCCAAATCACTAAGGTTCCTGTGGTTGAAGCAAGTTTTATTGCGGCGTGACTAATGCGGGTTCCAGGTTCTAGCATTAAGCATGCGATTGATCCAACGGGGATATGCATTCTCTCGCCATTAACATCATCAATAACAACAAAAGCACCATCTCGTACATCAATTCTCCCCATACCAACAAAGATCATGGAATTTCGGTCTTTTATTGGAATGGGCTTTAAAGGAATAAAGCCTGCCATTATTTTCCCTCTTGCTGAAGTCGCATCGACAATTCGTTTTTGGTTAATATACCCATTTGACGAATGGCTAACTCATTTAATTTAACAACTCGCTCTGATTGATGAATGCCCTGTGCTATAAAATGCGCGTTAAGTGATTCGAGGTTCGCAAGACAGACTAATTGGTGGACATTGGCGTGATCACGAAGATTACCGTTTAATGATGGATTGATCTCTTTCCATTGCTTTGCAGTGACGCCAAACAGAGCCACATTTAATACGTCTGCTTCACTGGCATAGACAAACTGGATTTGTTGTGGTGTTAGCGTATCTGGAATAAGGTTTTCTTTAATGGCGTCGGTATGAATAAGGTAGTTAACTTTTGCTAAATTGCGTCGTATATCCCAACCAATATGCTGAAATTCCTGTTCTTTAAGACGTTGGAACTCTTTAATAAGATAAAGCTTAAACTCGACCGATATCCAACTTGCGAACTCAAAGGCAATGTCTTTTTGTGCATAAGTTCCGCCATAGCGACCCGGCTTAGAAATAATACCAATAGCCGATGTCTTACTAATCCACTGTTTTGGCGTTAATGCGAAGCTGTTTAATCCTGCTTCCTTTTTAAACCCGTCGAATTCGACGGGTTTAAAATCCGAGTTGTTCAGTTGCTCCCAAATCCCTAAAAACTCAATCGTATTGCGGTTACGCAGCCAATTTCGTATTAGATCATCGGTTTGATCTTTATTCTTAAATCGCGCTATGTCGGTTATGCAAATATATTCAATACCATCCTTAGTCATAGTCGAAATATCTTGTTCAAGCACCTGTAGCTTTGGCTTCATTTTTCTTCTCCTTAAGTCAAACAGAAAGAACCAAATTACTTGGCTCTTTCAACGAAGCTAAATAGACTTTATTAACATCAAACCACAGCCCAGTGATTTAGCTCTTCCGAAGCCTTTCTCTAACTGCGCAAGAAATTTCTCAGGATCTTGCACAGTCAGCACGCCTTGATAATCCACACTGGAAAAGCGAATTTTATCTTCTCTATTTTTATCACTACGGTGCTGCACATAAGTTTGCACCTCTGGTAAAAAATCGAGAGTGACCCCCCAATTATCTAGGCGTTTTGGATTGGCAATCCATTCTTGAGCCGCCCGCTCCATGAGTAAACGAATTTCTTCATTGTCTGAAACGCCACTCTCTTTCGCCGCTTTTTTCGCATGCATCATGACATCATGGCGCTTTGACTTCCCCTTTTCATCCGTAGTGCAAACAGTAGGGTTCGCCCGTAAGGTAAAGCTCAATCGCTGACCACTTTGCAGTTTTGGCGTTAATACTTTTGTTTGAACACTAAAAGCACTTTCGTCTGATTCTGGTTTTACTGATGACAAAACAAAAAATGCTTTAGACCCATCTGCACTTTGTTCTTCACGAAACAAAAAAGACCGCTTGTCTTCTTCCGTAAATAGCTGCCATAACATTTGATGGGTGGAATAAACACCTTTGCCTCCAAAACCAAGCAGTAGCTGCCGAGCTTGCTGCGAGGCTTGAAACGATACTTTAGACAAATACATTTAGGCCTCCTCTATTTTGGCTTGATGCTGGGTTATTTGCTGCACCATTATTTGATGCATAGTGCGCTGCTTAAACTGCCAACGGTCGCGGTTAATTGGATCATCCCAAGGGTGAGTGGTCAGTGCAGTTTCACCGGGGAACTCGTCAACGTTTCCTTCCCATGTGTAAGTTGATAACGTATTAGGCGGTAACCAAATATCATCTAAACGCGGCTTATCACTGTCTATAATGCTTGGGAACGAGTGATCTAGTGCCTCTCTTAAGCTGACAGATGCCAACAACACGGGCATTAAAGGTGCAGCCAGAGGACAAGACTTTCTGCCTAACGACAGCACATAAACAGGCTTAATAAGCGCTTGCTTTAGTTGTTCTAGCCCAAAATGGCTGTCTTGCGTTAATGAAATAGCCACAATCCAAATACCATCACACCGATAGTCTCGTTTAGAAAGAACCGGGTTATCTTTTGGAGTAATTGCTTCAAGCTCATCTTTTCGAGTAACAATCTCCTTTTTATACCGATTTTTTGAACTTTGACTAGGAACTTCAGCTGTATGAAAATCCCGCAATAAACTGGTTGACGTTACCTGTTTAGTCGCCACTTGAACGCTAGTGTGCAAGGCGTCTAGTTGCTGCGCATCATCACGCTTAATACCTAGGGCTGCTCCCAGCAAACCGAGAATGGCGGAACGAGTTGGCGCAATCGCTGTCGCTCGGTCTCCACCGACAGCGGGTTGTCCCCAACTTGCCATGGGGCCATAGAGCCGAAATACTAAATAATCCTTCATGATTCGGGCTCCCTACTGAGCAACAAAGGCTTTTAATTCTTCAAATGAGCCTTCGCCATTTACTGCATCAATGGCATAACGCACTTCCGCGCATTCACCATAGACTTTATCGAAATTCTCGGCCTGTTTATTAAGCGCTTTAATTGCATCACCCGCTTGGTCGCCACCCGCAATCGGTTTTAAAAAAGCCGCCGACAAGGAACGTGGCTGATATTCACCTTTTTCGGCTAACACATAGCTGGCGTAAGCACGAGAAGCGAAGCTGTTTTGCTTGCCTTTTGGCGATACTTTTACAGCGGCTTCCGTCAGCGCTTGAATGGCTTTATTAGCTAAGGCTTCATCGCCATTTAGGTTGTCAATTAACTGGGATTTATTGATACAAATGTAGTTATAGAATAACGCCGCTGCAAAGCCCGATTCGCCAATATGGGAAGAGCCAGAGTCTTCTTTGCCGTCGTTCAGGTCATCTACTGCGGTAAAGTAATCGTCTTCCACAACTACGCTGTGAACACTCAGTGCGTGGGCCACTTGGCAAGCTGCTTCCACATTAAAACGAGGACTAGAGGCTAACATACGACCAAATAAAGCAATATCAACAGCGCTTTGATTTTGACGTAATAAACTTTTTTCTTCGTCTTTTGGCGATCGATTTTCTTCTACTAAAACTGCTGCTAACTCAAACGCCGCTGTTTGTTCTTCTGGACTGATGTGTGCTAGTTGTTCAATTTCTAAAGAGTCTTTTTTGATTTTACCAAATAAACCTGCTATATCCGCAGCCCATGCTTTGGCGTTCTTTTCAGAAGCACCTTTCGTAATCATCAAATCAAACACTTGCTGACCAAAACGCTTAGTGCGTTTGCCTATATTGTCCGCTAGTGACGATTCAAAAACCTCAGAACAGCGCCAGTTACGCTTTAAACTTTGTGAGCTGACGCGCAAGCGATCAAAGCCCCCCATTTTCGCGGTTTTCGGACGACCAAGATCATCACGGTTTAAATTAGACGGTGCGTAAGACGTTAGGATATGAAGTTGAATAAATTGGCTCATGTGAATTCCCTTTTAGATTAATTGGTTGTAGTAGATTTAGACGCTTTTTGATTGGCAGATAGGTAATAATCCATCGCCCATTGCACGGTAATTCGCTTATCCGCTTTGCGCGGTTGTCTGTCGTAATGCTCGTCAAACCATTGCAATATGTCGGCAGCCACTTTGGTTGGAGACACTTTGCCATCTAGTTGTTGAATAATACGACGCAAGCGTTTTAAAAAATCATCTGGCGTTGGCGTATTTTGCAACTTGGCAAAGCGCAACTCACTGACAATGGATTTATCCGTTGGTTTATTCTGTTTATCCAGTTTCTTCCCCGCTTGAACTGCCAATTTTTCGCCATTATCTTGCTTGATATGAACCAAAACAGCCGCGACGGTTGCCCAGGATTCAAGCTTTTGGGTTTGTCGTTCTTTAGTCATCTGCAGCAAAGTTTCCTCAAGCCCGTTATCCAACAATGCCATCCATAAAGCTCGAAAGCCTTCTAGCAACATAACATCGTCCGCCGTGTCGCAACGTTTCAATTCGGCTTTATGCGCCGTTGGTGCTGGTTGGATATGCTTTTCTTTCAATGCTGAGACATCTAGAAACATACTTTGCCACCAGCGACTTATCACTTTGAACTCTTGATCATCCATTAACTCACCTCCTGCTTCGTTTCAATTTTATGATTGGTTTTAAACGCTTTAATGTCTTTACCGCCATATAACCAGCCCGATAACGACCGCCTTGCTTCAATACGCTTTATCATGGTTCGCTCGGAACCCAGTTCAGACAAGGCGTATTCATCAAACAAATCCAGCACAACAGATTGCAGTTTCGTCAGCCATTTTTTAGCAGCCTCGGAAGAAAGCTGTTGTCTATCGTTTTCTACTTCTTTCATTAACTTGGCAATGGCATCAAAGAATAGATTCTCTGTACGTTGCCAGAATTCAAGATCAATAAAAGACATATCTCCCTTGGCGTCACTTGGGCTCTCAAACCAAGCCGCTTTGACCTCAGACCGTAAGTGCCATAAGGCATCAGACGAAAGCTTTTGTAGGCATTTTACCTCAACCAATAATTCATCTTGCTGCTCTGGACCAAACTGAAACAGAGGCATACTGGAGCTATACCAACAACGGGCTTTCATGTTGTCCATATCGTAACCAAATGCCCAAACACGAGGTCTGACCTGCTTGAAGGTTTTAGTATTAAAGGCGATGCTTTCAAAATGAGAAATAGCTTTCGCACACTTTTGCGCCGACTCACTACTCGAAAAAGTTAAAACATCCCAAATTTTGTAATGAATACCGCCTGGTTGACCTTTAATAGATAGCCATTCGGCTTCTGGCTTTTTAGGGTCACCTTTATAAGGTGTAAACGGATGCGACCAATTACCAGAATAGTTGTGACCGTAGTTTTGTGTACGGTACTCAGTAACCAATTTTGAGGTGGTTTTGCCTGAAATCTGGCACGTGCCGCTTTTGTCTTGCACTTCAAGGCGAATACGGCGTGGCATGGCCCAAAACATGTGCAAAGGATGAACGCTACTTTCATAGATCTCAGTGCCTTTTTTATCACTCAACCTAGTTGGAGCTAACCAAGGAAACACTGAACCATCGGTAAAATCAGGGTCATCATAAACCCAGTTTTCACGATTAATCACGTTGAACCAAAGCTTTTGCCACAGTGTTGCTCCTTCTGTGGACGGTTGTATCAAGGTAGTTAACGGCCCACCACCACGAAGTCCGACCCGATGCCCGGCACCACCAGCCGGTGCATTAATTTGCAGAGTAAAAAGCGCTAACAGAGCCATTTCTAACGTCATCTGTTCGCCAATCCCACGCTTAATAAAGTGGTCAGTGTTGTTCTTTACGCCATTTTCACCGGGCGCTTCTATAAGCAAACCGGAAACCGTCGTTGGCTTTTGCTTTTCCAATAGATCGAAATCCTGCATAAACAAAGAGCCATCTCCTTCACCATGAAAAGCATGCTCAACCTTTTGAAAAGCGTTTTCTAAGGTTTCTTGTGAAGGTGGTGTTTCAAACAGACTAACCCATTCACTTTGGTCTTTCGGCGCGAGCACGGTTTGCAATAAACCAATAACAAACTGATAAGCTGCGCCTTGAAAATCGGCCCGTGGCAACGCGAAATCCACCACGTCAGATCGGCTGATCTGGCTCATCGGCAACACCTGCTCCGAGCCATCTTCTAACCGCATCGGCAACCAAGGATCTTTTACTAGATTCATAACATGTCCTTATTGTTCGTTTCTTTAAACCCAAACCTGTTGTTATATTCAAATTCTGTATCGCCTTCCGGTAGCCAAGATTGTAAATATTTGCTGCTGGGATAGCGTTGCGCCAGATCATCACCTTCATCTTCTGATAGTTGAGTGAGTTTCGCGGCGTATTTATTTTTTGATATTTTGAGTGTACTAAGCTGAACAGCAAATTTAGGGTGGCTGACTCTTGGCTCTAATTGACCATCCCCATTTCTTTTTAGTAACAACACATTAACGGTTTCTATATCGCTATGACGAGTGCTAATGTCCGAGTCATCATCAAACCAATATTGATTACTGTGATCACTGTAACCATAGTCCTGCCATTTCAGTCGGTTTGATTTAGCTTTATTGGCTTTTGCCAGTTCATCGCCTTGGGTGTCTTGTTCAAGCTTCAATAGCGTCTTCGGTATTTGATCAAATGCCGCGCTTGAATAAACCGCTTCAATAAGATCCCTTACCTGTTCTGGCATTTTGATGCCGCCTAATTCTTTCAACTTTTTCATTCCCAACCATAAGCGGCCCGGGGAACGATAAACGTATTGCGTATTAATAAAATCTTGCGATAACCAGTCAACAGCTGGCTCATCTGACCAAACTGGTGCATGCAGATACAAAACAGGACTAGGACGAGTATCGGTAATACCGGATTGGTAGGTTCTGTGTTCGTTGCGTGTATGACGATGAAGACGACCAGCCCGTTGTATCAAATCATCAATTGGGCAAATATCTGAAATCATCACATCGGCATCGGCGTCTAAGCTTTCTTGAAAAACTTGTGTAGCGATAAGCACCTTGCCTACGCGGTCTTTTGCATTGCTGTCTTTACCAAAGCAAGCTAAAACTTGTTTCTCAATCAACTGACGGTCATCCAGCATAAAGCGACTATGGAATAACAAAGCATTCTCTGGGTTCGCCATACGTGAATGGATGGCTTGGTAAGCTTTTAGGGCATCGTCTACTGAGTTACGTATCCACACGACAATCTCGCCTTTTTCGACCGATTCTAACACTTTGCTAAAAACAGCTTCTTCACTTTCTAAATAAGCTACTTCAACAAAGCGGCTCACATCGGCACGACTTTCAAGCTCATGTTCCATTAATGGTATTTCGGATGTAAGGGACACCTTTGTCGCAAGAGGGAAATGATAATTTGTTGGTATCAAATGGGAGTACTGGCTTTCTTTTAAACCACTCTCTTTCAAATAAATATGCGCCAAACGTTGCCTTTGCTCCATAGATAACGTCGCCGTTAGCAATATCGCACTGCCACCCTGATGAAGGTGCAATGACAATAAACTTTCTAGCAGCTCGAACATATATTCATCGGCGGCGTGAACTTCATCAAAAACCAGCACTTTTCGATGCAAACCTAATAAACGCAATGACTGATGACGACGAGGCAAAACAGCAAGTAACGCTTGGTCAATGGTGCCCACGCCAACAGGCGCCAGCAGCGCTTTTTTACGAGAGTCACTTAACCATTGATTACACTGTGCTGTTGCGGTTTGGTCACTTGATGAATAATCGCTATCATCTTTTGATGAAGATAAAAGACTCGACTGAAACAACTCGTTCATTTCTCTTGCGCCATGTGCTAGCACAATACTTGGCTTGACTTCATCCGCCTTAAACATCATTTGATAGCTGTCAAACACGCGTTTATACATGGCGTTCGAGGTTGCCATGGTAGGTAAGCCAAAATAAAAGCCATCCGCAGCATTGGCTGCTAATAGCCTATGGGTTAAGGCTAAGGCGGCTTCGGTTTTTCCTGCTCCAGTCACATCTTCGAGTATGAAAAGCTGTGGGCTATCGTCTATTTCAACGTCTTGCGCCCATTGCTGTAATGGGGTTGGTGTAAAGCCAAAGTGCTTTTCAATGGATTCAAAAGGGGATTTTTCGTAGTGTTCACTTAAATCTGTCGCGTTTAACGCTTGTTTTGCGCGTTGTTGGGCGATAGGCCAATATTGATCTAATCCCATAGGAGTAGAGCAATAATGGAAGTAAGTTTGATCTGATCCGACCCAATCAGCTAAAACCGCGACACCCGCTAATGTCCAACTGACTTGTTTGAGTCGTTGACGCCATCCACGATCAACTAATTTTTCAATGGGAAGGCGAGGCTGGATAAGATGAAACGCATCAAGAGCAAACTGCTCTGCTGCGAAAATATTTTGTTTCCGCTCTATATAAGGAGTCAGTGCTCTAAGGTTATCTGTATTTATAGGCTTACCATGATGACCTAGCACGCAGTTCATAAAGACCATTAAGGTTTGCGAACACTCTACTTCTTCATCAATGTTTAGCGCCCTAGAGTAAAGTTCGTCACAATCCCTTATTGTATTCCAAAAATATAGCCCTAAGCGGTCGTGACGAAATTCTCGACCATCATACTGTCGGTTCGGGTTTGCTGCGAATAAATAGCCTAGCTCGTCTTTAAAAAGAGCCTGAAAGGCGGAAGAAAACTTCCCTAGGTCATGCAATGCCAGAAAGAAAGCAAACAATGTAGTGAGATCTTGCGGTTCTAAACCAAGAAACTCGGCAATATTTTTAGCAAGTTCGGTTTCTGGCCCTAATAACCTAGCTCCCACCGCTGCTACATCCAAGCTATGGTAGGGTAATAAATGGTATGGATCACCTTTAGATTCAAGCTCATTTTTTTGAGCTTTACCCCAGTAAAGAAAATACGATGCTAGCTCCATTTATTCCATGCTCCTTCTACTCTTTTTAGAGTACTGAAATTATTCCTATTATCCATACTACAAATTAAACAGAACGTTTATATTTTTTTGATTAAAACTAGCATCACCAGCCCTCTCGTGTAAAGTGACCGTATTACTGGATCATTTCTCAATACCTCTGATTAATCGTAATCTTCTTTTATCATATTTATTATTTATCGAAGAAGGCACAAACAGAGCCTATCACCGTATTTTCTTACTTTTCCTTGAAATAAATAACATTCCTAAAGCCATCATTGAAAATACCATAAAACCACCCGCAAAAGGGGTGATGGTGAAGTGATAAAGTTGCCCTACAACTACCGACAGTATGATCGCGAACAAGCTGGATAGAGAAGAAATAATAGAGGCGCCGAGACCTGCGGTTTTCCCTAAAGGTTCCATAGCCATTGCGTTGACATTACCGAACACCATACCAACACAGGAAATCATAACCATACCCAGCGCCATAAAAAGAGGGAACGGCGGAACACCATTATAAAAAAGCGCACAGATAAGCAAGCTAGAAGAGGCGATAAACAAGACAGTCAATACCGTTAACACACAACGAAACATCCCTACTCGCTGAACCATTTTTCCGTTAGAAAAACTCACTATCGCAATGCCAGCTGCCAACATAGCAAAATACAATGGAAACTTATCTCCTGTTTGGTAGACGTCCTGAAAAATAGATTGTGCGGTACTGATATAAAGCATCATCCCCGCAAAAATACTGCCTAACAACAGAGTTAAAGCCATGACGTCACGACGCATAACAATGGTTTTTGCAGCGATCAAAAGGCGCTTTCGATTTAAAGGAGTACGGTTCGATATCGATAACGTTTCCGGCTGTCTAATGATTAACCATAAAGCGGCAATGAGAGCCTGAACAATCAACAAGGTAAAAATCCAGCGCCAATTGGCCACCTCAATGACAAGCTGTCCTATTGAAGGTGCAAGCAAAGGGACTAAAATGAAGAACATGGTGATAAAAGACATAATTCGAGCCATTGCCGACCCAGTATAAAGGTCTCTAATTAATGCTCTAGAGGCAATTTTCGGCCCAGACACACCCAGGCCTTGGATAAAACGACCAACCAGAAAGACACTCAAAGAGGTAGCAAACACAGCAATTAACGTCCCTACAATATAGATACCAACACCGATAAGAATGCTCTTTTTGCGCCCAATCGCATCCGATAATGGCCCAAACAAGATTTCTCCAAACGCCATTCCAAAGATCATTACGGACACTATCCATTGCGTCTTTTGATAGTCATCAACCGCAAGAGACTCAGCAATATGAGGAAAAGCTGGCAGCATTGAATCCACACTTAAAGCACTTAACGAGATCATAAGAGCAAACAATGCAATGAACTCTTTTTCAGGCAAAGTTTCAGGAAGTTTTTTAGATGAACGTGCTTTTAAGGGCGAAAACAATTTAGATAACATAATATAAGCGCCTTCTAATAATAAGAAAAATCCTTACCAACCTATTATCTATCTTAATTGAATAAAGCGGGGCGGGAGTGTTTATTTCTTTACTCTGTTTTTTAAACACCGATTGACTAAAAATTGTGTTTCAACGAGATAAAGGTTTTTGAGAAGATAAGGTTCACCCGAAGATGAGCCTTATCTTTATAACTTGTTGTGGCGGTTAACTTTCGCTAACGTATAAAGTTAAGAGCGGTTATAAGTGTTTGAATTAGTATTAGGATCGTTATTAGCGTTTTGCTTTTTCCTCGGCCGCTTGGATGCTTTTTTCTATTAAAGGAGAGATAGTGAGACCTTGAACAATAATAGAGAAAATTACTACGGTATAAGTAATGACGACCATTAAATCATGCAAATCATAGGTCAGAATATGGATTTGGCCTGATGGGATTGCCGCCGCCATAGCTAAGGCTAATCCTCCTCGAAGACCGCCCCAGGTTAATATTTTCACTGAATGCTTATCATAGTCACGATAACGCTTAAAAACTAAATAAGGGCTACCAACGCTGATAAAACGAGCAATCAATACAATCGGTATCATCAGTAAGCCTAACCCAAGTATTTCCCAGGTCAGTGGAATGGTAACAATGAGCATCCCTATGATCAAAAATAACAGTGCATTTAAGAAACTGTCAGTTGCATGCCAGAAATCTTTTACATAGCGTGTGCCATCTGGACCTCTCCTTTTTGATGCTTTTGGACGCGTTATATTGCCCATTAAGATGCCACAAGTAACCATAGCCAAAGCACCAGAAATCCCCCAAATATTGGCTAGAGCAAAACCAGCCGAAGGGATCGTCAGTGTTACCAATAAACGAATATTCATGTCTCGGCAATTAATAATTACGAAATGCCCAAAGACAGCAATACCAAGACCAAAGAGGATCCCACCGATCGCATCAACTAAGAAAAGCTCTGCAATACCTTCAAAATTAGCCTCTGTACCATAAAAGGCCACGGAAAAAATAGTCGTAAAAATAACCAAACCGACCCCATCATTGAATAGAGATTCACCTTCAACTTGAATCGATATGCCTTGTGGGGCATTCATCTGTTTAATGATAGCGAGTACCGCAATCGGGTCTGTTGGGCTGATCAACGCTCCGAAGAGGAGGCAATAAATAAAGTCGACGGGGAATCCAAATAATTGAAAGGTGTAATAACTTAATAATCCAACAATAAAGGTCGATGTTAAGGTAGAAAACAACACCAGTATGGTGATTTCCCACTTTTGTTTTTTTAAGGCATTTAAATCAATCTCTAACGCGCCAGCAAACAATAAAAAACCCAACATACCTTCCAACAACAACTGATTAAAGTCGATATCAGATACGACCTGAGTAATAAATAACGCCGTTTCATCGCCCAGCATTTTAACGGCAATAATCAATAGTAATGAGATCACCACTGAGCCCGTTGTTATCGCAATCGTCGTTTGCATTTTAAGGATAAATTGATTGGTAAAAGCGATTAACACCGCTAATGCCGAGAGAAAACAAATGAGATACCAAGCGTTCATCGATAGGCCTAACTAGTGAGTATTTTTAAAGGGGGAATAATCGGGCATTATTATAACCCTTTAACTCATTTTAAAAAGACGTGTTTTTTTGTTTATGAAAAAAACATCTTATTGAAAACAAATCAATCTTAGTTAATAAAGCAGAACAGAATTTAGCGTCGATAGCCTTAAATTTAAGCAATTGATTTTATTAAATTTAAATATAACCACCTAAAAACCTACCTGATTTTTGAACATTAATCTATTTCAAAATGTAACAGCATTAGTGAGAGTATTATTAGAAAAGTGATGTTTTTTAATGCTAATATCTTTTCGTAAAAATCGAACCTTGCTCAATTATTGTGTTTTTTGGAGAAATAATATGAAAAAGCAGTTATTACTAATTACCATGACATCCAGTTTATTATTTGGTTGTGCCACTCAGACATTTAACCTTGAAAACAGCAATGCGCCACATACTGGTGCCGACAACCAACAATCCTTTTTTATTAGCGGTATTGGCCAAGAAAAACAAATCAATGCCGCTGAAATTTGTCACGGAGCGGATAACGTCGTCAAAGTACAGACAGAGCAAACATTTGTAAATGGCCTATTAGGTATAATTACCTTTGGTATTTATACACCAAGACAAGCTCGTGTTTTCTGTAAACAATAGTCTTACCTTATACTACACGCTTTATTCAGATCACCTGATTCAAACCGTCATCAGAGTGATCTGAATGAATACAAGCACGTTGCAAGCGCTCACTTTTAGTTCCATAACCCTTTTTAGGAATTTAGCATGGCTTTTAATGCGGACAAAGACGCTTTGCCTTGCTCTTTTTTAACCGCTTCAGATTCATCCCCTCGACCTTCCCATTGCAGGTCTTCTTGAGGGAGCTCATCTAGGAAGCGACTGGGTAAGCAATCGATTTCTTGACCATACTGACGACGCTTTGAAGCTAAGGTGATACATAGGGTACGTTTTGCGCGGGTAATTCCAACATACGCTAACCGACGTTCTTCTTCTATGTCGTCATTCTCTATACTATTTCGGTGAGGCAGTAACTCTTCTTCACAGCCGAGTAAGAAGACATGCGGGTATTCCAATCCCTTCGATGCATGCAAGGTTAATAGTTGAACCTTGTCTTCGTCTTCTTCTTCCTCTTGACGTTCCAACATATCAATCAGCAATAACTTACTGATTGCTTGGTCCAATTCCGCATTTGGATCTTCTTCCCAAGCGCTTTCCATCATGCGCTGAATGGAATCCAGTAAAAAACGAACATTTTCAATACGTCTCTCAGCCGCAGTGGGTGTGCTCGCTTGTTCCTGTAACCAACCAAAGTAATCAATATCATGAATCATTTGTTCGATAACAGGGACTGGAGAAGCGCCTTTTAACCGCTCTCTTAAATGCCGTAACCAGCGCTCAAACTCTTGTAAGCTGCGCAAGGATTTGCCGGTTACTCTCTCTTCTAATTCAGCAAGACCACTGGCTTCAAATAAGCTCAAGTTATGCTCAGTGGCTAAATTACCCACTTTCTCTAAAGTGGCTGGACCAATATCACGACGAGGTAAGTTGATGATTCTTAGAAATGCATTGTCGTCATCCGTATTAACCAATAAGCGTAAATAACTCATCAAATCTTTAATTTCAGCGCGGGCAAAAAACGAAGTGCCGCCATTAATCTTATAAGGGATACGATAGGCTTGAAGCTTGATTTCCAGAAGTCTGGCTTGATGGTTTCCTCGATACAAAACCGCAAAGTCCTTATAGGGGATGTCATGCCTTAGGTGCCGAGATTGAATTTCGGCCGCAACCCGTTCCGATTCCGCTTCTTCATTACGGGTGACCATGACTCGAATCGGATCACCGACCCCTAGATCGCTCCATAATGCTTTTTCATACACATGGGGATTATTAGCAATCAATGTGTTGGCGGCTTTAAGAATGGTTTTTGTCGAACGATAATTTTGCTCCAGCTTAACCAGTTTTAAATTGGGATAATCCCGTTGCAGCTGTTCTAAATTCTCAGGACGAGCACCACGCCAAGCGTAAATGGATTGATCGTCATCCCCTACTAAGGTGAAGTTTTTTCGATAGCCAGCCAAGATACGGATTAGCTCATATTGACTGGTATTAGTGTCTTGGCACTCGTCCACTAAGAGATAACGTACCTTTTTCTGCCACTTCTCTTTTAGTTCCGCTTGTTCTTGTAATAACTGCACTGGCATCAAGATAAGGTCATCAAAATCCACCGCGTTGTAAGCTTTAAGATAACGCTGATATTGAGTATACACTTGTGCGGCTAACAACAGCTCTTCTGTATCCGCATTCGTCACCGCTTGATTCGGTGCTGTCATGTCATTTTTCCAAGAAGAAATCGTATGTTGACAATAGGCGGCTTCGTCAGTTTGTTGATTAAATTCCTTATCTAAAATCTCTTTCACTAATGCCAAAGAATCTTGCGAATCAAATAAGGTAAAGCCAGGTTTCAGTCCCGCTTTATGGTATTCCTTGCGTAATATATTTAAACCTAAGGTGTGAAACGTAGAGATCTGCAAGCCTCGGCTTTCGGCTTTACTTAGCATACTTTGCACACGTTCTTTCATTTCACGCGCGGCCTTATTGGTAAAGGTAACAGCAATGATGGAATTGGCTTTAAAATGACAGGCTTGTATGAGATAGGCGATTTTAGTGGTAATTACACTGGTTTTACCACTGCCCGCTCCGGCTAATACTAACAAAGGCCCTTCAATGCGTTTTACCGCATCTAACTGGCGTTCATTTAACGTTCTTAGTCGTTGCTGAATAGCTGGAGGTATCGCGTTCATACTGTTTCCAAAGGTAAGGAGCTAAAGAAAAACAATCGAGAATAAACAGCGATTCTACACCACTTTAGCAATATGAACGACCAATATGCGCGTCTGACAATTGAGCTATTTTTATAATTCAATGGCTTGGAGGACATCTACAGTTCAGCTACAGTTCAACAATAGCTCGCGTCAAGCATGACTGTGCTTTTTCTCATGCTCCAGTAACCAGCGCTTACGTTCCAAGCCGCCAGCGTATCCCGTCAATGATCCATCTTTACCTATGACTCGATGACAAGGAATGACAATGGCAATGCGATTATTACCATTTGCCGAGGCCACCGCCCGAACCGCTTTGGGTCGTTCAATGTTTTCAGCCTGCTGCTGATAGGAGCGAGTTTCGCCATAAGGTATCCCTTGTAAACATAGCCAAACTTCGTTTTGGAATTCTGTCCCTGGGGTAATCAAGGGCAAATCAAATTCCATTCGAGTCCCATCAAAATACTCTGCTACTTGCTCTTTCGCTTGTTTTATAAAATCATTTTCACCGGTAACAATAGTAGCATTAAGGCGCTTTTGTAGATCTTTAAACTCTGTTTCCAGCATTTTTCGTTCTACGAATTCGAGTAAACACACCCCGTCATCGGTAGCACAAACGAACATGGGACCTAGAGGGGTAGTAAAACGACTGATTAAAATAATCTGATTATCCATACTTTTTGTTGGAGACTTCCCGATAAGTTTTTTATAAGTATAGCCAAAGCCGCTTAATGAATCATAACCGGTATCAAACGCAGCATCGGTGGTTTTTTTACCGTCCTTAAGCTCTTTAAACGCATTATTAATGCGGTACATACGTTGGTAAGCCTGAAATGTCATCCCATAATGCTTGTTAAACCAGCGCCGGACGAGTTCAGGGCCAATACCCAATTCACGAAGTTTCCAGTCTGCAATTCTTTGCTTGGGATTGTCTCGTACCATTTCCATGGCCTTAAGGACTTGCTCCGGTGCTTCATTCGCATTTTCTGTTGGCTTGCACACTTTACAAGGTCGGTAGCCTGCCGCCAAAGCGTCTTTAAACTCAGTATAAAACTCCACATTTTCAAATTTAGGTTTTCTGGCTCGACAAGTCGCAATGCAAAACACTGAGGTGGTTTTTACTCCCACATAAAAGATACCAACGTGATCCGCTTCCCGGTTCACTAAGGCTTTATAATAGGATTCCATGGTTTTTATGTCTGTGATTCGCATATTGAAAATACCTATTGAAATATCCATTGATCATACTCGTATTCACAAAATATGCTCAACCGAAAACTGAACGAGTATTTTTTATTTAAGAAAGTTAACCTAGGTTAATTCCTTCCTTTGTCTTCTCTTCTACTCTAGCGACATTAACTCGTTATCTTATTCACCATTGCCTTATAACGCTTACTATAAAAAAGTGACAGGAGTACACAAAATGACCTTATCCGCTAGTTTACAAAACTACTTAGCCGACCTGAAACTCGAGACACCCAATGAATTATCACTGCGTTTTGTGTCTGAGCTACAAAATAAACACATAGCAAAATACAGCTTCAACAGTCTGTCAGTCGTATTGGGAGAAACCATGTCTCTGGAAACAGATGACCTAAGCCACAAAATTGTCACTCGTGGACTAGGAGGTTATTGCTTTGAGCACAATAAACTCACATTTGAGTTGCTTTATGCCCTTGGTTACGAAGTAGAGTTAAAACTGGCCCGGGTACTGTATATTTCCCAAAAAGAAGACCAAAACAAAAAAGCCCCCAGAACCCATAGAATCACCTTATTGCATCATCAGAATAACACCTATTTGATCGATACAGGCTTTGGCGGTTATGGGCCAAATACGCCATTATTGCTTGAGATCAATAAAGAACAAAAAATAGGAGGAGAAACTTATCGCATCGTTTCTCTATCAACAGAAATGCAAATCGCAACCATGGAGTACGATCTACAAATCTGGAAGGATGGGAGCTTCTTTACCTTGTATCGCTTTGATTTAGCGGATTATTCTGACGCAGACTGCCAATTAGGACACTTTTACTCTCATAAATTTCCCGCGGCAGGCTTTGTTAACAACTTGGTCGTTAGCCTCAAAAATAACGATTGTGTCATCGCCTTAAAAAACCATACCTTTATGGTACGTATTGATGGAAAAGAGGAAACACGACTCGTCACTACTCCTAATGATTTACATAATAGACTCACCCGGGATTTTCTATTAAATATTGATTTCGCCATCGCTGAACATTTATTTGAACGTTTCCTAGCCCCAAAGCTATCAGAACATTCGAATGCTCAAAAGGCCTTATTATGAATGGATTTATGACCTTATTAATATGGGCTTGGTTAATGGCATCGTCTTTCATTATTTCCGGCCATATGGTGACCTACGCAAGCCCAATCGCGACGTCTGGATTCCGCTTTTTTTAGCACTGATCATTATGTTCTTAGTTCTGATGGTTACTTGGTATCGAGAGAAACTCAATATTCGACAACAATTGCAAGCCTTGTTCCACTCTCCAAGACAAGCCTTTCACTATTTATTGATTAGCGGTTCTCTTGTTGGTTTCTTCATTGGACTGTTTGTCTCCTTGGAAACCACAACACCATTAAATACTTCGGTTTTATACACCTTAATACCATTAATGGGGGTCATTATTAGTAAGCTTTGGCTGAACATTTCGACGCCTTGGCTCAAGGTAAGTGGTTTTATCATTGGCTCAATGGGAGCAACAGGCGTGCTTTTTAGTACTCAAATGCACAGCCTAGAGGAGATCCAATCCTTCCAATGGAATCAAGGTGATGCATTGTATGTCGGTGCCTGTGTTCTATTAGCATTTCATGTGGTTTCTGTTCAAAAGTGGGGACGTGGTAATAAGCCATTCTCGGGGGCATTTATGATTATGTTATTTGGTACTCTTTGGTTGCTCCCAATTACCTTAATTTGGGGTGAGCTGGGGGATGTTCGATGGGAGGCCACAGGGTTTTGGATTAATGCGCTTTATCTCACCATTTTCACCACCATTTTCACCTTTGTATTACAGCAGCGCTTAGTACATACGGTTGGAGCGAACCGTTTATTGGCGTTTTCTTATACAATACCGGTTTGGGTTGCCTGCTATACAGCATTTTCACAATCACAACTTTCTAGTTTACTGAATACTGGTTTTATTCTAGGCTTAGCCTGCTTAGTAACCTCCCTGTACCTAATTGATCGACAAAGTACCACGCTCAATAGGTCCTCTACAGAAAAGGGGGATCTAGCCACTTAAAATGCGAGGTATTGAACCGTCATACTGCTGGATAACACCCTATAGGTAGAACGCAATGGATAAGGAACAATTACAACTCAGTTTTCAGAACTATTTCGATAATATGGGGGATGGGGTTCAATGGGACAGACTCTCCACTCCTATGGAAATTCACTCCGTTTTAAAAGGTAACTACCTTTTCCAGCAAGGAGATAAGGTTGATCGATTTTTCTTTTTACATACAGGATTAGTTCGCTATGTTAGCGTTTCTAAAGAAGGTAAAGAATATACACAAACTTTTGCCAAAGGTCCGAGAATTGTCGGTTCCACACGAGCTATGGTCAGTCAAACGCCTGTTCTGTTCAGCATCCA
This sequence comes from Marinomonas phaeophyticola, assembly GCF_026966905.1. GTDB lineage: Bacteria > Pseudomonadota > Gammaproteobacteria > Pseudomonadales > Marinomonadaceae > Marinomonas > Marinomonas phaeophyticola. The sequence continues at coordinate 240,202 of NZ_JAPUBN010000013.1, read as the reverse complement.
AGCCTTGGAAGATAGTATTGTTTTATCGTATTCTTGGGCCGATTTTTTCCAACAAATGCGTCAAGATAAGGCTTTCTTAGAGTGCTACTGTCACTTTCTTGAACATATATTTATTATCAAAGAAGAAAAAGAAAGCGCCTTTGCAAAAGACTCGGCGGAAAAGCGCTATCTTGATTTTTGTACAGATTACCCTGAGTTAAAAGATAAACTGCCACAACAGCAGATCGCCTCTTACCTCAGTATTACCCCCGTTGCATTAAGCCGAATTAGGCAAAGGCTAAAGAGAGGGTAAGTACAACAATATTAAACTATTATATGAGGCAAAAACCGGCTCATATCTTGGGTGATGGGATTTCGATCTTCTCGAATAGAGATGCCCGCCGCTTGATCGTCCACTAACCAGCTACCAATTAAAGTATAACTGTCACCGAACTTAGGCAGCATATGAGTCGCTTGATAAATAAAGCCTTCTTCGCCATACGGACCAGATGACGCTTCAACCCCTTTTTCATCACCGATAAAAGAGATGTTTGACCCTTCGCGGGAGAAAATAGGCTTTTTAACAAGAGAATCGATTCCAGAGGCAAGATGAAGCTCATCTTCAAAGAAAGCAGGCAATAAATTTGGATGGTCTGGAAACATTTTCCACAACATTGGTAATAAGGCTTTATTCGATAGAATGCTTTTCCAAGGAGGTTCAATCCAACGGATATTATTGTGCCCGAGCTGGGCGGAAAATTCCTCTTGAAACATAAACTCCCATGGATAAAGCTTAAACATAAAGCGAATAATCTGATCTTTGGTATCAGTAAAATTACCTTTCGCATCACGCCCAATGTCTTCTATATACACAAATTCCGTACTTAGACCCGCTTCGTTGGCGCAATCTTCTAAATATTGTACGGTTCCTCTGTCTTCTGGTGTGCCTTTACAACAAGCAAAATGCAGCACTCTATCTGGCGTTAAATATCGAATGTCCTTAAAGCGATTAACTAACTTTTCTTGCAGAATATTAAATTGATCAGAATGCGGTAATAATACTCCCGCATCCACATTATCCTGTAACCATAACCATTGCCAAAAACCGGTTTCATAGATGCTGGTTGGCGTATCAGCATTATTCTCATATAACTTAGCATGGCCTTTTCCAGAATAAGCAAAGTCTAAGCGAGAATACAAACTTGGATCACCATTGAGCCACGACTGACGTATAAAATCCCATTGAGCTTCTGGTAAACAAAAACGTCGCATCAATACATCGTCATTGATGACCTTATCAACAACCCCCAGGCACATCTGATGGATTTCTTCTGTGGGCGATTCAATGTCTCTTTCAATTTGCTCTAAAGAGAATTGATAATAGGCACTTTCATCCCAGTACTTTTCACCATACATGGTATGAAATTCAAAACCGAACTCTTGTGCTCGTTTTTGCCAACCAGGCCTTTCTGCAATCGGGATACGCAACATGTTAGCCGCCCCAACTTGATTTTTTTCCACCACCCCAGCTTGATTTGGCAGACGCTACCGATCCAAAACCACCACGAGAAACGGTACGAGTTACGGTAGGCTTAGACTGTAAATTAGATTTATCGACTTTATAGGATCGTTGGCCCGCATTACCGATAACGCGCCCATCGGCTGTCATAATACGATCAGATGATCCGCTTTTAGGGTAGCGATAGACTGGGTTATAGCGATTGCTCCGACCACTGTCTAATAAGTTACTTACTAAGAAACCCGCCATAAACGGCGTGAAGAAGCTGCCTTGACTAGATCGATTACACTGATCATAGCCAAACTCCGCTTCACAAGCCGCTTGAGAACTGTATTTTGGCCCGGTACGTTCCGCTTCTTGCAAGGCTTGCTGATAGGCGACTTCACACTGAGCTTGAGTCAAAGTGGTACTCACTTTACAGTCTTCAATGGAAGAAACGACTTGCACTTCTTCTTCAGATGAACCACACGCGGCCAAGGTGACGGACGCAATAGCTAAGGTAAGCGGACGCATTAATGGGGAGGCTGATTTAACCTTCCGCATACTGTCGAGATTAATGGATTTACTTCTTTTCACAGTATACTCCTTAATAAGCCATACAAGCCGCGTTAAGCAAACCAACAGAAATACTGGTTGCGGCGAGCATAATGCCGGCACTGACTTCATTAGCAATAATACGAGAAACAATTTTTGGCATAAAGATAAAGCGTACAACAAAGAAAGCGAGAGATTGAGCAATCAATGCCACTACGCCCCAAATAGCAAAATCTAATAAAGAAACCGAGTTACTGGCCGCGCCAGCCAAGGCAATAGAGAAACCAATAATGGCACCACCAAAACCAATGGCGGCCGCGGTATTCTTATCTTCTTTTATCAGTTTCCATTCATCATGAGGCGTTAAAAAGCTATAAATCACTTTGAAAATAATGACAAACAACAACGCCAAACCGAAGTAAACACTGAAATTAATTACGCTGGAAAAAAGATCTTGCTGATCCATAGGAAATCCTTATTTAAATTAGAAATGTATCAAACCATGAGTAGCCAACTTATTCGAGCAAACTCATTAAGTCGCCTGTTTTACCAATGTCATGCCAAAAAACAACACTAACCGTGAATAGTCAGTTGAGATGGGGTTAGTGTAATACCTGTACTCAGAACAAAACAACGACTTAAACCACTTTCGTCTTCACTTTCCTCCGCCGATAAGAATAGAGACTCCGTTCTCTCATCCGCAATATCTCGTTCAAACAACATAGTAAATTGGTCTGTTGTCGATGTTTCTCCTTCATCATCGTAGGTTTTTTCTTGTATGTATACAGGGTTGTGATAATCACTGGCCGATGTCCACACCCGGCGGTAAGTCTGCCCGTCTAGATCGTAAAGAGCCGTGCCCATTTTTTTATTCAGTAAATTATCCCACACAAATTGATTCGGTACGTCTTGAGTATCGTAGAAGTGGAATAATTTCACATCCACAACATTTTCATCCGCTTTTCCACCTTCGGAGATCACTTGTAAAAAAGCGTCGTCATCCGTATAGAAACGGAACATCCAGGTACCATCCAGTTCAGCGATACCAACGGCTTTAATAATATAGGTTGATGCGGCACCTTTCGTCGTCAACTGATCTTCTATCATACGCATCAACAGGGAATCTATTTCGAAGCTACCGCCCAAGCGAAGTCCCATAATAGTAGGCGCTGAGGCTTTTAAATCTTTCGGCTTTTTTTTATTAAAAAATGAAGAAAACATATTATCCCTACTTTTGGTTCTTAATTTATCGATATTATGAGTGGATTCAATTCGTTAGTAACGCTTTCAGCAATAGATATACGATAGTCAGCTAAGAGCGAAATAAAAATGGCCACTTTATTAAAGCAGCCATCTTAACCTATCTCATCTTAATAACACTTTAAAAGCCGATTACTTGGCTTTTTTCGCCGCCAGAATTTGTGCCAACTTATCGCTACCACTTTTTTGACTGCTACCAGGCTTAATTCCTGCCGCTTTCAACTTAGCATCAAGATCAGAACCGTTCTCTTCATTAGCTAACTCTTCCGCCACTTCCAGCTCAGCACTGCGCTGTTGTTGTTTCTCTTTGATACGGTCAAGACTGCTTAACGCCGTTTTCACTTTACTGTTTGCACCCATATGACGAGTTGAAACCGCTACTTGGGCTTTCTGCACCGACTCTGTCGCCTTTACCTGCTCAATTTGCTGTTCCATACGACGAACATTTGTTTTCGCTTTCGAGATATTGGATTTCAGTGTTTTCTCAGACGATTGAAAACTTTCAAGAATACTTTGCTCTGTTTCTAACGTCGCTTCCAACTCGCCTACTTTGTCTGCACACTCTAATGCTAGAGCATCATCACCTTTTTCACTGGCGGCAATGGCATGATTAGTATAGGTTTCGATATCCGCATTAAGAGAATCGACTTTACCTTGAGCCAGCTTCCGCTTAGCCATTATTCTTGTCAGACTTTCGTCACAGGCTTGTAATTCTTTTTTAGCTTCGCGCATCTCTTGATCCAAGATACGAATAGCTTGGGTATCAGCGACGGCTTCTACACCCTCATTTGCAGCACCACGAAGTGCTGTCCATAATTTTTTTAGACTCATACTGCCATCTCCACATTCAAATAATCACTGTATAGATCCAGAAACTCAGGCACATTATCAAAAAGAGTTTCTATTTCTTCTAATACAACACTGTCTTTACTGTCGGTTGATAACGCACCGAAAGCCACATAATACTCATCATCACCTATCTTATTGATACCGATAGTGGTTAGAGGAACAAGTTGATGACTACGAAGAATCAACTCATTTAAGGTATTCTTATCTTTTACACTCGCGGCTGAGAACAACGCCGTCTCAACGATCATTTGTTGATTACCCACATATACAAAGACGTCAACACCTTCATCATTGGAAATAGTTAGGCATTCACCTTCTGACTCTACAACCCAGTTAGATTGAGCTTCAATCAGCGTTAATAAAGTATCTTTGTTCCAAGACATATTGTTTTCCTTATTTAAAATAACATATGAGCGTGTAACATAAGTCACAAATATAGCACTATAAGCAACTATGTCAAACATAATTCATATACGTTGCCATATTTGATATGGATAGGTAATATGAACAGCACGTTTTAAAAGAATACGATTTCAACCAAATTCTTATCAAATAGTAGCATCGTATGGACAGAAGTATGAACCAAGATCAAAGTATAAAAAACCGCCAAGCACTTTCCCCTTATAAATTGGCTATCACTCGTTATATCCGGTCTTCATTAGCCTTAAAAGGCCTTAAATATGACGACCTAAGTGATGCACTCAATAAAAGAGGCATAATAATGACACCAGAGAATCTTCGGAGTAAAACCCACAAAGGCATGTTTTCAGCGGATCTATTTGCCGCAATTATTGATGTCCTTTCACTTGAAGAAGACGCTTTGAGAGATATTTTAAAGCAGACCCATAATGTTTAAGCGATTTGTCCCTACAGAAATACTTTGGTTTGTTATTACCATATGGGCAGTTTTCCTAATAGACACCCTTCTTATTGGTATTAATTTTAATTACCTTGGTATTCGACCTAGAAATGTCGATGGTTTAGTCGGCATTCTATTATCTCCCTTTTTACACGCTGGTCTTTATCATTTGTTATCAAACTCAATTGCTATTTTGATATTAGGAAGCTTACTGAAAACCTCTATTGGTCCCAGTAAATTACGACTTGTTATGATTCTCGGAGCGATTGGCTCAGGTGTGGGAGTTTGGTTATTCGCGGCAAACGGCCTAGTGGTTGGTGCATCAGGAATGGTATTTGCGTTTTTAGGCTATCTTTTTGCGGATGCGTTATTTAATCCCAGTTTACGCAGTTGGTTATTCGCTATTCTCTCTTTCTTTGCTTATGGTGGTGCACTCTTCTCGCTGGTAAGCTTTTTACCATACATTTCTTGGTCTGCCCATTTTTGGGGATTCGTTACGGGCATTTTACTGTCATATTTTCTTGGCAGAAAACGCCCATAAAGAAAAAAATTAGGCCACTTGCTGAGGTTTAGTGGTCAATAATGCGCTATCTGAAGCCTGTATTTGTGTTAATGACTGTTCTAAATCAGCAATCAAATCTTCAAAATTTTCAAGCCCTACTGAAATACGAATTAGACTATCACTGATACCGGCATCCAGTCGTTCTTCTTGAGTATATGGAGAATGAGTCATACTCGCCGGGTGCTGTATTAATGATTCCGCATCACCTAGGCTTACCGCAATTGAAAACAGTTGCATACGGTTAATAAACTCAGCGCCACCCGCTAGGTCGGTATTTAATTCAAACGCAATCACACCACCAGCCGCTTGCATTTGTGTACCAATAAAGCGATTTCCTTCATGGCTTTTTAGACCGGGGTAATACACTTTAGCGACTTGAGGGCTTTGCTCTAAAAATTCGGCAATCGCTTGAGCATTTTTACAATGCCTTTCCATACGTACAGGCAGTGTTTTGATACCACGAATAATCAACCAAGCATCATGTGGGCTCATCGTTGCACCAATGTCTTTTAACACCGTCATTTTAATCTTGTTGATCATTTCTGAAGTACCGCAAATAATACCAGCTACAACATCTCCATGGCCATTTAGGTATTTTGTTGCACTATGAACCACAATATCAATACCGTACTTCCCTGGCTGTTGCAGTACCGGTGTTAAAAATGTGTTATCCACAACAGATATTAAGTGATGTTTCTTAGCAACTGTCCCAATCGCTTCTAAATCTAAAACCACTAAATTTGGATTAACCGGTGTCTCTAAAAAAATCAGCTTGGTATTCTCTTGAATACAAGATTCAATATTACTCGGCTCTGTCATATCAACAAAGCTCACCTCAATACCAAAACGGGTCAACATATGACTAATTAAAGCGTAAGAACAGCCATATATGGCTTTAGAAGCAATCATATGATCACCGCATTGTAAATTACTCAATAACGCGCCCGATACCGCTCCCATACCCGTAGCGGTGGCGGCAGCATCTTCCATTTGCTCCAATGCCGCTACTCTCATTTCTAATTGTCGTGTTGTTGGGTTACCCAAACGACTGTAAATGTAGCCTTCAGCGTCTCCAGCAAAACGATCTGCACCTTGTTGAGCATTATCAAACATAAAAGTAGATGTTTGATAAAGTGGTGTTGCAAGAGAACCAAATTGCTCATCGTTAATACGACCAGCGTGAATCGCTTGTGTCTCAATATGCTTGCTGTGTTCCATGGTAGTAATCCTTAATTCAAATTAGACATAGGCTTTAGCCACTTAGCTCAGAAACAATAGGAGCTATTGAGGAATGATACTTATGCCTGAGTTATTATTATTTGATGATTAACGATTATTAGGAGAGCAATTTACTAGCCAATTTTTTATTTTTCTTTTAAATCATAGAGTTATGATAAAAAAAGGGAAAGTAGATAAAAACACAAACAAAACCGTCATATTTTTATTACAAAAGACTCAATCGTATTCAATATTTATTTTTTATAAAGATCGGATAGTAAACATGAAAGTAGGATTTTAACCGCTAATATCAACAAATTTATCCTAATTGAGTAAAAATTCGCTATCTACAACTAAATGTAATATTTTAGTTACATGTCATTAATTTATTACAATATCGTATAACCCAATAAAAATAAGCCTTTATTATGCGTATTATCATCGAATCAAACGACCGTATTGGCATTAGCCAAGAAATTCTACATATTTTTTCTCAACGAGCTTGGAACATTCGTTCGACAGAAGTCACCATCGGCTTTACTTACGTTCATATAGAAGATGAATCTTTAAAGTTTGATGATATAAAGCAAAGTCTACAAGCTATCGAGGGTATTATTCGATGTCACGAAATTGACTTGATGCCTTCTGAAAGCCGAGAAAACCATCTCCAAACCTTATTGGATCGCATTCCTAACCCCATTATTGATATTGATGAATCTGGCTCTATCTTAGCCATAAATAACGCCACCAAACGTCTATTAGCCGATGTTACAGATAAAATTGAAGGGCAATCCATTAATCGCTTCATTGATCAAGACGTAAAAACACTGTTAACGGATAAAGTCACAAGCTGCAGTTTACTGTTCCACCATCAAGCTCATCTAGCCGAAATCCATCCGGTCGTGGCGAATGGGCTCACTAAAGGTGTAGTGATTACCCTAAGAAGCATGGGGAGCTTAGGAAGAGAGCTGTCAATCCTGCAATCTAAAAAAAACCAAGGTATCGACAACATCATTGGTCAATGTGAAAAAATTCAATTATTAAAACAACAAACCCTCCGCTTTGCTGAGCTGGATTTGCCTGTTTTTATTAATGGCGAAACAGGAACAGGAAAAGAATTAATTGCCCGTGCTTTACATCAATCAAGCCAACACAATAAAGCCGCTTTTCTAGCCATTAACTGCGCAACCCTTCCGGAGCACTTGTTAGAAAGTGAACTGTTCGGTTATGCCGCAGGCGCATTCACTGGAGCCCAAAAAGGCGGTAAACCTGGATTATTTGAATTAGCTGACGGAGGGACATTATTTCTAGATGAAGTCGCAGAGATGTCAGTGTATTTACAAGCGAAGCTTTTACGTTTCTTACAAGATTTTACTTTCCGTCGAGTGGGCGGTAATCGTGAGGTGACGGTAAAAGTTCGTATCATCAGTGCCACACATCAAGATTTGCCATCATTAATTGAGCAAAAACGCTTTCGGGAGGATTTATATTATCGGCTCAACGTCTTAAGCCTTGCATTACCTCCTTTGAGGGAGCGGCAGGATGACATACCTTTATTAACTCAGCATTTTATTCAAACCGCGGCTTATCAAGTAAATCAAAAAACGCCATTAATAACTGAAGCTGCATTAAATTTACTACAAGATCACAGGTGGCCTGGCAACATTAGACAATTGCAAAATACCTTATTTAGAGTGGTTGCATTAAATACGGGAGAGGTCATAAACGACTCCCATATCAAGCAGAATTTACAGCGATCACAGGAAAGCACTCCCACAGTGAATACCGTACCTCTTATAAATCAGGAAGAAACACCCGCTCTCAATTCATCTGGAGAAGCACAAAAAATAAGAGAAACTTCGAGCGAAGGTGTTCAAGATTGGCAAAGTGCACAGGCTACTTTTGAAAAAGAATTACTGCAGACGCTTTATCCACTTTTTCCTAGTACAAGAAAATTGGCTCACCGCTTAAACGTATCTCACAATAAAATTGCCATGAAATTAAAAGAGCATGGGATCATAAAATAAAATTTCTCTTCAAATAAAAAATTAGATAATGTATTCTTTATTTAATGCAAGGAACATCATCGATCACTCATAACAACAAATAAGACCTTCTATGCTAGATATTCTGTTAAAAATCATGCCATTGTTTGCCTTGGTAGCGATCGGCTACTTTTGTAAAAGTAAAACCATTATCAATGCACAGGGGCTAAAATACTTAACGCATTTTGTGATGTATTTGTCGTTACCCGCCGTGCTTCTAGGGAAGTTGTCCACAACCGATTTTGCAACACTCATCGACATTCCTTTTTTAATTGCTTACCTTTTATCTCTTGCAAGCGTGATTTTAATAGCTGGCGCAATAGGGTATCTTGTTTTTGAGAAAAATAAGAAAAACAGTATTATGCTGGGATTAGGCGGTGTTTATGGCAATATCGGGTTCCTTGCTATTCCAGTACTCACCACCACGGTAGGTGAATGGGTTTCTGTGCCTCTCGCCCTAATGCTGACATTGGACTTATTAATTCTGCTGCCTCTCGCGACCTTTTTATTGCAACTTACCAATACATCAGAAAACAGCCAATCCACTCCACTTAAAGCCCTAAAACGCTCTTTGTTAAACCCTCTTATTTTATCTATAGCGTTAGGTTTGCTGTTGTCTGTCTTGGAGGTTCAATTACCTAATGATCTATTGAGCGGACTTGGATGGCTAGGCAGTGCAGCGGGTCCGTGTGCTATGTTTATTGTTGGTACGGCACTGTTCGGTAGAAAAGTCAGTCAAAAGCCAATGGCGGCATTATATATTTCAGCGATAAAACTACTTATTATGCCATTTGTAGTGTTTGTATTTATGAGCATGTTGAATGTCGACTCCACTTGGGTAGTAGCGGCCACATTAGGTGCATCGATGCCCTGTGCAGCGGTGTTAGGTGTCATTGCGGAAGAGCACAAAGCCATACCACATCAAGCCTCAACCGCCGTATTATTGACGACTATTTTCTCCGTCATTTCCATCCCAGTATTAATTAATCTATTTAACTAATGTCTATAAGCTCAATAATAGGCGCTATGCAAAATAGCGTCTATTTAACTTTTTTGTCCTACTCCATTTATTCAACACCACCTTCGCGCTTCTTCCACAAACCTAGCCTATAAATTTAGTCAGCACACTTAACCAACCAGCTTAGCCAATTTTTGCTCCATCTTACGGTACCCTAACGACTCCATTAAATGATGTCGGGCAACTTTGTCTTCTTTTGATAAATCCGCAAGCGTTAGCGCGACTTTTAATACCCTATGATAAGCCCTCGCAGACAGCTTTAGCTTTTCCAGCGCCTGTTGCATAAAGCGCTTATCCTCTTCTGATAGGTTGCAAATCGACTCCAATTGCCGGCCCGAAAGTTGAGCATTCTGACACCCTTGGCGCTCTCTTTGACGAACGACGGCTTGTTCTACTCTTTTCTTTACATCAACACTAGACTCTCCTTGCTCTTGGGCATTCACCAGAATATCTGATGGCAATGGAGGGACTTCAACATGCAAATCGATACGATCTAAAAATGGAGCGGATAATTTACTTAGGTATTTTTTAGTCGCTTGAGATTGATAATAATCCTCTTCACCAGAATACGCTTCATTGCTTGCATTCATCGCTGCGACTAAAAGAAACCTCGCTGGATACGTCATTTGGCTACGTGCTCTCGAGAGGTGAATTTCACCGTTTTCTAATGGCTCTCTTAACACTTCTAAGACTTTACGATCAAATTCTGGTAACTCATCAAGGAAGAGCACACCACAATGAGCGAGAGAGATTTCTCCAGGTTTAGGAATCGACCCTCCTCCCACCAATGCCGCTGCAGAGCTACTATGGTGAGGAGAGCGAAATGGCCGTTGTTGCCAAAACCAATCAAGCCCCATTTTTCTCCCTGAGATGGATTGAATTGAAGCTACGGCCAATGCTTCAGACTCTGTCATAGAGGGCATAATACTTGGCAGTCTCGACGCAAGCATCGTTTTTCCAGTTCCTGGAGGCCCAATAAAAAGGAGATTATGTCCACCTGCCGCGGCCACTTCTAAAGCTCTTCTAGCCAGAGGCTGACCTTTTACATCCGCCATATCTTTATAGCTTGCTTTTAAATTATCCGTATCTGCCGCTTGGCAAGGAGAAAGCTGAGTTAACCCTAAAAGAAAGGCCGTCACTTGGGTTAAGTGTTGAGCGCATAAATGATCCGCTTCTACCAGAGAGGCTTCTGCTTGATTTTCCTTAGGGAGAATCAACTGCCGTCCCTGCTTGGCACACGCGACAGCAGAAGGCAGAAGCCCAGATACAGATCTAATCGCCCCCGCTAATGACAATTCTCCAATAAACTCGTATTTTTCTAAATCTACCTCTCCTAATTGACCTGAAGCGTATAAAATACTAATCGCAATCGCCAAATCAAAACGACCACCTTCTTTAGGCAGGTCCGCAGGGGCAAGATTAATGGTAATACGTTGTGTAGGGTAATCAAACTGACTATTAAGAATCGCACTGCGTACACGATCTTTGGCTTCACGCACCGCAGCTTCGGGAAGTCCTACTATGTTTAGAGCTGGCAAACCACCTGATATATGGGTTTCCACTGTCACCAATGGGGAATCTATGCCAACACGGGCACGACAAAATAAAGTTGCTAAACTCATGATCGCTCCTTGATCATTTTTATTTAAAACACGTTTCTTGAAATATTTTTTGCTTACTGTCGTTTTTTTATACGTCTCTCACTCAAAAATTGAACCAATAGATACATACCCTCGTATCAAAGCAATTAACCTGTAAAAAAGTACACTAAGAAGCGAGAAATTGTCATGCGCAGAATCAACCCTAATAAGCTACACCTTAGCAAGTGGACCGCAAGATCACCAAAAAATAAAGAAAAGCATTTTCTGGTGGTAAAACTGGTTAAAGATGACAACGATCTTGTCCTTCAGTGTGTATTAGAGTCCATTTTTAGTCGACGCCAACTTACTTTGGATTGGCAAGCGTTAAAACAAGAAACAGACTGGCTAATGGGTTGGAAATGACGGCTCAACCATTAGCCGGAAATCATTACGTATTGCTAAGGATTAAGGATAAAGGTGGTATCAATGCTGTTCCCCGATAGCAGCTCTGCCATCAGAGCTTGCGTGGATTGAATGTCCTTTTCTGGAATATAGTCCTCTGCAGAAAATACATATTCTATGGGTATTCCTTGAAACTCTGCCCCGGCAAGCAGCCTAGACAGGGTATTATTATTTTTCAAATCCTGGGCATAATGTTGACGCTGTTCTATTAAGGTTTTATTTAGTTCGGCGAGCGTCGGCGCGTCTTTTGAGGCTTTTAGAAGTTCTTGATTAATGATATCAACAACCTGTTTGGCTTTCGCAGGATCCGTTAAAAAAGCCACTTTCAAAGAATAAGCCACTGAAGAAGGGCTCTCACCGTCAACAACCACATTTACTGAATAAACAAGACCCTGCTCTTCTCGTATTTCATGAAACAGAACCTTATTGAAATGTCGTTGAATCCAATGGATATCAGGATGGTGCTTATGTAGAAACGCCTGTTTAGGCAAGGTTTTAATAATCGTAACCCTTGTTGCGTCAGCATTTGATCCACGACCTTCAACTGTAATCGATTTTGGTGCAATAGGATTATCTCTAGAAGGGCCTCTTTTGGCTGCCGTTTGCGGAATATTTGCAACAAAGTTAACCAGTAATGGCTCTAATGCATCTGGAGAGACATCACCAACAATGGTTAGCACATAATTTTGTGTTCCTTTAAAATAAGTGTCATAGATATTGGACATTCTCTGTTCATCGATTTGCATTACTTCATCGGAGGTCATTCGACGAAAAGCAGGGTCGTTATTTGTTAACACCTCTTCTACCCGTAAAGTAAAGTCGTTAGTGGGAGAGTTACTCAGTTGCTGTAATTGGTCTATATTGAGCTTTTGAACGTAAGTAAACATTTTAGGGTCCACTTTTACTTCTGTTAAAGCTAAATGCAACAGTCGTAAAAGCACATCTAGGTCTGCCTGAGTGGATTTCATATCTAATTCACGAGAATTAAATGTGAAATGCGCATTTAAATGAATCCCGGCTTGAATTAACCATTCTTTTAATTCTGCACCCGTCATGTTTCTTAACCCACTCGCAGACATTACTGCTGTCGCTAAACGCGCTGCCAGCACCTCATCCTCCGGCATTTCACTTAACCCCCCTAAACCAACCAACTGTAAATTAATGTTGTTTAAGTCTTGTTGCGTTTCATAAAACCGTACGACCAATCCATTACTTAATTGATATTCAATTATGTCATTAGCCAGTGTTGTTTTTTTCAGAATGCTTCCGGCTACCTTTGATAAAGGCCATTGAGTATCGCTTACAACCGCTTTAGCCGGCATAATATGATCAGTTGCACGGGAAAAATAGTTTGACAGCATGCTCTTTGAAGGAGCCGGTTGCCTCTTATTGTGTTTCAGTACTATTTTGCTTGGCAAAGTGAAGTATTTAGCTGCGACTTGTTGAAAATCGACTAATTCAGTATTGAAATGGGCGTCCTTTAATAACTGTATGTAACTGTTCTCATCAAGTAAGAGCCCTTGATTTAAGGCGTACCTTGACGCTTCGGAAGCGAGGTAAAGCGAAGATCTGAAATCCTCCTCAATGTCTCTGAATCGTCTTTTTCGCCAACCAAACCATTCTTTCCCATGCAATCCATGTTTCACTATTCTAGACATTTCTTCTGCTATGATCTGACTCGCTTGAGGTAGCCCGTCAAAATTACTCATGGCGGTAAAATTAAGATTAGATTGATAGGTGAGAGGATCCAGGGTTAAATTGGCAAAAATAGATTCCACATTGCCTTGGGTTTCTAGCAAGCGATGCGCAATTCTGTCATTAAAAATATCCAGAAGCGCTATGATCTGGTCTCGTTTAATCATTCCTAATTCACTATTGAAAAATGATTGATCAAACGTATGAGAGCGCGTTAATACATACCCATTAATATTGTCATCGGCATAAATCTCAGCCCCTTCATTTTTGATCGCTGGTAAATCAACGCGAGAGGATTTCCCTTCACCTGAAGCCCTCCAGTTTTTGAAACTATCTACAATGGCCGCTTTTAATGCCTTACGGTCTATATTGCCAGTGATAATTAAAGTCGCATTGTCTGCCTGATAATGACGGGAGTAAAATGCGTCAAGAGCATCCGCTGTTGCATGGTTAATACTATCTTTAGTACCAATAGGAAAACGCTTTATGTATCTACTGCCACTTAGCTTTGCATTTAATGCTTGTTGATAAACGGAGGGGTTATTAACATTTTTTAAGCGCCACTCTTCTATAATGACCGGTTTTTCTTTTTCGACTTCCTCTTCATTAAACTCTGTATTGAGGGCAAAATCTGTCAGTAGCGCCAATGCTTGAAGGCTTTTGGTAAGGTCGTTTTGTCTCACTAACAAACGATATTCAGTATGGTCAAAATAAGTGTAGGCATTAGCATGTTTACCAAATTCTAACTCTAACGCGGCTAACTTATCCTGAATCGGGCGCTCACCGTTCTCAGTCACCTGACTAAACGCCATATGCTCAACAAAATGCGCATAACCAAGCTGATCCGCTTCTTCTTGTAAACTACCACTATGAATCAGCAACTGAAATACCGCGTTCTGGTTACCGCCACGCCAAAGAATAACATCTAACCCATTTTCTAAGGTAAACGTCTCTATATCAGAATTCACATCCGGTATCGTATTTACACTCACACGATTTGACGAGTTAGTACAAGCGGTTAACAACAAAAGCACCAACATCCAGCCGCCTTTAAACAAAACAAGGTCTCGTTTTTTAGCTAAGCTAGATGAGTGTGAATACGAGTAATGATCAAAATGATAAGATAAAGCATGTGAAAAATGAATCACGATAGAGTCCTTTCATATATAACAAATTTTAGCTTCCTTCCTAGGATGCCTTTAAAATCGATTATATTCTCAACAATCCGTTAAAATCAATTTTTTTAATCTTGCTCTAATTGTTTAATCTTATCTTCTAGTTCAACTAAACGTTGGCGATATTTCGCTAACATGGCCGCTTGCACTTCAAATTCCTCACGACTCACTAAATCCATTTTAGAAAGTGTTGTTTTTGCCACCGCTTGCAACTGCATCTGAATCTCTTCTGCTGGCAGTTTACTTAATTGACTTGTCGCTTGCTCTAATCCAGAGCCGAACTGTTTAATAAATTGATCAATCATGGATATCACCGTTTGAGTACATATGAACTAAATGGTAGCACAGGCCTTACAGAGAATTGCGCTTATTTTCTAAAACTTCACACTAAATAGCAGGCACTAATGGCCAACTAGAATCGATACGCACAAAAAAAGCGCACTCAACCTTTATTCCTCCCCATGATGCCGCACAAAAAAAGCGCACCTGAATGTTTCTGTATATCGCAATCACTCTAAAAACGCTGAACCCCTTACCAAACCTAGCGTTCAGGTTATTGGCACAGTACTTGAATAGTGAGAAGAACCAAAGAATTACAATGACGACACGAAACAGACTTTTAAGGAGACTGTAAGTATGAAGCTTATAACAGCAATCATCAAACCATTCAAACTGGATGATGTTAGGGAAGCACTTTCAGAAATTGGAGTGCAGGGTATAACCGTTACAGAAGTAAAAGGATTTGGGCGCCAAAAAGGACATACCGAGCTATACCGCGGCGCTGAGTACGTTGTAGATTTCCTACCAAAAGTAAAAATCGAACTGGCCATTGCTGATGATATGACTGACCAAGTTGTTGAAGCCATTTCTGGTGCGGCTAACACAGGCAAAATTGGTGACGGTAAAATATTTATCGTAAATCTTGAACAAGCGGTTCGTATTCGTACCGGTGAAACAGGTGAAGATGCCGTTTGATACGGTCTCCATTTTATTAGCCTTAGGGGGGCGAAACATGCAAGATCAAATTTTTCATTTACAGTATGCCATGGACACATTTTACTTCTTAGTTTGTGGTGCGTTAGTCATGTGGATGGCCGCTGGTTTTTCCATGCTAGAAGCAGGCTTAGTTCGCGGTAAAAACACAACTGAAATTCTAACTAAAAACGTGGCTTTGTTTGCAATCTCTTGCATCATGTACCTCGTTTGCGGTTATGCCATCATGTATGGTGGTACTTGGTTCTTATCCGGTATTGAAGAAGTCGATGTGGCGTCAACTCTCGGGGATTTCTCCGGTCGTGAAGATGGCTTTGAAGGTGGATCCATCTACTCAAGCGCTTCTGACTTTTTCTTCCAAGTTGTCTTTGTTGCAACCGCAATGTCTATCGTGTCTGGTGCCGTTGCTGAGCGTATGAAACTGTGGTCATTCTTAGCGTTTGCGGTTGTTATGACAGCGGTTATTTATCCTCTTGAAGGGTCTTGGACTTGGGGTGGTAACGATGTTTTTGGCATGTACAACCTAGGTGATATGGGATTCTCTGATTTCGCTGGTTCAGGTATCGTTCATATGGCAGGTGCGGCCGCCGCTCTTGCAGGTGTACTTCTACTAGGTGCTCGTAAAGGTAAATACGGTCCAAATGGTGAAGTTCGTGCCATCCCAGGAGCAAATTTACCATTGGCAACGCTAGGTACATTCATTCTATGGATGGGTTGGTTTGGCTTTAACGGTGGCTCTGTTCTAAAACTGGGCGATATCGCCAGTGCAAACTCTGTCGCTATGGTGTTCTTAAATACCAATGCCGCTGCCGCTGGTGGTGCAATTGCTGCATTGATTCTAGGCCGTATATTGTTTAATAAAGCCGATTTAACTATGTTGTTGAACGGTGCGCTTGCAGGTCTAGTTGCCATTACAGCTGAACCTTCTACACCAACAGCATTAGGCGCCACGATTATTGGTGCTGTAGGTGGTCTGATTGTTGTTGTTTCCATCCTGACTCTAGATAAAATGAAAATTGATGATCCAGTCGGTGCGATCTCTGTCCACGGTGTGGTTGGTCTTTGGGGTCTACTTGCTGTTCCATTCACAAATGATGGTGCAACATTTGGCGGTCAAATTGCCGGTGCATTAACTATCTTTATCTGGGTATTCCTAGCAAGCTTGGTAGTTTGGTCTGTTATTAAAGCCGTCATGGGAATCCGTGTTACAGACGAAGAAGAGTATGAAGGTGTTGACCTTTCAGAATGTGGTATGGAAGCATACCCAGAGTTTGGCAAGAAATAATCCATTCCAATTATTTTCAAATTCTGAGCCACTCTAAGACAACCCCTCACTTACATTAAGTGCAGGGGTTTTCTTTTAATAAGCCTTTATTAATTGCTATCCGTTCCCCATTGTAATGTTATATGCTGCGTTAAATTGCCTTATTCACATCTTGTATTCGTTACTGAACTTAATCGTTATCTATAGGACTTTTCATGTTAGAAGATTTGCATCTTAAAATTCGTAATATCACTGTTGAAGATTACCCACAGTTAAAAGAATTAATGGATCGCGTATACGATGATATTGGTGGGGCCTGGCCTCTTCATACCATAGAGAAACTCATAAAAGATTTTCCCGAAGGCCAGATTTGCTTAATTGACCATGAGCAGATCGTCGGCGTGGCGCTGTCTTCTCAGGTGGATTATGAGCGCTTCAGTAACCCTCACACTTATGATGACTTGATTGGCCACAGAGAAACCATTCTCAACAATAAAAAAGGCGATGCTATCTATGGTTTAGATGTGCTGATTTCGCCAGATTATCGAGGCTACCGTTTAGGTCGACGCCTATATGAAGCCCGTAAAGAACTGTGCCGCCAGCATAATTTAAGAGCCATTCTTGCCGGTGGGCGTATTCCTAGCTACTACGAGCACATGGATGAAATGACACCTCTTGAATATTTAGAAGCGGTAAAAGAACGTAAGATTTACGATCCTATTTTGTCATTTCAGCTATCCAATGATTTCCAAGTCACCCGTTTGTTAAAACAGTATATGCCTGAAGATGAGAAATCTCAGGGCTATGCAACCTTATTAGAATGGAAGAACATCTTCTTTGCGCCAGAAACGACGGTCATTAAATCTCGTAAAACGCTGGTACGTGCCGGTGCGATTCAATGGCAAATGCGTGAAGTTGAAAGTGTCGATGAACTGCTCAAGCAAGTTGAATATTTTATTGACGCCGTTTCTGATTATAAAAGTGACTTTGCCGTTTTCCCTGAGTTCTTTAATGCCCCCCTTATGGGATTAAGCCCAGATCAATCTAACCAAACAGAAGCCGTTCGTTTTTTAGCCAGCTTTACTGAGCGCTTTAAAACCGAGATGTCGCAGCTGGCGGTAAGTTACAACATTAATGTGATAACTGGCTCCATGCCATTATTAGAAGATGAAATCATGTATAACGTTAGCTATTTATGCCGTCGTGATGGCACCATAGAAGAGCAGCGAAAAATTCATATTACACCACATGAACGCCGAGATTGGATTATAGAAGGCGGAAATGAACTAAAAGTATTCGATACGGACGCAGGCCGGGTCGGCATTTTGATTTGCTACGATGTTGAGTTTCCAGAATTAGGTCGACTCTTAGCAGATCAAGACATGGACATTCTTTTCGTCCCTTTCTGGACAGACACCAAAAATGGCTACCTCCGTGTTCGTCGTTGTGCTCAAGCAAGAGCCATAGAAAATGAGTGCTATGTTGTTATTTGCGGCAGTTGTGGCAACTTACCTCAGGTTGAAAACCTAGACATCCAATACGCTCAAAGTGCGGTATTCTCTCCTTCTGACTTCTCGTATCCCCATGATGCGGTTATGTCAGAGACGACACCAAACACAGAAATGATAATGTTCTCAGATTTAGATCTAGATAAACTGAAATTGACACGCAGTGAAGGCTCAGTCAACAACCTAAAAGATCGCCGTCATGACCTTTATTCTCTGATTCGCAACAAAGTCTGATCCGGTTTATTCCCATTAAGATAAGGTCAATCCTTACTTTTTGATATTGCCTCACCCGCTCAATTGCGTTTCAATTATGCTTTTTGAAACCATTGAGCGACGAGCTTGTAGTATGTCCATGTCGTGTTCAATCCATTCAAGCTAAATTAAGACTTCATCCACTCATAACATAGTGAAGAGATCATCATGGCTAAGGCTAAAATCGCGTTCGTATGTAACGAATGTGGATCAGATTATTCAAAATGGCAAGGGCAATGTAATGCTTGCGGAGCTTGGAACTCATTAAGTGAATTTAAGGTAAGCAGCAATAAAACCTCCGCACGGGTAGCCGTTTCTCAAGACACCAAATACGCAGGCTATGCGGGCACCAAAACCGGCCTTCAAAATCTGTCCGATATTGACTTAACCGATGTGCCAAGATTCAGTTCTGGTGCAGGCGAATTCGACAGAGTGCTTGGTGGCGGTTTGGTTCCTGGTGGTGTCGTCCTTATTGGCGGTAGCCCTGGTGCAGGTAAAAGTACGCTACTACTGCAAACCATGTGCTTACTTGCCCAACAGCAAAATGCGCTTTACGTTACTGGGGAAGAATCGCTTCAACAAGTCGCCATGAGAGCCCAACGCCTAGGTCTACCAACACAAAATCTAAAGATGCTATCGGAGACCAATGTCGAACGTATCCTAGATGTTGCCCAAGAACTTAAACCTAAGATCATCGTCATCGACTCCATTCAAGTGATGCACCTTGATGGCGTTGAGTCAGCTCCAGGTAGTGTCTCTCAAGTACGTGAGAGCGCGGCAGTACTAACGCGTTTTGCCAAGCAAACACAAACTGCGGTCTTACTTGTCGGCCACGTTACCAAAGATGGAACACTTGCCGGTCCAAAAGTTCTAGAGCACATGGTCGATTGCTCGGTATTATTAGAAGGCTCTGAAGACTCTCGTTTCAGAACACTTCGGGGCATGAAGAATCGTTTTGGCGCCGTCAATGAATTAGGGGTGTTTGCGATGTTGGAAACAGGTCTCAAAGAAGTGAAAAACCCCAGTTCCATTTTCCTTAACCGCAGCAAACATCCTGCTGCAGGCAGTTTGGTCATGGTGGTATGGGAAGGAACTCGCCCACTACTGGTCGAGCTGCAAGCCTTAGTCGATGATTCTGCTTTTAGCAATCCTAAACGCGTCACCGTGGGTTTTGACCACAACCGTTTGGCTATGTTGCTAGCCGTATTGCATAAACATGGAGGATTACTCACATCCGACCAAGACGTATATCTAAATGTCGTTGGTGGCGTACGCGTTCTTGAAACCAGCGGTGATTTGGCTGCCATCGCAGCGGTGGTCTCTAGCTTTAGAGAAAGAGCCCTATCTGACGAACTGGTCGTTTTAGGAGAAGTAGGCTTATCAGGGGAAATTCGTCCTGTCCCATCTGGCCAAGAAAGAATCAGTGAAGCCGCAAAACATGGATTTACTAAAGCGGTAGTACCGAAAGGGAACGTCCCTAAAAAAGCCATTCCTGGAATGACGGTAATAGGCGTTGAAAGATTATCTCAGGCGCTTGACGCTATTTTTGAAAATTAAGGCTTCTGACTTTATAAAGCTTAGCCAATCAAAGTTTGTTTATTCAATATCGTCAAACAAACTTTGATTGTTCTCATCCGTCATACCATAGGGTAAATGACGGGATTCATCCATGGTTTCCAAACGCTCTTGCCTTGCTCTCAACAAGCGTTGCCAGCGCTGTTTGCAGGTCTGTAGTACTTTTCTTTTTTCGGTATTGGATAAATTAAACCACTGAAAGCGTTCTTCACGACTGCGTAAACACCCTTTACAAAAACCTTTAGCACTGTTTTCACAAATACCACGACAAGGGCTTTCTACCAGAAACAGTTCTATTTGTTCCATATCCCTACTCCTGTACCGGCCCGTGCATATTTTAGAAAGTCACTAAGTTAAAGTCGTATATTTCCTCGGGCGATAAAAAATACACTCTCTCTGGGGGAGATGCGTCCAATGAAAACCAATAAAAACGCTCTGGAATCCCCATTTCAAGATAGAAATTAACATAGGTCGCATGAATTGGGTCAGCCATGTTCAACTCTTGTGGATCTACACCATACATGTCTAACCATGAATGAACACCAACCCCGGCACCAGATTCAATGGTTCTATTCACGCCCCCTAGAAATAAATCAACGCCCCCAGAGACGACATAACCGGTTCTAACTATTACAGTATCCAATTTTAAACGTCGAATGAGGCGCGCGGTTTCCATAGTCGCTTGCTGATCTAAAGAGCCTTGAATATCCACTAAAGCCAAGGTTGATATATTCGGGTTCTTCTGTATAAAGCGGCTTAGCTCTTGCTTTGATTCATGGCCCAATACGCCAGAAACATAAGCCGTATTGCCCTCTACAACAAATGACAACTGTTCATTTACAAACTTGATATGTGAAGGCGATGTAATTTGATGACTGCATCCAGCTAAAAATAAAGCGCACCCTCCCCACAAAATAAAAGCCATCACGCTGTGCACATTGAGTTGTTTCATCCTCATCAATCTCTTCCGTAGAAACGTTTTAAACTATGAATAATCTTATTGCTTATCAACAGCAATGTCTCCTCCTAAAACATCTACTTTTTTACAAGATATTTCCTTATTTCACTAAAAAACCATCAAGATATAAAAAAAATTCATAACATGCATATACAATTAGAAATTCATATCTAATCCAAACAGATATAAAATAGAGTTATTCGTAACTACTGTACATTCTCACGGAGAATTTAATGAAAAGCTCTATCAAAAACTCGATGGTGATTGGCGCGGTGCTGTCCGCCATCCTATTGTTAAGCGCATGCTCAAGCGAAGATGAAACGGTTGTTGAAACCAAACCAGATATTATTCGCCCAGTGAAGCTCTTCACGATAAACACACAAAATGCAGTAGATATCAGACGTTTTCCGGGAGAGTTAAAAGCAAGCCAAGAAGCCGACTTGGCTTTTCGCGTAGGTGGACAACTACAAACGCTTAATGCCATCGCAGGTAAGAAGGTTAAAAAAGGGGAATTGTTAGCTCAATTAGACCCTAAAGACTTTCAACTTAAAGTTGACCTAGCTGAAGCAAACTATCGTTTAGCGAAAGCCACTTTTAATCGAGTTCAATCCGTTTATAAACAAAACGCCACCACTCAAGCTCAATATGATGAAGCTAAGGCCAGCTTAGACCAAGCTGAAAATGCCTTAACTCAAGCAAAAAACCAACTTTCGTATACCCAACTGACAGCACCATTTGATGGTGTCATCTCCACCGTCTCTACTGAAAATTTCCAATATGTTAATGCGACTCAAGCATTAATTCATATTCAAAACATCAATCAGCTAGATGTTGTTTTCCAAGTTCCGGAAAAGCTCATTATTAATATCCAAAGCCATGAAATTGCTTATAAGCCAAGTGTGGTAATTGATGCCGCGCCTTCCAATGTTCTAATAGGTAAATACAAAAAACATAACACAACACCAGATGACACCACGAAAGCTTATGATGTGACTTTAAGCCTACAAGCGAGCAACGATAAATCCATCACATTATTGCCAGGAATGACAGCCAGTATCGATATAAATATCGGTGAGCTATTAGGCGCAGAGAAAAACATTCTAGTGCCTGTTGAAGCGGTATTAGAAGCGCATACACCATCAGGTGAAGCCAACCGTATGGTGTGGGTATTTAATCCTGAAACCAACCGAGTTGAAAGCCGTACCATTACCATTGGAGCCCTACAAGAAGACACCATTGAAGTCATTGATGGCCTAAAAGATGGAGATCGCATTGTTTCTGCAGGAGTCCACAGCTTAAATAAAGACATTCCTGTACGTCCTTGGACAAGAGAGAGAGGCATTTAAGTGAATATTGCAGCCTACTTTATAGAACGCAAAGTCACCAGTTGGATGATTATCCTCATCCTTTTAATTGGTGGTGCTATTGCCTTTACCAATCTTGGTCAATTAGAAGACCCTGAATTTACTATCAAAGACGCTCTAGTAATTACTTACTATCCGGGTGCGTCTCCAGAACAAGTAGAGGAAGAAGTTACCTACAAAATAGAAACAGAGCTTCAAAATCTGACCTATGTTGATAAAATTAAATCAACCACTAAGGCGGGCTACTCTCTCATTCAAGTCACCATTAAAGAGACTTATCGAGCTCAACAACTGAAACAAATTTGGGATGAGATGCGGAAAAAAATCCGTGATATTACACCAACATTCCCGACAGGTGTTCAAGCACCAATTGTTGTCGATGAT
Source organism: Marinomonas phaeophyticola (assembly GCF_026966905.1). Taxonomy (GTDB): domain Bacteria; phylum Pseudomonadota; class Gammaproteobacteria; order Pseudomonadales; family Marinomonadaceae; genus Marinomonas; species Marinomonas phaeophyticola. Next base: position 217,149 of record NZ_JAPUBN010000013.1, on the reverse strand, counting down.
TTTGGCGATGTATACGGTGTCATGTTAGCGGTGCATGGAGAAGGCTACCCTTACAAAGACTTAAAAAATTACGTCGATTATGTAAAACGTGAATTAGTACTCGTAGATGGTGTTAGTCGAGTTTCTGTTGCGGGTGAGCAAGCAGAACAAGTTTCTATTGAAATTTCTCGCTCTAAACTTGCCAATATGGGAATCTCCCCGAACCAATTAAAAGACCTTTTATCTAACCAAAATAACGTGTCAAATGCGGGAAATGTCACCGTAGGAAGTGAATACATACGTATTAGCCCTACCGGTGAATTTAAAGATATTTCAGAATTAGAAAACCTCATTGTTGGCACTCCTATTTCTGGCAACCTGATTCGTCTAAGCGATATTGCGACGATCAAAAGAGAATACCAAGACCCTCAAACACACTTGATTAACTATAACGGTAAAAACTCACTCTTATTAGGTGTGTCTTTTTCTTCCGGCGTTAACGTGGTTGATATTGGTAAATCATTAGAACAGCGTATTGCCGAACTTGAATATCAGCAACCCATAGGCATTAGTATGGATCCGGTTTATTTCCAGTCTAAGGAAGTAAACAACTCCGTCTCGAATTTCTTGTTAAATTTGTTCGCGGCCGTGGGCATCGTGGTTTTAGTATTATTAGTCTTTATGGGGATCAAATCCGGTATCCTTATTGGTTTAGTCTTGCTGTTAACCATTCTTGGCACTTTCATTGTGATGGATTATTTTTCCATCAACTTACAACGAATCTCTCTCGGTGGTCTGATTATTGCTCTGGGGATGCTTGTTGATAACGCCATCGTGGTGACTGAAGGTATATTAATTGGTCTACAACGAGGGATGAGTAAAATTGAAGCCGCCAGTTCGGTGGTTAAACAAACAAAATGGCCTCTTCTAGGCGCAACCATCATTGCGATTACCGCTTTTGCACCAATCGGTTTGTCTCCAGATGCGGTAGGCGAGTTTGTTGGTTCACTTTTCTATGTATTGCTCATTTCACTTTTCTTAAGTTGGATCACAGCGATTACATTAACGCCTTTCTTTTGCGATTTATTCTTTAAAGAATCCATCAAAAATGCAGATAGTGACGCCGAACTAAAAGACCCTTATGCCGGTTTCTTGTTTACTGGCTACAAGTGGTTACTCGATAAAGCCATGCGCTTTCGCTGGGTCACTGTGCTCTTGTTAATCGCCACCTTAGTGACGGCAGGATGGGCGTTCCAGTTTGTAAAACAAGCCTTCTTCCCACCATCCACAACGCCAATGGTGTATCTAGATATTCAGCTTCCAGAAGGAAGTCATATTGATGCTACCTATAAAACCGTAAAACAAATCGAAGCTGAAGTATTAAGTAACGATGACAGAATTGAGTTTGTTACTTCAACAACAGGTCAAGGTGCGCCACGCTTCATGTTGACTTACAATGCGGAACAGCAAAACTCAAGCTATGCTCAGTTTATTATCCGTGCAACGAGTTCTGAAGTGATCCCAAGCTTAATTGAAGACTTGTATTATAAAATGCAAGAGAACTTCCCTGGCCTTGATGTCAAACTGCAAAGGTTACAGTTAGGCCCAGCTGGCGGAGCGAAACTGGAAGCACGTATTAGCGGACCAGATCCAGAAGTACTACGCCAATACAGTGCGATTATTCAAGACATTTACCATAAGGATGGCGGTCTAGAAAATATAAAAGACGATTGGCGTCAACGTGTTAAAGTCTTACGTCCAATTCTTGATGATGCTCAAGCACGTCGCTTAGGTATTAGCAAAACCGACCTAGACAACGTAATGCTAACGAACTTCACTGGCTCACGTATAGGTACCTACCGCTCTGGTACAGACCTTTTACCAATCGTCCAGATAGCACCAGAAAATGAACGTCGATCCATCGATCAAATCCGTGACCTGCAAATTTACAGCCCAGCCTCTGGCTCTTATGTTTCGCTGTCTAGTGTTGTTTCTGGCTTTGATGTTGTGTGGGAAGACCCGGTAATTGAACGCCTGGATCGTAAACGAACCATCACTATCATGGCCGATCCAAACATTCTGGGCGATGAAACGGCGATGGCGGTTTTCGGACGCGTTCGTGGTGACATTGAAGCATTAGAGCTACCTCAAGGCTACAGCCTAGAGTGGGGTGGAGAGTATGAAAGCAGCACCGATGCGCAAGCCAATATTTTTAAGGCTTTGCCTATGGGTTATTTGTTCATGTTCATCATCTCCATACTCCTATTTAACTCGGTTAGAGTACCTCTGGTCATTTGGTTCTGCGTACCCTTAGCTCTGATTGGTGTCTCTTTTGGCTTGTTAGCGATGAATACCGCATTTGGCTTTATGTCACTACTTGGCTTCTTGAGCTTATCAGGGATGATAGTGAAAAACGGGATTGTGCTCGCGGATCAAATCAACTATGAGCTAGACCTAGGTACGGAAACTTACGAAGCCGTGTTCCATTCTGCCGTCAGTCGTGTAAGACCGGTATGTATGGCGGCAATCACAACTATTCTAGGAATGATTCCCTTACTATCTGATGCATTCTTTGAAGGCATGGCTGTGGTGATTTCCTTTGGATTGGGTTTCGCAACCATACTAACGTTAATTGCCGTCCCTGTATTTTACTCACTTTTGTTCCGAGTAAAGTACCGACCTCAGAAAGATTTCTTATCATAGCTTAAGTAAGACGAATAGCAGAGTGTCCACACAGCACCCTGCTATTCCATTTTATTAATACGAGAAAAACATGCGTATAGAAGAGATATCAAAACTCGACATTAAACTCTTAGTCGCCTTTGTTACTATTATGGAAGAAGGCAGTGTCTCAAGAGCCGCTGAACGCTTGGACCTTACTCAACCAGCCCTAAGTAAGAGCTTACAAAGATTGCGAGAGTTATTTAATGATGCTTTATTTACTCGTCAGGCCTATGGACTTAGCCCAACAGCCCGTGCGACGGAACTTCATAAGCAAGTTAGACCTATTTTAAGGTCATTAACCGAATTGATGGCGCCTGTCTCACTAGATGTGAGCCAATTAAATCGACGTTTTAGATTGGCCGTTAGTGACAGCGACCTTGAAAGCTTTATTGAACCTTTATTAGATTACCTTCACCATGAAGCGCCAGATGTGCGATTGTCTATCAGTACTTGGAATGAAAACAGCGTTGAAGGCTTGCTTAACGGAACCATCGATATTGGCATCAACCCTCTATCCACTACACCAGGACATATTCGCAATAAACTTATTGGTTATGCTGAAGGTTGTATTGTCCTTAGTAGCATGCACCCCTTATTTGATAATGACAGTATTTCCTTAAAAGAGCTTGTTAGCCATAAATTTGTGACTCACCACATAAAGCAGAGTAACAACAATTACTACTTTCACCAGACGTTACAAACGTTACAGCAGCAAGGCTATGATTTGGAGCCAAGTTTAGAAACAGAAAGCTTAATGGTCGCGATGAAAGCCGTAAAACGAGGGATGGCTTTTATTGTGTCTCGCTCAATAGGAGAATTATTTCAAGAGGTAATGTGTGAAAAAAGCAATTTTTACCCTGTGAAAATTTTCCCTTTCCCTAAAGAGCTACATGGTATTGAGCCACACGAAGACAATCACCCAATTCAAATATGCTGGCATGAGAGAAACAATAACGACTTATCCCATCGTTGGTTTAGAGAAAAAGTAATTCAATTAATGAGAGAGACGCCTTGGATCACACCTCCGCAATAATCTCAAAGGGTATATTAATCATTTGCAATTAATGCTCTCGTTAACCATTTGAACAGCTTGCCTACCTTATTCTGATATTCTTTCATCTAAAAGACGAGCAAGCTTTTCTTTTGCTTCCTCTAAGGTACCTATTCGTTGAAAACGAGGTATCTCTTCTCCACCCACCACAACATTCTCTTTAAACATATTTAACGGGCGCACCCATAATCCACATTCACCGTATAAAGCACGATAAACAACAAACTCCTCCATACTTTCACTGTGCCTAGCCGCACTTTCAACTAAATACTCCATCCCTTTAAAATGACGATATAAACCTGACTTGATAGTTCCCATAGCATTCTTCTTTTGAATTTTTGACTTTTTTGATCATTATTCAGAATATTTTGTCGCAAATTTGAAAGTTAACATCTATTTTCATTTTCAATATTACTGAATAATACGTTTTATAGATTACAACAATGCGATACCAAACATTTTCTTCAGCCAGTATAGGCGTTAAGCCTAGTATCGCATATCAAGAAAACACTCAGACCTTAAATAGGAGATTCATCATGTATCTAGTAAGACCCGTTGATTTCTCCGACCTCCCCGCATTAGAACGACTCGCTCAACAAGCCGGGATTGGTTTTACGAATTTTCCAGCAAACCGAGATCGCTTGAATGATCGCATAGCCTCATCCAAGCGATCTATGCTAGCCAATATAGATCAACCTGGTGAAGAGTCATATAGCTTCGTGCTTATTGATACCAGTCGTGATGCTATTGTAGGTGCATGTGGCATAGAAGCAATGGTCGGCACAGACACCCCTTTTTATAGTTATCGCATCGATGAAGTAGTACATGCTTCACCGCAAATGCAAATTCATAATCGAATTTCAGCCCTGTTTCTCTGTCACGATTACAACGGAACCAGTCGCATGATGGCCTTAGTCGTCGATCAAGCGCACCAAAATCACATCGCTATGTCCTTACTCTCTAGAGCGAGATTACTCTTCATGGCAAGACATAAAGAGCGATTTACGAAGCGTATTTTTGTTGAACTTAGAGGTGAAAGTGATCGCCATGGTTTTTCCCCATTTTGGGATTCCTTAGGCAAACATTTCTTTTCTATGGATTTTCAAAAAGCCGACTATCTTTCAGGCGTCAGTAATAAAAATTTTATTGCCGACCTTATGCCAAGATATCCAATTTATGTTCCGACCTTACCTAAAGAAGCGCAGGACGTTATCGGTGTTGTACACGAAGAGTCAGGAAATAGTGCGGATATTCTTTTAGAAGAAGGTTTCCAATTCCGTAATTACATCGATATTTTCGACGCTGGTCCGACAGTAGAGTCTCGGCTCCAAGATATACACACAGTCGCGAACAGTAAAAATGGCACTACTACAATCGAAGAAGGGTTAACCAATGCACCAATGCATTTAATTGCCACAGGGAGACTCGGTGACTTTCGTGCCACTGTAGCCCCAGCCTATGAAAACCACTATCAATTAACGATAGAGACAGCAACTAGACAGCGGCTTCAGCTCCACGAAGGTGAAGAAACCCAATGGATATCTTTATAAAATGATGCAATGCCACAAGCACTTGCGCTTTATTTTATTCATTTAAGAGACTTAAGATTATGATGATTGTTCGACCAATACAAAAAGATGAATTGGAATCTTTACACAAGCTGGCCGAGAAAACAGGGGTGGGCTTCACCTCTTTAATACCAGACAACAAAATATTGTCTAAAAAAATTGAAGCATCGGTTCAATCTTTTGCAAAAGAAGATATCAGTCAACCTGCAGACGAAAGTTATTTACTTGTCTTAGAAGATACTGAAACAGGCGAAATTGTAGGCACCAGTGGATTACTAGGCACAGTAGGTTTAGACGAACCTTTCTACAGTTATCACTTAGGTAACCTAGTGCATTCTTCCAGAGAACTCGGTGTGCATAACATTATGCCAACGCTTGTTCTAAATAATGACTACACAGGCTTCAGTGAACTTTGTACCTTATTTTTAGACGAAGGCTACCGTCATTCTAAAAACGGTCAATTGTTATCAAAATGCCGCTTTATGTTTTTAGCCCAATTCCCTGAACGCTTCACTGAAAAAGTGTTTGCTGAAATGAGAGGCGTTTGTGATGAGAATGGCCGCTCTCCTCTATGGGAAAGTTTAGGTCGTCACTTTTTCTCTATTGATTTCAAAAAAGCAGATGAAATGACCTCGTTAGGGGGCAAGCAATTTATCGCCGAGCTAATGCCTAACAACCCTGTTTACGTTTCTCTATTAACAGATGAAGCCAAAGAGGTTCTAGGAAAAGTCCATGATAAAACTGCGCCTGCTTTGCGCCTTTTAGAACAAGAAGGGTTCAGATACGAAAATTATGTAGACATTTTTGATGGCGGGCCAACCATTGAAGCTCGAGTGCAAGACATTCGTGCTGTTCGCAACAGCCGTTTAGCCATTGCTAATATAGGACAACCCAAAAGTCTAAATGACGGTGAATACTACATGGTTTCTAACACCAAACTGGCTGAATTCCGCTGTATTCTTATTCAACGTACCAGTGCTCCAGGCAGCTCTATCATGCTTTCTCAAGAAGAAGCTGATCACCTTTGCATTAACAACAAAGACACAGTTCGTATTGTCGAATTGTCATCTCGTCGCTAACGCTCAACGTTTACTCATTAAGGAAGCAATCAAATGACAACTACTTTATTAACTAACGTGAAACAGGCTCATTACATCAACGGTGAATGGGTACAAGGTCAAGGTAAACTTAGCCGTTCCATTGACCCTTCCGATGCGTCTTTGGTTTGGGAAAGCAACAGTGCCAGCGCAGAACAAGTTGACATGGCTATTCAAGCAGCTCGTGGTGCTTTTTCTAATTGGGCTAATATGGATTTAGCTGATCGCCTCGTTATCATTGATCGCTTTGCTGAACTAGTAAAAGAAAATAGCGAAAAAATCGCACACACTATCAGTCGTGAAACGGGTAAGCCGATTTGGGAAACACGCACGGAAGCCGCCGCAATGGTCGGAAAAGTAGCCATTTCAAAACAAGCTTATAATGAGCGTACTGGTGAAAAAACTACACCTATGCCTGGCGCAACGGCTCGCTTACGTCATAAGCCTCACGGTGTTGTCGCTGTGTTTGGTCCTTATAATTTCCCTGGCCATTTGCCTAATGGCCACATTGTGCCTGCATTAATTGCCGGCAACACCATTGTACTCAAGCCAAGTGAACAAGCACCGGCAACATCTGACTTTGTACTTCAGCTGTGGGAACAGGCAGGCCTTCCAAAAGGTGTGCTAAACATGGTTCAAGGGGAAAGAGACACAGGCGTTGCCCTTGCTAATCATGATGGTATTGATGGTTTATTCTTTACAGGTAGCCCTCAAGTTGGTCACATATTGCATAAAGACTTTGCTGGTCATCCTGGGAAAATACTCGCTCTTGAAATGGGTGGCAATAACCCTCTTCTTGTATCTGAAAAGACTGAAAATATTGATGCCACCGTACATGAGATTATTCAGTCTGCCTTTATTTCTGCCGGTCAACGCTGTACTTGTGCACGCCGTTTGCTAGTACCTACAGGCGCTCATGGTGATGCTGTAATAGCAAAATTATTGGAAACCACCAGCAAACTTAATATCGATCGTTTCGATGCCGCGGAACAGCCATTTATGGGCCCTGTTGTGTCTTCTCAAGCCGCAGACGGTTTACTACAAGCCTATAACAACTTAATCAAACTGGGTGCACATTCTCTTTATCCAATGAGCCGTGGTCCCAGTGATAGCGGTTTTGTCACTCCAGGGATAGTTGATGCAACAGACATTCTGTCTTCACTACCTGATAACGAACATTTTGGTCCTTTACTCACGGTTATTCGTTACTCTTCAATGGATGAAGCCATGACCATCGCCAATAACACACGTTTTGGTTTATCTGCGGGCATTCTTTCAGATGATGCAACGGAATATGATTGGTTTTTCCGTAATAGCCGTGCGGGGATTATTAACTGGAACCGACAAACAACCGGTGCCTCCAGTGCGGCACCATTTGGTGGAACCGGCGCGAGTGGTAACCACAGATCAAGTGCGTATTATGCCGCTGATTACTGTGCCTACCCAGTGGCAAGTATTGAAGTTGAAGCACTTTCAGTTCCAGATAAATTAGTACCAGGCCTTACTTTATAAGATAGAGCCTACTCCATACTACAGTTTAATGCTTTCCATCTAGCAACTGAACAAGGTAAAAACCGTTCAGTTGCCCTTTATCGATTTCAGAGGTTCTAATGAATAAGGCAAATGAAGCAAATTTTGATGGCTTAGTTGGCCCAACACACAATTACAGCGGTTTGTCATTCGGCAACGTCGCCTCATTGAATAATGTGGATCAGCCATCTAATCCAAAAGAAGCGGCAAAGCAAGGTCTGACCAAAATGAAAGCCTTGGCCGATATGGGATTTATCCAAGGGGTGCTTGCACCTCATGAACGTCCTCATATTCCTAGTTTGCGTCGTTTAGGATTTTCTGGTTCGGACGCTCAAGTACTACAACAAGCATCCAAGCATGCACCTAAAATTTTAGCTGCAGCCAGTTCCGCTTCTTGTATGTGGACAGCCAATGCGGCGACGGTTTCTCCAAGTGCTGACACTCACGACGGTCGGGTTCACTTTACTCCCGCAAACCTAGTGAATAAGTTTCACCGTTCCATTGAACACGAAACAACAGGGGCAATTTTAGCGGCAACATTTAATAACGCAGAACATTTTGCTCATCACCAAGCCTTACCAAGTGTTGATCACTTTGGTGACGAAGGTGCTGCAAACCATACTCGTTTCAGTGCAGAATACGGCCAACAAGGTATTGAGTTTTTTGTTTATGGTATGGCAGCTTTTGATTCGTCCGTACCTAAACCAAGCCGTTTTCCAGCAAGACACACTTTAGAAGCCTCTCAAGCGGTTGCCCGTATGCATGGATTAACGGATGAGAAAGTGGTTTATGCGCAACAGAATCCAGCCGTAATTGATGCTGGTGTTTTCCATAATGACGTAATCGCTGTTGGTAATCGTAATGCTCATTTCTATCATCAAGAAGCCTTCCTTGATACAGAAAAAATGCAAAAAGACATTATGACCGCATGGGGTGACAACCCAGAAACGTTCCACTTTATTGAAGTGCCAAGTCAATTAGTGTCTGTGGAAGAGTGTGTAAAATCCTACCTATTCAATAGTCAGTTATTAAGCCGTAACGCCAATGATATGACAATCGTCGTGCCTGGTGAATGTCAAAATATTCCTGCGGTATGGGAATACTTGAATAGCCTAGTTGCAGGTCAAGGCCCTATTAATCAAGTCAAAGTGTATGACTTAAAACAAAGCATGAGCAACGGTGGTGGCCCTGCATGCTTACGTTTAAGAGTTGTCCTAACGGAAGCTGAACACGCAGCGGTCAACCCTCATTGCTTAATGAATGATGCTTTATACGCTACACTAAATCAATGGGTAGATAAGCACTATAGAGATCGTTTAATAGAAAAAGATTTAGCTGATCCTCAACTATTAATGGAAAGCCGTACCGCACTGGATGAACTGACAAAAATCATGCAGCTTGGCAGTGTATACGACTTCCAAAAAGGCTAATAAGATTTACAAAACGAAAGATCTAAAAAAAACGGCTAACCAAAAATGGAAAGCCGTTTTTTTATCTAATGACGGGCGTTTCTGACCACTGCATTTCAAAAGTGTTCGCCATTCTCAAAATAATCCCCACCTTTAGTATCATGAAACATCACTGTGATATCTTGCCCCGTTAAAATTAAAGGCCGCACCAGGTCATCAATACAGGCGGCTACCTGAGCTTTTACATCATTACCACGGTTAAACCAGATAACTTCAAAAAAAGGATACGCTGGGGAAGCGCCTCCCGCTAGAATATAGCTTACCGCCTGGTATTCCAATGTAAAATGCGAGTTCGGCGTATCGGTAATTACGGCTAATGACTCCACTAATTCTTCTGCGATGGACTCTAACGCTTCAAAAGACAACCCTCTCACACGCACATGCGGCATAACTTTACCCTCTAAAATAGGTGCCTACGGCCTTTCCCTTTGCACAGCGACACTGAACATAATAATTAAATGATTAGCGAGTTAAAATCACTTTTAAACCTAAACCAATCATAGCCGCGCCCATCACTCGGTCAACCCAGTGAGACACCGACTTAAAGCGACGATATACTGGTGGGGAAGAAAGTAAAAGCACCACAACAGAAAACCAACTCATTTGAATTACCATCATCCAAACAGCGTAAATCGACAACTCAAATAAAGAAATATCCGGTGATAACACCACAGTAAAAAGTGACACAAAATAAATAGGCGCTTTTGGGTTAAGGGCGTTACATAAAAAACCAATACCTATATTCTTCATATTAGAATGTTTCTTCACATTCTTATTTTCTAAGTTTCCCTGAGTAGCTGTTGAACGAATCCCCTTCCAGCCCAAGTACAATAAGTAACTACCACCCAGAATTTTTATAATCCATAACGCCGTCACAGAATTAGCAATCACCGCCGCTAATCCAAGTCCAGAATATAGAATGTGAATAGATAGCCCTAGAGTGATGCCTAAGCTCACCAAAAGCCCTGCCTTTTTCCCATTCACGAGTGTCTGCTGGGACGCTAAGAGAAAATCCGGCCCAGGAGACATAGCCGCCAGCAAATGTATGGTCGTAATGATTAATAAGCCTTGCAGAATATCCATACGGTTTCCTTTTGTAATCGTCCAATTCGGAGGGCGTTTTGTATATTAAAGACAAAAATTATTTTCTAAAATAGTAACGTGAGCACCTTACTCATACAAGCGGATATATAACAGTCTGGTCACTTCATTTATTACTCTAGAGCCATGTCTACCGCATCGTTAGCATGTATAGCTGTAGTATCGTAAAGCGGAATGGTCGTGTGCTGAGGCTGTACCAATAACGCAATTTCTGTGCAACCTAAAATAATCGCTTCAGCACCTTGAGCATACAAACTTTGAATGACATTTAAATACTGTTCACGGGAAGTGTCTTTTATCTCACCTAAGCACAGTTCTTGATAAATAATCTCATGTATTAAGTCTCTTTGAGTTTGGTCCGGCACCAGTACATCAATACCATGATCTTGTTGCATTCTGTCCTTATAAAAGGCGTCTTCCATCGTAAAACGCGTACCCAACAAACCAACTTTAGTAATGCCATCTTGCTTTAATTGCTTCGCTGTAGCGTCAACAATGTGTACAACAGGAATGGTGATGGACGCTTGCACCTCTGCAAACACCTTATGCATGGTATTAGTACAAATAAGAAGATAATCTGCTCCCGCCGATTCTAAGCGACCTGCCGCATCCATTAAAATAGCCGCGGCCTCCTGCCACTTATGAGTACGTTGCAACACTTCGATTTCAGCAAAATCAACGCTGTAGAGACAGATTCTAGCGGAATGTAAGCCACCTAATCTCGACCTTACCCCTTGATTCATTAAACGATAATAACTCGCCGTTGACTCCCAACTCATACCACCAATCAGGCCTATTGTTTTCATTCTTATCTCCTATTACTAAACAGACAATGCGATAAAGTGTTAGTAACAGTATAGGCAGGAGCAATCGGAAATATAGTGACACATAGCAAAATAAAAAACGGACAGAAGGCCATTATCTAAGGCGCATCCATCCGAATAAAAACAATCGTATACTCCGGTCTTTATGGTTTATCACAGCGTTTATGTATCTGATGGTTTCAGGTTCACATCAAGCAATCATGTCCTTTTCATTGCCTTCTGTTACTGCTGGAAAACCCTACACCGACCGATATCCGTTTTTTATTCACCTCACTTAAGAGTAGCGATCATAGAAACACTTCTGATATTTGGGGAATAAAAGCAATCAATAACGCCGCCACCAGCATACCGCCAAGGGTAGGTAAAGCACCGACAAAGACTTGCTGGACCGAGGTTTTACTGATTTGATTTGCTATAAATAAATTGCCACCTAAGGGGGAGTCACAAACCCTAGACCTAAGCACACAATCAAAATAATACCAAAATGATACTGACTGATGCCGTATTGACTCAACATGGGGTACAGCAGAGGCGTTAAGACAATAATCGACGCTAAGGTGTCCATAAAACACCCTACAAACAGCAACAAGAGAATGACCATTAATATGGTGATGACCTTACCATCCATAAAACCGGACATAGACGCTGTAATCAATTCAGGTACTTGTTGTGACGATAATAATTTCCCTAAAACAACCGCAAAAGGAATCAAAAACATCGCCACTACGGACATAATAGCGGACTGAGAAAAAATGCTCGCAACGTTATGCAGTTTAATTTCTCTATGGACAAACACACCTATAATAAAGGCATAGAGAGAAGCAACCGCCGCCGATTCAGTAGGGGTAAATGCTCCTGAGTAAATGCCCCCTAAAATAATCACTGGCGTCAGAATCGCCCATTTAGCATCGAATATGGCTTTACAACGACTTTTCCAGGTACCAGCCTCTCGACTGCCGCCCCAATTGTTCTTCTTTGATACCCAATAAGCGGGAATGGCAATACCAAGGGCAAGTAAAAAACCTGGCAATAAACCACTCAAAAACATAGAAGAGACAGAGGTTCCTGGCTGAGCCAGAGCATAGATAATCATAGGGTTTGAAGGCGGTACCAATATAGCGATGACACCAGAGCACGCCGTTAATCCCGCGGCAAACCCCTTATTGTAACCTTGTTTGATCATCGCAGGGATGGTTATCGTACCAATAGCGGCAACAGTGGCTGGAGCCGAACCAGAGAGACCACCAAACAGTAAAGAGGCAAAAATAGTAACGATCGCTAGACCACCGGGTAAATGACCGACAAATTCATCAGCCATATCCAATATTCGCTGAGCTACACCACCGGTAGCCATCAATGTTCCTGCTAAAATAAACATTGGAATCGCTAATAATGGAAAGCTATCTAAAGATTGATAGGCGTCTAAAGCTAATTCAATCGTATCAAACCCCATTGAGTAAAAAGCAACGAACAAGGTCGAACCTAAAGCAATGGCAACAGGCACCTGAAAAGCGATAAACAGGAAAAACGAGCACACTATCAATGTAATTTCTAAACTAGACATTCAATGGCTCCTGAGGAGTGGCAACATTTCTATTTTTTAACAAAACATAGATACGTTGCAAAAGACGGAAAACAGTCAGTACAAACACCCCAGGCAGGGTCCCAAGAAGTAGCCAATAAGGAAGACCTAGCCCCTCAGTAACGGATCCTAGCATATGATGAAATTCGGCCGCTCGATAAGACGCCAAAGCAAATAAAATACTGAATACAATAAAGATAAGGTGAGAAATAAGTTCTATATACACTCGTCTAGAGCGCCACTTTTCCGATGTCGGTATAAGATCAATGACAACATGCTTGTTTAACTTTACGGCCCAAGGCACGCCAAGAAAGATCAACATAATCATTAAGGTACGAGCAATTTCATCCGTGTATGCAGAAGGGGAATTAAGAAAGTAACGATTAAATACTTCAATATTCAAAGATATAGCAATATAGCCAATCATGATGCTACACAAGAATTCCTCGAAGTATTTATCCATTATTTTGATTAGCTTTAGCATATTAAATTCAACTTTAAAAAGGGGCAGGAAAGATCCTGCCCTATGTTTTTAGATATTATCCAATGTGCTTTTTAATGTTTCGAAAAAGTGTGTTTCATCGCTATTAAAGCCTTTGGTTGCAATCTTGGTAGCAGGCCCTTGAATAATAGCAGCGAACTCAGCTTGCTCTTCTTCTGACGGCGTTATAACACCAACACCTTGGGATTTGAATTTAGACAATGCTGTTGTTAACTCAGAACGGAAAACATGAGCGTTCTCTAGAACCGCTTCATCTGCGGCTTTTTGAACCTTTTCTTGCAGATCGGCAGGCATTTTATTCCATGCTCTCGCATTCACTGTCATAAAGGAACCATGAGGTTGGAAGTTTAATAGATTAATATTACCTGCTACCTCATGAAGACCAAAAGCAACCGCTGTAATTGGCGGAATAGCCAACCCATCAACAGTGCCCGTTTGCAGCGCCGTGTATACTTCGGAAATGCCCAGCGTTGTTGCACCTGATCCTAACTCAGTGATCATATTACGCTCCACCTCACTTGGAGTAACACGAATTTTTAACCCTTGCATATCAGCAGGAGTACGAACTTCTTTCTCCGTCGTTAATATACCTCGGAACTCAAATGGCATAACGTAAAGTAAGCGAAGGTTTTTCTTTGCCATCAAGGATTGCAACTCATCTACCGCCGCACCGCCAAGGGACCCATTGGGATAGAAAAGTTTAGTACTCGTTTCAACACTGTTAATAATATAAGGGACATCAAATGCTTTAAATGCATGAACGACAGACCCTAGATTAGCGCCCGATGATTGAGCCCCCTGCACGGTTGAGCCTAGCTGAGCCTTTTGCAGTAATTGTGTATCGTTACCAAGGGCTCCGCCAAAGCTCGCATTAATATTAACTTGTTCATTTGTATACTCGCTCACCAAACCTTGAAAGCTCGATAGCGTTTTCCCCCAGGGAGAGTTTACAGGAGTCGTGGTGGCGATAGTGAAATCGTAATCAGCGGAAAATGTCATTGCAGAAGATCCAATTAATAAACCCGTTGTTAATACTTTAACTAATTGTGTACGTTTCATATTACTGTCCTTTTATTTTTTTAATAGACGTTTTAAGTGAGGCTTACATCCCCATAGAATTACAATAGAGCTAGAATCTCGTTGGTATTGTGTTTTGGTATGTCACCAATTTGCAGCATTTTCGTTTCAAGAGTAAGTGTTAACTCACGTACAATTTCTTTGTATTTCGGATCGTTATAACAATTAAATAACTCCAGTGGATCTTCATCACAATCGAATAACTCCCACTCTTTTTCTTCGCCTCCAGGTTGCGTTCCAGGAAGGTCACACCCTTCGTTATACCAATAAATCAGTTTGTAACGTTTATTACGAATGCCATAATGTGCGTACGCATTGTGATGCTCATCGCTGTGCATCCAATAGCGATGGTAGGCTACGTCTTGCCAATCATCTGGAGTCTTCTCTTCTAATAAAGGGCGTACACTCGTCCCCTGCATATAATTTGGCACAGGTAGATTGGCGTAATCTAAAAAGGTCGGTGCAAAGTCGACATTCGAAATAATGTCATCACAGATCGTATTTGGAGTGATGCCGTCTGGATATCGAATAAGGAAAGGCATTTGAAAAGACTCTTCATACATAAAGCGCTTATCAAACCAGCCATGCTCTCCTAAAAAGAACCCTTGGTCAGAGGTATAAATCACAATGGTATTATCGGCCTGACCCGTTTCATCCAGATAATCCAGTAATTTACCGACACTCTCATCTACGGACGCAATCGTACGAACATAGCGCTTAATGTAGCGTTGGTATTTAAAATGCGCGATGTCTTCATGACTTTCAAAGGTGAATACTTCACCCGTGTCTTTATCAATTAATTTAAAGTCAGCTAAATTTTCTGGAGTCGGTATTTTACGATCTTTTGAGTGAGCAACAGCAATTTCACCAACTGAGGTTCCTCCTTCAGGCTGTACAAGCCCTAGGTCAAAATAAGTAATGTCTCCATCAACTCGCATTTTTGCCGCTTTTGCCGCTTTGGCTCGGTTTTTATAATCATCAGAAAAGGTTTCAGGAACTTTAATGTCTTCTGTATAGCTATTACGATATTTAGGATGTGGCTCCCAAGAGCGATGCGGCGCTTTATGATGACACATTAAAAAGAAGGGTTTATCTGAGTCGGTTTCTTTAAGCCAATCAAGCGATTTTTCTGTAATCACCTCTGTCGCATAACCAGGGACTTGAATATGCTCTCCCATTTCGATCATTTCTGGATCAAAATACTCACCTTGTCCCGGGAGTACAGACCAAAAATCAAAACCGGATGGCTCATGATCTGCGCCTTCACCTAAATGCCACTTACCAATCATCGCCGTTTGATAACCGCCTGTTTGCAAATGTTTCGCGACATTAGGAATGTGCTTATTAATTTTACTCTCTAAGGTCATCACTCCATTTACATGATTGTAAGTACCGCAAAGAATGCTTGCACGGCTAGGGGTACAGATGGAGTTTGTTACGTAACAATGGTTGAAACGCATTCCTTCTGAACCGATTCGGTCAATATTAGGCGTCTGATTTATTCCATACCCATAGCTGCTTATTGCCTTAGAGGCATGATCGTCGGCCATGATAAAGAGGATATTGGGCTGTTTTTTCATTTCTTATCTACTCGCTATGTAGGAAAGCGGTAAGCTGTTGAACCGCTTGGTTGAGAATTTTTTATTTTTATCAATATGAGATTTGATGTCTTGTTTTGAGATGGCTGCTTCAGCAATGCACAATAAATGTACAAAATTGCCATTTTTATCAAAAATAGCTTTGGAAAAGCGCCTGATACCTCGTGCATTACCTTCAAGGTCATAAATAACATCTGTGATAGGAGTGCTTTGAAGCTGTTCTTTTAAAGCACTTTTGGAAATATTGGTGCGACTAAGCCCTGATGAAAAAAAGGAATCCACATCAAATTGCTTACACACATGATCCCATCCCATAGCGGATAAGCTTAAGCGAGAGGGAGAATCCAATTCATACAATGGACGCCTAAAACCCGCATGGGCCTTAAGTCGAAAAGCCACATTCAGAGATTCTTTTTTTGATAGCCAATAAAGCTGATTATTTTCAATAAATATGGCTTCACAGGATTGTTCTGATTTTTCAGCGACATCTTCAAGGACTTGCTCTAATATACTCAAGTACCCTTCTGATAAGTTCATCTTCTTATGCAATGAGAAATTACGAATAAAAGACTTATCTTTTGCTCGATATAAATAACCTTCTTTCTCTAAAGTATTAACAATTCGAGAAGCCGTTGCCATCGGTATACCACTCTTTCTGGATATACTCGCCAGAGTTTCTGATTTATCACTCATAGCAAAAAGCTCAATTATTTTTATTATTTTTCTTACTGGTTCTGATGTCATAACGATCTCCTGAGCTAAGATCTTAGGAAAGATAACACCTTCAGTAAATTCAAATATAGGACTTAGTATTCCATATTTGATAATATCTACTTAACCCACTGATGAATATCAATATATTTTATTCACGAAGATCAATAAAAATAAAAAAGAAGCGTCTTAAATCAACTTATTGGGCCTAGGAGGATATTGAGGGTGGGGGATTTGGCGGTAGAAAATTTAATTGTAGAAGTAGGCTCACCTGCTATTGATAGCAGGATGTAATCTTAAGGTCAGGATGATTAATTAAAGAACGGATGAATGAGAGGTCTGACCCTAATGCCATTCACCTTGCTCTTCTACCTTTATTTGATCTTTTTCTTTTACTAAAAAAAGGCCTGACTCGTATACAAAATATTCAAACGTTTCATACATAAAATGGTAGCCTAGGAAGCGGCATGGAGTAATACCATCTTTACAAAGTGAATGCATACTTTCTCCCATCAGAAAAAGAGTATGACCAGACCGCTTGGAAACACCGTAGTAACGCACTTTATTACACGTTACCTCACCTTCATCACAAAAGCGTTCAATTTGTATTCTATAGGAAGGCGTTTCCAGCCTATCTGCTATAACATCACTTGATAGCCACATCCCCGCAAGTAATACTATTTTTTTCATACTAAATTCCTTAAAACACTATCAAACGTAAACATTCACTCAAGCTTTGTTTATAATCGTCGATTATATGTCTAGATATAATAAACGGTAACAATAGGATCATAATGATAGATAGCGTCAGTGCACTCTTTGCAATCCCACAAAATGCCAACCAATTTGTATACGGCACACTTGATCCTTTTATGGTCATTATCTCAATTATTATCTCAATTTTCGCCTCTTTTGTTGGCTTCAACGTAGCGCATCTTGCAGAACGCAGTAAATCTTCAAAACGACGCCATTTTTTATTATTTTCTGGAAGTCTTGCACTAGGTATTGGCGTCTGGTCTATGCATTTTATTGGCATGCTTGCGTTTCAACTTGGCACCCATGTCCACTATGATCCTTTCATAACCATTCTCTCCTTCTTACCTGCAATGCTGTCCTCATGGATCACTCTTAATATTTTAATGGAAAGTAGAATTCGTTTTCACACCCTGTTAATTGGTGGTATTTTGGTTGGCTCTGGCATTGGATCTATGCATTATATTGGTATGGCCGCCATGGAAATGATGATGACTCTTCATTATGACCTGACTGTTTTCTGTATTTCTGTCCTAGTTGCCGTTATTTTAGCCATGCTGTCTTTATGGATTCGCTTTGGATTAGAGCAATTTAGTCATCACAGTTTCACTCCCACTCATTCGATGATCATTGCCAGTATTGTGATGGGCGTCGCTATTTCAGGTATGCATTACATAGGTATGTATGCTGCTCGCTTTACCATTCCAGCTGAAATGGAACTAATACCACCAGATCACAATGTCTCTTTATTCTTAGGGTTAGGGATTGCCGTTATTACATCCGTCATTATTGGCTTTGTTAGCATGATGAACATGATGTTTCGCTATCAAGATATTTCTCAAGCGGCTAAAGCGAGTGAAAGCTATTTAAAAGCCATTACCAACACGTCAATTGATGGCGTTATGACAGTTAACGCTAACGGCATTATTTTAAATACCAATCAAGTAATGAGCTCTTTATTTGGTTGGTCCAAAGACGAGTTTTTAACAAAAAACATTCATCACATCCTGCCTGACTACTTTATTAAGAACGAAGACGACTCTCTGCTCACCCCTTTAACTCAAGAGACTCGTTTTACTCTCAGTAAAGAACAAGACGTAGTGGCAGTTCATAAGAATGGTGAACGCATCGATATACGTTTAGTGATTAGTCATGTGGTCATTCACGATGAAGACACATACGTAGCATTCTTATCTAATATTAGTGAACGCACAAAAATGCAGTCAGAGCTGCAAGAAAATGAAGAAAAGTTCCGATCCCTGGTCAGTAATATTCCCGGTATCGTATTTCGCTGTAAAAACACTCGTAATAATCAAATGATTTTTATCAGTGATGCTGTTGAAAAAGTCACTGGCTATGCCGTTGATGAATTTTTATCCTCTAAGTTCCGGCATAAGTTTATTGATTTATTACACCCTGATGATGCCGATTGCTTTCTGAAAAAAATCCGCAAAAATGAAACAAGCTATTATGCAGAATATCGTATTATCACCAAAGATGGTGATACTCGATGGCTACTTGAGCATGGTAGAAAAGCCGAAAAAGACACGTCTAATGATATCTATATCGATGGTTTTATCATGGACATTTCGGAACGAAAACTCATGGAGCAAGAACTTCGTTTTTCCAAAGAACAAGCAGAACAAGCGGCAGCATCCCGTGCCGCTTTTCTAGCAAACATGAGCCATGAAATTCGTACACCCATGAATGCTATTATTGGGTTTAGTGACTTTTTACTTGAAGATGAAGTGAGTGT
The DNA here is from genome assembly GCF_026966905.1 of Marinomonas phaeophyticola. Taxonomy (GTDB): domain Bacteria; phylum Pseudomonadota; class Gammaproteobacteria; order Pseudomonadales; family Marinomonadaceae; genus Marinomonas; species Marinomonas phaeophyticola. Next base: position 197,827 of record NZ_JAPUBN010000013.1, on the reverse strand, counting down.
AGCCAAGCAGAATGAATATCTACAAACCATCAATAAATCCGCTAAATCTCTATTGCATTTACTGAATGATGTCTTGGACAGCGCCAAACTTGATAAAGGTAAAATGGAGCTAGAGTGGAAAACCTTTTCCCTTATTGAAGAGATAGACACTGTTATTTCTACTTTATGGCTACAGGCTCACAATAAAGGCTTAAAACTTGAACTCATAGTGGACAAGAACTTAGCCCCCTTTTACTGGGGAGCACCAGATCGCATCAGGCAAATATTAACCAATATTATCGGCAATGCGATTAAGTTTACTGATAAAGGCGAAGTTCTATTAAGTGTACATGTTCATACTTCTGAAGAAGAAATTATTTTTACTATTCGAGATTCGGGAATAGGAATGACGGAAGAGCAAGTTAACCGCATCTTTGACGCTTTCACTCAAGCTGACGCCTCTATGAATCGCAAGTTTGGTGGTACCGGTTTAGGGACAACGATAAGTAAACAGTTAGTCGAACTTATGGGAGGAACAATCGAAGTAGAAAGTGAATTAAACATAGGCACAGAATTTACTATTCGCATTCCTCTCAAAGTATCCGAAAAAACGGTTTCTTTAGATAAAAAATTCACAATTCAGCTACCAACGCTAAAAATACTCGTGGTCGATGATATACAACAAAACATAGATCTCCTTCGTATATTGTTAGAGCGTGATGGTCATTCCGTGATTACCGCATCAAACGGCGAAGAAGCCTTAGTTCAAATGCAACAATCTCACCCTAATATCGTCCTTATGGATATACAAATGCCTATTATGGATGGTCTTACAACCGCGAAAACAAGACGCCAAATAGAAATCAACGATGACCTCGAATATATTCCAATTATTGCCCTTACCGCCGGTGTGTTAGCAAAAGATAAAGCTGAAGCAAATGCTGCAGGTATGGATGGTTTCAGCCATAAACCTATCGATTTCACACTATTAAAATATGAAATAGCCGATGTTTTAGGCATAAGCTATGTCAAAGAAGAGACATCTGACATCAGTCAAAACAACTATAATGAGTCTGTCAATGAAGAGAAAGGGGTTGCTCTTTGGGGAAGCCAGGAACGTTATTACGCAGAACTAACTGGGTTTATCAAAAACCAATCAAGTACTATTCTTTCTTTAAAAGACTACGTTTCAGAAAAGAGTCCTGACTGGCCTCATGTGATGCATACCGCCCATACGTTTAAAGGTGTTTCAGGTAACCTAGCGTTACCCTCTTTAATGTATTCATTTTCAAAGCTGGAAATGCTTTGTAAAATACAAGAGTTCGACGCCTTAGAAGAAACTTACAAGCAAATAGTAGATCAATTAAAACAGCTAACGATCAAAACAAATTTATATAATAAGCAAGTGCAGGCAATAGAAACTCAAGCGGTTGTTAATCAAGAAAATAATGAGGAGTTTATCCAAACGGTCAAAATGCTATTAGAATTAATTGCCCATAATGAGTATGATGATCAATTATTAAACAAATTAGCTAACTCTGCCCCACCAAACCAAACGACCAATGTAAGTATGATAATAAATGCTCTTAATGACTTTGAATTTGGGGCGGCAGCACACAAACTCCAAGAAATAAAAGAGCATTATGTTTAACTCATCACTCTCATCTTCATCACATATTCCTGATGACACGCCCAAAATACTCATTGTGGATGATGAGCCAATCAATCTGCGTGTTCTAAGGCATATTTTAAACGATCAATACCGTTTGTTTTTTGCAAAAAATGGGATTGAAGCGTTGCGCGTTGTTGAGCTTGAAAAGCCTAATTTAATTTTATTAGACGTTATGATGCCTGAGATGACGGGCTATGATGTCTGTACTCACTTAAAACAATCCGTCAAAACAAAACACATCCCGATTATTTTTGTATCTGCACTTAATGAAGAGTCAGATGAAGAAAAAGGCTTTGAACTCGGTGCCGTTGATTACATAACTAAACCCGTTGCTCCTGCCCTAGTAAAAGCGCGTGTTAAAACACACTTATCGTTAGTTCAAGCCGATGAATTAAAGCGTACTCGTTTACAGGTGATTCAACGATTAGGAAAAGCCTCAGAATATAAAGATAACGAGACCGGACAGCACGTTATTCGCATGAGTCTCTATGCAAAGGAACTGGCACTACAATATGGTTTATCCGAATTTCAAGCAGATAAAATACACAATGCCGCACCAATGCATGATATTGGTAAGATTGGTATACCCGACCATATCTTACTCAAGCCAGGCAAACTCACCGAAGAAGAGTTTGCGGTGATGAAGCAACACCCAAAAATTGGTGAAGAAATTCTTGGAGAATCAGATTCTGGGTTAATTGCTTTAGCGAAATCTATTGCCATTAGCCACCATGAAAAATGGGATGGCACAGGCTACCCCTACGGTTTAGCTAAAGAAGATATTCCTCTTGAAGGTCGCATTGTTGCTATCGCCGACGTATTTGACGCATTAACAACGGTACGTCCTTATAAACGAGCATGGACCGTTGAGGAAGCGACCGACTATATCTACTCCCAAAGCGGAAAGCATTTTGACCCTAACTTAGTAACGTGTTTATCTGATGTGCTAGACAAGTTTATTAACATCATGCAGGAATGGGCTGAGGATTAGTCGAAATAACCTAGACTCTCGTTTCAAGCTAGGGTGTTATGTGACAACCTGACAATACCTGATGCGGCGGTCATATCACCGACAATCCATATTTGTTCAAAAGGATGGTTATCAGGTACATCAATATAATGCTGCAAAGCAACAATTTGATCCGATGTCCATGCTGGATGGGCATTTCGAATCACTAACCAAACGCGCTCACTTTGGTAGCGTTTTTTTGCTTTGTTATTCAAGATACGATTAAGGGCACTTAATAATCGGTCATCCGCAGGGATACGTTCCAATTCCTTTAAGGATTCTCGGGTATTATCCGTTAGCTCTCTTCCCAATATCATCATAGCTTCCGCTTCGCTACCATATAAATGCGCGATTTCTAAATCTAAACGATGACCTTCAAACTCACAAGATACATCCGGACGAATAGGCCTATTATGCCAAATGTGGCGAATTTCCTTCCCGGTATCATGCTCATAGCAACGCATAAATAACTTTGCGGCTTCGTGTTCTAAGCGAACTTTCTCCTCTTCACTGCCGGATAATATCACCATGGGATGTCCTCTTTATGATAAAGATACGCAATAAGAAATTAAGTTAACTATCCTGCTCAAGCCGCTTTCCAAAACTCACAACATCCTCTATTACATAGCCAATAGCCCGATAAAAGGCGAGTACCTTATGATTACTTGAGCGAACTTGTAAGTTTATTTTAGGGCTACCTTTTTGCTTAATACTCTCCTCAACAGCCACCATAATTTGTTTACCATATCCTTTTCGTTGAGCTTCTGGACTTACTGCTAGGTAATTAACCCAGCCACGATGACCTTCGTATCCCCCCATAACGGAAGCAACGAGTTCCCCATCTTCCATCCCTACTAAAAATAGCTCAGGATCGACCTTTAATTTCCTATCAATATCTTTGTTAGGGTCATTTTGAGGTTTCACTAGATCGCATGCCTTCCACAGAGTAATGACGTCTTTCCTATCACTCTCAACAAAATGTCGAATTTGCATAATGTGTTCCTTTTTACAGATCGATGAGAAGACTCAAATTTTATGAGGCTTTACAATGGGTTTACCCTGTGAATTCATAAAAGGGTTTGGCGTTCCTTTCGCTAATATTTTCCACAGTAATATTTTTCTAATCATTCGAAAAATAAGACGTTTCTCAGATAAGGGAGCACTCATACTCTGAGGTAATGGAGAATCAAGATTTTTTACATACACATTTCCCATAATAGGACCTATTTTTGCATTAATATCCTGATCCTTAGCAATAAAAGAGCGAAGAATACCGACCATTGGTATTTTAGCACCCGCGGTATTACCAATGGGGGTCTTACAACAATCGGTATACCAACGACATACGCCTTTGTCAGTTAATTTTAAAGACTTGAGTTGATCTACCCCCAAGTCAATGGAGATAAAGGCTGGAGCTATTTGAAAAATATCACTGCCTCCAAACTCATTTAATACGTCTGACTGCAAATAGTTAGCAAAATTTTGACAACTTTGGCAATAACACACCAAGTGATTACCTTGCTTTAAGTTGACACTATGAACTCGCCCCTTTACTTTTCCACAGCGACACTCAAGCGCTAGTTCAGTCATAAGTTGCTCTCCTCTTTGGGATAAATATAATTAACGCTCATATTTAAGCGCTTTATAGCCAACGCCTTACCTTAGACTTATAAGACAAAAAAGACGCTTTAAATACGTGTTCTAAGGCGTTTTCTTCAGGAATGATATACCAACGGTTGGCAAGCAAGATAAACAAAGGTAAGAAAAAACCATTAATTAGATTCCCAGAAATAATCCAAAAGGCACTAATAAATAAGAAAAAACCTATGTACATAGGGTTTCTGGAAACAGCAAAGAGGCCATTAGTCACTAAAACTGAAGCGGCTTCTGGAGTCGCTGGATTGACGGTTGTATTCGCTTTTTTAAAGGCATAACCAGCGACTAAAATAATAGACACTCCCAATCCAAAGAGCACAGTAGAAACACTCTTATAGAAAGGTAGAACCATTTGATAATGAATACCAACAAGGTTGAAACCTATCATGCACAGACAGATTAATACCACCAGAGCAATTGGAAATTTAAACACCTTCGCTAACATCTGACTCTCCTATTCACTTGACCCTAATAGAGAATATCCCTAGCATCTCTTTTAATATGCGCATATCTTAAACTAATATACAATTTAACTCATGATAAGTGCACCTACGCATACTAAACTCAAAAGCATTACGTTTAATAACATCAATTGAAAGGGAAAAAAATGGATATTTTACTGAGTCTCGTTGTGACTTGGCAGTTTGTACTGTTTCTTTTTATTATCTTACTTTTAAAATCATCGATTAAATTTGTACCGCAAAACAGAGCATGGGTCATAGAACGTTTTGGGAAATTTCATTCAACGAAAGAAGCCGGTATCAACTTCATCATTCCTTTTATTGATAAAGTTTCCGCAGATCGTTCCTTAAAAGAGCAGGCGTTTGATATTCCGAGCCAAGCGGCAATCACTAAAGATAATATTTCTTTAACGGTTGATGGTGTTTTATATTTTCGAGTTTTAGACCCTTATAAAGCCACCTATGGAGTAGAAGATTACGTCTTTGCAGTGACTCAATTAGCGCAAACTACAATGCGTTCCGAAATAGGTAAAATTGACCTGGATAAAACCTTCGAAGAAAGAGATGCGTTAAATACACAAATCGTCTCTTCAATTAATGAAGCGGCCGAATCATGGGGTGTGGCTGTTTTGCGTTATGAAATTAAAGACATCGTTCCACCTAACTCCATCATGAATGCAATGGAATCCCAAATGAAAGCTGAGCGGGAACGTCGTGCTAAAATTCTGGAATCAGAAGGAGAAAGACAAGCCGCAATCAATATTGCCGAAGGTGAAAAACAAGCACGAGTACTGGCCGCAGAAGCGGAACGACAAGAGCAGGTATTACAAGCAAAAGGAGAAGCTGAAGCCATCACCGCCATAGCTGTTGCGCAAGCGGAAGCTCTAGATGTGGTTGGTAAATCAGCGTCTACTGAAGAAGGTCAAAAGGCCATCCAACTCGATTTAGCCACCAAGGCCATTGCCGCTAAACATGCTATCGCCAAAGAATCGAGTATTGTTCTATTACCTGATGGTGCAACAGATGCAAACTCTATTATTGCTCAAGCAACAACTATCATTAACTCCCTGAATAAAGCACATTAAAATGTTTGATTTTATCTCCAATAATATCGCTCATAGTATGATAGCCCTTGGCATCGTACTGCTCATTGTCGAAGTTCTCGTCTTAGGCTTTAGTACTTTTGTTTTATTTTTTCTTGGCTTGTCATTTATTATTACAGGGGGGTTAATGCTGGCAGATATATTGCCCGTCACCTTTAGTAGTATTTTGCTATCAAATGCTTTGGCTTGTATCTTCCTAGCGCTTGTTTTATGGAAGCCGTTGAAAAAGATGCAAGACAACACCGAGACCAAAACAATAAAAAGTGACTTTACAGGCATTCAACTAACCACGATAGAGGAAATTTCTGATACATCTACTCCCGAATATAAATATTCAGGTATTATGTGGAAGTTAAAAAGTACAGAACTCATTCCAGAAAATACTAGGGTTGAAGTCATTAAAGCGGAAGTAGGCACTTTTTGGGTCAAGGCCATTTAATTCGTCAGAATCGCTTTTTTACCGCAAAGAAAAAGCGATTCTTAACCCCAAACACATTTAAGCAAAAACCGCAGCTAAGTTTTGCAGTTCAGCCAGGTGCTTTGGTATTCGTTTAAGCACAATGTCATCATGAATCTTCAAAATAATGCTTTTCAATAGATCCGTATTACTTTTAAAACCCTGATTTTCCATTAAAGATCTCATCTCATCCAAACTGCTTCGACTAATTTTCATGGAGAGTCGCTTCGATGATTTCGCTTTAGCAAAGTCTGAATGCAGTAAATTCGCTAAATTTTTACTCGGGTAGCGTTCCGTATTTAATGCATGTAAATAATAAAGAATCAGTGTTTTACCAAAGCTCTCCGCCAAAGCAGGGTTAATACGGTGGGAAGCAAGAGTTAAAATATCTAAATAATGTGCAGGTAAACGAATATCAATAGAATAGCGCGTTTTATCATGATCTGATTTGATTTTAACCGTCGTTTGCGTCGGCACACTTAACGCTTTATCACAACTATTGCAAACGGCCACCAATACTTTTTTATTAACTTGCTCCCCTAAGCGAACATCCCTTAACTTATAAGTTGCTTGAGATAAGCCGCAACTAGGGCATTCAACTTCTTGTTGACCATCTTCTTTTACTACTTTCAACCTTCAACTCCATTAACATGATTACACAATAACGAGGAATAAATCAGTATTCTAAAAAATAATAAATACAGTTAGTTTACAGGCCACCCGATGTATCAATAAAAGTACCGGTCACAAAGGAGGACTTTTCAGATGCTAACCAAACTATGGCTTCCGCCACTTCACTCGCCTCACCGCCACGCTGCATCGGAATCTTCGATTTTAAACGATCAACTCGTTCCGCTTCACCACCTGCTGCATGCATCTCAGTATAGATTAATCCAGGCCTCACACCATTCACACGTATGCCTTCTGCCGCCACTTCCATGGCTAAACCTCGAGTCATTGAATCCATAGCGCCCTTTGAGGCGGCATAGTCCACATACTCGTTAGGAGAACCTGTTTGAGCGGCTTTTGAGGAAATATTAATGATTGCACCGCCACGACCATCACAGCGATACGACATACGTTTAATGGCTTGTTGTGAACATAAAAAACAACTGAGTACGTTTGTACGCATAACGTCCATAAAACGCTCAGCAGAAATCCCTTCAAAGCGAGTTTGTGTTTTCAAAATTCCAGCGTTATTAACTAATACCGAAAGGCTTCCCCATGTGTTATCCACTGCTTGAAACAAAAACTCAACCTCATCGGCTTTGGAGACATCCGCTTGAACGATGATGCATTCACCCCCCATGTCTAAAATGTCCTGCTGCACCTTTTTAGCCGCCATGACATTTCGTACATAGTTGATGCAAACCGCATAACCATTGCGAGCAAATAATTTCGCAGCTTCCGCACCAATACCACGGCTACCTCCCGTAATGATTACCACTTTTTTAGCACTCATTATTGCCCACCTTACTATTGTCGTTTACTCATCAATACCATTACAAAATGCCTGAATCATAGAGCCATAATGGTCATTCTTTAAATATAGAAAATCTATAGCAAAAAGTCTCTTGGCAGTAAATCATACAGCTAAAAAGGAATCTATTTTAATTCTTCGCAAAAGACATAACCTGATATATGATGCGCGCCACCAATAACCTTAATTTACCCACTGGCAACCCTTCCTATGTCTTTTAATGCACTATATACCGATTTATCGGATTATTATGATTTGATGTGCGCCGATATAAATTATTATCAACAAAGCGCCAGTATTAACAGACTGCATACCTTATTTGGCCAAGGAGGCACTCGCCATCTTGATCTCGCCTGTGGTACGGGCCCTCATGTTAAACATTTTTCTGACTTTCTATACCAAAGCAGTGGCTTAGATATTAATCAGCCCATGCTTGATATTGCTACGTTGCGCTGCCCGCATGCTCAATTCAGCTTACAAGATATGTGTCATTTTTCAACAGAAGACCATTTCGATTTGATCACCTGCTTCCTTTATTCTATTCATTACAGTGGTAACACCCAAAGATTGCAAGCTTGTATAAGAAGTACCCATGCGGCACTCTCCACAGGAGGCGTATTCTGCTTCAATGCGGTCGATAAAGATAAGATTGATAATTTTTCCTTTGTAAAACACAGTGTTCAGAAAGGAGAGGACCTATTTACGTTTGCATCAAAGTGGCACTACAAAGGTAAGGGGGATACGCAAACGCTAGATGTCCACATAGAAAAAACCAACACAAGGGAAACCCAATATTGGCAAGACTCGCACCCTATGGTTGCTATCGGGTTTGAGGAATTAACCCAACTATTAGCCCCTTATTTTAACGTGCAAATGTTTGAGCACGATTACGATAAAATTCTTCCTTGGGATGGCAAATCAGGAAACGCTATTTTCGCTTGTGTGAAGATTTAAGGTAGCTGCTGATAAAAAAGGCATCTTAACCTGGGATAGGCTCACTGAGGAACAATTTTCATAGAATCTGACTGTAGACAAAAGGTGTCAGACTCTATGAAAAAAAACGCACAATAAACCTAATTGTACTGTGAAATTAAAGTCACATGCTCAACAGAAGCATCAAAAAACTCGGACCTCACCTTACCGTACTCCGCATTACCAAAGAATCGCTCTGCTACTTCTTCAGTTGGAAAAGCCAAAATAAACACCCGATTAATCGGCTTTCCTGATTCATTAATCAATGTATCGGATACGTTAAAATCGTAGCGAAAAAAACCGTTATGGGCTTTCAAAATAGGAATCATTCCCTCACGATACTTTTGATAAACACTGTCGTCAGATACATATAAACCAACTAAACGCTCAAACATAGCCTAACTGTCCTTTATAAATCTTATATTTTTCTCAATGAAACCAATCAGGTTAAATTTGCTTTTCAAATACCTTCACATTGTCTGGAATCTGAAACCAGTCTTGCTTTTCACTGGTCCAAATATGCACCGTTGGTTGAATAAGACGAGTATCAGATAAATTTGAAGGTTTAAGTTTAAGTTTTTCTGGTTCAGCCGGATTAAAATGGTAAATACGATTACCACAGGTCGGACAGAATTTGGCCGCACTCACATTACCACTATCAGCGGGGCGGCTCCATTCTTGCATTTCTCCTTCAAAAACAACCGTACTCGCATCCACCATTGCCGTCAGGCTAAACGCGCTGGTCGACAGCTTTTGACACTCTTTACAATGACACGCAGCCACTAAACTGGGCGCCGATAATAAGGTATATTTAACGCCTCCACACTGACAAGAACCACTTACTGGATACTGCATTTTACTCTCCTATTGACGTTTTATTTAAAGTATTCGCTCCATAAAAACACTGTTTGGATCTAAACTGTAATCGGCAAAAGGGCCACAATAATCAAACCCATATTTTTTATACAAAGTTCTCGCGGGGAGAAAAAAGTCCATCGAGCCTGTTTCTAAACTCAGCTTATTATACTTTCTGGATGACGCTACCGTTAAGACATGCTGTAGCAATTGTGACGCTACACCCTGATTACGCGCACTTTCACACGTTCTCATGGATTTTATCTCTGCGTGACTAGGAGTTAACTCTTTAAGCGCGATACACCCGAGAACCTCGTTGTCTTGGGTAGCAGACCAGAATGAAATGGACGGCTGTTTTAATGATTCAGGATCAAGTGCATGTACACTTTCTGCCGGTGAGGTGGCATACATGTCTTTTAAATGCGCTTCTAACAATCGCAACACAGCCCCACTTTCTAAGTCATCAAGAGCAATATTAAGCATTCATATCCCCATTCGTTGGTCATAGCGATTCTATACAATACCGATTCTTTGAGGGTAATCAATATACGCTGAACTAAGATGGCCTAAACATGTCTAGTTTTAAAGGATAAGAATGACCTAACCAACTGGCACCTTGGGTATGATCTAAATAATCATCTCCCGTCAGCGGATGCAAAAAGACATCTGTGTTGCCACGATTCATCATCAACCAGGGTATAAAATCGCCAAAAGTACTGGCGGCAAAAGACAGCTGACAACTCCACACCGGATGAGGACCAACAGGCCTTTGATGAAAGCGCCCTACTTTAATAGGGAACGCCGCCTGGGCTGCATCAGCAATCAAGACGGCCGCCTCCATACTCTCCATATCATGAAAATAAAGGTGTGCATGGTAAGCGGTAATATTATCTACTTGAATGGTCGTCATATGGAGACTCTCTGTTTATTATTGAATAGTGACTCTCTTTAAAGATATAACAGATTACTTACTTTCTGCTATCCGCTGAGCCTCATGCAGCAATTCATCTTTACCAGATGCAATGTCATCAAGTAATACCGCATCCAAATTAGAAAAAGGCTGTGTATTCAAACATGTAGGAGGAAGTTCGTCCTCTTCATGAGGTTTGATTTTAGTAAGCTCATTCACGTGATACTGTAAAACAACAACGGCCAGTAACCCAAATACGACAGTGCCTACCGCTTGCCCATATAATACCCCCACAGCACCAAACCAAGCGGATCCAAAATACACAAAAGGTAGCGTCCCTATTGTGGCTCGACCGATACTCAATACCGTAGAATACAGTGGTTTACCCAGGTTATTAAAAGAAGTATTGGCTACAAAAATAGCGCCATTAAAAATATATGAAATGGCGACATAAGTACAAAATGCATTTACGATAAGAATGGCATCACCCTGTAGCCCAAAAATTTGAATGATGTAATCCTGTAAAAGAAACAGTAAAGCACAAACAAAAACGGTATAGACGATGGTAACTATAAAGGAATTACGCAATACGTCTTTCACCCTATCTAAGCGTTCCGCCCCTAAATTTTGTCCTAAAATTGGCCCTACAGCACCGGATAAGGCAAATATCACAGCAAAACAGACAGGTATTAAACGGCCAATAACCGCAAAGCCAGCAACAAAATCTTCTCCAAACTTAGCAATACTCGCTGTCACTATTGCATTTGCAATCGGTGTGGCCGTATTCGTTAAAATGGCCGGAATAGCAATTTTTAAAATGGGCTTTATATGAGTTAACCATTGTTCAAGGTTCGGTAGCTTAACCAGATCATGATGCTTAATAAGAGGATAAAGAGAAAAGAACAATACGGCGAAACGAGCAAAAACAGAAGCCAAAGCCGCCCCTTCAATGTTCCAGTTAAATCCAAAAATAAAAATCGGATCTAAAATCGCATTCACAATACCACCGGACAGCGTCGCCCACATTGACCGTTTAGCATCACCTGCAGAGCGCAACCCAGCACCCGCAACCATAGCAACGGCAAGAAACGGCCCACTGGGTAATAAAATATATAAATACGCCTGAGCGCGTTCCGCCGCTATACCTTCCGCACCAATTAACGCAAGCAGCTCCGGAGTGAAATAAAACATGAATGTGGTGAAAAGCAGACTAATTAAAAATGCCGTTACTATAACGCTGCCACTAATTAACTTCGCTTGGTTATGCTGACCCGCTCCAATAGCTTTAGAGGTTAAGGCCCCCATCGCAATCGAGGTACCAATAGAAACAGAAGTAGAGAAAAACAATAACGTGCCGGCAAAACCCACTGCCGCCGCCAGCTCAATTTGGCCTAACATACTGATAAAAAGCATGTCGATTAAATCAACCAAAAAAAGCGCCATCAAGCCGATTGAACCAGACCCAGACATCACTAAAATATGACGCATTGTTGAGCCGTGTACAAACTTTGCGGTTTGCTCTGACATTTATCTTCCTTATTTTAAATAACTTTCACACAATGAAATACCCTAAAAGCATAACAAGTTATGATGATCAGTATTCTAAATAAATAAGGAAAGATTCTTATTTTTCGGTTTTGTCTTTATGGGAGGGCGGATAAGCACAGGATAGGGTCAATGACAATCCATCCTACATTGCGATACCAACCTACTAATGGACGCTAAATCAGGCCAAACAAGTGGCCTAAAAAAATCCCCGTTCATTGAATTTTTTATGCGCTCGCTAAAATATGCTCTACCCATTTAGACTGCGATAACAAGTGGTTATCCTCCCCATTTGCCGCCGTTAGCATCACTCCAATAGAATGCCCTTGATACTGATAAGGTAGAGATACACTACAGCCATCGAGTACATTGGCTAATGTAGTATTACGCAAACACAATAAATTAATACGATCATAGTCCTCATTTAACGTTAAGGCCTCTATTTTAGGAGGTAAGATTGCCACAGTAGGCAAGACGATAATTCGATCCCCCACTTCCTCTTTATAGCGCTCAATTAAGGCCTTTCTTTGATTACAGGTCTCTAAGAACTGCTTATCATCAATCGTTAGAGCTCGCTTCAAACGAGACGCCACTCTTGGATCAAGCGCTTTAAGATCAACGTTATAATGTCGCGTATAATAATCCATTGCTTCAAACGCAGAAAATTGCCAAATAGGAAGTTGTTTGTACTCTTCTAAAAAAGGGAACGCTTTTTCTTCAACCTGAATACCAGGCGTCTGTTTTAGACGATCAATTACATGAGTAAATGCCGTTCTTACTTCATCATCAAGTTGATCTAGACCAAAATTGCTCGGTACAACAAAAGAAGCACTTTTCGCGACAGGATTGTTGACTGTGGTACCAGACAATACCCCCCAAGCAAGCTCGCAATCAGAGAGTGTATTCGCAATGGGCCCAACACTATCTAAGCTGGCTGAAAGCGGTAAACTACCTTGACTGGAGACACTGTTTTGGGACGGTTTAAAGCCTGTTACACCACAAAAGGCCGCTGGTATACGTAACGATCCACCGGTATCCGTTCCTAAAGCAATATCTGCAATTCCCAAAGCAACGGATACCGCTCCACCACTGGTAGATCCTCCTGAAATACGGTTTTCATTCGGATACAAGGGGGTTTTCGGAGTGCCATAATGAGGATTTAAACCCAATCCAGAATAGGCTAATTCAGTCATGTTAGTATGGCCAATAAAGTAAGCACCGGCATTTCGCAATTGCTTTACTGCAACAGCATCTTCCGTTGCAATATCCCTTTTGTTTAGAAACACGGAACCCGCTCTGGTTTTATAACCCGTCACATCAAACAGGTCCTTAACGGAAACAATCGCATTCTTTAATGGCAAATGAGAAACACAGGCAGTGGTATTCTCGTCATCTGTTGATATATCAAAAATCTCTGTAAAAACATCCTTTCCGTGAGAGGCAATAATGTCTTTTGAACGAGCCAGTTGAGCCGTTAAATCACGATTTTTCCATGGAGATTGTGCAACATTTTTCATAATACAGTTCTCTTAGATCTAATTATTTTACAGCAGGTAATTCAACCGTATGATACTCGGTTTCAATGGTACGTTTTAAAACGGGATCATGTAGTAACATACGAAACTTCAAAGGGGGCCTCGCTGTCTCCAAGGCTATTTAGACCTCATGCTTTCCTATCAACTCAAGGTATTTTGATCATGCTTACCAACCCGTATATGTCTAACCCTAAAGGAGATTGCAGTTCAATACGCAAGAATAAAGCTAGAAGTGAATAATAGGAAATAAGCTCGTAAAAAATCACTCAAAGAAGAGTGATTTTGCAATCAATGACGTTTAAATAGACTTTTATTTTGAGTAGATTTCTGCCGTACCTACCGCCGCAGACGCAGTATCCACACCGTATAGCGTGTTCACGCCCTGAGTAAGAGCCGCCTGCGCTGTAATAGCGTTATTTTGCTGTCCTGTCGTTGCATTATGAGCCGCATTAGATAATGCCTGACTGGTGGCAATCATAAAATTACCTGTCGCGGTGGCAGGCGCATCCCCAAGTACTTTTGTATTTTCTTGGGAAACTGAATCGGTAATTTGAGAATTTACTGCTGTTGGAAAAGCCATAAAGGGCCTCCTTTATCGTATATAAATAATTAGTTACAATCATTTTAATTGAATAAAATGCGTTTTAACGCCATGCTGAATTCATAAATTAACTCTAGTTTATTTTCTCTAAAAATGACAATTATAGAGTCATTCTATAACGTAACGGCTTTTCGCTCTCTTTGAATTCAAGTCTTTTAGTTAGATAAAAAATCAACTAAACAAAATATTTTAGGATAATAAAAGCTTAACCGTACCAGTTCGCTATGAAAATGCCATTTATTCTAAATCGACTCTATCGAAATTTGTTCACACGTATTAAAATCAGCGCAAATTCCCTATCCCTTAACTAAGGATCTTTCATGACTCTGTCGACCGGCCAGTCAACTAATGTCGTAGTTGTTAGCAACTCTTCCGATAATCCCTTTGCTATTGATGTTGCCTATGCAATGGGACAACACGATGATATCGCTGACTTGATCAGCATGAAGCAATTCATGAACTCTGAGTTTTGCCCTCGTTTTATCTCCGACGAAGCCGATTTTGAAAACATTGGTCGTAAATTAAAAGGCAAGTCCGTTATCATTGTCAGTACGGGGAGTCATGTAAAAAGTCGCCAAGAGCTAGCAATGACAAACCTCATTATTGCCCGTGCCGCCAAAGAAAATGGTGCAGAAAGAGTCGTTTTGGTTGAGCCTGATTTATTCTATAGTGCACAGGATCGTGGCCCTCATCAAAGCTTAGGGGAAACGAGCTTTGAACGTGATATCCATGACGTTAAAAAATTCGATGGTCAACCTTTCACAGCTAAGCTCTATGCACAAATGTTAAAGCTTGCTGGCGTCGACACGGTAATGACCATTCATAATCACTCTGACTCTGTACAAAAAATGTTTACAGAAGTCTTTGAAGGTGATTTTCATAACCTCATTCCTTACGAAATCTATGCTCACTATTTATTAAACTCCAATATTTTAAACTACGGTGAAGATGGAGAAGGTCTTGTGCTTTGCGCTCCAGATAAAGGCGCTCGAGACTTCGTCAAAGAGATGTTTAAAACACTTGGTCTGAGCAAAGCTAAATTCATTATGCTAGACAAAGAACGTACCGCCGAACGCAAAGTTGAAATCACCCTTCATAAAGAAAGTGAACACACCTTTGATGGCTTAGACGGCGCAAGCATTGTCTTATTTGACGACATGGTCCGCACTGGCTCTACCGTAGTAAAGTCTTGTCAATTTTTACAGCAAATCAACCCTGAACGCATGGTCTTTGCTGTATCACATTTCTATGCCAGTGACGAAGGTCGTGAGCGTATGGCGCATCCTGCCATTGGAGAGATTCTAACACTCAACACGCTACCGACTATTCTGAATCGTGATGAGCAAGGCCGCTTACGTAAGAAAATGGTCGTGCTTAAAGTTGAAAAATGGCTCGCTCAAGAGCTATGCCATATTTTAGACTTACCGCAAACACTGGAAGAAAACCCTTATAAAATTGATATGTCATCTAAAAACCCTCGTTTTAAACGTAAAATTTGGTTCAGCGAAGAACTACACGAATTAAAACAAGGTAAGTAATTTTACAAGCCACAAACATTATTTATAACACTAAGTTATAACACTGAGCTTTCACGTAAAAAATGAAGGCTCAGTTTGGTTACTCATTCAATAGAAACGTCTATTTAGTTCTCACTTCCTTGCGTTAAATCAACACCTTTTTTGCTATAAAATGGCACACTGATTTCACTTAATAGAAACCATTACATAGGTGAAATCATGAGTAGCACTTTCTACATTCCTGCTGTCAACATTATGGGTGAAGGCGCCCTAAACGATGCGATCAATCAGATTGATAACCTTGGTTTTAAACAGGCATTAATAGTCACAGATCCGGGGATGACGAAACTCGGTGTCGTTGCGGATGTTGCCGCGCGATTAAAAGAAAAAGGCATTGAATGTCGTATTTATGATGGCGTTCAACCAAATCCAACCGTCGAAAATGTCAATGCAGGGTTAGATGTGCTGCAGACTCATGTCTGCGATTGTGTTATTTCCTTAGGTGGTGGATCGGCTCACGATTGCGCTAAAGGAATTGCGTTAGTGGCGACAAATGGAGGTCATATTAGTGACTACGAAGGCGTCGATGTTTCTAAAAAGCCACAACTGCCTTTAATTGGCATCAATACAACCGCTGGCACCGCCTCAGAGATGACACGTTTTTGCATCATCACAGACCAAGATCGACACATAAAAATGGCTATTGTGGATCAAAATGTCACGCCAATTTTATCTGTAAATGATCCTATGTTAATGGCCGGCATGCCAGCATCACTAACGGCCGCAACGGGAATGGATGCTCTGACTCATGCAATAGAAGCCTATGTATCCACCGCAGCGGACCCAATTACCGATGCCTGTGCCATTAAAGCCATTGAACTCATTCGTGATCATTTACGCGAAGCCGTTCATAACGGTAGCAATATGGAAGCCCGTGAAAAAATGGCCTACGCTCAATTCTTAGCCGGTATGGCCTTTAATAATGCCTCTTTAGGTTACGTTCATGCCATGGCTCATCAATTAGGTGGTTTTTATGATCTACCTCACGGCGTTTGTAATGCTGTATTACTACCTCATGTGCAACGCTACAATGCACAGGTCGCCGCACCACGCTTAAAAGACATAGGCAAAGCATTAGGTGTTGAAACAACCAATCTCAATGATAAAGAAGGGGCTGATGCCGCTATTGCCGCGATCGTTAAGTTGTCTCAAGATGTGAATATTCCTTCCGGTCTTGATGAATTAGGCGCAAAGGAGAGTGACTTTGGTATCCTAGCGACAAATGCCATGAAAGATGCCTGCGGTTTCACTAACCCAATACAACCGACTCACGAGGATGTTATCAGTATTTTTAAAGCCGCTAGGTAAATAGCGTTTTCGTTACCCCTTTAACACCCATGTATAAAATGGCTCTATCGTATTCCAGCGTTAGAGCCATTTTTTAAAGCTGAATAACAATAACCGAACCTACACGATTAGAATATACTGTCATCATCTGCTCCACATTATTGCTCTAGGATTGTTTATGAAGCCTATTTCTACGCCTAAAAATAACGTTGATAAAAACATGCTAGGCGTTTTTCGTTACAGTCGACGGGCGATGAGCTTGGTATGGCAAACCTCCCCCGCCTTAACGATTGGGCTCGCTCTCGCCACGTTAATCGCGGGCGTATTACCGGCGGCCATGGCTTACGTAGGGCAATTGATTGTCGATGCGGTGCTCGCCGCCATGGAAACCTATAAACAGAGCCAAACCTTGCATTACCAAACGGCTCTCAACTATGTGATTTTGGAAGCGATTTTAGTCCTAATAATTGCCGCCGCGCAACGTAGCCTCACGGCACAAAAAGCCATTCTTCAGGGATTATTAGGGCAAAAGGTCAACCTAATGATCTTGGAAAAAGCGCAAAGCCTGTCCTTATCGCACTTTGAAGATTCTGAGTTTTACGACAAACTTGTCCGCGCTCGTAGAGAAGCCTCAAGCCGCCCTCTGGCGCTCGTCAATAAAACTTTTGGATTGATTCAAAACGCCATTTCTTTATCCAGTTTTGCGGTGTTACTGTGGCAATTTTCCCCATGGGCCTTAGTGTTATTGATCTGCGGAGCACTCCCCTCGTTTATTGCCGAAGCGAAATTCTCTGGCGATGCCTTTTTAATGTTTCGTTGGCGCTCTCCCGAAGTGAGACAGCAAAACTATTTAGAAACCCTATTGGCACGAGAAGACAACATCAAGGAAGTGCGCCTCTATCAATTAGGTGAACGTTTTTTACAACGTTATTCAGCCATCTTTGCAACACTGTTTAAGGAAAGTAAACGCTTAATTCTTCGCAGAGAAAGCTGGGGGTTTGCCCTCGGTGTCATCAGTACCTTGGTATTTTATGGGGCCTATGGCTGGATTGTCAGTGACACCATTGTTGGCGCGATCACCTTAGGTCAAATGACCATGTATTTATTGTTGTTTAAACAGGGACAAAGCGCGGTCTCAGCCTCACTCACCGCCATCAGTGGCATGTATGAAGATAATCTGTATTTATCAAATTTGTATGAATTTCTTGAACAAGAGACCGCTTCCTCTACTAGTGGACTTTTAGCGGGCCCAACACCGAACGATGGTATTCGCTTTGAAAAAGTCTCATTTCAGTACCCTGGCAGTGAGAAACCGGCGCTTTTTGACATTTCATTACACATTCGACCTGGTCACAGTTTGGCGATAGTAGGCGAAAACGGCTCAGGTAAAACCACGTTAATCAAGCTACTCACTCGACTCTATAACCCCACAGAGGGCCGTATTTTATTAGATGGGTTAGATCTACTGGAATGGGATGAGACGGCTCTATTGAAACGTATTGGTGTGATTTTTCAAGATTTTGTGCGCTATCAATTTATTGTCGGAGAAAACATAGGTGCGGGAGACAACGACCGTTTCAACGACGAAACTGGTTGGCAGAAAGCCGCCGATCTTGGTAAAGCCACCGATTTTATCTCTGAATTGGAAAACGGCTACCAAACTCAGCTTGGTCGGTGGTTTAAAGGTGGGCAAGAGCTGTCTGGCGGGCAATGGCAAAAAATCGCCTTGGCACGTGCTTTCATGCGAGAAGACGCGGATATTTTAGTCTTAGACGAACCCACTTCCGCCATGGACGCGCAAGCCGAAGCCAATATTTTTCAACATTTCCAAGAACACACAAAAACCAAAATGGCGATCTTAATATCTCATCGTTTCTCCACCGTTCGTCTTGCTCATGAGATTGTCGTAATGGAACATGGACAAATAAAAGAGCGTGGCACCCATAAGGCTTTGCTAGCACAGCAAGGTCAATACGCGCATTTATTTACTCTACAAGCAGAAGGGTATAAATAAAGTAATGGATGGCCTGTATTACTGCCTCTGCCTGTATCACTATTATGCAGAGGTTTAGTTTTCAGTAACGATTGCCGTGCTAAATGGCTTTTGTCTTAGAGTACAAAAAACAGCGTTATCATGCCAAATGCCACTACTCCACATAAAATAGGTAAGCCCATGGATCGAGTGCGTGTCCAAACACCCAAGGTAATCAGTATCCCGACGCCAGTCGCTAGCCAAGAGAACATGTCAGAATGAGCAGGTACTAAAGACGTACCAAACATCGCAGCAATCATGGTTGGCCCCAATATAGTCAACCAAGTCGGCATTGCGTCAATACCGTCCTCCGCTTGTTTTTTAGCTAAGTTTCGTTTCATCCAAATGTACGGCAAAAGGCGCAGTAAATACGTACCAATGGCAATGCAGACAAGCGCCAGCCACATAGAGGTATCCATCCTTAATGCCCTCCCAAAAGGCGTTGGTTTTTTAGCGTGTAGAACAGCACGGCACCGCTCATGGCCGCCAATGGAATGGCAACATTCGGGTAACCTAACATTTTCAAAATTATCGCGGTAACAGCAGACAACGCAATGGTCAGTGTCCATAAACGATTATTGCAACGTGGAACGATTAAAACGAAGAACAGAGCGGGCAGTGCAAAGGGTAAAATATCGTTAATCAATGGCCAACGTTGTGTCAATTCTCCACCCGCAATGGCACCCAGTGCGGTACCAGCAATCCAGCTTAACCAAGCTAACATTGCCGCGCCTGTGTACCAACCTATGCGCGCATGTTCTGGAAGCTGAGGCAAACGGGCATGAGCCAGCGCAAAGATTTGATCCGTCAAACCATGCATTAAAGGCAGCCACTTCTTATCATGGTTTAAATAGGGAGAAAGATTTGGTCCATAAACAATGTGACGAGCGTTGATTAGCAAGGTCATGATGACAACCAACCATAACGGCGCACCAGAAGCCGCCATCGCAACAAATAAAAACTGAGATGCACCAGCATAAATAAAGGCAGAGATAAGAATGGTCTCTACCACACTAAAACCAGACTGAACGGAAATCAGGCCAAAAGAAATGGCCACCGGAATATAACCGCCAAGTAGCGGAATCGCGTCTTTTACGCCTTCTTTCCAAGATGTTCCTGCAAGGGTTTGGGTTGTCGTACTCATAATTGTACCTCCTGTATAGAATCAGACCGTTCAGCGTAGCCTTGTTTAGAATAGGTAATGACCATCATCAAGGTCGCCCATGAATCGTCAGTTTGATAACTGTGTGGAACATCGGCCGCGAAAGTGTGCGCTTTACCAATGTCCAAATGGCGCAAGTCATTATTTTCACCCGCCAACAACTTGCCACTGATTAACGTAATGGTTTCTGTCGTACCTGCGATGTGCGGCTCTGATTGCTTAATAGTATTAGGAGCGCAAGACATCCAATATACATCGACACGGGGATTCCCCTCGCCTTGATCAATCAGCCTTACCTGCACACCGTTTTCTCCCAGTGGCGACTCCACACTGACGACAAGATCCCCAAACGGAACATCCAGCTGTACAGCCAAACGCCAAATTGTTTCTAATGTCGGATTGCCCTCACCCTGCTCAATACGAGACAAGTTAGACTTAGCAAGCCCAGCATCCAACGCAAGCTGGGACAAAGACAGCCCCTTTGCCATACGCAACGCTTGTATATTTCGACCCAACGAGCCGAGAAGAGGTTTATTCATCATGCATCTCAAATTGTTCTTTATATAGAACGTTCTATATAAAGAACAACCGAATGTCAATGATATTTTCAAAAATGGATTAGGTTGGAAGGGAAAACAAGTTCATCAACTAACGCTAATATGAAGTGTGTAGCGTTAGTCATGTTCATTACACACTGATCTTCACCCAATTAAATTGCCTTGTTATAAGGAATGCCAGGCAAACTGACCGGCTAATGTCTTGCCCTCGACACAAGGTATTCCTTATTCTGGAGTTTGGTTTTTCTAATTTAGACAGAGATTAAAAAACATCAATAATGTCCTGCTGGGTTCTTTCCCTCTAGATTCTTTCCAGGGTGATTCATCTTTTATCAAACAGAGAGAAGGCACTTGATCAAATGTGCTTTCTAAGGTCACCGATCAAACACAAAAAGCATCATCCACTCGAACCTCAGTCAGTACCGAGTTGCCGATAAAACAGGCTTCGTGGGATTGATGATGAAGCTCTTTTAACACCGCTGAGCTGGGTCTTTCTCCAACAAAAGTGATGGTTGGTCGTAATACCACTTCTGTCATCATTTGTTTATCATTGGGGCCAATTGCCAAGGTACCAATGGCCTTGTCTGTGTATTGCTCGACGATGAGTTTTTTACGAGAGGCGAAGTCCAAAAAGAACAACATGTGACAACTGGATATCGACGCCACAAAGGCTTCTTCAGGATCAACATTTTCCGCCACAGACATCGGCAAAGGAACAATATGCGGCGAAGACGAAGCTGGTACGACAACACCACCTTCGAACTGCCATTCATGAGCACGGCTGTATTTTTTGTCCGAAAATAACTGTAAACCACGCTTCCATTCAACTGTTGCAAAATATTCCGACATAACAATCTCCAAATCAATTTTTACTCATAAAAACTTACTCTAACTTGCTAATTTAATCCGGTATAGCGATAATTTTGCACTCTAAGTTAACAAAAACTCATATCATGAAACTTTCTCAGATCTCTCTTTCTGCACTGCGAACCTTTGCAGTTGTCGCACGATCAGAATCATTAAGTATTGCTGCTGAACAGTTATGTATTAGCCCTAGCGCGGTTAGCCATCAAATGAAATTATTAGAACGGCAGATAGGTCATGTCTTGTTCATACGTCGATCTAAGGGCGTAAAGTTGACTACGGTAGGAGAACGGTTATCCAATAATGTAATCAGCGCCATTCAAAGGCTAGAGCAAGGAATCTCTCAGTTGGAGCATCACTCCCTACAAACATTAACAGTCGCTACCATCCCCGCCATTTCACAATTATGGTTAATCCCCAAATTACAATTTTTTTATGAGCAAGCCCCCGATATCAACCTCAGTATTTTAGATCAGGATGGCTTAGTTGATTTCACCCACCAACCAGCCGATTTACATTTACATTTCGGTAGTGGTGAGTTTCTAGGCTGTAAAAGTGTACTATTAATGAATGAGCATGTTGTACCTGTCTGCAGCCCAACATTATTGGCTAGGTATGAGAATCCAGAAGCGTTATTACAAGCCTCCGAAGTCCGTCGTTTAACCTACACAGGTTATTCTGAGGATGCTATCGGTGGTATCACTTGGCAGGGTTGGTTTAACCACTCAAAATTAATATTGAATCAACATCAAGCAGAAACCAGATACAACCACTTAGCCCCGTTATTTCAATCCGCTAAACACGGCCAAGGTATTGCGCTAGGCTGGGAACGATTAATCGAAGCTGATATTAAGAGTGGAAAGCTCGTGGTATTAAGTAATATTCGCATGCCACTCAAATACAGCTATTACTTCGTCATACCTGAACACAATACCGAGAAACCTGAAGTTCAAGCTTTTATCGACTGGGCAAAAAGTTTCTCAGCGGCTCACAATGATACGTGATTCACACTGTAGATAATATTTGCAGGATATTTGATTGGCTGGTAATCACCTACAAACAGCAATGAGTGATTTACCAAAGACACCCGATAGTGATTTACCAAAGACACCCTACTTGATTTACCAAAGACACCCTACTTTGATTTACCAAAGACACCCTACTTTGAAAATCAAGAACCCCCAAGATCGTCTTTAATATTTTGATTAACATAATCACTCGATACAGGAAAAAAGCTGAGCATGGGTGAGAAACGAATTGTGTTGCTATCTAGTTCGATAAAATAGCATTTTTAAGGCGAGCGAATCCGCTTACGATTGAGTAAGAAAGGATTAATTTGAAATAAAATATGTAGGTATGCTAGGCCAGTAATCGACAACAGCGTTGATTCGGCCTAGACCTTGGTTGAGCATTTTTGTAACGGGTAATGCTGTGCTCTTGCCCAACAATACCGTGAGTATGCTGCTCAAATTGAATGGAGATCGTCAGCCAATTTTCAGACGATATTCCAAGCCTTTGTAGAATAGGAGATAAGGTCAAATCAATTGCACCGCGTTTATCTTGCCGGGCAATACGCCCAGTCATATCAACCAGTTCAATATAATCCATTAACTTAAATAAGATGCCTTCTTTTTTGTTTTTACTTTCATTCTCAACGAAAGGATATAAGGCTTTTGGTTGAACGTTTTTTCCAGCCGCTTTCACTCGTTTTTTGATGCTAGTAAATTCTGACGTTTCCGGCGTGGCTGCGACATTGGCGCAGATAGGATTGAGATCAACATAGGCCATACAAGCCAAAACAGAGGCTTCGTCTAACAAGGCTTGAGATTTAAAACGCCCTTCCCAGAATCGTCCAGTGCATTCATCCTCAGCATTCGCTTGCCGTGCGATGGGTTCGTTTAACTCCCGCATAAACCAACTGATATCAGACAACCTTTCTCGATACGCTTCCGCCGAACGCTCAGCAAGTTCAATTGCATAATCCGGCATAACCGATGTCGATCAACACCGAATTATCAAAAGCTTCTTGAAAGCCCGCAACAGACATAGTAATAGCATGCTCTGGTGGCCATTGGATTTCACTCCTATTATCAGCAATAGAACCAAACGGGATAATATCTACAGGCAGCCCACTTACCTGGTGTATTAGACGATGAGGTAATTTTGTATTGCTTAGTCCAGATTCCAACAATGCATTTTTAACTGAAGTAAAGCTCACCCAATCAGAGACCAAGATTGCCGTATCAATATCGTGGGTTTTTCTACCTAGGCTTCTATCAAAGACATGATAAAGCAATAAATCCCGCGCTGTAGCTCCGGCAATAAAATAAGGTATGCCAAGCTGTGATGTCACATTCATAATGATATCAAGCACAGGTTCGAATGCAGGGTTAAGCGGGTGTTTGAGCTTATAGATACTTTTCATAAATCATCCTTGCGACTTCTATATTACGGCTGTCCTTACTCGCTTCTAACTCTGCCACAGCCAATAAGGCTTGGCTTTTAATCGTCCATTCTAACTTGGTTCCCCAGAAGGCAGGAACCAGCCATAAAGCGCCTTCTAGATTTGTTCGACAATTCAGTTGTGCCAGTTTTTTTTGTAGCGGTAAACGGGTAAATAGCTGTAAATATTGAGGATAAAGATAATGAGTAAGAACGTCTGCTGCGGCTTCTCCACCCCAGTAATCACCCTCTTCTATTGGTAGGTCTTGCCAATTGCCTTTATATTCAAGGCGAACACCACCCAACTTAGGTCGAATAGACAATCGATAAGCTTCTACCCAAATAGCTAACATGCGTTTCACATCAAGTATTCGTCTGTTTTTTCCAAGACTAATTAAAGATTCCTCTTCAAAAATCCCTAAACCTTTGCTCACCATTCCTAATGAAATACTCGCATATTCTGCCATTTCTCTATAAGAGACATTTAGAATCTCAGGTTTAGACAACAAAGCAAACAAGAGTTTCGCTGAACCTTCGCCTAATTTATTGGATTTGGTTTCATCAGTGAATGTTTTTTGAGTTTTACCTTTTTGTGACTCAATCCAAAGATGTAGACCATTATTATCGATTCTCACATTGCCAGCTGTATCAATGAAGTTAAGCCCTTTTTGTGTGCATATATCCGCTAAATAAGATGTAAGACGATTACAAATCAATAGCGTATTAGAAGCACTTTCGCCCAATAAAGAGTCTAAACTTTCCTTCCGATGTATATTTTTTACAGCAACATAAAAGTGATAGTTATCACCACTGACAATCAAACATAATTCACCGTCAGTGAAGCTACCGCTATTGAGCTCGTCATTCTGTATGAGTTTATCATTTTCTATGAACTGAGCTTTAATGTGAGCAGGAAGTAATGCCATCGCATTGAGCACTAAAGATGATTGCTTAGTCATGATTAATATTGCTCTATATCAATGTATGATCGTGAACAATTAGCAAATACCTTGAGCCATTAAAAAAGGAAAGCCATATTGTTATGTGGTGGCCGCAAAGATGGGAAAAGAGATAAAACATTTTATGATAGATATATTCCGTTAGCTGAAAAAAAATTCTTAAATTACTTGAAAAATAGTGATTCAGAAAAAACAAAATAGGAGGTTTAGTTATGGCTAAGTCGATAAACGAATTACGGAAGAAAATTAAACCAGAAGTTCAAGCCGCCGCTAGAGCTAAAGCCGTTGCCATTATTGCAGAGATGTCACTTGCAGAAGTCAGAAAAAAAGAGGCATAAATCAGGCCGATTTAGCCGGCCTTATGAATATTGCTCAGCCAAATATATCTCAAATTGAAAATCGTCCCGATGCCCTTATCAGTACATTGAATCAATATATTGAAGCATTGGGAGGTAAGCTAGAAATACACGCCAAGTTCCCTGACGGACAAGATATAGAAATCTCTCAATTCGCAATCGTTAAGTAAAAAAACAAAAAAGCCGAGACATCTTTAACAGAAACATCTCGGCTTTTTGCATTCACTGTTGTTCTAAAGCTTATTTATTACAGCCACAGCCTGTGTGTTCGTCGCTCAGTTCTTGCCAGTTTTTCAGTTTACTGGTGCCGCCGATGCCTGAGTTGAAGCTGTTGGTTGGGTCGGTTTTTTGGTAAAACTCCCGCAATGCAGGTTTGGCAAGGTATTCATGCCCTACATTATGCTCGGCTGGGTATTCCGCACCGCGAGCGTCGTAGCTGGATAGGATTTGCTTCTTCACGGCTTTGGCGTCGGCGCCTTTTTTCATGATGTAGTTTTGGTGCATGACATGGCAGAAAAAATGCCCGTAGTACATTTTCACAGCCACTTTATCTTCAATGTCTTGTGGAAGCACTTCGAACCAATCACGCTCATTACGCGGAAAGGCCACGTCTATGGTCATGATAGCCCCTAGGTCTTTGCCATTCATAACATGATAACGACTTAATGCGCCACCAGTCACAAAACGGTGTAAGATGGCTTGATCAGCTTCGCGCTTAGTACAAGCAAAGTAATCGCCTTCATTGTCTTTAAAAAAACGGTCTAAATAGGCTTGAGCCTCATCTACACCTTCATTACTGGTTTCGACAATCCAATGATGTTCGTATTTTTCACGAAAATCTTCCATGCGTTCGGGTAAGTGGTTCGGGAAAATCTGACTCATATACTGCATAATACGGTCGGAAAGCTTATTCGGCAGAAACGCAAATTTACCCGCCCATCGGTCAACCGTACGTTTTAGAGAAAACATTTTAGGGATGTATTTAGTGCCAAGTTTGTCGATCACTAAATAGCTGTCCTTACCGTACTTTTTACTGATGTCATAACTGCTACTGTGCATGTATTCGCCAGAGACAGGCAAATGTTTGAAGCTTGACAACATATCACGGCGCATCTGTTCCATCACCGCTGGATCATTGGTGCCAATGTAGAAAACTTGATACTTTTCAGGGATAGGGAAGGTATCGATTCGAACGGCAAATACCGCCAACTTACCCGCACAACCAGACGCTTCGTATAAACGGCGCGGATCATTGTTAAAACGGGAAGGCGTATCCGCATCAACGTCTCTGATTCGCTGGTGATATTCATTGTCAGAGCCGAGTTTATCAGGGAATTGAATGTCTTTTTCTTGGTAGGTTTTATTCTGCAAATTGCTAAGAATTTCTTCTGGATCGGTTCCTAACTCAATGCCTAAGTTATTCACCAATTGCAATTCACCATCGTGGGTAACTTGTGCAAACAACGACATTTCAGTGTAAGCCGGGCCACGTTGCACTAATGCCCCGCCGGAGTTATTACACACACCACCAACGATGGACGCACCAATACAAGAAGAGCCAATAACAGAATGCGGTTCACGACCATAAGGCTTCAGTGTGTCTTCTAAACCAAATAAAGTACTGCCGGCAAAACCAACGATTTGCTTACCTTGATCAATCAACTGAATATCATCAATACGCATGGTACTGATAATCACAATAGGACGATCGTAGTCAGCCCCGTTTGGCGTTGACCCACCGGTTAAGCCTGTATTCGCCGCTTGCATAATAACAATAACATCGGCCTTCACACACGCTTGCAGCACTTTCCAAATTTCAACCAAGCTACCTGGACGGACAACGGCGTAGGCCTTACCGCCACCAAGACGAAAGCCCTGACTATAAGGTTGTGTTTTGTCTTCATCTGTTAGAGTGTATTGATTTCCTACAATGGCCTTTAATTCATTAGCCAAATCTAAGCTGAAACTGGACGTTGTCATAAAAAATACTTCGCGATCGGTGGGGGAAAGAACGCCATTATACTAAACTTACCCGACACTAAAAAACAAGAAAGACGGAATCTTTCGGCTATCCGTCCTCATTGTTTTTAACTTAATCATTCAAAAAAGTCAGATGACACAAGCATCAAGATGGTAATTTCACGGTTTTCATCACAAAAAAACGGTTTCAAAGCCCCTTATGGGCTAGGCGATAGCAATATAAATATCCACTTTGGTCTCACTGGTATAGCATTCAAAATCGACACTATAGGCTCTAGTATGAACACACGTGTCGTCAGCAAAGTAACGCCAAATTTGCTCCCAAACCGCTATTACCACCT
Organism: Marinomonas phaeophyticola; assembly: GCF_026966905.1. Lineage (GTDB taxonomy): Bacteria > Pseudomonadota > Gammaproteobacteria > Pseudomonadales > Marinomonadaceae > Marinomonas > Marinomonas phaeophyticola. The sequence continues at coordinate 170,035 of NZ_JAPUBN010000013.1, read as the reverse complement.
GTGGCATCTCCCCTTCGCCAGAAAAGACCAAATAATCACCAGCGGGAAGTAACGTCCTTGTTAACTCGGCATTCGATTCAAGCATGTCTGGCTCAGCACCGACGAGCACCGAAAAGTCTCCTCTGTGGTCTGATTCATATTGGTAATACACACCATATAAACAGGCGCCTTTTTCATACTTCACTTGGGCTTGTTGGACAAAGGTTTGGTGCAAACTAGCAATTTTTGCTGTCCCTGGATGTCTTTCATTGGCATTGTTGGTTCGTACACTTAAACCGGCTATGTGTTTTTCAGCTAACATTACTGATTTCATTTTATCTCCAAAAAATCGATTTGACTCGTTAATGACGGGTTTACTATATCGACAACTATGACACTTTATGTCATATTAAAATCATGAGCAGAGCCAACACAACCAGACACTTAGATCGATTAGAGCAATTAACCGCCATTCTTAAATCAGAAGATGCTCTCACCACAAAACGCATCGCTGCCGAACTCAACATAAGTGAACGAACCTTATTCCGGGATATCGGTCTGTTACGAGAACGAGGATTACCGATTGAAGCCGATAAGGGCCGAGGGGGAGGCATTAAACTTCACCGCAACTGGGGCGTGGGGAGGTTATCTTTAGAAAACCAAGAAGTCATTGATCTGCTCATTAGTCTCGCCATTTCTGAGAGCATGGGGCAGACCTTATTTATGGGAAATATCCAGAGGGTTCGCAACAAACTTATGGCCTCTTTTTCACCAAAACAAAAAGAGAAAATCCACCAGCTACGCCAGCGTATCCACATAGGTGCGCAAGCTTCCCCGGAAACTTTGTCTTCTTTTCATCATCAACACGAAGCAAACACGGTTAAAGCCAATCCAACTATTGAAAAAATACATAACGCTTTTATGTTTCATCAACGCCTGAGGATTGTCTATAAAGACTTCCATGACAAAGAAACACAACGAGACATAGAAGCGCATTATTTGTATCTTGGATTCCCTATTTGGTATCTATTAGCCTGGGATCATCTTAGAAACGACGTACGAATCTTTCGATATGATCGAATCATCAAGGCCGAAATAAAACCACAAGAGTTTACAGTAAGACCTCTGGAAGACTTTAGCGCCATACTGACTCAACAAGATGTAAAGACTCTTTAATGACAACGCGTTTTCCATAGCATTCACTTCTATTTTTTTAGCAACGAAGAACATTCTTCAACCAAAAATAGACAGTTGGCCTCTATAGATAAACGCCCTTTCCATGATACCCTTTTCAAATGTCGAGACTAAACCTCCCAATGAGGACAATTATTGGGTGTATTTTAGACACAAAACCCGCTATTAAGAGTGTATTTATGAACATACTAAATCGAATAAAGCCTCTTGCGGGCGTATTATTAAGCGCGTCTTTAATATCAACCACCCTCATTGCGGATGAATCATTAAATGCAGCAAATAAAGCGGCTTTTTTTGCTACGCTCAACACCAATAATACGGCCTCGGAGACCGCCTCTCTGCCAAATCACTTAAAAATAGAGTATTTAAGTGCGACTTTATTAAACGCACCTTATGTGGATGGCAGTTTGGGAGAAGGCGAGCAAGGAAAATACGATAAGGATCCTTTGGTACGCTTTGATGTGTTTGATTGCACAACCTATGTTGAAGCGGTACTGGCAGGTGCTTTGTCAAACTCTCAAGAGGATTTTATGCCTAACCTAATGAAGTTGCGTTATAAAGAGGGAAAAGTCTCTTTTGCCACACGCAATCATTTCCCTAGTGCTGATTGGATCCCTAATAACCAAGACCTATTAATAGACATTACCGATCAGGTCGCAGGTAGCCTGATTGCCATAGCAAAAACCGTCATTGATAAACCCGCTTGGTACCAAAAGATGACCGAGGATCGATTACAGTGTGAAGATGAATCCTCCATAGCTTGCCGTACTTTGCTGAATCAATTACAAGCCGAAGGTAAGTCATTTCTCCCCGAGTCAGTTGAAACTCCCTATACTCCTTTAACCGCCTTATATCTAGACGACCATTCGGCAAACCTCTCATTACTAGACAGAATCCCCTCTGGAAGCATTATCAGTATGGTCCGCCCTAATTGGGATATTAAGAAATGGATAGGGACAAATATGAATGTCTCACATCAATCTATTGCCATTCGTAAAGGCGATACACTCTTTTTGCGCCATGCGAGCCAGACACATAAGAAAGTCATGGATGTCGATTTCCTAGAGTATTTTGCTCAGTACAAGCCAACCTCTTCCTTACAAGGTTTTAATATTCAAGCGTTGAGATAGCTCGATATCTTCTTCACAGAAGTGACAGGCTATAGGGAACGCCTTATGAGGCCTGCTCGCAATCCGCCTACCCTAAAAAACACCTTAGACGACAGTAACGTACCCATGAACAACTCAGATAGGGGGGCATCAATACCTCCGCCCAATAGACGCCTTGACTCTTTTATCTTGATAGTTCTTAATAATATGACATATTTTTAGTTATATTGGATATTAATGATTTTCTCTAATAATTATGACAATGAAACCGTCGTTGGTTTAATTGCTAGTGCAATTCGAAGAGATATTTCGTTTGGTGAACTTTCTCCAGATAAGCGCTTGAAGATCGAAGAACTTAGAACCCGCTATGGAGGTTCAAGCCATTCCTTACGTGAAGCGCTGACACGGTTAAGCACACAGGGTCTTGTTGAGGCCAATGCTCAACGAGGCTTTAGAGTTTCATCCGCTACAGAAGAGGATTTAAAAGACATTATTCAGCTACGCTGGGAAATCGAAAAACTGGGACTTGAATGGTCGTTGAAAAAAGGGGATGTTAAATGGCAGGGTAAAATCATCGCATCTAGCCATGAGCTGTCACGAGCACAAGAGAGTGTGATGGCGTCGCCGATAGATTCCGCCTTAGAATGGGATGAAGCCAATCGAATGTTTCATATTAACCTGATGTCCGCGTCGGGTTCTCCCCGTCTCATTGCTACTCATACCCAACTCTATGATCAATCTCGACGCTTTATTTTAAGAGCGCTTCGAGAGCAGCAACTCAATTTCACATCCATATCTAATAACCAAAAACGTTTGGTTGACGCTATTTTAGTGAATGATATTGAAACAGCCAAAAAGTGTTTACAGCAAGATATTGAGGGTAATTTAGCTTACTCAATTCAGAGCACATAAATAGACCTTTACGTAAAAGGCCAACAAATAAGCAAACAATAATAAAAAGGAAAAATGAAATGAACACAATATCGAGAAGAACCTCCTTGAAATGGATGTTGATGATGGGCAGTGTGGCTACCTCTATGTTCGCCTCTCTTCCCTCTTATGCCGATGACACAAAAATTAATGTTGGCGCTTTACGATTTACGAGCCATGCGGCCACTTTTGTTGCATTTGAACGAGGCTATTTTAAAGACGAAGGCTTGGATGTTGAATTTAAATTTTTCCAAGCGGCTCAACCCATGGCGGTTGGCGTTGCATCAAAAGACATTGATTATGCGGTAACCGCCATTTCTGGAGGACTCATTTCTCTGGCTGAAAAAGGCGCTATTAAGGTCATTGGTGGGGCGTTAATGGAAGAAGCCGGGGTTGAAGGTCAAAAAATCATTGTTTCCAACAAGGCCTTTGATGCCGGTATTACTACGCCAGAAAAACTAGACGGGAAGTCTTTCGCCATCACCCAAGCGGGATCGTCATTCCATTATGTCGGTGCAAAAATGGCGGAGAAAGAAGGCATTGAACTTACCTATAAACCGATGCAAAAGGTCGGTACTATCATTGGCGCATTGAAGTCCGGTCAAATCGATGGTTGGTCTATTGTTCCCCATATCGCTAAGCCTCTTGATGCCGCAGGAGCCGTACACATTATTGGTAATGTGGCGGATTATATTCCTAATTATCAAGTGACTACCGTCTTCACTTCCGCGGACCATGCGGCCAATAAAGCCGAGACAACTAAAGCATTTTTACGAGCCTTTTCAAGAGGTGCGGCCGATTTTAATGAGGCTCTGGTCGATAAAACCGCCGGCGAAGCCGCCTCTGAAGACATGATTAAACTGATTCATAAGTATGTTTATGCTGATCGTCCATATGAAAAAGCCGCGCCAAGTATTCGTAATGGAGCGATGCGTATTAGTGCCAACGCGGCCTTAAATATGGAATCTGTACAAGATCAATTAGATTGGTTTAAATCGGAAAAACTCATCAAAGATAGCATTACAATCGACACACTGGTCGATGCATCTTACCTGCAATAAAGAAATTATCAGGTGAGTTAGCTCAATTACTTGCCTTATTCCATGATTGTTTCAAGTAAATATACTATTAGACATAAAGCATTCACTTTATGTCTAATATCGTTAAGAAAAAGGTAATTTATGGATCTTAGACTTCAAGGCATAGGTCATCAATATGGCAGCATGGAGATTATGCAGGATATTAATCTTGACATTCCTGCGGGTAAAATTGTCTGTATTGTTGGCCCTTCAGGGTGTGGAAAATCAACGCTCCTACGAATCATAGGAGGACTTGAAAAAGCGACCTCTGGACGCGTTATCCAAATCGGAGAGCCTCCTTCTGAAAGCATTAATCCATTGACCTATATTTTTCAAGATTTTGCACTATTGCCTTGGAGAACCGTGGAAGGAAATATCAGTTTGGTATTAGAAGATCATGGTATTCGAGGAAGTAAAGCGAATGCTATTATAACGGACGTACTAGCACGTACAAAGTTAACTGACTTTCGTAAAGCTTACCCAAAACAACTATCTGGTGGCATGAAGCAACGAGTGGCCATTTCACGTGCATTAGCCGTAAAACCAGCCGTCATGCTCATGGACGAACCGCTTTCTGCTCTCGACAGCCAAACCCGTGAACTGCTTATGGATGACCTGATAAACCTTTGGACTCGTGAACCTTTCACGGCTGTCTATGTTACTCATAACTTGAATGAGGCGGTTAGATTAGGGCACTCTATCGTCGTCTTGTCTCGCCGACCGGGAAAAATTCGTGAAGTGGTCGATATCGCAACGCCTTTAGCGGATCGTAAATTAGGTGATGTAGAACTAGAACGGCAACAGGAACACCTATGGAACCTAATGCGCGAAGAAGCGGTTGAAGCAGATAAGGAATTAATTGATGTCTAATAGTAATCACGTCACTACAGAAAAAACCATTGATTTTCGCGGTGGTGGATTTGCTCCTAAATCCAAAAAATGGCTAGGTTTTGTGGTATTTTTCTTCATTCTGGCCTTTATTGAAATTGGCACTCGTGTTGGTTTTATTAGTAACCTTACCCTACCTAGACCTTCCGATGTATTCACCACATTTCTTGAGTTATGGGAGAGTGGGTTACTCTGGGAACACCTAATTCCTTCTCTCACGCGTCTTTTTGTTGGTGCCTCTATTGGCTCTTCTCTTGGTATTTGTGTTGGCATTTTAATTGGGTTATTTTCATTAGCACGAGGGAGTCTTGTCCCCGTTATCGCCGCTATTTTCCCTATCCCTAAAATTGCCCTTCTACCACTTTTTGTTATTTGGTTTGGGATTGATGAAACATCAAAATATGCACTCATCGCATTTGGTACCTTTACTCCAACCGTAGTCGCAACGTACGGGGCTGTCGATAATGTGGACAGGTCACTTATCCGTATGGGGCAAAGTTTTTCTTTATCTTGGTTTTCAATTGTGACAAAAATCGTTCTTCCTGGAGCAATGCCTGGCATTTTATCTGGGCTACGAATTAGTCTTGCGATTGCCATCATTTTGCTGGTTGCAGCCGAAATGCTTGGAGCGGAATACGGTATTGGGGCTTACATTTTAGAAGCGGGCTCTCTTTATAACTTAGAACGCCTGTTTACTGGAGTCGCCATCCTATCCATTCTGGGGGTCAGTGTCAGTGCGACCATTGGCATGGTAGAAAATCGATTACTCGATTGGCGTACATAAGCGATGAATGATTAAACCATTCGCGGCCATTTTACCTCTCCAAAGAAACGTCATCCGACAACGTCTCGGATAAGGAATACTATATGTCGATAAATTTAAAAGCCGTTGACGGGGTTGAAATACAGCAAAAGCACAAAGCCAGCTGCCACTGTGGTGCTGTAGAGATTGAACTCACGTTACCCAACGGGATAATCGATTTAAGACGCTGTGATTGCTCTTTGTGTCGCAGAAAAGGCATTATCTCAGCCGCCATACCCGCATCTGGAATTCATATTATTAAAGGTGAAGACACTCTGACGCTTTATCAATTTAATACGAAAGCCGCAAAGCATTATTTCTGTAGTCTATGTGGTATTTACACGCATCACCAACGCCGATCAAATGCAGACCAATATGGATTCAATGTCGCTTGCTTGGAAGGAATTAACCCTTTGAAAATACCCGATATTCCAACGTCTGATGGAGTCAATCACCCATCAGACCGTTAGAATAATAGACGTTAGCCGTACTGATTCACAACGTTCCCAAAAAAGCCAAATCATTGAAGAGACGCCATCAATGGGATAGTTCAACGACTTAGCGACCGTTCACACCGATCTGGCTTTGGGTCTTCTTACTGACTACAAAAAATGGCTTACGCTTTTTCTTCACTTTCTTCTTCTGGATCAGCATCGTCATGGGCTGTGCGCTGAGCTGGTACAGCCAAAATTTCCAAATAAAATGATGTCCATTCTTGGCTTTCAGCAAAACTGATTTTTTCATTGATTTGCCCTACACGAATGGTTTCCGCTTGGTCTGGAGTTTGACCAAATCGGCAATCAAATCCCCAGAAATCAGCATAGTCAGGTAAGGTTTTATTCCGTTCTCTTTTCAAATATTTTTTGACTTCGCTTTTTGTCGCTTCTATCAATCGAGGGTAAGCAATTTTTGGATGAGATAGCTCAAATGTTTTTTTCATTAGTGTCCTAGAAGATTGGGATTCAGGAAGTGACATCACACATTCCTATTAACGTGCATAATAACGGATCAAACCGTTTGCAGCTATGAATAAGTACCTAATGACTCAAACAAAAAGATCAAGGTAGGGCGGAATTAGGTGTCATTTCAAAGGAATGTTAACGTGTCACCCTCCTAAACTTTGCCCAACCTCTAAATAGTAGGGTAATTCTATGATCTTTTGCTCAATGGGAGCGCCATTCAAACGAGCCATCATTTGAGCGGCGGCTTGGCGACCCATCTCTTCACGCGGGGTTACCACTGTCGCTAACCTAGGAATCATCGCTTTCGTAATATCGTGCCCATGAAAACCAGCAATCGATATTTGCTCTGGAACCGCAATCCCTTGACGCTGACACTCATAAAGTGCACCGATAGCCAAATCATCGTTGGTACAAAATAACCCGTCTGTCTGAGGGTTTTCACGTATGGCATCCAGAAGCAATTTGGCTCCCATAGTGAAAGAGGACGCATCAACTGTCTGCAACGATTTTGGTTGTAAGTTGGCCCTCAACATGGCCGCTTCATAGCCTCGTATCTTTTGCTGAGTTCGCTCGTCCATTCGTGCAGCTAGGTAAACAATGTGCTTGCGTCCCTTACTAATCATCAACTCCGTCATATCGCGTGCCGCGGCTTCGTTATTAATACCAATCGCCTGCTCCAAAGGTGGCAACACAGAATCCATGATTTCAATAACGGGCACACCTGCCACCGATAGCATCTTGCGTACTCGCTCAGTATGAACACTTTCTGAAAGAATGAGTCCGTCCACATTATAAGAAAGCAAAGTCGCTATACGACTTTCTTCCGCTAATGGACTGTATCCATAATGCGCCAACATAGTTTGGTAACCTGAAGGCTCTAACTCCGTTTCGATACCACGAATCACTTCCGCAAAAACTTGGTTAGTCAAAGAAGGCACCAAGACACCAATCGCATGACTTTTAGCGTTAGAAAGAATATCTGGCGCTCTATTAGGGATGTAGCCCAACTCTTCTACTGCTGACTCAATAACGCTACGAAGTTGTTCTGATACCTGTTTAGGGTCACGAAGATAGCGGCTGACCGTCATCTTAGTAACCCCTACTTTATCTGCAACGTGTTGCAAGGTCGGACGCTTATTTTTCTTTGTTGTCATGCACTCAGACCTTTCCATGATATGGATTAAAATTAGCCATCTGTATCTCTTATGCCACTATCAGCAGAAGAGTTTAGCATGGATATAATATTATCGATTATCGTATAAGGCTCAGGTTCAATGCTAACAATCAAGGCCTCCTCAGCCGTAGGTTCAATCAATGTTTCAAATTGACTATGCAACATAGATTGACCATTAAAATAATGCCCATCTCGTTGCTGATGCCGACGCCAAATAAGATCAAAATCGCCTTTTAAATAGACTAATTGTAACGTTTCATTGCCTTCTTTGAGAGAGGCTCGATAGGCTGGCGTTAAGCCAGAACATGCGACAATTAAGGACTGATTTTCTTTAATTAAACGATTTAGTCTTAGCAACCAATCTACTCTGTCTTCATCATTTAAGGGGTGACCTTGGCGCATTTTTTCCACATTCGCAGGAGGGTGAAAATCATCACCATCGAAAAAAGGGACAGTAAGCCGATTAGCTAATTGACTACCAATCAAAGATTTGCCGGATCCAGACACGCCTAAAATGACAATTTTCATTACAGTATTCACCTCCACAATGACGTCGAGCCTATCAAGTACTCGCACTATCCAAATATAAATTGTTACCGGTAACAACTGTATGTTACGGGTAACAATCAATCGTTGTCAACGTTCTTAAAAAACGTTTTTATCATAAGGTAATGAGCAAAAGGATAAGAAATTGAGAATAGAAACCACTTAAACAAACTGAGTTTAGAGTACACTTTTTCGTTTCTTCAGAGCGCGATAGGCATCCTTAATGACCTAATTCCACTAGTCGCATCGACTGAATTAAGCTGGGTCACCAGTTTAAAATATTCAAGTTTGGACCGTTTGCCTTAATTCATTTCAAACTGACCTTAAAAGCTGTTGTGGTAATTCTGATTTGGTTACACTCTTGCTCCCATTTTAGATTCTAGGCTTGAAACTATCGCCTACAAATCAGTCATTTAGCTTTAGTAATGTGCTTTGCTAACGGTATGTAAATGGGGTTTTATAATAATTAATTATGGTCGCGAGTTCGTTTTGTCTGTTTTCCTAGTAGACGGAATAGAACCGCATATATGGAGCTCTACATTATGATTATCCAGCTTTTCCCTCTTTGGGCTGTTGTTCTTTCAGTACTTGCCTTTTTTCAACCTGAATTTTTTGTCGGTTTGAAAACCCAAATCGTTCCATTGCTCACTGTCATTATGTTGGCAATGGGATTAACTCTCAGCCCGACAGACTTCAAACAAGTATTGAAAAATGGTAAAGCGGTTGGGGTTGGCGTGGTATTGCAGTTTTTAGTTATGCCGATTGCCGCCTTCGGGGTTGCCTTCGCCTTTGGATTTGACACAGAATTAACTGTCGGTATGTTACTCGTTGGTAGTGTTGCTGGCGGTACTTCTTCAAATGTCATGTGTTATTTAGCAAAAGGGGATACGGCGCTATCTATTTCCATGACCGCTATTTCAACCTTGATTGGTGTGCTATTAACGCCTTTACTCGTATCCATGATGATAGGTCAAAGTGTTGACGTACCTGTTGCAGGTATGTTGATGAGCTTATTTAAAATCGTGCTATTACCTGTTGCGGCGGGCGTATTGATCAATACTTTCTTTTCGAAATTTGTTCGTAAAGCAGAACCTATTTTTCCCTACATATCTATGTTTGCCATTGTCCTTATCATTGCGATTGTCGTGGCCTTAAGCGCCTCCAAAATTGTTCAAGTGGGCCTGATCGTGGCGGCCGCTGTTATTCTTCATAACATGATTGGTTTGGTTCTCGGTTATTGGGTAACCTACTTACTTGGCTTTGATGCCCGTGTATGTCGTACTATCGCATTTGAAGTCGGTTTACAAAACTCAGGTTTAGCCGCCGCTCTAGCGGTGAAATTCTTCACGCCAATGGCGGCGTTACCTGGGACTATTTTTAGTGTTTGGCATAATATCTCTGGCTCTTTACTCGCGAGCTATTGGAGCCGTCGACCTGTCAATAAAGGCCGCTCAAAATAAATACCACTACGTGAATAAAAAAGGGGCGCCATTGTGTGCCCCTTTTTTGAATCAATCTATGAAAAATCGGTAATATGCTCTAATCAGTACGTATTAAATACATCAGTACAATTTCTCAGATGCAGCTTCTGTAATTATTTTTATTAGAATGCGTATTTATTGGAATATTTATACATTTTATTCAAAGACTTTTTTCAATAAATCCGTTGTTCGAGCAACAGGGTTTTCTCTGATTTTCTTTTCTTCCGCCGCCAGCATAGTAAATAGACCATTTAACGCTTCTTCGGTTACATAGCTATTCAGGTCTAGGTTAATTTTGTCTCCAATAAGTGGAATATCCTTAGCTTTTGTCGCTAACTCATTATAGTAACGAGTTGCCCCTACTTCCCCTAATGACGCTTCTACACTCGGTTGGAACAAAGATCTTAACTTATCGCTGGTCTTTTCTTTAAAATAAGCGGTTGCCGCACCATCAGACCCTGAATAGATTTTTTGGGCGTCTTCAAAACTCATCTCTTTCACTGCCGATACAATTAATGCTGTGGCTTGCGGGGCGGCCTTTTCAGCAGCACGGTTCATGCTTTCTTCAAAATCATTCACCTGTCCTTCTAAACCATACTTTTTAAGTAATGCAGAGACCTTATTCACACTATCAGGTAATGGAATACGAATTTTTTGATTATCAAGATAACCACCAGGTTGACTGATCTCTTTTATCGCTCGTCGGCTACCGACTTCAAGCGCTTCTTTCAAACCACTAATCACAGTGTCAGTACTTAAATTGCTTGTCTTACCTGTAGTGGTACCAACCGCTTTGTCTAATACTTTTTGTACGTCTTCATCTTTAACCACATCCTTAAGTGCATCCGACCAACCAGCATAAAGCGTCGCTGATGACATAGAAACCGTTAATATTGAAGCCATAAGGCAGATTTTTTTCATTTTTCAATTCCATATCTCATGATTTTGCTAAGCATACCAGACAACCCCTATCGAATCGTATAAGAGAAATGTTAACAACATTATGAGAACAGCATAGCGTCTCTCAAAAACACTAAAAAAGACCTTTATTGCCTTTCGTAAAAATTTTCTCTATAGATTCTATTTAGCACTTATAAATGTGCAGCTTTTATGCAAAAATCATCCTAAATTCATTCATTAAATGGAATAAAAATGACTTTCACACGTTCTATAACGGCCATTGCTGTCGCGAGTGCCTTAACAGCTTGTTCTACTCCACAAGTCGATAACATCCCAAAAAGCCCTACGTCTGTTGTTACCGCTGACTTTACGATTAATGGCCTGTACCTTCCTGACCATGAAGGCAAACAAATTGTTTATACCCGTGAAAACATGCGAGCCATTGATCAAAAAGCAAAATTTGATAGCTTTTATATGCGTTGGGCAAATTACGATACGACTACGGTTTTTCGCATAGATAACAACTTACTATGGGACATCGATCACGACAAAGAAGTCTATAGTGAGTGTCCATTAAGTGGTTGCAGTGATGTGTTTGCTAATTTCATGGACAAGGCTCAAGACTCATCTGAAGACGAAGAAGAGTATGAAACCTACGAAGAAAAAGGCTGTGAGGTCGAACTCGCTACCAATGATTTTGACGTTGTAGCTACAAATAACACCCGTAAAATCGGAGGGCTACCAGCACAAGAATACACCGCACGTTGGACAACCGAGTTTAAAGATAGCAAAGGTAAGGTCGATTTAAACTTGCTGCAATTTGTATTTTGGACCACTGTACCAACAGAAAATATCAAAGAAGCTTGGAAAACTCACGAAAAGGCAACAGATAACTACCTTAATGCCGTTGGTGATAACAATGTGTTAGTTCGTCTACTCGGAAAAGAAGGTTATAAAGCCATCAGTGCATTCAGTGGCGATATTGAAAAAACGGACGCCGCTCAATTTAATAGCATAACCAAAAAGCTTGCGACTATTGAAGGTTACCCACTTTCAATCAAAATGGAATGGTTCCAAAAGAGCGAAGCCTGTGCGGTTCCTAAGAAAAAACGTGCTTCTGAAGATATTGATTTATCACAAGGCATTGGTAATGCCGCATCCGCTTTCTTTGGTAACATGATCAAAGATGGCGCTGATAAAATAGTCGATGATGTTATAACGGACTGGAAAAAAGACGCCCGCGTTCGCTACATTTACGAAGTCACTTCAGTATCTGAAAAAATGATCAAAGACACTAAATTTGAAGTGCCTGAAGATTACAAGCTTCAAGATAGGCAATAAAATCTGAGTCGATCTTGATGTAAGGATAGATCGATTTACTATTGAGTAATTTTGGGGTTAGTAAGTAAATTTAGTAACCCCTTAATTATTCAACTCTCATTTCTTTAGGGTCATATTGGATCTTTTCTTTTCAAGTTACGGCCTCTGGGCTCATCTCCCTCATGTAACACGATGTCTGAATGTAAAAACTCAGCCGCCTCGGCAGAATCTTTTACTTTGATCGCACTGCGCTCTAACATCTCATGTTCAAATTCCGTTAGTACACTTTCCCTTACCCCAAGCTCTCGCCATTGAGAAAAAGCATTGCACTCTTTGGCAATCCCACGAGCAAGAGCAAGCGCATCTAATAACGCTTGATTGGCACCCTGACCTTTAAATGGGCTCATTGGGTGTGCAGCATCTCCTATCAGGGTGACCTTAGCGCCTTTTTGCAACCACTCCGCAGTAAGCAAGGCTCTATCGTATACGGGATAACCCGATATATGCGCTTCTAATGTGGACGCAACTATCTGTGGGATAGGGTCATGCCATTGAGTTCTACGACAAGCCTCTTCTTTAAGGCATTTTACCCCTTGAGCACTCAATGCTTTTGCGTCCTCTTCCTCCATTGGAAAGCTCAACTGCCACATCACAGAATGTGCATCAAAAGGCATCATATACATTCTTTCGTTGCCATTAGCGGTTTGAAATACCGTCGCTGAATCCAGTAATTCACTCTCAATACCATTAAGCGCCGTCAAAGGACAGATCCCTAAAATAACGATACACCCTAGGTAACGTAAAGGAGCTTCCTCCTCACCGATCAATAACCTGCGGACAGAGCTACGAATACCATCAGCTCCTACAAGGATATCGGCTTTAGCATGAGTTATAACGCCATTAACATTAAAGCTCAGATCAACCTCATTAGTCTCATTTTCCTTAAAATCCACCAACTGGTGATTCCATTGAACAACACCCTCTCCCCCAAGCTGCTCCAGTAACGCCAAACGCAGAGATTGACGTGCTATATGAATGTTTGTCCGTTTAGGTGGCGATTTAACATCAGACTGTATCCATTTTCGAATACCCCACTCCCCAATCACTTTTCCGTCTGTCGTATGCACGAGATGGCGAGTTGAAATCACGCCTTCTTTTAAAGAAAAAATCCCTAATCCTTCAATGGCTTTACTTGCTTGCTGTAAGGTCAAGCCATAACCCTGGGATCGAGCATCAAAGCCACTATCCCGTTCATAAAGAGTAAAGGGAATGCCTCTATGCAAGCATGCCACCGCCAACGCCACACCTCCAATACCTCCACCAACAATCGCCACATGGGGATAATTCTCACGATCAACTTCTGGTGCGCTAGCGGCCGCGATTAAACCCGATCCGGCACATTTTGAACACGAATCAAGATGCCCTTTAGGACGAACTGGAGGCATGCCCTCTCCATTTGACTGTTCAAAAGCCTCTAACTCCCTCCGATAGCTAAGCCGCACTTTTTTACGGATACGCTTGCTCTTCTTCCCTCGTCCCTGACACTCTAAGCACACACTCCAGTGGGATTCTTCATTCTTCACGTTATTCACTTCCTCTAAAAAACCGAACCGAGACACCCATCAAACATAAAAACCGAACCGAGACACCCATTAAACATCAAGTCTCAACCAAACTAATGGAGGAACTAACGGGATCCTGGGAATCTAGGTAAGACACCCACCCCTAAAACACATTTAAACTTAACAACGCAGGCAAATAATAGTATCGATATGGTGGGTGTCTCATATTATTACGCTCACATTGTGATGGGTGTCTCTCATTATGTCATTATGAATGATCTGAGGATTTTTGAGGCAAGAGAGAAAAGAGCAAAACAGCCACGCCACCAATCAAGAGCCCAACGACTAGACTAATACCGGTATCAATAAGCGCTGACATTATTGGGAGTTGGGCCATCTCTCCCGCAACGGCCATTTCAGCAAGATGATGTAAGACAGGTAAGCCATGAACAAAAATACCACCGCCCACCAAGAACATAGCAATGGTTCCTACAATCGTCAGTAGACGTATTAACATAGGTGCCCCTTTTAAAATGGTATTGCCTATTATCTTAACGAACCGATTCGGTAACTGGAATAAATGCAGCCCAATATCATCAAGACGAACAATTAAAGCGACTAATGCATAAACCCCCACGGTTACAACAAATGCGATTAAACTAACAACAAGAGCTTGCATGAGTAAACTTTGACCCGCTACGGTTCCCAGGGCAATAACAATGATTTCTGCCGATAATACAAAGTCTGTACGAATGGCGCCTTTTACCTTGCCCTTTTCTAAAACAAGCAAATCTTTTGTAGATTCTGCCTGTTGCAAATTATTTCTAAGAACCTGCTTCTCTTCATCATTTTTTTTAAACGTATGCAATACCTTTTCGGCACCTTCAAAACATAAGTATAAACCTCCAGCCATAAGCAAAGGCTGAATCAACCATGGTGTAAAGGCACTAATTGCGAGCGCTAACGGTACTAAAATCAGTTTATTAAGGAACGAACCTTTAGCAACAGCCCAGACAACAGGAAGCTCCCTATCAGCTTTTACACCAGAGACTTGATCCGCATTAAGAGCAAGATCATCGCCTAATACCCCCGCCGTCTTCTTCGCAGCAACCTTAGAAAAAACAGCCACATCATCAAGTAAGGTAGTAATATCATCCAATAGCGCCAGTAATCCAGTCATAGCCATGATGCTTATCTCTATTTAAGTAAATGGAATATTTCATCGTTAACACTAATTATTATGCTTATCCCTATAAAAGAACACCAAAAAATCAGAACCATCAGAAGGCCACCCACACCATCAAGACAACCATCAGAAGGCCACCCACACCATCAAAAACGAGACACCCAATATTATAAATTGAAAGACTTTTTTAACCTTCTAATTAGACCCATACATATTACAAAGAGGTAAATAAAAACTTAGCTAGGATCTCGTTCACTTAACCGTCTATTTCAAAGCGGATTGGGTTCTTCAGGAGAGTTGAATTGCTTACTGATTAGTAAGGAGTGAGGTTTAGTTTAAGATGCAAAGTTTACGCTAGGCCAATAATTGGCAACATCGCTTATTCGGCCTTGATCTTGGTTGAGCATTTTTATAGCGCGTCATACTGTGTTCCTGCCCAACAATTCCATGGGTATTTTCTTCAAAGTTCATGGCAATCGTCAGCCAGTTTTTAGAGGTTATACCCAACCGCTGTAAAATAGGAGATAAAGATACATCAATCGACCCTATTTTTTCCTGTCGAATAATACGGCCTGTCGTATCCACTAACTGCAAATAATCGGCTAATTGAAACCTAATCCCCTTTATTTCATCATTTCGATTATGGCCAATAAAAGGGTACAGAACTTTTGGTTGAGTGCCTGTTTTTACTGATGTAACTCTTTTCTTAATACTTGTAAAATCGGATGACTCAGGAGTAGACGAAATATTGGCTCGAATGGGATTAAGATCGACATACGTCATACACGCTAAAACAGAAGCCTCATCTAACAAAGCTTGTGATTTGAAGCGCCCTTCCCAGAATCGCCCTGTGCACTCATCTTCTTGGTTTGCTTGCCGAGCAATGGGTTCGTTCAACTCCCGCATAAACCAGCTAATGTCAGTTAACCTATCTCGATAAGCCTCAGCTGATCGCTCCGCTAACTCCATAGCATAAGCTGGCATGGTGTCTCCACGGGCGTATTGTTGAGTAAATGAAGTACCTTTATGAAGCAAATGCCAGCGTCTCAGTATTTCATGCACTGACCAATTTCCCGCTTGTTTCTCATCAACGTATAGCACTATATGTAGATGATTACTCATCACAGCATAAGCACAAATATGAATAGAGAAGATCTGAGCTAAATATAGAATTCGCGCCTCAATCCAAGCACGACGATGTTCGAAACTTTTGCCGGTTATAAAATCTTCTCCACACAAAAAGCTCGGCGAACACAGCGAGATACGCAGTGGTAATATGGAGTTTCAGACAAACAGATCTGCTGACTTCTTGCTCTTGGCATAACACCTTCTCATCCTTGAGTTTGATTAGTTAAGTTTAGACAATGATAAAAGAAACATCAACAAGCGAATCAAAACCTATTATTAATTGAAAAAATAACGCTAAAAAATATTTGACAATAAAAACACCATAAATTAATCTTCAGATAAATTCTACTTTATAAAGGACCTATTTAGTCGAATTCAAGACCTCTTTATGATAAAAAATATTGTGAGCATTTCTGCTCCAATTAACTGGGTATTCTCGACGAATCCCCGCAAACATTCCATAAAAAATTAAGGATAATTAATTATGTCAATTATTTATAAAAAAACGGTTTTACCTGAATCTAATTTAAATAAAAACATCGCATTTGGTGGTGGAGGCGGAGGTGGTTCAGCATCTATGCGGGTATCCGAAGGCGCAATTGTGTCTAGAGGTAATTACATAGCTGATAGAACAGGAAACAATTATACAAGAGTTCAAAATGTTCCTGATCAAGTTAATTCAGGTGAAATTTCAAGCCAAGATATAAAAAACATAGTCAGAGCATCATCTATAATATCAGGAAGTGCCTGCGGAATAACAAAAAACCCTACTATCTGCGGGGCATCAGCAGTAATAAATACGGCTGACCAAATAATTAATCACAAGTGGTAAAATCATCTTAGGGAGAAACATTTTCTCCCTATTAAATCTATTTGGTTTTATTATGAAATTAAAAAAAATTATATTCGAACTCTTATGGTCATATTCAATTTATTTTATTTCTTTGAGAGCTATCAGTTTTTTCATAGATAAAGAAACAAATTCTGTCTATTGGATTCTAATCGTAACAGCACTTTCCTTATCGACTGTCACTATTGAAAATACTTTATTAACAAAGAATAGTGAACATGAGAGAAAAAAGTGTTTTATATTTATACATTTTATATTTCTTCTACTTTTGATCCTTATCATATGACCAAGTCACTATATAACATATCAAAAGCACTATACCTCCGCTTTTCTACATTGATAATACCAGTAGAAACCGGAGGTTTTTACTTTGAGTGCTTTCCTGTAGATTTTTCGGGCTAAAGCCGCGACTTTGAGGAAAAAGACAAAACACACAATATTGTAAATTGAAAAACTTTTGTAAAATTCTAATTAGAAAAATAAATATTACAAATATAAATTGAAAAAATAACGCTAAAAAACATTTGACAATAAAAACACCATAAATTAATCTCCAGATAGATTCTACTTTATAAAGGACCTATTTAGTCGAATTCAAGACCTCTTTATTATAAAAAACATTGTGAGCATTTCTGCTCCAATTAACTGGGTATTCTCGATGAATCCCCGCAAACATTCCATAAAAAATTAAGGATAATTAATTATGTCAATTATTTATAAAAAAAACGGTTTTACCTGAATCTAATTTAAATAAAAACATCGCATTTGGTGGTGGAGGCGGAGGTGGTAACAGTACTCGTGGAATAAATGGATCACCAAATGCTTACAGTAGTAACCACAGCAATATGACACGCAGCTATGGTTGGAGATCTGACCGCACACGATTAGATAATATATCTAGTGACGAGTGCCTAGATGATGCAGTCAAAGCAGGTATAACAGCAGGAGTTATGTCTAAAAAACCAGACGTTGGTTTAGCAACAGGTGCAGTGGATTATGTGGTCTGTAAAATAATGGATTAACATGTAGAATACAGGGAGTTGCTATTTATATAGTAACTCCTCTTACTTCCAGAAAAGATCCTATCGGAATTAAACTATGAACATACAAGAAATAATAATGGATTATTATTATATCCCTCCTATATTAATGATGACCTTTCTAAAAGAAAAAAGTGATCACTACAAATTTATCTTACCTTTTATTTATTCATTTTATTTTTACATTACATTTGAAAACTTAAAAAATGCATCAGTGATTTTTATTTTATCTTTACTTTTATCGTTTGAATTCAACCTTAAAAAAATCTATCTTTATTTTAAAAGAGCATTTATATATTTTAAAATCCGTTAGTTCCCTCTCATCTATTTAGCACAATCAAAAGCACCATACCTCCGCTTTTCTACATTGATAATACCAGTAGAAACCGGAGGTTTTTTACTTTGAGTGCTTTCCTGTAGATTTTTCGGGCTAAAGCCGCGATCTACTAGAATGACCTATTCCAACGAAGCCTATACGTCAAATGACGTATGCCTCTGCGTCAATCAGCGAATACCTTAATCCTTCATTTTTCACAATACTGATCAGGCTTACTTTTTAGAAGCGCTGCTGCTGTTTGACTCGGTTTATTCATGGTTATGTCAGCTTCGCTCATTCAGTCCATTTTTTTATTTAAAAGGTACAACACGATGAAAATGAAAACGCTTGTTTCTTCGATTGCTTTAGCGGGTGCTACTTTGGTTGCCTTTAATATCCACGCGGCGGATACCATTAAGGTGGGTGTCCTGCATTCTCTTTCTGGTACGATGGCGATTAGTGAAACCACATTAAAAGACACTGTGTTAATGATGGTGGCAGAACAAAACAAAAAAGGCGGCTTACTCGGCAAGCAATTAGAAGCCGTTGTGGTTGACCCAGCTTCAAACTGGCCTTTATTTGCAGAGAAAGGTCGTGAACTTTTAACTCAAGAAAAAGTGGATGTCATTTTTGGTAGCTGGACTTCAGTTTCACGTAAATCTGTCTTACCTGTACTGGAAGAACTAAACGGTTTGATGTTCTATCCTGTTCAATATGAAGGCGAAGAGTCGTCTAAAAACGTATTCTACACAGGTGCGGCGCCGAACCAACAGGCAATCCCTGCCGTAAACTACTTAAAAGACGATCTAGAAGTAGAGCGTTGGGTGTTAGCGGGAACCGATTACGTTTACCCACGTACCACGAACAAAATCTTAGAGGCGTATCTAAAAGCCAATGGTGTGGCAGCAGAAGACATCATGATCAACTACACCCCTTTCGGTCATTCTGATTGGCAGTCCATTGTCTCTGATATCAAAAAATTCGGTAGTGAAGGCAAGAAAACCGCGGTGGTTTCTACAATCAACGGCGACGCAAACGTACCTTTCTACAAAGAGCTAGGCAACCAAGGCATTTCAGCAGAAGACATCCCCGTTGTTGCGTTCTCTGTTGGTGAAGAAGAATTATCCGGCTTGGATACCGCACCACTGGTTGGTCACTTAGCGGCTTGGAACTATTTCCAAAGCGTTGAAAGTGATGACAATGCTGAGTTCATTACGCAATGGAAAGCCTTTACTAAAAATCAAGATCGCGTCACCAATGACCCAATGGAAGCCACTTACATAGGTTTCAAAATGTGGGCAAATGCGGTCACAGAGGCCGGCACGACGGATGTTGATGCCGTTGAACAGGCGATGATCGGACAAGAGACGAGCAACCTAACTGGTGGCACAGCCGTTATGAACAAAAACCACCATTTGAGCAAGCCAGTATTAATCGGTGAAATCCAAGACGATGGTCAATTTGAAGTGGTTTGGGAAACAGAAGGTGTCGTACCGGGTGATGCATGGTCAGACTTTTTACCGGGTTCAATGGACTTAATCTCCGATTGGACAGCACCAATTAAATGCGGTAATTACAACACCAAAACCAAAGCCTGCTCTGGTCAAAATTACTAAGTTAACCCGTTCCAAAATCTGAACGATGAGGAAACCCTCCTATCCTCCCAGATAGTTACTGCGATTCAGTATGGAGTCGCAGTTTTTTTCTCCTTTCTTTTACCAGTTTTAACCCATGTATTGTTTAACTTATATACAGGCTAACGTATGTACCGTTTAAGAAAAATACAAAGCGTTAAGAGGAGTATTTGCTTGAAAAACCTTATTCTCTTTTGCTGTTGCTTGCTTTCTTTTTTAAGCCTTTCAAGCCACGCCGAAAGCACTCAGTCCCACCCATCTGACGCAATAGCAGTACGCGATGCATTACTGATGGATCTCACCAACGCCAGTCTAAAGAAGTCGATGCCGATCTTGGAAAAAATTGAACAGATCAGTAGCGAAGAAATGCTACCGGTTTTTACGACTCTATTAGAAGGCGGTTTATACTACGTTAAAAGTGATCGATCTCTGGTTCAAAAGCGTTCCATTGATGGTAAAACGTCATTTACTACTTTCCCTTTTCTTAATAAAGCAACGAATCAGCAGGCATCTGAATTAACGTCGAAAAAAGTAAAGAAAATCAAAGTAAATAATGCCCTGCGAAAATATTTACGCGGCGCCATTGCTCGCATTCAATTGTCGTCAACAGACATTAGCAAACGCCAATCTTCCGTCCGTTCTTTATTAAGCTCATTAGATGAGAGCACAATCAGTCGTATTCATCAGCTTAGAGAAAAAGAAACCGATACCGGTGTGAAAGCGATGATGGATATAGCTCTCGATTTATACAGTGCCGAGAATGGTTCTGAACGAGAACAGGTCGCTGCCATTCGCCGATTGGCCAACAGTTTAGAAAACGAGGTACGCAACGCGTTAACACAACTAACAAAAGACGATCAACCCGAAGTCGTTCGTAACGCCGCGCTGACCGCATTGAAAACGATTGATCAGCAAGTCAACCGCTACGCCTTAGTTGATCAATTATTTTTTGGACTCAGTTTAGGGTCCGTGTTGTTACTCGCCTCCATTGGCTTGGCCATTACTTTTGGAGTGATGGGTGTCATCAATATGGCCCACGGTGAGATGATTATGCTTGGCGCGTATACGACCTACGTAGTGCAGTTATTGATGCCAAACCACATTGATTATTCCATCTGGGTGGCCATTCCTGCGGCCTTCGTAGTTTCTGGATTAATGGGAGTGATAATTGAACGTGGAGTGATTCGTCACTTACATGGCCGCCCTTTAGAAACCTTGCTAGCGACGTTCGGAATTAGCTTAATTCTGCAACAGCTTGTACGCAGTATTTTCTCTCCTTTGAACCGTCAAGTATCCACACCCAGCTGGATGAGTGGTTCAGTGGAGATTAATCCCGTGCTATCTCTTACGTTAAACCGTCTGTATATTTTGGCATTCGCCTTGTTGGTGTTTTTTGCTTTATTGTTTATTTTAAAGAAAACCTCGTTAGGCTTGAATGTTCGAGCGGTATCACAAAATCGTAATATGGCCCGAGCCATGGGAGTGAAAACCGCATGGGTAGATGCCATGACTTTTGGCTTGGGTTCCGGTATTGCAGGTATTGCCGGAGTCGCATTAAGTCAGCTCACTAATGTAGGGCCAAACCTAGGACAAGCTTACATTATCGACTCCTTTATGGTGGTGGTGTTTGGCGGTGTAGGTAATCTCTTTGGCACTTTAGTCGCGGCCTTCTCCCTCGGCATAGCAACCAAATTTTTAGAACCCGTTACTGGCGCCGTTTTAGCGGCCATCGCGGTACTTGTCTTTATTATCCTCTTTATCCAGAAGCGTCCTAAAGGGCTCTTTCCACAAAAAGGGAGAGCAGCAGAATGAATAATAACCCTATGTCATTTAATTCAACGCCATCTAGTTCAGCATCGTCTGATGCCTTTAACCAAGGGTTGGCAAAAGAAGCGAATTCAAGTCGTGCCTTTGGCAAGCACACCGCCCCTTTTGTTATCTTGCTTTTAGTGATCACCCTCTTGGCTTCGGCCGCTAATTTACTTCTACCTGAAAGCGCTTCACTGTATGTAAGTACTTACAGTATTACTTTATTAGGCAAGTATTTATGCTACGCCATGTTGGCATTAGCGGTGGATATTATCTGGGGATATTGCGGTATTTTGAGTCTCGGCCATGGCGCCTTTTTTGCTCTTGGCGGCTATGCCATGGGGATGTATCTAATGCGTCAAATAGGTGACCGTGGCGTTTATGGTAACCCACTGCTACCAGACTTTATGGTCTTCCTAGATTGGCAAGAGTTGCCATGGTTTTGGCTCGGTATGGATCAATTTTGGTTTGCTATGATCATGGCGGTCTTTATTCCTGGTCTATTGGCATTTGTGTTTGGTTGGTTAGCGTTTCGCTCCCGTGTCACCGGTGTTTACTTATCCATTATGACCCAAGCCCTGACCTATGCCTTATTGCTGTCCTTTTTCCGCAATGAGATGGGATTTGGTGGTAATAATGGCTTAACTGACTTTAAAGAAATTCTTGGCTTTGATCTGCAATCGGATGCTACTCGTGTCAGTCTATTTGTGATTACCGCCATTATGCTGAGCCTTGTGTTCGTATCCAGTCATTACATTCTCAAGTCGCGCTTAGGGAAAGTGGTTCTGGCGGTAAGAGATGGAGAATCCAGAGCGCGTTTTCTAGGCTATCGAACGCAAAACTACAAAGTATGGTTGTTTGTCTATTCCGCTGTGATTGCAGGCATTGCGGGGGCGCTATATGTGCCACAAGTGGGCATTATCAACCCAGGTGAGTTCTCTCCAATAAACTCTATTGAGATTGTGATTTGGGTCGCCGTTGGTGGTCGTGGCACCTTAATAGGGGCCATTATCGGCGCTTTATTGGTGAACTACGCCAAGACCCGCTTTACCGCCATTATGCCTGAAGCATGGCTGTTTGCGTTAGGGGCCATGTTTGTCTTAGTGACCTTGTATTTACCGAAAGGGCTAATGGGCTTATACGATCAACTAAAAACAAAATATGGAACGTCTAACACAGAATCCAGCAAGAGTAATACCACTCCCTCTACACACAAGGAGGCCAATGAATGAGCCTTTTAGAATCCACTCGCAATACCTTTCGTCGAGATCAAGTATGGTCATTTCTAGCGCCACACGAACAGCAGGTCAATGTCGATAAAGACATGATCCTTTATGTAGAAGGACTTAGCGTCAGCTTTGATGGTTTTAAAGCACTGAACGACCTTAATCTCTACATTAATGACGGAGAGCTTAGGTGCTTAATTGGCGCCAATGGTGCCGGTAAAACCACACTAATGGATGTGATTACAGGCAAGACAGCCTGTGATACAGGATCGGTTTTCTTTGGGCAAAACATTGACCTATTAAATAAAGACGAAGCGGAAATCGCCCAGTTAGGCATAGGACGAAAATTCCAAAAGCCTACCGTATTTGAAGAACAAACCGTCTTTAGTAATTTGGAATTATCGTTAAAGTCTGACAAAGGGGTGCTACCCACTTTATGGGCGAAATTAACCCCGACTCAATTAGATCGTATCGACGAAGTACTCACAACTATCGGCTTAAAACAACAATGCTTTATGTTAGCGGGGGCGCTCTCTCACGGTCAAAAGCAATGGTTAGAAATCGGCATGTTACTGGCCGCTGAACCAAGGTTATTACTCATTGATGAGCCGGTTGCTGGCATGACGGCGCAAGAAACAGAACGTACCGCCGAACTTCTGACCTCATTAGCAGGCGATCATACTGTGATTGTGGTTGAACACGATATGGAGTTTGTTCGCAGCCTTGCACGCACCGTTACAGTGCTTCATCAAGGCTCCGTGCTCGCTGAAGGAACAATGGACCAAATTCAAAACCACCCAGATGTGATTGAAGTCTACCTTGGAGAGGACGCCAGCCTGACTTCATCCACTAAAGCGGGAGAATCTTACTTATGATTTCACTTAATAAAGTTAACCAATTATACGGTGGAACACAGATTTTATGGGACCTAAATTTACACATTGAGCCCGGTTCCATCACCTGTATCATGGGACGAAATGGCGTAGGAAAAACCACTTTATTAAAATGCTTAATGGGATTACTACCGATAAAAAGTGGTGAAATTCTCTTTAATAACAACCCTCTACATAAGAAAAGCGCCGAATCTCGCGCATACTCAGGGCTAGGCTATGTTCCCCAAGGTCGCGACATTTTCCCTTTACTCACTGTAGAAGAAAATTTGCGTATTGGTCTCCCCGTACGCAAAGACGGTGCCAAGCAAATTCCTGAAAAAATCTTCACACTTTTCCCCGTGTTGGAAGAGATGTTGCATAGAAGAGGGGGCGATCTATCTGGAGGTCAACAACAGCAGCTGGCAATTGGTCGAGCTCTGGTACTAGAACCGAGCGTTTTAATATTAGATGAACCAAATGAAGGCATCCAACCCAATATTGTAAAGCAAATTGGCGATGTCATTTTAAAGCTGAATAAAGAAGAAGGCTTAACCGTCATCCTAGTGGAACAAAAACTGGGGTTTGCCCGTCGCGTGGGTCAATCCTTCCGCTTAATGGAAAAAGGCCGTGTTGTTGCCGCAGACCAGATGGAGAACCTAACCGATGATCTCATCCGTCATTATCTTGCCGTATAACGAGATATAGACCGTCCAGAAAGTCGAGATACAACAATGACAGCGGGTGTCTGTTTTCACTAGCGGATACCTTGTTATAAAGGCGTTTAAAAGGTATCCATGAATAATAAAAACAACCTTGCTTATGTAGAAGAGCAAACCAACAACCAAAATCCGCCAACGCATGCCCCTTCACATTGGCATGCGTTTTTAACCATGGGGTTTGCTAATACTCGTCGTGGGGTAGCACTCAAGACTTGCGAACATAAAGGCCCTCTTTATGTGCAAAAACCCTTTTACCCTGAAGGGTATGACAGAGCCCATATTTATCTGCTTCACCCTCCCGGAGGCTTAGTTTCCGGGGACAACTTAACCATCAAGAGTAACCAACAAGCCGATACCAAGGTATTAATTACTACACCAGGAGCAGGTCGGGTCTATAAAGCCAGAGCCGACAAAAGCTTACAACACCAAGTAGTCACTCTCAATGTAGGTGAAAATAGCCAATTAGAATGGTTACCGCAGGAAACGCTACTCTACCCAGAAGCCCAAACAAAACTAGACACCCATATTCATTTAGCCGAAGGCGCGCAATTTATCGGCTGGGAAGTCACCTGTTTCGGGTTAACGGCGAGTGCGCAGCCCTTCCACAAAGGTCAAGTCAGTCAATGCATTCAAATCAAACAAAATCAGCGCCTCGTACTCAAAGAGCGTCTATTGATTAATGACAGCAACCGCCAGCTGTTAACCTCTGCTACAGGATTAAGACAGCACACGGTAAACGGGTTTATGGTCGCGGGACCTTTCTCAGATAAAAACAACCATTCTACAGAGCCCGCGGCATTGATCGAACAACTCAGGCAAGCATCCACTAAATACGATCAACATGGCATCACCGGTATTAGCTTCGTCAGTGGGTTTATCGTGATTCGATTATTAGGGCCAGATTCCGAGCAAGCAAAATTCGCTTTTACCCAATATTGGCAATTGATCCGTCCAGCGTTGTTGGGTGTCCAAGTTTGTAAACCACGAATTTGGGCCACCTAGGCTTTCTAAGCATGAGGTCAAGATCCAGAAACATTAACCTAAACAAGATAACGTAAACAAGACACCCATTACTTTAACCTTTTTAAAACAATGGGATAGGAACGTAAACAAGACACCCATTGATTTAATACGTTTAAGACAAAACATACAAGACACCCATTACTTTAACCCTTTTAAAACAATGGGATAGAAAAAATTGAGGACGATTCGATGGAATTATTACCAAGAGAAAAAGATAAGTTGCTGGTGTTTACCGCTGCCCTGCTGGCGGAGCGTCGTTTAAATCGGGGGTTAAAGCTCAATTACCCTGAAGCCATGGCTTACATCACTATGGAGATTATCGAAGGCGCTCGTGATGGCAAAACCGTGGCGGAGCTAATGAGCTATGGCAAAACATTATTGTCCGAAGAGCAAGTGATGGACGGTGTCACCGAATTGATCCATGAAGTACAAGTGGAAGCCACCTTTCCCGATGGTACCAAGCTGGTCACAGTGCATAACCCCATTAATTAACTCAGAGGGAGTAACCTTATGTCTTCATCCATTTCAGAAAAAAAGGCGCCGGTATGATTCCTGGGGAAATTCAAGTAGCTGACGGTGACATCCATTTAAACGCGGGTCGTGACGTCGTCCGAGTAAGAGTAGAAAATACGGGGGATCGACCAGTGCAAATCGGTTCTCACTATCACTTTTATGAAGTCAATCCCGCTCTGTCTTTCGAGCGAGAGATCACCAAAGGATTCCGCTTAAACATCGCGTCAGGAACGGCGGTGCGCTTTGAACCGGGACAAGGTCGTGAAGTCGAATTAGTCGCTTACGCAGGCAAACGAGAAGTTTACGGTTTTCGTGGCGATGTCATGGGCCCGCTGGATAGTGACACAAAGCAAGCAAATTCCAGTCTCAACGCCGCCACCAGCCAAGTCACCATGGACAGACTCAGCTACGCACAAATGTTTGGTCCAACGGTAGGAGACAAAATTCGCTTAGGCAATACGGATCTGTGGATTCAAGTCGAAAAAGACTTCACCCAATACGGTGATGAAGTGAAATTTGGTGGCGGCAAAGTCATCCGTGATGGTATGGGACAAAGCCAGCTGGACAACAATACAGCGGTTGATCTGGTCATTACCAACGCCTTAATTTTAGACCACTGGGGCATTGTTAAAGCCGATGTGGGCATCAAAGCAGGCCGCATTTTTAAAATCGGTAAAGCGGGAAATCCTGACATTCAAGATAAGATCGACATTGTGATTGGCCCAGGCACGGAAGTGATCGCTGGAGAAGGTTCAATTCTGACCGCTGGCGGCATTGATGCACACATTCACTTTATCTGCCCACAGCAAATTGAAGAAGCGCTCACGTCTGGTGTCACGACCATGATAGGTGGCGGTACGGGACCGGCCACTGGCACCAATGCGACCACGTGCACCCCTGGACCTTGGTACATGGGTAAGATGATGCAAGCCACGGATTCTATGCCGATGAACTTGGGTTTTCTGGGTAAAGGCAATGCCAGTCAACCGGCTTCATTAATAGAACAGCTTGAGGCCGGTGCCTGTGGTTTGAAGCTGCACGAGGATTGGGGTACCACTCCTGCCTCCATTGATACCTGCCTGAGTGTGGCGGAACAATACGACGTGCAGGTGGCGATTCATACGGACACGTTGAACGAATCCGGCTTTGTGGATGACACCATAGGTGCGTTTAAAAACAGAACCATTCACACCTACCATACTGAAGGCGCGGGTGGCGGACATGCGCCCGATATTATTCGAGCCTGCGGCTTTCCCAATATTTTACCGTCCTCAACCAATCCAACTCGCCCTTATACTCACAACACAGTAGATGAGCATTTGGACATGTTGATGGTATGCCACCATTTAGACAGCAACATTCCAGAAGACGTAGCGTTTGCAGACTCGCGGATTCGTAAAGAAACCATTGCCGCGGAAGACATCTTTCATGACCGAGGCGCATTTAGCATGATTTCATCGGACTCCCAAGCTATGGGGCGCGTCGGTGAAGTCGTCACCCGCACATGGCAAACGGCTCATAAGATGAAGCAACAATTCGGTCTACTACCTGAAGATCAAGCTCTTGGCGCTGACAATTTTCGCGCCCGTCGTTACATCGCAAAATACACCATTAATCCAGCCATTGCTCATGGTATTTCCCATGAAGTAGGGTCTATTGAAGCGGGTAAATTAGCCGATTTGATTCTTTGGAAACCCGCTTTCTTTGGTGTTAAACCCTCGCTTATTATTAAGGGAGGTATGATAGCCAGTGCGCCAATGGGCGATCCCAATGCGTCTATTCCAACACCACAGCCTGTGCACTATCGCCCTATGTTTGGTTCTTTTGGTAAAGCATCGGCTAAAACGTCTGTGACTTTTGTCTCGCAAGCGGCCTTAGATAATAAAGTCGGAGACACATTGGGCTTAGATCGTACTTTAGTCGCTTGTAAAAATACACGTAACATAGGTAAAGCCGATATGATTTTAAACGACTGGCAGCCGAATATTACGGTTGACCCACAAACCTATGAGGTCAGAGCCGATGGCGAGCTGCTTACTTGCGAGCCAGCGAAAGAATTACCGCTAGCGCAACTTTATTGCTTGTTTTAACCCATGACGTTAATAATAGAAAATGAAATTGGACACCCATATGATTGATATATACGAACGCCTTGGCACCCATTGCCATGAAGCCGTCTACACAAGCGTGACGCTAACCCATGAACAACGCGATCGCGGACGTTTAAAGTTAACTGGAACCAATGGCGAAGACATTCGCGTCTTCCTAGAGCGAGGCAAGCCTTTACTTGTAGGTGAGTATTTACTTTCTACTTGCGGTAAACACATAAAAGTAGAAGGCGCGGTGGAAGACGTAACGCAGGCAAGTTGTGATGATTGGGTTACTTTTGCCAAAGCTTGCTATCACCTTGGCAATAGACACGTGAAAATCTCAGTAGGTGAACGTTCACTCACTATTACGCCCGATCATGTTCTTGAAGAAATGCTGGTCTTATTAGGATTAACGGTGACGCCGATCAAGGCCGTTTTCATTCCTGAATCTGGAGCCTATAGTCATGGCCACAAGCATCATTAACGCTACCTCAGCAACAACGGATTTGAGTTTATTACGCTTATTGCAATTAAGCAGTGTCAGTCTACCTGTGGGTGGCTTCTCCTTTTCGCAAGGGTTGGAATACGCCATTGATAGCGGCTGGATTAATAATGCCCCTCAGGTATCTCATTGGGTTGAAACTCAACTGACGGAGTCTCTTGCGCGTTTAGACCTGCCTGTGTTGAAACTGGCAATGCAGTCACTTGCGCGCACGGATTGCTCCGACATCACATTGAGTCAATGCAATGATTTGATTTTAGCGTGTCGTGAAACCAAAGAGCTCAAGCTTACTGACACCGCTATGGGGGAGGCCTTATCGAGACTGTTACGCAGCTTAGACATTCCCTTGCCCTTTGAAAAAGGTGAAGACGTCAGTTTTGTGGTCTTATTCGCTGTTGCCGCTCACCATTGGAATATTTCTTTTCACACCACCGCCTTAGGATTTAGTTGGTCTTGGTTAGAAAATCAAATCGCGGCGGCAACCAAATTAGTGCCCTTAGGTCAGACGCAGGCGCAACAACTATTAGGCGAATTGCAACGCGGCATTCCCGTGGCCATTCGCGTTTCAGAAACGGTGACCACAGAAGACATAGGAGCGGGATTACCTGCCATTGCCATTGCCAGTGCGCGCCATGAAACACAATATTCACGACTGTTTCGCTCTTAACCCTTTGCCAAACAAACAGTCTATTTATGCTTAATTATTTAAACGCTTTTATATAGGAAAAATAGTATGAAAAAACAAACCTTACGCATCGGTGTTGGCGGCCCAGTTGGATCAGGTAAAACAGCACTACTCCGCTCCTTGTGTGCCGCCATGCGTCATCATTATGATATTGCCGTTGTCACCAATGATATTTATACCCAAGAAGACGCAAAGTTTTTGACTCAACATCAAGCCTTAGATGAGGACCGTATTATTGGTGTTGAAACCGGTGGTTGCCCACATACAGCGATCCGTGAGGACGCATCAATGAACTTAGCGGCGATAGATCAGTTACTTGAGCGCCATGGAGAGTTGGATGTGGTCTTCGTCGAGAGTGGCGGTGATAATTTAAGTGCGACTTTTAGCCCTGAGCTATCAGATTTCACCATTTATGTGATCGATGTGTCCGCTGGCGATAAGATTCCCCGTAAAGGAGGCCCAGGAATTACTAAATCGGATTTGTTGATTATCAATAAAACCGATTTAGCCCCATTAGTGGGTGCCTCTTTAGAGATAATGGACCGAGATGCGAAAATGATGCGTGGCGATCGGCCCTTTATTTTCTCTAACTTGAAAAAAGCGCAAGGATTAGATGAAATCATTCAACTCATCATTAAAGAGGGTATGTTAGAATCCAAAAATATTCCTTCAGCCCAGGCTGTGGTCTAACACATTGGTCTGATTCTATTGCTTCTTAGAGTTTACTGATTTTTTTATTTTTTCGTTGATCTATACACACATGGAGAATCCTATGACGTATAAAAACACCCTTCGCGCTTTGCTATTAGCTGGCGTTTCAATGGCCGCGCCTCTCGCCCTTGCACATCCAGGTCACGCTGAAAGCGGTCTATTATCTGGTTTCGCCCACCCTTTCATGGGATTGGATCATTTAATTGTGATGCTGGCGGTTGGTTTATGGGCTGCGCGTCTAGGTAATAAAGCGGTCTTCACCGTTCCGGCGGCTTTTGTAGGAACCATGATTTTAGGTTGTCTACTCGTCGTGGCAGGTGTCGGTGTTCCATTCGTTGAGCAAGGCATTGTGCTTTCCGTTGTCTTTTTAGGCATTTTATTAGCCGCCGCGTCAAAATTCTCAACGCCTATCTGCAGCGCTTTAGTGGCCGCTTTTGCCTTCTTCCATGGTGCCGCTCACGGTGTTGAAATGCCGATGGACGTTCACGGTTCCTTATATGTTGCGGGCTTCGCAGCAGCATCGGTTGCCTTACACTTTGCGGGCATTGCATTGAGTAAAGGACTTAGCGTCATAGTAGCGCCAGTGTACAACCAATGGGTGACTCGCCTTGCGGGTGGTGTGATTGCTCTAACAGGATTAAGTATGGCCGTCGCGTAATAGCACAAGCGATTTATCATTAGGGTGCTCTCTTCCTGCCATCCTAATGATAAATCTAGTAATATTTATTAAGACTAATGCGGTGAAACGGCACGGATTTTTGCGATTATTATCGCATGCTGGTCCATTCAATCTAGGCTAACATGAGATTATAAGGATTGAGGCTCGTGCATAACATGCAATTTGTTACCATCTAGATCACGGCAATAAGCACCATAATAGTGTTCTCTATAGCGATACCCTGGTGCCCCTTCGTCACTGCCACCGGCCGATAGAGCGGCTTGATAAAAGGCATCTACCTGCGCATTATTCGCGGCTCTAAACGTAACTTGCGTACCATTGCCTACCGTTGCGGCTTCTTGGTTAAACGGCGTCAATACCCAGAAAGAACTGACTCCCGCTACGCCATAGCCTACTTCACCTTCTATGGAAAGCGTTTGCTGCATGCCGATTTTAGCCAAAACCCGCTGATAAAACTGACTGGCTGCGGCTAATTGATTTGTTCCTAATGTCACGCCTACTAACATCTCATACCTCTTATTGTGGATATCATCTTTCTCAGTGAATGGTAAATTATGAATTATTGCGTCTCACTCTACCCCTGAGCCCAAAAAAAAGCAGCCACTGTTAAGCGACTGCTTTTGATTTACGGCGTTAAATAGCGATGGAATGAGTGCCGCTATATAAAGAAATCGATTTCTGGCATCTCCGACACCCCCACTACTTCGGACATCTGTGTTGATGGCGCCGCCGCGTAGGATGGCATTAGGTTTTCAAAATACTCACCGGCATTTTTGTACGCTTCAGCTAACAAGGCATCAAACTCGGACTGTGACAATCCTTCGTTATCTAAAGCCGCAAAGATCGCGTCGAAATCTTCATCTTCACCTTCAGGTGCGATGAAGTTATTAATACCTAAATCACCCAAAAAGCTTAATTGAAAATTGAATAACTCTTGAACGATAGGCATCATTTTATTAACAAATTGATTCACCTGAGCAGGATCAAGCGTACTTAAAGAGCTTGTCATGGCCTCCGTCCAGGATTCTAGAAAGTTATTGTTCTCGATCAAGCTGCTGCCTTGGCTTTGGTAAGCGCTTAATAATTGATCTGCGTATGAACCTAAATTCAGTTCATTCAAACCCGCCACCATGCCGCTTACCCACTTCTCCATAAAAGAAACCACTTCAGGTGAATTTATCTCTGGAGAAGTCGTTGGAGGGGAGACAGGAGCAATCACTGGCGCACTGCCCTCTACCGATAACCCTTGAGCGGCAAACAGCGCCTTTACATCCTCACTGTTGTAAAGGTTACCGTATAACTCCGCCAACATATCAAAGCTAATGCCATTTTGAGCGGCTACCGTATAAAGTGACTCTAGCTGGCCTGCCACACTTTCAATAAAGGCACGCGCCTCTTCCAAGCTAACACCCAAGCTAGACAATAGATCAATGGTGCCTTGCGACACATCATTGCTTGGTGCTGGTGCTGGCGTTTGAACAGGGGCATCGCCGTCAATCGACATGCCTTGTTGATGAAAAAAGCCTTTTACCACCTCCCCTGTTGTGCCTTGACCATATAAATCCGCCAACATATCAAAGGTAATGCCAAATTGCGCGGCCGTTTGGTAAATTATGCTTGGTTGAGATACATTAGAATAAATAAAGCTACGGGCGGCTTCAAAGCTCACCCCGTGTTTCGCTAATAAGTTTTGCGTTGCTGGTAACATATCGTCCCTCTTCTCCTGTCGCTATTACTGTAGAATAATGCTGTAGCGTGTATTGTTAGATCGTTTCTTTATTACGCTATAACCCAATATTGAATAAGCTCATAATAGACTGTTTAAAATGCGCTTTAAAGAGGCTCAGGAAAGAATCCCTTAAAATCGTAACAAGGGAGCCTAACTGAGCCTCTAGCTTACATGCCGTTCAAACGTTTTCTTTTTAATCACCGCTTTCACTCTCACGGCTCTTGAAAACCGCTTTTCACATAAAATTTTCCACACTGAATGTCTGCTCTTCGCCCAGATCCAAGGTGCCAATTAGAGTGGCTGTCTCGAACTGTGTTGTGCCTTTTGAGGTAAGATGAAACGCTTTGTATTCCCCTTGATTGGCTTCGTTGTGTATCAGAACAAGGTAATCCTTAGCGTCTTTTAGTGAAGCGTCTTCTAGAGACGTACTTGCGGCGCTTAGGTCTCCTGCATCAATACCTTCAACACCGTTACCGTATTGGGAATCGACATGGCGGCTGTTTAAGGCAATGCGTACATGGTCGGCCGTCAGGTTAGCAAAGGTTTCATTGGATTGCGTCCCCACGCCAGCGACAAAATCAATGATGCTGATGGAATTCGCCTGGGCCATGTCACTGGTATTTAAATGGATGTCGGCTCGGTTCGTCGACGTCGTTGAATTAGACGTTAAGTAAGCAGAGAAATCCAACACATCGCCCGCCGACCCGGCTTGGAAATGGGCTATCGACAAGTGGCCTTGGTCATATTCGGTGAATTCAACAATAGCACGGCTGTATTCGCTGTTTGACAAGGTCAAGGTATCGGTTCCCGCGCCCAGATTGACCTGAACTTCGCCACGGCCGATCAAGGTGATCGCATCGTTGCCTTTGCCCGTCGCAATGCGAACATTGTCTAAACTGGCTTGATGCTGATACCAAGCCATGTCCGTTTCAGCACGGGGGCTTTGCGTATTGCCCGTCTCATTGGATTGAATGGTGAACGTCACGTTATCGTCGCCATCGAGGGTGGCAATGGCTAAAACAAAATCCTCATAGCTCAATGGAGTCTCTGCCACGGTTAAAACAACGCGGTCATTGGCTGAACCGGTTTGGTAAATAAAGTCTTCATCGGCCTCGGTTCGAATCCCCCCTAACCCATTGTATTTTTGCGCTAGGGACAACGCTTGCAAGCCCAGTGTCGCAGTTAGATCGACAGACCCAGTCATCGCTGAAGCATCAAAACGCTGTACCTCTTGCAAACCCTCTTCGCCTGACGCATGACCAATACGCAAGTCCCCTGAATGGTCTTTGGCGTTGGTCACCACGACCTGCTGTAATTTGCCCTCTGTTGTCGCAAGGCGAGACACCCAGCTGCTGTCTTCAACACGAACGTTGACTCTATTAATGGCCACGGCATTGTCTGATTCAATCAACACCTCACCACCCTGTTCGCCCTGACCGGCGTTATCCAAAACCAGATTGGTTTGGGTGTAGGTATCTTCTGACAAAGCCGCGTCTATAATAGCCGTGTGTACATTGAATCCAGGAAGCACCCCTTCTGCAATCCAACCAATACCTTTAAAGGTCTCTAAACCGGTGTACGTCAGTCGTATTTCCGTTCCAGAATATCGAATACCATCGTCCGAATTGAATTTTGCAAACGTACTATTCCCAAGGGTTGCTTCGATATTTTCAATGCCTTGCAGACGTAGAGAGTAATTTAAACTCTTTATCAGATCTTCGTATGTGTGGGCATAATAGCCTGGCATACTGATATCAATAAGCTGATCACCTAATTGAACACGCACTCCAATATAAGGGTTAAATGCTAACGGCTCCCCCGTTTTAGCCGAGCTGTCTAAGTCCAATATTTCCAGTCTCAGCTGTGATTGCCCCACAAAGCCTTTCGGGGAAGTCACGTTATCAAAAGAGGCCTTGAGATTTACATTGGACGCACTGTCTTGCAGTACCAAGGTAGTTAAATGAGAAGGGGGTTGAATGTGACGCAGAATCAAATCATTATCGGAAGAAGTCGAAGTAAAACGGCGCGTGCCATCCATATGAGTGGCATTTATAACGACAGGAGTGGATGTTTCAGTATCGGTTTTTCGTGCTTGAAAACGCACATTTTCCACACTGGTGATTGACGGTGACAACCCCTCCATATCACTCGCCACGACTTTTGCCTCCAGCGTATCATTGCCTAAACGGCCATCGATGGTGTCATCTGTCTGCAGTGTCATTTGCCCCTCAAAGGTACTGCCTAGAATCGTATCATCGACAGCCGTACCCATTATCGAATCCGCGACGACCGTAAGAGACGGCGGCACCGACGCACTTCGACCCTCATCAATGAATAGATGCTGTGTGGTAACAGAGTCTGCATACGAATTCACACCGTCCAAGATGCCTTGTAAATAATACAACGGCTCTCCTGACATATTAGCATCCTTTTCAGGCTCTACTATTCCACCGTAACTGGCCACATAATACGCTGCCACATTCACCTTGTTTGCCAGCGCCTCACGGGCACTATAAAACCAATACCCTGCAGTATACGGCAATGTAGACAACGCTTGAACGCCAGCAAACGCCGCTTGACCTTTTGTCATACCTTCATTCATGCGAGCTAAGATAAAAGCTTCACCTTCGGCTAAGTTAGCCTCTGTCGTATCGCTACCCAATAAATTACGGACAAAACGCTGAGCAAAGGCTTCATTGGTTAAATCTGGAGAATACAACAAGGCAAATTCCTCTGAAGCCACCCAGTTATCGACCAGCTCATCCAATGTCGCGCCAGTGCTTAAACTCCCCATAAAACCAGCGAATAACTCGGCAGACGGCGCGGCATCGAAAAGGCCTACCAGCGCAGTCAGAGTATTTTTGATTAAAACGAATTGATCTTGAGCATCAGTATTTGACTTTAACAACATGGTATCCATCAATGCATCCTTGTTTATTGCGATTTTTGACTCTGCGTAACGCCCTAAATAATATGTTTTATCAAAAGCGATTGCTACCCAATCGTATTAAGAACGGATCTAGCGGATCTGAGACACCCATTACTTTATTGAAAAGACTGATCTGAGACACCCATTACTTTATTGATGTTTATTTGATCACCGTTTAAACTGTAGAAATCAAACTCAAGGAATGAGGAATGAATTATGCCAAGGGCAAGAAACCAACAAATTAGTTTGTCTGATACACCTTACTATCATTGTATTTCTCGATGTGTCCGCCGTGCTTTTCTATGTGGGGAAGATTCTGTAACCGGAAAGAGTTTTGAGCATCGTCGTGGTTGGATCGAGACACGAATTTTGTTTTTATCCCAACTCTTTTCAATCGATATTTGTGCCTATGCGGTGATGAGTAATCACCTGCACATCGTGCTGCATGTGAATGAAATACAAGCCAAAAATTGGTCAACTCATGAGGTATTGAGGCGATGGCATTCATTGCATAAAGGGTCCTTATTCACTCAGCAATACGCGAGAGGCGACACCATACCGGATTATGCCATTGAATTAGCAGAGCAATCAGCTGAGGCATACCGAAAAAGACTATCTGATGTAAGCTGGTTTATGCGGGAATTAAATGAACCCATTGCAAGACAAGCCAATGCAGAAGATGGCTGCACTGGGCGTTTTTGGGAAGGGCGTTTTAAGTCTCAAGCACTGTTAGATGACGCTTCTGTTTTAGCTTGCATGGCGTATGTTGATCTTAATCCGATTAGAGCCAATATCGCCACGACCCCTGAGACGTCCGAGTTTACCAGTATCAAGCAAAGGGTAAAGGCCGCTAAAACAGGCTCTCAACCCAAAGCACTGCATCCGTTTGTGGGGAATGAGCATAAAGAGAAAAACGAAGGGATTTTATTTAAATTAACGGACTATCTACAACTGGTCGATATGACAGGCAGAATTGCACGACAAGACAAGAGAGGCTCGATTGACCTATCGCTTTCGCCTATTTTACAGCGGCTTGGCATATCATCTGAAAACTGGCTAACGATTGCCATTCAATTTGAGCAAAATACCCATGGCGTGGTTGGGCAAGAGCAAAGTATCCAACGTTATAGAAACGCTCAACCAAGGTCTAGGCCGAATAAACGCTGTTGCCGTTTACTGGCTTAGCCATCACCACACATTTTATTGTTTTCGAAAACACACTTATACAAAAGTAAGTGACCTTATGCACTTATGTATTGGGATGATTAGCACCAAGATACCCTTTCATCGACTCTCTACCTGAATTTCAGGTTTTCCTTCTTGTTTTGCTTTTAATGAAATGATTCAAGCTCTTTATTGAGTTTCAATGTTGGGTGTCCTATAAAACCTAAAACCAATGTTGGGTGTCCTATAAAACCCTCTCGTTATAAAAACGCCCAACCAAGATCTAGGCCGAATAAACGCTGTTGCCGTTTACTGGCTTAGCCGTCACCACACATTTTACTGCTTTCCAAAAGGCACTTATGCAAAAGTAAGTGATCTTATGCACTTATGTATTGGGATGATTAGCACCAAGATACCCTCTTATCGACTCTCTACCTGAATTTCAGGTTTTCCTTCTTGTTTTGCTTTTAATGAAATGATTCAAGCTATTTATTGAGTTTTAATGTTGGGTGTCCTATAAAACCGATGTTATAAAACTGGGTGGGTGTCCCATAAAACTTTTCAGTTGAACCTTCAATGTTGGGTGTCCTATAAAACCCTATAAAACAAGCTATTTATTGAGTTTCAATGTTGGGTGTCCTATAAAACCTGGTCTCATAAAACTTGGTGGGTGTCCCATAAAACTATTTTGGGTGTCCTATAAAACCTTTTGGGTGTCCTATAAAACCAAATAAAACTAATGTTGGGTGTCCTATAAAACCGGTGTCCAATTGATGTCAATTGTAAAGCTGACAAAGAGCAGACACAAAAAAACCCCTACCTCAAAAGAGATAGGGGTTTCTTAATTCAAAGTTACTTTATATCAAAGATATAAAAGTAAACTTCTAATTAACCTGCAATTAATGCATCAGTTAATGTGACACTTGCACCAAAGTCAACAGTACCAATCAACTCAACTCCTGTTACAGCATTTACTGCCGCAGTAGCTTGAGTAGAAGTAATGTGGAATACTTTGTATTCACCTAAGTTATCATCATTTTCGATCATAACAACAGATTCTAGGTTTGTACCAACTAGATTAGCAACATTTGCTTCAAGAGCAACAACTGTTCCTGCTGTTGTAGCAGTAGCTGCAGTGCTTGCACCAGTACCAGCATAACCATCAAGATCTACTGCTGTTAATGCCGCTTTAAGGTTATCAGCATTAAGACCTGCAAATGTATCAGTAAGCGTTTTATTATTGATATCAAAAGTCATATCAATAATAGTTACATCATTTGCAGATAATGAGTTAGCAGCTGCGTCATAACCTAATACGGGACCACCTGCAACGCCATCAGCATCATATGTTGTTTGTGATATAACACTTGATGAACCACCATTATATACCTTAGTAGTTAGGTATGCAGAGAAGTCAAGCATATCATTAGCATCATCAAAGTTGAAGATATCAACTACACCTTGATTAGTACCAGTAAATACAATTGTTTCTGCACTATCATCATGAGTTGAAAGGACAACAACATCACTGCCAGTACCTACGTTAATGGTATTGTTATTTGCTTCTTCATTAGACTTAACACCTGAGATGTCATTACCTGCAACTGGATCAGCTTGTGAAACAGTTACCTCATCACCAGTAGCCGTAAATTCTGCACCTGATGTTAAGTTTTTAGCTGTAAACGTGATGCCACCTGCAAGATCATCAACAGCAACGTAATTTGCATTTGCACTTGCATTGTAAGCCGCAGTGAAAGCAGTAGCATTAGCAATAGCAGTAGAACTATCAGCAACTGTAAGTGAGAAGCCATCAAAAGATAGTACACTTCCACCTGTAGTAGCATCGGCACCATTAGCAAGGGTAACAACAACTTCTTCAGTAGTGGCGAAGTTAACGGCTGCTGCTGCGCCAGTAGCTACTGCACCAATAACATCACCCGCAAGTTTACTAGAATCATTCACAAATGTTTGGTAATTTTTCAACTCAGTTGCACTAATATCAGCAGCTACAATAGCTGTTTGGGCTACAGCAGTAGAAGCTCTGCTGTATCCAAGAGTGTTTAGATGAATTGCTAAATCAGTATTATCAAATTCGCCATCAATCAAAGAGGTAATAACAAGAGAATGGTTAGGGCCATCTTCTGCTTTTAATACCTTGTTTAATACTGGATCAGAGTTAATCGCACTCTTGATGGCCTGGTTAACACCCGCATTATCTGTAACATTATTAACAGATACAGCACTTAAGTCGATAACCACTTCATGCCCAGAAGTTCCATTTACAGCAAGAGCTCCATCAATTGAATCAGAGAACGTCACTGTTACTGTTGCTTCATCAGTAACAAAGAATTTAGAACCTGCACCAGAACCTTGAATATCACCAATAACTGTATTTGCAGCATTGTAAATCCAAGTCGCTGCTTGAGTCGGAAGACCAGAGTTATCAGAGTAAACCGTATCGTTACCAGCACCTGTAGAGATAGTTACTTCACCATCACCAAAAGCACGGACAGTGTCATCACCAGCGCCTGTAGAGATTACAATGTTGTTAAGCGCCGCTTGATCTGTGTGCCAGTTAGCATTCAAAGTGCTATTAGAGTTTTCAACTTTGAAGTTAACAAGATCGTTACCTGCGCCTGTTTCGATCGCTAATTCTAAATCTTCATAAGAAATGGCTTCTTCAGAGATAGTGAAATCGATAACGTCTGCACCAGAACCAGTCGTGTAAGAAAACTCGATGTTGTCGTTTTCAACACCGTTTTGCGTGTCTTTTAGGTTATCGTATTTCGCGATAACGTCCGCATCCACGTCGGCTTCAAGAGTAACCGAACCTGTCATTGCAGACGCGTTAAATACACGCACGTCTTCTAGACCAGTGTAACCGTCGTTATCTTTGTTGTCGCCAATGCGAAGGTCGCCATTGTGGTTGCCGTCGTTTACTACGTTAACGACTTCTAAATCGTTAGACGTTGTAGACAAAGACGTGATCCAGCTAGAACGTTGAACTTCTAGGTTGAATTGTTGGATGCCGTTAGAGCCAGAATCGCCAGTAGACATGTTGCCTACACGGAAATCACCCGACTCAGAACCACGACCTACGTTATCAACGATCATGTTTACTTGAGTTAATTCAGTAGAAACAGAAGGGTCTACGTCTTTAATCGCGGTGTGAACGTTGGTGTCGCTTGGTACTGTACCGTTTACTACCCAACCGATACCTGTCAAGGCTTCAGAACCTGAGTTCGTCAAAACGATTGTTGTACCATCGTATTTCAAACCATCGTCAGAGTTAAACTTAGAGAAAGTTTGACCCAAAGACGCTTTTACAGACGTCAGACCTTGCAAAGTCAATGCAGCATTTAAGGCATCTACTAGATCTTGGTAAGTTGTTGTGATAGCGGTATCACCAACGATAGAGTACTCAACACCACCAACGGAGATTTTTACGCCTACGTATGGGTTGTTTGTTAGTTTGTCACCTGTCGCAGCCGCCGCTTCAAGATCCAAAATCTCTAGGTATAGGCTAGTTTCAACTGTCGCACCAGGTTTAGTGATGTGCTGAGTATCGAAGTAAACCGCGTAGTCAACATCGCCCGCATCTGTGTCTTGCATTACGATGGTTGTTTCGTGTGAGTTGTTACGAACGTCTTCGATAACCAAATCCGCACGTGAGTTAGTAGACCAGAATTGGCTAGTGCCTTCCATGTCTTGTGCATCAACAGCGGCTGAACCGTTAGTGTCTACTTTAGTTAGATCACTGTTTCCAGGACGATCACCGGCAATTTCGTTGTCAGAAGAATCTTCTGCAACCGCTTGTGCTTGGAATTTCGCAATTTCAACGCCTTGTGTTTCAACGTTGATTGCATAATCGGCTGAGTTGCCAATTTTCGCTGCTAATGTATCTACACCAGTACCACCATTGATGATGTCACCAGACTGTAGGGTGTTTTGGTTGTCGAAATAGGTCGCAACAAACAAATCAGAACCTATTGAACCAGTCAATATATCTTGACCTGTTGTTAGGTATTGCTGAAGTGAATCAACACCGGCATCGATCAATACTTTTTTGTCTGTCACTGTTTGAGTGTCAGCTGTTACACCAGTCACTACATCACGTAATTGTGCAAACGTTGCATCAGTGATGTTTTGAGTTGTTGCGAAGTGAGTCGCTACGTCAACTTTGTTTAACAGTTGCTGTGCTGCTGCACCGTAAACCGCGTCAGTAACGTCAACAGTAGACAAAACGCGAATGGCCGTAAGGGCTGCTTCAGCTTGCGTTGCGCCGCCATTGATTTGAGCAAGAACGAAATCGTTTGCTAATGTAACGCCAGCTGCATCAAGGTTGCTGCCAGTAAGCGCTTTAACAAACTTCGCTGCAAACTCTTCGTTTGTTAGGTAAGTTGGGTAAAGAGCAGCGAATTCAGCTGAATTGCCCCAGTTATTTACCATAGAATCAACAGTAGCCCCTGAATCCATGCCAGCTACGAAGCCAGTCAACAATTCAGAAGATGGTGCTGCGTCAAAAAGACCTACTAGTGCAGTAATAAGGTCTGTACGTTGTGATAGCGTGATAGCCATTTATAAAACTCCTTGATCAAGGTTGGTTATTAATTTTCATGATCATCCTCATGATGATCATACAAAATTAACGGTTATTACTCGGCCACCACAATGGGACACGAGTAGTAATACTTAGCATCATGTAAGAATAGCACCGCTGTGTGGTGCCGTTTGTGATACTGGTCACGTCTAATGACGTTCTTTGTTTCACATTCCTACTTAAGTTGTAATGTCTTTTCTAATTCTCTTCTGATGTACTAATCATGCTTAGTTAAAAGCCGACTTCAGAACAGTAAAAAGTATTACTTCTATCTATGACACTTTGGTGACATTTCAAATATCACCCTAGACTGTGCAAAGAATAGTTGAGTTAGGTTTTTTGTTATGTGATGAGCATCACACGAACGCACATTACTCTTTTTTCTTTGTTTTCGTCTAATTTAACCCGTTGCGTGCCTTCTATATTAGGTCGATGTATAACATCCACCAGACTAAGCAGGACACAAACGGGGGTAAGATTGTCATAAGTACGATAATAAATGCAATCTTTTGTAACCTTTGGCATGAAAAAAATATTTTTCCGTCTAAAAAACCACCTAGAGGGCATTTTTATATGTATCGACGAATCCAGCGCAGTGGGGCTGTCATTCTCCAGCTGAGGGTGCTTTCCATGACAGAAATGTGTTCCTCTATTTGAGCAAGCTTAATTTGAGCATTCTCTAAATGCTCTTTATCCGCTTGATGCGCTTCTTGTTGCTGCAGGTTCGCTTGCATCAGGGCGGTATTCTCCTCTTCCAATAACTGCCGTGTTTTTCTAAGCGGTTCAATCTCTAACGATTGCTGCTGCAACTGCTGCTGAAACACAGCAAGATGTTGTTCCGCTTGAAACAAGGCATGGTTATTAATGTCCTGAGGGTGCTGGGTCATAAAGTCCGCCACATTTACTTTGGCAACAATATGGTAAGCCTCAGCCGCTTTTACTTGCATACCTAAAGTGTAGCTGCGAAAACGGTTTAGCCCTTGAATTTGCTCGGCATAAGACTGCTGTGAATTTTGCGATGCAAAACAGCGCATGGCTCTGGATTTTTTGGTGGCGGTTTCACTGATATCAATAAAGGCATTGGGGATCAAAGGCACACCCACTTCATACATGGCAATATTGGCCACACTGGGTAATTGCGCCGCTAGTGCTAACCCCGCTTGAGAAACCGCTCTATGGTCTCGGTGCATTTCCCATATGGAAGGGGCAAGAATTAAATCGGGCTGAAAATCGCCTATCGCCTCTAAAATCACTGTCAGTAAGTCTGCGTCTTGCATTAACGCACCGTCTTGACGGTCTAAAAAGATCGGCTTTGGCGTCCCTAAGCAATGGGCGGCTTGTATGGATTCTCGGCGGCGGATATTAACGCCCTGAACGGCCCCTTCATTTAATAGTGAAGCCTGAGAGGGAGAGGATTGAGATGCGTCTTGGGAAGCTAAACCACTTAAGCCGTCAGTGAGTATTAAGGTTTTGATCTCCGCTTGGGCGGTGGCCAGCTGAGAAACCGCCCCACCACAACCAAAGACTTCATCATCTGGGTGTGGCGCTAACACCAGTACGCGTTTAGCCGGTGCATTGCCTTCTGGGATGACCTCTCCTGGTAATAAGAATTGACTAGTGTATGGCATAAAGAATTGTTCTAAATTAGGCACGGTTGTCGTCTTTTTTATAAAATCATTTGAGTCGTTCATCGAAAGTCACTGTCTCCACCAAGAAGCCACCACTTGCCTTTGATTTGCTGGGCATGCGCTTTGTTATCGAGCGCAGAGCCCGGAATAATGACAGGGGTTGCTCTTATTTCTGCTTTTGATGGATCAAACCATGACACAACACTGGGTGTCATCCAAGCAAAAAGATCAAACGATGAGGTTAAGTTTGGCGCTAAACGCCCAGCCAATAATTGTGCCGCTGAAATAATCCACTCGGCATCTTGTTTCTCACACAAGAAATCAAGCAACTCTACCCCTTGATCTGGATGATGCTTGACTACAATCAGCCCTAGTAGCCTTGCTTGAGCATTAGCGGTAGCAGGAGTGCCATCGATTGCCGCTGATTCATTCGTTACAGGCTCATTCATTGTCACCGCGCTCCCTCTCACGGCAGAGTGAGCAGTACGTTTAACCCAATACAGTTTATAATCATTATCAGGCTTATTGTGATAACGATATTGCAACCAACGACTGTCACGATTACCCACAGCCAGATGACGTAAAGACAGAGACATTTTTTGCCATAACTGGTCTATTTGGTAATTCGTTTGGCTATTTTCTCTTGGATCAAGGGACCAGGTTAATGGCTCTAAATCTAGATTCAAGGTGCTTTGCACTAAACCGGCGTCATCCATTAGACCACTGTCTGTGGGTTCATAAATGATAGGCCAATGCGGTTCTTGGATAATATCAATATTGGCATACACGTTTTGTTTTTCACCCACTAAATAGGCGCGTTCATTTGGAAAACCAAAACCGTGGGAATAACACTTGCCTTCACCAATATTTTTCTCTAAATACGCCTGCACTGCTAGGTAAAAAGGGCCTTTTTTGGTTAAGACGCCACGTGTTTTCGGGTCCACCATGATATCGCCCATCTGTACAAAGTGGCTATTCTCTCCAAACAGCAATCCAGCACGGGGCATACCGCCATTAAAGGCCACCACACGCTCTCTTTCTAATACCGCTACGCCAGGAGAGATGGCATGCTGATATTTCCAACGCCATAACTCAGGCGTTAACGGGTG
Source organism: Marinomonas phaeophyticola (assembly GCF_026966905.1). Taxonomy (GTDB): domain Bacteria; phylum Pseudomonadota; class Gammaproteobacteria; order Pseudomonadales; family Marinomonadaceae; genus Marinomonas; species Marinomonas phaeophyticola. The sequence continues at coordinate 125,967 of NZ_JAPUBN010000013.1, read as the reverse complement.
ACCAAAACACCGTTCGAACAAACGGAACAATTGTGGCGGAGGTATATTACTTGCCTCTTCGGTATGCCAACGGGAAGCCGGATTGTTCATACCTGAACAGGTTTCTTCTGATTGGGTGTCGGCGATCGTATCAGAACCATCGGTTTGCCATGTGTGAGGGATGTACACTACCCCACGTTCTTGGTTGGGTTGAGTCACATGCAGGGTGATCGCCGGATCCGCCTCATCATGCAAAAACAATCCCCGTTCGCAGAACAATAAGACACCCACATAATAGGTGCCTTTAAAGAGAGGCATGTTTGGATAATGAATTCGAATGCGACCCTTACCGTCTTTATCCAGTGTGGGGGTCACATTATCCACCCAACAACCACAACTGGTAATCAATTGACCGCCAGCACTGTGTATGGCTAACGCCACCTGGGGAATTTCGTCGGTTAGATAGGATTGGAATTCCACATCAATGGTAACATCGGTTGTTCGACTCTCTAGATTCAGGATTTTCCCTGATTCAACCGAACCATCGGGAGAGTGAGTCATTCCAGTAACACGAGTAAGGCGAGCACCGACACCGGTTTGTTTCTTCTCATCCCCTTGAATCGTGCTTACCTGAGTATTCTCTTGTGGAAGCTCACCGGTACTATCGGTCTCGGTTTGCGTTTCAGAGGGGCGATTCACCGCCGATGCGTCCTCTTTACCCGTCACAGGTTCTTGCTCATCAAGAACCGCCTGCGCCTTATTTTCTCTGGCTTGTGCTTTGGCTTGCTCTTCTGAATCGCCTAGCTGGTCTAAAAAGCTCTGGTATTGAGGGACTACGTCACTGGGTAAGCCTGTTGCACGCACTTCACCCTTTTCGATCCAAATGGCCTGGGTACAGAGCACTTCTATTTGGTACAAAGAGTGGGAGCAGAAAAGAATGGTTTTGCCCGCTTCTTTCATGGACATAATGCGTTCGAAAGAACGTCTTGCGAAATCCCCATCTCCAACGGACAAGGCTTCGTCTATAACGAGAATATCAGGGTCCACACTGGTGGCCACGGAGAACGCCAAACGAACGTACATACCACTGGAATAGGTGCTCACTGGTTGTTCGATAAAGGGACGAATGCCTGAAAATTCAATGATGCTTTCTATTTTGTCGTCTATTTCTTGGCGACTGATGCCCATCACGGTGGCGGATAAATAAATGTTTTCGCGGCCGGTAAATTGTGGGTTAAACCCTGCCCCCAGCTCCAGTAAAGCGGCAATGCGCCCATTAACCTGCAATTCCCCTTGAGACGCGGTAAGGGTGCCGCAGATCAATTGCAACAAGGTAGACTTACCTGCGCCATTACGTCCGACTAATCCAAGCACTTCACCTTTTGGCAAGTCAAAACTGATGCGCTTTAAGGCACTAAACTCTTTAAAGTACTGTTTCTTTTTGCCAAAGAGTATTTGCTTCAATCGGTCTGACGGGGTGCTGTAAAGCTGATACGTTTTTCCGAGATCAAGCGCGCGCAACGCCAACTGGGTACTGGGCAGGTTGGCGCTTGCAGAAGCAGGCTGAGATGAGGTATTCGTTGACATACATTCGTTTTCTTTAGAATCTGTTTTCAAAACATGGCGATCAGAGCACATCGGCAAAGCCTTTTCGGGTTTTGTGGAAACAGGCCGCACCCACAAGGGCAATGAAACCGCTGCAAATAAAGTACCCACCAAGGGCAAGGAAGTTCGGCCACTGCTCTTCTAACACCACATTACGAATCGATTCAATGATCAATGCCAGTGGATTAAATATCATGAGACTTTGAACAAACTCGGGTAAGGCGGTAATAGGGTAAAAAATCGGAGAAAGAAACATAAGCGGCGTTAAAATGAGCCCGACGACATGGCCTAGATCTCTAAGATACACACCTAAAGACGATAGCAGCCAACCCAACCCTAACAATATAGGCAAGAAGCTTACGGCAATGAGTGGTAAAGCAAGCAAATGCACTGTGGCATAGCCTTTCGATAAAATGGCGGCACAGGCAAGTACAATTACACTAACCAGAGCAAAGAAAGCCGATGCCCCAACATTCACCCAGGGCAATATGGATAAGGGAAAGATGACTTTTTTAACCATATTAGGCTGGTCCGACACTAAGGTCGGGGCCCGTCCAACAACCTCCGCAAAGAAAGTGAACACCAATAAGCCTGAAAAAATCTGCAGCGCAAATTCCGCATTGGTCGCACTCTCGTTACCCGGCCATTTGGCTTTTAATACGGAACGAAAAACAAAGGTGTAAACCGCTAACATCGCGATAGGAGTAAGCAATGCCCACCCTAAGCCTAACCATGACCCTTGGAATTTCTGTTTTATTTCGCGTTTTACTAATTGAAAGAGCAGTTCCTTATGTTGAATGGGGAAGAGATATTCTTTCGTCCACCTAACTCTTAGCATACCGTCCTCTAACCTTTATAAAACTGTGTAAAATGAAGTCGGCTACCTTAACACCATGCTATAAAGCAAGCAATACAGCCGTTTACAGCATTACAATCCGTTGACGTTTTTCCAAGCAAAGTGTGATTGAACACACATGGTGATTATTAGATGAGTACTAGAATACCTACTTTGATTATGTGTACTTTATAAAAACCTCGAAAGACACCCTCACACTGCCAATGTCATTCAAGATCATCAAAAATACACCTAGCTTACCAATCATATTGATCACTTTATATTGTGTATATGATAGCTAACACAGTAAAATACAGGGTTTTTTATCATATGTGGGGGGTTTTTGCCGTCCGCCGCTTCAATTACTAGGAGAGTTAAATGACTACTATTACATCACCACCATTAGTGAGTGTAATTGTCAGAACCAAGGATAGACTGGACAGTCTACGTTATTGCTTAGATTCTATTGTTAAGCAGACCTATCGTCCGATTGAGGTGGTTATCATTAATGATGGTGGCGCGCCTGTTTTACCCGTGACTCAATCACTGCCCGATACCATCACCTTGCAATTAATTGAACTGGATACCAATGTCGGTCGAACGGCCGCGGCGAATAAAGGTCTAGACCATGCTAAGGGCGACTTCCTTTGTTTTTTAGACGACGACGATTATTGGCTGCCACACCATTTAGACACCTTGGTTGAGCCACTGTCTCTTGCGTCACAGTCCCCGTCTGATAACGCTGTTGGTATGGTGTACGGCTCAACTCGAGCGGTCAACGTTGACCATGAAGGTACAGAGCACCCATTGTCGGTATTTGAAACCCCGTTCAATTCTCTGCAACTGCTAAAAAATAATTTCATCCCCATTATGAGTGCGCTGTTTTTACGTCGCTGGGTAGATGAAGGGGTCCGTTTTGACTTGCAGTTTGATTTATTTGAAGATTGGGATTTTTGGTTGCAAATACATCAGAAGTGCCAGTTCAAACACATTCCTGCCGTCACTTCCGTGTATCGTTTGCATGAGGCCGCTTCGGGGGTGCACGATCACACTCTTGCAAATAACGCCGCCCTTTGCATTTATCAAAAATGGCTACCGTCTTTATCTATTAACAAGATAGCGTCTTTGATTCAGTACGGCAATATCGCCGAAGAAGAGCGCATAAACCGATTACAAGAAGAAAATCAAAAACAGCTTAATAATATCGGCAAACAACATTCCTATGCGCTTAAAGTAATTCAGGAAAAAGATCAAAACATTGAATATTTAGAAACATTATATAAAAATGCCATTAATACAATCGAAACAAAAGATGATGACATAAAACACTTAGACGCATTATATAAAAATGCGATTAATACAATCGAAACAAAAGATGATAACATTAACCACCTAGATAAATCCTATCAGCATGCGATTCGTGTGATCGAAGAAAAAGATATTGACATAGAACGGATAAATCGTGATCTCAATATATTAAGTTTAAGAAATGACAGTAATAACAAAAACGTAGAAAAACAAAACGCATTGATTGAAGATTTAAATAATCAAGTAGATGGTTTAAATAGTCATATTACTTCCCTAACAGAGGAGTTAGACACCATTAAATCCACTTTCACTTGGCGATTGCATAGCAAGATAAAACGCTTAATTAATTGAGTAATTACATGACACCAGTAAACATTATCATACCCGTCTATCGAGGGCTAAAAGACGTTCAAGATTGCCTGGAAAGCGTATATTCAGCAAATTACAAAACGCCCTATGAAATCATTGTTATTGACGATTGTTCACCAGAGCCTGCCGTAAGTGCTTATTTAAAAGAAGAAGCCGACAAGAACAACTTTACACTGCTTATTAATGAAGAGAATTTAGGCTTTGTTGCCACCGTAAATAGAGGCATGCAACTTCATCCTGAGCGGGACGTACTCTTATTAAACAGTGATACGGTCGTAGCCAATGATTGGCTAGACAGAATAAAAGCATGCGCTTATGCCAGTGAGCATGTCGGCACGGTAACGCCTTTTTCAAACAATGCAACGATTTGCAGCTACCCAAACTTTTGCCAAGACAACGAATTCCCCCAAAATGGCAGTGTGGCCGAGTTAGACACACTCTTTGCTAGCTGCAACGCGGGCGAAAGCATTGCCATCCCAACGGGAATTGGTTTTTGCATGTACATACGCCGTGCTTGTTTAGACATTGTGGGCTATTTCGATGTGGACACTTTTGGCAAGGGCTACGGAGAAGAGAACGACTTTTGCCAGCGAGTAATTCAACACGGCTGGAGCAATCAATTTGCACTTGATACGTTTGTCTTACACACAGGCAATGTTAGCTTTGGGGATGAACATAACGATCTAAAACATGCGGCGCTGAGCAAATTGGCCGCGCTACACCCTACTTACGAACAACAGGTACAACAACACATATTTGAAGACAAGGCGAAGCCTTACCGTGAACGCGTTTGGCTTGCGAATTTACGTTACAGTCAACGCCCTATTGTTCTGCACGTGTCACACAATCGAGGTGGCGGTACATTACGCTTTTTAGAAGAATTGAGTGATGACTTACGCAGCCAAGCCCACTCCTTGATGCTTAAGCCAAGTACCTCTAAGCCTGGTTATTTAACCCTGTCTCAAGTACAGACTCACGACGCGGCGTTAAGTCCTGAAGAAAAAGAGTTTTGTTTGTTTTTCCATGCCGAGGACGACAAAGACGCATTGATTACACTGCTGTCTAGCCTGCCGCTTTGTGCCTTACATTATCACCACCTTATTGGCTTGCCGAACTGGACTCAGTCCTTAGGCACAATGCTGTCGCTGCCTTGGTTTGTGAGCATCCATGACTATTACATGACCTGCCCGCAAATTTCACTGACAGACAACACCGATAAATACTGTCAAGAAAAGGGTGTGGACGCCTGCAATCAATGCATTAAACGCAACCCTCAAGACAACGCCTCTGACATTTTAAGCTGGCGTAAGCAATTTCAACCCTTCTTGAATCAAGCTACTTTATGCTTTGCTCCCAGTGATGACGCGAAAAACCGCTTTGCCACTTATTTCCCTGATGCCACTATAAAGACGGTGTATCATCAACAAGGTCGTTACACCGGCAACGCGTTCAGTACTCATGCTGAAACGAAAAAGTCGGCGGATCAACCATTGAATGTATTGGTTATTGGGGCGCTCAGCAAAATCAAAGGGGCGGATTTATTAGAAGAGCTGGCCGTTCATTGTAAGAATCAGCAACTCAATATTCAATTCACTTTAACGGGTTACGCTTACCGTCGCTTGCTTACCTTGCCTGACAGCAATCTACACGTTGAAGGCGCGTATCGAGAAGACGCTTTATTGCAGTCAATTCAAGACAAGATACGCGACAATAAAGTGGATGTTATTTGGTTTACTGCTCTGTGGCCTGAAACGTTTAGCTACACATTAAGTACCGCGATAGAATCTGGCTTGCCTATTGTTGCGCCGGATATCGGTGCCTTCCCTGAACGCTTGTATCAACGAAACCATACGTGGATTGTGCCATGGGAAAGCGACACCCATCATTTCGCGGATGTGTTTACTCATGTTAAATCGACATTGCAAGGTACACCTCTTGCTGAACATTCGGATGCAACGGACACAGTAATACCGGAGATCTATCAGAGCCAAGTGCCTTTTACTGAACCACGCTTTCAGTATCAACGCGATTATTTACCTCTGACTAAAAAAGTGTGCTTTACTTCTATTAGCACTCACTCTTCGCAAGATATTAGGCAGTGGATTGATGCAACGCTAACACAACAACAACCCAAACAATCTTTTGAAGACAAAACGCGAGTCGGACTGCTTGGCTTGCTGTATACATTACGCGGTATGAAAATCTTCAGCCCTATTCTTAAACTGATTCCGCATACGCTTCAAAGGCGCATAAAAGAAAAGTTAGTGAAGTAACAGGTGAGATAAACACAAACAACCACTAAAAAACGTAAAAAAGCACGAATTGAAACACTTAGGTATTCAATTCGTGCTTTTTTGCTTTAATCGGAGTGATTGGCGTTTCTTTCAATGAGTGAAGCCCCTTTATATTCTCAAGGCCGTTATTCTTTCGATTCCGCGAGGTTTTTTAAAGCGTCGGCGTCAAGTATCACCAAGCGTGTTGAACCGTCTCGCTTAACAATGGCTTTTGATTGCAGCGTTTGGAACACTCGGGTTACGGTTTCTCGGCTTAGGTTAAGCATGATGCCTAACTCTTGGTGCGTGGGTGGGTTTAAAATCACGCCCTCTTCTCTGTTGAGTGTTTCTTGCTTAATCAGCATCATCCATAACTGCCCACACACTCGACCTGTCGTACTCGGCAATCCGAGCAACGCTCTTTGGGCAGACAGCTGCCTTACTCGACCCGCCATCCTAACAAACATTTTTTCCACTAGGGTATAGCTTTCTTGCAGCACGGCTTTCATGGCGGAAGCCGGCACGACGACCACTTGAGATTTGGCTAAGGCGATCACACTTTCGGGCTGACCTTCTTCGTCAAACAAGCCTAATTCCCCACAAAAATCCCCTGGCTCGACAAAGTACAGCCCAACTTCTCGACCGTCTAATGTGAAGTCCACGCCTTGCAATCGCCCTTCAAATAGGAAACACACGCTGTCGCTTCGCTGGCCGCCAGTTATCACTATGCCACGACGTCCGACATTACGAAGCACTGCATAAGACGCTAATGAGTCTAAGGCAGTCTCAGATAAATCACTTAAAATTTCAAAACGCTTTAACAGCTCTTTTGAAACGGCCATTTATACTCCATCACTTCATTAGTCACGCGCATTCGTACCGCGGCCTTTCGTTGTTATCGTTGTTTGCCATTGCTATTTTTTTGGCCATTCATTTTCTACGGTTTCGTCGAAGGTTATCTTTTGCAAACGCCATTCTACCTCAACAACGTCTTTAAATCTTTGTTTGCTCTTTATTGCTCAGCAAAACAGCGGTGCTATTTATAACCAAACCGCCGTGTCACTCTATAGCCAAACAACCGCTGCGCTTTACATCATAACAACCAAGCGCTGTTGGAGACGTCATTAATGCGGGCAAAATTTGGCCTTACAAGTGGCAATACTTCACCTCTTACACGATTTCGCTTTCAGTATCCAATTTGCACGACTAAATGCTCGAGCAAATTTCCAGTTAAAAAAACGTTGTGCGGTTTTATGATCAATACTTACCTGTAACGTTACCCTATGCCATTCGCCTATTCGCTTGTGTGGTATTCGTAATCGCTCCCCTTTTATTTAATGATTCGTCATTTTTATGTTAGTTGATGTGATTCCCATCACTTTGTTTTACATTACAAGGCGTATGATTCAACCTATAAATTTCTTTTCGGTAATACCGCTCTTACACTATACCAAGCAATCTTTTAACTTTGCTTGGGGGCGGCTTACCCCTTTTATTGCTCTGAGGTCATGTAACGATGAAAACCATAGGAAACATATACAATTTTTATACCAATTTATTTGCGTGTAAAAAATCTTTGTCTGTGCTGTTACTGGCTTCAATGTGTTCCATGACGTTTGCTCACGCTACACACAACAAAGCCGCTGGTGAAGTGTCTTTTGTTATTGGTAAAGCGTATTTGTCGAACCCCACCCATGATAAAAAGCAAGTAAGAGTAAAAAATGGTACGCCTATCTTTGAGGGCGACCACATTGTCACCGCTAATGGCGGTCATGTTCATATTCGTTTTATCGACGATGGGATGGTGAGCGTTCGTCCAAACAGTGCCTTAGCCATTGATTACTATCAATATGATGCGACCAACCCTAAAGCATCGGTTATTCGTTTTGACTTGTCGAAAGGCGTTGCTCGCTCTATTTCGGGCAAAGGAGCGAAAGCCGCACGTGATAAATTCCGACTGAATACCCCTATTGCAGCCATAGGAGTTCGCGGAACAGATTTTGTTGTGAGTGCAAAAAGCCACTTAATACAAGCGGTTGTCAATGAAGGGGCGATTGTTGTTGCCCCTTTCTCAGCCCACTGTTCAAGCGATGGCTTTGGCCCTTGCGAGATCAATTCTGTGGAACTTAATGGCCTGTCCAAACAATTGCTGGAGATGAGTAATTTATCGGATAAACCCACTCTGATTCCGCTTTCCAGTAAATTTGTGCCTGAGTTAATGGAACAACAAGCCAACGCTCAAACATCCGAAAACGAAGAAGAGGGATCAGATACAAGTGACTCCTCTGAAGAGAGTACTGAAGCACCTATAGATAGCGCAGATAGCTCCTCAAAAGACGATGTAGAAACCAATGACTCATCCAATGACACTAATGACACATCAACAACTTACAATCCGACAATCACGGATACGGACAAGCAAAATTTAGACCCCGTGATAGCACCTAAAGAAAGCGATAATGACTCAATCACGGATGTCAAAAAGGACCGCCTAGAAGACGTCATTGAGGAAGTCGGTGGCGTTACCCCACCACCAGAAAACTACGTTCCTAATGAGAGCGTTTCTTTAGCTGACCTCGACAAAAGACAGTTGGTATGGGGTCGTTGGAGCAACCAGGTTGAAAATACAGACCGCATTGTCGCGACTCGATCAATAATAGCTGAGGACCGCTCCGCTACTGTTGGGACAACTGAATATGTGCTGTACAGAAACAATTCAAGTAATGATACTGTTGCACCTAATCTTGGTAATGTCCGGTTTAACCTAGTTGATGCCCAAGCCGTTATCCATGTTGATGGCAGAAAAGAATTGATGACCGTCTCTAATGGTTGGCTAAACATTAATTTTAATAACAGTACTTTTGATACAGGTTTGTCTCTAAACCATACTCTTACGTCAGATATTTCTATGGAATCTTCTGGCCTCATTAATAACAAAGGTTACTTTAATAGCAACAAAAATAACGGCACCCTCGTTTCTGGAGCATCTACTCTAGATGGTACGGAAGCAAGCTATCTATTCCAAAAAGAGATAGAGCTTGGAAAAATTGAAGGACTAACTTATTGGAACGGTAAGCCTTAATTATGTTTTTCAACGTCTTTTCTAAGCCAACGTCCAAGACCTCAGAGAATACAAATAGGCTCTCTGTCTTGGATATGCCTCCGATGATAACCAAGCTTGCTGTGATTGCTTTAGCAGGCTTATTGACGATCTTTCTGAGCACCTTCTTTAATGAATGGCGCTATTCAACAGAAGAAAAGTTTGGTGCATTAGGCTGGTCATTATTCCCTTCTAGCAATACGGAAGAGAGAGTCACTATTGTGGCGATTGACGAGCAAAGCCTATCGGAAATCGGGCCTTGGCCGTGGCCTAGAGAAGTGCTTGCCGAGCTGTCTAACAAGTTAGGCGACGCAGGTGCGGCGTTACAACTTTACGACATTGTTTTACCCGAATCTAAAACAGGCGATGATGCGCTGGTTTCTGTATTGCAACAACAAAACAGTATACTGGCTCAAGTACCGGTTCTTGGGAACAACAATGGCATTCAAACTGGGTTAATGTCTGGCGAAGTGGCTGGCATGCGTTGCCAACCTCCACTACCCAATACATCAAGTTATTTAGCCAATCATGCGACTTATGCATCCATTCCTAAAGGTCACATCACACCGATCGTGGATGCGGATGGTATGATTCGTAAACAACCGCCTTTAATTTGTGTTCAAGGGCGAGTTTATCCTTCATTATCATTACAAGCGTTATTGCAAAATCTGCCCACTAAGTCATCTGAAAAACCCATCCAAATCATCAAAGGCGATGGCTTTTTTGCGCCGGCTTGGAACATTCACTTCCCCTCTTATTTCGGTATTAAGGTACCTTTAGATAAAGACGGCAACGTTCGTATTTCCTATTCTTTACGACCGGATGCATTCCAAGTGGTTTCAGCGGCTGACGTCTTGCTAGACAGAGCGCCCAGTAATTTACTCGATGGTGCTTGGACGCTGATTGGCGCAACGGCATTTGGCTTAGGCGACATTGTTCCTACTCCTCATTCAGGTGCGACACCAGGCGTTGAATTGCAAGCACGTTTGCTGACCAGTCTATTGGATGGCGACATCCCTTATAGCCCTGCAAATGCCAATCTAATTTGGTTCTTTGAGTGTCTTGCAATCACGGCACTGCTGTTGGGGATTTCTTCTCGTCGCAATAGAGTGTCATCGATTGGCTTGCCGTTGGCGGCTTTGTGCATCCCTGTTTTAGCGTTAGCCATGCATATGCAATTATTGCAATCCAATGTTTGGCTAGGTTGGTTTATTCCATTTACGTATGCTCTAATCGCTGCTAGCTTTTTGGCTTTGCTTGAGCATGGTCGAGTCCGAGTGGAGAAGCAGCGTGTGTTCAATAATTTAAGCAGCTATCTTCCTGGCCAAGCCGCACATAACATTGCCTTTAATTTGCCAAGTGGCGCCGTTGAAGCGCATCGTTCTGAGTTGGTGTTAATGTGTGCCGACCTACGTAATTTTTCTTCTTACGAGGAATCCAGACCTCCAGAAGAAGCCGCTGCGCTTTTGCATTGTTTCTTTGTGCAAGCGTCTGAAATTATTGAGAAAAACGGCGGACAAGTGGAAGAGTTTAAAGGCGATTCTGTATTATCAAGCTGGTCATGTGATAAAGACAATGCCGCGACTATGGCATTAAAAGCCGCGAATGAATTACAAGATATGATTTCCACTGTTATTCCTAGCCGTCCACCTGCCGGTCTAGAGCCAATGGCGCTAGGTATTGCGATTGAAAAAGGCCCTACTTTAGTGGGTTCTATTGGCCCTTCTCATAGACGAAGCCATACCATTTTAGGTGATACGGTTACCATTACCTTACGCATTCAAGAAATGACTCAGGAGCTTGCTCAGCCCATCCTTATTGGTGAATGCGCGGCAAGATCATTAAGTAGTAAGGAGCTGGAATCACAAGGTTCCTACTTGCTTGATGGCCTGCGTACACCTCACATTTTGTTTGCGCCAAAAGTCATTCAAGCAGCGGAACTTTATGAAGCCGATCTGCATGACTCTCTGGAGATTACGCCTTTTCGTGTTATCTCTGGCGGTAAGCACTGACACTTTAGCGCTGATACTTTAGTGCATCCTTAGTCGATGTCTTAGCTCTTCAATCTTCGCTCACGTTTTTGAAATACACTGAATAGCAGTGCATCTCGCTCCCCCCTATTAAATAACTTTCTATAAAACAACTTTCTATAAAACAATAGGGCATCAGACAGCAAAACAACCTGTGTTGATTTACGCTTACCACTCATCCTTTTCGACGTCTGTTTCATACCTTTTTAGATTATTTTTCACTAACTTGAAAAAATCTTTAGATTTTCCGGCATCTTACGATATTTTTTGTTTACCTTATGGACATAATTACGAGATAATCCGTCATTATGCAGAAGCCGAACCCGCCATCAATATATAACATTTTCCGTTATTTCAGTTGCTTACCTTTTTTTAGCGCGATGACTTTTATCCTCGGTCTGTCGCTCAATTCGTCATATTTGCTCGCTGCTCCTCACTCTATAACATCGCCTAGCTGTCCAAGTCTGCCGGAAATCAAGCATCAGCCAAGCACAAGTCAATGGATTGAAATTAGACAGCAGTTGGGGGCTCAGCTCAATTATTGCTTAAATGACTCGGCTTTTTTTGCTCTTTATGGCGCTTCTTTACTGCACTCCGGGTTGACTGCTCAATCTATTGAATACTTAGAAAGAGCCTTATTACTTAACCCAAATAATGGTAGCGCTCTAATTGATTACTCTGAGGCATTGTATAAATCCGACCAATTATTGGCCGCAATCCAAGTCAACGATCAAATACTGTCTCGACACGATCTTCCTGAATATCTACGAGTCCCTCTCACTGAACGAGGTAAAGAATGGGGAAATCAAAGGATCGAGTGGCAAAACAAAGTGTCTTTAGCGAGTGGCTATCACGATAATTTAAATGGGGTTGCCAACCTTAAGGACCTGATCCTCACATTTGATGATAGAGACATCATTGTGAGATTGGACGAGAACTCTCGACCTATAGCAGGGGATTATCAAACGATCAACGCATCCTCACAACGGTCAAAGCTTTTTGACGATGGTTTTAGCCGTTTCTCTGTAAATGTCTCTAGTCGTACTAGTGAATTAAGCCGAGTGGATACGGATTCAGTGGGTTTATCCTATGAAAAAGAAACGCTTTTAGTGGACGGTTCTTTTATTTGGGATCTTGATTCCCAATATGTCTTCTTTGGGGGAAAAGGTCTTTATTTATCCAGCAGTAGTAGTGCAAGCCGGTACTGGAGACAAGAGCGCTGCTCAACTTATGTTACCACCGAAGGCCGTTCTTTATATTTTCCTGACCAACCTCAATCTAATGAGATGGCTTTAGAGCTTCAATGGGGAGCATTATGCGGTCCATCCAATAACCAAATCGACCTTTCTTTTTCTGTGGCGCACAATGAGTCTTTAGATCACAGACCGGGCGGTGACCGTTTTATTCAAGAGCTGGCTCTACAATGGAAAAAGAGCATCGGTAACGGTTTTTTGTTGTCAGAGATCTCTTTCTCTACGACTAACGATGAAAAGGGCTACAACCCACTTTTAAGCAATAATGAAATTAGAAGCGTCAATACAACCAATGCGTCTGTGCGTTTCTTCTATCCATTGTCGAAGCATCTTATGCTTCAATCAGGCCTCTACTACCAAGGCCAAGACAGTAACTTGTCTTTGTTTGAAACCCAATCTAAAAGCGCTGATATTGGGTTTACCTTTAGCTTCTAACCTTTTTGTATTGCTCACTTCTGTTTTTCATCCATTTTTCTATTTAGGACCTACGACTTTGCTTTAGCGGCGGACTTATCTTGCCAATACTTTTTATGCATTGATAGATGCTTAGGCCATGTCTTCGGCATGGCCTGATACGCCCTCCCTAAACGATAGCCTATGTATTTGGCCACTAAAGAAAACCCTGAATAGGGAATTAGATATCCTTTTTTCTTTTCAATTAAGAAACGCGTTTGTTTAAGGGCGAATTGGATGCCGGCTTTTTCAGGTGCACCAAACGTCTCTAATAACCAGTGTTGATCTTGATGAAACACTCCAATATCAAAATAGCGTTTCAACTCTTCTTTTAGCGAGTAGTTATGAGAATGATGCACGCAAGATTCGCTTACATAGTGTATTTGATCGCCCGCTAACAGCAATTTACCGGCCACAAAGGCGTCCTCTCCTAAGATAAGTTTTTCAGGAAACCCACCTACTTCTTTTAGCCTTGTGCTGCGATAGGCGGCAAAGGAATTTGACATAAAGGCTTTGCGAATTCCCGTAGGAAAATCCGCCTTCAGTTCGGTCAAGTACGGTTGTTCAGGGTAATTATGAAAACGCGCAAACGCACCCAGTGGCTTGGCATCGTAGTGCGGCAGTTGCCTACCATACGCAGCGGCCACCCGACCCTTGGTAAAAGCATGCAATAAACTCACTAAGGTATACGGTGTCTGCAGAATGGCATCTTGTGTCATAAAGACAACAAGGTCGGTCTTAATATAAGATAAAGCGACGTTCCGAGTGCCTCCATGATCAAACTCAGACTGAGGAATAGAGACTAACGTGAATCCTGCTTTACGGGCCAATTCAGCGGTACCGTCATTTGAGCTGGAATCAATGACTAGAATTTTTTCAGGCTGAATAACCGATTGCTGAATGCGACTGATGAAGCGCTCAAATAAAGGGCCGGCATTGTAGGTAGGAATGACGAGCGAAAAGGATAATGCCGCGGTATTATTAAGGCTCTCGACAGGTTCATGCACCGCTGTTACTTCAATTGACATAGTTACTCTCTTCGCTTGCCGATTAAATAAAACGCATACCTAATTTACTGTATTTTAGGCAGTATATTGCGTAATGCTAGACGCCAATTTGAAGGCTGAATACCGTATAGGGCTAACTTCTGACATTCTAATGAAGAGAATTTTGGACGAGTGGCCAGGGTTGGGTATTCTTCTGTGCTGATGGCCTTTACTTTGGGCATAACGTCAATGAAATTTTGGCTTTTCGCGATCGAGAAAATCGCTTGGGCAAACCCGTGCCAACTGGTTTCAGCGTCACCGCTAAAATGATACACCCCCCACGTCACTTCGTGTTTCGATATCGCGAGACATAAGGTAAGCAGACATTTTGCTAAATCTCCCGCGTAAGTTGGACAACCGTATTGGTCAGCCACCACACTTAACTGCTCTTTATCTGATAGACGCAGCATGGTTTTTACAAAGTTGTTACCAAACTCACTAAACACCCAAGCGGTCCTCACAATAAGATGCTGAGGGTTTACCTGTTGTAACGCCTGTTCGCCCGCCAGCTTTGTTTTGCCGTAAACGCTTTGAGGGTTGGTTTGATCCTCTGGAGTGTAAGGAAAAACCGCGTCACCATCAAAAACATAGTCGGTAGAGACATGGATCACGGGAATCCCATGCGCTGCCGCCACTTTCCCTAACTCCATAACACCAATATGATTTACCTGATCTGCTTCTTGTGGTTCAGATTCGGCTTGATCAACTTTAGTATAAGCCGATGCATTAATGATCACATCTGGTCTATCTTGCTGGATTCGTTGAACAATTTGCTCTTTGTCAGTAATGTTGCATTCAGACGAGTCATATGAAACCAACGCCATGTTATCTGTTGCAGATAAAGAGAACTGCTCTGTGATAGAGCGACCTAATTGACCATTTTTACCTATCACTAAAATCTTCATATCACTGTCTCTAACAATTAGTGTGTTTACTTGGACGCTGGATAACCGTTATAAATCGGTAAACGGCAATCCTACGGCGTCTTTTTCGGATAAGAGGGGTTGAATGCCTTCTGGCCACTCGATCGCGACCGTTGGATCATTCCAGATTAAACACCCTTCATCACTAGGATCGTAATAATCCGTACACTTGTATTCAAAATCCGCTACCTCAGACAACACGACAAAACCATGGGCTAAACCCGGAGGTACCCAAAATTGCTTTTTATTGTCTTCTGATAATAATACGCCCGCCCATTGTCCGTATGTTGGGGAGTCTTTACGAATATCAACCGCCACATCAAACACTTCACCTCGAACCACTCTCACAAGCTTACCCTGCGGCTTTGATTTTTGGAAATGCAGCCCACGAAGCACGTTTTTTCCTGAACGAGAGTGATTGTCTTGTACAAAACGACTTTTAATCCCGCACAGTTCTTGATAACGAGATTCTTGAAAGCTTTCTAAGAAAAAGCCTCTTTCGTCTCCAAACACTTTTGGCTCAATAATTAACACACCGTCTACGGCGGTTTTTGTTACTTGCATAGTTTCACCTAAATAGTTACCGATAACCGTTCGCAATTTTTAACAGATACTGTCCATAGCCTGTTTTCTTTAGCTGTGTGCCCGCTTCAATTAATTGCTCTTTGTTAATCCATTTTCTGGAGAACGCAATTTCTTCTAAGCAGGCGACTTTTAGACCTTGTCTGTGTTCAACCGTTTGCACAAACTGCCCAGCTTCTAGCAAGGCATCGTGAGTGCCAGTGTCTAGCCAAGCAAAGCCTCGACCAAGTAAGGATACTTTTAAATCACCTCGTTTTAGATAGGCAAGGTTAATGTCGGTGATTTCTAACTCGCCACGCGGAGATGGTTTAATTGTTTTGGCGATTTCAATGACATCATTGTCGTAAAAATACATGCCAGTTACGGCATATTGAGAACGCGGTTTTTCAGGCTTTTCTTCAATACTGAGTACATTACCAGCGTCATCAAACTCCACCACACCAAACCGTTCTGGGTCTGTCACATGGTAACCAAAGACAGTGGCGCCTTGTTGTTGATTGGTTGCTTCTTGCAGTATTTCGGAGAAACGTTGACCAAAGAAAATATTATCGCCTAGCAAAAGCGCAACATTGTCGTCTCCAATAAAATCTTCCCCAATGATAAAGGCTTGCGCTAGACCATCAGGTGTCGGCTGTACCGCGTACTCAAGAGACATGCCAAATTGCTCGCCATTACCCAGCACTTTTTTGAAATTTTCTTGGTCTTCTGGGGTCGTAATAATAAGCACTTCTCGAATACCAGCCAACATCAACACAGAAAGCGGATAATAAATCATTGGCTTATCATAAATTGGCATCAGTTGTTTTGAACAACCGAGGGTAAGCGGGTGCAGCCTAGTACCACTGCCTCCCGCTAAAATAATACCTTTGCGATTTTTCACATATTCACCTTTACGTTATTCTTTACCTAAGCGGTCTAATTGATACTCGCCACTCAAGACTTGTTGCCACCAGCTCTCATTATTCAGATACCATTGAACGGTCTTTTTAATGCCAGATTCAAAAGATTCCTGTGGTTCCCAACCGAGCTCTGTCGACATTTTGGTTGAATCAATGGCGTATCTCGCGTCGTGCCCTGGACGATCTTGAACAAATTTAATCAGATCTTGGTATTGCGTTACGCCTGCCGGTTTATTTGGCACAAGCTCTTCTAGTAGATCACAAATGGTCCGCACTACATCAATATTGCGTTTTTCATTATGACCACCGATGTTGTAGGTTTCTCCTATTTCACCTTGAGTGACGACGGTGAATAACGCTCTTGCGTGATCGTCTACGTATAGCCAGTCACGAATTTGTGAGCCATTACCGTAAACAGGCAACGGCTTACCTGCAAGCGCATTTAAAATGATGTGCGGCACGAGTTTTTCAGGAAAATGGTACGGGCCATAATTATTTGAACAGTTGGTAATTATTGTTGGTAAACCATAAGTTCGTTGCCATGCTCTTACTAGGTGGTCGGAGCTGGCTTTACTGGCGGAATAAGGGGAGCTTGGCGCATAAGGTGTCGATTCAGTAAAAAGAGGCAGTTCCCCTTCAACATCGTCTGGATGAGGCAGATCACCATACACCTCATCGGTTGAAATATGATGGAAGCGAAAATTCGCTTTTGCCTCGTTGTCTAAAGTAGACCAGTAATGCCTAGCGGCTTCTAATAAAGTAAAAGTCCCTATTATATTCGTCTGCATAAAGTCACCAGGGCCATCGATAGAGCGATCTACATGGCTTTCGGCGGCCAAGTGCATGATCGCATCCGGTTGGCTTTCTTGCAGCAGGCTGAGTATTGCTGACGAATTACAAATATCCAACTGTTCAAAACGATATCGGTCTGTACTCTGTAAGGACTCAGGGATCGAGTTAAGGTTACCTGCGTAGGTTAATTTGTCGACATTAATAACGCTGTGTTGAGTTTCTGAAAGTATATATCTAACCAATGCGCTTCCTATAAAGCCCGCACCGCCAGTGATGAGTATTTTCACGATTCATCCTTCAAAAAATAAAGGCTTAATTGTACCTTAAACTAGAATAGAGCGCCTGTATTTATTATGTCGCAGAGAATAATATGCCTCATACTACTATCCCTTCTTAAGGTTATTGTCAGGCCCTTATCGCTCACCGTATACAAAATGAAAATACATGTTTTAGGCTTTATAAGCCGAACAAAGCCATTTTATTTGTCCTACTCGGTAAATGACGTCTTTTTCTTGGAAAGCGACAAGTCTACCGATCCTCTTCTTGGTTTTTCTTTTTCATTGGGTAATTGATTTCATCTTGAACAAGATACGTTGGCCGAGATTTAATTTCATCGTAAATTTTAGCAAGATACAGTCCAATCAAACCCAAGCTAATCATCAGTATGCTGCCGATAAAGAGCAATAATAAGATGACCGTGGTGAATCCTGTCACGGCGACACCTATCACCCACTGATATAGCGACACACTGCCTATAATGATGCTAATAATCAACATTAAAAACCCAATTAGCGTCACTAGGTGTAAAGGAGCAGAGGTAAAAGAAACAATGTTGTGAATAGAGTATTTGAATAGCCCTAATGTACTCCAAGAGGAACTGTCCCCTTCCCTTTCAGGAACAACAAAAGGAATTTTAACACTCGGAAAGCCCAGCCATTCAACCAAGCCGCGAAAAAAACGTTGCTTTTCAGGTAGCTTTTTAATGTGTTCAGCTACCTCATTATCGAGTAGCTTATAATCACTGTGATTTTCTAACTCTAAAGAACTGAGTAGACTCAACCCTCTATAAAACGCGGTACTAAAAAGTTTGTAGATCCAAGACTCTTTACCGCGAGCACTTTTAACCGATTCAACAACTTTGAAACCTTGTGCCCAATAGTCAAGCATTTGAGGAATTAAGCTTGGCGGGTGCTGTAGGTCTGTATCCATCACAATGTAAGCATCCGACTGATAACGCTCCAGCCCAGCATAGATTGCCGCTTCTTTGCCAAAATTTCGAGTAAAGTTGCATAAGGTAATAGTAAAGTTACTTGCCTCATAGTTGCTGACAGCAGAAGCGGTTTTATCCGTAGAACCATCGTTCAAAATAGCAATATGAAACAAGTAATTCTCAGCTAATGGCGCTAGTGTACTATCTAGTATTGAAAGAAAAGCCTGAATACCAGCTTCTTCATTAAATGCGGGACAAAGAATCGTTATTTTTTTCATATACAGAAAATAGTGTCTCTTAAAACAGAATTAAAATTTTTACTAATACGTCATTGCGAATACATAATCTTTTAGCGAGTGACATACACCGGGTTATTTTACTGGTACGTTAAGCTTAACTACGGAATAACTTGTATTGTCATGATTTCTGAAAACCACCATGAATTCCCATGCTCTCTTTTATACACTTGATAGGTTTCATTTGGCTTGGGCCTTACTAGGCGTTGCTTAAATACCGCCGCCTCAACGGCAATGCCTCTGTCTGGAAATAAAATGCCTATCGATTCTGCATTGCTAGGATCAAGGGACCAAGACAAGACACCGTCTTTAAAAGTAGGTGGTTTTTTTATATTAACGTGATTCTGACTTGGCTGGCAATTCTTCTGGACTTGCTCTAAGGAAACACGTTGACCCGTTTGATCAAATGCCAAAAATGACGTTGCGGTACTTAACTTAGTCCTAGAGATGAATTGTTGGCAATTTTGTGTTATTTCAAGCCAATCCTTTCCCAAAAGCCTGTATATATTCATGATTTCCCCCTGAAGATAGCTTAGCGGAGTCAAAACAAGGGTTGGCTTTTTTTCAAGCTGATGAATCAATTGCTCATTAATCAAATATGATGGCGTGCTCGTGTGGCTTTTTGCAAATGAAACAAGTTCTTGACGTTGAATAAATAGCAACGCAATCAAAGGTAGGCAAAAAGCCGCATATTGAAATGTTAAAGGCAGGTGAATGCGTTTCTTATCGCTGGAAAAAATAGCGAGGATACTGGCAATTGAAAGAGCCAAATCGAACATGAAAAATACTCTGTCCCCGTGAAGTTCAGGGTTTTGAAAAGCATGCGGTGCGGCTAAAGATGGCGCCGCAAACAGGCCTGCCATCATGCTATACATAAGCATTTTTTTAGGCGTATAAAGTAGAGCAATAAAAACGGCAAGACAAATTAGCCATTTATTCGTTACATACCATGTTAAAAAACCTATCCAAGAGTCAAGAGATAAAGACATCAGACTGCTGACAAAACCTTCTCCATCCCGCCCATCGGTTGAGACGCCAAGAATATAAAAACGTAAACAGAAATACACGATTAATGACAAAGTGACGAGAACGAAAGCCTTGCCTGCTTTTACCTTCCAAAATACACACCACAACAAAGGTATTAACATGATATAAATTTCTTTACTTAATAAAGCAAAGAGTGACAGGATAAAAAGGCTGATTAGAAAAGCATAATTGTTAAGTTTGTTGGTGTACCAAGCTCGATATATTAGTAACAAAATGAGTACCGATATCAGAGCGCCCAGTAAATAATGGACGGTATAAAATCGGCTAATCATAGGGAACATACTCATGTTGCTATAAATAAGCAATAAACACGCAAAACCAGCGGTACTGCTTTGTGTTTTTTTCGCACATAAATACGCGGAAATAAAGCCGATAAGGGAGATTAAAGTTAGCTGAACAATAATAAAAGCGACATTGTTAAAGCCAAAACTGGTCAATACCGCTTTATATAGTGTCAAGACCGCCGGAGTAAAATGAACAATAGAAAGTTGTTGATACACTTCCGGTATAAAATAAGGCGCAAGCCAACCGTAAGACAATGACAATTGAGACATATGCGTGTCGTCATCAGAAAAAGTCCCCCAAGATAAAGCACTAAATTGACTAAAGAAAATAAGAAACGACGATAATGCGAGTGAATAAAATATGGGGCTCGGCCACACTTTCATGATAAAAAGTCCTTGGTACACTCTAACCTAA
This sequence comes from Marinomonas phaeophyticola, assembly GCF_026966905.1. GTDB lineage: Bacteria > Pseudomonadota > Gammaproteobacteria > Pseudomonadales > Marinomonadaceae > Marinomonas > Marinomonas phaeophyticola. The sequence continues at coordinate 105,268 of NZ_JAPUBN010000013.1, read as the reverse complement.
GTGAGTGTTGTTGACTGATAAATTGCCTACTTTGTATTAACGCCTCATTGAATACAATAAGAAACTATCGATACACAACAAATTTTTGCAAAGAGAAGCTCAACACAACCAATACCGCTTCAACCACAAGTTTAACCCCAACAACCCAATGCCAACTTGTAATGTCAAAAAAGCCAATAGAGTACTGAATCATGGAGGTGCTAAGCAGTGTCATCAGACACCAAAGCAGGACAAATTTCAGCAAAATTTTAGGTGCGAATTTTTGCTTACTGTCTAATTTTTTAAAAGTAAAAAAACCATTAAGAAAATACCCTGACATAGCGCCAATAAAGCGAGCAATGATATTGGCGGCCTCAGCAGAAACAAACACAATGAATAAAGCAAACGTGGACGCGTCCAATGCATATTGACCCCCTCCAATAATCAGAAACAATAAGAACTGGCGGCTCATAAGTCTTTTAACTTAGTGTGTAACGTTTCTTTCGGTACATTACCAATGTCATAATGTAAAAAGGAGAGCAAACGCTGTAACCCAACAATAATCGTTATTTTTTCTGATCTATCTTGAGCGTACATGCCCCCGTAAACCTGTTGCTTTAAAACACACCCTGACATGTAAAAAAACGAATAAAGCAACACAACCGATAGCAAACTTTGCAGGTAAACCAAAACCGTAGGAATAATTTCCATATTTCCTCTCAAATAAAATAAAGCGTTATTGGCCAGCCCTATGCAATCAATAAACAGCACAGTGCTGACCATCACCTCAAACAATTAATAAGTTAATAAACAGATTTGAGTTTTTTTCAAAACCTAAAATAAAAAAAATCACCCTAAATAGAATGAGATCTACATTCTGGCCGCCTCTACAATAGATTGGAAAAGATAGTGAGAGCCATATTGTTCATTTTTATCTTCAATTAAAAATTTAGCGTGTTCTGGACTAGAATAGCGAATAAACTCAGGGATAATGGACATATAGTAAGGGGTGACAAATACCGCCGAGGTATTATAGTGCGTCATCAGCGCATTATAAGTACGAACCTTGGATTTATATTGTTGCGGGTGGAATTCAGGCATGCTGTAAGGCCCACTATTTAAAGTAGGGAACAACTTCATTGCGGCCACGCCATCCGCACTCCCTCCATACAAAGTCACTCCAGGAAGATAACTTGATTGCTCAGAGACAGATTTGTCTGTAGCAAATAAAATGGTATTCCAAGAGGCGTTTAAATAGGTCGGTATTTGATGGGAAAACAACTTACTTTTTTCTGCACCACTATTGATGGCTTGTAACCACACATAATTAATGAAATTTTCAACTTGATGCCCTCGATACTGATTCCATAAATCGGCAAGCGGATTGTAATAAACATCTTGTAGCGACTTAGGGTGATCTATATAAAAACGTAACCCTTCTAATTTGCTTGCAGGCTCAATATCAAGATTGTTTGACGTGATGGCGGCTTTCTCTGGTGTCGATTGATTTCGATCCACGTAAGCAAACGTCTGCTTAGTAAGCTCGTACATTTTATTCCCCATTGAAGCCACAACCTGAATTTCATGAATTCCAGGGGTCAATTTTGAAAAATCCAAATCGTATCGAAAACCAACACTAGGCTCTTCTAATGTATCGAGCGCTTGATACACATCCATACGGTTTAAATGATCATCCGCTTGACCAATAAACTCACCATCCACATAAACATGAATGTTATTGAGAGGCTTATTTGAATCATTCCAAAGCCAACCAAAAATAGGCAAGACACCATGGGCATAGCTGTCTATATGCTCTGAAAAGTCGGTCAGTTTGTCTGTGTGAATATCTTTACTAGGCGGCTCTATGTCTGCCCATTCCGTATAGTGCGTCGATAAAAACGTATTTAAATCCCCAATTGTACGGTACTTTGTTTTTAACCACTCTCTGAACCCTGCTTTACTGCGGTCACTGTAATCTGTCAACTTTATATCAGCAAACTTTCCCATGCCCGCTTGAAAATTTTCAAACATATGGTGCGTTTCACCCGCTAAGCTGATGGCTTTTATTCGTTGCTTTTGCTCATCAGGAAGGGCGTTGTAATAACGAATTATGGCTCGGAAGCCTTCAAATCGATATTTATTAACCGGAATACTTTCGTCAGTAGACAGAGTATAAGGAATAATAGAGGAATCAAAATAACGGTCCATGGGTGGCTTGCCGTTACTCAGTAACATTAAGTTCGTGTCATCTTGTGCCAGTTCCTTAGCAAGCTCACTACTAGAATCAAAGTGGTCCATAAATGGGTAAATCACAACGGGCCGATCGACAGACTTTATATTATTAAAAATAGTTTCGATTTTTTTCGTATCTAAAACCCATTCCCCATGCCTTTTTTCGTACAGGCTGGATACGGGGATACCATAGGTATAACCCACTTGAACATGGCCTTTTGCGCCGCTCGGTTCAAGCTTTGAAAGTAAATCACTTAACTCTGCCGTCATTGAGAAGTTTCGTTCTTGACAATATTGGTAATCCGAAGAGGTTTGATCTGCATGCATCGCTTTCTCGCAATAATTAAGACCTTCAACCATTGGTGCGATCAAAAAAGGTTGTTCCTCACGATTTAGCATTGCCGTTGTCGCGTCCGTCGTAATCTTACTCACAGGCACTTTCGCCAGCTCAAATTCATCCTCTTTTGACTGGTCACAAGCTGAAATAAAAGCCGAGAACAAAATTATTGATAAGATATTTAATCTTGATGTATACATGGTTTCCTAACCTTTAGTCGTTTTATCGTCTTTTGAGCTATCTCTATAGGAGTTCAGAAAATACTCACGTAATTCCTATTAAATAAGATACTTAATAGAGAAAAACCTGGCTTTCTTATCGTTATAAAGATTTACCTAACTGAATAGAGTTAATGCTTATTTGCGAACATGAGTCCGTTGAATTTATATCAAGCCTAACACCTGTAATGGCTTCATATTGGCTCCACTCTGGGGTGTTAATTTCAATCTGGTTGTGCCCCTCTTCCGCAGAAAATTGAAGGCTTCTGAACTCACTAAAACCCACCTCATTTGTTTGCCAAAAAAGCTGCATAGGCACCCTCTCAATAGATGGGTTACAGTTAATATCAAAGGATAAACTGTTTATATGCTTTGCGTTCGCGGCACTTTCAAGCTTGTATATAAAATACACATCCTCTCCTATCACTTCAAAAACATCATTATCCTCTTTCTTGACATCATGGGTGGCGACGAGAGTGCTGCTAATCATAGGCGTCATTTCAACACCCGTCATGATAGTGGGTAGATGCGTTAAAAAACCCGCTTGAATATCTCTTTCAACTACTGTCATAAAAACGTAATCAGGCTTATATGTGGCCACCATAGTTTCAACCATTTGAGAGGTTACTTCACCATGATGAACTTGCAAGGTATCTTTAAACGTCATGGCCATATAAGGGGACAAGGCTTCACCAAATGAATCTCGTAGCCACAGAACCTTTTTATCATTTAAAAAGGAATTTGAAAGAACGCGTATTGGTGTTTTCGGCGCGATCACTTTTGTATTCCTCCCTGAGTATATCTCGTCTCCAGTATTATAATCCGTTAGAGTAAGCATTAACTCAGCCTCTTCTAATCCATGAATACTAATGGAATGATCATTCACACTCCTCGGAATAAGTCTTTGAATGTCCGCTAAATCGCCTACTTTTATCGCTGAATTTGTGAATGAATCTAATATCCCCTCTGGCCACTTCAGGCCACGCTCTGTGCTCTGTAGATTGCGGGATAGTTCTCCAAAGGCAATCCCACCACCTAACTTGTTCCAATGAGAATCTGACTTGAAATATAAAGGAACGTCATAATGATTTTTTGCATCCAACAGCGCTGTGGTCGGATTAATGAAAACCTTCTCATCAAATAGGCTAGACAATTTACTTGAAATAGACCCTGATTTTTTTTGACTCCAGTCGGGCAGGTATTCCTGATAAATGGTCTCTTTATCAGGGCCTAATATCACTCGAAAGGCGTCGACACCCAAACTCTCAAATCTCGTATTCCACCGAGTTAATGAGTGCGCAATGTTGGATGTTTTTTCTATTTCTAAATCGGTTGCTGTATTAATTTTTCTAGAAATTGTGTCCGAATACTCATTACCTAAATATAGCCACCCTTCTTTACCGACTAAAACTTGCCCTGGGCTCGATGACAAACCAAGCTCATAATATATTTTCCCAAGTAAGAATAAGGAAAAATCCATATTGTAAAGAGCAGAAGGGTGCCACCAATGCATCGCCTCAGGAAGCTTATCCAACCGACCTAATTTCCAGTTGGCTAAAGGCGCTACCGTTAAAATCAGAAAGATTAAAATCAAAAAGCCGTATATTTTCTTTTTCATATCGTCATCTATTAGAAATTAAAGTAAAGAAATACAGTGCTTGTTGACTGTATGGTTGCATATATAGCGACAGCAAAGAGAAAAGACATCCACCAGACTTTACTCCAGGTCAGACTTCCTTGAGTGGTCATTTCAAATGAATTCTTTTGCGAAATAACGAAAAAGCCTACTGCAATCATCATCAAACTAAATAAATGCATAACAACACCCACTGGCAACATAGACAATAAAGCGTCGCCCCATACGCCAAAAAATGACAACTTTACGATGACATCAGAGTTCATGGTTTGAGAGGTAATAGAGGAAATATCTACCATACCCAACAATATTGTCATTGCGCTATCTATGGAGGTCGCTCGGAAGAATACCCAGGTAATATTGATAAATAAGAAAGTGACTAACCAAGCTAAAACGTTAGGCATTTTTAGCCCAAGTTGATTCCATACACGATGACAAATTAATGCGCCGCCATGTAATCCTCCCCAAATAACAAACATCCAACTAGCACCGTGCCACAACCCACCCAATACAAACGTCGCCATCAGATTAAAATAAACCCTTGTTGAAGAACAACGGTTCCCTCCTAACGGAATATACAAATAATCTCTCAAATAACGGCTTAACGTCATGTGCCAGCGACGCCAAAAATCTTGAATGCTCAATGCCTTATAGGGTGAGTTAAAATTAATTGGCAACCAAATGTTAAATAATAACGCCGCGCCGATTGCCATATCGCAATAGCCACTGAAATCAAAGTACAACTGAAATGTATAAGAAAGACTGGTCACCCATGAACTAAAAAAGTCGTGTGCCGCTCCTTCAGCAAAGCCTACATCCGCCCACACAGCAAAAGTATCGGCAATGATGACCTTTTTAAACAAGCCAATGCTAAAGATAAACAGACCCATCAATATATAGCGATATCGAATGGCAAACGTCCAACGAGTCTGAAATTGAGACATCATTTCCTTATGATGAAGAATGGGACCGGCGATTAAATGAGGAAAAAAGGTCACAAAGAGTGCGTAATTAACAAAATTATACTCTGTTGCCTCGCCCTTATAACTATCAACTAGAAAAGCAATTTGAGTAAAGGTGTAAAAACTAATCCCTAAAGGCAGCAGTATTTCTTCTATATGAAACCCAGAGCCTATCGCTAAATTAAGGTTATCAAGAAAAAAATTGGCGTATTTGAAATAGCCAAGTAAAGAGAGGTTAACGGCTATACTAAAAATCAGCAACGCTTTGCGGGAAATGGTCGGACGAATAAGCCCGCCCCAAAAAAAACGTTTTTTTATACGTTCGAAATGAGGTGAAAGAGACGCCCCCATACAGAAATTAAATACAATTGAGGCAACGAGTAAAGGTAAATATTCAACGCTCCAGTAACCATAAAAAAACAGGCTAGCAATCACTAACCAGTATTTTCCGGCTACTATCCATCGTTGTTTATTAAGTAAAAAATACGTGAAAAATACAATTGGGAGGTAAACAAAGATAAATGTTGTAGAGCTAAAGATCACAGATCATCCTTTTTATAATATGAGCCATATTTAAGAATGCTTGAGAAAAAACGACTATTTATTCTCCTCATATTCTCAATAGGACGCACTGACTACTCAGAGGGTATAGCCAACGGTAGTGAGCGTTATTCTTAATCTAATATATTGATTTCACAGAATTATAAATGAATTTTCTTTCCAAAGAGAGGTGATTATCACTTATTCACAAGGTTTTATACTCTTTATTACTTGGGATAAAAAGAAAAGCAACCATTAAGGGGCACATACTCACAACCGAGTCTTTTGACTTTTATCCTCATATACAAACATTTCATACCTAAATTATCAGAATCAATAACAATAGACTTTCTAGATATACATAAGTCTGTACAGACTTGGTTGAAATTTTAGAAAGGCTAATAGCCATTCTTTGGGATTGCTTATCGTTTTTCGAAAACTGTTTTTTTAAATTGACTCGATAGACGTGGATTATTTTCTTTAAAAAAGAAATTAAACATACTCTAGGGCAGAGAGCCCTCATCAAATAGAGTGGCTATATTTAAAGTAAAGCTCGCGGTAAGGTGTTAGTGTTAAGTCTCACTTTTACTTTAGAAAAAAATATAATCCACCCTGCTTAAGGAGAATGACGATGCCCCATGCAATAGAACATTCTATACTCTTTGTTGATACTCACGTTGATGATTACATGACTCTTATTAACGGCGTAGAGCATGCAACAAAAATTGTTATTCTTCATCCAGATCAAGACGGAATTGAGCAAATATCCCAAACATTGAATCAGCACGCTGAACTTGAAGAAATACACATTCTTTCTCACGGGAGCGAAGCAGAGCTTGTTATTGGTAACGGTTCACTAAATCAAAGCAACCTAGATGCCTACCAGTCTTTATTAAAAAATTGGAGTAATGCACTCAGTGATACGGCAGGTATCGTGCTGTACGGTTGTAATGTGGCAAAAGGGGCTATTGGGCAACACTTTATTCAGCAGCTAGCGGCGTTAACAGGAGCCAGTGTTACCGCCTCCAATAATTTAACAGGGTCAGCGGAATTGGGAGGGGGTTGGTCATTTGAATCAACAAATAAAGAGAAGACAACAGATTTAATCTTTTCGGTCGCCGCGAGACAGCAATATCCATTTACATTAACACCCATCCCAATAGAGCCTACATTAACCTCAGCCACTTATGATGCCGCAAGCGGAACTCTGATCATTACAGGGACAGATTTCACCAGTTCAGGGGGTGATGATGTTATTGCCAGTAAAATCACTTTAACGGGTGAAGGTGGGGAAACCTATACGTTAACAGACACGGCCAATGTCGAAATTAGTTCGGCGACGGCCGCTACGCTTATACTCAGCGTGACGGATAAAGACAGGCTGAACCAGATTTTCAATAAAGATGGCTCTAGTTCAACGAGCTCAACAATTTATGATATTGATGGCGCGGCTGGGTTTATTGCCAACAGCCCTGGTAGTGCCGACACGGATAACAATAGCGTGACGGTAAGCCATGTTCCTGCACCCACTATAACCTCATCTACATTCGATGCGGCAACGGGTACTCTGGTTATCACTGGAACGGGGTTTCTAAAAAAATCAGGCGCCTCGAATGATGTCGACATCACTCGCCTGTCTTTCACCGGTAATCAGGGTAATTCTTATCAATTAACGAATAATTCAGGTGTTGAGATCAGTTCATCAACATCCGCTTCTATCATACTTTCTGACACAGATAAGATGCACATTCTAGGGTTATTAAATAAGAATGGCACCGCTGCAGAGGACGCGACGACCTATAACCTCATTGCCGCAGAGAACTGGATGACGGGGGCCGCCTCACCGAATAACGTGGCTGACTCCGTCAACGTCATTACCGTGTCTAATGTGACTGGCCCTACTTTATCTTCCGTCAACTATAACCCAATTACAGGATTGCTCGAGGTTACCGGTACGCATTTTTTTAAGAAATTTGGGGCTGATAATGATATTGATGTCTCTAGGCTTACGTTTACGGGTGAAATGGGGAACAGCTATACTTTAACCACCACCGCTGATGTCGATATTAGTTCAAGCAGCCGCTTTAGCGTGATATTAACAGGAACAGACAAAACTGATATCGACATATTACTCAATAAAAAAGGCAGCACATCGCTTGATAGTACAGTCTACAATCTGGCTTTTTCCGATGGATGGTTAACAGGTGCCGATAATTCAACCGACATATCAGATTCAACAATGGCGGTCTTGGTATCAGATCGTCCACCTCAATTAGCCGATAAATCGCCTTCGCTAGCAACTATAGAAGAAGATTTGGGTCCACCTAATCACCTCTCTACCTTAAATAGCACTTTGATATCAGATCTAATCAATCAAGGAGGCTCATTAGATAATTACAGTGATCAAGATGGTGATGTCTTAGGTGGGATTGCTATCACCGGTATTTCGGCATTTGGCTCTCTCTATTACGACGATGTTATAGGGGGAAACTCTTATTGGTACAAACTGACTCGAGCGAATATCAGTGAAACCAATGCCTTTGCGCTTCAAGCTGACACTCGAATTTACTTTAAGCCCGATAAAGATTTTCATGGTACCCTGAGCGATGCTTTTACCTTTCAAGCAATGAGTGCTAGCTCCTACTCTTCGCAATTCGTCGACATTACATCCAGCAGTCTATTTTCCAAAGAGAGTGATACCGTTAGTGTGACCATTAATTCAATTAATGATGCACCGATATTGTCTGTTCTAATGGATAGCGGTCAGAGGTTAGGCTCTTCTTCAAGTCGTGATGTCACCTTGGCTGATGTAGACGGTGATGGTGATTTAGACATGATAGAGGCCAATTCCTTTAGCCAACCTAACCGTATCTGGCTCAATGACGGTATTGGAAATTTCACCGACAGTGGCCAAACACTAGGTAATGATGTTTCTTATGGTCTCGCTGTGGGCGATTTAGATGGTGATGGTGACCAAGATATCGTTGCTTCTAGTGATGGCGGTGCAAACCACATTTACATTAATGATGGCCATGGAAACTTCACTGAGAGCAGCCAAATGTTAGCCTCCTCTGATAGCCAAAATGTCTTTCTGGGCGACCTAGATGGGGACGGTGACCTAGATATGATCGACCTTACTAGCGGCCCAAATCGAGTTTTCATTAATAATGGGGCAGGACTGTTTACTGATTCTACTCAAGTTCTCGGTGGATCTGGTGTTTCTAGTGATGCTGCAATAGGAGATGTAGACGGAGATGGAGACCAAGACATTGTCATCGCGAACTCACAAGGTAATGAGAACCGCTTGTGGCTCAATGATGGCCATGGTGTCTTTAGTGACAGCGGACAATTATTGGGAAGTAATGACAGCAGGAGGCTCGTCATGGCCGATTTTGATGGCGACAATGACTTAGACCTCGTTTTTGTCAATAGGAACGCCACAGGGGAGCAAATTTATTTTAACAATGGTCAAGGAATTTTCACTGACAGCGGGCAAACTCTGACCAACGGTGAAGAGAGTGCTATTTCTGCTGGAGACATAGACGGCGATGGTGATCTTGATTTATTTATTTCTAACTCATTAGAGCAACCCGATACACTTTGGTTGAATAATGGAAAAGGGATGTTTACTGACAGTGGTCTGTCAATTGGGTTATCGAGTGGTAATGGTAATGCGATCGGCGATATTGATAATGATGGCGATTTAGATGTTGTCATCGCCAATAACCTACAACAAAACTGGGTATGGATGAATAATGGTACGAATACGTCAACTCTTGTGGAGGGAAGAAGCGTAGCGATTAAATTGAATGGATACGACCCAGATGACAGCGGAACAGAGCTTAATTATACCGTGACATCGGCTCCCTCCTATGGTCAATTAGAACTGTCTAACGCCCCAGGAGTATCAATATCTACGTTTACTCAAGATGACATTGATAACGACCGTGTAATCTATAAACATCAAGGTAACAATGCCTCTACAGACAATTTTGAATTCACTCTCTCCGATGGCGGTGAAAATGGGGCCGGAGTGGCGACAGGTACCTTTACCATTACTGTCACTAGAGCCTCACAGCCTCAATCCCCTTTTACCACGATTGATGGAACCCAAGTCCTTATTCAGGAAACAACCAATGCTCAAGGGGAAACCGTTAGTACGACAACGATATCTCCTGTCGTAGCTTCACGTATTGATAATAATACAGGCCACCTAGAACTGGCCGATATTCCGTTATTATTTACTGATAACACTCGTACAATAGCAAAACTTGCAGTAGGTCTACCCATTAATATTGGCATCACGGCCACTGGGATAGCCACTCCTCTGACGCCCAATAAAGCCATCGAAGAGCTTATTTCTCTAATCAACACTAAAGTCAGCAACAATGACTCTTCAAAGGATGCAATGCTCGCCAATGCTAACGCATTTCTTAAGCAGTTAAACGCTGAACCTGGAAAGACGCTTGTTGTGCACTCCTTAGTGATGACGGTCGGTGACGCTCTTGCGTTGGCGCCAGAAGAAGCCATTCTCATTAGCGGCAGTAGTCAGAGTCAATCAGAAGTCCCTGATGCGGTGCAAGAAGCGCTGATAATTGATGCCAGCGCGTTACCACCGGGTACAATGATTAATTTGCAAGATGTTGAATTTGCTATCATTATCGGCCCTATTACACTCGGAGGCGGTGATGGAAAAAACATTGTCTTTGCTGACAGCAGTAGCCACACTATTGTTTTAGGTGCGGAAGACGATGAGCTGCATGGAGGCGGAGGCGATGACTTCATTGGTTCTCGTGGTGGGGATGATCGTTTGTTCGGAGACGATGGGAACGACCGAGTCATTGGTGGTGAAGGAAATGATTATCTTGAAGGAGGTATTGGGGATGATGTTCTTCAAGGAGGACAGAGTGATGCTGGCACTTTTTCTTTCCACTTAACGCAGCAAGATACATTATTTGTGGCATTTAAAGCCAATAATCTCGCCACCGCTGAGCAAGATAATATTGATTTTATATTGGAACAAAATACTGAGTGGACAAGCGATATGCGTATGGCATTTACTCGCGACATCTCATCTTTAAAAACAATTTCTCTACTTTATCAAGCCGCACTCGACAAACTACCGACTGTTGAGGAAGTAAATGCTCTGTTAGCCTTTAATTATACCGATAGCCAGCTTGCCAACTTAGCTTACCGAGCCTATTTAGAGCAAAATAGAGGGCTCTCTAACCTAACATTGGAAGAGAAAATGACCCGTTTGATGTCATCAATATGGGGAGAAAGTCGAGTGACTAAAGAGGACGTTCAAAGTGGCGTTGATTATCTATCAAACAAGGGAACTTGGATCGATGGGTTCTTGATATTATCTCAACATGACAACCATATAAAAAGTTTAATCACGAGCAAAAATGAGCTAAAACTGGTTGATGATTTTAATACGGATGAAACAGGTTGGTCATCAGATACTGGCAATGATGTCTTATTTGGTGGTGAAGGAAACGACATTCTTGTTGGCGGTTCAGGCAGCGATATCCTTAATGGGGGTGATGGTACTGATATTATCGTACAGTATGGAGCAGATACAAATTACCAATTTTTAATTGGTATAGAAGGATTGATTCTAAGCCGCTTAGGTACACAAGAGCGTGATACCTTAATTGATGTTGAGCAATTAGTGTTGTCAGATCAAACCGTTAATATTAGTAGTTCTAATCTTGCTATCGAGAACTTACACTCCATCACCGCTCTTTATCAATTGATGACTCGTGATGCCCCAACACTTATTTATCTAAATAATGCTGAGGCTGAGCCGATTAATCTAGCTGCACAAGCTGAAGCATTGATGTTAGACGTTCGTTACCAACAAAAGTGGGGGCAGATGGACAACGCCACCTTTGTTCGTGAGTTAAGCACTGACATTTTCGGGACCGCATTTCAAGGTGAGGATTTGGCTTATTGGACGGACGGGTTAGATAGTGGAAATATATCAAGAGGTGATACTTTTGTGAGTGCTGTTGGAGTCCAAAGCTATCAAGAAGAGATTTTTAAAGGCGATGGGGTGTTAATCCTTTAAGATTTAGCCCTATCAAAATAATCATTTTTTGCCTTCCAACCAGTAAAGCATGGCATAAAGCGATGCTTTACCTTTTTTTAGAGTGAAATGAACAGAGCTTGATACGGTCCCCGCTCCTTTTGGCAGGGACTTTAATGTATTAAGCTCTGTGTATGCATTTCTCAATTTTACCTAGTTACCGCCTATTCCACCGTCACTGATTTGGCTAAATTCCTTGGTTGATCTACATCAGTTCCTTTCACAACCGCCACATAATACGCTAATAATTGCAACGGTATTGTATGCACGATAGGAGCAAGAATATCAGGAACTTTCGGCACTTCTGTAAAGGTAACCCCCACTTCTTCATGAAACTCAGTGTCTAAATCTGCAAAAACGTACAATTCCCCACCACGGGCACTGACTTCTTGAAGGTTGGATTTTAATTTATCCAGTAGACTGTTATTAGGCACGACGGTAATGATTGGCATGTCTTCATCAACCAGTGCCAGTGGGCCGTGTTTTAGTTCTCCTGCTGGATAAGCTTCGGCGTGGATATAGGAAATTTCTTTAAGTTTTAATGCACCTTCAAGCGCTATAGGAAACATGGAGCCACGCCCTAAGAAGATGGCATTCTGCTTGTTTGCAAAGCGGTCGGCTAACATTTTGATCGCACTGTCTTGCTTCAGTGCCATATCAATATAGGCAGGTAAACTGCGCAAGCTACGAACTAATTCCGTTTCTCTAGCCGCGCTTAAACCATGTTGTACTGCAATGGCGACACTGGTCACTAATAACGCGGTCAGTTGTGTTGTGAAAGCTTTGGTGGAAGCCACTCCAATTTCCACACCCGCATTGGTCAATAATGTCAGCGCTGACTCACGCACCAAGGAGCTTGAAGGTACATTGCAAATCGCGAGAGTCGTTAAATAACCTAGACCTTTTGCCATTTTTAATGCCGCTAGAGTATCGGCAGTTTCGCCTGATTGAGACAAGGTTAAGAACAAGGTATTTTTTGGTACCGCTACTTTACGATAGCGGTACTCACTGGCCACCTCGACAGCACAGGGCAATCCTGCTAAATCTTCAATCCAGTACTTAGCCACCATGCCAGCATGATAACTGGTGCCGCAAGCAACAATATGAATGTTTTCCACCTCTTTTAGGAAATCGGAATCCGCCCCAAAACAATTTGTAAGTATGGAGGTTTCACTGACCCGCCCGTCTAAACACGCGGCGATTACCTTAGGTTGCTCATAAATTTCTTTCAGCATGTAATGGCGAAAATCACCTTTATCCGTTGAATCTAAGTGATGATTAAACACACTAATAGGTCGATCTTGTAGTTCCCCTTTATCATCGTAAATCAACACTTGATCACGACTCACGTCAGCGACATCACCTTCTTCAAGAAAGATAAATTGATCCGTCACATGCAATAATGCCAATTGGTCAGACGCAACAAAGTTCTCTTCTATGCCGACACCCACGACTAAAGGGCTGCCTTTACGGGCCGCAATAAAACGTTCGTTGTCATCATTGTAGGTCACCGCTAAAGCAAATGCGCCTTCTAACCTTACGAGTGTTGCCTGTACTGCTTCTAGCAGGTTCTTACCCGCTTTAACTTCATCAAATATCAAATGAACAATTACTTCCGTATCTGTTTGAGATTTGAATTCATAGCCCTTTTCAATTAACTCACGACGCAGAAAAGCATGATTTTCAATAATACCATTGTGGACGATGGCCAAATCATCACCTGAAAAATGTGGGTGAGCATTTACTTCTGTAGGTTTTCCATGGGTCGCCCAGCGAGTATGCGCTATACCGATATGCCCCTCTAAAGGCGCATCTTCACATTTATTTTTTAATGCCTGCACCTTTCCTACCGCTCGATGGGCATGGACCCCATTATCGCTATTAATGGCCATTCCTGAGGAATCGTATCCTCGGTATTCAAGACGGCTCAAGCCTTCTAATAAAATTTTTGCCACATTACGGCGAGCTATCGCACCTACAATTCCACACATATTCATTTCCTATAGTGCGTTTCTCAAATGACCATTAGCGATTCAAGAAACAGCAGGGAGAGAGACAACTCACTGATTGCTCTCTCACATTTATTTGATTTTATTCGTATTTAAGATTGATCTGTTACGAGCTTTTAACCGGTCGAGACCAGTTATTTTTATTTGTTTGACGCGCTCTAGCAAAGGCCAATTGATCTTTTGCGACCGCTTTAGTAATCGTAGAGCCGGCGGCAATCGTAGCGCCGTCGTCAATAGCAACTGGGGCCACTAAACTGCTGTTAGAGCCAACGAAAACGCGATCGCCAATATGGGTTTGAAATTTATTCACACCATCGTAGTTACAGGTAATCGTTCCCGCGCCAACATTTACCTCATCACCCATCACAGTATCACCAATGTAGCTAAGATGACTGACTTTACTACCCGCACCAATCTGCGCTTTCTTGGTTTCAACAAAGTTGCCTATTTTGGCCTGTGCGCCAAGCTGAGTTCCTGGTCTTAAACGAGCAAATGGGCCAACCACGCAACCCTTTTCAAGTACACTGTCTTCGATTAGGGTGTTGTCTTTTATTTCACAGCCATCACCGATGGTGCAGTTTTTCAAATGACAATTAGGACCAATATGAACACCATTACCTAATGTGACATCGCCTTCAATAATACAATTAATGTCTACCGTACAGTCTATGCCGACAACTAAAGAACCTCTAAGATCAAAACGAGCAGGGTCCAATAACGTCAACCCTTGAGCCATTAATGCTCGCGCTTGCTCCTGTTGATACTCTCGCTCCAACCAGCTTAACTGAATACGGTCATTGACACCGGTAACTTCTGCTACGCTTTCTGGGTGAACAGTAACAACCTTCAGACCCTCTTTTGACGCCATCGCAATAATGTCTGTGAGATAGTATTCTCCTTGGGCATTATTATTGGTTAACTTATCCAACCACGTAATTAAGTGTTTATTAGGTGCTAATAAAATGCCGGTGTTGACTTCTTTTATCTGATGCTGCTCTGAAGAAGCGTCCTTATGCTCCACAATGGCCTCAACTTGATCGAAAGCGTTTCGAACAATACGACCATAACCGCTTGGGTTATCTAAAAAGGTCGTCAACAAGACAAGGGTATTGTCATCGGCTGCTGATTGCATCTTTTCCAGCGTAGCTTGCTTTATAAGAGGGACATCGCCATATAGCGTTAATGTGCTGCCATTTTTTGATAAATCATTGGCTACTCGACGTAGGGCATCGCCTGTTCCTTGTGGATTCTCTTGCCATACTATATTGGCTGAAAAATCCTGACAATTTGCAATCACCTGCTCACCCTGATGCCCGACAATAAGGTGTAAATTAACCCCATTCAATTGAGATGCGGTGGTTAACACATGACGGACCATAGAGACCCCACCAATGGCATGCAATACTTTAGACAGTGCGGATTTCATCCGACTTCCTTTGCCCGCAGCTAAAATTACGATGTCTTGATTCATAGAGCGCCCTATCATCTTATTTTTAAGTAATTGAAATACAAGGACGCATTAAAACGCAAGAGGGAAATGTGAACAAGGCGAATTGTCATATTAAAATTGACAAAAAATACAACAATTCATTAGGCGGTTGTTTGATTAGAGAGTTAAGCACCGTATCCATTAGGATTTTTGCTTTGCCAATTCCATGTATCTCGGCACATATCTTCTAGAGAGCGCTCAACCTTCCAATCCAGTACTTGCTGCGCTTTGGTTGCATCCGCATAAAATTCAGCAATATCGCCTTCACGACGTGGTGACATCACATAGTTAATTTTTTTAGAGGAGACTTTCTCAAAAGCATGCACCACATCTAATACACTGTAGCCTTTGCCTGCCCCTAGATTATAAGCACTAATACTGGTGAAATCGGTTTTAAATAAGTTGTCCAAGGCTTTCAAGTGCCCTAAGGCGAGATCAACAACATGAATATAATCCCTTACGCCTGTGCCATCAGGTGTTGGGTAATCGTCACCAAAAACATTTAGCGCGTCTCTTTTTCCAACCGCAACTTGAGCAATGTATGGCATAAGGTTATTTGGAATGCCATTAGGGTCTTCGCCAATTAAGCCACTTGGATGTGCTCCAATAGGATTAAAATAACGTAATAAGGAAATATTCCACCTCGCATCGGCTTTAAATGTATCTTGAAGAATTTCTTCAATCATCACTTTCGTGCGTCCGTAAGGGTTGGTTGCGCTTAAAGGGAAATGCTCAACATAAGGAATGGGATTCTTCTCTCCATAGACGGTTGCAGAAGAGCTAAAAACCAAATTAAATACCTGGTACTTTTCCATTACTCTGAAGAGCACCAAAGATCCCGTGACATTATTGTGATAGTAAGAAAGAGGGACTCTTGCCGATTCGCCAACGGCTTTTAACGCGGCAAAATGAATCACCGCTTCGATATTATGCCGTTTAAATACCGCACTTAACGCCTCTTCATCCAGCAAATCAACCGGGTAGAATAAAGGGGCTTTGCCGGTTATTTTCTGTATACGGCTTATGACTTCCTTGTTGGAATTAGCAAGATTATCAACAATGATCACTTGTTGATTTTGTTCTAGAAGGGAAACACAGACATGACTTCCAATAAATCCCATCCCTCCAGTTACTAAGATTGTTTTCACGTTCTACGCACCTATCTATGTTGAATCGATCAAAAAAGAAAAAGGTATGATTATCCTCATACCTTTAGCCTTTCACATTACAAGCTCAACAAACTTTCTGCAATGTAATCAATATGGTTTTCCTGCATTCCTGCAATATTGATTCGACCACTCCCGACCAAATAAATAGAATACTTTTCTGACAAGGTTTGAGCCTCTAGAGGAGAAATACCTAACACAGAAAACATGCCTTTATGCTGAGCAATAAAATCATAGTGAGAATGGCCGCTTTTCTCTCTCAATACCGTCGCTAAGCGGTTTCTTAAATGATCTACTCTTAGGCGCATTTGTTCTACTTCGTTTAACCAATTTACCTTCAGGGTCTCATCATTCAATATAATATTCACCAGTTCAGCACCATGATCTGGTGGCATGGTATAGCTACTGCGAGCCGCTTCCAGAATACGTGTTTTGATACGATTACTCTGCGCTAAGGTTTTGGCGGCAATAACAGCAATACCAGTACGTTCTCTATATAAACCAAAATTTTTCGAGCAAGATCCCGTTAATACATAAGATTCGACTCGTTCAGCCAGATAGCGAAAACCTTTTGCATCCGCCTCCATGCCATCTCCAAAGCCTTGATAAGCCATATCAATGAAAGGCAGAAAGCCCTGTTGAACCGCCATTTCGGTAATGGTTTGCCAACCATCAAAAGAAAGGTCCGCGCCAGTCGGGTTATGACAACAGCCATGAAGCAATACCACATCATTTGGGCCGGCCTCTTTTAAAGACGCCATCATGGCGTCGGTTTGAACTAACTTAGTGTTGCGGTCAAAATACGGGAAATAGCGCACCGTTAAACCCGCCGTTTGCATAATAGGAGCATGATTAGCGTAACTAAGATCGCTTAGCCAAACCGTGGCATCTGGTGCAGAAGCTTTAATTACATCCGCTAACATTCTGAGTGCGCCACTAGCACCTGGTGTTTGTACGCCCACTGCTCGGCTCTTACTGCTATTGTCTCCCAACATCAATTCAATCATAGACTGATTAAACGCTTCATTACCCGCCAAGCCGACATAGGCTTTCGTTGTTTGCGCTTCTAATAATCTCGCTTCCGCTAATTTAATGGCTTCCATTACGGGAGTGATACCCTGCTCATCACGATACACACCAATACCTAAATCGACTTTATTTGGATTAGAATCCAATTTACAGGCTGCAGAAAGAGACAGTATGGGGTCTTTTGGCGCTTCTTTTAAATTCTCTAAAATCATAATGTATCCTAACGACAGTAGTAACAGGGTTTAAATAATATGCTCTATATTAACATTTGCTTATCAAACTCAAAGCACGTTTATTTTTTGCGAGGCAACTTTACGCCACTGGCACAAAAGACACCTAAACAAATCAATACAATACCTAATGCCGAAGCCATGGTAATGGATTCGGATAATAATGGAATGGCCGCTAGTGTCGCCATCACAGGGGTTAAAGAACCAATCGCGGCCGTGCTTTCAGCACCGATTCGATTAATAGCAAATCCGTAAGTAAAGCCTGTTAAGAGTCCGACTAAGATGGCCTGCACGATAAATTGCCCTGTCAGCGTCTCTATAGAGGCCAAACGCATTCCAGATTCAAGCACACCCAAAGTGTAAAGCAATAATAACAATACGGTTGATACCAAGCCTAAAATAGCGGTAGCCGCCAAAGGAGGTAAACCAGCTACACGCAGGCAAATCGTAAACACCGCCCAACAAAAACTCGCCGCTAGAAAGTAGAGATCGCCTTTCCAAATGTCTTGATTACCATTGAAAAATGACAGGCCAACTAACGCGCAGACACCAGTAGCTATCAGAGCTAACCCAATAAACCTTTGTTTACTGAGCGCTTCTTTATAAACCAATACCGCTATGGCCGTAACAAATAGCGGAAACGTTCCTGGAATTAATAAACCCGCATGAGCTACTGGCGCATGATGCATTCCAGCCGAACTTAAAAAGAAAAAAGGCAAACCTGCACCGAAAACCATTCCGGCCAAAATTCGTTTAGGAACAGTTCGCACTTTTTCCCATGACCTATAGAGAAAAGGCAAAAAAATTAACGCTGGAGCGGCATATCGCATCAACGCTAAGTCAAACGTGGTCAAACTCGAGGCGACACCCATTTTTACTGATATAAGCCAACTGGCCCAAATCATAATGGTAATAAAAGCCGCCGCAATGCCCAATTGCAAATCTGAACCTGTTGCCATACGACGATATGCTGGCGCTTCGACCACTAACGCGTCGCCCCCTTGATCTGACATATACTCTCTCCTGCGGTTTTCAATTAGGTTTCACTAATGAGGTAATGACCTCACTGAATGACTTATTTAATGGAGATCATTATGGGCGGTAAGGGACGAGCATGTCCTTGCTAAGATAGATTGAAATATATGAATTTTTAGCACAGAATAGCGTTTTGAATGTATTTTTTGAGACTTCATGCCAAATATAGAAATAGATAAGACCGATCTTAATATTTTAGGGATTTTACAAAAAGAAGGTCGTTTAACGAATGTTGAGCTGGCTGAAAAAATCAACTTATCCCCTTCCCCCTGTTTAAGACGGGTCAAAAAGCTTGAAGAAAGTGGCGTCATTACTCGCTATAAAGCCAGTGTTGCTAGAACAGAAGTAGGGTTCACCATGACCATTTTTGTTGATGTCACTCTAGATAACCATAGAGATCAAGCCAGTAAAGCGTTTGAAGACGCTATATTGAATATGCCTAACGTCATTAGTTGTTTTGTTATTTCAGGTATGGCGGATTACCATTTAGAAGTCGTTGTTAAAGACTTACCTCACTATGAGGTCATACTTAAACAAATTCAGACTCTGCCTTTTGTAAAAGATATTCACAGCAATTTTGCGATTAGGACCATAAAAACAGATTCACCCTTACCGCTTTCCCCCTAATAAAGCGACTTTTTTGTTATTCTGTATGGAATAGAGCACAATACAGCCCAAAAAAATGGCCACTAATGGTAAACAGTAGCAGTTTATTCTAACTGAGCAATTCCATTTTTTATCTAGGGTGATTATAGTCATATCTAGAAAAACAACTTGAGGTGTAGAGTCCGCGGTTTTCTCTTGCACATTGGGAAACGATTTCAGCTTACTCTAGACAACCCAAGCTTAATTCAATCAAATTATAAAATAGAGGATAAATCTCATGGCGGCAGCATTTGGTACCGTTTTTATGCCTGAAATGGCAATCTCTTGGTTTGATGGTTCTCGTTGGAGCCCATCAGAGATGGTCCAAAGTAATTCAATTAGCTTACACCCTGGCGCACATGTCTTACATTACTCAAGCACATGTTTTGAAGGCTTAAAAGCGTTTCGTCATGATGACGGTTCTGTGCACCTTTTCCGTATGGATAAGAATATTGCACGTTTAGCTCAAAGCAGTCGCTTATTGTATTTACCTGAATTAAGTGAAGAGATGGTTTCCGACATGATCAAAGAAACGGTTGCTCGTTTTGCTGATGAAGTACCGTCGCCTCCAGGTTCTTTGTATGTACGTCCAACCCATTTCGGGACAGAAGCGGCAATTGGTAAAGCCGCTGTCGCGTCTAGCGAGTCTTGCTTTTTCGTTTTAACCTCTCCGGTAGGTGATTACTTTGCTGGTGGCGATAAAATGTTGCGTCTATTACTTGAAGACAATGGCATGCGCTGTGCTCCTCATATGGGCATGATAAAAAGCGGTGGTAACTATGCAAGTGCTTTAGGGCCGATTAGTCGAGCACGAGATGACGTTCAAGCAGACCAAGTACTGTTCTGCCCTAATGGGGACGTTCAAGAAACCGGCGCGGCTAACTTCATTCTAATCGATGGCAATGAAATCATTACGAAAGCCTTAGATGAAAGTTTCTTGCACGGTGTAACCCGTGATTCTTTGCTGATTCTGGCTAAAGACATGGGAATGACCATATCTGAACGCGACATCTCGGTTACTGAATTACTTGAACGCGCAGCAAAACCTGGTTGTGAAGCCGCTCTATCAGGGACCGCGGCGGTTCTAGCCCCTGTTGGAACCTTTATCTATCAAGGTAAAGAATACACTGTGGGTGACGGACAAGTTGGCCAAACCATGCTGAAGCTGCGTACAGCTCTTAATGATATTCAATGGGGTAAAGCTGAAGATACACACGGTTGGTTAACTCGCGTTAAATAATGTGTAAACAGAATCGAATGATTTAATAAAAATCCGCGAACTAACGACCCTACCGACCGTTCTTCGCTATCAACCTCAGCAATTGATGTGTGTTATCCAGTAGCTCAATTGCTGAGGTTTTTATCAGTGTTATTCTTCTTCGCTCTCTTTCGTTAATTCCTGTAATTTATTTTCCATAATCTGACGACATTCCTCCATTAACGAAGGAATATCTTCAACGCTTAAATTCTCTGTCGAGATAGGTGCTAGCATTTCTACTATCACTTTCCCATTATTCCATCGGCTTAGCTTGATTTTATTATGTATGTCACTACTAACAACCGGGATAATAGGTAGTCCAGCCTGAACGGCCGCATGAAAAGCCCCCGATTTAAAAGGCAACAATCCTCTTCCTCGGCTACGAGTCCCCTCTGGAAACATCCAAATAGATAAATGGCTGGCTTTCATTTGATCGACTATTTGATCAATAGTCGCAATCGCTTTTTTGCGGTTGGTACGGTTAATTAAAATGTTTCCGCTGGCCCAATAGAGCAAACCAAAAATAGGAATCCACACGATACTCTTCTTGCCCACGGTGACGGTTCGCTTGGGAAATAACGAAGGGAAAATAAATAAATCAAAGCTGTTTTGATGATTACCTACGTATACCGCTTGCTTGGGTAATTTAGACTCAGCGGTAATACGGGGTTCAACGGAGAGTCCAATAAAACGACTTGAATAGGCAAAAGCATGACATACGTAATATACCTTATTAAGAGAACGAAACATTAATAAGAAGAAAACCAGCCCAAGGCAAGTAACGGATATCAATAAACCGATCAAGAGGATAGAGCGGAAAAAAATAACAAGAATTTAAACACAGATGGCATACATTACCTATCAGTTGGATGACAGTGAAATATCACATAGCACTTTTTAAACGACTTAAGTATTAGAAGAATGAGGTTGCCACCATTTACCACTATCCGTGTTAAAAGCGCTCACCCATTGGTAAAACTCTGCAGCCGCTAATGGCTTGGAGAAATAATACCCTTGAATCGTATCGCATTCAAAAGACTCTAAAATATCCAGCCCTATATAATTTTCCATACCTTCAGCCGTCACAGTGAAGCCAAAACCATGGGATAATTGTACTGTTGCACTCACAATTAAGGCATCATTTTTATTAGTATCAATATTTTTTACAAAAGTCCGGTCAATTTTCACTTCATCTACGGGTAAATCTCGTAAATAGGCCAAAGAAGATTGACCTGTTCCAAAATCATCTATAGAAAGCTTACAACCTAATTTTTTCAACTCACCCAAAACGCAAATAACCGTTTTAGTGTCCGCCATAACCGCACTTTCCGTCACTTCTAACGATAATAAGCTGGCATCTAATCCAAAATAATCTAAAGAGGATTGAATTTGATCTGGTAGATGTGTGTCTTGTAAATCATGAGCGGACAAATTAATCGCGACCTGCATTTGCATACCTTGCTTTTGCCAGATCACTTGTTGCGCTAATACTTGTTGAATCACCCATTGAGTGAGTACTTTAATGTTACCGGATTGCTCTATCAGACGAATAAACTCATCTGGAGGAATAAAGCCCAATGACGGATGTATCCATCGAATTAATGCTTCCGATGATAGACATTGACGCTGAGCAATGTTTACTTTCGGCTGATACACCATGAACAGCTGTCCTGTTTCAAGCGCTTCCGGAAGGTCTCTGATAATGGTAAGTTCTCTTTGATGACTCTCATCTTGACCCATTTCATAAACGACAATGCCGTTTGATGTGTTCTTAGCTAAATTGGTTGCAATATCAATGCGACGCATCACTTTATTGACATCGCTGGAGGAATCCGCAAATGGCAATACCCCAACACTTAACTGAAGATTAATACTTGAGCCCGCCAATTCAAATTGATCACTGCAAGAACACACTAGTGCTTTCATATTCTCTTCTGATAAGGTTTGCGAATGAATAATAAGAAACTCATCCCCCCTAGTCTAGCTAATCGATCTTCTGGGTTTGAGACATCGATCAATCGTTGTGCAAACAACTGCAATAAACGATCACCATTTTCAAAGCCCATCATATTGTTTATGTCTTTAAAATGACGAATATTAATCAGTATCAAACTGCCGGTAATTCTAGGCAAACATTCTGATAAGTACCTTTCCACCGCCGATCGATTATACAATCCTGTCAATAAATCATGAGAAGCACGATAGGTCAGCTCCTCCTCTCGTTTAATGATATTGGCTTGCATGGCCGTCATGGTACCGGACAAAACACCAAATTCACCATTCATCTTTGGTGCAATGTATTTTTCACCTCGTCCAATTTTTTTAGAAAATTCAACTAACACTTGTATGGGCTTCACCATGGATCGAGCCGCAAACCAAGCCGATAAAATGGCTAAGCTTAAGGTAATAGCAAAAATGCTAATAAGTTGATTACGAGCACTTTGATAGTTTTCTAACCAAGGGTGGAAGGGTAAATGCAGCACAGCCCATTGGCTTTCTGTGTTCAACTTTACAGAGAGAGAGGTAATCCTCATTATTGGTAAACATAGGGGTTTGCGACAGTGAGTTTAAATCGGTAAGAGCAGAAAATAACGTCTCTTTAACCTGATCAGGCAGAGTGGAAACACCAAGGTTACTGTGTAATGTATCTTTATTTAAAAAACTGATGTCCAAACTGGTTACGTTTTTAACTTGATTCGCCAGCGCTTCGTTCAGGAGAAAGCCCATTCCTACCCAAGCAATGACATTTGGGGCTCTTACCGGCACAAATACCATCTGATAAGTTTGCTTCTCTATCTCTACTATATTCGCTACGCTACGACGCCCACTTCGACGAGTTTGTAAGATGATATTTTGAAACTGCTTAAGCTCAATCACATCTTGAGTCGATGTTAATAACTCTCCGCGAGGAGAAAGTAACAAAGAAATATCGGCATTTATCCTACCACCATGATTGTCTAGCACAGAACGAATCGTATCGTTTTCCCGAGTGGCCACGGCCTGCTTAAAACCAAAATCGGAAGCCAGTATTCTAACCCCAGTAATTAACTGGGTTGCTCTATCATCTAACGTTAATTCAAATACATTACTGGCGACTTTTAACGTCTGTATGCCCTGCTCCAAGTTGTCACTTTTCATGGAGTCTAAAACCGCAATCGCCGAGCCTAATTGAACCAGCGTCAACAAACCAATAAACAATGCAATTAAACGAGAACGAAAACTAACCAGCATACATGTCCTTTAATTGAAGACCTCTATTATTAATAAGAATATTCACTTTCAGACTCATCCTCGTCAAAAGTTTCTATAATAGGTAAGACAATGTCGATCGTTTTGACGCTTTTATTGAAGGTAATTTCTGTCGCCTGTAGCGCATCCTCCTGCAATGGATGCCACGTTTTCAAATCAAAGGCATCATCGGGTAGTTCCGTAAAATTCACTTCCCCGTTTGCATCGGTGACACCATAGTAACGGCTATTCGTCACATAGATGTGTGACTGCATTGCATCATGGATATTACACCCTAGCGCAACCACACCAGGCTCATCAAATACAACAGGTTCGTGTGACTGCCCCGAAAATAACTTTAATTCAAAGGTTTTGACTGGCGAAAAAGAATACACATGGTGGCGAGTTTTATCGTAATTAGGGAAGGTCACACTTGAACCCACAGGCACAACTAATACAAATGGCGTGAATTGACGCATTCTTTGAGCCACTTCATATTGTGCAGCAGATGTATTCGTCTTGTCATTATTGAGGTAATTCTCATTATATAACTCAATCACCGCATTCTGGACAGGTTGTTGGTAAGCATCCACCACACTTACTGTGAGATCAGACGCAAAAAGAGAACTCATGCCAAACAGGGTCACTAGCATCGATAGGTATACTTTTTTATGGATGGGCAGCACGTCTATTATCCTTTATTAAATAGGTTCAATGTCATCAAATTTGATCCACGGGGTGACGTTAAAGCGAAGCAATATTCACATTCATTAACATGCTTTCTATAAACGTTATAACCCTAGCCTTAAATAACACAATATTCATCGATGAGATTGAATAAATTACTCTTTGCCTCTTCATTGTAGCTTATCCTCTAACCAAAATAACCCACACCCTAATAATTTTGACAATACAGCGTTCTACCTTCTCTTTTTTAGTCAAATTCTTATGCGTCTCTTCATTCAAATAAAAAATGGAAATATCATCATTCTGATAATTTGGTCTTGACTTTGAATTGAATCCTTATCAATATAACTAAAGTTTAAATTAGAAACTTTTGTTTATAGCGTGACTTAATATTATGACAGAACAAGAAGAACGAGTACTTACAGCCGTTAAACAATCCCCTTTGGCTACTCAACAGGAGCTAGCCGACAGTTTGAGTATGACTAGAGAGTCTATTGCTGGACATATCATGAGACTCACTCGCGCTGGCTATATTTTAGGGAAAGGTTACATCATCCCTCAGCCTGACACGCTATTAATCATTGGAGGTTGTAACCTAGACATTAATGGCTCTCCTCTTCATAAGATGAAATTAGCGGATTCTAACCCTGGAATTATTCAACAAAGCGCTGGCGGCGTTGGTCGAAATATTGCTGAAAACATTGCTCGCTTAAATAATCAAATTCACTTTCTTTCCATCGTTGGTCAAGACAGTTCTGGTGATTGGCTATTAGAAAAAAACCGTCAATGCGGAATTAGTACACAAGATATTATTCGTCACCCTGAATTTAATACCAGTAGTTATCTATCTATCAATGATGAAAAAGGCCAACTTGTTTCGGCTATTGCCGATATGAAGATCATAGATGCGCTCGATGCAAAACGCTTAGAAAGTAAAATGCCATTACTGCAATCGACAAACCGCATACTCATAGAAGCGAACTTAGCACCCAACAGTATAGAATGGTTATCAAGGCTTTCTTTGGATGTGGACTTTTATGCAGATGCTGTATCGGCAAGCAAAGCGCCTAGGCTACAGCCTATCCTCGCTAGATTAAGTCTTTTGAAGGTGAACAGAGATGAAGCCAAATCGCTGTTAAATATGCCTCTGAACAACCCAATAACCGATGCCGAATTGGCTCAAGCTATTATAAATCAAGGTGTAACAGCGGTACTACTTAGCCTTGGCAGTGATGGCGTGCTTTATAAAGACGAGAAAAGCATGCTCAGCATTCCTGTTTTCCCTACCACCCCTGTCAGCGATACAGGCGCAGGTGATGCTCTTTTCGCCGGTTTTATTCACGCGCAAAGCAAAGATTGGCCTTTAAAAGAAAGGCTGGAATTTGCTGTTGCTTGTGCTGGCGTAACACTTGAATGCGAACAAGCAAATGACCCCAATTTTTCAGAAGAGACAGTGATTAAATGGATTAAAACAAAATCCTAAGGTCTCGTACTGTAACACGTTAGCGAACGATAACATTTTCTATAAGGTTGAAAATAAATATGAATAAATTTCTTGATATTAGCCCTGAAGTTGCTGAAGCCCTAGCTAACAACAAACCTGTTGTTGCTTTAGAAAGTACTATCATTTCTCACGGCATGCCTTGGCCACAAAATGCTGAAACAGCCAAAAAAGTAGAAGACGTCATTAGAGAGAATGGCGCTGTACCTGCAACGATTGCCATCATTGATGGCCGTCTAAAAGCAGGCTTAAGCCATGAAGAAATTGATACTTTAGGTAAAGCGGGTCTTTCCGTCATTAAATGTTCTCGCCGTGATTTGCCTTTTGTTATTGCAAAAGGTCAACATGGTGCAACAACGGTAGCGGCTACTATGATTATTGCAGCAATGGCAGGCATCAAAGTGTTTGCTACAGGTGGCATCGGTGGTGTTCACCGCGGTGCACAAAAAACATTTGATATTTCGGCTGATCTGCAAGAACTAGCAAAAACCAATGTAGCGGTTGTTTGTGCTGGTGCAAAATCCATTTTGGACTTGGCATTAACACGTGAATATCTAGAAACTCAAGGTGTTCCTGTAATTGGTTATAATACGGACTCATTACCGGCTTTTTATACTCGAGAAAGTGATTATACGGTTGACTACAACCTAACGGATGCCAAACAAATTTCAGATTTTTTACAAGCTAAATGGTCTATGGAGTTAAATGGTGGGGTCGTCATTACCAATCCAATCCCAGAAGAGTTTGCTATGGATAAAGCCAGTATTGATAATGCAATACAACAAGCACTAGCTGAATTAGAAGAACAAGGCGTTGGCGGTAAAGAATCAACCCCTTTCTTATTGGCCCGAGTGGCTGAATTGACTGGTGGCAATAGCCTAACCAGTAATATCCAGCTTGTTTACAATAACGCACGCCTAGCGTCTGCCGTTGCGGTAGAAATGTCTAAATAAGCGCAATCTAGATACGAGGTAGTCGATGACGGACTGCCTCGTATTCATTAAATTTACCTATTACATTTTAAATAGCCCAGTAGGTATCTTGCCAATAATCTTGCTGATCGGCCTCTAGAAAACTCCAAGCAATAAAGCGACTCATTTTCTTCCCTTGAGCCATATTGATGGTTTTGACTTGAATTGCCCCACTGTTTTCCAGTGCTCGGTATATTGCAGGCAAACTGCTTTGTCTAGCCACTAAAGAAGTAAACCAATAGCAACGATCGCGATAAGTTTTACTTTCCTCAACCATGCGACAAATAAACCCTTCTTCTCCACCATCGCACCATAGTTCATCAGCTTGACCACCAAAATTCAAAGTCGATCGAGACTTGCCTTTTAAGCCTCGCCACTTACGCTCTGATTCCGCTTTCATCGCTGACTCAGATGAATGAAACGGCGGGTTGCACAAGGTAATGTCAAACCTTTCATCCACTTGCCAGATACCATTAAAGAAAGACGTCTTATTTGACTGTAACCGAACCTGAATATTACCGGTCAAATTTGTATTTGACTTAATAACCATAGTGGCTGAATCAACGGCGATTTTATTGATATCTGAGCCAATAAACTTCCAACCGTATTCTCGGTTTCCTATTATGGGATAGACACAATTCGCTCCAACTCCGATATCTAGCGCTTTAACCATAGAACCGCGAGGAATGACGCCAGCATTCGAGTCCGCTAATAAATCGGCTAAATAATGTATGTAATCGGCCCTTCCAGGGATAGGTGGACACAAGAACCCTGCAGGAATATCCCAAAAGGGCACGCCATAAAAATGGCTTAATAAGGCTTTATTAAGTGCCTTTACGGCCAGCGGATTAGCAAAATCAATCGATTCATTACCATACTTATTTTTAACGACATATTGCGTTAATTCTGCACAAGAATCGGCAAGCAAAGCAAAATCGTAACGCATCTTGTGAGGGTTTCGAGGGTGCAATTCAAGCTTATTCTTTGTTATCAACGCTTTTTCAAACGATTTTGTAGCGGCAGTGTTTGGCTTTTTTGTCATTTTTTAACAGTCAATTGTATTTGTTCATGAGTAAATTAATGATCCAATCAATAAGAGTCAAATGACAACTACAGTGGCATTAATTTAAGTGTTATAAAAGATAGTTTAACAGGAACAGATTGCATAAGAGCGAGAAGCGTCTCTATTCCCTTTTATAAAGTAAGATAAAAAGGCAATACAGATAACCCCGCCACAAAAACAATAGCAAAGAGAGTAAAAGCAAACTCAATCGGATTTTCTTTTAAATGCGACATAATAGCAGGCCAAAATGCTATTTTTTGTTCTCGATACGACGCTTGCCTCTTAAGCTGATCTTCATATATTAACGCTCTTGCTTTCTGAAAATCTGCATCATGACGAACCCAGAGAGCCGCAAGCGATATTTGCCAGCGGCCAGCCGTTGTCTCATAAAACTCAATGTGATGCTCGCTGAGCATTTTTCTTACCGCTGCGGCCTCTTCATCAGGAACGTATTTTAAAGCAAATACTAACTTCGCCATATAACAACCTACACAAATATACTATGTGCGCTATTATGACGGCCTATTAGGACAATGCAACTGGCTGGAAAATCTTATCTTGATTTGCCAGCCATTCGATAATGGCCGTTTCTGATAAGGGCCTACTAAAATAATACCCCTGAATAGAATGAATCCCCATAGAGGTGATGGTATCTAGCTGCTCTTTTGTCTCCACCCCCTCTGCAACTAAAGACATATCCAGTTCTTGGGCGAGTTTTATCACATAGTCGAGTATTTGATTGGTTACACGATCTTGCCCTATATGCTTGACAAAGATCTTGTCAATTTTTAATGTTTCATAGGGAAATTGACGTAAGAAATCCAACCCAGAATACCCTGTACCAAAATCATCCACAGAAAGGCCTATACCACATGCTTTTAAGCGCTGAAACTGGCGTAATGCTAACTGCATTTCTTCGTTATTAAAGTTATTATTTTCTGTCACTTCAAAACCAATGCGGCCAATTAGAAAAGGGTTAGCTTTCATTACTTTCGACACCATATCAATAAATTCAGAATTTAAAAAACTGCCCCGGTCGATATTAATGTTTACCATAATGGAGGGTAATCTCTTTTCATTACGAATTAAAAAATCCACTACTTTGGAGAATACCATTTGTGTCAATCTTTGCATTAATCCGAACTCAACGGCTTTTTCAACAATAATAATAGGAGAAACACTTCCAAAACGATCTGAACTCCACCGTAGCAACGCCTCCACTTTCGGTGTTGTTTGGTGATACACATCGACTATTGGCTGATAATGTAACTCCATGTCATCTTGTTCAATCGCGGCTTTTAAATAACGTCTGAATGAATGTAAATAATCTCGATACCAGAGCAATAATAAATGTGTAACGGATGCACAGGCGATCCAAACTATTAAAAATAGAATGGTGTTTGCCCATAATCGATCAATGAAATAATCCGTTGTTATCCCAAGCTCTAACCTTAACTCATTGCTTAGAAAGCTGTGCCTAGATACATCCCAAATACCTGGGAAGTTTTCTAATAGATTTTCTTCTACGGAATCCAACGATGGGGAACGATGCAGCGCACGATTAACAATAAATAAGCGAAATACTATGCCATTATTGAGTTCATTCTGTAATTCTTTAATCAAGAGGTCGGCTGGAATCACGCTATTAGCACCTAAACCTCGCTCGTTAACATAAAAACTAAAGAGAGACTTTTGACCTGTTAATTTTGCTTTTGTATAAGCAAGAGTAAATCGATCTTTATTGATTTCTAAGCGTTTTTGGATGGTTCTCCAAACAGGGATCGTCATTTCCCCCAAATTAGTACAATATACAGATAAACGACCGTCTTCCCCATATTGCATTAAACTTAGTTCTTTTGCATAGGGAGACATGAAGGTTTTGGATCTCAATGCATTAATCTGAGACTCATCACAAAGAGGTGCTTCCCGTTCTACTAGAGAATGTAACTCGGTTTTGTTACTAGACAAAAAGCGATCAATGGTAAATATTGCCTGCTGAGTTTTCTGTTCCAACTCCCTATGCGTTTCCCATAAAGAGAACATTCCCCAACAAGTCACAATAATAAAAAAGAAGTAAAATAAAGATGACGTGGTTGTTTGATAAAAACGACCTAGACTTGATGATGTTGTAAATAAAGGAGAATGACTCAATCTAACCCCAAATAGAATAAAATAATTTATTTTTGAATATATTTAGGTATAGCACATTTCTCGGTGGTTTTATATTTTTCTCTAAAAACAAAGGCTATCCAATTGTCATTAAACCGATTAGATAGCCTTGTAGAATAGCCCACTTATGAAATAGTTAACCGTCTTCTAAAGCACGTTTAACTCGCTTTCCGTAATCACGATCCGCTAAGCTGAATTGCTCAATCATACGCGCTTGAATGGACGAGTTTGCTTGAGAAAGCCCGCCAACAATGTTTGCTACAAGTTGTTGTTTTTGAACTTCATCCATCAAATTAAATAAATCGCCAGCCTGAGTGTAATAATCTTCCTGCTCTTGGCTATGATAACCTACCCATGCGTCTTCTAATAAAGGCATCGCCGGCGCGGACACAGAGCTATCGGGAACGGCGGCACCTTGTTCTCCTCGATCGTTTGGATAGAAATTCGCTTCGCTCCCCTGAAAGCTAGGCTTGCCACTGTAAGGGCACATACCGGCAAAGGCTCCGTCTCTTTGGTAGGTATTCATCGGACACCGAGGCGCATTAACCGGAATACTATTAAAGTTTGTACCTACACGGTGACGATGGGCGTCTTGGTATGCAATTAAGCGGCCTTGTAACATTTTATCCGGTGAAGCCCCAATACCGGGAATAAGGTTACTTGGTGCGAAAGCAGCCTGCTCAGTTTCGGCGAAATAATTATCCACGTTTCGATTTAATTCCAACTGGCCTACTTCTATTAACGGAAAGTCCTTATGCGGCCAAATTTTAGTTAAATCAAACGGATTAATCGCGTAATTTAATGCTTCTTTTTCTGTCATGACCTGCAACTTCACCGTCCAAGATGGAAAGTCTCCTTTATCTATCGCCTCGATTAAATCTGCTTGGGCACCATGGGATGGCATTTTTTCCGCTTCTTCGTTAGTGAGCGTCGCAATACCCTGGTTGGACTTAAGGTGCCATTTTACCCAGACGCGCTCACCGGCTTGATTCCAAAAACTTAATGTATGAGAACCAAAACCGTGCATCTGACGATAACTTGCAGGGATCCCGCGATCTGACATAAGTATCGTCATCTGATGCAATGATTGCGGATGATTGGCCCAGAACTCAAACATATTGCTTGGATTCGGCAAATTTGTTCTAGGGTCTTTTTTCTGAGAATGTATGAAATCAGGAAATTTAATAGGATCGTTTAAAAAGAAAACCGGCGTATTGTTACCGACTAGATCAAAGTTTCCTTCTTCTGTATAAAATTTAATCGCAAAGCCACGAGGATCACGAGCATAATCACTAGAGTCTTGACCACCACCAACAGTAGAGAAACGCACAAACACCTCGGTTTTCTGGCCGGATTCCTGTAAAAATTTCGCGATCGTAAGATGATCAAGGTTTTTACTTAATGTAAAAGAGCCATAGGCTCCCGTACCGCGTGCATGAACAACACGCTCAGGAATACGCTCTCTATTGAAGTGGGCTAACTTCTCAAATAAATAATGATTATCGAAGGTTAATGGTCCACGAGCACCAGCACTGATACTGTTATTATCATCGGCAACCGGTGCCCCATTTGAAGATGTTAAGCGTGTTTTACTCATAATATTCATTCCCCTTGCTTATTTGACTAAAGCGTTGTGTATCTGTTGAAAAATCTACAAACACTATAAGCAAAGCAGGGACATTTTAATAATTTATTAAAACAATCGAACTGATAGTTTTTTCAATCAAACAATGGTAAATCGAACATTCGTAAACGTGCCTATACAAGTGCTATCTATTCAAGACTTTTTCAAGATAACCAAGGTAACCGAGCCCACATTGAACCCAAACTTAGTTAGCATAGATTCATTCAGCAAAACCTTCTCTTCAATAAGGTACATACGATCATCTACATTAACCTCGATCAGGTCGTCCCCATAAGGAACTTGTAAGATGTACTTCATAAAGAGCGCATTGCCTGATGTCATTAGCTCACCAGATCCAACAACATCCGGTGCGGTTGCGATATACCCCTTATGTTCGTTTGGTGTTAACGTCCAAATTCGCTGCTGGTGCTCTCCATCATCAAAAATAAAAGATTCATCGAGCGTGCCAATACCTTCTTCCCAGGAAGCCAATAAATCCGCAGTAAAATAGCGAATCACTTCTCCACGGCGGTTTTTCACCATACCATGTGCAACCAAGTCACCGTCAAAGAAGTCTTCAACCACCAGCTTAGGCGTGTTGTCTTTGTAGGTTTCAACGGCAACAGATGAACAAGAGGTTAACAATACCGCAAACAAGCCAATAACACTGAGCAAGGCTATTTTTTTAAAAAAATACATCATTCCTCCCACCTATCCTATTATCTTTATGTCTAATGAAAGGGACTGTTACTCAGTTACTTGATAGCGATACCGAAGGTCTACCGTTAAATAGTTGCCATTTTTTTCAGAAATGTTTCCTCTGCCTAAATAACGAGACAGTCGTTTGGTCTGATTGTTATACACTAAATAAATGGGCTCCATTACTAGGCTAATCCACCAGGCATCGGGCGACATCATGAAGCAAACAGAGTGGCTATCTTCTGTTTTACAGTTTGTGGTTTCTATACGAAAAGGCGCGGTGATTTGACGAGTGGGGGCTAAGAAATCAATTTTTAAAACATCGCCGCGATTCAAGTTATCCCAATATTTATGAATAAAATGATCAAAACCGGCATCTACTATTAATCGATTAGTAATACCAACTTGTTTTGATTTCAACTTACTTGATTCAGAGGCTTTGAAGTTGACTGTTAGTGTATTATTAGTCGATGTCGTGACTTCTATTACCTCTCCATTACGTTCATTTACTTGATAAAAACTTGGTACTAAAGAAGAGTAAGCATAAGTGAGTTTCTTAGTAGCAAAAGTCTCCCCGTTCACTTCACGATAAGTCACGGTATGTTCGGAGGAGGATGGCCTCTTATGGGTTTCTGTGTATAAGAGATCCCCCGTATTCACATCGTATGCACTTCCAATAACAATACTATCCGTTGTCCCTACTGCATCTATTGCATTCGCTGGATTAATTAGGCTCAACAAGCCAATGCCTAATACTCTTGAATAGACTTTCGTTGTTAACATACTTTTTTCCTGTTTATTAAGCGTGACATTGAGTTCAGATCTAATGATGCTGACGAAACCAGTAACCGATTAAGAGGGAATTTGTCGTAAGCGAGTCAATCCATATTTTTGAGCGATGAAGAGAACACTCGGCAAAAGTAGTGCCCAGATAGCGCCAACTGTAATAAGCATGATCCATACTGGTTCTATCGATGAAGAACGAGACATAATAAGCCCTCCATAGTAACTGACAGGGACCGCGAAACCACCGATAAGCATGGCAAATTTAAAACGGCCATGAAGCCAAAAAAGGCCATGAATTAACGTCGTTGAAAACGCCAACCATAAACACATCATCCAAATAGGCAGGATCGACACGTTTTCCGTTATGGCGATGGCTCCCGAAAACTGAATCACACCTAACGTTTGTAAAACACTGTCAATCATCATGCCGCTGGTCGTAAAACCCATGATCAATAACCATTCTCGATTGTCGCGAATCATAAAACGAGAGTGGATAATTAGCAGCATGGATACCGCGATAATGGCAATGATTTCGGGCGAAGCGACACAGATAAACCAAGCAATTTGAAAGAATATTGCGTTACCTACATCTGAAGGCATTGAGTTAATATTTAAATTATCATGATTCGCTTCTGACTCTTTTTCTTCGTCTGATGAAGTTGTCATACGTTAACGTCCTAGTATCCACGTTGGAGTTATCTATTGGCTTGGAAGCGCCATTCCGGTTTAGCAAAAACAAACTGGCCTGTACTAATGGCCCGCTCACGAAAGCCGCCTTCACAATAACAAAGATAAAACTCCCACATGCGACAGAAAATATCATCAAACCCCATGTCTCTCACTTGATGCTTTTTCTGCATAAAAGCATTCCGCCAATCTTTTAAGGTATCAGCATAGTGCTCCGTAATGTCCTCCACCGCCACAATCTGTAAGTTAGTATGCTTAGAAACTTTACTGGCGATCACTTCATTCGATGGTAAACACCCGCCAGGAAAAATGTACCTTTGTATAAAATCAACGGACTTTTTCGCATAATGATAACGCTGGTCTGCGATCGTAATGGCTTGTATGAGCATCAACCCATTGTCTTTTAAGAGCTGGCTGCACATAGAAAAATAACTGTCGTAATACTCATGACCCACCGCTTCAATCATTTCAATGGAAACTAATTTGTCATACTTTCCTTGGAGGTCTCGGTAATCATCTAAAAGCAGGGTTACCTGTTTCGATAGCCCTTCCTCTTCCACTCTCTGTTTAGCAAAGTCGTATTGTTCTTGAGAGATGGTCGTCGTCGTTACTTTACAGCCATAATATTTCGCCGCATGTACCGCAAGACCACCCCATCCAGTGCCAATTTCAAGTAAATGGTCATCCGCTTTAAGTTCTAATTTTTGACAGATTCGATCTAATTTATAAGTGGAAGCTTCTTCTAATGAGGCGTTTGCATGTGGATAAATGGCCGCGGAATACATCATGGTTGGATCAAGAAAGAGCGAGAAAAAGTCATTCCCTAAATCATAATGAGCAGAAATATTTTGCTTAGCGCCTTTTTGAGTGTTTGCATTCACTAAATGCGCCAATTTAGTTCCGATACGGCTCCATAAAGGACGATCACCGTCCATCTGGTTGATCAAGGACAGATTTTTAACCATCAACTGAATAACCGCGACCAAATCAGGCGTTGTCCAGCGATTCAGCATAAAGGCTTCGCCAGCACCAATACTGGAGTTTATAAACAGATCCCAATACACCGATCTATCATGGATATGAATATGCGCCACACATTGAGCGCTGTCTTTCGATTCACCAAAATGGAAAACCCTTTCATCAGCTTCACCTTGCTCATGAAAATGTTCTTCTATGATTAGGTGGCCTACCTTAAGTTTACTCAATGCCTTCATCACACATTTTTTGGCAAATTTATCTAAAAAATTAACAGAACGCCTTTCACTGACTTTTTGATTTGCTATATTTACAGAACCCATAGACGGTTAACTCCTCTCTTTCTTTTTTGCTGATACCGTACTGTTTGGATGATCTTGTACTGGTATGCCCTTCTTCCAAATTTTCAACGCTTGCCAATAAATGCTTAACACCACTTTCAGTGTCATAAAAGGATACTGCAGTAAAATACGTCTCAAGCTGGTAGAAGAAATTTCTTCTCGTTGTAAGCTTAACGTTGCATCAAATACCACACTGTTTTTAGCTAACTCATTCGTTGAAAGAGCGTTTTTATTTTCCATATGGATGGCAATTTTTGTTTTTGGGACATTGCTGCGCCAATCATAAAAGTGACTCATCGGATGGAACGGTGACACATGCATCTCTTTATTAAAGGTTATACGCTGCTTGTGGGTATTTGGATCACAACGAAGGACGTATTGTACTTTTTCGCCCCAAGGCGTATTGGTCACTTCCAATACCATCGCTTGCAAAAGGTCGGCTTTATCAAAGCAGTAGTACACAGAAATGGGATTTATAATAAACCCAAAATAGCGTAAATTTGTGAGCAACCTTATGGGGCCATCCACGTCAACCCCCAGTTGCGTTTTCACTTTATGGCGCACAGATTCAGACAAACTTTGCTTAGGATCACCGAGATAATCAGATCGCTTAAAACGGGCAAAGTGCCATGATTTCTTCGACCACCAAGAAGATAAAGCAAACACCTTATCTAGCTCATCTAAATCCAAATACATCATAAAAACCCGATATTTAAAGTCATGCCGTTTAGGGGAATAGCGGCGATGACGAACCCATCCATGATAGATACCACTTTTAAGGAGGGTAGATTGCGGTCTCACTAGAGCATCCCCTTGATTTTATCGGCCACTCTAATGCCACTCATACAGCCATCTTCATGGAAACCATTCCGCCAGTAAGCACCACAAAACCAAGTATTATTAACACCATTAATCTCTGACCAACGTCCTTGAGCTTGTATTCCTGCCAGGGTAAAGACAGGGTGAGCATAGTGGTAGCGACCTAACACTTTTTCTT
The DNA here is from genome assembly GCF_026966905.1 of Marinomonas phaeophyticola. GTDB lineage: Bacteria > Pseudomonadota > Gammaproteobacteria > Pseudomonadales > Marinomonadaceae > Marinomonas > Marinomonas phaeophyticola. The sequence continues at coordinate 68,684 of NZ_JAPUBN010000013.1, read as the reverse complement.
CGGCAATTTTATTAGCGGCATTCAAGGTCACAACAAAGGTGGTATCACTTTCAATGCCTTGCAATATATTCATATTGTAACTAAGCGTTGCGGGGCGGTTACTGTCCTCACCGAGATGATAGTTCCAACTTGACCACGCTTTTTTTGCGGTTGGCAAAATGCGGTCATCCGTATGCAGAACCACTTCATTCATACGATAAGGCATGGCTTCCAATATATGTTGTTCCGCTAAGCTCGGGTCACTTAAAAGAGTGAGCGCTTGATCACTGTGACAAGCAAAGATCACTTGATCAAACGACTCACTGGTTTGATCTTCAAAATGGATTTCAACCGATTCCTTACTTCGTACTACATGGTGAATTCGTGCGTTTAAATGAATGCGGTCTGCAAAAGCGGCCGTTAATGGTGCCAAATATGCCTTAGACCCGCCTTTAATAACACGCCACTGAGGGCGGTTATTCACACTCAGTAACCCATGATTCTTGAAAAAACGGACGAAGAAAACCAGTGGGAAATCCAACATTTCAGCCAATGTGGAAGACCATATTGCACTGCCCATTGGAATCAAATAATGGCTAGCAAAAAGCGATCCATAGCCTTGTTGCTGTAAATATTCTCCCAATGTTGTGGCTTCATCTAGATGGCCACTCTCCAAATCACGAATAGCATTTTTATTAAAGTTAACAATGTCTTTCAACATGGCTAAATAAGGGAGGTTAACTAGGTTTTTTCTTTGCGCAAAAAGGGTATCAAGATTGTTACCACCATATTCCAGTCCTGTTTTTTCGCAACTGACACTAAAACTCATTTCAGTGGCGACAGACTCGACTTTTAGGTCACGCATTAACTTAATGAAATTTGGGTAGGTCCAATCGTTGTAAACAATAAAACCCGTATCTATAGCGTACTTTTCACCATGAAGGTTTATATCCATAGTCGCGGTATGACCACCGATTCGATCCGCTGATTCAAACACCGTTATTTCATGAGTTGAATGAAGCTTGTAAGCCGCCGACAAGCCTGAAATCCCGGTTCCGATAATGGCTATTTTCATCAAACTTTCCTTTTTGTACTTGATCTTTGTTGTAGGTGAAATCGTTATTTAGACTGTTGAAGTTGTAACCATAATCTAGGCATTTTTCTGGCGATCCAAAGCATGCTTGAAAGTCTTTTGGGGAATGAGCAACTAAAGCATCTATCGGCCATAGCCGTGATTATCCTATCTGCGGCTTGCGCTGAATCCATCAGAAAGGGCATATTAAAGGTATTTTTTTGGGTTAATGGCGTGTCAACAAAACCCGGCATTATGCTGGTTACATCTATATTGAAGCGAGCTAAATCCACCCTTAAAGCGTCTAACCAATAGCGTATGGCGGCTTTCGAAGCCCCATACCCTTCCGCTTGAGTAAACGGTGCTGAAATGACCTGCGAGCTGATTCCGATAAGGTGAGGTTTGCTGGCATTTTTTAATAAAGGTAAACAGGCTTGTAAAGAGTGAACCATGCCTAAATAATTAACCGCTATCATTCTTTCCATAATGTCCCAATCTGGATTATCTATATCCAAATATTCACAGTGGCCTGCATTTAGGATGGCTCTGTCAATGTGACGGGTTGTTTGCTTAAGCTCTTCGGTAACACGATGAATTTGTGTTTTATCAGCCACATCAAAAACCACGAAAGAAACATTTTCAATGGTGTTGGCCATTTCCTGCAACATGGATTGATTCCTAGCACTGACAATTACCTTATTGTGCTTAGCCAATCGTTCAACTAGGGCATAACCAATCCCAGAACTACCGCCCGTAATCCAAATTGTTTCATTCTGAATTTGATGTGTTTTTGATCGCATGTTCTCTATACCTATTCGGATTCGTTCATTTAGAACGGATTAGCTCGCTGTTATTGATTAGACAATCGGTGCTTCAATTTTTTCACTAAGAAACCGACTAGAGGGACATGTTCATAAAGCATCTCACCTAGATCATAGATATCCTCGTGATAATAAATACGTTCATTAAATTGAATTTGAGACATACCTCTGACCACTATGATTTCATTTCCAAGCTTAGGGTGCTTAAAATACATATTCCATTTGATATAAGCTCTGTTATCACCGATTAGCTCATCTAGATATTCAAAACGACCACTTTCAACACTATGACAAACGTCTTCCATGTAAGCATAAAGCGCATCCATACCACGCACTTCATGCACAGGATCTTTAAAGTGAACGTTATCGGAATAGACCTTACCTATTTCATTCAAAGGAGGATTTTTCACATCTTTATAAAAGTGTTTAAAACGCTCAATTAGCATGTGCTTATCTGCCTTGTTTATAGATGCTGTATCTAGACTTACCGTTTCCATATCTTCTACCTATAACGTGCCAGCAGCACGGATCAATACATCTGCCATTGTGAATATGTGCCATTATAAGGTTATACGATGTGGCACTCTTTATTGGATCACTCATCAAAGCATTATTATCAGAGCCATCAAAAAAAGAGATGGAAAGACTATATAAATAAGAGTGATCCACTTTTTCTATCGGTGCGTATTAATAGATATGAAATTTAAATAATGATCGAACTAATCATAAGTTGAAGATGCTAATGTTAGTAATAGGTTCATCGGACAACACTGTTTACCAACCAAACTTACTTCTACACTCTGGAGTCAATTTAGAATGAACAGAGCCATTGGCCAGCAAGATACAACACTCACTGACGATATAATGGCTGTCGCGGAAAAGCGCGATCAAGCGGCCTTGGGACGCTTATTTGATCATTATGTTCCTAAAATCAGAGGCTTTTGCTTAGCCGCTCAACCAGGAGCAATGCTGATGGCAGACGATATTGCTCAAGAAGTAATGATACGGGTTTGGAATAAAGCGGGCACATTCAATCCTTCAGCGGCATCGCTGAATACATGGATATTCACCATTGCCCGTAATGCTAGAATTGACTACCTACGTAAAAATGGACGCCATATCTCTAATATTGACCCAGAACTTCTATGGAGTGACATTGAAGATGAAAATGTCGACCTATTTAGGGATGTCCAGCAAGCAAGAGATAAAAAACGGATTCACAATGGCTTAGCGCAACTACCGACTGATCAAAAGCAGGTCCTAGCCAAGGTCTACCTTGAAGGTAAGACACACGTAGAAGCCGCAGAAGAACTTGGTTTACCATTAGGTACCATTAAGTCTCGTGTACGTTTGGCTTTACATAAACTCACTATTTACATTAAGAGGTAGTCACTATGCTTAACTACCATCCAACGATAGAATTATTAACTGATTACACGGCTGGTTCTCTGGCCCTGTCTTACTCTCTTTGCATTGCAACACACTTAGAACAATGCAAGGAATGCCGAGCTCAAGTTAAGAAGCTAGAGCACGTCGGCAGCGTACTTTTTGATGAAATTGATCCTTTAGAGGCATCATCCAATAATATGGATGATCTCAAACAAGCCTTTTTCAATCGTCTTGAAGAACAAAACAAGATGTCTGACACCATGACAGCACTCAACACGGTAAATAGCCATGATGGCTACCGAGTGCCTAGAAGTCTGCAACAATTTGTACCAGAGGGCTACGACGCATTAAATTGGGTTCGCATCTCTCCGTCGTTTCAAACGGCTATTTTAGCTAACGAGGAGAATGGAACCCAAATTGCTCTGACCAGGGTAAAAGCAGGCAGTAACATACCCACTCACACTCATACTGGAGATGAATTCACGCTGGTATTAGAAGGCAGTTTTTCTGACCAGAGCGGTGTTTATAAAAGAGGGGATTTTGTTCAACTTAACCAACAACACACCCATAAGCCCGTAGTAACCCGAGATGCTGAATGCATTTGTTTAACCATTGTGGATGCACCGATTCAATTTACTGGTTTATTGACGCGCTTATTAAACCCTATTTTGCGAAAAGTACATCCTTACAGAGGCTAGCCTTCTGCAATCTAGGTGCCTATTTTTAAAACCTGTGTCGATATAGATTCGCTCAGGTTTTTTCTATAGGCGACCTAGGTACAAAAATCGTATATACTCTACCTTCAATTTATAACATGGAAGGCCCAAATCATGGCAGCCAAACCTAAATCTTCGACATCTAAGAAAAAGCAACCTGCGGCATCAGAAACCTCTGCGTCCATTGAATCGCAAATGGAAGCATTCTTAGCATCAGGTGGCAAAATAGATGTAATCGAATCAGGCGTAAGCGGACAAATCAGTGTCGCAGGTCCTAAGCACATTACCTTAAACAAAAAATCTTAGTAGCGATTAGCATTGAAAAAAATTGCTGTTTTTGTTGATGTCCAGAATATTTACTACACAACAAAACACACATTTGGTAAGCACTTTGACTATTCCGCATTTTGGCGTGAAATTCGTCAAATAGGAGAAATTCATTGTGCCTATGCCTATGCTATTGACCGTGGTGACAGTAAACAGCACCAGTTTCAGAACATCCTCAAAAATATCGGTTTTGACGTCAAACTTAAACCTTTTATCCAAAGGAATGATGGCTCTGCAAAAGGTGACTGGGATGTAGGCATCACCATTGATATTATGGAAAGTGCGGCCAATGTCGATGAAATCATCCTACTTTCAGGAGACGGTGACTTCGACCGCCTACTTACCCATGTAATGCAGAAACAGCAGGTTTTTACTCGTGTCTACGGTGTAGATCAACTTACTGCGCAATCACTTGTCCGTGCTTGTAGCCTATTTCGTGAAATCGATTCTTCTCTCTTATTAAAATAATACTCCTTAAAGTAATACTCCGTCTTCAAGACGGCACCCATCTATCAGCATTCTTTTACCACTTAGTTTGTCTTATTTCTGCCACCTAATTGTCACCTAAATGTCACTTCCTCAATCTACCCTAGATGGAATAGCTAAACTTAGGACAATGGAGAAATCACTTTGATGCACATAGAGCAAATTATTGCGGAAAAGTCCCCCAACTTCCTGCAAAAACACCCACTATTTACTCGTCCAACATTAGAAATTTTAAAACACTTATTTCATGAGCAAGAGGTAAATCGCTTTCTCGACGAGAATAAAGATTGTTTAGGGTTTGAATTTATTGATCGAGTGTTAAACCATTTTAATTTCAATTATCAAGTAAGTCAGATAGACCGCCGAAATATTCCCGCTATTGGACGGGTTATCATTATAGCCAATCATCCATTAGGCGCTTTGGATGGATTGGCTCTACTACGACTCGTTGGTGAAGTCAGAAGCGATGTAAAGATTATCGCTAATGATATGCTGATGCATTTTGATGCACTCAAGAACCTCATTCTTCCGGTAGACAATCTGTCGGGAAAAAGCAGTAGTAAACAACTTAAAAATATTATCGATTGTTTACGTAAAGAAGAAGCCGTTATTATTTTCCCTGCAGGAGAAGTCTCTCGTCTTTCTCCAAGCGGTATTAAGGATCAAAAGTGGAGCGCCAGCTATTTAAAATTGGCACAGAAAACCAACAGCCCTATATTGCCCGTTTATATTAATGGTCGTAATTCTTTACTTTTTTACACAAGCTCCATTATTTACCGCCCTCTCTCCACCATTCAGCTTGCCCATGAAATGTTTAAACAACAAAATCGTCATGTTCCTATTCAAGTGGGACAACCCATTCCCATTCAAGAACTGGCTAAATTACCCTTGAGTGATAAAGAAAAAAACAAACTGGTCAAACGTCACCTATATCGTATCGCTAAAGGTAAAAAGCCCCTATTACAAACCGAGACCACTATATCGCACCCCCAGGATCGCAAGTTAATAAAAACAGAACTGACTAATTCAGAGTACCTAGGTTGCACCAAAGATGGCAAACACATTTATTTATTCGATTATCTAGACCAATCGGCCACGATCAAAGAAATTGGGCGGCTACGAGAAATGGCCTTTAGAACGGTAGGAGAAGGCACTGGACAAAGCTCAGATCTCGATAAATTCGATCAATACTATAGACACCTAGTCTTGTGGGATGAAGATCAATTGGAGATTGTTGGGGCGTATCGCATCGGAGAAATCAACAAATACATTAAAGATGGCAGTTCTCATGCTATCTATACGGAAGAACTGTTCCAATTATCTCCAGATATGATGCCGTACTTAGAACAAGGTGTTGAATTAGGGCGCAGCTTTGTACAACCGAAGTACTGGGGAAAGAGAAGTCTAGATTATCTTTGGTATGGCATTGGCGCCTACTTAAATAGGCATCCTGAAGTTCGGTATTTGTTTGGCCCTGTGAGTTTAAGCAACAATTATCCACAACTGGCCAAAGACCTAATTGTTCACTTCTATTCACTGTATTTTCCAGACCCCGATGCCTTAGCGGTTTCCTTCACGCCTTATCAAATTGCCTTGGAAAATAAAGACTATGTTAGTGCTTTGTTTACAGGTGCTCGTTATGAAGAAGACTTTAGAATACTGAAAGAACAACTGAGTCATTTAAATGTTTCAGTGCCTACACTATATAAGCAATACAGTGAGTTATGTGAGCACAATGGTGTGCGTTTCTTAGATTTTGGCGTCGACGCCGATTTTGGCTTTTGTATCGATGGACTCGTACTTGTGGATTTACAAAAGGTAAAAGAGCTGAAAAACAACCGCTATCGTGGCATTAGTAACCATATGGACACAGAGCTTCACTAAGACAAGTCAGTATCATCATAGGTAACTAAAATATGGTGATACTGACCAAGAAAGGGATTGATGTCATGGGTCCAGTCTACTTTTCGTTATTGGTTTTATGAGGTTCTAATGCGTCTTTATTTTTTTCCGCGCTTTTCTTACTCAAATGTTTATAAACAAAGTAAGCAATCAATTTCAATACAGCTAATACGCCTAATGACCAAAGAGCAACTGTTGTTGGATTCATCCTATTTCTCCTATTGAAACGTGTTCATATTACCGTTCACTATAACACCCGATGTTGGGCGCCTCTCTGACATAAAGCAAGGTTAAGTCCCTCTAACCTAAATAAAGTAATGAGCGACACAATTAAGCTTGCACTGTCTGTGAGCGACGCACTCGTTAACTGTTCTTTTTTTGAACAAATAACATAATTAAAGATAGCTCAGTTTTTCTGTTTTAGCCTGTTTGTCACATTAAATTTGTAATTTAAGGGCTGTCATAAGAAAGGTCTGATATATGGCCTAAGACTTGCAAAATATCAGTTTCATAAGCTAACGACATTGGAGCGAACCATGATTGAAAAAAAATTCCTGAAAAGTAAGCCCATCTGCAAAGTTAAGTTCTCACTTCCAAAAAGCCAAGTTCAAGCGGCCAAAACCGTCACCGTTGTCGGTGACTTCAATAATTGGGATATATCCGCCACTCCTTTAAAGAAACAAAAAACTGGCAACTTTGCAGCTACAATCGATTTAGACATCCATAAAGAGTATCAATTTCGCTACGTTCTCGATGGAAAAGAATGGATCAATGATGAGGAGGCGGACCGTTTTGTGCCTGCAAATATCGGTTCAGAGCAAAATGGCTTATTATCCATTTAATATTTTTACGCCATGAAGCCTTTAGTAAGCACGTTAATCATTGATTTAACGTGCTTTTTTATGTGAATTATTATCACTAATAAACTTCTTATTAATTTACTGTACATTTGCTGACCTATATTAAAAAAAACGGTACAATTGTTTTTATTAAATGCGCGTTTAATAAAACATCTTCATATGAGGTTCTCAAGATGCAACAACAATATATTAATGGCCGTTACCACGCTTCAACCAGTAACGAACACTTCAAGACAACGAATCCAGCAACAGGCGAAGTCATTGACACCATTGAGCTTGCCGGCGTTACTGAAGTCAATGCCGCGGTAGCTGCCGCTCAACAAGGCCAAAAAGTATGGGCGTCAATGAGTGCGGTTGAACGCAGTAGAATCTTGTATAAAGCGGCTCAGTTGCTAAGAGAACATAATGAAGAACTTGCCCGTCTAGAAGTATTAGACACAGGAAAACCATTACAAGAAGCCATCTGTGTCGATATCGAAACCGGAGCCGATGTTATCGAGTATTACGCAGGCCTTGCGAATAAAATCCAAGGTGAATATCAAGACCTAGGCGATGGCAATTTTTATTATACTCGTAAAGAACCATTAGGGGTTTGTGCTGGTATTGGCGCTTGGAACTATCCTATCCAGATCGCGTGCTGGAAATCAGGACCGGCATTAGCCGCGGGTAATGCTATGATTTTTAAACCTTCTGAGGAAACGCCATTAAGCGCATTGAAATTGGCGGAGATCTATACTCAAGCAGGCTTACCTGACGGCGTCTTTAACGTTGTCCAAGGGGACGCTCGAACCGGTCAACTGATAACCAACCACCCAGACATTGCTAAAGTCTCGTTTACCGGTGAATGCGGTACCGGTAAAAAAGTAATGACGGCTTCAGCACAGTCATTGAAGCAAGTAACAATGGAATTAGGTGGCAAGTCACCGCTGATAATCTTCCCTGACATGCCAATCGATCAAGCCGTTTCTGGCGCCATGCTAGCAAATTTCTACACTCAAGGAGAAGTTTGTACCAATGGAACACGCGTATTCGTTCATGCCGACATTCTAGATGCATTTAATGCGGAGCTAAAAACTCGCACAGAAGCCATGGTAGTGGGCGACCCTTTAAATATGGAGACTCAAGTCGGCTCTCTTATTTCAAAAGCGCATATGGAAAAAGTTCTTGGCTACATTGAAGCCGCCAAAGAAGCGGGAGCGACGCTATTATGCGGTGGCTACCAAGCGACTGAAAACGGCCTAGATAAAGGGGCCTTTGTTGTTCCTACCGTGTTCACGGATTGTACCGATGATATGCCTCAAGTACGTGAGGAAATTTTTGGCCCTGTCATGTCTGTATTAAGTTTTACCGATGAAGCAGAAGTGATTCAAAGAGCCAATGGCACTGAATTTGGTCTTGCTGCTGGCGTGTTTACCAAAGATATTAGCCGTGCCCATCGAGTAATAGGACAGATGCAAGCCGGTATTTGCTGGATCAACAACTGGGGTGCCTCACCCGCCGAGATGCCTGTTGGTGGTTATAAAGAATCAGGTATTGGCCGTGAAAATGGTATTGAAACCTTATACCACTACACTCAAAACAAAAGTGTGTATGTCTCTTTAGATGACATTCCTAACCCTTACTAATAGGAGCATTCAATGTCTAAAGAAACCTTTGATTTTATTATTGTAGGAGCGGGATCTGCTGGTTGCGTGCTGGCCGATCGGTTAACCGAAAGTGGACAACACAAGGTGCTGCTGCTCGAAATGGGTGGCAGCGATAAAAGTATATTTATTCAAATGCCAACCGCCCTTTCCTATCCGATGAATACGGAGAAATACGCTTGGCAATTCCATACGGATAAAGAGCCAGGGGTTGATGGCCGTGAGATGCATTGTCCACGCGGCAAAGTATTAGGTGGCTCCTCTTCTATTAATGGCATGGTGTATGTTCGTGGCCATGCCGAAGACTTCAATGAATGGGAAACTCAAGGCGCTCAAGGTTGGAATTATCAAACCTGCCTCCCTTATTTTAAAAAGGCAGAAACCTGGATTAAAGGTGGCGATACCTATCGTGGGGATTCAGGCCCATTAAGCACGAACAATGGTAATGATATGAAGCTTAACCCGCTGTATGAAACCTTCATAAAAGCCGGTGAGGCTGCAGGCTACGGGAAGACGGAAGACTATAATGGATTTCGTCAAGAGGGCTTTGGCGCTATGCACATGACCGTGAAAAACGGTGTCCGTGCATCCACCTCAAATGCCTATTTACGCCGAGCCATGAAGCGCTCTAATCTAACGGTTCGCACCAAGGTATTAACGCATAAAGTCCTTTTTGAAGGTAAAAAAGCAACGGGGATTGAGTACTCTAAAGACGGTTCAATTACCAAAGTACTGGCGGCTAAGGAAGTTATTTTGTCCGCGGGTTCTATTGGCTCGCCTCAATTATTACAACTTTCTGGTGTCGGTCCGGCAGACGTACTCAAGCAAGCCAAAGTGCCATTAGTGCATGACTTACCGGGTGTTGGGGAAAACCTACAAGATCATTTAGAAGTGTATTTTCAATATTACTGCAAACAGCCAGTGAGCTTGAATAGCAAACTCGACCTTATTAGCAAGGGAATGATCGGGACTCGTTGGATACTGTTTAAAGATGGATTGGGGGCGACCAACCATTTTGAATCCTGTGCCTTTATCCGTTCCCGAGCGGGGCTAAAAGCACCGAATATCCAATACCATTTCTTACCAGCCGCCATGCGCTATGATGGCCAAGCCGCGGTTAAAGGGCATGGTTTTCAAGTTCATGTTGGACCGAACAAGCCTGAAAGTCGTGGACGCGTTTGGATTGAATCAAATGATCCAAAAGCTAAGCCTCGCATTTTGTTTAACTACTTAACCACAGAGCAAGATAAACAAGATTGGCGTGATTGCATACGCTTAACCCGAGAGATTATCGCTCAGCAACCTTTTGACGCATTTCGTGGCGATGAGATTCAGCCTGGTAAAGCGATTAATACCGATGCTGAAATTGATCAATGGGTAAAAGAAAATGTTGAGAGTGCTTACCATCCTTCTTGTACTTGCAAAATGGGCTCTGAGAATGACTCTATGGCCGTTTTGGATGCAGAGTGTAAGGTAAGAGGCGTTGATGGCCTTCGTGTTGTGGATTCTTCCATTTTCCCTACCATCACCAATGGTAACCTGAATGCTCCGACTATCATGGTGGCCGAAAAAGCAGCCGATATGATTTTAGGTAAACCTTCCTTAGCCAGTAATAATGTCGATGTTTGGATTCACCCTCACTGGGAAACCCAACAGAGATAATCAAAGCTCACTACTAAGTCTATAGAGACATAAATAAAAAAACCTTTAATTCAAATCACTTATTGCAAGTACGATTCGAGTTAAAGGTTTTTTGACACTCAATCAAGCAGAGGCTATTTAATAAAGTATTAAACCGCCTCTTGATTCATTTTCGTTTTAATTCAACGTAAATTCAGCAAAACCATCTTCACCCACTTCAATAAAAGTCATTGAATCCGGAGCAACGGCTTTTGCTTTAGGTGACGTTTTAAAGCTCACCGAGGCTTTACCAAATGTATCCGCAAAAGACCAGTTTTGATCGGCTTTAGGATCAATCGTATTCTGAGTTAACAGGTAATTTGCGACGACATCACGGTTTTTATCTGGTGCATGAATGACCACTGTTGAACCATCTAAACCAGGGAATTTACCACCGCCACCAGCGCGATAGTTATTTGTTACCACTAGGAAGTCTTGTTTTAAATCAATCGGTTTTCCCATATAAGTAACGTTTTTAATACGATGATTAGCCGCCATTAATACTCCTTTCTCATCATAACGGTTCGGCTGTGTCACATCAATTTTATACTCAACACCGTCTAGCACATCGTAATTATAAGTAGGGAAGGTCGAGTTAATCAGTTCTTGCTTAGCAGACGAGTTTGGATCAATTTGATTAAATTGGCCCGCTGCGCGCTCTAACCATTCCACCACTTGAGAACCCGTTAATTGAACGACTTTTAGATCATTTGGATAAATGTACAAATCACTTACGTTTTTCAGCGCAATATCCCCTTTAGGAACATCGGTGAAGTAATCTGCACCACCACGACCACCGGCTTTGAATGGCGCCGCCGCGGATAGAATCGGCATATTGTCATAAGAGGTACCACGAACAATATTTTTGGTATACCAAATTTGAGCGTTATTCACGATTTGAATCGAAGGATCATCTTGTACTAGAGCAAAGAAGCTGTTGATATCCGATGTAGTCACACCCACTTTACGGCGCATGTATTCAAGCGTCCCTTCATGCTCGTGACGAACGGCTTCATTAATACGTTCATCGGCTTCAACTAAAGGTAACTTATCTCGACCTTCACGGCGATATATTGCTCTCACCGACGCTGTACCGTCTTGTACTTTCCAGCCATCACCATTTGGTTCAAGTGTTAAATCAATCACCCCAAGGTGGCTGCCCCAGAAACCAGGCATAGTCGCAGGAATGCCAAATACGGTGCCTTTTTCACTGTCCACTCCCTCGTATGCACCAATTGTTTTGTCACCAGGGAATACTCGATGAGAATGACCAAACAAGATCGCATCGATACCTTCCACTTTTGCTAGATGATAACTTGCGTGCTCTTCTCCTGTTTTATGAGGGTCGTTGTACATACCACTATGGGGAATAGCAATAATAACATCCGCGCCTTTAGCCTTCATTTCCGGCACATATTTTTTTGCACTGGCCACAATGTCTTTGGCAATGATTTTGCCTGTTAGGTTGTCTTTATCCCAGTTCATGATCTGAGGTGGTGTAAACCCAATGTAACCCACTTTTACAGTTTGTTCAGTACCTTCACTATCAACCACTTTCTTTTCTTTAATAAGGTAAGGTTGGAAGTAAGGTTGGTCGTTATCCGCATTATCATCACCATCATCTACATAAACATTAGAGGACACGTAAGGAAAGTTTGCGCCATAAAGGGATTTCGCCAGAAAGTCTAAACCAAAGTTAAATTCATGATTACCAATATTACCAACATCATAATTAAGTAAGTTCATGGCTTTATAGGCTGGATGAATTTCGCCAAAACGCAAAACTCGACCCTTGGCCATATAGTCTCCCAACGGCGTTCCCTGAAGTAAATCACCATTATCAACTAATACTGAGTTTTTTACTTCGGAACGAGCTTGAGTAATCAAACTCGCGACTCGTGACAGACCGACTGAGTTACTTTGTTTATCGCCATAATAATCATAATCAACTAGGTTCATATGAATATCAGTTGTTTCCATAACCCTAAGATCAATTGTTTGAGCCTGAGCCAATCCAGCAATAGTTAATGCTGTGAATGAGGCAATCGCTGTTTTTAAAAAAACCGTTGGTTTCATATATTCTCTCCGCAATTCGCTTTTATAATAAATAGTCATGTATTTTTTATTCTTGACCAAGAAGACAGGTTAGCAACAAAGCCAAATAATGTGAACGAAAAAGATGACGTTTTCATGACAACCATAAATCACACAAATAACTTATATTAACGTTTAAGCCAGCGCCATACAAAAATGATGTTGATCAAAGCACTGGCTATATAGGTATAAGCGCAAGCCTTTAAAATACGCCTTACCGCTGGAATGTCAGTATCCTGAACATAATTACCTTCAATTAAAATAGGCAATGCTTTACGAAAACTGGCGTCCATTTCTTCAGGTAAAATGACAACATAAATAAGTACACTAGCCATTCCGGTTACCCCAACAGCAAGGACGTGCAAAGGAATCGCATAAGGCAGATGTAAAATTGCACTAATAACAGGCCACCCAAATAGAATAAAGGATCCGGCTTTCTTTAAAAAATGTGCAACAGGCAAATAACGTAAACGTAATCGGGTTATTTTTTCTTGTTTCCCGTATTGAATGGCATGACCTACTTCATGAGCGGCAACGGTAATCGCCGTTAAGGATTTACCATTATAATAACTTGGGCTTAAACGCACACATTGATCTCTAGTATCATAATGATCCTTACCTTCTTGAGATTGCTCTACCGTTGCCGCTAGTTCAAATCGACTCAAAAGATGCCGAGCAAATTCACCACCTGTTCCAGGAAAATCATCACGTTGAAATGAATATCGTTTTAAAGTGTATCTAACCCATAAACTTGGGCCAAAGACGAGTACAATAAAAACTAAAAGCAGTAAAATCCACACAATATACCCTTAGATGTTGAGCAACGATTCAATTAACACAGTAAAAACGTTAGGCTGAGTCAAGTCAATCATAGTCTTTGGGTATTTTTTTACTGATCACGATTGGAATTACCTACTTTTTCGAATTTATCAACAGACTTCTCAAAAATATGAAAAACCCATTTATCATTCCAATTTTAAGTATTTTGAAAGCGCATAATAAAGGCCTATCTGAATATGAAATTTTACGATCGTTAAAGTCACAGTTTCCAGATTTCTGCAAGTTAGCAGATGACTCAAACCTTTGTTTGTTTAGGCAGCACTTTTTAGTTATGAATGCACTTTACCAATTACAAAGTCAACTTTTACAAGACGAAGGGTTAATTCTTTCCATTTCGCCACTTAAGATTCAAATTGATTTTACCGTTACACAAGAGACGAGCACTGATACAAAAAAAAACCAAACAGAATTAAAATTTTCAGCAGAAAAGAAGATCATCAACTATTATTTAGATTGGGATGAATACATAAAAACAGATGAAGCGGAAGTAGAAGCTTTGTTGGAGAGTTTTTTTAAGGGGTTACACAACCCTTCGGCAATTGAAGAGGCCTTTAGAACACTTCAACTTCCTAAGACTGCGTCAAGTCACGAGATTAGAAATCAATATCGAAAATTAATCAGTCGGTCTCACCCTGATAAAGGGGGCTCAGCAAGTGATTTTATCGAGTTAAAAGAAGCCTATGAATTGTTGTCAAGTCGTAAGTAATTAAAAAGATCCCAATAGAAGCATTGTTTTTCTAGATTATTAATACCATTGCGGCTTGAGCAGTATGTTGAGTCACTTTATATTTCATTCACGCGTTTACATTATAGCGCTATTTAATTAAAGGCCGTTTAGGATGCTCAGGTTTTTATTAAGTCTTTTATGTGTACTACTCTCATTTTCTGTAAATGGGTTTGACATACCAGACACAGATGGATCTTTTAATCATCAACCATTACCAACATGGGTAGAAACTGCCCTCAAAACACCAGAAGAAGCCCTTTTACAGGACTATAAAACGCAAGCATACCCTTCATCTATTAGTTTTTCTAATAGCGCATTTTGGCATAAGTTGTCTTTTCCAGAGATTAAAAGTGATTCTTCTAAGGTCCTGTATCTAAAAATCAGCAATTACATGATAGACAATTTAAATTTCTATCTTTTTTATGATACTGAGCTGATTCAAGAGTGGATTAGAGGCGACGCACAAAACTGGAATACACCAAACCTTTATGATGGTATCTGGATACCTATTCGTCTTAGTACGGAGAAACCAACGCACCTGTTAATCCGACGTCAAAGTGACGGTCCAATTTTATTTCCAATTTCTTTCTATGATGAATCGAATGTTGAGCAAGGCAAAAAACAACAGCTCGCTTTTTGGGTGATTGCCTTCACATCGCTAACCATCTTACTTATCTATAATATCGTTATTTACTCACTCACCCGCGTCTCTGCTTTTATCTATTATGTCTCCTTCAATGCGGGTCTAATTGTCTCTCTCGGGTTGATATTAGGTTTTGGCAGGTGGTTCTTACCTAATGAAACCCTATTTCAGTGGTTTGCCTTACATCTATTAACCTTACACACCATTCTAATATGGGGAGTGTATCGTTTTAGTTTATTATTCTTAAATTTAAAAATACATCACCCCATCTTTTGGGAGCATAGGTTTAAAATCGATGGCACCTTATTTAGTTTTGTTCTACTAAGCTATTTCCTTACCGAAAGTTCCATGGCGCCTATTTTTCTTTTTCTACAGATCATTGTCTCTGCTCTGTGTGCTTATTGGGCGTTTTACACCAAATCAACCAACACTCTCGCAACTCAATTGTACATTTTTTCTTGGGGAGTTTTACTGGTTGGTGCTTTAGTCGGTTCCGCTATCTATTGGAACCTTATCCCTTATAATGGCTACACTGAATACCTATTCCTCTTGTCCTCGATTGTACAGCTACTCGGCTTCTCATTTGCATTCAGTGCTCGTGTGAGACAATCCGACAATGATAGGCACTTACATTCATTAATTGATTCAATGACAGGTTTGCCTAACCGCCAATTTTTTCTATCTCAACTTGATCCTATTTTTACAAAGGCACAACAGGATAACCGGACTATTAGTTTGATATTAATACGTCTTGCCGATCATCATTCACTCAGTCAAGCTGTTGGACCAGGCAATGCGGACCATGCCGCAGGTCAAGCTTTTTTAAGTATAAATAAATCCTTAATGGCACTTAACGATGTAGAAACATTTGACTGGATAGAACGCTCAAAAATAAAGTTAATTCGTGTAAGCTCAAGCAATTGTATCTTTCTAACCTCCTCCGATGACACTGACTCATTGCTGAAAAAATTAATGCCAACGTTAGAAAAAAGCGTATGGTTTGATGATTTAGAATTTAAACACAGTGTTAATATTGGTGTCGCTCAATACCCATTGGATGCAGATAACGTAGAAAAGTTATTTCAAAACGCGCAATTAGCCGCCGAAGCAAATCAACAAAGCCATGATGATTGGACTCGATATGATAGAAAACTTAAATCTGATCACAAGCATCAACTAAACATTCTGTCATTATTAAACCGTGACTTAAAAAACAAAAAACTTAGCTTTCATGTACAACCCCAGGTGCATTTAATGAGCCGATCTATTGTAGGAGCAGAAATACTCTTACGTTGGAATAACCATGAATTGGGCTACGTATCACCAGCCCTTTTTATTCCTCTTGCTGAGAAAGCGGGATTGATTCTAAAAATCACCCAGTACATTATCCAAGAAGTGTTTTTGTGGATTAGTCAAAATCCGAATCTAATTAAGGACCGTCATATTTCCATTAATATCTCGGCGAAAGATCTACTGCAAGTAGACTTTTCTCAAAAAATTATCGCTATCAAAAAACACTACGAAATCCCAGCCCATAATATTATTTTAGAAGTGACTGAAACCTCTATTTTTGAAGATAATGAAGTATTTAGAGTAAACTTATCATTACTTAGAGCCCATGGATTCAAGTTTTCTATTGATGACTTTGGAACAGGTTACAGCTCTATGCATAACGTCATTGCATTAGAACCCATAGAGATTAAACTTGATAGAATGTTTGTTCAAGACATCGATAAATCAAAAATAAACCATGTTCTCAGTGATTGCATCATCGATTTATGTATAAAAACCCATGCTCAAAGCACGGCTGAGGGTATTGAAACGATTGAAGAAATGCAGACGCTTATTGACCTAAACTGCCAAGTTGGACAAGGCTATTTCTTCCATAGGCCCATGCTTCCAGAACACTATTTAAAACTATTGAATGACGAAGACTGTTTAGCCATTCCGTAATAATCTATTGAATTTACCTTAATGATCCACATTAGTTAATGTTACATTACGCTTTCTTACCAACAGAAAGCACGAGACGCTATGCCATTTTCAATAATTCCTTTTCAGCATCATTTTTCGCCATCAAATATGGCCCACCTGCCGGCCAAGTGCTGTACCCTTATGCTTACTCTAATAGTATTAAGTGCCTGTACTAAGCTAGAGATTGATGACAGCAACCATTTTGATAACAATGGCAGAGACTTAACCGCTCAAAAAAGAGAACAGCTGTATTTAGAAGAACAGCTGCCTCCAGGTCTACCTTACCCAGCACCAGAGTTTCAACAAGGCTTACAACAACAAATCCATTATCTAAATAAAATCAAAGAACAAGATTACCAATTAGAGAATCTACACTTTTCTAAAGCGTCTCTCGTTGCTGTTACAAATGAAATTAGCCAGTGGTTGCAAGATCCTAGATACACACCGCAACTCACTGCACACCAAATTGCAGGACAAGATCAAAGAGGTAATGTTCAAATAACCGGCTACTACGTCCCCATTTTATCGGTTCGACATACTCCAGATGATGAGTATCGGTTCCCTTTATATAAGAAGCCAAGATCTCCGATTTGGCCACAGGATAAGCCATTGCCGAGCCGAGAAGAGATTGACTTTGAGGGCGCTCTAGACGGTATGGGGCTTGAACTCGCCTATACGAATAGTTTAATTGATAACTTCTTTCTGCACGTTCAAGGGTCTGGTGTCGTTGAATACGAAGATGGACAAAAAAGATTACTTTCTTGGGGAGGCGTCAATGGCCACTCTTATAGGAGCCTTGGAAAAGAGCTTATTGAACGCGACGAGATAGAGAAGAGTAAAATGTCAGCTCAGGCAATTCGCCAATGGTTGGCGGACCACCCTGAACGACAAAGAGAAATTATGTCGACAAATCCCAGTTATTTATTTTTTTCTGAAGGTCCTACCTCTCCAGTAGGCGCTGCAAACCTACCTTTGACACCTAGATACTCCATTGCCGTTGACCCTAATGTCATCCCTTTAGGTTCTATTTTATTAGGTAAATTACCCAAGCTAGATGATCAAGGAAATTTAATAGGACATGCATTTCATTTATTACTCGCACAAGACAAAGGTGGTGCGATTAAAGGTCCTGGACATATAGACTGGTATCAAGGAATAGGAGCAGAAGCCAAAGTGCTCGCAGGTCAACTTAAGCATTTTGGTAGCGTCTGGTTATTACTACCGAGCCAAAATACAGTGCTTCAATCGTTGTAAGTATGGTTATTAGCAACCCCACACCTATGGTACTACTTCAGTAATACCATAGGTCGACCACTCGAAGGATGAGCAACAATATGGTTAGGGACGCGATACAAAGATTCGATGTTTGCTTCCGTCAATAATTCCGACGCCTTACCTACCCCCATGAGATTGCCCTCTTTTAATAATATGATTTTATCTGCATATTGAGCGGCTAATTGCAGGTCATGTAACACACACACTATCGCCAGTCCTTTTTTAGCTAACGTCTGTAGTTGTTGCATAAGCTGTAATTGATGGTGTAAATCTAACGCGGAAGTAGGTTCATCTAAAAACAGATATTGAGGTTTCCCCTGTTCACTGCTCGCTAATTGAACAAAAGCTCGTGCGATTTGCACTCTTTGTCGCTCCCCACCAGACAATAATGGATAGGCTATGTGGGCTAACGACGCCACACCCATTTTATCCAATGCATCCAGACACAGGATACGACTGTCTTTTACTATAGCATCTTCTTGTATTCCCATTTGCACCACTTCCAAGGCTGTAAAAGGAAAAGTGATCCCAGCTAATTGAGATAATACCGCCCTCTTCTTACTTAGATCTTTAATAGGCCACTGCTTTAATTCTATATTTTCAAATTGAATTTGCCCTTGATACTTTAACTCGGCACCAATCATACAATTTAATAGGGTGGATTTACCGGCTCCATTAGGGCCTAAGATAATGCTTAGCTCTCCAGGAGAAATCGATAAATCTATATTATGAAGTAGGCACTTACTGCCTTTATTTACAGATACTAAACTAAGATTTAACACCGATTACCTCTTTATATTAAATGTAAAAAAACCCTTAAAAAGTCAGTAGACTTAAGAGGCCCCAGATGAATTCGGTCGAAAAAGTAACCAAAGAAAAAATGGCCCTCCAAGTAAACTAGTCACAATACCCACAGGCAATTCAGCCGGACTCACCACAGTACGAGCAAATGTATCGGCAAGAATCATTAAGATGGCGCCAAGTATCGCCGAAGAGGGAATTAAAACACGATGATCGGCTTTCCACATTAATCGAATTAAATGCGGTATCACTAGACCTACAAAGCCAATAATGCCAGAAACGGCAACCGCACAGCCCACAGACAACGCCGTTAATAAAATGATTCTGCGTTTTAGTTGATCTGTGTCTGTCCCTAAATAACGCGCTTCGGCTTCTCCTAGAAGCAGTCGATTTAAATGCCCTGATTGATGAATTAAAAAGGCCACGCTGATTAGGGTAACACCCGTGGTCATCCAAACCGCTGGCCACATGGCACCGCCGAAACTGCCCATACTCCAAAAAGTTAACGTCCTTAGTTGCTCATCGGTACTGAGGTATGTTAAAAAGCCAACCGCTGCACCTGCCAAAGCATTAATCGCGACGCCCGCCAATATGAGCTGCATTACATTATGACCGCCTTTTAAACGGCCAATTTTAAATATCAGGACACAGGTCAAGGCGCCACCAATAAAAGCCGCTAAGCTTAGTCCATATAAGCCACTCCAGGCGGTCCAGGCAGGGAAAATCACAATAACTAATGCAACAGATAACACCGCGCCGCTGGATATTCCAATTAGGCCGGGATCGGCTAATGGATTTCTAAACAATCCTTGTAACGCCGCACCACTGACCGCAAGTGCGGCGCCAACAGACGCAGACAACAATACTCGTGGTAAACGAATATCCAATAGAATCATGCCATCCCGACCATGCCATCCAGTACTAAGCACACTGCTCCAATCTAAACGATAGGCCCCCATAGACAAAGAAAAAAACATAACCAAAAATAAGACAACGCCCCCACCAATCCAAATAGAAAGAGACGTGTTCGATAACATTTTCACGAGCGGGATGTGCATTACAGGAATCACGCGGTCATGCTCACTCATTTCATTAGATTTATTTATCATGCAGAAACGATCTCAACTCTTGTGCCGCTTGCAAGGTTCTTGGACCAAATCCGAGTAAAAATAACCCATCCATCACAATGATATGATTTGCTTTTGCCGCCGCCGTAAATTTAAATCCTGGTAACCCATGCATACCTTCCGTGCCACCTACTTTATCAGCACCAAGCGTGGTAGATAGAATCCATTGGGGATTTAAATTCACCATGGCTTCAGCTGTAAGCGGTTTATAGCCCTGCACCGCTGACGCCACATTGTCACCGCCCGCTAAACGAATCATTCGATCTGCAGCCGTATTCCTTCCGGCTACCATAGGGCTGCCGGTATGTTGCATAACAAATAGTATTCTCGGTTTTTTATTGTCTGCTTTTATTGCCTGTTCTAATTGAAACTGCTCCTTTTTTAGACGAGCTACCAACGCTAGAGACGACTCTTCTCTCGACATAACTTGTCCAATAGTCATGATGTTTTCATAGAGAAGATCCAAAGAAGTGACTTCTGGTAGAGACACCCAGGGAGTGGATAATGCTTGTAATTGAGAAAGCACTTTTGCTGGCCCTGCGCCTTCAGCCGCAAAAACCACCTCAGGCTCCAACGATAAAACTCCTTCAGCAGAAAGTGCCCGCATATAACCGACTTTAGCCGTTTCTTGCGCCTGCTCAGGGTAATAACTGGTGGTATCTGAACCGATAACACGATCACCCACTCCAAGAGCAAATAGTATTTCTGTCGTAGCACCACCAATACTGACCACTCTTGTTGGCACATTATCAAAATGTACTGCGGTTACTGGCTCTGCAGAAATAGCCTGTGTCGCCTGCAATGCAAAAGCAAATATAGACGCAAAACATAAAGCACTAATAAAAGTAATACAAACAGGTGTTTGCCATTTCATAATGTCTCCAGTTTTGCCGTTAGCGCTTGCCATTCTACAAGTTCTTTTTGGCCTGGCTTACGAGCACCAAATAAGCTAATCACTAACTCTCGCTTCGCATTAAAACAATCAATAGAGGTAATCACACCATCACTTGATGGACGCCTTACCTTCCAGCAAGAGGTGATTTGTGAGGTATTCAAATGCAAATTAAACTTAGGATCTAAAACATTGAACCATTGATTCATCCTCAACAATTTATTCACTGTGCCTGTATAAATTTGCACAATGCCTCGATTTCCAACAAAGATCATAATATCTAATTGCGTTTCTGCCGCCGCCTCCAAAGCGACCTCGACACTGTCCAGCTTAATGGGTTGTGCATAATCGACTCCCACCTTCTCAAATGCCTCTAGACGATCGATTTGAAGCGTTTTCAGAAGCGCATTAAACTCATGCACATCCGTTAATTTCGACCAAGGTGTCCTAACGTCTTCCGAGGTCACCGATCCAATATTAGGAAAACGACTAGTTTCTATTTTTTCTAATGCCACACGCTCTGTTTGATCATCGGCCGTCATTGCCGCAACCAGTTCATCCCACTTTGAAACATCGGTGTTATCAGTGGCATAAATTTTATGTATAGCACCACCTGCCGCATCAAAAAACTGTAAACTACGACGAAGGCCCTTTGACATGGATTCAGATACCGCCACAATATGTTGCCAATGATTCAGAAAAAGCCGTAAATCCATATCACCTAAATACATGCCCATAGCACGGCCATATACTTTTAAGCCTTTGTATTTCGCCGTTCTTTCATGTACGGCTTGTTCATTTCGGCTAAGCGCCATCACTTCACCAAAACATTCAACCGCGCGTAGAATGTCTGTTACTTCCTTTTTCAAACGAACTCTCTGAGCTAAAGGTTGTACTAATAACAGTTCCAACTCACTCACATTTAACGCCTCTGCCGCATTACGTATACGGATCCCTGGCGTCGTTTCTTTCAGGTTATTCCACCCTTGTTGTAAAGCACTGGGGTCAATATTTGATCCTGCCATGTCTTGAATAGACATACATTGCTCTCCTTAACTGAGAATAAATTAGTTAGCGTCTTGAAAACGAATATTAGGGTAACCACTCACTCCGGTATCAGAGTAATAATTGGTAATCTGCAACTTGTATTGTGGAGATAGCGCATCGGTTTGATCCGTATCAATAACGTACACACGGTAGTTTGGCCATAATTTATGCCCATTACTGAGGTTGTAGGCATACCAAGATTGCTCTGAAAAAATACCTTCATTACTATCACTCAAATAGTGGCGACTGATATCCGTTCCTGCCGACGTTGTCGTTCCAGAAACATAGGTTGTTTTTTCTGTTGTTAAAAAAGGACCAAATGCGCCACCACTTCCTTCTCCTGATGGCCCACTGTTGGTTTTAAGAATAAAATCTCTTCCCTGAAGGACTAACTGTACATCCCAGTCCGTATTCGTTTCGCAATCAACATTGCGGCTATTATCAAAGTCAAAACACGCTTTACCGCCCGTATTGGGGATAGAAGCGGTAAAAACCGCATTGTTATCCACAAATTGGTTGGTACCCGCCGTTTGAACGTCAAAAACAAAGGTGACCTTCAAAGCATCTCCATACTCCAGCGTTTGTGTTGAAAAACGAGCATAGCTGTCACCAGCAGCGGATTTTAGTAGCCACATGTTATTCGTATTTGCACTGATTGCATGGGTAGTGAAGTCATAGTTATACCACCCCATATCCAGTGTTGTGCCGGATATTTCACCGGATCCTGTTATGGCGTATGAGAAGGTATCGGTTT
Organism: Marinomonas phaeophyticola; assembly: GCF_026966905.1. Lineage (GTDB taxonomy): Bacteria > Pseudomonadota > Gammaproteobacteria > Pseudomonadales > Marinomonadaceae > Marinomonas > Marinomonas phaeophyticola. The sequence continues at coordinate 45,635 of NZ_JAPUBN010000013.1, read as the reverse complement.
GATAACTAAGACTTGATAAATCAATATCCGCCGTCAAATGTTCCAGTTCCGCCTCAGGCGAGGCATTTAAAAAGACATTGGGGTCCGCTTCGCCATTCTGATAAAAGCCCTCTTGAGAAACAGCCAGTGCACCAGCAACCTGACCTCCTCCTGAAGTGCCTCCATTTAGGATAATGGACGAACGTCGAAATCCTATATGCCAATCAGTTGACGCTTTCGCCTCTTCCTCTGTTAACTCAACTACGTTATTGGTGTTCAAGTTAAAATAGGTAAACTCCGTATAATCACTGGCATCAATGATTTGCGATAAGCTACTAGGATGAGTTTCAGGGTCTGTCGTTGTACCGTTATCCCCATCACTGCCTCCCCCACAGGCTACTAAGACAATAGATCCCAAAAGAACACTTGTTGGATATAAAATTCGCTTTGGAAGATCGCGTTTAAATTGGATAGACATAGACTCCTCTTTTACTCGTTTATTATTAATATTCAATGTATTCTCAGCCAGTATTAACCTGAGAAAGTCACGCCAAGATATAGGTAACGTCCTATTTCTGGACGGAAATCCATTCCATTAGTAAAATCTTTTTGCACATCTGTAAAATTATTAACACCTGTGAAAAAACTAAATTGATCGGTAAGTGCTTTATTAAATTTGACATCAAATTCACTCCATGAAGGGGAACGCATAGTTGACAGTTCATCCACAAATTCAGCCGATTGATAACGTCCTAAAAGAGACACTCGCGCGTCCCAATTCGGTATAAACGCCTCTAAAGCAAGATTGATTTGATGATCAGGCCGACGAGTCAATGCCGTACCCGTTTTAAGATTTTCACTTTGCATCCAGGTGTACCCAGCTTGCAGTGATAAATAAGTAGAAAGAGGTTGTTGTAAACTAAATTCAGCACCATAGGTACGGGCTTTTTCAGTATTTTGATAACGAAAGACCTGTACGCCGTCAAACCTCGAAGCCGTACTTTCCTGATCAAAACCAGTAGTAATCATGTTGTTAATATTATTTAGAAAAAGGTTAATTTCATAACGTTGAGACGGACCATTTTCAATCCCTATTCCAAGCTGATAACTCATAGATTCTTCTGGAACTAAGTCATCATTACCGTTCACTATGTAACCTAAATGACTGTGATCAAACAGATAGTGACGCTCTTTCAAATTCGGCACTCTATAGCCGGCACCTATCCCGGCACGTAAATACCTTTCCCACTCCGAACCACTGTCAAAGTCATACCTGGCATTGATTTTTGGCGCTAGGTGAATGCCAAAATCACTATCATCTTGCACTCTCATTCCAGGGAGAAACTCCCAGTTTCCATAAAACAAGTCACTTTGAGCATAGATATCCGTGCTATTCCGACGAGTGTCGGGATCCACTTCATAAAGTGATTCTTTTTTTGACTAAGTGTTTCTTCAAATATCTGACCACCGACATTAAGAGTATGATAGGCCGATATTGGCATCATCCAATCTAAATTCGCTTGCTGGAAGGCTAAACTGGCATCCCTTCTTTCCTCTTTTTCAGGTGTGACAACCACATCTTGATAAGTCGTATTGTCTAGGGTTTCTTTGATAAATGAGGCGCTCAATACACCTTGCTCTAAGTCCCATTGGGCAGTCGAATCAAGCCGAATCCTTTCGGTATCTTCCATTTTTATTTTATTAATGGCTTTCCCTCCTACATTTTCTTGTAGATTGCTCTTTAAATCTTCTGCATATCGCTCAACCCCAAAAGAATATTGAGTGGTTGCTGTTTTATTCCAAACAAGATCAACCCCAAGTGTAGAGCGCATCCCTCTTGCTCCTTGAGTCGACCAGGTGTTTGGCGTAGCATCAAAGCCATCTGAGTCACTTAAGTCGGCAGACACTCTTCCTGTTAGAGTACCTAGGGTGCTCACTCCCGTTGCACTTACGCGACGAAATGCTGGGCTCAATTCATCACCATTAGGATTATCTTCAGCGAAACTGCCGGCTTCTAAAGACAATGCGTAGCGGGTTCGGTTGCCAGACACTTTTTCTGTAATCACATTCACAACACCACCCATCGCAGAGCTGCCATACAATGCCGATGTAGCCCCTTTAACAATTTCAATACGTTCAACACCCACCGTAGATAATTGAGTTACATCCACACTAGAGCCCGTTGTTGCCGACACAGGCAAACCATCGATTAATATTTTGACCCGATCACTCGATAAACCTTGCATCCATACTTCAAAGCCGCTTTTTCCATGTATCGGCTTTAATAAAATATTAGGAATGCCTCTTAATGCTTCCGCTACTGTTTTTGCATTATGAGTTTGTAGCTGCTCTTTTGTAATGACTTCGGTACGTACAGGTGTGTCAGATAAAGTTTTTTGTGAACGTGTTCCGGTAACAACCAGCTCATCTAATTTCATCGCCGAATGAGTTTCTTCAGCATAGGCAGGGAAATTAAACAGAATAAGAGTGATAGGCAAAGCAAGCTTCATAACAGGAACCAAAACATGTAAATGATAACGGTTATTATTTACTTTAAGTTAGTAGCTGTCAATAATGATTCTCATTTATGTAAAGATTTTTATGCCATGAAAACGAACCGATACATGGCCTTCTATTAATAACGCTTTACTAATCAACTTAAATTAACTGAAATGCTATCCGGAGCGACAACCAAGTGTGTCACTCAATCTAGGATACGAGAGTTTTAAAAATACGGAAAAGGGGAATCGCTAGGGAGATCCAGCCAAACTAGGCAATCATTACCAAATTTGGCTTTTAGAGTCTATTTAGGAGAGGAGATAAAAAAGTGTTTATGCCGTTCTAAGCTGACGTAACACTCTTGCATATATTAACCACGCCGCGATCCCTGCAAAAACATTACCGAAAAAGACACCAGCAAAAATACCTTCTAAACCACCCACCCAGGCTCCTAACCAGATACAAGGCAAGAAGAAAGCAAAAAGCCTTAACGCCGACATGAATAAAGCAGAATAAGAATGACCTAGTGCATTAGATACAGACACCATTAACATACAGATACCAAGTGAACTTAAACTAATAGGAACAATCATAATAAACAATTTCAAAATAGCCTGAACATCATTATCGCTCGTCATCCAAGACGACAATAAAGTCGCACCAATAAAAGCAATAACAGCAAAAAACACCTGTAAAAAAATTACAAATTTGCCTGCGATAATGACTAACTCTTCTATTCGATCGTATTCCTTTGCACCTAACAAACGCCCAACCATAGGAGGTATAGACATAGTTAGCGCTAACACTACCACTAATAAAAAGAATTCAAAACGAGAGCCTAATGCCCACGCTCCAACAGCAACCGCTCCAAAAGAAGCAATTAACTTGGTGGCTAAAACGGAAGACACAGGAGGAAGCAACTGACTAACCATAGCCGGTCCCATAATATGAGAGATGGATTTTAGGCTTGCTAATACATCAAGATTCTCCCATTTAAAACTGGTCCAATGACTTTGTGAAATACGTAAAACAACGATAATCCCTCCAATAAAAAACGCACAAGAAGTGGCCATTGCCGCACCATTCAACCCCAGTCCAAATGTAAAAATAAAGAGCGGGTCTAATATCAAATTAACAATACTAGTAATGACCATCATAATACCGGGTAGCATGGTGTTTCCATTGGCTCGACAAAGGCTGTTCAGAAAATAAATAAAGGCGCCTAACCATGCACTGAATAACCAATGGGGCCAATAACCTTCAATCATCATAAACACGTCTTCTGGCGCCCCTAAAAAAAGTAAAATAGGTTGTCGAAATGACCAAATTAACACGCAGCAAACAGCAATACCAATGCCACCAATCAGTAAAACAAGCCCCCCTAATTGGCGGGCATGTTCTAGATTATTAGCTCCTAATGCTCGAGAAATAATAGCGGTTGTAGCAATGCCTAAACCAACTTGTAAGCCAATCAAAATCATCTGCATAGGCAAGGTAAACCCTTGCGCAGCTAAAGGAAGAACACCGAGCTGTCCAATAAATGCACTATCAACGAGCTGAAAACTTAATAATGAAAAAATGCCGAATACCATCGGCAATGTCATTTTGAAGAGTTCTTTCGCTTGAGGAGAATAAAAAGAGGATGTTGAAAAAAACATACAAATAAGTCACTAAATTAAGAATTCAGCTATTTTACGTGATTGAATGTACCTTTAGTATCAGAAGTCATAAATTTACGGCTATACTCATTCAGTAATCCATAAAATGGCAAAACAACCAAGATATGATTGCTTTTTTAGAACGCTAATTGTTATTTTTAAAATAGGGTAATATACAAAAAAAAGATTACCTAATGGATTTTCTCCAAGTAATAACTACGAACAAGCATGGTAATATGCATTGCTTATCAACCCTACTAAGACGGTGCCTAAAATGAAAGTATCCCATAAAGTCGCATTATGCGCCTCACTCGTCATCGTTGTTATGTTTTCCCTCTATTCATGGATGCAATACAACAGTTTAAAAACCGCCCTATTTGAAAAAACGGCAACCAGCACTCAAGAAACCAGCAAAGTTCTGGCACTGCAAATTAATAATTGGCTTAACGGAAAGTTAAGTTTATTAAATGCTATTGCTCAAACAATCGATTCTGACTTTAATAAAAAAAACATCACGAATACATTCAACACACCTGTTTTTAACAAAGAGTTTATGATTCTTTTTGGTGGTTTAGAAAGCGATGGTAAAGCCATCACCAATAGCCCTACATGGGAGCCGCCGGCCGATTGGGATGCACGAAAACGTCCTTGGTACCCGATAGCTCAAAAGCATAATCGCGCCGTTTTCTCCGATCCTTATGCGGATTCAGTCACTGGCGATATTATTATTTCAGCGATAGCCAATTTGACAGACAAGGGTAAATTCAAGGGCGTTTTTGGTGGTGATTTAAGCCTCAAAACCATTTCTGATGCCGTTAACACACTGACATTCAATGAATCCGGCTATGCATTTTTAGTTGATAAATACGGGACGATTGTTAGCCATCCAAACGCTGATTTAAATGGCAAGCCCGTCACTGATTTCATCCAAGATGGACAGCAATCGTTTTCACTTGAGTTAATAGAAGGCAATCTAATTGACGGCACACCTGTTTTTACCTCTTATAGTCCACTGCCCGATTTGTATGGGACAGACTGGTACATTGGGGTTGTCTTAGACCAATCAAAAGTACTCAAAGACGCCAGAGATTTTGGTTGGACCGCTCTGCTTAGTACGATTATTTCAGCGCTTGTTTGTTCAAGTATTTTGTACTTTGTCGTTGTACGTCTATTACAACCGCTACAAGCAATAAGAGAATCATTACAAGAAATTAACAGTGGTGATGGAGACCTTACTAAGCGTTTAGATATCGTTAGTAACGATGAGTTTGGCGAAGTATCCAATGCCTTTAATCAATTTATAGATTATTTACAAAAACTCATTGTTGAAATTAAGTCTTTATCTGCAGAGGTTCGTACCAATACTAACGAAACCGAATCCTCATCTTCCCATTCCGCCACTCAGTTACAAATGCAACTTAATGAACTTGATCAACTGGCAACCGCTATGCATGAGATGTCGGCCACGGCTCATGATGTGGCGGATAATGCTCAAACCGCAGCAGATCGAGCGAATAAAGCCGATATTGCTGCAAAAGAAGGAGTTAATATTGTTAACCAGACAACATCTTCCATCGTTGAGTTAACAGACCAAATGGGGAGCGTTGTTACAACGATTAATGAACTGGTGAGCTACAGTAATAATATTGAGTCTATTTTAACGGTCATAACCGATATTGCAGACCAAACGAACTTACTTGCACTTAATGCTGCTATTGAAGCGGCTCGTGCCGGGGAGCATGGTCGAGGATTTGCGGTAGTGGCCGATGAAGTAAGAACCTTAGCATCCAAAACCCAAGAATCGACTGAGCAAATTCAAAAAATGATCAATCAGTTACAGGTTGGTGTTCGTAATGCTGAAGAGGTCATCCTGAAAAGCTGTGATAACGCGAATGCCACTCAAACGGTTGCAAGTAAAGCAAGCCGTTCTTTAAATGCAATTCGAGAGAGTATTATTGAAATTAATAATATGAATGTACAAATCGCCACAGCCGCAGAAGAACAAAGCGCGACATCAAACGAAATTAATCGTAATACCACAAATATTCGCGATATTAGTCAATCGGTCTCTGAAAGCGCAAAAAATCAAAAAGACTTATGCAAAACAATGGTTGAACTAACCGACCAACAATCTCACGCGTTGGACAAATTCAAAGTGTAATAACGCTGTTTTTATAATGTCGGGTTAAAAAGGCCAAGTACTTGTCATTACTTGGCCTTTTTAATGAAAGCCATTCTTGTAATAGCTTATGATACTTTATTATTTTTTTGAGTTTTGATTTTATTAATAGAGGGTTTGAATGGAATTTATTTGGATACTGTGTGCATTTCTATGCGGTTTAGCGATGAAAATGATCAATATGCCGCCTTTGATAGGTTTCTTAGCGGCTGGCTTTTTCCTCAATTTTTTAGGAATAGAAGCTTCTTCCTCTCTCGATACTTTAGCTCATGTCGGCATTACATTAATGCTATTTTGCATTGGTTTAAAACTGCACGTAAAGGACCTGCTAAAAAGTGAAATTTGGTTAGGAACGCTTTCCCATAAAGCACTTTGGAGTATGGTAACGGCGTCCTGTGTCATGTTTTTTGCGGCTATCAATCTGCCCTATTTTAGTGATTTAGACTTTAAAACCGCTCTCATTATTGGTTTCGCTCTCAGCTTTAGTAGTACCGTATGTGTTATCAAGCTGTTAGAAGATGCAGGGGAGATGAAAACTCGCCACGGCCAAATCGCTCTTGGTGTTTTGGTTATGCAAGATATTGTAGCCGTCGTCTTTTTAGTCTTAGCGACAGGAAAAGTCCCTACTATTTGGGCCATTGGATTATTTGGGTTAATTTTATTACGCCCCTTTCTATACCGCTTATTAGACAAAGTTGGCCATGGAGAAATGCTTCCATTAGCAGGCTTATTCTTAGCCTTTGGTGGCTATGAATTATTTTACTCTGTTGGTGTAAAAGGCGATTTAGGCGCACTGATTCTGGGAATTTTATTAGCATCACATTCGAAGTCCTCTGAATTAAACAAAGCCTTAATGAATTTTAAAGACATATTCCTGATTGGGTTTTTCTTATCGATAGGGTTTACCGCATTACCCACTCTAGGCATGTTAGGCATGTCTTTCGTTCTTAGCGTATTTTTAATAATTAAGTTTGCCCTATTCTTTATTATTTTTACTCGTTTAAAACTCCGAGGGCGTACCGCGTTTCTAACCGCACTCTCTATGTCAAACTACAGTGAGTTCGGTTTAATTGTAGCCGCATTAAGTGTTGATAGCGGTTGGTTAAGCAAAGAATGGCTCGTTATTCTAGCGCTATCCGTTTCTGTATCCTTTGTTATTACTAGCGTACTTTATAAGAATGCCCATAGACTCTATTTACGACATAAAGAGAATATAAAAAGCTTTGAATCTGATGTCTGTTTAGATGAAGATAGCTTTATTCAACCGAAAGATACCCGCATCTTAGTTGTCGGGCTGGGACGAGTAGGAAGAGGCGCATTTGAATCACTACGACACACATTAGGTAAGCAGGTTGCGGGCATGGATGCAGATAGGGTTCGTATTTCTTCTATGAAAAGCGATGGCGATAATGTGTTTTTTGGGGACGGTGAAGATGCTGACTTATGGGAAAAGTTGGACACTAAAGGTATTGAATTGATCCTACTCGCCTTACCAACGATTAAGGACAGTAGCAACATTACCATGCAATTGCGCAAATCAGGATATAACAAGCAAATCGCCGCCATTGCTCGCTACCAAGATGAGCGAGAAGAGTTATTGGCGGCAGACATAGACAACGTCTTTAATTTTTATACCGAAGCAGGAACAGGCTTTGCGGAAGAAAGTCTCCAACTTATCGGTTTGTCCAGTTCAACAGCAACGCCTTTGCCTCAATAATGTACAAAGTGACTAAGTAATATCTTAAAAAGCAGCCTTGATCTCATAACTGAATACATCAAGGTTGCTTTTTACATAGTTCACTTCAGCTTACTTAAATGCAGTCACAATTGATCCTAAATCATTCGCTAACTTATCCAATTCACCGCTCTGTTTTTGAATGTTTTTTGCAGACTGCAAGTTTATTTCAACGCCTTCTCGAATATGTAACATGTTATCTTGTATCTCAATTGCCACTGAAGACTGCTCCTCTGCCGCACTCGCTACCTGAATGGTTCTGTCAGAGACTTCTGTCATAAGCGTACTAAGAGAGGAAAATAAGTCACTATTATTTTTCACATCCACTGAAAGGTCCGCTAGACTCAGCTGATTGCTCTTAATACTCTCAACCGTTTCACCAACAGATTTTTGCACTTGCTCAATCGCAATACGAATTTCTTCTGTAGATCCCTGAGTTTTTGAAGCTAGGGTTCTAACTTCATCGGCCACTACAGCGAACCCTCGACCATGTTCTCCTGCTCGGGCGGCTTCAATAGCAGCATTTAAAGCCAATAGGTTTGTTTGTTCTGCGATTTGGCTGATAACCAACAAAATATGCTCAATTTCATTCGTACTACTTTGCAATTGCAAGGTCTTTTCAGACGTTGCCGACATGTTAAGATTCAGCGACTCAATGCTAGACTGAACCTTCTCCACATTGTCTAATCCTTTTTGGACGCTAGAGGACGCTTTTTTACTGGCTTCAGAGGTAGCATTTATGCTGTTCGCAATCTCTTCTGTTGCATTCGCAGATTGACCGACCGCAGAAGTGACCATTTCTACTTGCTGCTGTATTTTCAAACTGCCATCATAAGCGTCAAGCATCGCCTTTCTTGTACTACTCACTGAAGATGCCATTAGATTCGAATAATCATCAAGACGGCCAACCACGGTTCTATTTTGTGCCTGTAACATCCCAATACTCGATTCACTTTGTCCCAGCTCATCCATAGAAGTAGAAAATAGCTTTTGAATAAGCGGATTATTGTTTACCAGACGACTTAATCTCTTTAAAGATCCGACACGTTTCATCATTGGAATAGTGAAAGAAAGGGCGACTAATTGCATTAGCATAAAAATACTAAGTACTGTCAGATCAACCATTCCAAGACTCAATAGCAAGGCATCAGCTAGAACCCAAAAAATCCCATATTGCAGGAAGAAACGATTGCATAAAGAATGAGATTTAGTCGATTGCTCGAGTTTTCCGCTATTAATTTGCTTATACAAGGCGTCTGCTTTTCTAACTTGATCTTTCGAAGGGCTCACCCTTACTGATTGGTATCCTACCTTTTTACCCTGTTCATATACGGGTGAAACATAAGCATCGACCCAATAATAGTCCCCATTTTTACATCTATTTTTGACTAGGCCTCTCCATGATCGATCCGCCTTTAAATCCGCCCACATATTTGAAAATGCCTCTTTGGGCATGTCGGCATGACGAACCTGATTATGCGGTTTACCCACTAACTCTTCAGAAGAGTATCCGGCAATATCACAAAACGCTTGATTGGCATAAGTAATAATGCTGTCAAGATTCGTTGTTGATACCAATTGAACCCCTTCTGGGAAAGTAATCTCTTTACCTGAATCCATTAAGCTCTCCTTAAAATTGCATTTTTATCATAAAAACTGACACAGTATTGTTAAAATCATGTTCTTTACCGAGATTTTTTATTAAAACATGATATTCAATCGGTTACCTTTATTTTGACAAAAATGACGTTATTACACGCAAAAAAACAGCGGCCTTAACCACTGTTTTTTACTAAAACATGAGATGCTATTAGATATCTAAATAATCCATAATACCGTCTGCCGCTTTACGACCTTCATCTATTGCTGTTACAACTAAATCTGAACCTCGAACCATATCACCACCGGCAAAGATTTTTTCATTAGTTGTTTGATACATGAATTTCCCTTGCTTAGGAGCGATTACACGTCCATAAGCATCCGTTTCAATACCAAACTTATCAAACCACGGTGATGGACTTGCTTGGAAGCCAAATGCCACTAATACGGCATCAGCCGGAATAATTTGTTCGCTACCTTCAACAACTTCCGCTTTACGGCGACCGTTTTCATCTGGTGCCCCCATAACAGTTTCAACCACCTTAATCCCTTCAACCTTGTCTTTACCGATAATTTCTACAGGTTGACGATTGAATAAAAATTGCACACCTTCTTCACGAGCGTTTTTCACTTCCCGTCTTGAGCCCGGCATATTTTCTTCATCACGGCGATATACACAAGAGACGGATTTAGCGCCTTGACGAATGGATGTACGGTTACAATCCATTGCGGTATCACCACCACCTAAAACAATAACTTGTTTACCTTTAAAGTTGATAAAATCGCTTTCATCTTCTTCGAAACCTTGGCAATGATTTACATTCGAGACCAAAAAGTCTAATGCTTCATGAACACCAGGAAGATCTTCTCCAGGGAACCCCCTTTCATCGCTTTATAGGTGCCCATACCTAAGAAAACGGCGTCATACTCTTCTAAAATATGTTCAAACGGCACGTCATCACCAACCGATGTACCAAGCACAAACTCCACGCCCATCTCTTCAAAGACTTCACGACGAAGGGTCATGACTGACTTTTCAAGCTTGAACTCAGGAATACCGAACGTTAATAGGCCTCCGATTTCTGGGTTACGATCAAAAACAACAGGTTTGACCCCATTACGAACCAGAATATCCGCGCACGCTAATCCAGCAGGACCCGCACCAACAATAGCAACGGTTTTATTAACAGGTACTACCTTAGACATATCAGGGCGCCAGCCAAGAGCAAAGGCGGTATCAGTAATGTATTTCTCTACTGAACCTATAGTAACGGCACCGAAGCCTCCTTCACCTAGAGTACACGCGCCTTCACAAAGTCGATCCTGTGGACAGACTCGACCACACACTTCTGGCAAAGAGTTTGTTTGATGACTCAACTCTGCCGCTTCCATAATATTGCCTTCACTCACTAATTTTAGCCAGTTAGGAATATAGTTATGCACAGGGCATTTCCACTCACAATAGGGATTACCACACTCTAGACAACGGTGTGATTGATCTTTTGCTACTTCTTCTTCGAAAGGCTTGTAAATTTCAACAAACTGCCCTTTACGAGTGATTAGAGGTTTCTTCTTTGGATCTTTACGATCGACCTCTACGAATTGAAATACATTATTTAAGCGCTCAGACATAAGCAGCCAACTCCTCTGAAGACATCTATTCAATGTCATTCTTGCTAAACAGTAAAAAATCAAATTTTGCAGAGGAACATGTTCTCCTCTGCAAATAAATGCCGGTAATTTATTCTGGTCGTTGACGAGTATTCGCCAGCAGGTTACTTAAGCTTGCGGCTTTTGGTTTCACCAACCAGAACTTACCTATATAGTCATAGAAGTTTTCTAGAAGCTCGCGCCCCCATTCACTGTTCGTTTCACTAACATACTCTTCAATAACACTACGTAAGTGAGAACGATATTCTTCTGTGGTTTCTGTACCAATACGGTGAATTTCAACTAATTCATGATTGTATTTATCAACAAAGGTACGGTCCATATCTAGAACATAAGCAAAACCACCAGTCATACCCGCACCGAAGTTATAGCCTGTTTGTCCAAGAATGGTAACAGAGCCACCAGTCATGTATTCACAACAGTGATCACCTGCACCTTCAACAACCGCATGTGCACCAGAGTTACGAACAGCAAAACGCTCACCTGCCGTACCTGCCGCCAACAACTTACCGCCAGTCGCACCATATAAACAGGTATTACCAATGATGGCGCTGTTTTGAGATTCAAAAACTGAACCTTTAGGTGGGTAAATAACCAGCTTACCCGCTGTCATGCCCTTACCTACATAATCATTTGCATCCCCTTCAAGATACATATTCAGGCCACCCGCATTCCAAACACCGAAGCTCTGGCCAGCCGTACCATTCAGGCGTAATGTGATCGGTGCGTCATTCATTCCTTGGTTGCCATAGCGTTTGGCTATTTCACCCGATAAACGAGCGCCAATAGAGCGGTCACAGTTAGTTACCGTAAATTCAAACTCACCGCCCTCTTTCTCTTCAACAGCGTGCTGAACCGCCTCCCACATTTTCAATGCCATTAAGCCTTTATCATGGGGAGGGTTAAAAGGAACTTGGCAATACTGAGGCTTATCCGCCGGAATCGCATCATTATTTAAAATGGGCGACAAATCTAAACCCGCTTGCTTATCGGTTTCACCAGGTAATAAAGTCAATAAATCAACTCGTCCAATTAGTTCACCCAGGCTCGCAACACCTAATTTAGATAACCATTGACGGGTATCTTCAGCCATGAATAAGAAGAAGTTCTTAATCATCTCAACCGTACCGAGGAAGAAGTCATCACGCAAATGCTGATCTTGTGTAGCGACACCCGTTGCACAATTATTTAGATGACAAATGCGGAGGAACTTACACCCCATGGCTATCATTGGCGTGGTACCAAAACCAAAACTTTCAGCCCCTAAAATAGCCGCTTTAACAACATCCAGGCCAGTTTTTAAACCGCCGTCTGTTTGTAAGCGAATCTTGCCTCTTAGATCATTTGACCGCAAAGCTTGCTGAGCTTCTGCTAACCCTAATTCCCATGGGGAACCCGCATGACGAATAGAGGTAATAGGAGAGGCCGCGGTACCACCATCGTATCCAGAAATAGTAATCAAATCGGCATACGCTTTGGCAACACCTGCAGCGATCGTTCCTACGCCAGGCTCAGACACTAATTTAACAGAGACGAGAGCATCAGGGTTCACTTGTTTCAAGTCAAAGATAAGCTGAGCTAAATCCTCAATTGAATAAATATCGTGATGTGGCGGTGGTGAAATCAAAGTAACGCCTGGAACAGAATAACGTAAGCGAGCAATAAGGCTGTTTACTTTACCACCAGGAAGCTGACCCCCTTCACCAGGTTTCGCCCCTTGAGCTACTTTAATTTGCAGCACTTCAGCGTTGACCAAATATTCCGGTGTCACCCCAAATCGGCCAGAAGCAATCTGCTTAATCTTAGAGCGTCTTTCCGTACCATGGCGAGCAGGATCTTCACCGCCTTCACCAGAGTTTGATCGACAGCCCAATTCATTCATCGCTTGCGCTAGTGATTCATGCGCTTCCGGAGATAATGCACCAAGTGACATACCAGCCGAATCAAAGCGCGGCAAGATGGATTCAATGGGCTCCACTTTATCCAATGCAATCGGTTTGGCTTTATCAGAAATAGCAAACAAGTCTCGTAGCATAGACGCAGGACGAGTATTCACTAAATCCGTATACACCGCAAAATCTTCAAACTTACCGCTAGCAACAGATTTTTGTAAATTACGCACAACATCTGGGTTAAAGGCATGGTATTCAGATTCATGCACATACTTCAGATAACCGCCCTGTTGAATAGGCTTGCGCAATTTCCAAGCATAGTCCGCAATTTTAGTTTGTTCTTTTTGGAAGTCTTTAAAACATGCACCTTTAATCCGACTTGCTACGCCTTTAAAGCAGAGTTCAGTCACAGCGTCCGATAAACCAACCGCTTCAAACAATTGAGCGCCACGGTAAGAAGCCACTGTTGAAATTCCCATTTTTGATAGGATTTTCATTAAGCCTTTGTTAATACCTTTACGATACTTACTGTGACACATAATTGGGTCACCCAAGACTTCGCCTTTATCTATCATGTCATTAATGAGTCGATAGCTAAGGTACGGGTAAACAGCCGTGGCACCAAAACCTAATAACACGGCAAATTGGTGTGGATCTCTTGCAAAACCTGTATCACAGACAATGTTAGAATCACAACGTAGACCAACTTTAGTCAAATGATGATGAACCGCACCCGTCGCCATAGGCGCAGGAATAGGTAAATGTCCTTTCTCTATATCTCGATCCGTTAATACAACAATCACGGCACCATTACGAACCACTTCTTCGGCACTGATTTGCAAGTTTTTAATAGCTTGTTCTAACGTAATTTCTTCGGGGTTATAATTCGTATTGAGACGAACTAAACGGAATCGATAATCGTCTAACGCTAATAATCGACTGTACTTACGAGGCGATAAAATAGGGGATGACAAAATAATACGATTAGCGTGTTTTGGGGTCTCTTCAAATAAGTTTCGCTCGACACCAATACAGGTTTCTAGAGACATCACCACAGATTCACGTAACGGATCGATAGGTGGGTTAGTAACCTGGGCAAACTTTTGACGGAAGTAATCGGTTACTGGACGTGTTTGGCTAGACATAACAGCCATAGGTGTATCATCACCCATAGAGCCTACCGCCTCATGACCACTTTCCGCTAAAGGTCGGAAGATTTGTTCCCGTTCCTCAAAGCTAACTTGAAACATTTTTTGATACGTTAGCATTTCTTCAGTCGTAAAATGATCAAACTCTTGCTTCGATTCTACTAGCAAGGTTTCGATACGAATAACTTCTTGCTTCAGCCACTTTTTATAGGGATGAGCCACTTTCAGGCGGTTATCAATATCTTGCGTATGCATGATCTTGCCGCTCTGTGTATCAACTACCAACATTTGTCCAGGACCAACACGACCTTTAGCGATCACATCAGAAGGCTGATAAGCATAAGTGCCAATTTCAGACGCTACCGTCAAATAGCCGTTCTTTGTCATCACCCAACGTGCCGGACGTAAACCGTTACGATCCAACATACATACAGCGTGACGGCCGTCAGATAAAACGAGGCCAGCAGGACCATCCCAAGGTTCCATGTGCATAGAATTGTATTCATAGAACGCACGCAGTTCAGGATCCATGTTCTCGACGTTCTGCCAAGCAGGTGGAATCATAAGGCGGGAAGCACGGAAAATATCCATCCCCCCCATAACCATCAACTCCAACATATTATCCATTGAAGATGAATCTGAACCCGTTAAATTAACCAACGGTTGCAAATCCTGTAATTCTGGAAGCAAAGGAGAAAGCAACTTATTTGCTCTAGCTAAAGCCCAATTACGGTTACCTTCAATCGTGTTAATTTCACCATTATGAGCCAACATTCTGAAAGGTTGAGCCAATGGCCATTTCGGTAGAGTGTTCGTGGAGAAGCGCTGATGGAAAACACAGATGGCTGTTTGTAGGGCTTCATTACCAAGATCTTTATAGAAAGAAGGTAAATCTACTGGCATCATTAACCCTTTATAAGACAAGACTTTGTCAGATAAAGAACAGACATAAAAGTTTTCATATTGTGAAAGTGCAATTTCAGCTTTACGACGAGCGACAAACAAACGCGTTGCAAACGTTCTCGCATCCATTCGGTTACTATCGATAAATACCTGTTCAATTCTCGGTAAGCAATCTTCTGCAATACGACCTAAGCAAGCAGGATCCACCGGCACTTCACGCCAACCGACGACTTTCACTTCTTGTTCAAGCAACTTGGCCGTTAAGGTATCTCTTTGATCTGCCGCAAGCTTTTCGTCTTGATCCAAGAACACCATACCCACACCATACAAATCCGAAAAGGTGTGATCAAATAACGATATGGCTTCGCTTCTTAAGAAGCTATCTGGTTTTTGTATCAGTAGTCCACAACCGTCACCTGTTTTACCATCAGCGGCAATACCACCTCGGTGTGTCATACAAGTGAGCGATTCAATAGCCGTTTTTAAAAGGTGATGACTGGCTGTGCCTTCCATGTGAGCAATTAAACCAAACCCACAGTTGTCTTTAAATTCACCAGGACGATAAAGGCCTGTACTCATACACCAACTCCCACACTATATCTAAGAAGAACGAAAAAATTCGAAAGTGCAATCGACTGCGTTATTACTTATAAAGAACAAACATCTATAACAGTCGATTTTTCCGATACTAAATTGCAGGCAATCTTACCCTGATAATTTTCAAGGCTCAAATAAGCCCCATAGCTGGAGTCTCTATTTTCAGGTTATCCAGATGTGTTTTAACAGCCTAACAATAGGCTTAATAGGATTATCTATGGTTGGATTTTTTCTTAGCAGGAAATTCCACTATGGAATCTGGTTTTTGTAATAAATACGGTTTTTTTTACTATTTTTGATTTTTTTAAAAAAATGCTCAAATATTGTGCAAAAAACGCATTATTGTGCTTTTCTAATGTCCTGTTGTATTCCCTTAACACTTCGGGCCCATGGATTTAATGACTGTAACTCCTTCGGCAGGGTTTCAACTGCGGCAATGGCTTCACTGCGATTGCGGTAGTTTCCATAGACAACAACAAACCAATCTCTATTATTATGAACCGCTTGAAAATAGCTAAACCCATCTAAGCTACCTTGGTCGCGAATAAACTCTTTTACGGTTCGCAAATTATAAGTACCTAACAATTGTAAGGTATAACGATTTGGGCTTTGAGTGAGCCACCAAGAAGTTTTTTCAAAGCGATCTGTAGGCGCTTCCTCAACCACTTCTTTCGCATCACTATTAGCCAGTTTCACATCACTATTAGCCAGTATTGGTGCACTTGTTTGTATTACAGGAGACGTCTGTCTAATCGGACTATTTGTCGTAATACTCGGGGTTAAAGGAATTGGAGCATTAGACTTAATCGGAGCCGCGATCACCTTTGAACTGTTACCTCCTTCTTGACCCGTATTTGACGCGTTATTTTGTACTAATACATCACTAGGTATAGGAGGTAAGGAAAGTTTATTCTCACCACTACCTAAGCGTTTTTGCATTTCTTCTATTCTTGCAATGGTAGCGGAAGGAGCCTGAGAAATCGCCTTGCCTTCTAATGTTATCGTGCGGCCAGCGATAGGCGCATTTCCATCATCACTATCATAAAACACGACAGCAATCAGAATACCCAACATAACAATGGACAAAAGCGCCATATGGACAAGCGGAAAGCCTAAAGCAAAATTCCACTTAAACTTAGAACCACTTGATACATTGCTCGAACCAATTCCAAGTTGAACTTGAGCCATTTGATTTATTCGACCTGGAAAACCATTTGACTCTTTATAAATACCTTTTACTTGTTTGTCGGTAAAAGGTAGGTTTATTTCACCACTAACACTTCTGACTCTATGTAATAAATAGGATCGAGTCTCTTCTAACGTATAAGGCTGCAACACTTGGTGGTGACTCAGCTGTTCAAAACGGTTTTTTTGGAAAGAGTCTAAATTTCTTTGAAGAGGAAACTCACTGAAAAGCAAGACATGAGGAACCGCTTGATGTTCGCTGGCCATCGATACCATATCTAAAAGCATTATAATGGCATCAGTATTTAATTCTTGTGCATTATCAATAACAACCAAACCAACCTGCCCCATTTGCTCTTGCTCTGTAGCAAACGCTAATAAAGGGCCAAAAGTGGAGTCTGGACTAAGGTGTTCAATGTCACTGCCAAAGCCAGCATAAATAGCACTTAAAAGCTGCCCTGCTGTCATCAACATAGACCCATGCACCTGACTTACTACAGCCGATTCCGTTTGATGAGTGACAAACTCCTTCATAAAGGCCGTTTTACCACTTCCCTGCTCACCTTCGACAACCAGCAGCATAGAGCTATAACGACTTAAGTGTTCTAGCATCGCCAATTGTTGGTTACGAACTTCCGTTGTGAAATATGGCGCTTTATTCGAGCCAAACGGATCTCTCAGCACACTTTTCGGTTGCTGATCTAACGCACTTTCCAAATCAAACTGAAAGCTCGGTTCGGCCATAGCCAGTATTTCTTCTCCAACTAAATAATAGAATTAATTATAATTCGATGACTGGGTGTTCAGTATCTTATTGAACCGCTTCCAACGCATCTAAGACGGTTTCATTAAATATCTCTAATGGAAAATCCGACGTAACAATAGCATGTCCAAGTTTTTCTAATAAAACCAAACGAAGACTGCCATCTAATACTTTTTTGTCAACCGACATCCGGGCAACAAAAGAGTCCAGTGTCATTTCTTTCGGAGGTAAAACAGGTAAATTCGCCGCTTTAAATAGAGCTGCGCTGCGCTCTAGATCACTGTTTTGTAAATTACCCATTCTCCAAGAAAGATCCAAAGCTAACATTGAACCTGCCGCCACGGCTTCACCATGTAACCAAACACCATAGCCCATTTCAGTTTCAATAGCATGTCCAAAAGTGTGCCCTAAGTTTAAAATAGCGCGAATTCCACCTTCACGCTCATCTTGAGACACAACATCACTTTTAGCGGCGCAAGACAAGTAGATAGCCTGAGTAATCAACTCAGAATCTAGCTTCATTAGTTCAGACATATTTGACTCTAGCCATGCAAACATTGAACTATCACAAATAAGACCATATTTAATCACTTCAGCCATACCCGCTGAAAGTTCCCTCGATGGTAACGAAACTAAGGTATCAATATCAATGATAACCGCTTGAGGCTGATAGAAAGCGCCTACCATATTCTTTCCAAGAGGGTGGTTTACACCTGTTTTCCCCCCTACAGAAGAGTCCACTTGAGACAATAAGGTCGTAGGGACTTGAATAAAGGGAACACCTCTTTGATAAGTTGCCGCAGCAAAACCAGCCATATCACCCACGACACCACCACCAAGTGCAATGATAGTCGTTGTTCTGTTATGACGAGCTTCGAGTAGGCGAGTCATAATCTTTTGGTAGGTTTCAAGCGTTTTAAACAACTCACCATCAGGCAAAATACAAGTGTCTACTTGATAATCGTCTCCAAGCATGGTGACTAAGGCATCAAGATAAATGGGGGCAACGGTTTCATTTGTTACCACCATGACCTGCTTGCCATGTATTGCCTTATCAAAAAGCGATTTCGTATTACGGATCCCAGAACCGATATAAATCGGGTAACTTCGATCTCCAAGATCGACCTCTAATGTGCGCATATTAAGCGTTCTCCAATTTCAAATGCTGTTCGATAGCATCCCAAACTTTTTTAGCTACTGATTTTGGATGACGTGTATCTGTTTCAACGATAATGTGAGCGACCTCTTTATAAAGTGGATCACGTACTGCAAACAGCTTACTTAATGTTGCTTTTGGGTTACCCGTTTGCAACAAAGGTCTGTGGTTACTTTTTGACGTTCTTACTAATTGTTGGTTAACCGTTGCATACAAATACACGACTAACCCCCCATTACGTAAAATGGTTCGATTTTCTTCACGCATAACAGCACCTCCCCCCGTAGCCAGCACAATAGGTTTATCCATATTGTGAGTCAGCTCATAGAGGGCTTGCGTTTCGCGATGACGGAACCCGTCTTCACCTTCTTTTTCAAAAATCCATGGGATGTCAGCCCCAGCGTTTTCTTCAATCACCCGGTCTGAGTCATGAAACTCATTTCCAAGTGATTGTGACAGTAAACGACCTATTGTCGTTTTTCCAGCACCCATCGGGCCCACTAGAATTATATTGGGGGCAATAATCATGGTCTTTTTTTATATTGATATTTAGCGGATTTAGGTTTACACCTAGTTATTTGTCATTTGTAGCAGCTTTGGCGTAATAAATACAAGTAATTCCACTTTTTCTTGTCGCTCTATGTGTCTTCTAAAGAGTCCACCTATAAAAGGCAAGTCTCCTAATAACGGAACTTTGCTTTCACTAAGTAAGTTTTCATCTCTAAAAATACCGCCCAACACTAATGTTTCCTGATCGACTACTACAACCTGAGTTTTAATGCGGTTTGTTTCCAAACTGGGTATACCATTGACTAAATCACCAACAGCATCTTGATGAATAATTAAATTAAGCTGTATTTTATCATCGTCTTTAACAAATGGGGTAACTTCTAGCATGAGTCCTGCTTGTTTAAACTCCACTTTAACCGCATCATCCTCCCGAGTCTGGTATGGCACTTCAGTTCCAGACTCAATACGTGCCGCCTGCCCCTCGGCTGTTACAATCTTTGGTTCTGAAATAATATTTGCACTACCTTCACTTTCTAACAGGTCCAATGTTAACTCTAATATTTTCTCCCCTTTTGTTAAAGCAAAAGTAAATGCACTAGATGCCTCCAAAGCACCAAGGTCTATGGCTCCACCAACCCCAGACTCAACCATAGTATTGGCTGTTTGCGTTTCCCAATTTACGCCAAATTGTGATTGGGCATTTCCTCTAACCTGTGCAATACGAGCACTAATTTCAATTTGCCTTAAAGGACTGTCTAACCAATGAATGACTTCAGTTAATCTGTCTTGTTGTTGACAATTAAGAGCAATCAGTGAATTCGTTCTCCCATCCACACTTACATTCATTTTAGGAAAAAGCTTTTGTAAATGAACCCCCACTTTTTCTGCTTTCGCATGCTCTAGCGCCCAGAACTGAGTCTGACATGGCTTATTACCAGAGATCGCTTTTTCCTCTCCAGCAACCCGTTTCGAAAGCAACGCAGTACCCTCTTGCCAACGTAACTCAAGATTTTGTTTTTCAGCCACTATTTCTAGGAAATCATGCCAATTAGTATCATGCAAAATCAAACTTAGTTTCCCTGATATATCGGGACTCATGACAAGACTTTGTCCCGCTTGATTCGCCATCCAAGGTAAGATTTCATTAATGTCTCTATCTTTAATTTGCACCTCTAATGCAAGCAAGATATGACTGAATAAAAGAAAAAATATAGTCATTATGCAACGATGAGCATGGCAATACATTATAACTCCTCCTCAAGTACTGGAGGCTGCAAATAAACAGAAGTAATGTCACCATTTAAATTACTGAGTTTAACCTCATTTTGCTCGATAGATTCAACACTTGCCATAATAATAGGCAACCAATCACCTTGGCTGACAGAAAGTGAATGACCATCGATTACTAATAAACTACGCCATTGATCGTTAGCAAACACGGTACCAACCAACTGAACATTATCCAAAACACTTGCGCTAGGATAAGGAGCAAAAGGAAATAACGGATATGCGGCTCTATTAGCCGTTCTTTTTATTAACTGTAAATACAACCTCCCCCAAGTCTTCTGGGGAATCAAGCGTTTCCATGACATACTGACTGGAAAAAAAGGGGCAAATTCATCTAATTGTATTAATGCCGTTCGCCACTCATCATCGCTGGTCTCTCCTTCTAACTGTAAGCACATCTTTAACGTATGATCATCTGCCTCCTGCTTACCCTCAGTGGTATCGATATTTTCATGGCACGCACCATGAGTCCACTTCCATGACAGCCAATTATGCTTTTTTAAATATTCCGGAAAATAATCACCTTCAAGCAGCTTTTCTTGCAGTAACAACTTGCTTTGTGCTTTCTGCACATTCAAACGATTTTTTTGACTTTCCTGCCACAGAGAAAAAATACCGGTCCCCCAAACGCTAATCTGCAACAAAATTAATAACGCAACATTGATATAATTCAAAGGCGCATTTTTAAAAAAAACATCAGGTAGTAACTTCCCGAACGGATGTTTTTTAAACTGACTATAAAGACGATTTTTCACCCATGATAATTGCATACAGCACCTCCTGTGCTTGCTTGTTATTGTATTTTACACTTAAATCTATCGCTGGCTTTTCTAGGGAAGATAGGTCCATCATAATCCACCTAACCTCAGGCCAATGTTTCTTCCATCCATTAACTAATGCATAGAGTCTCTGCCGCGGACCATAAACTTCTAGCCTGATGCCATCTAAATTAAAGTCAAAAGACACTATTTTTATTTGGGGAGATAAAGACATTAATGACTTCTGTAAAGAAACAAAGTTTAACAAAGGCAATGGTGTTGATTGTAATGGCTGGTAGCGAGACGTTACCTCTTGAATTGCCTCACTCAACGCAGTGTGTTGATGATCAAGCCAAGCCAAACTGACACCACCGACAATGCCGAAAAAAGCACTCGATGCTAGCAAAATCTTGAGCAATTGCATTTGTTTCTGCTGCTGCCATTTTAACGGTTGATAAACCTCTATTGTGATTAACTGCTGTAATGTTTGAATCGAATAGACGTTATTAGGATCGTAAGCATGTAAATTCAGAATGTCGACTTGACAGCAAACATCTCTAATTCTTGTTAACCATTCCAAAGGGCACCCATAGATATCAAATAAATCGGGCTCCTCTCCTTTTACTTCCTGATAGCCGTAGCAAAGTGTTTCTGGAGACAAACGAATACTTTCTGAAATAGCGGATAGGCTTGCTAGTGAAAGTAAGTAATTACTTCCTATATGAGGCAGATTTTTTCTTATATGCAAAAGCCAATAAGTCGGTACCAGAACATACCACTTTTTAATTTTATGGCCTTCACGTAAGTAACGATCCGACCAATGTGTCTGTAAATTGATAAGGCAATTAATAAAGCACGCCTGCCTCTCTTCATCGCTTTCCAAGTCCAGATTAGTCAAAGAACCACTTGCATCAAGATTGAATAAAAGTGAATCGGTTTGATTAATTTTTTTATACGTAAGTAAACGGAAATCAGTCTCTGTTAGGACAATCAGTCCATAAGAAGGCGAAAGTTTCATAGTTCATCCTTGAGCTATTAAAAGTTTTCTTAATATGCTTGAAAAACACTATTTGTATTCATTCAAACTATTGTTAATTTAAGATTACAAAAAGATAACATGAATTGACGAAAAGTTAAGCACATTAACAACAAAGAATTCGCTATAATAGCGCTTTAATTTTCACCTGTAGTCGAATTGATATGCTAAAAACCATTAAAATACTGTTTATTCTAGGATTGTTAGGCGCACTATCAGCAGTAGCCATTACATACGGTATTTATCAAAGCGTTAAAGACAAAATCCCCACAGTAGAAGAATTAAGAGAGATAGAGCTACAGGTTCCACTCAGAATTTATACATCAGATAAACAGCTGATCGGTGAATTCGGCGAAAAGCGCCGTACTCCAATATCATATGATGAAATCCCTCCCTTACTAGAAAGCGCCATCCTATCTGCCGAAGACACTAATTTTTACCATCATCCTGGTGTGGATATTTTTGGTTTAGGGAGAGCGGTCGTCCAACTAATTACGACCGGAGAAAAACAAGGGGGCGGTAGTACCATTACTATGCAGGTAGCTCGTAACTACTTCCTTTCTTTCGAGCAAACTTTTACCCGTAAATTCACTGAAATATTTATTTCTTTAAAAATGGAGAGGGAGTTAAGTAAGCAAGAGATTCTTGAACTCTACATCAATAAAATTTATTTAGGCAAGCGCGCTTATGGCTTCCAAGCGGCGGCTCAAGTCTATTATGGAAAATCTTTAGACCAATTAAACTTAGCACAATTAGCTATGATAGCTGGCTTGCCAAAAGCGCCTTCTAGATATAACCCCATAGCGAACCCTTCCAGAGCGCTGATACGTAGAAACTGGATATTGCAACGAATGTTAACGTTAGGCATGATTGATAAAGACAGCTATCAAGAAGCCGTTGAAGCCCCTATTACGGCACTGAATTACGGGGTAAGTTCTGACGTAGAAGCAAATTATGTTGCTGAGATGGTACGTTCAGAGCTATATGAAACTTTTGGGGATGAACTTTATGAAGCTGGGCTTTCTGTTTATACAACCATAGACTCACGTAAGCAAAGTGCAGCAAATAAAGCCATTGAAAACGGTTTAGCTGAATATGATGAACGTCATGGCTATAGAGGCCCAGTTGCCACTAAAACAGAGCTTATTGACGCCACACAAGAAGAACAAATAAATGCGCTTGTATCTATCCCTTCGATTGGGCAATGGGTTCCGACACTGGTTCTTAAAGTAGAAAATCAAACGGCTACTGTCCGCTTTTCTTCAGGAGAAAAGCATACGCTTCCTTGGGAAGCATTAAACTGGGCAAGGCCTTATCTAGATCATAGTTATAGAGGTAAGAAACCTGAAACGGCTGGGGACATCCTTACAGAAGGAGATATTGTTTACCTTAAACCGGACCAAGAACTAACGTGGAAATTATCTCAAATCCCCAGTGTACAAAGTGCCTTAATCTCTTTAAACAGTTCCAACGGTGCTATTCAAGCCTTGGTAGGCGGATTAAACTTCTTTCAAAACAAGTTTAATCGCGTAACTCAATCAAAACGTCAACCGGGTTCAAGCTTTAAACCCTTTATTTACACCAGCGCGCTCTCAAGAGGTTATAGCGCAGCTAGCATTATTAACGATGCACCAGTTGTTTTTAATGACCCCAACCTTGCTACCGCATGGAGACCAACAAACGATGGTGGTAAATTTTATGGCCCAACACGTTTACGACAAGCGCTTTATCGCTCGCAGAATATTGTCTCTGTTCGTCTATTGGATGAAATGGGGGTAAGGCCGACATTAGAGTTTCTCAAACGCTTTGGTTTTGATCCTGATGAATTGCCTAATAATCTTTCCTTATCTCTTGGCAGTGCCAACGTTTCGCCAATGCAGATTGCCAAAGGCTATGCCGTCTTATCAAATGGAGGGCATCAAGTAGAGCCCTACTTAATTGATAGAGTAGAAGGCCGAGAAGGCGAGGAACTGTATCAAGCCACTCCCACCACCGTTTGCACTGACTGCACCTTAGTAGAGGCAAGCATTGATGACCTATTAGACGACTCTGTAGTTTATGAAGATAATCGTCAAATGGGAATATTTAAAACGCCCGCTGGCCTCAAAACCCTACCCATTGCAATCCGTGTAATTGACCCAGAAGTAAATTTCATTATCTACGATATGATGCGAGACGTGATCAAATATGGTACAGGCCGTCGTGCTCGTGTTTTAAAGCGAGATGATATTGCGGGTAAAACCGGAACGACTAATGACGGAAGAGACGCTTGGTTCTCTGGCTTTAATGGAGACATAGTGACAACGGTCTGGAGTGGTTTTGACAACTCCAGTGAGCTAGGTCGCGGAGAATGGGGAGGGTCCGTATCTTTACCAACATGGATCGATTACATGAGAGAAGCCCTAGCTAACACCAAGTCCTCATACATTAAAAAGCCATCAAGCTTAATTACGGTTCGTATTGACCCAGATACTGGGGAAAGAGCGTTACCAGGGCAAAAAAATGCCATTTTTGAGATATTTAGGAAGGAAAATATACCGGCTATTCGTTCCGCACCGTCATCCACATCGAATGACAGCAACACGGAAACCCCCTCAAATAAACATCAAGATACCGTGCTAGAGGATTTGTTCTAGTATTCTACAACAAACAGTGTCTTTTCCTTAATTTCTCGGCTATATTATTTTGAAGAGCGATTAAGGAAAAGTCGGTTTACGCTATAAAAAGCCTCTTTTGATGTAGCTGGAAGTGGATTCCTGGACGTCAAGGCTGGATACGAATCTATCGAGAGAGGATAGCTTTGTACTCTTGACGGGGATGCCAAGCTATCAAGAGGAAGTTATTGGTAAAGGTCTGATGATCTAATCTAACCCACAAAAAAATCCCGGCCTGTGGGTCGCGGCTTTAGCCCGACAAGACATTTCTTACCCCTACAATCCATTGAAATAATTGATAATTATTACGCTAAATCACAACCTACTTTTCGCTTGCTTTAGCCTGGCAATACGTTGATATAATTGATTATTGTTGCGCAAAAGCACAACTACTTTTCACTTTCTTTAGCTCGAAAATACGTATATTCACACAATATATCGTCGTCCAGAAGTCCAACGGACTCCGTAAACATCACAAACGCATTCATAGAAAGCAAAAAGGAGAGCCGAGGCTCTCCTTTTTTTACACATAGACTTTCGTATATGCCTATTAGAAACGATCTAGATTTTCTAATGGGTAAAAGTCAGGGTATGGCAAGGTCGCTACACCGGAGTCCACAGCGGCTTGTGCAACAGCAGCAGAAACGATGGTTAGCAAACGCGTATCCATTGGTTTTGGAAGAATGTATTCTTTACCAAAAGATAATGGGCTACCACCATACGCGGCAACAACATCAGCAGGCGCTTCTTCTTTAGCAAGGTCTTTCAGTGCATGCACTGCCGCTATTTTCATTTCTTCATTGATCTTAGTTGCGCGTACATCCAGTGCACCACGGAAGATAAATGGAAAACCAAGAACATTATTCACTTGGTTTGGATAATCAGAAC
Source organism: Marinomonas phaeophyticola (assembly GCF_026966905.1). GTDB lineage: Bacteria > Pseudomonadota > Gammaproteobacteria > Pseudomonadales > Marinomonadaceae > Marinomonas > Marinomonas phaeophyticola. Next base: position 19,538 of record NZ_JAPUBN010000013.1, on the reverse strand, counting down.
GGCCTGTTGCCATGATAAGATCATCACGTACAGAGTGAGCTAATTCTGGGTTGATTTCTGGATCTGGATTTGAACAAGCAAAAACAACAGGATTAGCTGCCATTTTTTTCAATTGATCACCTGACAATAAATCAGGTCCAGATACACCGATAAAGACGTCGGCGCCTTCCATTGCATCATCTAATGTACGAGCATCTGTCTCAATGGCAAACATGGCTTTAAATTGATTCAAATCATCACGGCCTGAATGAATAACCCCTTTACGATCCAACACATAAATGTTTTCACGTTGAGCACCACAAGCAATAATTAGCTTCATGCATGCTGTCGCAGCCGCACCAGCGCCAAGACAAACAATTTTCACATCTTCTATTTTTTTATCTTGTAGTTCTAGCGCATTTAAGAGACCTGCCGCCGTTACAATCGCTGTACCATGTTGATCATCATGGAATACAGGAATACTGCAACGTTCGATCAGTTGACGCTCAATTTCAAAACACTCTGGTGCTTTGATGTCTTCTAAGTTAATACCACCATAGGTATTGGCAATACGTGCAACCGTATCAATAAATGCTTGTGGGCTTTCAGATTCTACTTCCACATCAACGGAGTTAACACCAGCAAAGCGCTTAAACAATACGCCTTTACCTTCCATTACCGGCTTACTTGCCAATGGTCCAATGTTTCCTAGACCCAGAACCGCAGTACCATCAGTGATAACAGCAACTAAGTTACCTTTTCCTGTGTATCGATAAACGTCTTCTGGATTCTTTGCAATTTCACGGCATGGCTCAGCTACACCCGGGCTATAGGCCAGAGATAAGTCACCTGCCGTCGCTGTTGGCTTAGTAATAGTTGAACTTAGTTTGCCTGGAACTGGATGCTCATGGTAATCCAGAGCAGCTTGCTTCATATCTTCTGCCATTTTGATGTTTCCGTTTATTATTTGTTTATTTGTTTAGTGAAAAATTGGACGCACAAAACCTTTGTAACGTACAAAATATTACTATTCTCTTCTTCACTTGTACCAGAGTAATTGAAAAGCCAGACTCTTTAAAGAGATGGATTCAATCAAATGGATCCCTACTTGCGAAGTTTATTGTTATTGAGCGGGAATCAAATCATTTGGATGCTTAATTTGCCATATCCATTTTGCTTTAGAGGGTGCTGAGTTTTTACGATAATGTTGCCAACCTCGCGCTTCGACCAATCGACCTTCAAGAGGATAAATATCTTGAGGTGACCATTGCTCCGCGGCATAAGCAGGGATATTAATAGTTAAATTACGGTTTGTATTTAACCACCATCCTCCCCTATTTCGATAGATAGAAGTAAGCGTTACTTGCGCTATTTCAAAACCAGCTTTTGGCTGCCATTGTAATGCTTGTTTCCAAATACCAATACGCTTGTCTCGCGCTTTTTTCAGATGCTTGTAAGCAATCTTGATATCTTGTATTTGGAGGTACAGCGATGCGGTAACCCAGTCCCTTAGATAATAACTGACTTGATATAGAAATTCGATGTTTATCAAACAAGTAGTATAAATATCGTCCATAACGATCCTGTTTATCTAATCCTTCTTGATAATAAACAGTTTTACCGGTCAATTCAGTAAGAGAATCTTTGGCTTCTAAGGCATAGCGCTCATGATTGCCGTCTTTATGGTCAAGTTCTGGGGTGTTAATACCAATAAGACGAACTTTACGGCCATCTTTAAAGTGGACGGTATCACCATCAACCACCCGTTTTACTTGAGCCTCACCAAGGTCTCCTTCAGCAAGGCAAGCGGACAGAGCATATTGAGATGCCAGAAATAAAAAAAGCGCCAAGCATAGCTGGCGCCTTTTTATTGAGATCATCAACATTCTTCGAATTATTTCGTAGAACGACGAGCTCCAAAACGCTTGTTGAAACGATCAACTCGACCACCAGTGTCCATCATTTTCTGTTGACCAGTGTAGAATGGGTGACATTGGCTACATACGTCGATGTGAAGATCTTTACCTAATGTTGTGTTTAGGTTTAGAGTGTTACCACAAGTACAAGTTGCAGTAATTGCTGAGTAGTTAGGATGGATATCTTTTTTCATTTTTATCACCTTATAGTTTGGTGTGCCGCCACCTGATCTAGTCTTAAATATTGAGACTTAGTTAACTAAGACATTCGTATTTAAGAGGTCAAGCACCGCACGATTCGTTGTACAGACATTGTACAGTGGTACCAAGAGGCGCCTATTTTAGGCATGAAATGATATACAGGCAACCTTTTTTAGCGATAAATCAAATTCCTTCCTTAAAGTCGTTTCCAAAGGAACTAAAAAGACGCAACAAGCATCGCTTCAGTAAATAGATTCCATAAAACTAACTCACACCAAGAGAATGAGTTAGCGTACACTATTATGTTATTCACTTTTAAATGCAACTTACTTTATTCAGAGGATATCATGCAAGAACAGCTACTCACTCTAGAACCTTATATTAAAGTAGCTTTGCCTGTTCCTATGCGTACTTTATTTGAATACAGGGTGCCTAAAGCCATTGCATTACGTCACCAGCTACTCCCCGGAATGCGTCTAAAAGTTCCTTTTGGAAAACAATCTCGCTTAGGAATCATTGTTGAGCTTTGCTATGAAACAGAGTGGGACCCTCAACAAGTCAAACCTTTAACGTCTTTACATGATGAGTCTCCTATCATCCCTCAAGCGATCATTAATCTTTGCAAATGGGCGAGTCGTTATTATCATCATCCAATCGGAGAGGTTTTCTTTCATGCATTACCGGCCATGTTACGAAAAGGTGAAACAGATAACTTTCGAAGTGAAACATGGTGGATACTGACAGAGTTAGGACACACTATAGATCCAAATGAATTAAAAAGAGCACCAAAACAACAGGCTTTTTTAGACATAGTGAGAACCCATCCCAATGGCCTTAGCCCTCACATTATGCGTTTACATGATTTACAGAGCACAGCCGCAAAAGCACTAGAAGACAAAGGCATTATTCAGAGAGAGCTACGTCACTTTAGTAAAAATGCCGAACACCATGGACATCAAAAGCAAGTTCCACCCACCTTAAACGAAGAGCAATCAGTAGCGGTCCAGCAACTGGCCAGTAAACTAGATACCTTCAACGTGTCTTTATTAGATGGCATTACAGGAAGTGGTAAAACGGAAGTCTACTTACGTTTAATTGAGAAAGTAATCAATAAAGACCAGCAAGTGTTAGTCCTAGTTCCAGAAATTGGTTTAACTCCGCAAACCTTGAAACGATTTGAAGACAGATTTAATACTGACATCGTCCTCCTCCATTCTAATATGACAGACAGAGAACGATTAGATGGTTGGTTAATGGCTCGATCAGGTAAAGCGAAAGTCATTATAGGAACGCGTTCCTCTATTTTTGTTCCCGCGCCCAATTTAAGTTTAATTATTTTAGATGAAGAACATGATGCCTCTTATAAGCAGCAAGATGGATTTCGTTTCCACGCTCGGGATCTTGCTTTAATCCGAGCTAAAGAAGTCAATGCCAGTGTCATTCTAGGATCCGCCACACCCTCCTATGAAAGTTTATTTAATGCTAGGTTGAAAAAGTTTAATTGGATAAAGCTTAGAAAAAGAGCAGGAAATGCCTCTATTCCTTCTATGGAAAGAATCGACCTTAGAGGAAAAACACTTATTAAAGGCTTTTGCGATTCAACTTTAGAGCGCATTAATGTCCACCTTAATCGTAAGGAACAAGTGCTTATTTTCTTAAACCGCAGAGGCTATGCCCCAACCCTGATGTGTCACGACTGTGGGTGGATCGCGGCTTGTCAGAATTGCGATGTGAATTTAACCGTCCATAAAGGGGCCAATAAATTACATTGCCATCATTGTGGCCATCAAGAAACGCTTCTCGATCAATGTGCGGAATGCCAAAGCCATGAGATTTTTACGATTGGTGAAGGAACGGAGCAAGTTGAAACCCAGCTCTCTCACCTATTTAAAGACACACCCGTATTAAGAATTGATAGGGACAGTACTTCTCGTAAAGATGCCCTCAATAACATCACACAAAAAATCCATGAACATAACAAAGCCATTCTTGTAGGCACTCAAATGCTCGCTAAAGGTCATCATTTCCCTAATGTGACATTAGTTGTGGTAATGGATGCTGATGTAGGACTCTTTTCCTCTGACTTTAGAGGCATGGAACGAACCGCTCAACTGATTACTCAGGTATCAGGCCGTGCAGGTCGAGCATCGAAACCAGGGCATGTTTTATTACAAACCTATCATCCCGATCACCCATCCATTGAAAGTTTGTGTACCCTTGGTTATGAATATTTTGCAACTCAAGATCTACAAGAACGAAAGACATTAGGCTTGCCTCCCTATCTACACCAAGTACTTATACGCAGTGAATCTGTAGATGAAGAACAGTCCTATTTATTACTGGATAGCTTACGTCTTGAAGCCGAACATCTTATTCAGCACTTTAATTATCCAATCCAAGCCATGGGCCCTTATTCTGCCATCATTGTCCGTAAGGCAGGACAGCATAGATATATTCTCACATTCAAATCAGCAAATAGAGCGCCATTACACCAACTTATCTCTCAATTAGCCCAATCTCTCGAACAAAACCCTCTAACACGCAAAGTTCGCTATGCAATTGACGTTGATCCACTGGAAACTTATTGAAGCAAGCCCCATAATAAGGCGAATTTCTACGATACCACTAGGACAGTGTTAATCATCATGGCGGCTAAAGGCTCACAATCAAAAAAAGGTGCGACTCGAAAAGCCGCACCAGCAAAACACCCCACTAAGAAAAAAGTAAAATGGTGGCTCTGGTTATTCGTTTTATGCTTGGCAGGCGCGTTTATTTTTGGCTTAGCTCAATTGAGTCAAGTTCAAGCACCTACTTCTCAAAAGTTGACGATCCAAAAACCGGCTGATACCGTCAAACCAAAGAAGGTAGAGCCCAAAAAGGCTGAACCTAAACAAGCAGAACCCAAAATAAGCAAACAAACAGCGCCTAAAAAAGATAACTTTGAGTTTTATCAAATCCTTCAAGACAGTGAAGTAGACACCAGCCATGTTGACGCCTATCAATCAACACCTCGTGGTAAACAAGACTTCCTTTATATGATTCAAGCCGCCTCTTTTAGAAGTAATAATGATGCGGACCGTATGAGAGCAAAACTTATTTTATCTGGATTGGAAGCAAGTGTTCGTCAAACAACAGGCAAAGACGGAAGACCTTGGTTTCGCGTAGTTCTTGGCCCTTATGAATCTCGTTCAAAAATGAGTCGGGCACAAGACAAGTTAGTCTCGTTAGATATTCAGTCGTATACTTACAAAGTTAAAAAGGACGAATAAAAAGTCACTCCAGTAAAAAGAATGGTGGAAACAGCTTACTTTTTCCTGAAGTTCGCTGTTCTCTCTCCCCGGTTAAGCGCAATCTAAGCCCTGCCAATATTTGTAACTCACCTTGAAAAAGTAATAAAAGCCCCCATTTTTCAATTATCGAAAATGGAGAACATCATGACAACTATTCTGACAGTACGTAAAGGTAATCAAGTCGTCGTGGGTGGCGATGGTCAAGTTTCTCTTGGCAATACCGTGATGAAAGGCAATGCTCGCAAAGTGCGTCGTTTGTATAAAGGTGAAGTGATTGCAGGTTTCGCAGGCGGCACTGCTGACGCATTTACTTTGTTTGAACGTTTTGAAGGACAACTTGAAAAACATCAAGGTCAATTGGTACGAGCGGCCGTTGATTTAGCAAAAGATTGGCGTTCAGACAAAGCACTTAGAAAATTAGAAGCCATGTTAATCGTTGCCAATAAAGACAGCACACTCATCATTACCGGTAACGGTGACGTAGTCGAGCCTGAACACGGTGCCTTAGCGATTGGTTCTGGAGGCAATTACGCTGAAGCATCCGCACGTGCACTGATAGATAACACAGACCTTTCAGCTCGTGAAATTGTTGAAAAAAGCTTATCTATTGCCGCTGATATTTGTGTCTTTACCAATCACAGTCTTACAATAGAAACCATTATTGTCGACCCAACTATTGAAGATCATTCTTCAAACTAATTCAGCAGGAGAACCCTTTCTAATGACAAGCATAATGACTCCTCGTGAAACCGTCAATGCACTAGACAAACACATCATTGGGCAACAAGGTGCAAAAAGAGCCGTGGCGATTGCCTTACGTAATCGCTGGCGCCGAATGCAGCTGCCAGAAGACATGCGAGCAGAAGTAACACCTAAGAATATTTTGATGATAGGCCCTACAGGGGTAGGTAAAACAGAAATAGCTCGCCGACTAGCCAAACTATCAAATGCGCCCTTTATTAAAATCGAAGCCACTAAATTTACCGAAGTTGGTTATGTTGGACGTGACGTTGAGTCTATCATCCGTGATTTGGTTGAAATGGCGATCAAAATGTTTCGAGAGCAAGAAACAGACAAACTACGTCATAAAGCGGAAGATGCCGCTGAGGATCGAATTTTAGATGCGTTATTGCCACCAGCACGAGGTTCAGAGCCAACAGAAGACAGTAGCACACGCCAAATTTTCCGTAAAAAACTCCGTGAAGGTCAATTAGACGATAAAGAAATCGATATTGATTTGTCTGCGACACCAGTCGGCGTTGAAATCATGGCGCCTCCAGGTATGGAAGAAATGACCAATCAATTACAAAGCATGTTTTCTAGCTTGGGCAATGAAAAAACACGCAAACGTAAGATGAAAGTAAAACAAGCCTATCGGCAAGTTCGCGACGAAGAAGCGGCAAAACTCATTAATGAAGAAGAGTTAAAAGCACGCGCCGTTGACGCCGTGGAACAAAATGGCATTGTATTTTTAGACGAAATAGATAAAGTGGCAAAAAGCTCAGAGCGCAGTGGTGGTGAAGTATCACGCGAAGGTGTACAAAGAGACCTACTACCTTTAGTCGAAGGCTGTACTGTCTCAACCAAATACGGAATGATCAAAACGGACCACATTCTCTTTATTGCTTCTGGCGCATTCCACCTTTCCAAACCATCCGATCTGATACCCGAATTACAAGGCCGTCTACCTATTCGAGTGGAGTTAGATGCATTAACAACAGAAGATTTTAAAAGAATTCTCGTTGAACCAAATGCCTCATTAACCAAACAATATGTCGCGTTAGCCGCTACGGAAGGCGTATCCTTAAGCTTTACAGAAGAAGGCATACAACGCATTGCTGAAATTGCTTTCCAAGTGAACGAAAATACAGAAAATATTGGGGCCCGCCGACTGCATACCGTGCTTGAACGCCTGCTAGAAGAAGTATCTTACTCCGCTAGTGATATGCCTGATGGCCAAGTCGTTGAAGTGACCGCAAGCTATGTAGACGAACATCTAGGCGAAGTGGCTAAAGACGAAGATCTAAGTCGCTTTATTTTGTAAGGCTTCATTTTTATAACACTTTATAGACATAACAGGGACGTTATGTGTGAGAAACGCTTTATGGCTACATTGTTACCAACAAAGATTCATTACCACAAACACTCTAAAGAACTTGAGATTGCCTTTAATAATGGTGAAGCCTACCGACTCAGCGCTGAATATTTAAGAGTACACTCTCCGTCAGCAGAAGTTCGGGGGCACGGACAACAAGTACCTATTTTACAATATGGGAAAAAAGACGTGAGTGTTTTAAACGTTGAAGGTGCCGGTAATTACGCATTAAAAATTTCCTTTGATGATGGTCATGACACAGGTCTCTATTCCTGGGATTATTTATTCAACATTGGTAAAAACCAAACAGAACTTTGGCAGATTTACCTTCAGCGTCTAGACGAAGCAGGAAAAAGCCGAGAAAATAACATTATTCAACTCCACCAAATATAATCTCACTAAGAGATGTATAAAAAGAGATCATCATGAGTCTACTTAGTTTAAGCGCCGTTAGCCTAATCGAAAAAGCCGTCAATTCTGCCTTAGAACAAGATCTGCCTTCTCAAAAGCGCCTAAGTAAACTTGCAGGACAAAATGTTTTGCTAGAAATTGAAGATTTTTCTTTGCTGATCCTGATTCAAATTTTAGAAGACGGTATCGCTTTCAGTATGCCACCGTCCTTAGAAGAAATTAATTTAGATAATCGAAAAGACACTCATGTATCGGGAGACAGTTCGGCTTATCGAAAACTGCTGGATGGTAATGGTTTTTTTGATGGCAACTTATTAATTCAGGGTAATGCTCAAACACTGATGACATTACATAAGGTATCTGAAAACTTTGAGCTCGACTGGGAAGGGGTTTTAGCGGATAAAATAGGCGATTTACCAGCTTCTATTGTAGCGGACCTCCTACGTAAGCAGTGGGTCTGGACGAGAACAACCAGCCACCATTTAAAAACGGCTTTAATCGACTATCTGCAAAATGACAGTGAACTGCTACCTAGTAAGATAGAGTTTAATAACTTTGTAGAAGATTTAGAGCATTTTGATCTACAACTCGAACGATTAAATGCTAGAGTTCAATTGCTAAAGAAAAAGAGTCGACTTCAATAAACAAACAGTCAAGTTATCTATTCTTTTTCTAACCCAGCCATTTTTCTGTGTAAAGAAGCAGACCATTTAGCAACGGTGGGGCTAATGGTAAATGCTATAGTAAAAGCCGCCGGCCAAGCAAATACGAAAGAGGATCCCCAATTTAACAAATAATCGGCTGTGATTCCTAGGTTTAAAAAAGTAATCCAAGCCGTCATAAAAAATGCAAGAAAGAAAGACATCATTCCAGATTGAATAAAACGTAATTTAAACAGCATCATCTTTACCTATTGTGATTCAATGATTTAATTTTTCTAGTGAGAGATTATTATAAAACGTCAAACGCTAATGTTTTTCCAAAAGATGACTTAATCTCGTCAGCGGAAAGTTCTAACCCAACTAAAAAATGTAACTTAGTAAACGCCGCTTCAAAAGTCATATCACGACCAGAAATAACACCAGCTTGTACCAACGCTGAACCAGCGGCATAAGTTCCTGATGATACAGCCCCGTTACCGCACTGACTCACATTAACAATGACAACACCTCTATCATTTGACGCCTTAAGTAATGACAGTAATTCAGGGTTTTGATCTGGCGCATTACCAGCACCATAAGAGAGTAAAATAGCTCCCTTTACATTGCTCTCAAGCAGACCTAACCAGTGACTTGCTTGCACCCCTGGAAAAACAGGTAAAAGAGTGATATTGCCGGATTTCATGGGCGGTATTTGAATTAATTCAGGCGCTTTTGGCAAGTGCATTTTACGCCATTCCCACCCTATACCTAATACCCCCCTAGGAAGAAAGTTAGGCGACTGAAAGGCCTGTAGATTACTGGTATCAATTTTTCTAGCACGGGCGGCTTCTAAAAGCTGACCAGCAAAGAATAAAAAGACGCCGTTAGGACCGTTCAATACTGCTTCTACCGCCCCAAATACATTACTAAGAGCATCATTACGCTTTTTAATCATTGGTATTTGGGAACCAGTAACGACAATGGGTTTACGAATATGCTGAAACATAAACGCCAGTGCCGCGGCGGAGTAAGACATGGTATCCGTACCATGCAGAACCACAAAACCATCATAATCTTGCCACTTAGCTTGCAAGTCGAATGCAATCGCTTGCCAATCTTCAGGAGTCGCGTTTGAACTATCAATCAGCCGTTGATAACAATGAACCTCAAATTCGTGTTCAGGTTGATAAGTCGCTAGGTGCTGTAAAATATCCGCAGCAAACGCATTTCCAGGCACAAAACCTTGATCGGAAGGAACCATTCCTATCGTTCCCCCAGTGTAAGCAACATAGATTTTCATACCACTTTTCTCCTAACGCTTGATTACTATTCTAGTCATTATCAACGTATCAAAAATCACATACGTTCAAGAGTTTCAATGCCTAAGAGATCGAGACCTTTTCTCAAGGTTGTCGCTGTATTTATGGCTAATAACAAACGACTTGATTTTACTTCCAGTTCAGCGGTCAAAATAGGGCAGGCTTCATAAAAAGTCATAAATACACCGGCTAAATCATACAAATATGCACACATAAAATGCGGCATACCATCAGTCGCAACTTGATCCACGGCTTCAGAGAATTGTAATAACTTAATCGCCAAGGCCCTTTCCTGATCAGCGACTAAAGCTATATCACCAGCTAGGCTTGTCACATCCATCTCTGAGCGTTTTATAATGCTGGCCACTCGTGAGTAAGCATATAGCAAGTAAGGTGCTGTATTGCCTTCAAAGCTCAACATTTGATCCCAGTTAAACACATAATCACTCGTACGATTTTTGGATAAATCAGCATACTTAACCGATGCAATACCCACTACTCGGCCAATATTACGCAACTCATCTTCAGTCATGTCTGGATTTTTAGATGCGACAAGTGAGTACGCTCGTTCTTGCGCCTCCTCTAATAGAGCCGATAGCTTGGCCACTCCACCTGAACGAGTTTTGAAAGGCTTTCCATCACTCCCCATTACGGTACCAAAAGGCATATGCTCTAAGCTGGTTTCTGGTTTAACAAAGCCTGCTTTGCGCCCCAATGTGAAAATTTGCTGAAAATGGAAAGATTGACGTGCATCCACAAAATACAAACCACGGTCAAAGCCAAGCGTATGTTGGCGGAATCGTAGCGCCGCTAAATCCGTTGTCGAATATAAAAAACCACCGCCTGTTTTTTGAACAATCACAGGCGTAATTTCACCGTCTTTATTGGCAAATTCTTCCATGAATACACATTTCGCACCTTCAGACTCTTTTAATAACCCTTGTTCATCCAACTCGGCCACGACAGAAGCAAGGTCATCATTATAGGCACTCTCTGGCATGACATGTTCACGCTTCAAAGAAACACCTAACATTTTATAGGTTTCTTCACAGTGAGTAAGAGAGATGTCAATAAACTCATCCCATAAGGCTAAGCATTGTTCATCACCTGACTGTAATGCCACGACTAGCTCTCTTGCTCTGGTGGCAAAGTCCGCATCTTCATCAAAGCATTTTTTAGCATCTCGATAAAACACTTCAAGATCAGACAACACCATACTGATTTCGTCGTTGGTTTGACGTAATCGCTCCATATAAGCAAGCAACATACCAAACTGAGTGCCCCAATCTCCCACATGGTTTTGGCGAATGACGTGATGCCCTAAAAATTCTAAAGTCCGTACCACTGAATCACCTATTACAGTGGATCTTAGGTGACCTACATGCATTTCTTTAGCAAGGTTTGGAGAAGAATAATCGACAACAATGGTTTGCGGCTGGGAGACTTCTTGTACATCTAAACGAGCATTTTGTAATACTCTCGCCACTTCTACAGCAATCCATTCACTTTTCAAAAAGATATTAATAAAACCAGGACCGGCAATTTCTACTTTATCTGCAACATCCGTTATATCTAAATTATCTAATACAACTTGTGCGAATTCGCGAGGGTTCATTTTAAGTTTTTTCGCCACCCCCATAATACCATTTGCTTGATAATCACCAAATTGAACTTTCGCTGATTGTCTGACAATGGCAGGAGAATTTTCTGGAGCACCAGCCACTACCATAGCCTGTTGAATTCGAGCATTAAGAAGAGTTTGAATATTCACGTATGATAACCTTTTGAAAAATGAGTGGCTTCGCTAACAATGATTTAGACGCGTATGGCGATAGAAATTAATAACGATTAGCGATGCAGCCTATGACAGGCAGCCAATAAAGCTAGGTTTAAATTCATCTTAAACCTAGCTTGTCTATTAAAATATGGGCGTTATGATAACCGATTTTAAATATTGAAGCGAAAGCTAAAAAGACAAAACCCATACTCCTAGAAGAATGGGTTTTGTCGAATAATTGATAAGATCCAAGAAACCTAAAAGTGCATTATTTGAAAAATAACTTACAAGCTAAATTATCGTTTTCGTCTTGATAAGGGTAACCTAGGTCATCTAAATAACGTGTTACGTCCGTTTCTTCGCCAACCGCCTGCAGGCCCACTAGAACACGACCATAAGCATCACCATGATTGCGATAATGAAACATGGATATATTCCATTGTCCGCCTAAAGTCGTTAAAAATTTTAACAAAGCCCCTGGACGCTCCGGAAACTCAAAGCTGTATAACAGTTCGCCTTTATTACTACGTAAATGGCCTCCGATCATATGCCTAACATGGACCTTAGCAATTTCATTATCGGTTAAATCAATGACATCATAACCATTCAAATCCTGTAGCAAATGCTTAAGGCTATCGGGGTTACCCCCAATTTGGATTCCGACAAAAATAATGGCTTCATTCTCATCAGAAAAGCGATAATTAAATTCAGTAATACTGCGACCAGTCATGGCATCACAGAAATCTTTAAAACTACCAGGATGCTCTGGTATTTTTACGGCAATTATGGCTTCTCTTTTTTCACCCAGTTCAGCACGTTCTGATACATGGCGCAAACGGTCAAAGTTAACATTCGCACCACTATTAATGGCAATCAGAGTCTGGCCTTTAATGCTCTCTCTCTCAACGTATTTTTTTAAGCCTGCAACAGCACAAGCTCCTGCAGGTTCAGTGATAGATCGAGTATCATCATAAATATCTTTAATCGCAGCGCACATTTCATCGGTTGTCACAGTAATGACTTCATCAACCGTGTCTTTAGCAATATCAAAGGTATTAGCTCCAATTTGCGCAACAGCAACCCCTTCGGCAAAAATACCTACCTGACTCAAACGTGCTGGTTTGCCTTGCTCTAAAGCGTACTTTAAACACGCCGCGTCTTCAGGTTCAACACCGATAATCTTGATCTCTGGGCGTAAATATTTTACATAAGCCGCAATACCCGCAATCAGGCCTCCACCGCCAACCGGAACAAAAATAGCATCAATGCTACCTTCATGCTGACGCAATATTTCCATACCAACAGTCCCTTGCCCAGCAATGGTATCTAAATCATCAAATGGGTGAACAAACACCTGTCCTGATACTTGCATAATCTCTTGCGATTTAGCAAAAGCGGCATCATAGGCATCACCAAACAAGACGACTTCCGCACCGTGATTCCTTACCGCTGTTACCTTAACTTCAGGCGTTGTTTCTGGCATAACAATGGTGGCTTTTATCCCCAGTTTTTTAGCGGCTAACGCTAATCCCTGAGCATGGTTACCTGCGGATGCCGCAATTACTCCACGGCTACGTTCTGCCTCGGTTAACTGAGAAATTTTATTGTATGCACCACGAATCTTGAAAGAAAAAACCGGCTGTAAATCTTCTCTTTTTAATAAAATCTCATTACCAAAACGATTACATAATTGATTGGCTCGAGATAAAGGCGTTTCCACGGCGACGTCATATACACGCGCCTGTAGAATTTTTTTGATCATGGTATGAGGCATATATCTTTCCATTGCGATAGCTGTATTCATTTGGAAAAAGATTTCACGTAACACAAGCGGTAACGCTAAAATCCAAGCAGGATAGAAATATACCGATTTAGTACTCTTTAGGCAAAGCTACTTTCTGAAGAAGACCGCAAGGTTTATAATATTACCTTCCCATACCGCCACAAAAAGGTTTCACCTCCTATGACACAAGATGAATTAAAACTCGCCGTTGCGAAAGCCGCTGTTGAATACATATTACCAAAACTTGAGAAAGACACTATTGTTGGTGTTGGTTCAGGCTCAACGGCAAATCTTTTTATCGATGAACTGGCTAAGCACAAACAACTATTTGACGGTACTGTAGCCAGTTCAGAGGCATCAGCTGAACGCTTACGCAAACATGGGGTTACCGTTTATGATTTAAATTCCGTTAATAAAATTGCCATATACATTGATGGAGCGGATGAAAGTAATGAGTTTCTACACCTAATCAAAGGCGGAGGTGCCGCATTAACCCGTGAAAAAATCGTTACCGCATGCAGCGATGAATTCATCTGTATTGCTGACCAGTCTAAACTAGTCGATGTTCTTGGGGATTTCCCTCTTCCTATTGAGGTCATTCCTATGGCTCGCAGCTATGTTGCCAGAGAGCTTGTTAAACTTGGAGGAGATCCAGTTTATAGAGAGGGTGTGGTAACAGACAACGGTAACCACATACTCGATGTCTATAACTTGAAAATTGTAAACCCTGTTGCGTTAGAAGCCGCAATTAATGCCATTGTCGGTGTTGTCACAAACGGGTTATTTGCGGCTCGCCCTGCAGATGTCCTGTTACTAGCAACTCAAGATGGTATAAAAACACTCACCGCAAAATAGCCAGTAAAATGAAAAAGAGCGTTTAGAACCAACGGCTCTTTTTCATTAACCAATATTGAATGCCTCCCAATACCGACAATGAAATACAAAAATACCAAAATGACATACCATTATCGACACCAGGCATGCCTCCGATATTAATACCAAATAGACCAGTTAAAAAAGATAAAGGTAAAAATATTCCCGATAAGAGAGATAATACATACATTCTGGCATTCATTCTCTCTGCCTGTAAGTTTACGAACTCTTCCTGCATAAACAAAGAACGCTCCCTAAGTGACTCTAATGATTCAAGATAACGAGTTAAATCATTCACAGATTCTCGAATTTCTATGACTTGTGTTTCGCTAAGTAATTCTGAATGATCCAGTGAGAGTTTATTGATCGCTTCTTTTTGAGGGGCTAAAAAACGCCTTAAGCGCACTGTTTCTAAGCGTTTCTCAACTAGAAGAGCCCTTTGACTTAGCTGGATTCCTTGCCCCATATCCTCCTCAAGATCCGATAATAAATCTTCTAAAGTATCAATGGTCCCAGCCATCCGTATAGTCAATGCCTTTGTTAATTGAGTAAGGAGGTCGGATGTTGATATAGGACCCGTTCCTTTTTTAAATTCCGAGAATATGTCTTGCACCGATAATAATCGACGCCTTCTGGTCGTTACGATTAAATTTGGTGTGAACCAAATCCGTAATGACACCATATCGGTGGGGGAGGAATTAGGATTTAAATTTACCCCTCTAAGGGTTAACAGTAATCCTTGACCAATACGTTCTACTCGAGGACGAGTCTCTTCGGCAAATAGGGCTTCTACAACCGCAGAAGGTACACCCTCTAAGGAGGACAACCAATGCTCTCCAGATTTTATATTACAATCTAAATGCACCCATAAGTTTCCTGTATGAGAAACATTGTCAGGCACCTCATGTTGAGATAACTCTCTCATTCCACCCATGCCATCAAGTTCAGCTATATGTAAAAAATGCACCATTACCTCAACTTTTAACGCTTAACTAAATGCTAGCGAGCATACCTTATCCATATACTAAAACGATAACTTTATTTCTCTGCATATTCATGCGACTCTTTACTGACACATGCCTTAGTTGCTGGCATAATTTCCTTATATTTCACAATCAGAGCCCTAAAGGAATTTTCTTTCTATGCAAAGCTTATCTAATGTACTGGCCTCAAGCTCTCTTCCGACCTCATTACAAAACGTTCTCACTACCACTACACAAACGTGTATCGATATTTCTTCGACGCTAAAGAAGGGCTCACTTGCAGGCATCCTAGGCATGGCAGGAAATGAAAATGTTCAAGGGGAAGAGCAGAAAAAACTGGACGTTATTTCGAATGATATGCTGAAGGATGCCCTTTTAGCTCTGCCTGAAGTCCGTGCAATTGCCTCAGAAGAAGAAGACGACATTGTACCCGCTCATACGGACGGCGAATATTTGATTGCGTTTGACCCACTTGATGGGTCTTCAAACATTGACATCAACTCCATGGTAGGAACGATTTTTTCAATCTATTCTAAGAAAGGTGATAAGCCAGCCACAGAAGCCGATTTCTTAATTTCAGGTAACCAACAAGTAGCGGCAGGATATGTACTATACGGCCCCTCAACCATGCTTGTTTTCAGTACTGGCAATGGTGTGGCTATGTATACATTAGATGTAGATAAGTCTGAATTTATCTTAACTCAAGCAAGCGTAACCCTAGCAAAAGAGGCTCAAGAATTCGCTCTGAATATGTCAAACCAACGTTTTTGGTCCGACAATATGCAAAATTATGCTCGCGACCTTATCGCAGGCAAAGAAGGCCCAAGACAAAAGAATTTTAATATGCGTTGGGTAGCCGCTATGGTTGGGGATGTTCATAGAATATTATGTCGAGGTGGTATCTTCATCTATCCATGGGACAAAAAAGACCCAACAAAACCAGGTAAACTAAGATTGATGTACGAAGCAAATCCAATGGCTATGCTAATAGAGCAATCTGGTGGTAAAGCATACACTCATACCCATCGTATCTTAGATATACAACCTACAGGCATACATCAACGCGTTGCCGTTATTTTAGGGGCAGCGAACGAAGTAGATAAGTGTTTGAGTTATTAGAAACAAAATGAAAACAGTGGCAAACATTACTTGCCACTTTTTATACCGACTTAAATTGGCTTAGGTGACTCTACAGATGACAAAAACAATAAACATAGACTTCTCACCTGAACAAATCGACTTAATTATCCAAGATCTTGCTTACTTACGCTTAATCGCAGATGTTGAACTGCTTCCTAAATATCCTCATTTTGATGGTAAGCATTACCCCTTAGGACGTTGTAAAGAAATTAGAGATAAAGTATTTACTTTATTGCAGGAATGCCTCTCAAAAACACAAAAACCAGGGCTATCATTAATTCGAGAGCAAATTCAAAAAGGGGCTACATTAAGAACACAATGGGGGTCATTAAGAGACGAGTACTTTCAAAATGCAATAGTATTTGAGAATTGGTACATAGATGTATCAAACGACACAGTAAATCCCAACAAACCTAGAGTCGAAATTCTCCCATTAATAGACGCTAATTTTTCAATCATTTCAAGCTTTGAGCAATTCGTTAAAGTAGCCCGTTCGTATTGGAACGTTAAAATTTATCAAAATAATATTTTTCCTGCACTTTCTCCATTTATGCCTCTTTTTTATGTAAATAGGCAAGGCAGAGGTCGGATAGGCTACGCTAGTCACGATTGTTTAGCACTGGCCATGAACAGCCATTTTTTTGCCTCTGAAAGCGTTTTATCTACGTTACCTCAACTCCCTGAAGACGTTGTAAATAAATGGCGTACTATATTGAATGAACTACCACACAACGACTTCCTGCATAGCCAAGGAGATCCTTTAAGCTATTGTAAGCAATACCGTAAAGAAGAGCGTTATTTAGACAAAGAGTTTTATGACAAAGCCTTATCAGCCTACTTTCAATTACAAAAAGGTACTTAAACACTTTGTTTTTCAGAGGTAGCACAAAGGCAATCAATTAAAGTTCGTTACTGATCAGGTAAGATATTAGCAAGAAGAGCAACCTTGTACTCCTGAAGACCAACAAACAACTCACAACACAAGAAGACTGCGTTTTTGCCGCGCTGACGACGACAGTGACGCAAGCCGAAAAGGCACAGGCTTTTCGATTGAGTCTTAGGCGCTTTGTTGGTCTGAAGCCCACAACCGACAGGCTACAGACGAAAAAAAACCCTGACTGCGTGAGCAATCAGGGCTTTCTAAATAAAACTTGACGACGACCTACTCTCACATGGCGAATGCCACACTACCATCGGCGATGACGCTTTTCACTTCTGAGTTCGGGATGGGATCAGGTGGTTCAACGTCTCTATGATCGTCAAGCAAACGGGTTGCGTTCGTTCTGAGTGTCTGTGTTAAGCCGTTAAGCCTAATCCAGTCTGTTCACTCACAACACGCCAATACGTGCTTGAATCTTTAACAATGCTTTTTTTGAAATAGCGATAACCAAGTATCAAACCAGCACATCATTGCTGATGCTGTCGTAATCTGTGTCTCTATGATCTTTTCATGATGCCGTTTGACCCTTCTCTTTACGAGTTTTCTCAGTCTCTCTTTATCACTCAAAACCACTTTGGTGTTATATGGTCAAGCCTCACGAGCAATTAGTATTGGTTAGCTCAATGCCTCACAGCACTTACACACCCAACCTATCAACGTCGTAGTCTTCAACGGCTCTTTAGGGGACTTATGTCCCAGTGAGATCTCATCTTGAGGGAGGCTTCCCGCTTAGATGCTTTCAGCGGTTATCCCGTCCGAACATAGCTACCCGGCAATGCCACTGGCGTGACAACCGGAACACCAGAGGTTCGTCCACTCCGGTCCTCTCGTACTAGGAGCAGCTCCTCTCAAATCTCAAACGTCCACGGCAGATAGGGACCGAACTGTCTCACGACGTTCTAAACCCAGCTCGCGTACCACTTTAAATGGCGAACAGCCATACCCTTGGGACCGGCTTCAGCCCCAGGATGTGATGAGCCGACATCGAGGTGCCAAACACCGCCGTCGATGTGAACTCTTGGGCGGTATCAGCCTGTTATCCCCGGAGTACCTTTTATCCGTTGAGCGATGGCCCTTCCATACAGAACCACCGGATCACTAAGACCTACTTTCGTACCTGCTCGACGTGTCTGTCTCGCAGTTAAGCGCGCTTTTGCCTTTACACTCTACGCATGATTTCCGACCATGCTGAGCACACCTTCGTGCTCCTCCGTTACTCTTTGGGAGGAGACCGCCCCAGTCAAACTACCCACCACACAGTGTCCTCGATCCCGATAAGGGACCTGAGTTAGAACCTCAAACATACCAGGGTGGTATTTCAAGTTTGGCTCCACTAGAACTGGCGTCCTAGTTTCAAAGCCTCCCACCTATCCTACACAAGTAGGTTCAAAGTTCACTGTGAAGCTATAGTAAAGGTTCACGGGGTCTTTCCGTCTAGCCGCGGATACACAGCATCTTCACTGCGATTTCAATTTCACTGAGTCTCGGGTGGAGACAGTGTGGCCATCGTTACGCCATTCGTGCAGGTCGGAACTTACCCGACAAGGAATTTCGCTACCTTAGGACCGTTATAGTTACGGCCGCCGTTTACTGGGGCTTCGATCAAGAGCTTCGCTTACGCTAACCCCATCAATTAACCTTCCAGCACCGGGCAGGCGTCACACCCTATACGTCCACTTTCGTGTTTGCAGAGTGCTGTGTTTTTAATAAACAGTCGCAGCCACCTGGTATCTTCGACCGATCAATGCTTACGGAGTAAATCCTTCACACTAACCGGCGCACCTTCTCCCGAAGTTACGGTGCCATTTTGCCTAGTTCCTTCACCCGAGTTCTCTCAAGCGCCTTGGTATTCTCTACCTGACCACCTGTGTCGGTTTGGGGTACGGTTCATGTATATCTGAAGCTTAGAAGTTTTTCCTGGAAGCATGGCATCAACTACTTCGTCCAAAAGAGGACTCGTCATCAGTTCTCGGTCTTAAGAGGGCCCGGATTTACCTAAGCTCTCAACCTACCACCTTAAACACGGACAACCATCGCCGTGCTAGCCTAGCCTTCTCCGTCTCTCCATCGCAATATACATAAGTACAGGAATATTAACCTGTTTCCCATCGACTACGCATTTCTGCCTCGCCTTAGGGGCCGACTCACCCTGCCCTGATTAGCATGGGACAGGAAACCTTGGTCTTCCGG
>NZ_JAPUBN010000012.1 GCF_026966905.1 Marinomonas phaeophyticola | reverse complement strand
ACATGCCACTACTTGAAAATCAAGTTTCGGCAGGAACTCACGCAACTTGTGCTGGAGCTGTATCTGAAGTGAAAAAAGCAAACCCTTCATTTCGAATTAATGGTTGTTACTATTGTTGCAACGCGTGCCACACTAGTTAACAATTTAAATGACGTGCGCCTATTGTTAAGATCAAAAAGGCCGCCAATTTGGCAGCCTTTTCTAATAAAAAATATAACTAAAAAATTATGCTACGCGAGCCTCAGGAAGAGCTGTAATATTTACAGGCTTATCCATGTTCTCAGCCTCCCAAGTATCAAGCTTAGCTTGCATGTTAATCCAAATAGCTACCCCAGTCCCTGTTGACTCAGCTAAACGTCTAGCCATAGCGTGGGAACATTTGGCCTTCCCATTAACAAATTCACTTAACGCCTTTCTGGTAACACCTAAGTGTTCTGCTGCCGACGTTATAGATATCCCTCTATCATCTAAAACAGTGAATTTGAAAAATTCTCCTGGATGTGAAGGTTTTCTAATCTGTCTCATTTTTTCTCCTAAAATCGAGAGATAAAATGTACCTATAATCGATTAATTATAGGTACATTTTATTGTAAGGTTGAGCTAACGGGCTTTGATTTTTTTTCCGTGATAATCCACATAATCAAGCAATATGGCGCCTTCATCATTTATTTGAAAGGTTATCCGCCAGTTACCGTTAATCTCAATACTGTAAACACCTTCACCAGACCCTTTTTTCTCAGAAAATTGATTTAGATACAAAGCCTTTAGGTCTTGGGGATGGTGAGATGAATCTATTGCATCTAATATAAATCCAATCTTTTTAACATGATTTGGATTTAGCCCTTTTGCATTATTGTCATAAAAGTAATTTTTAAGTCCTTTATGTGAAAAACTCTTGATTGCCAATCTGTATACCTCCTAATGTAAAATCTAGCATTTTCAATAAAATTCATAGCCTTATCCTTATTTGATTTAGGTGTTACCAAATAACACTTACCGAGCTATTGAATGTATTTACTCACACTAGAGTTCTTCACATAGGGTGGTCATCTGCAACAAGCAAACGGTAACCTGTAACGTTACACGTGTCAACCACATTTTAAACTGCACACAATTGGCAGTTATGTTAAATAGCCCACTTAACCACTGAAAATAGGTGTTACCCCAGCTCTAGCTAACGAAAGCTATCTTTTAGGTAGCTATTCTCATCGAAAAGGTACTGTTTGGAATTGAAAGTTTAACACCAAAAGTGCACAAAAAAAAAGCAAGTTGATGCCACTCACGTTTCGAGTAAGATTTAAGCTCAATTAAGTGTTTTCAGTGAAAACAAACTTGAATAAATTACATTTTCAAGTTATCAATAGTGAAATCAATTTCAATATGGCTAATGCGATTTAGCTTTCATAAGCTTTTTTATTTTCAAAACTCTTTCCTGCCAAGCTGTCACTTCTGGAGAACCAACTTTTTTATCCAGAAGCCCGTTAATTCCTAATTTTAAGCTCTCCAGTTCTTCCATTAACTCAACTTTAGACCTCACCTCTTCAACGGCTCCGCTCTGAAGATTACATGTTGCTTTTTTTCCTTGCAGAGAGTGTAAGTAAACCACTTAATATTTGACTGAAAAACAGCCAGCACAACAATAAACCAACACCTGAACAGCAAGACGCTCACACAATGCAAGCAAAAGGTTAACATGAGGCGTTTTTAATTTAAAAAGGAACTTTAAGATGTAGAACATATATAATGCGTCCAGCCAACAAAATGCTTTGTCAGATCAATGAGCTTGCTTTGTGGTGGGTAGCTTTATGGCTTTTGCAAGTCAACGTGAGGTTTGAGTGCTCAGAAGTGTTCTATATAAATTGATGCTACTTGGTTAAATATCTCTAATTTATTGATACCTACCAGAAATAATTGTGGAGCTAAAAGTTTTGGGTGTGACGTCAAGTAAAAGTCGAGCTTATGGCATGCAAATTTGGAAATAAATCAACTGAGAAGAAATGTCGGAACCGAGCCAATTTATGCTCAGTTCCGACATATAGCAAAAGCTATTCAGATGGTTCTCTACACTCTTCTATAGCCTGTAGAATTTGCTTTACTGAATAGCTAAACAGATTTGTAAAAAGTAAAGCTATCATTAAATACACTATACTCATAAAGTTAGGTGTATCAGATGTAAAGCTCTGTATACCATTTAATATTAGAGTAAATATCAAGAGGCCAATTACAATCATTTCTAGCCTTGAGATATTTTTCCTTACTTCAGAAAAATTCATACTCTCTCCTAAATAAACAGAATTTCGTAGCCTAAGCATAGTGAGTATTGATAGTTGCCGTTTGTGTAAGCGTGAGCCCAATTGGAGCAAATCATCCTAGGTGAACCGCCACCAATTCCGCCCCCTGCGCCAGTGCCCACATTTATTGGAGGCTCTTCGGTACTAGTGGTTTGTGGTGGGACGTCGTTATTAGCTTCACAAACTTCTAGTGCATGTTGAGCATCTGCGTTTGCAATCTGGCATCGGTTGATAGCTGAAATATACACAGCTGCGGAAGTAACTGCTGCAGATATTGCTCCCGAGCATGTTGCAACATTAACACCTGGTGTATAACAGGCTAGAAGCGCTGTTACAGACATACCTGTATAAGCAATCCCTTCAGCGACTGAACATAGGTATGCGTTGGACGATCCTTCGTACCCAATAGCCGCTTTACCCCTTTCATATTCACAAGAGCTTGCTGAATATTGTGCAGGTAAACTCTGCAAGATTTCATCAATAACTGTACGCTTTGGTGTTAATTTTGGAAGTTGCAGTTCTTCAATATCTTGCATTAGAAGAAGGTATTTTTCGTATGCTGTTTTATTAGCCGAGGTAATGTTCCAATTAGGCTTTGTATAGTCGGTTAAGTTATATAGGTTAGTGTTTGTACTGTAACTCCCAGTTTTCATGATTGAAAGCGGCATACCTCCTCCTGGAGGCTCTGGATCTGGGTTGTAAATTGGCTTGGAAACATCCACAACTTCTTCCGTGTAATAATCTACATGTCTGTAGCTGTCATCAGTAAATCTAATTCGTAAATCATTCCCGCTAGATGTTATTGAAATAACAGTATTTTCAGGAGAGGTATATTTATAATTCTGCGGATAAGTATCGTGCGATTCCAAAGTGCCGTTTTCACCTTGGTAAATCGGTAGCCATTCATCTGCTTTTACTGGTGAAATTGATATTAATAAAGCAACTGCAGCAGTCATTGTTAATAACTTCATATTGTTAAAACTCCTTTTTAGACAACTCATAATTACATATTTAAAGCATTGTGTGAACAATTTGCTTACCTAATGTGCAATTGTTAACAACCTGTTTGCATTAGCTATTTGTAATATTACTTAGTAGATAAAGAGCATTGAGGTTTAGATGGAGTAAATTAGTCGCTAAGTAACTTCATCTTTCACGAAAGATTAATTTGAATGTGTACTGTGGGTGTTGTTATGAATTTTACGTGAATAGCGCTTACCGCACTGCGGGCAGGCTTTGCCTTTGCAGCTAAAGTTCATTTTAAATTTATAAAAATTGAAGATAAGCATAACTTTATAGATTTAAGAGAGAAAAACCCCTTTACCACAAGCTATAAGCTTGTAAATTTTTCTCAGGCATCATGGTCAGCGTTCCTCACAGCTTTAAATCATTCTGGACTTATGATCCGCGGAGCTAAAGAAAGCATAATAACAGAAGGAACAGTAACTATTGTTCCATTATGCAGCTCAGGAAAAGTGTGCCCACAACCAGAATAAATAAAAGCTGACAATTTGCCTTTATCAGCACTCTAATACTAAACCGTATTGGAGTGCTCACCTTAAAAGCGCACAAAAAAAGCAAGTTGATGCCACTCACGTTTCGAGTAAGATTTAAGCTCAATTAAGTGTTTTCAGTGAAAACAAACTTGAATAAGTTACAATTTCAAGTTATCAATAGTGAAATCAATTTCAATATGGCTAATGCGATTTAGCTTTCATAAGCTTTTTTATTTCCAAAACTCTT
Organism: Marinomonas phaeophyticola; assembly: GCF_026966905.1. GTDB lineage: Bacteria > Pseudomonadota > Gammaproteobacteria > Pseudomonadales > Marinomonadaceae > Marinomonas > Marinomonas phaeophyticola. The sequence goes on along the minus strand of NZ_JAPUBN010000012.1, from coordinate 4,000 downwards.
TCCTGCCAAGCTGTCACTTCTGGAGAACCAACTTTTTTATCCAGAAGCCCGTTAATTCCTAATTTTAAGCTCTCCAGTTCTTCCATTAACTCAGCTTTAGATTTCACTCTTCAACGGCTCCGTTATAAAGGTAATATGCTGTTTTTTATCTTGCAGAGAACGTAAATAAACCGCTTCTGACTCCACGGCAGAATAGTTTTTATCAACCATATCAGTAGCGTCTAAATGCGAAATTAGCGCTTTGATTGCACCCCTGTATTTCTCTGGAACCCGCATAACAACAGTACTTTCGTATTTTGTTTTACGGCCTGCACCTGGGCGCGCACCACCATGTTGTTTCTTTTCCATTTCATCCCACCTTGATTAAGTTACAGAATCAAATATAACTTGAAAATGTTACAATATCAAGCCATTTTGATATTAAAATATTGTCCAATTAACTTCCCAAATAAACGGCTGTCACTTGTATTCGGCCATGCCCCAATTCACGTGTAATTATTTCTCTAGCAGCCTTATCAGCCGCTTTTTGTTCAGTAGTAAGCCTTCTCACTCGTATGCCAGAAACTGCAGGGCAATCGAATCCGGTTAACGTCAAGTAACGTTGATGCGCGTAGCTATGGCGTAAACCATGTCCCTTACCTAAATTAATTTGAATACAGGTATTTTCATAACGTTTCATCTGTTGAACATACGTTCGTTGCGCCGGAATAAGCGATCGGCTCTGGGTCAATTGCTTCGCCTCATTCAATACTTGGCGTTGTGCCTCAGTCAAAATAGGAATGATGCGATCTCGACCGCCTTTACACCAAGAAGCATCAAGCACTAAATGATCGCCATGATCTGCTTTTTCTGGTTGGATCTTCATGGCTTCTTCGCGCCTTAAACCAAATGCAGTTTGAAGCCTGAGGGACATTTTTAGGTGTTGATCGGGTATCAAATTCAACTGCATCTGAGTAAGGGTTACACCCTTGTTATTATTAGTAATATACTTGCGATTCTCAATGCCAAGTTTCGCGTTAGACGAAGATACCAATCCTACCTTATTAATCTTTTCGCTTAACCAACGAACATGTGCCATACGATTTTTAATGGTGCCAGGGTTGAGTCTATCTTCTTGCCATTTAGCGATCAGTGCCTCGACATGCCTTGTCTTAAGACCTTTCAGAGCAACCCCTTTAAAACCAAGCTCTACAAGCTGCCTATCTATCAACCTGATCGTTTTAAATCGCTCAGATTTAGTCGCAAATGAGTTAGTGCAGTGCTGTCTTAAAAGCTTATTCGCTTCAAATAAAAAATTAGAGGCCATAAAACACCTTGAATAAGTTACAAAATCAAAATAGTTAAATACAGAAATACAAAAAGGAAAGCGCCCCGCAGGGCGTTTTTATAGGAAAAATCATGTTCTCGGCGGGCTAATAACACGGCGACCTTCTGCATACGCAAGCGGCCATTTCGGAATTCAGTTTAGTGTTAATGCTCGTTCTTAATGCCGACAGCAGAATGAACCCATCTAAAAAATCAGATGATATTGAGCGATGTGTTATTACAGGCGAATTGCCCAGATGGTGCGGTTCTGTTGAACGCTTACACCAAATCTAGTTTTATCTAGAGACCCTAAAAAACCCTGTTGGGTTCGGAGATTATTAACTTGGGAGAGTTTAGATATGTAAGCATCGAGAGATGCGATAGGAGAAATTTGAATTTACCGCAAGCTTGATCTCTGTGCAACCCGCAACTTGCTAATAATGCGCTGAGAATGCGAAAAAATGGTTATTTCCCCGCATAAGGAGCAGCATCGGGTGTATGTCACTCCCCTATGTGGAGTGACATACACCCTACCATTTTTTCACATTTAACCCGCTTGAAATTGTAACCTTTATCAAGATTAGCTTGTGCTAATCTTGAACAAAATCATCCACTGGATACGCCTTATGTCTTTCTCTCAAATTTCAGTTCTCGTTATCCTTGTTGTCGGATTTTTCATTTGCCGTCACCTGTATTTGAAACTGCCAAAGTAAAGAATTAGCCACTTCTCACTTGCCGATAGACTTCGCTAATCGGTAAGTGCTCAGAGGCTATAAAAAGCGTTTTAAGCCCCTTTCTTGATTCAAGCCTCACAAGTCCACGTTTTTTGGCTGAAAACTCCTCAAATCTTCATTTAGAGCCCTTAGCTTTGGTTTTGACTTCGTATTTCTGCCAGACAGTTGCGAAGCAACATGCTTTTAAACCAAAGTTCAATTCCAAACACAGGCTAACGGCCGAAGGCAAAGCGAACCCTTCCGGTTCGTTCTTTCGCTCTCGCCCCTGCCAACGGCAGGAAATGGCGAGGCATTATTTGGGGGATGCCGGAAACGAGCGTAGCGAGGGAAGGGCTGGCGGGGGGCAAGCCCCCCAAGAAGGGTTCTTAATCGATGAAATTTAGATTTGTCCACAGTTCAGATCCAATAAGATCCTTATTAGATCCTAATAGATCCTAATAGATCCAAGGTGGGCTGTAGCCCTTGCACACCAAAGGATACAGCCTATCAAGGTGTATTCTGATTGGGTAAACGGTGTATTCTGATTGGGTAAACGGTGTATTCTAATTGGGTAAACGGTGTATTCTAATTGGGTAAACGGTGTATTCTAATTGGGTAAATGGTGTATGCTAATTGGGTTCTATCCATAATGGCTAAATTGTAAAATAAAAAAATAAATAAATAAAAACAAACATTTAGAGCCAAACACCTTCACCTGCACAATATTATTATTTTCTTATCCACAAATAAATAATCATAATTTCGACTCATCAAATACCTATACATATCACCGATTTTAACTGTATTAACACTCTTAAAGCATCTTTTTACCGTTCAAAAAAGAGCCAATGGTGTATGCCGAGTGGGTAAACGTCCTTTATCAAAAAATATCAATAAGTCAGAAGTCTAGGCAAATAGAGATTTGAATTTGAAAAAGATTTATAGATAAAAATGTGCAGTACGCTACTAGGAAATCAAGTAACCATGTTAAACCATAATTAGGCGTATTCTAAATGGGTTTCATGGTGTACTCTAATTGGGTTAAAAAGAAGTGGGATATATGGAAACATTAGACAAGCCATTACCTAGCGCCAATACGGAATTACTTTATAGCAATAGTAAACATCTGCTGACAATTAACAGCAATGCAAGCGTTCAGCCTAATGTTCTTCTTAGAACAGGAGTTTTTACGCCTGTGGGGCGTAGAACGAATATCAGTGATATCAAATCTCAAGACTTAAGCCAAGACCTCGTACACCTAGATTTATGCAAAAGAGAAGGGTATGACTCAGTTACAGTTAGAGGTCAACGCCTCAATATCGAAACTGATTTTAAAGTCTGGTGCGGTATTGTATTAGTTTTCAGTAAACTTGGTTACTCATCGAATACAGTCAGGATATCATTTGCTGAGTTTGCAAAAGATTGTGGTTATCCGAGCCGTCGATTCGATAAAAACTTAAGACGTCAAATCGGTGAATCTTTAGAGCGAATTCAAAGCCAGAGTCTTTCATTTCGCCGAAAAAACACGGTAAAGGCAGTCCATACCGGTATGTTATTACGTGCAATGTACGATGGTGAAGAAGATTTAGTCGAATTGATGGCTGATGAAACTCTATGGGATCTTTATTGTTTAGATTATCAAGTATTGGTTAATTTACGAATATTGGAAAAGCTACCCCGAGCAGAAGTAGCACAATGTTTGTATTTATATTTCACTTCGCTCCCCAACAAGCCTCACCCAGTATCGTTTGAACGCTTAAGAGATCGCTTGCGTCTCGAGACAACAAAAAAAGAAGCAAACCGTAAGATCAAAGCAGGCATTCGTAAACTGGAAAGCATTGGTTATTTATCAGGTAACTTCACTGCAAAAAATGGTGAGCAATACTACATAATCGATCAACGTTATAAAAAACTAGAGAAAAAATAACAGCTGTTCCATTTTGATAATGTAACCTTTTCAAAAGTTACATTATCAAGTTACG
>NZ_JAPUBN010000011.1 GCF_026966905.1 Marinomonas phaeophyticola | reverse complement strand
CCTTCAACCTGCTCATGGATAGATCGCCCGGTTTCGGGTCTATTCCCAGCAACTAAACGCCCTATTAAGACTCGATTTCTCTACGGCTCCCCTAAATGGTTAACCTTGCTACTGAAAATAAGTCGTTGACCCATTATACAAAAGGTACGCAGTCACGGAACTAAGTCCGCTCCCACTGCTTGTACGTACACGGTTTCAGGTTCTATTTCACTCCCCTCGCCGGGGTTCTTTTCGCCTTTCCCTCACGGTACTGGTACACTATCGGTCAGTCAGGAGTATTTAGCCTTGGAGGATGGTCCCCCCATGTTCAGACAGGATACCACGTGTCCCGTCCTACTCGTTTTCATTGAAAAGGTGTTTTCGTATACGAGGCTTTCACTCTCTACGGCCAAGCTTTCCAGCTTGTTCTACTAACACCAAATCAACTTAAGGGCTAATCCCCTTTCGCTCGCCGCTACTTAGGGAATCTCGGTTGATTTCTTTTCCTTCGGGTACTTAGATGTTTCAGTTCCCCGAGTTCGCCTCATTAAGCTATGTATTCACTTAATGATACCCGCAAGCGGGTGGGTTTCCCCATTCGGAAATGTTCGGATCAAAGTTTGTTTATCAACTCCCCGAACCTTATCGCAGATTACCACGTCCTTCATCGCCTCTGACTGCCAAGGCATCCACCGTGCACGCTTGGTCACTTGACCATATAACCCAAAGTAGTTTTTTAATCCCTCACTTTTCTAAAAGAAAAGTCAGTATCAAAACAACACTCAGATCACATACCAACGATGCTTTTGTGTCATCACTGGATTTTACGATTTAGAAAGTCATCCAGGTTATTCTCAATAAAGAGAAAGATGCTTTCCACCGGTTTGACGCTTGATTATCGTCTATTTCAAAAAGTCACATTGTTAAAGAGCAAGTTTAGTGCAAAACACTAAGTCAGAAATTAACGCATAAGAATGCATAAATAATCGCAATGAATTATTTAGTGGTTAATGTCTTGCTTAAGGCTTTGACCAGATTGTTAGCAACAGAAGTCATACGCTAGGATACGTATTGAGTTAAGTAATAAATAATGGTGGAGCTATGCGGGATCGAACCGCAGACCTCCTGCGTGCAAAGCAGGCGCTCTCCCAGCTGAGCTATAGCCCCATATTGGTATTACTTTGTGTATTTGGCCATTCTATTAAAACCTTGTTTTAATAGAATTTGGTGGGTCTGGGCCGATTTGAACGGCCGACCTCACCCTTATCAGGGGTGCGCTCTAACCAACTGAGCTACAGACCCAAATACACAAGAATCAATTGATTCTAAACTTCTGTGCTTCTCTATAAATTAGTCATCAGATAATTTGTGTGAACGCTCACCAGAGCTTCGTATCGTTTAAGGAGGTGATCCAGCCCCAGGTTCCCCTAGGGCTACCTTGTTACGACTTCACCCCAGTCATTGACCACTCCGTGGTAACCGCCCTCCTCGAAAGGTTAAGCTAGCTACTTCTGGAGCAATCAACTCCCATGGTGTGACGGGCGGTGTGTACAAGGCCCGGGAACGTATTCACCGTGACATTCTGATTCACGATTACTAGCGATTCCGACTTCATGGAGTCGAGTTGCAGACTCCAATCCGGACTACGACGCACTTTGTGGGATTCGCTTACTATCGCTAGTTCGCAGCCCTCTGTATGCGCCATTGTAGCACGTGTGTAGCCCTACTCGTAAGGGCCATGATGACTTGACGTCGTCCCCACCTTCCTCCGGTTTGTCACCGGCAGTCTCCTTAAAGTTCCCACCCGAAGTGCTGGCAAATAAGGATAAGGGTTGCGCTCGTTACGGGACTTAACCCAACATTTCACAACACGAGCTGACGACAGCCATGCAGCACCTGTCTCAGTGCTCCCGAAGGCACTCCAAAATCTCTTTCGGATTCACTGGATGTCAAGAGTAGGTAAGGTTCTTCGCGTTGCGTCGAATTAAACCACATGCTCCACCGCTTGTGCGGGCCCCCGTCAATTCATTTGAGTTTTAACCTTGCGGCCGTACTCCCCAGGCGGTCTACTTATCGCGTTAGCTTCGCCACTAAGTCATTACAACCCAACGGCTAGTAGACATCGTTTACGGCGTGGACTACCAGGGTATCTAATCCTGTTTGCTCCCCACGCTTTCGCACCTCAGTGTCAGTATCAATCCAGAGTGTCGCCTTCGCCACTGATGTTCCTTCCTATATCTACGCATTTCACCGCTACACAGGAAATTCCACACTCCTCTATCGTACTCTAGCCTGCCAGTATCGGGTGCCATTCCAAGGTTGAGCCCTGGGCTTTCACATCCGACTTAACAAACCACCTACGCGCGCTTTACGCCCAGTAATTCCGATTAACGCTTGCACCCTCTGTATTACCGCGGCTGCTGGCACAGAGTTAGCCGGTGCTTCTTCTGAGGGTAACGTCACAGCAATCGAGTATTAATCAATTACCTTTCCTCCCCTCTGAAAGTGCTTTACAACCCTAAGGCCTTCTTCACACACGCGGCATGGCTGGATCAGGCTTGCGCCCATTGTCCAATATTCCCCACTGCTGCCTCCCGTAGGAGTCTGGGCCGTGTCTCAGTCCCAGTGTGGCTGGTCATCCTCTCAGACCAGCTAGAGATCGTCGCCTTGGTAGGCCTTTACCCTACCAACTAGCTAATCTCACGCAGGCTCATCTAATAGCGAAAGGTCCGAAGATCCCCTCCTTTCCCCCGTAGGGATTATGCGGTATTAGCATGCGTTTCCACATGTTGTCCCCCACTACTAGGCAGATTCCTACGCGTTACTCACCCGTCCGCCGCTCGACGCCTGTAGCAAGCTACATCGTTTCCGCTCGACTTGCATGTGTTAAGCCTGCCGCCAGCGTTCAATCTGAGCCATGATCAAACTCTTCAGTTTAAGATCTTTTGCTGATAAATCAGCGTGCTTACTCAAATTTAACTCTAACTAAACTTACATGTTTGTTTGATAAATCAAACAAACATGAACGAATTGAAAGTGTTTGGACTCTCGTAAGACTTCAAAATATTTTCGAAGTCTCCAGCGAGCGCCCACACAAATTATCTGATTAACTATTTTAAAGAGCGTGCTAACTAAAATAAGCACAAGAAGAACAAACTGTGTTGTTTTTCTTGTTGGACGCTTACTCGTTGTTCTGAGTGGTTGTCCGTGTCAGCGAGGGCGTATATTAAGGATCTACAGATTTAGTGCAACCTTTTTTTCATTTTATTTAAAAAAGTTTCTTTTAGCCTAATTACTAATGGAATTATGACAATCAAAGTCAACCAAATGGCGATTTCAGGGTTACTTTTTACCTGCCACCATAAATGTGCAATCACAAAGAGACTCGCTAGGTAGAGAAAACGGTGGACAGTCTTCCATTTTTTACCTAATTTTTTAATTATTCTCTTTGAGCTAGTTAGAGCTAGTACCAGCATAATTAAAAATGCTGCTACGCCAACATAGATGTAAGGCCTTTTAAAAACATCCTCACTAATCCAAACCCAACTAAAGCCAGCATGCAGCACTAAATACGCCAGTAAGTGAAGTGCACTATACCAAAAAGCCGTCAGTCCAATAAACCGCCTGTATCTTGATATGACTTTTAGTTTAGGGATTTTTGCTAAAATGGATAAGCTCAATGTCAAGCTAATAAAAATAGCCGACCATATACCGCTTAGCGTCATAAAAGGTTCAGCAGGATCAGGAAAGTATCTAGCAGAGAACAGTGAGTACAAAAGCCAAATCAAAGGCAAACAAAAAATGACGAATACAATCGGCTTTTCTTTTCTATCCCACATACACCCTATCCTATTCCGACTTAATAGTTCTTCACTAAATTCATACCTGAGTACAGGCTTGCAACTTCTTCTGAATATCCATTAAACATTCGAGTTTCAATGACATTAGGGAATAAGATACCACCTGGCAATCTACGCTCTTGCTTTTGAGTCCAGCGAGGGTGATCAACACCAGGGTTTACATTGGCATAAAAACCGTACTCTTGCGGAGCAAGCATTTTCCACGTTGTTTCCGGCATTTCTTCTACAAAGCGGATTTTCACGATCGACTTAATGCTCTTAAAACCATATTTCCATGGAACTACCAATCTAATTGGTGCCCCATTTTGATTCGGAAGAACACGGCCATACATCCCTACCGCTAAGAATGCCAGTTCATTCATGGCTTCATCTATCCTCAACCCTTCTCGATAAGGCCACTTTATATTGCCACCTCTTTGCCCTGGCATTTGTTCCGGGTCATGAAGTGTTTCAAAATATACATATTTCGCTTTTGAATTTGGTTTAAACTTTTTCAACACTGTCGCTAAAGAAATACCAACCCAAGGAACGACCATCGACCACGCCTCTACGCATCTCAATCTATATATTCGCTCTTCAAGTTGATTTTCATTAATGATATCTTCAAGAGCAAAAGTGCCGGTAATATCCGCTTCGCCTTCAACGACTATATTCCATGGATCAGTTTTTAAAGCGGCAGCATTACTTGCTGGGTCGCCCTTTCCATAACCAAACTCGTAAAAATTGTTGTATGTTGATGCCACATCAAAAGGAGCCGCCTTTTCACCAACCCCATAAGGCGTTTCAATGATTTTTTTAAATGCTGGCTGCAATGACTCAGGAACAGCTAGGTTATTACCACTCTCTTTCGACCACAAAGAAGAAGACCCTAACCCTAAAGCCGCCACAGACGACGCCTGAATAAACTGCCTTCTATTCAGGTAAATAGATTGATCTGTAACTTCATTATCTAAACAGTCCGATGCTTTTTTCATTTTAATAATCATGTTTTACTCCTTGCTAGTAAGTTAGTAGACATGACAAAAGCAAAAGGGTTCCAATCACAAAAAAAAGAGCCCTTACTTTTAAGTTTAAGTAAGGGCTCCTTTTTTAAAGCGGCATTGGATTATCTAAAATATTTAAAGAAAATTCCTAAAATGCCAGATGCACCATATAAGACAAAAATGCCCATAAGAACAATCGCTGGCTCCAAAGCAACCAGAACCAATACTAAAACAGCACTCAATAGCACAACAAATGGCACTCGACCTTTAAGGTCTAAATCTTTAAAACTACGGTATTTAATATTACTTACCATCAGTAACCCAGTAATAGGTACTAAGATAGCCATAACAGGAGCAAGATCCATACCTGATATACCCGTTTCATTCGCCGCCCAAATTACTCCGGCTACTATGGCCGCCGCCGCAGGACTAGGTAATCCAGTAAAATAACGCTTTTCTTCAACACCCAGCATAGTATTAAAACGAGCAAGCCTTAATGCGGCGCCAACAGCATAAATAAAAGCCGCTATCCAGCCAACCTTCCCTAATGGTGCTAGACACCAAGAAAAAGCCACTAATGCAGGAGCAATACCAAAAGAGACCATATCGGATAGAGAGTCATACTCAGCACCGAAAGCGCTTTCCGTATGTGTTAAACGTGCAACACGCCCATCTAATGCATCCAAAATACCCGCGATAAAGATAGCGGATGCTGCCTGAATAAAATCGCCATTCATTGCCGCAATTATGGAGTAAAAACCAGAAAACAAAGCTGCAGTTGTAAATATATTAGGCAGTAGGTATACCCCTTTACGAGGCTGCTTACGAGTCGTCATATCCGCCTCTATTTCAACTTCTACATCTGGAATAGGATCATTATCTTCAATTGACATATAGATTCTCTCTTCCTATTTAGTATTTTCTAAAGATTGAATTTTTTTGAAAGAGCGCTCAGCGGCCATCAAAGTAAAGTCAATATCATCTTTGGTATGGGCCTGAGAAATAAACCCTGCCTCATAAGCGGCTGGAGCCAAATATACGCCCTCTTCCAACATAAAATGGAAGAACAGTTTAAAACGTTCAATATCGCATGACATCATTTCTTTAAACGACGTTATAGCATTAGACTCTGTAAAAAAGAAACCAAACATACCTCCAGCATTCACAGCATGGAATGGTATACCGACTCTTTCAGCAGCCTTAAGAAGCCCATCAACAAGGTATTTCGCTTTTCTATCTAACTCTGTATGAAATTCTGGTTCGCTAATAATATCTAGAGCCGCAAGTCCGGCAACCATTGCAATAGGGTTACCCGACAAGGTACCTGCTTGATAAACAGGACCTAAAGGAGATATATGCTCCATCACTTCACGTTTACCACCAAAAGCTCCAACAGGCATACCTGCACCAATGACTTTTCCTAGCGTAGTTAAATCTGGAGTAATACCATATTTTTCCTGCGCTCCACCTAAAGCAACTCGAAACCCCGTCATCACTTCATCAAAAATCAACAAGGCGCCTGATGAGTCACAAACCTCTCTTAACGTCTCAAGAAAGCCCTCCACAGGAGGAATGCAATTCATATTGCCAGCAACAGGCTCCACAATAATACAAGCAATATCATTACCAACCTCTTGAAAACATTGCTTCACTTCGTCGATATCATTGTATTGAAGTGTAATTGTATGTTTTGCTAAGTCAGCAGGAACACCTGGGGAATTAGGCACCCCTAATGTCAGGGCACCAGAACCCGCTTTAACTAACAATGAATCAGAATGACCATGATAGCAGCCTTCAAATTTCACAATTTTATCTCGGCCAGTGAAACCTCGAGCCAATCTAATCGCACTCATCGTTGCTTCTGTTCCAGAATTCACCATTCTTACCATTTCCATGGAAGGAACCAGTTCGCACACTTTTTCAGCCATGGTAATCTCAACTTCTGTTGGCGCACCAAAACTCAACCCTAAATCCATTTGTGTTCTGATTGCATCAAGCACCTTAGGATGAGAATGACCAATAATCATAGGCCCCCAAGATCCGACATAATCTACATAACGCTGCTCATCTTCATCATAAATATAAGCGCCCTGCGCTTTATGAAAAAATATTGGTGTACCACCAACACCTTTAAATGCTCGTACTGGAGAATTGACTCCTCCAGGAATTCGATGTTGTGCTCTTGCGAATAATGCTTCTGATCGACTCATAAAAATAACCACGACTGAATAATGTTAAAACGGTCTAACAATAACTAAAATGACAATTAAAATTAAAATAGCAACAGGGACCTCGTTAAACCAACGATAAAAAACATGGCTGCGAGTGTTTTGATCCAATGCAAATTTTTTCAGTAACCTTCCACAAGCGTGGTGATAACCAAACAATAAGAAAACTAACGTTAGCTTGGCATGAAACCAGCCAGAACTCATATAATAACTTGCATTAAAAGAAACTAGCCAAATCCCCAGCCCTAAAACAGCGATAGCAGATGGCGTCATTATCCCACGATAAAGCTTACGTTCCATCACTTTAAAGCGTTCCTTACTGATAGCGTCATCACTGGATGCGTGGTAAACAAAAAGACGGGGTAAATAAAATAACCCGGCAAACCAACATATAACAGCGATTAAATGAAACGCTTTAACCCATAAAAACAACATACAACTATCTCGATAAAAGTGAATGGTATAATTTTGACTTTTCAACGACTTCCAACTGCTTTGTTTTTGGCAATTGGATCAAAGCGTGTTCAATCTGATGTTCATTAAACCACTTCAACATAGTCTCTAAAGAATCAGGAATAGCTACTATTTGAATGGTCTGAAAATCAACCATTCGCTCTAGATCAAGTAAAATTTCTCCATCTCGTTCTGTTATCCAAGACTGAGGTCCTAGCGCTAATGTCTCAAATTCTTTTAATAACTGATTACGGCGAACAACTTTAAATTGATCATTACTATGCTTTACAGCGACATAGTCTACCATAGTTGAACGTAAATCTTGTACCTGTTCGACGCTAGAGTATCGCTCAATGAGTAATATTGGAGCAGAAATTTTATCAATCGAATGATGCCTTAAGAAGCGCACAGAAGAACTAAGTTGAGACTCTAAGCCCATATAATGTAATCGCTCTGCAAAAAGAGATTGTTGCTGAAATACAACTCGAATAATCAAGCAAGATAAACCAATTACCATCATAGCAGGTAACATAATTTCTGATCGATTCGTTATTTCAATAATAGCGATCAAAGCCGTTAGAGGTGCCTGAAAAGTCGCGGCCATCATTGCCGACATACCAATCAAAGCAAATAATGGAATCGCAATATTAAATGGTATTCCGGTATCAACTAATAAGGCAACCTGAACACCAGCCAGCCCACCTATTAAAAACGTTGGACCAATCATTCCACCAGGAATACCCAAGCCAATACATAATCCGGTAAGTAAGAGTTTAAGTAAAAGAATAATAAATAATGGCGTCAATAAGGTTCCGCCATCTAATAGTATTGACAGCGAATCAAAGCCCGATCCAAGTACTTCAGGGAACAATCCCCCTAAGCAAGCCGTAATAAGGCCAACACATGCAAAACGCACAGCAAAGTGCCAATGAGAAAACAACCACAGTGCTTTTTGTATTCGATAGAAAGAAAATGAGAATAGAACAATAACCAAAGCCAGCAGTACACAAGCAAAATACACATTGAAAGAAAAATTTGGCAAGTCTATATTCGCAAAACTAAATAGAACTAATTCTCCCAGCAACCAACCACTCATTAAGGAAGCGGCCACCGAAGCGAGCAACACCGGCAGAATATAACTTAGCCGATACTCAAGAAGCACCACTTCAAGTGCAAATAGAACGCCAGCTAAAGGCGTTTGAAATAACGCCGATATGGCGCCGGCAATACCGCAAGCAACTAGCACCTCAACACTGGTAACAGGTAACTTAGCCTTACGAGCTAAAAAACTGCCAAAAGTGGCTCCAATATGAACCGCAGGCCCCTCTTTACCTATAGACAATCCACCAGCTAAACAAATAGCCGCTGCAAAAAATTGCACGATGGAATTAACAAAAGGTAAGTTGCCTTGATGGTTATTTAATCTTTCGATCACAAAGACCACCCCCACTTTTTGCGCACTTGGTGACACAATGAAAGTCATTATGATAAGAAGCAATGTAGAAATAATAGGGAAAAAGAAACGCTCTATTGTAGAAAGCTGTTCAAAGCCTTCAATATCTCCTCCCATGAATAAACTGGCTGGTAAGTGAATAATCCAATACAGTCCTCCCATCGCTAAGGCACTGATACCTCCTAACAGAATCCCCATCAAGGACAAAGAGAAGAGCGTATTTTCAGATGTTAAAGAAGATGAGAAAAAATCTTTTAAATTAACTCGCCTCAGACGATACTCCTCACTTTCAAGATGATACGGTTTTGGGCACTATTCAAGCAGTAAACAGAGAAATTCGCAAATATCTCTTATATAGAAAAATACGTCATGCACGTGCTCGAGGTTGCCATGTTCACCGAGCTTATCAGATACAAATAACACTCGCTAAGAACAGCTGCAACTCTAAGACTTATTTTTCGAAAGTATAAAAGATAAATAACACTGTTTTCATAAGATTTCTTCCGTTTTAAACAAGGACCTCCACTTCATCATAATACAATCTTTGCATACAATTTATGAAAAATAACATTCACCTTTTAGGATTTTTTTAACATGTCTATTTCACATATTATGCTTTGGTGCACCGCGATCATCTGGGGATTTGCTTTTGTCGCTCAAAGTGCAGGAATGGAAAATTTAGGCCCATACAGCTTTAACGCCGCTCGTTTCGCCATGGCTTCATGCGCGTTAATCCCATTACTTTTTCTTTTTCCAAGTAAACAAAGTTACCAATTTAAGAAACTGCTCATCGTTGGCTCTGTCGCCGGTGTTGTCTTATTCATAGGGTCTAGCCTTCAACAAATTGGCCTTTTATACACTTCAGCCGGTAACGCTGGTTTTATCACCAGCTTATATATAGTTCTTGTCCCCATTTTTGGGCTGTTGCTATCACAAAAAACCACTCGTAAAGCGTGGCTTGGCATTGCTGTTGCGATCGTCGGTTTTTATATTCTAACAATTGAACCCGGATTTAAAATTAATTACGGGGACGCATTAGAGTTTATTGGGGCAATGTTTTGGGCATCCCATGTCCTCGTCATTGGTTATTACTCTCGCCATTTACCCGCCATTCCGCTTTCCATTATTCAATGTATTATTACCGCCTTGCTATCTATTATTGCTGCGTCGGCTTTGGAAGATAATAGTATCGAAGACTTTAAAGCGGCGTGGTTACCTCTACTGTATGCTGGTGTCGCCTCCTCCAGTATTGCTTACACGTTACAAATTATTGGTCAGAAAAAAGTATCTGCCAGCATTAGTGCATTGATACTTTCTACAGAATCCGTCTTTGCTGTCATTGGAGGATGGCTATTTATGGGCGAAATCCTCAGTGCCAAAGCGTATGTGGGATGCGCATTTATCTTGCTGGGGATGATCATCAGTCAATGGCCACAGAAAAAGAATACCCTTGCAACTGCGGTAACCACAACAAGCTAAAAGACAAAAAATACAGGCAGCTAAGGCCAAGAACGAAGTGTTAGCTGTCTGTGATCTCAGTAACTTTCTCTATATTTTTAGGCATGTTTTCATTAATCGGCATCGACATGATCATTTTTGTATTCGTATCACTCAAATCTATTAAACGCTCTAGAAGGTAATCTAATGACGACATAGAGGTCACTCCCACTTTCAGAACAAACGCCTGTGGACCTGTTACGTTGTAGCACTCAATCACTTCATCCAATGTCATTATAAGAGACTTAAACTCTCTTTCTTTTGTACGATACACTTGGCACTCAACTAAAGCCGTTATGGGTATACCCATTTTTTCTAAATTGAAATTCGGCCTATAACCCGTAATCACGCCCTTTTCTTCTAATTTCTTAATTCTTTCTGCCACTGCAGGTGCAGACAAATGCACTCTTTTCCCCAGTTCAGCATAAGACATGCGTGCATTTTCTGATAATGCTTTTAGTAAGCTAAGATTAATCCTATCCATTTAGTTTCCCATTGGCTTGTTATAAAGTTGATTATAAGTTACCTCTCAATTCGAGGTATGAGCACCATATGAGTAATGATTTTTTGAACATTCGGTAAATGATCAAAGCTCTCCCTAATGGCATTTAATCGACTCATAGACTCCGCCTCTACAAAGACCATCAAATCCACATCACCACTAATTGAATGAGCGAGTTTTACCTCTGGAACAGCCATTAAAGGCGCCACGAGTAAGTCACATGATAAGGGTGAAAAAGTCATAGCAAAGTAGGCGCTCACTTTACCATTTGATTTTTCCGCAATTTTGGCGTGATAACCAGCAATCGTACCACTCTCCTCTAATCGCTTTAACCTTTCTGCCACAGCCGACCGTGAAAGGCTAATCGTCCGACTAATATCAGATATCGATAAACGGGCATCATCAACCAGCAAAGCCATTATTTTTTTATCAAAACTATCCAATTTCATTAGAATTTATCATACTCCAGCAGAATCACTTTTTAAGAGTCAATATCACGGAGATTTCCGTCATATTGCTAGGCGCTATCTATGTCAAAATGCCTTATCTTTATTCCATCAGATTGACACAAAATGAGAACATATCCAACATGAATGAATTCAAAAAGACACTTGGGCCATGGCAGGGAATAGCGATGACCATAACAACCTTTGTCGGAACAGGGTTAATGGTTTTACCGGCTATGTCCGTTACCGAGGCAGGCAATTTCGCCTTTTACAGTTGGTTAATAACCGTACTAATTATTATCCCCATTGCCATCGTATTTGCATTATTAGGTTCGCGGTTTCCTTCTTCAGGTGGTGCATCTCATTATATTGGTCAAGCCTTTGGAGAAACAGCTGAAAAAGCCGTTGGTTGGTTATTTTTAAGCATCTTATTAGTAGGGCCTAGTGTCGCCATCAAAGTCTGTGCTTATTATTTAGCCATTGTGTTGAATTTATCTGGAGAATGGGTACTGACTCTAAGTGTCGTAACCATTATTGGATTACTGTTGTTTGGTATTATCGGAATTCAAACTTCGGCAAAAATCCAAACCATGATTGCTGTTGTAATGGTAATGGCGGTTATTTTACTGGCCTTCCAAGGTAATATAATGGCCTCCACAGAAACCATTCATACCCCGCTATCTATCCCTGAATGGCAACAAGCGCTATCCGCTGTCAGTGTGGTTTTTTGGTGTTTTCTCGGAATAGAAGTTATGGCGCACATGGGTGCCGAGTTCAAGAATCCAGCAAAAGATTTTCCTATTGCCATGCTGGGCGGCATTACTGTAGTCGTTCTCACTTATTTAACTCTCGTCTTACTGATCAGTTGGCACCATACGTATGGTTCTGAAATGCAAGACAGTCAATCCATTGCCTTACTCGTTGAAAAGCTGATGGGGTTAACCGCCAGTAAATGGTTTTCAGCCGGCGCCTTTTTAATTTCGTTTGCGAATACCGCTATTTACATATTAGGTTTTGGGAGAATGGTACAGGCCCTTTCAAATAAAAAAGCCATGCCGAGTTATTTTAAAACCTTAAACAAATATGGCTCTCCTGGCAGAGGCATAGTGTTGGTTTGTGCTGTCTGTTTACTTTCCACTGTCGCAACTGAAATATTAAATTTAGAGCTCTCGTGGTTAATCGAAATGACAAATGGCACCTTCCTAATTATTTACTTGTTAGCAACAATTGCTTCATGGAAGTTATTTAATGGAAAACTGAAACTGCTTTCTTGCCTTTCTTTATCTGCTTGCTTAGTCATTGCCTATCAAATTGGTTTGGGTATGTTATTCGCTGCGGTTGCACTGACGGTTGCCTATCTTTGGGAACATTTTCAATCAACTAAATTAATCTCGGCCTCTATTAATTCAGAAGTTTAGCGTACAATGGCGACAAGAACGCTATTGATAACAACCTCTATTTCCCTATTTAAAGGAGCTTTATTATGCCATTACTAGACAGTTTTCGAGTAGACCATACACGTATGCATGCACCTGCCGTTCGTGTTGCCAAATCTATGGCGACGCCAAGCGGTGACCAAATTACCGTTTTTGATTTGCGTTTTTGCGTCCCGAATGAAGAGATCCTTTCAGAAAAAGGCATCCATACTTTAGAACATTTATTTGCAGGCTTTATGCGTGATCATTTAAATGGCGATCAGGTTGAAATCATTGATATCTCGCCAATGGGCTGCCGTACTGGTTTCTACATGAGCTTAATCGGAACGCCTACAGAAGAGAAAGTCGCAAGTTCATGGAAAGCCGCCATGGAAGATGTATTAAAGGTGGCGGCAAAAGAAGATATTCCGGAGCTAAATGAATATCAATGCGGCACTTATGAAATGCACTCTTTAGATGAGGCTAAAGAAATTGCTAAAAATATCTTACAAAGAGATGTGCAAGTAAACAGCAATGAGGAATTGTACTTAAGCGAAGAGTTTATTGAACAACACAGCTAAGCTGAATACACTTTTAAACAGAGCGGATCTTACTTTTTTGTAAACCGCTCTATTTATCTTCTACTTAATGGATAACGGAATTTTCTATGGGGTCTGTAGTGAACTTTATTTCAGGGTGGCTACTTTGTGCTAAACGAATAACACAAGGTTGAATATTTTCTTGCCAGAATCGAATTTCTTCTTTATTCATGGTTTCTAGCTTTTTCCACCCCTTTTCGGTACCAAATAAGCGCATTGGAGCCAACACTTCATCTGTGAATGATTTTTCATTACGATAGTTCACTCCCGATAATAACGCCCCTCTCATAAAGCCAACACACCATTCTTCTACCAATAACTCTGAACTTTCTTCATTATCGTATTCCATAAAAATAGGTTGACATTGACCACTGACAATCGTATCCATGGTCTCTACATACATAACAAAAACTAAATGCAGATATTCGTCCTGTTGCTCAATGGTTTCCCATGTCGGTTGATCTGCATCAGATCCCCAGATCGCAGGCAACCACACTTCCGGTAAAAGCGCATTATCAGCACAAGCTAATGAAGTCAAAAAGCCATCTAATTCTGAAACACACGTAATTGACCGGTCTGTACCAAAGTTAGACAAAAAGAAATCCAACCGATCATATAGAGCCGTTCCATTCAGCTCATTTTCAGAAACAGATTTATCTTTCATATAATACTCACTCAATACTTTCAAGAACCATAAAAGTCCTTTACCCTACATAAACTACTGAAATTATAACATGCATTACTAAGGTTACCCTCAATGAAAACATGGATCGCTTTGCTTACCCTTGCCATTTCAAATATGGCATCCGCACAAAACTTCTGGACTATTGAGGACAGATTAACATCAGTAGAAACGCTTCAAAATCAAGCGAGACTGCGTTCCGAACCTGAAAACATAATATTAGATCCACCCAACACACTAAAATCATCGACGCAGCAACAACAAGACCTTTCATTAACAGTAGATTTAGAATCTCTAAAAGTCAGCTTATTTTCTTTAAAAGGCAGTGAAAACTCATATAAAGATATAGAAATCCCTTTACCTAATGGTGAGTTTTCAACCTATCGATTTATCATTTCATCTATTGCTGCAGACGAACTATTAGCAAAATACCCAAATATGCTGACGTTTAAAGGCGTAGATATTAATGACCCAAAAAATATTGGGCGCTTTGATATCTCAGGCCAAGGCTTTAGAGGAATGTTCCAGCATGATGGTAAACTTGTATTTATTGATCCAAAACCAGATAGCTATAACTCGGAATACATCAGTTATTACTCAAATGAATCCACTTCCCCATCTCAAAATTTTATTGACGAAGTCATAACCCCAGAATTCACAGATACCTTATTAGCGCACGCAAGAGGAAGGTCATCAGATGAATTAAGAACTTTTCGTTTAGCTATGACGGCCAGCTATAAGTACACTCAGTTTCACAGCTCACAAATCAATAATTACTTTGTTGACCCTAAAACGGCCGCATTAGAAGAAATTAGCACATTAGTGAATCGACTGAACCTTGTTTTTCAACGTGACTTAAATATAAAACTCGAGCTAATTGGACGACAAGATGAACTCATCATCACTCAAGAAAGTAATGACCCATTCTATAGTAACTCCTCTTTGGACTTAAGCATCAATCAAGCATTTATTGATCAAACGGTGGGTAATGATGCTTATGATATTGGTCACCTTTTATCAACACAAGCAGAGTCGGGTATTGCAGGGCGAGCCAACCTAGGATCTGTTTGTTCTACCAATGTTAAAGGTGAAGGGTTTTCTGGTATCGATACGCCAATGAGTAATAGCACTTTTTTCTCCATTGTTGCTCATGAAATAGGCCATCAATTTGGCGCAGAACATACATTTAGCAGTACCGTAAATGAATGTGTTAACCAGATTAGTCATGGATCAGCTTATGAACCAGGCAGTGGTTCAACTCTTATGAGCTATGCTGGTAGCTGTGGTGTAGATAATCTACAAAACGCTTCAGACAACTACTTTCATTCACACTCTATAGAACAAATAACCAATTACATTTCTTCAGGCAATGGCCAATGCGGAACATCAACACCATCCAACAATTCCCAGGCAGTTATTGATGCAGGTAAAGACTTTACCATTCCAGCGAATACGCCTTTCATATTGAAAAGTACGGCCAGTGACAGTGATAATGACCTACTTACATATACTTGGGAGCAACTCAACTTAGACACAGCTTCTCCTGAAGGGATACTTTTTCGTTCATACCCTCCTTCCGAATCTCCTACTCGTTATCTTCCAAAGTTATCCAGCATAGCCAATAGCACACTAACGATTGGTGAATCATACCCAACAACCTCACGTGTACTTACCTTTAGAGTAACGGCAAGACAAATAGCCACCAATTCAAATAATCAAGCTTTTGGTACATCTTATGATGATGTCAATGTCACAGTAGATGCGCAATCAGGACCTTTTCGCATAACACAGCCTAGTGCCAATAGTGAATGGGATACGGGGCAGACTCATACTATAGAATGGGATGTTGCCAACACGGACCTATCCCCGGTTATGTGTAGTCACGTTGATATTTTAATGTCTTTAGATAACGGAGCCAGTTTCAGCGATTTATTTTTAGAGCGGAATACACTTAACGATGGACAGACTACCGTCCTTATTCCATCTGATTACAGTGCACCAAATAGCCGCATAATATTACAATGCAGTGATCAACGCTTCTTTACTATGTCGACAGCCAGTATAAATTTGAATAAACAAATTACGGATGAAGGAAATCAAACACCGTTTGACTTTTCTAACTCAAAATCAGGAAGCACATCACTGCTATTTCTAATAGGGTTGGGATTTATTTTGCGCTTCAAGTCACAACAACCAAATAAAGGCAAGAGGTAACCCATTGACCTGACTTTAATTACCCAAAATAGGATGATAAAAATAAATAAGCCAACAGAAGACCATTTTTCTTGGTTAATCCTTGGTGTTATTTTTTTATTTTGTGTTTGTGCTCCCTATACCAACAAATGGAAAGCCCTCCTCACCTTCTCTAAATCAAAGCCAGAACAGCTTTGGAGATTCGTAACAGGGCACTTCACACATTGGTCATGGGAGCACTTAATACTAAACCTTTTTGGTTTAGTCATTTTTTACTTCCTCTTTAAAAAAGACGTTTCTAGACATTCTCATCTTGGTCTACAAATTCTTACCGTAAAATCAATTATTAGTGCATTGACGTTTATTCTCTTAATCACTAATTTTTATATATTTTTTTATTATTCATTCGAATATTATCTTGGTTTTTCGAGTATCTTGTATGGTTTATATAGCTATTGTGCGGTACGCTGTTTAGTCATAGACAAGGTAATAAATGGGTTTATCTTATTAACCATTTTTTCACAAATACAGCCTTGGTTTACAACGTACAATTCAAGTACGCTAATAGGATTAACCTCAGCAACGGATGTACACACCATTGCTGTAACAAGTGGACTGGTATTAGCTGGTTATCACACTGTAAAACAGTGTTTCACTAAACGCATATAAGTAACAATAGAATCATAATGTTGTCTTAAATGTAAGGTATAAGGACCCCATGAAAGTACCAAATCGAATACAACCACTAGTCGAAGATGGCCTAATAGACGAAGTCATTAGTCGCCTTATGAGTGGCAAAGAAGCCACAGTTTATGTTGTTCGCTGCGGCGATAAAATACGTTGTGCAAAGGTATACAAAGACGCCGCCCAACGTAGTTTTAAAAATGCCGTACAATATCAAGAAGGGAGAAAAGTCAAAAATAGTCGTCGCTCAAGAGCGATGGAGAAAGGCTCTAAATATGGTCGCTCTCAACAAGAAGCCGCTTGGCATAACACCGAAGTTGATGCCTTAAAAAAATTATTGGAAGCGGGTGTTCGTGTTCCAGAGACATTTGGCTGTATTGATGGCGTTCTATTAATGGAGCTCATTACAGATGAAGATGGGCACGTTGCACCACGATTAGATGATGTCACCATGGATGCAGCTCAAGCTATAGAAGACCATCAGGTAATGATGCAATACATAGTGAGAATGCTGAGTGTTGGACTGATACATGGTGATTTGTCAGAGTTTAATGTTTTAGTCGATGAATACGGCCCTGTTATTATAGACCTCCCACAAGTTGTTGACGCGTCTGGCAATAATAATGCGCAATGGATGCTTACAAGAGATGTAGATAAAATAACCGATTACTATGCTCGGTTTGCTCCAGATCTAAAGCAAACGAAATATGCTAAGGAAATTTGGGCTTTGTATCAATCGGGTGATTTAACCGCTGACTCTGAATTGACGGGTCTATTCGTAGAAGATGAAACGAACGCGAATGTTGATGATGTTTTGGCCGAAATTCAAGCGGCTATTGCAGAAGAAGAGTCTCGACTAGAACGCATAAAAGCAGCAAACGAAGATGATGATTAATCAATAAAACAGCAAGACATTCCTCTCTCATGAAGCTATGTTTAACATAGTTTTCATGGGAAGGATCTTTATGTTTAAAAATATAAATAGCGTATTTATAGGCTTCATTTAGACGATAATTGGTTTTTCGCCGCACTGTAGCTTGAAACGCAAAAAGGCACAAAGTAATTCATGAAGAGATGGAACCAAGAAACAGTGCCGCCCTCATAAACACCTGGCCCTTGATTAATTAGATTCAACACAGTCCCTACAAATAAAGAGATTTTAAGCGCCGCTAAAACATTCTGCTTTAACATTACTATTTTTAGAAACCCCATACAGTCATCCTATTATTATGAACTCTTAAAGTTACTCATAACCGCTTGAGTTAAATCCGTTATTGGCATGGCCGCAATAGATTGTTTTACCGTATTAGCGATAAGTTGCTGATCTAAATGTGGCTCCAAATCGCTTGCACTTCCTCTGCGGCCCGTTGCAATGGGGGATAAGCTACCATTTACATCATCTAACACAAATTCGCCCGTACATTGACGACAAAAAAGATGATCCCCTGCTTTGTGCTCTTTATGAATCACTAACGTCAGACCACATGCCTGACACTGCTCTAAAGGAATCCCGTCATCACTATAGCCAACGATTAAATCAAGTTGTTTTTGCCTTCCTAAATCGATAAACAAACTACCTAACTTAGCATCAAACTGAGTCCCGAGATTAGATTCAATAATAGAAAGTGCTTTTTCAATAGGCATACCTGAACGATAAGGTCGGCTGCTGGTCATCGCGTCAAAAGCATCACACAAGCCCACAATTTTCGCCATTAACGGAATTTCATCCTCCAATAACCCTCTTGGGTAACCCTTACCATCAGGTCGCTCATGATGCAGCAAGACCGCATCCTTAACAAAATCAGCTAAAGGGTGGCCGCCTAACATTCTAAAACCCATCTCAGGATGCGTTTTAATAACATCATACTCGTCATCGGTTAAGCGACTTGTTTTACCTAAAATAGCATCCGGAATACCGATTTTTCCTAAATCGTGCAGAAAACCACCCAAACTTATTTGAGCGGCTTGCGCTTTATTAAGTCCTGACGTTTCGGCTAATAATAAAGCAAAGCGAGATACCCTCCAGAGATGACCCCCAGTATAAGGATCCCTAGCCTCAACAAACCAAGCCATGGTTAATAGACTCGCCAATAAACTACTCAAATGCGCCTCTAACATTTGTTGATTAGATTCAGGAGCCAACGCTTTTGATGTAGCAGGTTGACTTCTAACTAGCTGTCCAACTCGATCAAAAATCCCCATGAAATTTTCCCTAAAGACTAACTTTATAATAGAGCAGGCATACTAGGCGGATGGTCTAATATCAACAATGACTAAAGCAAAGAATGCCTATTTTTTCCTCGATTCGTTCTTAAAGCCGTCTTAATATGATTAATCTACGATGGCTAGGTTTCCATAGGTTTCTAACCAGGACTTACGATCTCCAGCGCGCTTTTTAGACAGGAGTTTATCAAGAAGCTCATTGGTATCAGGAGCGTCTTCCATGGTTAGTTGAATCAGGCGACGAGTGTCCGGAGCCATAGTCGTTTCTCTTAGCTGTGAAGGGTTCATTTCACCTAGACCTTTGAATCGCTGTACATTTGGCGTTGAGCGCTTATGCTCAGTCGCGATCTTATGTAGAGTAATTTCTTTTTCTTCTTCATCTAGAGCGTAATAGACTTCTTTAGCTACATCAATACGATAAAGAGGGGGCATAGCAACAAAGACATGACCCGCCTTAACCAAGTAAGGAAAGTGCTTAACAAACAGCGCACACAACAAAGTCGCAATATGCAAACCATCCGAATCCGCATCCGCTAAGATACACACTTTGCCATAACGCAAGGATGACAAGTCATCGACGCCAGGATCAATACCTAAAGCGACCGAAATATCATGAATTTCTTGGGATGCCAATACCTCAGAGGAATCCACTTCCCAAGAATTCAGAATCTTACCTCTCAAGGGCATAATAGCCTGAAACTCTCTATCTCGGGCTTGTTTTGCAGAACCACCCGCAGAATCACCTTCGACTAAAAATAACTCTCCCCTTGATGAGTCCTGTCCAACACAGTCAGCCAGTTTTCCAGGTAGTGCTGGACCTTGAGTTATTTTTTTACGAACGACCTTTTTGCTCGCTCGCATACGCTTTTGAGCACTATTAATCACTAGCTCAGCAATCTTTTGTCCGTCATCAACATGTTTATTTAACCAAAGACTGAATGCATCTTTAACCGTTGCCGAAATAAACGCCACAATTTGACGAGAAGACAATCTTTCTTTTGTTTGACCAGAGAATTGCGGCTCTTGAATCTTGGCGGATAACACATAACTGCATCGATCCCAGACATCCTCAGCGGTTAATTTCACGCCTCGCGGCAACAAGCTGCGAAAATCACAAAACTCTCTAATGGCTTCTAGAAGCCCTGTACGCAACCCATTAACATGGGTACCACCTTGCGCGGTTGGAATGAGGTTAACATAGCTTTCTGTCACCAATTCACCACCTTCGGGCAACCATTGGACAGCCCAATCCACACCCTGAGTTTTTTCCGTTAATCCTCCCATAAAAGGCTCATCAGGCAATAGGACAAAGCCCGCATTCGCCTGAGCTAAATAATCTTTCAAACCATCTTGAAAAAACCACTCTTCTGTTTCTTCAACACTGCCGGTCTGATCAACAAAGACAACATGCAACCCCGGACATAATACCGCTTTAGCCTTTAATAAGTGCTTCAAGCGACTAATGGAGTATTTACTTGAATCGAAGTACTTAGGGTCTGCTTTAAACTGGACTTTAGTGCCCGTATTTTTTTCCTACTGTACCTACTTCGGTTAAATCTGAAGTTTTAAACCCATCAGCAAAAGCAATGTGATGCAGTTTACCGTCACGTTTTACCCACACATCCAATTGAGTTGAGAGCGCATTAACAACGGATACCCCAACACCGTGTAAACCACCGGAAAACTGATAATTATCTCCGGAAAATTTACCGCCAGCATGCAGTTTTGTCAGAATAAGCTCAACTCCAGAAATCCCTTCTTCCGCGTGTATATCAACTGGCATACCGCGACCATTATCCTCAACACTTAATACTCCGTCTTTTAACAAAGTAATTTCTATACGGTCTGCATGCCCAGCAAGCGCTTCATCGACAGAGTTATCAATCACCTCCTGCGCTAAATGGTTAGGACGTGTTGTATCAGTGTACATTCCAGGACGTTTTTGAACCGGTTCTAAACCGCTTAAAACTTCAATGGAATCCGCATTATAATTTTTAGCAGACATGATTCTCTTCTTAAAAAATTAATTTGATAATAAATGGAATGAAATCAGTGTAGCATTCCAAAAAAAGGCTTTATAGTAATTTTGAAAAGGTCAGTATGTTATTGATGTGACGTTCAAAATTAACAAAACTATGGTCCCCTAAAGGCTCTAATGTTAGGCGTACATCAGGGTATTTACTGAGCGCTTTAGAATAATCTAGTACTTCATCACCTTCTTGCAGCATTAGCCAATATCGTTCCACAGAGGTCATAGGAGCATCAAGTTTTTCCAGTTGAGCAATATGTTCTGTTGTCAATTGATACTCTTCTTGGGTATAGGGATTAACTTGATCGCCTAAATAATCAACCAATAATTCATGTGCTGATACGGCAGGATTGACCAAAATAGCATTAATCGCGTATTTTTCTGCAAGATAACCGGCGTAGAATCCACCTAATGAACTACCGACTAAGGTAATACCCTCTGACAAGTGAGACTCTATTAGCCTACTGGCTTGAATAATGGCTTGATTTGGTTCCCATGAAAGCCTTGGCATTAAGTATGAGTTCGATAATCCCAGCTTTTTTAATCGATCATGAATGCAGTTTGATTTGAAAGAACGCTCTGAACTATTAAAACCGTGTAAATACATTAAATAAGGCATGTCATTTCCATAAACTGAATATTAGGCGTGTTGAAAATCGAATGAATTGATACGCCTATGACCATGCTTAAGGCACAGTTCTAACAAATCAGATAACTGTTGATTTAGCCTAAATTTTTCATCTTTATGAAGCATGGCATCGTTAGGATAAGGGTAACTCCCCTGGTACTGACGATGACCATCCGTAATTTCAGCTAAGCCCACGTCATGATACAGCCGAACCGTCATACTTACCTTAGGATCAAACAGCAATGCGGTTTCACCAAGATGACCAAACTCTAATTTCAGTTCGCTAGTATATTGACTCTCGCTGACCAAAGTAAGACTTAAGCGACTCTCTTGAGCACCAGCAGAATGAACTTCAAAAAGCCATTCCGCTTGATCTTCTTGGGTACGCATAAGTTTACCTACTCGACGATAGTTTAATTCGCCAAGCAACTGTAAATTACTTAAGTCAGGCACATAACTTTGCCGCATTAATCCTCTCTCTGTTTTAATTTATCTCTACTGTATGAACCCTAGTATAACGCTAAGCAAGCCACCTTGCCCGCAGATCTTGTTTATTCAATGCCAACCACTGTAATCCCATAATGGTACTGGCATTATCAATGTTTGTTTTTAACAAAGCGATTGCGACATCCGCATCAAATAAATGCAAGCGAATGTCTTCATTTTCACCTTGTAAACCGTAGGATTTTTCTAGGTTCACTTTATTGGAATCAAACTCACCAACATACATCTTTAGGTATTCAACTAACCCACCGGGTGAAGGAACGAAGTTTAACATCCATTCTAAACGCAGCACTTCCACTCCAGCTTCTTCAAGAGATTCTCGTCGGGCAACCTCTTCATTAGACTCGCCGTCTTCCACCATACCCGCAACTAATTCAAGCAACCAAGGAGACACATGCTTAACAGCACAAGCTCGGAACTGTTCAATTAAGAGTACTTTATCCTTCCTAGGGTCATATAGAAGCACACAAACGGCATCGCCCCGAACCATCATTTCTCGCTCTATATTGCCACTCCAGCCACCATTGAATAGACGATGCTTCAAGGTCACCTTTTTCATTTTAAAGAAGCCATTATACAAGGCCTCTTCTTTAATTATCTCAACATCCGACTGATTATATTTTGGCGTAAATTCAACTGGAGTAGGTAGACTTTTTTTTGACATTACTCATCCTCATGTTTCTTATTGTCATCCGCTTTATGCCATGATGCAGGTGGTCTGTAAGCGGCATCGGGATCTTTGTCTTCTTCTCGATCAGACGAAGTTTCTTGTTTATCAATATCCATTGACTCTGGCAATGCTTGCTCATCTAAAATCATTTCGTTTGCGGGTGGCGCTTTAAAAAAGCGTTCATCATCAAAAGTAATCATCCAATGAGGGTGTAGGATACTAAACCCAGAAATAAACATACCGTTTATCACGGCTTCGGGAATAATAAACAAAGGGAGAAAAGCCACATATTCCCATGTTTCACGACCAAATTCGAACTGACCTCCCAAAAGTAACAGACATACTCCCACCCCGCTTACCGCTAAGCAACCAAGTAAACAACCAACAAAACCCGTTCCCATGATAAAAATAAAAGGGTTGTTTGAATGAAAGCTTTCAACAAATCGATGCCAACGCCATGTTACCCAAATAGGTAACACACCACTTAGTAATAAATTCAAGGCAAAACTGTCTAACTGATCAATACCCAATATCAAAAAGCCTAGTTGAGCAACAAAAGCAATGACCAAGGCCAACGCCCAACCAAACATCAAGGTAATGGTTGTAATGCCCAAAAAATGGATGGCTACCCCAAGACTTAAATCGATATTCACTAACCAAACCAAAGTCAGCACCAAACAAGCCGCTAAAAAGCGATGTTGTAAATCAGTATTACCGATTAACGTTTTCCAGGGTTGTTGGCGCCACACTAAAATAGCAATAATAACCATGAAAAAATTTGTAAACCAAAGTAGGCCTAAGGGAAAAAGATCGCCATTTAAGTTCATATCAAACCCACCCAACTAAAAGAAGAAAAAGAGTAGTCGTAAAGCACCCATTTTTTGCTAGTATCAAACACCTAATATTAGAGTGCCATTCAATATTAGGTTTATTTACTATTTTAAAATAAAGGTTCTTTATGTCTGATCAACGCTGTGGCTGGTGTCTTGGAACGCCAGAATATATCGCCTACCATGATAATGAATGGGGAAAAGCGGTTTACGATGATCAAACTCTGTTTGAGTTCATTGTACTAGAAAGTGCTCAAGCAGGCCTTAGCTGGATCACGATTTTGAAAAAAGAGCCGGTTATGCCAAGGCATTCCATAATTTTGACGCCGTCAAAGTCAGTCAAATGACAGCAGGTGATATTGAGCATCTAATGCAAGATCCAAGCATTGTCAGAAACCTGTTAAAAATCAAAGCCACCATTACGAATGCCCAAGCGTTTTTAAAAATCGTCGATGAATGTGGTAGTTTCAGCAACTATTACTGGCAACATACCAATGGCGTCCCCATTGTGAACCATTTTAAAACATTGGCGGAAGTCCCAGCGGTAACTGACTTAGCAACAATCATCTCAAAAGATATGAAAAAGCGCGGCTTTAAATTTTTTGGCCCCACTATTTGTTATGCTTACATGCAAGCAACAGGGATGGTAAACGATCATTTAGATAATTGCCCATCTAAATGATCAATATCTTAAATAAACCAAATAGCATGTGTAATATAAATGAATCACCCACAACCTCAGACACATAAGAGCTCAATTTATAACTGGATGTTATAAGTTTCGTACTTTGTGACCTCGTAAAACTAAATTAACTTGGCACTTTGCTAGCTTAGTGGTTAAAGTATTGATAGGTGTATTAAAAATCACATTTGCGTGTCACACAACACCATTAATAAACAATTTAGGTAGCACTATGTTCGATAACAAAACCATTTTAATCACCGGTGGTACCGGCTCATTCGGAAAAAAATATGTAAAAACTCTGCTGGAGCGCTATAAACCTAAAAAGATCATTATTTTTTCTCGAGATGAACTCAAGCAATTCGAAATGCAACAAGATTTTGACCAACCTTGTATGCGTTATTTTATAGGCGATGTCCGTGATAAAGACCGCTTATGTCGTGCTATGAATGGTGTTGATTACGTTATTCATGCCGCCGCACTAAAACAAGTTCCAGCAGCTGAATACAATCCTATGGAATGTATAAAAACAAACATTAATGGCGCTGAAAATGTTATCGATGCCGCTCTAGAAAATAACGTTGAAAAAGTAATCGCCCTTTCTACCGATAAAGCCGCCAATCCAATTAATTTATACGGCGCGACCAAATTGGCGTCAGACAAACTATTTGTAGCCGCGAACAACATTGCTGGAGGCAGTCGAACCACGTTCTCAGTGGTACGCTATGGTAATGTAGTTTGTTCTCGCGGTTCCGTTGTGCCTATTTTCCAAAAATTCATTGATCAAGGCCGTGATCATATCCCAATTACTCACGCCGAAATGACGCGTTTCTGGATCAGTTTACAGCAAGGTGTTGACTTTGTTTTAACGAATTTTGAGAGAATGCTGGGCGGTGAAATTTTCGTACCAAAAATCCCTTCGATTCGTATTGCTGATTTAGCGAAAGCAATGGCGCCGGATTTACCCATTAAAATTGTTGGTATACGTCCTGGAGAAAAATTACATGAGGTGATGTGTCCAGCCGATTTATGCTTTGAGACTTACGAATACCAAGACCACTTTTTAATCGCTCCTGGTATAAAATTTAGTAGTAGAAGTAATGACTTTACTGTTAATGGGATAGGAGAAAAAGGCCAAAAAGTACAACAGGGGTTTGAATATAATTCATTAAGTAACCCAGATTACATGACACTTGATGAAATCAAAAATTTCAATATTCAAGCATTGCTTTAAAACAGTAGACGATAGATGATTCCATACGGTAAACAATCCATTAGCCAAGACGATATTGATGCCGTCATTGACGTATTAAAATCGGACTGGCTCACTCAAGGTCCAAAAGTACCCGCTTTCGAACAAGCCGTGGCGCATTATTGTGGTGTTAATCATGCGGTTGCGGTTAATAGCGCAACCTCTGCTTTACATATAGCGTGCTTAGCCCTCGATGTGGGTAAAAATGACATCGTTTGGACATCCCCTATTTCCTTTGTCGCTTCAGCAAACTGTGCTTTATATTGCGGAGCGAAAATTGATTTTGTTGATATTGACTTAGCCAGTGGCAATATGTCGATTCATGAACTTGAAAAAAAACTGGTGTTGGCTGAACAAGAAAACCAATTACCCAAAGTGGTAATTCCTGTTCATCTAGCTGGTCAATCTTGTGATATGCAAGCGATTCATAAACTTGCAGAACATTACGGCTTCAAGATTATTGAAGATGCCTCCCATGCTATTGGAGCAAAATATCAAAATACGCCTGTAGGTTGTTGTGAATTTTCGGATATTTGCGTATTCAGTTTTCATCCAGTAAAAATTATCACCTCGGCAGAAGGCGGTATGGCCGTCACCAATAATTCAGTACTGGCAAAACGCTTAACACGATTACGAAGTCATGGCCTCACATCAGATCAAGCTGAAATGACCGAGCTAAGTCACGGCCCTTGGTATTATCAGCAAATCGAACTCGGCTTTAATTATCGAATGACGGATTTGCATGCCGCATTAGGTCTCAGCCAGATAAGTAAACTCGATGCATTTGTCTCAAAACGTAATGAATTAGCCTTACGCTATAATCATGAATTTAAAGACTTACCCGTTATTCACTTAAAACAAACGCAAGACTGTTATTCAAGCTACCATTTATACATTGTCCGTTTAATGAACTCTGATAAAGAGCATCATAAGGCGTTGATCTGTCAACTTCGTGAGCAAGGAATAATGAGCCACCTTCATTATATTCCTATTCATTTGCAACCGTATTATAAAAAGCTTGGATTTAATTACGGGGATTTTCCAAACGCAGAGCGCTATTATAACGAGGCAATAACAATTCCACTTTACCCTTTAATGACTAAAGAAGAACAAAGTAAAGTCATTGACGCTGTGCTCAAAGTCTTATGAAGTTAGCTCTTGGTTCTGTCCAGTTTGGCGTTAATTATGGGGTAAGTAATACTCTTGGAAAAACACAATTAGATGAGGTAGATAAGATCCTTAGACTTGCTCATAGCAAAGGCATCGCAACAATAGACACGGCAGCGGCTTATGGAGACGCAGAATCCGCACTGGGAAGACAAGATTTAACCCCCTTTAATATAATTAGTAAAATTAAACCTATCGCATCCAATGAAAAAGTATTTGACTGCGTTTTGGATTGCTTTAGTCAGACACTCAACGATTTAAAACAAGAATCAATTTACGGTCTATTACTGCATAATTCAGAGGATTTTAATCATTATCCTGAAGCCGCGAATGCCCTAACCTATTTAAAGCAAACAGGACTTGTTAATAAAGTTGGTCTGTCTCTCTACTCACCCAAACAGGTAAACCAAAATGTGCTCAATTTTACTGATTTGATTCAAATACCTGCAAATATATATGACCAACGTTTTTTAAGAACACACACCTTAAAAAAACTCAAAGCCTCAAATATAGAAATCCATACTCGTTCTGCATTCTTGCAAGGTTTAATACTGATGTCTGAAGGCACTTGGCCAAGATATTTTAATCCAATAAAAACGCAACTGATAAACTTACACAAAGTATCAAAAAGACTTAACATTACCCCCCTTTCATTGGCAATTAATTACGTTTGTAATATAAAAGAAATAGATAAAATAGTCATCGGAGTTAATAATGCGGCTCAACTTGAAGAGATTTTATCTAGCTTAGAAAATAACATTCAAGACGTGGATTTCGATGAATTCAATTTAGAAGATGAGCGTTTCGTAAACCCGGCAAATTGGAAGCTAACCTGACAGGTCGCTATAATATATTGGCGATTTTGTTGCTTGTCTAATCAGTTCTAAGGTCTTCTTTGGACCCATATTGAATAAACAATCAACAGCACTTAGATGCGAAATAAACTCCCCTTTTTGTTGAATATATTCTGGATGTTCAAAATTCTGATAAAACACCTCAATATTGTGTTTCACAAGCTCACCACCTGGGCTATTTTCTTCAATATATGCTCTAGCACCTAATGGCGATAAATAATGATCGCAATGTAAGGTTTGGCAAATACTGACAAGGCGTTCATCCTTGACACCTGAGATACCGAATAAGTCAGACGCAGCAAAGACCGGTGTTGAAATCTCCATATAAGCCATTAGCGCCTTGATTAAAGCCATATTAAATTGAGCAACAGTGTCTAAACCCTCTTGAGCATAAATACGAGCGAGGATTGGAGATAACTCATTAAAGTATGGAGTTTTATTATAATTTTCGACAATGCTGCGAAGATGCTTCTTTTTCCAAGAATGTGCTTTTATATAAGGGGTATTTTCTATGGTCGCATTCATCCGACCTGTTGGTGTGGTTACATGACAACTAAGCATCAATGCCTGATCCTTAGTCTTGATTCTATTTCGAATATGCCAATCACTTTTTTCAAGCTTAACATTATCCAAAAAAACAAACGTATCAGCACTGTCTATCAATGAAAAATAACCAAGCCAAGGCAGATACGTCGGCTGCATAACACTTAGAATCATACATCAACCCCTTTGCTTAATTGCATAGTAAATTCATAAGGAAAGCCATTTGGTTTTGTTACATAATCATGTTTTAAATGAATATAGGGCGTTAAATTACGCTTGTATTCATCAAATACGCTCATAGGGTTGACATAAAATAAAGACGTATCTTCAAATTCAACATAGGTTGAGAGCGCATTAAAAATCACTGATTTTTTACAACTTGAGAAACTTTTCGCGATGGCTAAATTCATAAAGCCGGCATTATCGTTCATTTTATTATTAAAAACACCACTTATAAGCACATGATCGTAATGCCGAGCTAATTCATTTTGATAGATATCAAAGACAGCAAACGCGGCTTTTCCATCGTTAGCAAATTTACTTTTAGCTGAGTCTATAAATTCAGGGACAAAATCATAACCCAAATACTCCCCAGTAAAGCCGTTTTCTCTAAGATATAACAGCATATCACCTAGCCCGCAGCCTAAATCAATCACTCGGCTATTGGAGGCTATCATGCTTAAAAAAATCGCAAAGCGAACATTTTGCGATTCTTTTGACACATGCTGCACAGATTTATGGCTATCTCCATATTCTTTATACAGTAATTGATAATATGCTTTTAAAGCATTATTCGTCTTGGTAGTCATTGATAAACATTACCATATCAATTAATTGTTTTTTAGGCGTTTCTGGGCGAACAAATAAATTTATAATTTGCTCATCAACCACTGCGGCATTTGGGTAGTATCCGTGGGTTTGCAATTCACCTAGTGATTTATAATGTTTAGTAAATACAATTCCTTCTTCCTTCGCCTTAGCAAGAAAACAAGCTCTATTTTTTATAAGCAGAGGGTATCGCCAATAGATGACTTCATCATCATAGTTTGCTTTTGTGAAAAGCGGATTGCGGATATTCTCCTGCAGGTAAGCGACATTATTTTTGCGTATTTGTATTTCCTCTATAAAACCTGAAAAGCGGTTTTTTAATTTCGCTAATTGCTCCATGTCATTGAATTGAGCCATGCTATTGTCACTTAAGAATACCTTCGCATTGTTATAATCACACTCCTTGTTCATTAAAATAGCACCACCATATAGGTTATCTATTGGCTTATCGTAGCCAAAGCTAACTATGGAGAAATCGCCAAAACAGCCTAATGCTTTACCCTGATAGCTACCGCCATACGCCAAACACGCATCTTCAATCAACCCAACATTGTTACTTTTCGCAAACTCAACAATTTCATCAATTTTGCAGTAATGCCCATACCCATGGACAGCAACAATAACTGAAACAGTGTCATCAAAAACCTCCTCTATGTCACTGACCTCCATAGAGAGTGAAGATAAAGAAATATCCGCCAAAATAACATTATAACCAGCCATTTGAATCGCAAATAAAACAATAGGGCAACAACTTGCAGGCATAATCACGGAACTACCTTTAGGTGCATTTGAAGCATTTATAGCCGTTATTAGAGCAAAGCTACCAGAACGAGTGAGTAATGCATATTTACGGCTAAATAAAGTGGCAATAAGCTCCTGCAATTCAATTACACCCATAACCTCAGGTCCTTGCGATATTGCGATAATGGGAAATGAGCTGGCTGAGTGAGTATTTCAACTTTATTAACATGGTGTTGCAAATCACTTTTTAATTGCTCAAAAGAGAAAAAACGCCATTGAGAATAGCGATGAATCAAGGGAATTGTCTTCTCATATTCTAAATTACTATTACTTTTTATATCCTGTTCAAATCGATTATCTAAAATATCTCCGATCAAAATAACACCGCCAGGCTTACATACCCGTATCATTTCTTTGATAACGTCGAGTGCATATTGATAACTTGGGAAGTAGTGAAAAATACTGTAGCTGAGCACTCTTTCAAACTCATTATCATCGAAAGGCAGCTGACTTGCCTGTGATTGATAAAACGTACCTGCGGGGAGCAATTTTTTCGCTTCTCCAATCATCGCCTCAGAGTAATCAATACCAGCATAGTGAGCACACTTGCTTAATAATTTAGACAGCAGTAATCCATTGCCACACCCCACATCTAAGATGCTGTTTGCATGCGCTGACAGCATTAGTTTTTGTTCAACGTCAATGCTTAAGGCTTGCCAAAGGACATCGTCAAAAGGACGCCCGACCTGAGCTTTGAAGTCACGGTTCACACGTGCAATTTCATCCCATTCAGCTTGTTTAGAATTAAACTCACTCATTGGATACCTTTATAATTTCTTGTGCTAATTGTTCGGTTGAGTTTTGTTTGTAAAACGTCTTCATCGCATTTCTTTGTAGCTTAATTTCTGTGTGCATAAATTGCCTTATACTCTCTGCTAAGCTCTCTATCGTTGCGCTTTCAGCAAGACCTAAATCAAACGTTAAATGCGCCTTAGCAAGCTCTAAGGTATCTTGGAGTTGCTCATAGGTTTGCGATACAGCGCAATTTGGTATAAGACAAAAACCAGCTTCATATTTGGTAAGCCCTCCCCCATTAATAATAAGATCCGCTTGCTGATAGACAACAGACATATCATCAATAAACGCTAGCGATTTATAGGCATTATTTTTCAAAAAAATAGAACGAGTATGTCTGTCCAATAAAATAATTTCCTTATCTATTAGCAACCTATCTAAAGCATGGACTACCTTGTTGGCGACATCAAAGCGGTCGTCACCACCAATAAACACTAAAATCGTTTTTATCTTATTTGTGTTAATACTCTCTAAGCCTAAGCGACGCTGTCTTAGTGGTCGTAACTCTTCTGCAAATGAAAAATAGCGCAGTCCGAGTCGATGCGCAGGTGTGACATTACAAAGTGTCTCAGCATTGAACCTAAAGTTGATAATTAGATCTAAAAAGTCATAATTGTATTGATCAAAATCATCAATAATACACAGATTAATGCCAGTCGCCTTTAACTCAAACAATGAACTGAAACTAAGGTGATAACTGTCAGCAATCACGGTCATATTATCAACAAACACAAAGTGTTTACTGGCCACTTTAAAGCCAAATTTTGCGATACGTTCACAAGAAAAACGATCAAATTCACCAAAAAATAAAATGTGGCTGTCATGTTTTATTGAAGAGATAGCCCGAGCTATATTTAAACACCTTGATAAGTGACCAAAACCTGTTAGTTTTGTTCCATTGCAATAAAAAATAAAATTAGCCAACGGCGCAATACTCTTCTAATTCTTTATGAGCGAGCACAAGTACATCAGAGAGCAACCAACAACGGCCACTAAATCTCCCAGATACAATAATATTTTTAAACGAGGTTGTTAGCGTTTCATAATTCATCTGTGTTGCATTACAAAAATCATGAGTAGGCACTGGAAAGGTATTATCAATTTTTTGAACAAAACCGCTCACCATTTTTGTATCACTGTCTATTAGACCCATCGCTTTAAGGTCATCAATACCTTGATCTAAGGTATAGGTAGGTTGTGATTTGTACCTTAAGACCTCCGCAGACAGCTGATACTGATCACTGACTCTTAAATTATTATAAAGCGTCACTCTAAAAATATCAGAACAAGAATCCCAATTCCAAAGATAATGAGACTCTGTATTTAGCGGTTGCTTATCAAAAGTGAAATGTAAAATATTTGCCGTTCTAAAGGTAGGTTTATAGTTTGCGATCGGTAAATGCGCTGCTTTTAATGCAAATACAGGAGGTGCACTCCAAAATAAAAGATCACATTCAACATGAGTACCATCGTTAAGGCTAAATGCGGTAATTGTGTCACTCTGTGATTCTATCTCCACAATTTGGCGATTGCATAGTATTTCAACCCCCAAAGACTCAGCCTTTGTCTGCAACTCATCTATCCATATTTGCGCCCCTTTGGGATCATTAGGGTAATAATAACTCGGTAGGTTTACACCGCTCTCTGTAAGAAGCGATTCAAACTCAGCGGCACTATGAAACCCAAGCTTTTTATCAAATTCAGGGTGTTGCTTCAACACACGTGATAGCGATGCGTTAAACGCTTTTATTCTCATGGCTCCAAAATAATTTATGCTGGTCGTTTTTGCCAAATCGCTGAAGGATACATCATTGCCATAAAGCTTCTTGATTATAGGCTTTGAGAGGTATTGATAAAAGACAACACCTAAGGTCTCACACAAATATTGTTCTATGTTATCGGCTTCAGAAGACTCAGTGAGTGACATAAACTCGCCTATACCTTGTGTATAGAGAGTCGAGTCTAACTTTCTGGCATCAATTGTCTGCGTTTCTAAATCCCATTTTCCAGCAAAATAATTGCCTGTTTTAAGCGGGTTTAAAGGGTGCCAATTTGTTTCAAAATGAGGGTGATTAAATAAAATTTCATCTATTTCATTGATACCCGTACTTGCTGGTATATGTGTGCCTTGATCGTAAAAGTGACCCGCTTCATCGGTAACCGAATTAAGGAGTCCACCCAGAGAGCTAGATTGTTCTATTAATACGACGCGGTCGTAATACCGACGTAATAAAATACTTGCTGTTATGCCACAAATCCCACCACCGACGACAGCGCACGTTTTCATAGCTAGCCTCTTGACTCATTCATCAATGCAAAGCTAACTCTATCACCTATCTCCACACTACTTTTTAGTGATAACCCAAGCACATCATCATAATGCTTTGTATGTAATCCAAAGCCTGGTCGAACCGA
This sequence comes from Marinomonas phaeophyticola, assembly GCF_026966905.1. Taxonomy (GTDB): domain Bacteria; phylum Pseudomonadota; class Gammaproteobacteria; order Pseudomonadales; family Marinomonadaceae; genus Marinomonas; species Marinomonas phaeophyticola. Next base: position 454,218 of record NZ_JAPUBN010000011.1, on the reverse strand, counting down.
TTTTATATCATGTTTGGTAATGATATGACCCGCGGGTAAATCTTTAGCAAAATAAAGCGAGCGCCTCGCAAGCATATTTTTTCTAGCCGAATCAGTAATATCATAATTAACAACACCAATTGCTTTTTCCGCATCCCTTACCGACTTTACTAATAACGAAAATTCATCTTTATCTAATGAGAAAAAAGCATCTACCGAGTCATCTGATTTATCAATAATAAAGTGCTTTTCGATTATTTTTGCGCCAAGCGACACACTCACTATAGGCGAAACAATGCCCTGTGTATGATCAGATAAACCCGCAATACAATTAAATCGCTTAGCAATATCATCAATAGTGGCCAAGTTGCATTCCTCTAATGGTGTCGGGTAGGCCGTGGTGCACTTTAAAATAGCAATGCTTGTGCAACCATTGTTGCGTAATGTCTCTACAGCGAGCTCTATATCCGCTAGTTCCGCTATGCCCGTTGATAGAATTACCGGTTTTCCTGTTGCCGCTACATATTTTAGAAGCGGTATATCTGTAATCTCTGGGGAAGCAATTTTATAAACAGGCGTATTTAACGATTCAAGTAAATCAACGGCCGTTTCATCAAATGGAGAGGAGAAGATATCGATATCGCAACGCTTTGCTTCTTCGTAAAGCGCTTGATGCCACTCCCAAGGAGTGTAGGCTTTTTGGTATAAGGAATACAACGACACATGTTGCTGCCAGGGGTTATCACTAGGTAAACAAAAATCAGACTTGGTACAATTTAATGTAATGGTATCTGCCGTGTAGGTTTGTAACTTAACTGCATCTGCACCGGCTAATTTCGCTTCTGCGATTAATCTTTTTGCTTTATTTATATCTCCGCCATGGTTAGCAGACATTTCAGCAATGATGTAACACGGACTATTTTCGCCTATCGTTTTATCATTAATTTTCATCATAAGCCCTAGCGCATTTACTGCTCTTCATTTTGTAATGAAATTACCAACCCTTCATTTCGAACAACTTTACTATTAATCTCTTTAATGTAGGGTTGAGCATCCATTAATTCTTTAATGCATTGATAGTTAATGTTAACAGTATCATCGGTAAAACGTGCTAACTCTTTAATAACCAGCCAATCTTCTAGCGTATCCAATGTGAACCTATAGAGACTATCGTCAGTTATATTTTCCATTTCATAAGTAAAAAACTGTTTACGTTTATTCTCGTAAAAATGCAAGGTAACATGCTCTCTCTCTGAAGCTCTAAGCACACTCGCGTCTAAGGCAGCTAATATAGAAGAACTAAACACTTCGCAATCAACGCCCTCAGCAAAACGCTCACTTAAAAAAGCATAATCAACTTGTTTATTAAAGTACGCCTGTAATAATAAATCGCATATACCAGCATCGACAAATGGCGAATCACCTGTAATTCTGATTATATGCTCTGATGGAAACGCTTGGCTTGCTTGTTGGAACCGCTCTAAAACATTTTCCTCAGAACCCCTAAAAACGTTGATATTATGATGTTTAGCTAATTCGACAAGCTCATCATTTTCTTTATTAAAAGAGGTGAGTAACACAATATTATCAATATATCTTGATTGCTTTAAACGCATAACAATATGCAGAATGACGGGAATTCCATTGATTTCTTTTAAAACCTTTCCCGGTAATCTTGACGACCCCATTCTTGCTTGAATAAAAGCAGATACTCGCGTCATTAATTTAACCTTTGAAAGCCACTATGGCACACAGGACCGTTAATTAAGCTTGCAATATCCGTCTTACTATCAAGTGCTTGTTGGAGAAAGAAAAAAACGTCTCTCATTGCATCAATGTACTTATCGCAAAGTTCATCGGTGTGAGCGGTAGACAGGTAAATGACATTACTCGCTAAAAAACCTTTCTTAAGCATTTCTTGAGTAAATAATGTTTTTAATGCTAATGCATTTTCCCCTGGAAATATAAATATAGGTACACTGTCTATACCTATAATTTTTAAATGAAACTCGGTTTGAGCAACAACACTTTCAATGCGAGACTTAAGCCTTGCACCAATCTCATTTATACGCTTTGGTACATTATCCCGTTGAAATATTTCTAATGTTTTTAACGCCGCCGTAAAACCAACCCGTTCAGTCCAATATGAACTGCTTATAAACGATTGTTGCGCCGCATCCATTACCTCAGAACGGCCGATAATAGCACCTATAGGGTGACCATTACCGAGTGCTTTACCTAATACACAGATATCAGGTTCTATCGATGTTAAAAGATGAGCCCCCCCGTATTGAGCCTAAAACCAGAGGATATTTCATCAAAAATAATAACAATATTATGTTCAACAGCAAGGGCTTTGACTGCTTTTAAAAATGCAATATCTGGCAATCCATGACGGAAAACTTCCATCATCACAACCCCTAGATTATCTCCATACTTGTCTATAATCGCTTTAAATTCTTCGATATCGCCCTCTTTGAAAGGGACAACCGTATTTTGCAATTGTTTAGGAACACCTGCGGGTTTTAAGCCTGGTAATAATTGCTCATCTAAATTTTCACCGTCGGTTAAATTCGTCGCTAAATACCAGTCATGCCAACCATGATATCCACAAAATGCGACCACATCTTTTTTGCTATAAGCACGTGCTATTCGAACCGCTAACGCACAAGATTCACCACCTGTACGAGTAAAACGTGCAGCACCAGCCCAAGGGTGAATTTCAATCAATTTTTCAGCTAGCTCAACCTCTTCATGACAGTTCAGGCTGCTCATCGATCCGTTTGAGATGGAACTTATCACCGCATCATTAATTTCATTATTAGCATAACCTAAAGAGCTGGTTCCAATTCCCATGATAGAAAAGTCATAGTAATGATTGTCATCTAAGTCCCAAACCTCACAACCCTTCGATTTTTTATAATAGGCAGGCCATTGATCAGGTAAAAACATTTCGGCACGCTTAGAAAGTAACTGATTCCCGCCAGGAATGATTTTTTTGCTTTTTGCCAAAGCTCAGCACCCGAATTGCTTTTTGATGACATCTTGTATCCTTAGAAATAATAATTTTAAATTATTTATTTGGCATTATAATGAGATTTTTCTTGCGCTCTAGTAACTTATCGGCAGCGTTAAAAAAAGACTTAGGGAGAATAGGTGTTTTTTATTGAAGTGACTTTCTCATAAACAAACCGTGCTCAGTTTGTTCGGTGATTTCAAAACCAATTTTTTTATATGCATTGATTGCAGGAATATTACTTTTATCTACTCCAAGTAAAATACACTCAACCCCATGGTTTGCGGCTAAAAAGTTAGCGCTGGCAGAAATAACTTCAGCCGCCACCCCTTTTCCACGCCACTGAGTTTCTCCCAATAAAATCCCCATGGTGGCAGACTTGCTTACTAAATCTATAGGTTCATACTTTATATTGCCTATGTGTTCTTCATCGGCAAAAATACCCAACAAAAGACATGTTGGGTCTGCATTTTTAGTAGTAATGTAGTCTTTTAACGCCTTTACTGAAGATGATGTATAACTAATAAACGCACTAGTATTACTCTCTTCAAACCAGCCAAGATATCGGTTTGAAGCGTCCTCCTCGGTTAAGCGTTTAAGCGTAAACCTTTTACTCTTAATCATCCTATTTACTAGCTCACCGAGGGTTTTGAATAATCGAAGCTGTAATCACTTAGCTCATCCCAACGATCTCTGTACTGCTGTGGCGCATCAGCAACAAAGTCCGTCCAAAGGTTTTTCGCTTTATTGTAATAAGGGATAATATTGGTTTCATCACCGAAATTATAAAGTAATGAAATCAATACTGAAGTAACGTAAAGTGACTCACCTTCAAGTAACAAATAAAGATGCGTATACCTAGGATGTTTTTTAAATGAAAACAAATACCTTAAGCTTTTCAGTAACTGTTTTAACGCCTCTGTTCTATTAAAGATTGGCTCATTAAGAATATCAACCATTGTATTACAGAGTTGCTCAAACTCATCAAAATCTAAATAATCTGTTAAAGCAACCGTTTTATCTAATTTTGAAAAAGGCTGATGTTTTATATGATCAATTACGGTATTTTTGGAAAAGCTAAACTCTTCTAGTAATATATCATCCGATCTCAAAGGCATACTGCCCTTGATTGCAGAACCATCGCTACAATTAAAGCAACTTATTCCTGCATCTAACTTAGACTCTAAAAAACGCTCCATTTGTACTTTACCAGTGTGCATAAAGTGGTCAGTAATGATACTCCCACCAAAGTTACCGGGTACAACTAACTCACCACCCATTTTTAATGGTGCATGAATGGTCTCACCTTCACCAGAATAATAATAACTTCCTTTTGAATGATGATGGTTCGGATCTTTATAACCATTATCCGCACCAAATAGGTAAATATTTTTAAACCCCATGCTGCCAAAAAAACTCAGCGCTGTATTACCAACTAAAGGATTACTGTAGCCTATCGTGCCAGTGATACTGTTATTTTTCAAAAATTCTGAGATATGGAATAGCGATGTCCCAGCCTCACTCCCTTTGAGGGCAACGCCACACCAGCTAAATAAATCTAAAACGTTAGGATACATGACATTTAAAACAAGCAAATTAATTTTCTTTCGCGTCGGCTCGGGAATAAATGCTTTTAAGAAATCTTCTGTTGCTTTTGTCCTTTCAAGAGCTACATGAAAGTCAGGTGTTATACCTTGCTTCAACAACGCTGTCGTTGCCGAGTTGCACGCAACAATGATCACCTTTTCTTTCAACTTTTTAATATTTTCAATATCGTTATCTAAGGAAGGGCCATTCGCAACGATAAATATTGGATAATGGCTGTATGTGTCTGCAATTTTTTCCGTAGGTTTTAACAGATTAATATTCTTTTGAGTATTATTTACCGTGTGAGCAATACTGAGTAGCGCATCATCAAAAAACCCCCACCCCATAAAGAACTGATGAAAATTCCCTTTAAATTCAGCAATTAATTTGTTTACCGCCTCAGAAGGGTAGTGCTGGAAAAACAAGGCACTGGCCACACTAAATGCGCCTATATCATTTGACCGACTGTAAAGAGCCTCATACATTTCTTGCTCAGGAACACCTATCGAAAAATACAAATAGCTACCTGATTCATCAACCTTTTTAAGAAAGTCAGCCCAATCAAAGGTAAATAAACTAGCAAAAAAATAATCTTCATTAGGCTCAAAAATACTAATGTAAGCGGCATTAAAGCTATTAAAAAAACTTTCTAAATAATAACCCAACCCAACACCAAAAATAATGGCACTCGGAACATACTCTGCAATACTCTTCGCTTCATCTAAGTCGCGCTGGGCCTCATTGTAAATAGACCCTATACCGGCCATTAAATCGATATGTATAAAGTTTGTTTCGTTTTTTATTAATTCCAGTTTGCTCTGATCTACTTTTCCCATGATAGGGTGCTTAAGCATATTTTCAATCTGCTCTTGAGACTGAGCATGAGGATCATCACTGTATATTGGCACCCCAGTGTCATAATCAACAAAATTTGCTGTGCCATTTGGATTTAAAAACAAATTAAATTTACTGTCCGTTTCATGGGAAATAAACTTATCCGCTATCTCAGGGAAGTATTTCCTAAACGCTCGAATATTATTATCAAATACACGATTCGCTTTCTCTACAAAAACGTCTTCGTTTTGCTTTTTTTGGGAAATAGAATGGAGAGTTTCTTCTATCTCATTTAAAGACTCTTGAGTTTTGTGCAGATCATTTTTAGACATGTGTATATTTCTTAAAGTGTTTATGATTTTTATGAGACTGTTTTTACTCACATCGACTTTATTAGCTGCACAATAATGCCTTTCGATAAGAAATTGCAAATAAACAGCATTGTATTAAACCTAATTACATCCGCTCTCAATGCTTAAGTGACTAATTACTAGAACTGACAAAACCAGGAAGACTCGCTAATTGTGCACTTAAATAGCTTTGCGTTGATTGCATTTGAGCAAGCAACACATCTAACCCCGCATATTGTTCTCGAAGCCTTGCTTCCAAAGATTCCATTCTGTACTGATGGTTTTCGACATCATCTTCTAATTCTGAGATTTGTCCATTCAAGCTGTCTTCACGTTGCTTCATGATGCCATCAGAATCTATGTAATTATCCAGTAACGCTTCAAACTTGGTGGCTATACCATTTTCACCTGCAAAAGCATTACCAATATCATCAAAGTTATTATCTAATACATCATTTAAACTACGTACTAACGATGATTTTTCTAAATACCCTTCTTTATCAACGCCTAACCCTAAATCAAAAATACTTTCAAAAGGACCTGCATCGGTTAAGCTAGTAGACAAAACATTAACAAGTTGCGAACTCAACGAACGAATAGTGGAATCACTGTTTAAAGGGTTGCCAACGCGTGATTGAAATCCTAACTGACCAATGACATTATTATAATTAGTAATAAGTTCATCAACTAGCGTCGTAGCGCTCTCTCGGTCAAAATCAACGGAAAGCTTGGCTGTTTCACCACCAACACTTGCTCGCTTAGCAGTAATTGTCATGTCTTGTACAGCATCTTTAAAGGTATTGGTGTCGTTTGTTATAGTAATGCCGTCAACTTTTATTACAGCATCCTTCGCGATGTTTTCTGGGGCTATTCCAATACCACCAGCGCCCCCCGTTAGCCACAGTCGACACACTATCGAGTTCATCATTATCATTCGTAATAACAAGATCGTTTCCAGTACCAGTAACGGTAGAGGTTAAAACAAGCTTTGACTCTGTACCTGTATTGATTATATTTGCCGTAACCCCAAAGTTACTGTCAGAATCATTTATCGCATCACGTAGATCTGAAAGTGTTGCTCCCGCATCCATCGTTAAATCAAACGTGTTGTCTGGTCCGGCTGAAAAAGTAAGTGTTCCTCCTGAGGCACTAACGACGTCCTCATTAGAGGCGAATAGTCCATCACCAGAAACCGCTCGACTACCCTGGGCAATCTCAACGACTTCAATCTTAAAATCACCTGGTGAGATATCTGAAGTAGGTGTAACAGAAATCAAATCTCCGTCATCACTTGTTGGTTGGGTTATATTGGCGACACGCTTATTAAAGTTATCAGGGTCTGCTAACTTTTCTATCGTGTCTTGTAACTTAGACAACGCAGATTTAACCTCACCAATAGCGGATAATTCAACCTGCAGCGCCTCATCCTTAGCTGCAAAGGCATTCATCTTAGGCACATTTTCAGCATCTACTGAAGCTGAAATAATACTTTCTAAATCAAGGCCTGAACCAATACCCGCAGATGTAATTAGAGGCATAATATAATCCTAAATAGCTGAAACGATTTAAACTGTTTTATCAAACAGTAAACCCTTGTTAGTTAATTTATCGGCAAATTCATCCAAAGCTTTAGCTATTTCCCTAAACTCTTTTGTTGGGATCTCTCGTATCACTTCATCATTACTTTTATCAAGTACTTTAATAATTGGAAGATCCTCCTGCTCATCAAACTCAAATTTTAAATTGGTCGATGTTAAAGGAATGTATTCATTGAGTTTTTCAAGGTTTTTTTCACCTCTAGAAATAAACTTTCTTTCTCTTTCTCGTCAAGCTCAGACACACTATTAATATCAATAGCTTCTCTAGATACTAATTCAGTACCTTTTTCAAGCTTTTCTTCCTTTACTAGCTCTTTAGTTAGAGTGCTAGCTGCAGTGCTTAAGCCACCTATTGTCTTATTCGTAGAATTTAAATCAATCATTTCGGCATCCTAGAAACGTATATAAGTACTATAAGCCACATTTAGACTATTTGCTCAGTCTAAATGTGCCCATCATAGTTCAAATCAATTAGCCTAATAACGATAGCGCTGCCTGTGGTCGCTGATTTGCTTGGCTTAAAATTGTTTGGCTAGCTTGCTGTAAGATTTGCATCTTAGTTAAGTTAGCTGTTTCTTGCGCGAAATCGGTATCTTGAATACGAGAACGTGCAGCAGATAAGTTTTCAGAAATATTAGACTGGTTACGAATAGTGGATTGGAAACGGTTTTGAACCGCACCTAACTCTGCTCGTTTTTTATCTACAACAGCAATAAGCGAATCCATACCAGCAAGGATGTATTGCGCATTCGTTTGAGTTGAAACACTGATATTTGTTGCGATGAATTTTGTAGCAAAATCGGATGTTGCACCGATTGCTGAACCAGCGATCTCGGAAACACCAGCGGCTAAAGTAGTTAAGCCTTTCCCCGTGACATTACTGGCAACGCCTGCAATGCCTGAAAGTGTAAACCCTTTATTTGCTGACATTGAACCAGTAGCAGAGCCACCGACATTTTGCATACTAAAACTAATAGTCTGTACTGCATCTGCCCCTACTTGGAACTGAGCATCATAAGTACCGTCTAATAAGTTTTGACCACCGAAAGTCGTATCTTCTGCAACACGGTTTACCTCTGAAGATAATGAGCGGATTTCTTCTTGAAGAGCTAAACGGTCTTCATCCGTATTCGAGCCATTGGACGCTTGCTGTGCCAAAGTACGAATTCGCTGAAACATTGATGTCACTTCATCAAGTGCACCCTCAGCAGTTTGTGCAAGTGAAATACCGTCATTAGCATTTCGGTTACCTTGATTCAAACCATTAACTTGCGACGTTAGACGGTTTGAAATCTGCAAACCTGCAGCATCATCTTTTGCACTATTGATACGCATACCAGACGATAAACGCTCAAACGATGTATCTAATGAATTGCTTGAGTTACTTAATTGTCTTTGTGCGTTCAAAGAACTCACATTACTATTTACATATAAAGCCATAGTAGCCTCCGCTTCAAAGTTCGATAGATTACAACGGGATACCCCTACCCTGTTATAATCCGCGATTTAGAGTCCTGGATTTTTAGTCCTCTAAGACTTTTATCGTCCATTAAAGAGAAAGCTTTAACTTTATTTAGCTTTAATTTTTAAATAACGTCTATTTTAGTTGCCCTGCAATAAACTAGGTACCGCCTGGGAACAAAAATCAGCCTGCCATAGAATATATTTTTGAGCCTTATTTTTGGCTAAGTTCGCCGATTCCTCCGGGAAATCATCATCTTTCACATGATTTTTAACCGAGGATGCTCTTTTAAATACAGACAAACCTACTCCTCCACAACCCCTTGCAAGTTACCTTTGCCCATTAATAATACTGACATTGATATCTAATATATAAAGCCATCCTACACTCTCTTCTGATTTGCTAACGTTAAGCCACTGCCTCATGCAAAAAATGGAGGAGATAAAGTGGATACATAAGTAATACCTTGCACCTAGGGGTAAGCAATCAGTCAATTTAAAAATTAGCCTAAAGCCAACTTTAATCTAGAAAACACATACAAAGAATAAAGATCACTCCTGAACGAGGACTTTGTCTAAAATCAACCAGAGTAAAGGAGGAGAAATATAATAAATGGCCGTCAAAAATAATGCCCTTTACGGGCATTATAATTTGATACATTTGAGAGTGATTAGATCTGAACAAACTAATAGCATAGTTTTCGATCTGATTTAATATGTTCTAGCAATGTTAGAACTATTTGAATGTAAAGCCTCCGCTAGCAAAATTTTGTAGCGCCTTCGTTAATACCCCATTAAGCAAAGGCACTTTTGCTTTTTCCGTCAGTACTTACTATAAAGTCTTTAAGTTATTAACCTAGTAAACTTAATGCGGCCTGTGGACGCTGATTAGCTTGACCTAAGATTGTTTGACTTGCTTGCTGTAGAATCTGCATCTTAGTCAAGTTTGCTGTTTCTTGCGCGAAATCAGTGTCTTTAATACGAGAACGTGCAGCAGATAAGTTTTCAGAAATATTCGATTGGTTACGAATAGTAGATTGAAAACGGTTTTGAACCGCACCTAACTCTGCTCGTTTTTTATCTACAACAGCAATAAGTGAATCCATACCAGCAAGAACATATTGTGCATTACCCTGTGAAGAAACACTGATGGCTGTCGCTATGAACTGTGTACTAAAGTCAAAGTTACCATCAACCGCTGATCCCGAAATAGCTGATACACCAGCGACTAAAGTACTTAAGCCTTTACCTGTTACATTACTGGCAACGCCTGCAATACCTGAAAGTGTAAACCCTTTATTTGCTGACATTGAGCCTGTAGCAGAGCCACCAACATTCTGCATACTAAACCCAATCGTTTGTACAGCATCTGCACCGACTTGGAAGTTAGCGTCATAGCTACCATCTAATAAATTTTGACCACCAAACGTTGTATCTTCTGCAACACGATTCACCTCTGCAGACAATGAGCGAATTTCTTCTTGAATAGCCAATCTGTCTTCGTCAGTGTTGGAACCATTTGATGCTTGCTGTGCTAATGTTCTAATACGCTGAAACATTGATGTTACTTCGTCTAACGCACCCTCTGCCGTTTGCGCAAGTGAAATACCATCGTTTGCGTTACGGTTACCCTGGTTTAAGCCATTAACTTGAGATGTTAAACGGTCAGATATTTGCAAACCTGCCGCATCATCCTTTGCGCTGTTAATACGCAATCCAGATGATAAACGCTGGAATGACGTATCTAATGAATTACCAGAATTGTTTAACTGTCTTTGTGCGTTTAACGAGCTAACATTTGTATTTACATATAAAGCCATTATCATTCTCCCAAAGTAAACTTACCATTTACTCTTAAACTTAATAGATTAAGCAGTGGTCGCTGTACTCAACACTTTGCTTCGTTATTTAAGTTATCGGTCCTCTTAAAAAATCCTTTAGCTTTGTTTTATGTTTTTTATAAATTTTATTAAACCATTGAAAAATAACAACTAATTTAAATTTATTTTACTAAAATTTGATTATGTAAAGCTAAAACACCCCTTTTAATAAATTTCACAGCAATACAATAGCAACCAAAAACCAAACGTTTTTAGACGATCTCTCTATTGAAGGGGATTATGATCACACGGAATTAAGTCACTAATAGAAAAAAACTAAATATGAGGCTTTTGGAAAATGACTATAAGAAAAATAATTGAAAACGCTGACTAAATTAAAGATAAACCGTCGTGTAAATACGAGTTATTGGGAAACTTGGCATAAGGCACCGCAAGTAATGATCGCGGTTTAAAGATAGCAACAAAACGATCGCAACTCTCTTTATAAATGAAACTACCTACTTAGCGTTTTTATACGCTTTAAGCTTTTTCTTAACATTGATTATGGCTCCTAACTCATTCCCTGTATTCTTTTTCCTTTCTGCAACGTTAGAAATTAAATCACCAAATCTATTCAATGAGGATTGAATAGATTTGAAGTCACATTCTTGCAGTTGACCATCATCCCTGAGAACACACTGAACGGCTTGATTAAAGTTTGATATTATTTCTTGTGATTTCTCAATATCAACTTCTTCAATCGTAATCTCTAACTCTTTTAGTAGGCCATTTATTATTTCGAGTTGATCAGTCAACATTTGCATCCATGCCATTTTCGGTCAGCGTTTTCTCTCTAACATCATGAGGAATTTCATCCCAAGCCGACTTGATGTCTTTTATTAGAGCAATAACTTCATCTACAACAGCCGTATCATTTTTTAAATTGGCCTCAATTAAACGATCGATCATATAAGAATATAGAGCATATAAATTTTCAGCCACTTCACCGCCGATTTCAAAATCCAAACATTCTCTTAAAGCAATCAAAATACTAGACGCCTTAGACAAGAAATCACTCTTAGCTTCCATATTTTTACTTTCAATCGTGACTTTAGCCATCACCATTTTTTCTATGGCTCCCTCCATTAACATCTGAATCACTTCATAACGGTCCGCTCCCGCTATTCTCATTTTCAATGCTTCTTTTTGGTAATTTTTAACTTTGGGATTATACATAACTCAACCTATTGACTACATCTGCCACTCGAGTAAACCATACGCAAATATGAAATTACGAACTCGACACTTAAAAACCAAGTAAACTTACAAGCCAAGCAACTTAAGTCGATTGAAATACTTGCATGCAACATAAAAAACGTCAGACCCTGAGTAGATTCTTCTACCTTTTTATCAGAAAGAAGCAATCAGAGCCAAAAAACACAACTCATAAATAAAACTAAACACGATTCACTGGGGCGCTAACGTCACAGTAACCTATTCATTTCAAACCGTTTCGTCTAACAATACACCCTTGTTTTTAAGCTTCTCAGTAAACTCATCCAAAGCATCCGCTATTTCTCGAAACTCCTTTGAAGGTATTTCTCTGATAGATACGAGAAGACGTTGGTCCATTTTTATTATAGAGAGCACGGCCCTACAGGCAAACAGATTAGAAAGCTTGTTACACTAAACGCGCCAATCATCGACTAACTTTAATCACAACGCTTAAGTCACTCACTTAATAGCCAGCCCTTATATTTGTGGTGACAAATTACTCTCTTAAGGTTATCGGCAACCAGAATCAAACTTTAACTAAAGTTGACATTATTTGCGTTCCCAAGGAGAAAAACATCTCCTCTACGGCAAAAAAATGCCGCCTCAATTAGATCTAATCCAAGAATAAAAAGAAATCGTACCTAGCTAATAATCATTACCTATCGCAATCCAAACAAAACTTCAGCAGAGAACGTAAATAACCACGCTCTTTTATAAGTAAAATCAGAACCCCAAAATAATCTAACCTGTTTACTCAGTAAAACCTTAATTCACACTTTTTGGCATACTTCATGCTTACTATTAAAGTACGTATGTATTTATATACAAAATAGGATACATACTGGATTTTTAATGCCTCCGCTTTAATCATCCTTTCTCGGCGCCTTTGTTAATACCCCATTAGGCAAAGGCGCCTCCTACCTCTCAAAAGATCATAAATACTCCACCATTCTCTTTCTAAAGCCTTAAAATAATTGAGTTATTTTAAGGAATAGCGTATTTCAACTGAATAAACAATAAGATAACTGTCTTTTTTGCTTAGAGAACAAGCTTCTTTAGGAAATATTTAAGGAAAGGAAGAAGGGAATCCGAGTGGAAATTCACGAAAATATGCGTTAGAGATAGTTATCTAAAAATCAAAATAAATGATTAATAAATTGAATGCCATGAAGCTGGGGATCCATTTCAGATACTATGGTCACATCGCTACGCTTTGAGCTAGAATCGTCTACTGATATATCAGTTGTTGGAATAAACGCATTCTGCGTAACACTAAATACTTGTCGAATTAATGATGGTTGCTTCAACTTATTTAACGTAATTACAAACCCAACACGCCCATTAGACAGGGAGACACATGACCCGACAGGATACACCCCCATACTCTGAACAAATGCTTCAACCAATTTTTTATCAAACGCCAAACCCGACTCTTTTATCAAGCACTCACAAGCTTTAACAGGCCCCATTGATACTTTATGCTGCTGCTCAGATGTCATCGCATCATAAGCATCAATAATAGCCGCTATTTTTCCGTAAATAGAAATTTCATCGTCTTGTTTTCCTGCGGGATAACCCGTGCCATCCACTCTTTCATGGTGATCACTAATCATCTGATAAATCAACTTCACCAACCCATCAGAGTTTTTTACCACACTAAGCGCAAAATCTATGTGTTTTTGAAATAAGTCAGATTCTTTTTCCGTCAATTTTTCCAACTTAGTTGATAGCGCTTCTGGCAATCGAAAACGTCCTATATCAAATAACAAGCCACCCAATGCAATGGCCGACACATATGAATCAGACAAACCAATTATACGAGCAAAATGAATACCTAAAACGGCGGAACTTAAAAGGTGTTGCAGCAAATAGAACTCGCTGTCTTTAACATGACGCAATGCAAGTAACGCAAAAGGGTTTCTATCGTATGATTTAACTAATTGTTGAATGTATTTTTGCAATGAAGGTACGTCAAAAGGCGCGCCCACCTTCATATTTTTTATCTGCTCAGTGAGTAAGACCTGGCCTTCATTAAGCAACTGATTTGCCTTCACAATTTCATCAACAAATTCCGAGTGTTTCAGTTTGAATTTACTTTCTGTTTCTTTTTTCGACAGGGTTTCAGCTTGACGATCAAAAGGAACGCTATCGATTACATCTGAATTTATAGCATGTGGAATGTCTTTTTGAGAAAGCGCGCCGTCTCCTCCCACGCCCTCTTTAAATGCCAAAATAAAATTACGAGTATTATCATTCAGAAGAGCACGGAAATATCGAAATAAACTTCGACCTTTAACAGAAATAATCCTTAACTCTTTTGTACTATACCCATCTCCCAATTTACGTAGCCCTTTAACGGACTTACCTAAAGAAATGGACAAGCAAATTTGCAACAATCTCTCTTCAGAGTCATACAAACGATCAGCAACTGAAGACAATGTTGTTTTTTCATAAAAGTGGGAATCATAGGGCATCACCCCCTCATCTAGAGCCACTTTAACGATATCCAATGCCATTTGACGCTTTGCAATTTGAATTATTCGGTGCCTCTTACCATGCTCTTTAATCAGTTGCTGTATCCTTTTACTGTTCTTAATTTCAGAACTGATTTGTAACGCATCTAACAGCAGATCCACATCGAAATAGTCGAAGGAAATATCAACACCAAAACACAAATCCGCTTTAAACGATGACATTTAAGTACCTACAACACATTAAACAGTGAAAGGTTGGTCACTCTTGAAAATAAAAGTTGCGATGCATCTATCGCTTGCTGAGCTAAAGCCAATTCAGCCGATGCCGCCGGTAAATCTAGCCCTGATATAGCGTTTTGTGCGGATTGATTAGTGATTTTTGCAATAGAGCTGTAACTTTCAACTTGCGATATAGTATTTAGCCTAGCACCTATCGCCGATTTGCCAATACCCATCGTTTCTAGCGTATTTTTAATACTTACGGAAGCATTTCTAAAAGCAAATTCTTTATCTTTTATGGTTAAAGATGAATCTCTGAGCGTACCAATAAAGTCGTTCATTTGATTCAAAATATTATCCCGAGAAGGTGGGTTTATATCTAAATCTACTGAGCTACCAGCAGCGCCATCTAATGACACCTCCATACCAAGAAACACCATTGGCTGACCTGAAACATATTCACCTGATGACAGCACTGTACCACTGGAATCCGCAACTGAAAACGTATCTGGCACACCTGCCACCGTCGTTAATGTGTAACGATTATTTGCTGGTGTAATCGCATCATAATTAGCATCAACAAATGTATCAAAAGCCCCTTGGTCTTCAACCCTCATTTGAACCAGTGTCGCCGCGCCTGCCGTCACTGCTCCCGTGAAGTCATTACGCACTCTAGCGGCTTCAAAAAGCTCTTTACCAGAATTAGAAACATCAATTGTTACCGTTTCAGACAGTTGAGATTGCATGATTCCCTCATCCCCTTTAAAGAGATAAGAGCCGTCCGTTTGCTTTTGAAACGGAGGATTATCAGAATCAAAACCAGCAAACACGTATTTGCCATCAGACCCTTTGGAATTCATCAAGTCAGCAGCAGAAAAGACCAAAGACTCCAATTCCTCAGCAATAGCATTCAAATCCACTTGATCATTAGCTGAATTTTCAGCCTGAATAGTCAAGGTACTCATCTTATCTAAAAAGCCTTTTAAGCTATCTAATGATGCATGCTGGTATTCCAGTCTATTTTTAGCTAATGTCGCGTTTTTCGAATATTGCTCTATTAATAAATTACTCGCTTCATACTGTAATAGCTGACCAACTCCAACAGGGTCGTCACTGGGTTTAACAATTTCAGACTGCTCTGTGATTTTACGATTTACTTCAAAATACCGTTCATTTGCTTTCGCTAAACCTTCAACGGACTGACGATAGATATAATTATTGGTAATTCTCATGATCTACCTCACTGCATTCAATAATGTTTGAAAAGTGTCTCTGGCCGCTGTAATGACTTGTGCCGAAGCGGAATAAGATTGCTGGAACCTAACCAATTTTACCGCTTCCTCATCCATACTGACTCCAGACACCTCGTCTCGTCTATTGAGGCTCTGTTGTAAAACCGTATCACTAGAATCTAAATTCAACTTCAGAGAATGAGTTTGACTCCCGACATTCGTCACCATAGCCGTATAACTCTGAGTATAAGATCTACCACCTTCAACCAAATTTTGATTTTGCAAGTCAGCTAATTTCAATCCATTAAAATTATCTCCTGTTCCAGATGAATTAAACGTCATTTCAAAAGAATCGCCTGGAGTTGGTATTGATGAGACTGACACGTCGTAGCCTGCAGCACTTAACCCAGCTTGCTCTAGTAAATTATTATAGTCAGTAACACCAGAAACCGTTGCTAAGATATTGCCTCCACCATCAATTACCTCATATTCATCCGCCAACGTAAATCGAATCGATTGTGGCGCCGTAGCATCCAAGCCACCACCAAAAGCAAAACCAGAGGAAGCAGAATCAACATCAGTAATATCTGAAAGACTAATCTGAGCGTTTGATATATTGGTTAAGTCACTTGAAACGATAATAGGGGCATTAAATGCAAACTGCTCACCTGTTCCAGCCGCAACAGATATCCCCGCTGCCGCCCCACTGGTAGGGGTAAATTGGTACAAGTCTCCATTGGCAAAGTTTACATTTGGATCCTGTTGCAATTTAACCTCAAGCCCTAACCCAGGTATAGAGACATAGCCATCAGCAGACGGAACGGCCGTGATTAAATCAACACCAATAAACACACCGTTGGCCTTACCATTCGAGTCATAACCCTTCACGTCGAATGTCGTCGCTGATGTCATAGTTAAACTGTAAGTGTCTGTGGTAATTTCGTTTGACTTACCAGCTTCTGGACGAATACTCACATTATGAGACAAACTTGAATTAGTTGAACTTTGATTAATTCTTATCGATTTTAAAGAAAATAAGTCTTTACCGTAATCTCCGTTATAATCTAAACCTAGCGCGTTTTGTGAATTCATACTATCGGCAATCACAATCGCTTGTTGACCTAAACGCCTATCCATTTCAGTCAACATATCGTTGCGAAAATCCATTAACGCACCTAACTCCCCCTAAAGAATCGTTATTCAAACCAATTTCATAGCGTCCAAAGTCTAATTTCAATTCATATTCAGAAGGGTTAAGCTCGTTAGGAGACAATATCAAATCCTTTGTATCATCCTGCAAGACCAATGGCTGTCCATTTTTTAATTGCAACTCCATTAGGCCATTGGAGTCATATGACAATTTCACATCAATCATCTCACTGATGCCTCTTGCCAACTCTTCTTGCTGATCTCTTAATTCATTTGCAACACGGCCACCGACAGTTTCTTGAACCAAAATTTTACCATTTAAATTGGCTATTTGACCGGCAATCTCATTAATTTCACTGATAACAGTTCCAAGCTGATTGTTCGCCAGTGTATTTTGGCTTTCAACAAAACCTGCTAATTCATTAAATTGATTCACCATGTTGGTTAAATCGGTTAAAGCAATGTCCCTTGTCGCTAAGTTAGTTGGTTCAGCATTAGCCGATTGAAGCGAGGAAAACATATTATCAAGATAAGTATTTATAGAAACCGACTGATCACCAACAATTTCATTCGCCGTTGAAGCTAACTGGTAATATTTGTCATAGTAATTATTTGCAGAGGTATCCGAACGAACCTGTTGATTTAGAAATTGGTCCACGACACGTTCAGTATCACGAATCTCAACACCACCATTAAGCGTCGCCGATAAGACCGTGGTTTGTCTATTAAAGCCAGCCGTATTAACGTTAGACGTATTCTGCCCTGTTGTCGTAATAAGAGCATTACTGGCCTGAATACCAGACAATCCAATTGAATATAAGCTTGCAGCCATAATGACCTACCTCGATTTCACTCTGTATTTTCTTTGCTATTAAGTTAACAAAGATATTAAGTATATCGGTAGGTCATGCAAAAACTTGACCACTTTATAAAGAATGTTAAGAGATATTAGAGAAGTGTTTTAAACCACTTACTAGATAGAATATTTCCTATTTTTTGACTGTAGTTAGGGTCAGTTGCATACCCCCTTTTTGCAAATAGGCGGCAAACATTGACGCATTATCCCCCACTTGCAAGGCATCTTTATACCGCTCACTGTTTTGTAAAAAGTCAGCGTAGTCATTAAAACTTTCAGAAAAAGAGTTATACGATCTAAATGGCGCCTTTTGCTTTTTGGCCACCCCATCTTCATACTCTAACGTTGTCACGACAGCCCGATCTCCTTGCCAACGCGAATCGGCTTTGATCCCAAACATATTAAAGCTAGCACTGCCATCCGCCTTAGCTATTGGGTACTTTCCCCAGCCAGTTTCTAACGCGGCCTGAGCCAAAATAGCCTTGGGATCTACACCAAGCTGCCTACCGGCTTGCTGAGCCAGAGGCCAAAGATCTTCTACAAAGGATTCAGGGGAGTCAAATATGACATTTTTGACAGGAACAACGTCCGATGAGTTTACATTAGAAGCACCCACCTCCGCTGCGGTATTTGAAGATAACTGACGAGTCAACTCAGACTGATCTAATAAACGCTTACTTGCCGCTTGAGCCATTAATTGTATTTTTGCTAAATCATGAGTAGCGATACTTTGCAGCAATGAAGAGTCATCACTACTTTCTGCCCTTGCTGCAGATAAAGACGCCGTACCACGACCTTCAAATTGGCGTATTAATGCATCCGCTAAACCAACACCACCAGAAGTCGCCATTGATTGCGCCATTTGTGAATCCAGCATCTCTTCATACTGACGGGTTTGGCTACTAGAAAATAAATCCGTCCCACCAATAACCTCATTGGAACTACGCATATTTTTTAATAGCATGCCAATAAAAATAGATTCGAATTCTTGAGCAACTCTTTTTAATGCGGCATCAGGATCTTTTTGCGCTTGCGTTTTCAAGGCGGCCAAGGATGCAAAGTCACCATAAAACTCATTGGAATTTACTTTATTCACAACCTCTCCTCTGACCTACTCTGGACTAAAACCAAATGTTTATATTACCACTAGATCGGCATTTAACGCGCCAGCCTGCTTTAAGCCTTCCAATATAGCCATGACGTCACCAGGCGCAGCTCCTACTTGATTAACCGCCCTTACAATATCGTTGAGGGACGCACCAGGATTAAAGAGAAACATATGACCACTGTCTTCATCTACGGTTATTTCTGTTCGAGGCGCTAGAATCGTCTCACCACCAGCTAACGCGTTTGGCTGTCCTATCTCAGGGTTTTCTTTAATTGTCACCGTCAAACTACCATGAGTCACAGCCGCCGGAGTAACGGTGACATTTTGTCCTATGATAATCGTTCCTGTACGAGAATTAATAACAATTTTCGCTCTCTCTTGACCTAGTTCCACTTCTAAATTTTCTAATATTGATAAAAACGAAACTCTCTGACTTGGATCTCTTGGTGCTGAAACACGAATGGAAGTTGCGTCTAATGTCTGGGCAATATTTGGACCCAATAGATTATTAATTCGGTCGGCGACATGCTTAGCCGTCGTAAAGTCTGGACGATTAAGATTAAATGTTAATGTATCACCTCGGTTAAAGCTATTCGGCACCACTCGTTCAACCGAAGCGCCATTCGGAATTCGACCTACTGTAGGAATATTAACGGATAATCTAGAGCCATCCGCTCCCTGAACCCCTAAACCACCAACAACTAAGTTTCCTTGCGCAATAGCATAGACTTCACCATCCGCCCCTTTAAGGGTCGATAACAATAACGTCCCCCCTCTCAAGCTACTCGAATTACCAATTGATGATACCGTGACATCAATATTTTGACCTGGTTTAGAAAATGCAGGCAGCGTAGCCGTCAAAGAAACCGCCGCGACATTATCCGAATTGGTTTGCACACCTTCCGGCAAAGTAATGCCAAATTGAGACAGCATGCTGGCAAAACTCTGCTCTGTAAAAGCCGTATTATCTCCAGTGCCATTTAATCCAATAACCAAACCATAGCCGAATAATTGGTTATTACGAACACCTTCTACAGAAGTAATGTCTTTCAATCTTTCTGCATGGGTAAAACTCGTCACACAAAGCAGTATTAATGTACTTAACAATCTCATAAGATGAACCTAGAAAAAATAAAATTACCGTCAATGAATGCCAAAAGTAGCCTTAAAAAGGCATCCAGCTGGAGTTTACAAATCGACTTAGCCAACCTTGCTTACTGCCTTCCGAAAGCTCACCCGTTCCAGAGTAGGCTATCCGAGCATCCGCTAATCGGGTTGAGCTGACCGTGTTCTCCGCACTGATATCTGATTCACGAACCAATCCTGAAACCCGAATGTATTCTTGTCCACGATTGAGTGTAATCCATTTCTCCCCTCTTACTGCCAATAAGCCATTTGGATAAATATTATAAACCGTCACGGTAATACTTCCAGATAAGCTGTTGCTTTGATTCGCGTCAGCACTACCAGAAAAATCTGTATTGGTACTTGGCAAGTTAGTATCCAACCCAATAGGTATACCAAGTATAGTAGGATTACCTATTGTTGATGAAGAAGACTTAGACACACTGGCATCATTTGATTTTGTTGATCGAGTACTTTCACTCAAATTTATCGTCAAAATATCACCAATTCGTCGTGCTTTTTTATCCCCAAAGAAAATATCTCCCATACCAGCTTGATAAATACTGCCATCGGCTTTTCTGTTCGCTTGTATATTTTCTTGAATAACCGGCGCATAAAAAGGATCATCCGACTTGGGTGTCGATTCAACTGCCGCACAACCTGTTAAAAATACACCTAAAGCCGCCAATATCATCAATCTCATAATCTTACCTATTCGCTTATTAGAGTTGCTGAGTAACAAAACCTAACATTGAATCTGCTGTCGAAATCACTTTAGAGTTCATTTCATAAGCTCTTTGAGTGGTAATCATATTAACCAACTCTTCAACTGAATTGACATTGGAAGCTTCCAACATACCTTGGCGAAGCTCTCCAAGCGAGTCTTCTCCCGGAACTCCGACTATAGGAGCGCCACTGGCATTGGTTTCCGCAAATAAATTCTGTCCCAGCGCAGCAAGACCAGCTGGATTAATAAAGCCAGCTACGTTAATTGCGCCAACTTCTTCTGTGTCTGTTTGTCCCGCTCTCAGCACAGAAACAACCCCATCATCCCCGATGGTAATTTCAACCACATCTGGATCTATTGTGACAGCCGGCTCCAATAACAGCCCATTCGGAGTAACGATTTGACCATTACTATTGAGCTGAAAACTGCCGTCTCTGGTATAACCGATAGTACCGTCTGGCTGCAGCACCTGAAAGAACCCATCCCCTTGAATCGCAACATCTAGCTGCCTATCCGTAATATTGTAATCCCCTTCAGAGAAGTCTTTTTGAGTCGCTGTTACACGCACACCTGCACCAATTTGCAAACCTGAAGGCAACTCATTATTTTGAGTACTTAATCCGCCAGGCTGTCTAACTGTGTGATATAAAAGATCTTCAAAAACCGCTCTATCTTTTTTAAAACCCACAGTAGAGATATTAGCTAAGTTATTTGAAACAACAGATAATTGCTTATCCATTGCACTTAAACCTGTCTTACTAATCCAAAGAGCTGAATGCATACCATCACCTATAAAATAATTCTTTCTCAAGCAAACATAAGTTTACTTACTGAGTTACGGATACTAATTATGCATTACGCTGCAATATACGTGCCGAGGCATTTTCATTATTTCGAACAGTATCCATCACCTTAATATTCAGTTCAAAGCGGCGAGACAAGCTCATAATATGCGTCATCTCTTCAACCGCATTAACATTACTGCCTTCGAGAAAGCCTGAGGTCACTCTCGCATTAGGACTTTGTTCAAACGTTTGACCTTCTTTACCATAAATCAAACCACTATTACCTTTCTCGAGCAGCTTGGTATCTGGGTCAACCAGCTTAATTTGATTGATAACGGCCGTTTCAGCCAAACCAGCACCTTGAGGAATAATAGAAATCGTTCCATCATCGCCAATCGTGATTTTATCTAAAGGAGGTAAAAAGATAGGACCAGCATTGCCCATTACAGGCAAACCTGTACCGGTCACAAGCTGACCCACAGAAGTGATTTGCAAATCACCAGCACGTGTATAGGACTCACGCCCTAACTCGTCCTGAACAGTAATAAATCCTCTGTCTTGCACAGCAATATCAAGACTTCGACTCGTTTGAATGAGACCACCAGAAGCAAATCGTGTACCTGGGTTCTCCGTCATTGCAAACACTCTCGATGGAAAATGTTCGCCATTGATTTGCATTGAACGAGCTTGCTCAAAATCAGAACGAAAGCCTGTAGTACTAACATTAGCCAAATTGTTTGCATGAATGGATTGCGCATGCATGGTTTGCTTACCACCACTCATCGCCAAATAGAGTGCTCTGTCCATTAGCCATACCCTCAAAAAAAAGAATCTACCTAGGACAATACAAAAAATATGCCAAAGTAGATTCTTTTGAGTGTAATCAGCAAAAATCAGACGCACAAAAGCCTTCCCCATTCCTAGAGAAGGCTTTATTTCAACCGATTAACGTAAGTTAATGATTGTCTGGGTTACCGTATTTTCAGTCTCTAAGGTTTTCGAGTTAGCCTGATAGTTTCTTTGCGCCTCAATCAAGGCAACCAATTCGGATGTTAAATCAACATTGGATTCTTCAAGAGCACCACCACGAATACTTCCTAGTGTTCCTGTATTCGCTCGGCCAATGTTTGCCACTCCCGAGTTCGAGCTTGCCACCCAAGCCGTATCACCTGCAGGGCTCAATCCATCAGTATTATCAAAGGTAGCTAACGCAACCTGCCCAAGCACAGCTGTCTGTTGGTTCGTATACGTCGCAATCAAAAAGCCATCCTCATCAAAAGAGACTCCCTGCAACTCACCGGCAGCAAAACCATCCTGAGTAAAAGTATCAGTACTGGTCAATGCATATTGAGTCGTCCCCGCAAGATCCACTGGAATGGTTGCTGAAGGGTTCGTTGGATCGAAACCTGTAATCTCCAACTGGATTGGAGAAGAAATTGCGAAAGGAGGAAAGCCTTCAAAAGTACCCGACAAATTACCGGCCGCATCAAACGTCACTACCGTATCTTCAGGAACAAAGCGAGTCGCCGTACCCGTTACTGGATCATCGTAGGTTTGTTTTCCATCAACAGTAATTTTCAGCTCAAATGTATTGGCTTCGCCCTGTTGGATAAAGTAATAACCCACAGTATGAGTTTCACCCAAAGTGTCATAGATATTCTTTGTATTACCGTAGGTATAACTAGAAGGGTCTGCAGGATCAAATGATTTACGAGCAATATTAGAAGGCTCAACAACACTGGCCACAGCTAAAGTATCGTTAATAGCATTACCATTTAACGTACCACCTAAAGTAAACGGAGCTTGAGATAAACTAGTAATATCAGTCACTTGAGGCTGATTGGTACCGGCATACAACACCTGTGTTCCGCCAGGCTGAATTGTACCCACCGCATCGCGATAACCATCAGGACCGTTGAAAGTAATATACTGGTCGGTCAACCATTCCGTACCTGCATCATCAGTCGGGGAACCGTCTACTGTTGCATAAACTTGATAAGTGTTAGGCAAATCAGATTTCGCATAGAAGTAAGTAACGATGTGGTTTTGAGGTGGAACTTGAGTATCCGCAACCGTTTGAGTTTGAGTATAATCAAACGTAGTCGGATCAGTAGGGTCAAAGATATCATCAATAAACGCCGGCACATCTTCAGAACGAGAATCAAGGTTAGCTTGAATCGACATTTCAGAGGTCGCTTGCGGCGCAATACGCTCAGTAGGCACGGTTAAATTTTCTAAGTTACCGCCAATAATACCTTCGACAGCATTATATCCCTGAACATTCGCCCCATCGTTAGTAACAAGAAAACCTTCCTCATCAAGTTTAAAGTCTCCCGCTCGAGTAAAACCCTGCGTACCACCTACGTCCAAGACAAAAAAACCAGTTCCATCAATGGCTAAATCCAAATTACTTCCTGTATCAGATATATTACCAGGAGCAAATTGCTGAGCAACATTATTAACACTGACACCAGAACCGATAGCATTACTACTACCTGCACCCAGTACACTCGTATTATAAAGATCTCCAAACTCAACACGAGAACGCTTAAAGCCAGTCGTATCGGAGTTTGCTATATTGTTACCTGTGACACTCAAAAAATCCGCAGAAGCTTTGATGCCTGAAAGTGCTGTATTAAATCCCATAACGCCCTCCGATTAACCTACAATTTCTAGTTCGCTAGACAGGCTAAGTTTGCCATGCCCAGCAACATTAAGTTCCGTGCCATTAGCACCGTTGATTGTGACACCTTGAATCCTCGCAGGAAGCAAAGTTTGTAGCTCAACAACATCCCCATCGAATGTTCGCGCCTTGGCGGAAAACTGATAACTACCAGGCGGCAAAGGATTGCCATCTGCCGCTTTTCCGTCCCATGTGTATTCTTTATCGCTCAAGTCGACTTCTTTAACCAAGTTGCCACTCGCATCTGAAATCTTCAAGGTCGTTGTTTGAGCATCATCAGGAATCTCCACTCGTAAAGCGATATTCCCATCTTCAGCTAATTCGGCTGACTTCTGACTAACAAAAACAGACTTACCTACCAATGTCGAAGCGCCTAACGCTTGACTAGAGGTCAGTGCCGCAGACATGGACTCTAAGCGTGAAGAGATCGTTGATAGCTGCTCAACCTGATTAAACTGAGACATCTGAGCAACCATATCATTAGTATCTTGAGGGGCAGTTGGGTCTTGATTTTTAAGCTGCTCAATATACAGAGTCATAAACACATCTTGATCACCAATACTGGCTTTTTCTGTTGCCGTTTGCGTATCAACACCAGATGCTGCTTTCGCCTTATCTGTACCGTACTGAGCAATCAGACTGTTTAAACCATTACTTATTTCTGCCATATGCTACCCCTTACGCCTGACCAAGCGTCAAAACTTTTTGCATCATGCTTTTGGCCGAATTCATAACCTCGACATTCGTCTGAAAAGAACGAGATGCCGACATCATATCTGCCATTTCTTCCACAGGATTAACATTTGGATAAAAAACAAAACCACTTTCATTCGCCATTGGATGATCAGGTTCATACCTTGGTTCTAGAGGCGCATCGGATTCAATAATCCCCTTCACCTGAACCCCAATACCGGCACCCATTCCATTATCGTTTACATTATTCCAGCCATGGGCCTGCATAGACTGATCAAACATTTCAGCAAAAACAGGCTTACGAGCTCGGTAAGTTTGATCAACAGAGCTGGAAACACTGTCTACGTTAGCAATATTACTCGCTACGGTATTTAAGCGGACACTTTGAGCGCTCATTGCTGATCCAGCAATAGCAAATATGTTATTTAAAGACATGCTTACTGCCCTCCTGATATGGCTTTCTTCATGCCACTAATTTTTCTATCCAAAAACAAAAAGCTAGTGTCAAATTGAAGTGAGTTCTGAGCAAATTCAGCTTGCTCTCTTTGCATATCTACCGTGTTACCATCTATAGACGGCTGATTAGGTGTTCGATACAACAAGGCATCGTCATCAGATCCAGAAAAACCAGAGGATTGCGAAAAATGTTTATTATTCGTTGCGCTCATAGATAGTTGACTACGAGTTGCCTCTTGCATCATCGATTCAAAGCTAATATCTCGAGCCTTATAATTCGGTGTATCAGAGTTTGCTATATTATTCGCTAATACAGCAGAACGAGCACTACGAAACAATAATGCTTTATCATGTCCTGCAAATGCACCTTCAAATGTTATAGCCATGTACGCAACTCCCATCTAAACCTTAATGTAATATTATTAAATATTAAGCAAAATAGATGCCAATAAAAATACATCATATAATTCAATAACTTAGATTTTATTGCTTAAAAGAACGGCAAAAAGCGGCAAATGAAAATAGATGAAGGAAAAGAAGCTAGAAGGAGTCACACAGAAAAATCATAAAGAACCCTCTACTGAAGAGAGAGCCCTTTTCACATTACTTTACTCGATAAACAATACCGGGATGACACTGAACAATTTCAAACAAAGAAGATAATCCGCTTAATGCCTCAGACCCACCCAAAAATAGGTACCCACCAGGGTTTAAGGCTTTATGCATTCTGGTTAAAATATCAAGTTTCAACTCAGCCGAAAAATAAATCAGCACGTTACGGCAAAAAATCACATCAAACTTACCAAGACCAGCATAAGAATCGATCAAATTTAAATAGCGAAAGTCCACTCTGTTGCGAATAGGAGACTTTACTTTCCAAGCACCGCTATCTAATTTATCAAAATAACGTTTTTGCATGCTTTCACTAAGGCCTCGAACAATCGCTAAACTATCATACTCAGCCTGCTTTGCATGTTGCAGTATGTTTGTACAAATATCCGTAGCCACTATTTTTTCACCTGCTCTCAGCTTCCCAGGATAACTTGACTTGTATTCATCTATGATCATACTAATGGAATACGCCTCTTGCCCCGTAGACGCGGCTGCAGACCAGATTTTAATTGGTCTATCCCCCAACTCAGGTAAGATTTTCTCTTTTAAAATAGTAAAAGGATGAGAGTCTCTAAACCACAACGTTTCATTCGTTGTCATAGCATTAATCACCTCTTCTTTTAATGCCCCCCCTCTTCTTTCCAATAATGAAACCAAATCTTCTAATTTCGTTATTTCTTCTCTTTCAAGCAATTTACCTAATCTACTAGCAACTAAATATTGCTTATTATCGCTTAACATAATGCCACATACTTTTTCCAAGTATTGTCGAAACTTCATATATCCTTGTGGCGTTATTACGTTTGTTGTACTCAACATTGTCACTCCCAAAAAGCACATTTTTGAAATATTAGTTAAATGCGCTAAACATCCCTAAATCACTCATCACCCTGAATCTGAACCGTTTCTATTGCCAAACGGGCCAATTCGTCTGGTTGGAATTTTGCTAAGAAGCCATCCGCGCCCACTTTTTTCACCATCGCTTCATTAAACACACCACTTAATGAGGTATGCAGCAAAATAAATAAGTCACTTAATCGACTGTCATTACGTATCCGAGTGGTTAGCGTATATCCATCCATTTCAGGCATTTCTATATCTGAAATAACCATGGCGAACTCAGTAGTAACATCACCGCCATCATCGGCAATATTTTGCAGATACTCTAATGCTTCGCGACCGTCACACAATACCGTTGTTGCAAAACCAACATCTTCCATACAACGCTTAATTTGCTTGCGAGCCACACTTGAATCGTCAACAATAAGTATGTGATGTTGCTTCGCATTCTCTTGTACCGAATCGGTAACAATACCAGTTGAAATATCTTGTTTAGTGGGAGCGACCTCAGAAAGGATTTGTTCTACATCAATAATTTCCACCATGTGCTTATCAACCTGACAAACAGCGGTTAAATAATTATCATGCAATAAGCCTTTTGGTGGTGGCTGAATATCACTCCAATTCATATTAACAATGCGTTCAACGCCTTTAACCAAGAAGCCTTGAATACGACGGTTATATTCTGTGATGATGACAAAACATTCATTAATGTTTTCAATTGGCCTATCACCTGTCGCCAAACCTAGATCCAAAATTGGAATAGTGCCGCCACGAATATGAGCAACACCTCTAACAACAGGACTACTATGAGGCATGGTTGTTAACTTTGGGCACTGCAAAACTTCTTTTACTTTAAAAACGTTAATGCCGTAAATTTGTTTTCCATTCAAGCGAAATAACAACAACTCCAGACGGTTCTCACCAACAAGTTGGGTACGCTGGTTTACTGTATCGAGAACTCCGGCCATAACTATATCTCCTATGAACCTTATTGTGTCGCCAAGGCGAACCTCAAAAAATATGTAAATATCATCCAATCATAGAGTGATATTTGTTATTTTACTAATATCTTATGCAAACTTAGCGCTAAAACTGTGAGATATTTACCTGTATGAACAAAAAAATTTTTTCTCTCGTCTCAATAATTTGCAGTTTCTCTTCTGTTAGTAGCGCAACAGACCTTCAACGCTATATCACTGACTTTATAGAACACCATGAAAAACCTCGATTAGCAGAGCTTTATCCTCAAGCTGACGTGAATATTGAGCTAGAAAACAGAGCGGACTTTAGTTATCTACCTACGTGTTCTGAGGAAAACTTATCCATCATCAATTCACGTCAAGATGCACAAAAACGCACTACTTATACTGTTGAATGCTTCGCCCCCGCGTGGAAGTTTTATGTTCCTGTAAATCAAATGATCTTACTAGAAGCTTATGTGGCCATTACTCCCATATCAAGAAAACAACCTATCAGCTCACACAATACCGATTTAATCCAAGTCGATATCACCAAATTAAGAGGTGATATCTACAACAAAGAAAACCCACCCTTTGGGTTTGTTGCCTCTCGTAATATTAACATCAATACCGTCATTACTGACAAACTGACAGAGCTACCGATCATTGTCAAAAAAGGATCACGAGTCATGATTAAAGCGCAAAGTAATGCTATCAGCGTTAGAATGAATGGAGAATCACTCGAAAACGGCACACTCGGACAGCAAATAAGAGTAAAAAACATCAGCTCTGGTCGAATTGTGTACGGAAAAGTTGTATCCAGCAACGAGATTCTTGTAAACTATTGAAACGATTATCCAGAAAAGTACTTTATAATTATTTTTTACAAAAATATCTAAAGTTTCTTATTAGACAGCCGATAGTTGCTTTAAGTGAAAAATTTTCAGGGGCGGATAGGATTATGGCAATTAATATTAGTAACGGCTTGGGTAATCAAGCCAACATAGGTAAGAATGAAAGATTACAAAAATCTTCTGAGTCTACCGAGAATAGAGCTGGACAAAATGTATCTAGTAAAGACACGCTTTCTGAAGATACGGTTCAGTTAAGTGATGCAGCTCAAATATTAAAAGATCAAGAAGCAAAAATATCAAATCTTCCAGATATGGATATGGAGAAAGTCGAGCGGGTTAAACAAGCTATTGCCGCGGGTGAATATCAAATTGATACTCAAAAGTTAGCCAGTAACATGCAAAGTATTGATGCTCTATTCGCTTAACCTTAACAAGCACTACCTGATTCTAAGCTGATTGTATGGTCCCTGTAGAACCCATCTTTGCTCGAAATAAAGAACTTTTAGATTCGCTGTCGACACTCCTAGACAGTGAGCGTGACGCGCTTGCCCAGCTGAGTCCAGAAAAAATCCTGGAAATTTCTGAACAGAAACAATCCATTTTAGATGAACTTGACTCTTTAAACATTAAGCGCCATTCGTTGTTACTGAAATTTGGCATCATTGACCAAAAAAAAGCTGAGGAAGGTCAATTCAAAGCTTGGTTACAAACTCAATTAGAAAATCCTCGTCTTAATGATCTCGTATTAGAGTGTGAAATTCTTTTGGAGTCCTGCAAGGTAAAAAATCAGAGTAACGAACAGATTTTATATATAGCCCAAAAACGCAATAAGTCCCTCTTAGAAATCCTAAAAGGAACGGATAAGAAAAGCCGCGTCTATACAGCTACAGGCGGAACGAAACCGGTTAGCAGTAAACATACGATCGGTAGAGCTTAATCCTTCTATATATCTCCCACATTAAGACAGACAAAATCGATTAAAATGCGGCTTTTATTTGCCGTATTTCAAAAAATAATGTATAAAATCAGCAACTTTGCTAAATATCTTTTTAAAGACGTTTTTAGATCAAAAAACAAGCAGAACATTGTCCCCATAGGTAAACAGGATATACCTGCCGCCTCCTAAGCGGCTATTCCAGGTTCGAGTCCTGGTGGGGACACCATCTTTTTCAATAAAATCAATAACACAGCTAAAAAAGTGTGCATCTTGTGTGCAAACCTCTATTTCCTCCTCCAGAAAACCTCCTCCGTAAATATATATACAATTTCATTGAACTCGCTAGCTTTTGATATGTCTGAAGTCCTATAGTAGAAAAAATGGTTTAGTTTGAATTTTATATGTTAGACACTTTACTCACTTGGTCTCAAAATCCCTATGCGATTGCTCTGGGTATTATTTTTATTTCTTATATTTTAGAAGACGCTGCCATTGTTGGAGCCGCTCTTTTATCAGTAGAAGGAAGCTTACCTACTCACTTGGGAATCATGGCGGTCTTTATTGGTATTGCCTCAGGCGATATCGGACTATTTTACATTGGCCGTTATTGTCATAAGTTTCACTGGGTGCAACAACGGCTATCCCACTCAAAGGTCATCAAAATTCAACATAAGCTACAGCAAAATGCATTTTTAAATGTATTCCTCATCCGCTTTTTACCCGGCTTACGAGGCACTGGATATTTAGTCTGTGGCGCTTTACACATTAAACCTGCAACCTTCTTTTTGTCTGTTGGGCTCGCCACGTTCTTATGGTCTATCCTTATATACGCCTCGGTTTTTGCTTTAGGGGACGCTCTTTGGGTAGAAAGCTCTTTATGGCGTTGGGGACTGGCACCTATGATGATTATTGTTATTATCTCAATCAATAAACTGATCAATACCTATTTGCTAAAGGAACAACCTGCTTGAAAATCACAAAAGTCGCCTTGCCTGCTGGCATAAACGAGGGAATGCCTCCTCTGGAGATCACGGAGAAGCCGGTCTCATTCTTTGAATTCTGGCCTGCTTGGGCCATGTATATGCCGGTATTTTTTCAATGCCTTGGTCTAAGCGTGAAATACAGAAACGTTTGCCTCCCCTTGATTGCCAATCCAAAAATTCCTTTAAGCGGTATGGTTGGAGAATCAAAAGCCGATATCCTCAATCAAGCGGCAGAGGATGTGCGCTCTTATTTATGCGAATACGTGACATCAACGAATGAAGCGCTTCTTGATGATAAAACCAATGCTCAAAATACATTAACAGATTATCACACAAAGGGACTGCAGCTGCCCGCCGTCGCAAAACCAGATCTAGGATGCCGTGGTGTGGGCGTACGGTTAATTGAAACAGAAGATCAATTAATCCACTATATTTCGGCTTTCCCAAAGAGCGCTCGTTTTTTATTGCAAGAAAAATCAAAATATCAAGCAGAAGCGGGAGTATTCTATATACGTTACCCAGGTGAAAAAAAAGGAAA
Organism: Marinomonas phaeophyticola; assembly: GCF_026966905.1. GTDB lineage: Bacteria > Pseudomonadota > Gammaproteobacteria > Pseudomonadales > Marinomonadaceae > Marinomonas > Marinomonas phaeophyticola. Next base: position 423,065 of record NZ_JAPUBN010000011.1, on the reverse strand, counting down.
AATCATTTCGATCACCCTTAAATACACACCTTGGGTGATCGGTGATGGAGTCAGTACCCTCAAGCAGTTAATTATGGCGGACCCAAGAGCGAGTCTGCTATCTCACGTCTATTTGCCTAGACATAAGGCAAACCACGATAAGGTTATCCCAGAGGGAGAAGCATTTCGTATTGCCTTTGCTGGCAGCCATAGTGGTGGCAGTATTTTTAGAGACGGAAATCGTTATATTACCGAGGCACTTGCGGAATCACTTGATACTTTCTTTGATGGTATGCCCGAGTTTCATTATGGCCGTCTCGACGTCAAATTTAAAAACATTGACGATCTAATGAAAGGCGAAAATTTTCAAATTTTAGAAGTCAATGGTGCAAGCAGTGAAGCAACACATATTTGGGACAGTAAAACCAAGCTACCAGACGCCATAAAAGTTTTAATGAATCAATATCGAACTTTATACGAAATTGGCCATCTAAATCGTAAAGCTGGTTACCAAACACCATCCTTATCATCATTGTATCGCGCTTGGCGAGAAGAAAAGAGTTGGGTCGTTGATTACCCATCCATGGATTAAAATATGAAAACAGCATCTGAGTTTAGCCCTTTTTTACTTCCTAGAACCACTGCCTCTATGAAGTGCTTTGCTCCGATTGTGGAAAGCATTACCGGGTTAAAAAAACTGCACAAACATTATCTGACTCGCCCACAGAATGCAGATACTAATACCTTCTTAACCCATACATTAGATTCATTAGGCATCCGTTTTCACTCCAGCGGAGAACCACTAGAAGGCATACCTAAAACAGGACCTCTGCTTATCGTTGCTAACCACCCGCTCGGGGGCGTTGAAGGCGTTATTCTAGCCAAAATGCTCATGCAATATCGTCCCGATATTCAAGTTATGGCGAACTTATTTTTAAAACGGATTCCAGAATTAGATAATCTATTTATTGGTGTGGACGTATTTGAAACCAAAGAAGCTCGCCGTACCAATATGAAAGCCATCAAAGAAGCAGGACAACACCTAACAACTGGCGGTGCTTTATTAATCTTCCCTGCTGGTGAGGTCTCTACTTTTGATGACCAAACCCATCATCTGCAAGATAAAGAATGGGGCAGACTCGTCGGTCGCCTAGCGAGATCAAGCAAAGCCAGCTGTTTACCGATATTTATAGAAGGCCAAAATTCCCCCTTATTCTATAAAGCCGGAAACATACATCCACGACTTAGAACCGTACTATTAGGTCGTGAGCTACTTAACAAGAAAAATAAATCTATTGGTATTCGCTGCGGTTCAATCATTGAGCCCCATGAAATTAGTAAGATGGATAACGATCAAGATATCACGAACTATTTACGCCTTAATACCTATTTATTAGAACAAACCCAGCCAGTTCATCAAAAAGACTTAACCAAAGAAGCCAAGGAAATCCCTGCCCCGTCCAGGCCCCTAGCGCCTATTCTAGAGGAGGTAGCAAGCGCTGAATTAGAGAAAGCGATTCATGCCTTGCCCTCCGATCACTTGCTAATTCAACAAAAGCAGTTTAGCGTTTTCATTGCCGAAGCAACAGAAATCCCCTGTATATTAAAGCAAATAGGCATTATCAGAGAACGTAATTTTAGAGAGGTTGGTGAGGGTACCGGCCGGGAAATCGACTTAGATCAATTTGATGACCATTACTTACATTTGTTTATTTGGGATAAAGAACAAAAAAATATAGTCGGTGCATACAGACTTGGTCTGGTCGATGACTTAACCCAAAAATCGGGCATTCAAGGGCTGTATAGCCGCACATTATTTAAGTTTGATGAAAATTTCATCAAAACCCAGCCCAATGCCATTGAAATGGGACGGTCTGTTATCGATAAGCCATACCAGAAAAGTTTATCTCCTCTTATGCTTCTATGGAAAGGCATTGCCACCTTCGTCTCACGAAACCCGCAATACAAAACGTTATTCGGACCAGTAAGCATCAGTGGTGAATACAAAGCCCTCACCCACCAGCTGATTGTCAGCTGCCTAACCGCCCATTTTTATGATGCCGATCGCTCCAAGCTTGTGGAAGCGACCCATCCCGTACCTTTAGCGAGCAAACCTTTCTGGTCAGTAAATTTACTTTCAGGTTTAGCCGACATTCAATTGCTATCTAACATTGTATCTCGCTTAGAAAATGGGGCTGGGGTGCCCGTTTTAATCCGCCAGTACCTCTCCTTGCAAGGTCGTTTTATTAGTTTTAACGTTGATCCGGACTTTAATCAAACAGTAGACGGTCTAATTACCGTAGACTTAACCCAACTCACCCCAAGAGTATTAGGTAAATATATGGGGAAAGAGCAGGCAGAATACTATTTAGATTTTCATCACCAAAAGATGGAAACACAATTACCTGATCCTCAGGAGGAAAAATGATACCGGTTGTAAAAGGTAATTTAGAAACCATTCAACAAGCTCAAGACTTATTAGATTCACTAGATGACTCATCCTATTGCCACATCTGTACGCCTCATATTAATAGCAGCATTGGGCAGCATATCCGTCATATTATTGATAACTATTTAGTCATAGTGAATGGTTTTTCAAAAAAGCACATTGATTACAATCTGCGCCGTAGAGGTGCGAAAGTAGAAACCTGTTTAACAACCGCAAAACAAGAACTTAATAACATAAAACAATGGCTACTGACTTTAAGCCAAGAGGCATTAGCGACACCTGTTACCATAGTTTCAGAAGTCTGTTTGGAGGAAGAACAATCAGATCACCTGGTCTCAAGCTTACATAGAGAACTGATTTTTGTTGCCAGCCACTGTATTCATCACATGGCATTAATTGGTGTCGCGGTGAAACTGCAAAATCTAGAAACACCAAAACATTTTGGTTTGGCTCCAGCAACCGCTACCTATGTGCGCCAACAAGAATCGCTCAACACGGTCACCTCATAATTATGTGCACAGTCAGCTGGTTATACAATGAGGATGGTTACCAAGTTTTTTTCAATCGAGACGAGCAACGTAGTCGAGAAAAAGCACAACCTCCACAAATATTCTCATCCACAAAAATAAATAACGCCACTTATATCATGCCTGTTGATCCTCAAGGGTTAGGCTCTTGGATGGGTGTCACCCACTCGGGAATTACTGTTTGCTTGTTGAATTTTTATCAAGGTAAACCACCAACAGGACCTCTTATCAGTAGAGGCATATTGGTTAAACAGCTTTTAGAACTCAATAGCTTTGAAAAAATTCGCGCCGCACTGTCAGAAATGGTGCTATTAACCTACGCGCCTTTCAGCTTGCTAGTATTCTGCCCTGACAAAAGCAAACCCTACAGTCTCTGCTGGGACGGCCATAACCAATATCAAAGCCTAAATATTGTCTCACCTTTCACTTCTTCAGGTGTAGATTTCCCAATTGTTTCCCAACACAGACAAGACAGTTTCAAAAGCTTATTAACGCAAAACAAACAAGAAATCACACCAGAATTATTATTCGATTTTCATCGCTCACACCTACCGACTAAATCAATGAAATCCGTATGTATGCATAGAGAAGACGCCAAAACAGTCAGTCTCAGTCATATAAAAGTTGAGAAAAATAACATCAATTATACTTATTGGGACGGCTCTCCCTGCTCATCCCAAGAAAAATACAGTAAAACATTATCAATATAATAGCGGCCTTCAGGCTGACAGCATTTGGCTTAAATGTATATATTGTCGGCCTGAAGGCACGACCAAACGCAACAATGATCCAAGACACTTGTCGGGATAAATCCCGACCGACCTTTACTCTACTTCAATTACTTCATAGCTATGGGTAATTTCAACACCACCACGCTCAAGCATCAAGGAAGCTGAACAGTATTCCTCTGCCGATAACTTTACCGCACGTTCAACCATGCTGGATTTCAACTTGCGGCCTTTTACAACAAACTTAATATTGATCTTTGTAAACACGGCGGGTACACCATCAGACCGTTCTGCATCAATATCCGCAACACAAGAAACAACATCTTGACGAGATTTTTGTAAAATCTTCACTACATCATAAGAAGTACAACCACCCAATCCCGCTAAAATCAACTCCATCGGACGGGCGCCCTTTTCTTGGTTACCGTCAATCTCAATTGAAAACCCAGAACCTGTTTGCGCCGTAAAATGTACGTCTTCTTGCCAAGCGACACTTGTTTTCATCATCCACTCTCTTTAGATAGTTTTAATTTTTTGCAATAAGACTGACATTAACCAAGATCCGTCCACTGCCTTTTTACGTTGCCGTCACACTAAACTTGGAATAGCTCTGCGAGCTTACTACCTGGCTCATCCGCAACCATAAACGCTTCTCCAACGAGGAACGCATTCACATTTTTGTCTCGCATCAAGGCTACGTCTTCACGGGTATGGATACCACTCTCAGTAACAATAAAGCGTTCTTTAGGGATGCTATCTAACAACTCAAACGTATTGTTTAAACTTAGATTAAAAGTGTGTAAGTCTCGATTATTAATACCTAATAATTCACTATTTGAATACTCTAGAGCCAGCTCTAACTCAGCTCTATTATGTACTTCAACCAACACATCCAATGTTAATTCTCGAGCCAGCTTATCAAGTTCAAACAATTCTTTTCCAGACAAACAAGCCGCTATCAATAAAACACAGTCCGCTCCCATCGCCCTAGCTTCATAAATTTGGTAGGGGTCAACCATGAAATCTTTACGGATTACCGGTAAACCACACGCATTACGAGCTTCAACTAAAAAATCTTCATGCCCTTGGAAAAAATCCTTGTCCGTTAGAATAGACAAACACGCCGCTCCGCCTTTCTCATAAGATTGAGCAATATCAGCAGGTACAAAGTGCTCACGTAAAACACCTTTGCTTGGAGAAGCTTTTTTAATTTCAGCAATGACCCCTGATTGTCCGTTTGCCACTTTCGCTTTCAGAGCATTGGCAAAGCCACGTACTGGGTTTTCTTTATTCGCCAGTAAAGCCGCATTTTTCACCTCTTCAAGAGTCACATGCAACTTTCTTTCAGTAACTTCTTCGTGCTTTCGAGCAACAATTTTCTTCAGTATCGTTGGTGTTTCAACTTGCATAATCACATCACCTATTTATTCGAAAACACATTAAAAACAACGTGTAAAACTTGCTAGTGCAGACAATTTCTCTGTCGCTAAGCCACCGCCAATAACGTCTTCTGCGATAATCACACCTTCAGTATAGGAAGAGGCAACACCGGCAACATAAATTGCAGCCCCCGCATTCAAAGCCACAATGTCACGGGCCGGATTTACTTTCCCCTTACCCGCTAACGCTTGCTTCACCAAAACAAAGCTTTCTTCTGCATTTTCAACCTGAAGAGGGTCTATAGACTGGCGAGGAATATCATAGTCTTCTGGAAGTATTTCATATTCAGTCACTACTCCGTCTTTCAGCTCAGCCACATAAGTCGGTTCCGCGATACTAATTTCATCCAAACCGTCCTGAGAGTGCACGACCATGGCATGTCGACTGCCTAAACGTTGCAGCACCTCGGCCATTGGGCGAACCCATTGTTTATCAAACACGCCCAAGACTTGATTTTGCACTTCGGCAGGATTCGTTAAAGGCCCGAGTAAATTAAAGATAGTACGGACAGCCATTTCCTTTCGTGGTCCTATAGCATGTCGCATGGCGGCATGATGATTTGGCGCAAACATAAAACCTAAGCCAACCTCTTCAATGGAACGGCTGACCTGCTCAGGAGTAAGGTTCAGATTGATACCCGCATGTTCTAATAGATCGGCACTGCCAGATTTTGAAGAAACAGAGCGGTTACCATGCTTGGCAACACGTGCACCAGCGGCAGCCGCCACAAATGCAGTTGCCGTAGAAACATTAAATAACTTACCGCCATCCCCACCCGTACCGCAGGTATCCACTAGGTTTTCTTGATCAATTATCACTTTATTAGACAGCTCACGCATGACCTGTGCCGCTGCGGTTATTTCATCTACTGTCTCGCCTTTCATACGCAGACCGATTAAAAAGCCGCCTATTTGAGCCTGAGTTGCACCGCCGGTCATAATAATGCGCATAACGTCACGCATTTCTTCTGTTGTAAGGTTTTGCTTATCTATGACGGCTGCAATGGCCGATTTAATGTCCATCAGGGACTCCTATAGAATTAAAACAAATAAAAAATTACCCTCATTCTACACGCCCACTTCCTTGCTGTCTGCATAGAGAAAGCGCAGCAATTGCGAACATAAAAATCAGATCAGATAGATGGAATTTATAGGACATTATTTATATACCTGATACTACAGTTTAAATTTTTTAATTAATCCACTATTCTTCTATTATCGGCTTGACTCACAATAAGTAATGCGCATGATTCTGATAAATAAGTACTTTAAGCTCTTCTTATCTAGTTAACCATAATGAAATAGGCGACTAATAACCTCAAGATTTAATGCATCTGCATTTTCTTTAGTGTCCGACTCAATATAACAACGCAGTTCTGGGGCATTCCCTGATGGTCTAATGTGTACAACATCACCATTCATAAGTGTTAAACGTAAGCCATCTAGGGTATTGACACCTTTTAGTTCTGACTCTAACGATAAATCTAAAACGGCTTGCTGAGGCACTACCATCCAGTTAGCTAAAGTCTTCTTTACTCTCTCTGAATCAATGTTTTGCAAACGATCACTTGCGGTATAACGAACAGTTACCGCTTCCACTAATCGAGATAAAGACACACCCTCTAAACGAGCCTTAGCCAAAACAGCCAATGCAGGTAATATCGCATCTCGAGTAGGTAATGCAGCAAGAGCACTTCCCCCTAGACGTAATCCTTGACCACAAAGAAAGCCGCCATTGGCTTCATATCCAGCAACGCCGTCTGTTTGCTCATCGAATGATGCCATTCCAGCAATCACATAAGGTGAGCCAATACGGGTTCGAGTCACCTGCTCAAAATCAACAAAATCAACAGAAGAGTTTGCATTAATCGGTAGCGCAATCGCTCGAGCCGAGATCGCTTTCGCACATAAAATACCCAGTATATCCCCTTTGAGCCAAACCCCTTTTTCATCAGACAGTAACGGTCTATCGCCATCTCCATCCGTCGAAAAGATCGCATCCAATTGATATTCTTTCACCCAATCTAACGCTCTTTGCTTATCTTCATCTGAAACCGCTTCGGTATCAATGGGCACAAAAACATCGGACCGAGCTAGCGAAATGACGGTCGCCCCAAGGGATTCAAAAACATCACGATTCAAATCTCGACCGGCCGCTGAATGCTCATAAATCCCCAGACGAAAGCCATTGAATAAATCACTTGCAAAGGCGTTCGTATAACGTGCTAGATAAACTTCTTTTGCGGTGTTTTTCTCATTAAGCTCCGCTAATGTAAAAGCCGGTAAAAACGAAGTATCTGCCATAATAGCAAGTTCATCTGCTTTCGTTATTTCACCATCAGGGCGATAGAATTTGATGCCATTGCGGTCAAACGGAATATGACTCCCCGTAATCATAATAGCGGGGATGCCGTCTTTCATTGATTGTAGCGCTAACGCTGGCGTTGGTAATACACCATAAAAATGCACCGCATAGCCAAGCGCTTCTAACACTCCCGCACAGACTTGAGCCATAAATTGGCTAGAAGGTCGACGATCCATCGCTAACGCTATCTGATTGAAGGAATACTCCACTTTCATTGCATTCACAAAAGCAACCGTAAACGCCGCACAAACGCGGTCGCTAAATTGAGTATTTAAGCCTCTAGCGCCACTCGTTCCAAACGCTATTCCGCTTTTGTTAATAATCTCTTTAATCGGCATGTTTATTTTTCATCATTTCTAGCTCGTATCATCTGGCCAATTCTAAACACATTAGCTAAGTCAAACCGCATCGCCAATTTATTATCATTTTTAACCAAGCCTCGGTAGGTGACTTTGAGTTTTTCTCGTTTTTGTGCACCTCGATAACCGGAATCCGCAGAGATAAACGCTTATTCACCATGAAATAGGTTTTCTATTTCTGTAATGTCATTCACGTTGGCCGCCGTTGTGCTTAGGCAGTCCATTAACCCTGTTCTGGAGTCAATTCCGGTGTGAGCTTTTAACCCAAAAAATCATTACTCCCCTTTTTGAGTCTGGTGCATTTGGAGATCGCGTGCTTTCTCTTTATTCTTGGTTGAGCTGGCGGCTTCAGTGATGGTGGCGTCGACAATCGTACTTTATTTAAAGTAAATCCCTGCGCTCGCCAACCACTTATTGACCTCTTTGAATAACTGTCGGAGTGCTTATGTTTTTCCAGTAAGCGCCTAAAATTCATAATGCTCGTATAGTCAGTTTTCCAATTTTAAACAGGCACTTTCCAATGACAAACCGGCAACCAAACGCATGAAAGTAATTTCATAAAGCGCATCTTCCATGGCAGGATCACTCATGTTGCATACAGTAAATGCGAAACATAGTAGACATCGGATAGGGTTCTCTGCCTTTTCCTTCTTTGGGGTAAAAAGCTCAATCACGGCTTCAAACTGATCCTAAGACATCAACTAATCCATCCGAGAAAGGAAAATTTCTTTGCGCGTTTTACGACGCTTGTTGTTGAATTCGCTGTCGGCAAAAGTGAGTTAATGTGACATGCTCTGATCGAAATTTAAAAATTAATTGTCTCATGAGAAAAAATTTATTCACATCAGCCCTAGTCAAGGTGTCTATAAACGACCATATTTATCGTCAAAACGTACAATATCACTTTCATCTAAATAATTTCCAATTTGTACTTCGATCAATACAAGGTTCATATTAGTTGGGTTTTCTAGACGGTGTTTGCACCTTGCAGGAATGAAAGTTGATTCATTCGCATAAAGATAAAGAATGTTACCATCATTATTTACAATAGCTTCCCCTTCAACAACAACCCAGTGCTCACTTCGATGATGATGCATTTGCAAAGATAAACTACTATTAGGTTTAACTATAATAAGCTTAATTTTAAAATTTTTACCTTGTTCTAATACCGTACTATGCCCCCAAGGGCGATACTCTGCTTTATTATTTATATGTAAATTTCGACCCTGCTTTTCTAATTCTAAAACCACTTGCTTTACATTTTGTTGAGCCGCCTTATGAGATACCAACACCGCATCTCCAGTATTCACTATAATTAAATTATCCACACCTAATGCCGCAGTTAAATGATCAGGGCTATAAATACTAGTGTTATGAGTATCAAGAGCAATCACATCACCATAGATATGATTACCTTCCTTATCCTGAGCCATTAATCCACTCAATGCCTCCCAAGAACCTATATCACTCCAACCAATATTACAGGGGATAACCGATACATTATTAGATTTTTCCAACAAAGCATAATCAATAGAAATTGAGTCAACTTTAGAGAATTCCTTTGCTGGTAACTCTATTTGTGTCGTTGTTGAATTACTGGTAACCACGGAGCCATCAAAAGCAATACAAACCTGATTGAACATTTTCGGAGCAATAATTTCCACTTCTTTTAATAACGAACCTGCAGTAAAACAAAATATACCAGCATTCCAGTAGTAATCCCCGCTATCAAAATACGAACGAGCTGTTGCGCTATCGGGCTTCTCAAAAAAACTTTCAACACTAAAAGAAAAAAGATCATCAATATCATTAGATGACGAAGATCTCTGTCTAGAATGGATATACCCATAACTTGTTTCTGGATATTCAGGTTGAATCCCAAACGTGACCAACTGCCCTTTTAACGCTACCTCATAAGCCAACTTCACCGCTTTTGAAAACGCAAGCTCGTTAGATATCAAGTGATCTGCAGGCATCACCAACATAACAACGTCAGGCCCGTATTTTTGAAATAACTGCAGAGCGGCGGATACAATCGCAGGGGCCGTATTACGACCAACAGGCTCAAGTACGTAATGTTGCTCTAAATCTTTCCTTAACAAGCCACCTTCTTGCATACCAAGAACATTGTCTTTCGTATGAAAAAACAAATCTCGATTAGTCACTATTACTAATTCATTTGATTCAGATATTAAAAGGGCTCGCTTTAATGTTTTTTCCAATAAGGTTTCCCCATCAGACAATTTTATAAAGGGTTTAGGATGTTTTCGACGAGAGATAGGCCACAATCTACTCCCTACTCCACCTGATAAAATAATCGGCACTAAAGGTATTAATGAATCATCCATAATTTGAGATCAAACCTAATTTATGAGCTATCACCAAAAAATTCCTATTAAGAAAACGTTGTTAATATATAGAGAGAAAAGGTATTTCATATAATCAAACTGATCATAGACACAATCTTATCGTGTTAGGAAATTAGCTAAGAGATCATGACCTGACTGAGTCAAAATAGATTCAGGGTGAAACTGCACCCCTTCTACCATCAAGGTTTTATGACGAATGCCCATAATTTCATCTATTTTACCGAACTCATCCTTTGTCCATGCTGTGATTTCCAGACAATTCGGCAAAGTATCCTGAGCAACGACTAAAGAATGATAACGCGTAGCAATATGTGGGTTTGGTAACCCAGTAAAGACAGAGGTATTGTTATGATAAACCTGAGAGGTTTTTCCATGCATAACTTTTTTCGCTCTAATGACATCACCACCAAACACTTGGCCAATACTTTGGTGACCTAAACAGATGCCTAGAATGGGGATTTTTCCAGCAAAATATCGAATAGCCTCAAGCGAAATACCAGCTTCATTTGGCGTGCAAGGGCCTGGAGAGATAACCAAATGCGTAGGAGCGAGAGCGCTTATTTCCTCTACTGTAATTTCATCATTTCGATAAATCACAACGTCTTTACCCAGCTCACGAATATACTGAACCAAGTTATAAGTAAAAGAGTCATAATTATCGATCATCAGTAACATGAAGCCATGGCCTTATTCCTAGTGTGAATTCTTTTATGAGACAGGATCATACCTATAGATTTTACAAATAAAACTATCCCGTTTATTTTTTTCAAATTTTTATTCTAATAAGGCGCTAGAACTACTGGTCAACTCACGAATAACATCAGATACATGATTAACAGCGCTGTCCGTGTCTGATCGAAGATGCCAAGCGAGATGCAAAGAAAAACCCGACACCGCTACCGGAGGCGGAAAAATAACAAAGTCATTTGTCGCATTCTTAGGTAAACATCGACTTGGTAAAAGTGCGATATAATCTGACTTAGCAACGAGATCCGGCACCATTTGAAAATAAGGGACAACCAAGGCAATGCGACGACTTAGGCCTTGCTTTAGTAAAACTTGATCTATTGCACTGTAGGACTCACCTTGACCGGACACCATAATATGGGGATAAGATAACCACTGAGATAGATCAAACTGTGCTACTGCAGGGTGCGATTTTCTCATCAGCACATAATACTCTTCATTAAGTAACTCGACACAACGAAACGAATTTCCCACATTAGGAAATACAGACACCGCTAAATCAGCCTCTCCGCGGGCAAGCCCATCTAACGCCGATGCCGAGCCATGCCATGGTTGAATAATGAGGTTTAGGTTCGGTGCCGTTTTTATCAAGCGTTGATGCAATGGCCCAAGAATGGCTGTCACAGGCAAATCAGCCATGATAATACGTATGGTCTTCTTAATATCGTGAAGAGACGTCTCGGATTGCTCCAATACCGATTCCGCTTGCATTAAAAGAGACCGTATCGGCCCCTTTAAGGTTTCAGCTTTGGCACTTAATCGCATTTCACCACGACTACGAATCAAAAGCGGATCCGAAAATAAAAAACGACAACGTTCAAGGGCGCTTGATGTTGCAGGTTGAGACAAACTTAAGCGCATTGCCGCTCTTGTAACATGCCTCTCTTCTAAAAGAGCATCTAAAATCACTAACAAGTTTAAATCAACACTTCTTAAATTCATAAAACAAATAATCAAATATACAAACTATCAATTAGATTAATATATAAACCTATTGCATTCTACTCCTATCGCAACAGAGGAGCTATTTTATGATGATGACCACTTCCCTACCAAAAATCACATTGCTTATGTTTCATTCGCGTTATCGCCCTTCCCGGATCAATACGGCGCTTATGTCAGCAGCAAATACATTAGCCAATCTAGACGCTATTGATATGAACCTTCTATACCCTGACGGTAACATTGATGTAACAACCGAAGTTCAGCGCATACTAGAAAGCGATTATTTAATCTTACAATTTCCGATTCAATGGTATTCAACGCCGCCGCTGCTACAGACATGGCAAGACCGAGTACTCACGCAGATGTTCTATTTAGCTTATGAAAAGGAAGGAAGGTTATTCGAGGGAACACCAATATTAATAGCCACAACCGCCGGCAATATTAAAACAGCCTATGAAGCTGGAGGGCAAAATCATTTTTCATTAGATACCTTGTTATCCCCCTTAAAAGCCACCGCTTGGCGATGCAAACTTCCCTGGGCAGCGCCTTTTATTTTATACCAAGCGGATCAATTAAATGACGTGGAGCTATCCGCGGCTTGCGAACGCTACGTACAACATATTCAGAACTGGCAAGTAAGAAGGTTCAAGCCATTCAAATAAAAATTTCTATCTGAAAATAGCCATAACGAATTTGTTATAAAAAAGTCTATAATGGCCTCAAATAATAAGAGGCCTCTTCATAAAACATTGAAGTATTGAAAAACATCCATCAGAATTAGAGCATTAAAAGCCCGATATAAGTACTGGTTCGTCATTGAAAATCTCTTAAATGCCCCTATTTATCAGGATATTAGCGGGGTAAGGAATTCGTTCCTACATGGCAAACTCCATGCGGTTAGAGATTTTTTTATTCCACTGCGTTTTTATTAAAGGACTTTTCATGTTTGCCATTGATCATCAGATCTTAATTGCCGCTGTACTCTTGTTTGCTGGAGTGGTTTCCAGCAAACTTTCCCCTCGTATCGGCTTGCCCGTATTAGTTATTTTCCTTGGGATCGGTATGTTAGCGGGTGAGGATGGTATTGGCCGAATCCAATTTGATGATGTACAAACAGCCCATGCATTAGGCACGTTAGCATTGGCGGTGATTCTATTTGATGGAGGTCTGCAAACCTCCCTTTCATCCATAAAATTAGTATGGAAACCCGCTAGTACCTTAGCTACCGTAGGCGTTGCCATTACCGCGGGTATTACCGGTGTCGCCGCTGCCTATATTTTAGACCTCCCTCTACTTATTGGGTTCTTACTTGGTGCCATCGTAGGGTCCACTGATGCGGCCGCTGTATTCACCATTCTAAGAGGGGCCGGTATTCATTTAAGTCCTCGTTTAAAATCCACTTTGGAAATTGAAAGTGCGTCCAACGATCCTATGGCGATCTTCCTTACCATTGGCATTCTACAGATCATTACCATGGATAATGCACCTAGTTTTGAATTGGCATTATTGTTTGTCCAACAAATGGGATTAGGCAGTATTGTCGGTTTGGCGATTGGTTACCCAGCATTAAAGCTGATTAACAAAATCACCTTACAAGCTCCGGGGCTTTACCCTGTCATGGTGGCAGCCTGTGGCTTACTGTCTTTCGGTGTCGCCGCCACATTAGGGGGCAGCGGCTTCTTAGCGATCTTTATTTCTGGCGTAATTATTGGCAATGGTCGTTTTGTGTACCAACGTGCCACGTTTTTATTCCATGACGGTCTCGCGTGGCTATGCCAAATCAGCATGTTTGTTATGCTCGGGTTGCTCGTTACTCCCTCGTCACTGATTCAAGTGTGGAAAGAAGGATTATTGATTGCCTTAGTCTTGGTGTTTGTTGCCAGACCTCTCGCCGTCGCACCACTACTTTCTCTGTTTGGATTTAATAGACGGGAGATAGGTTTGGTTGCCTGGGTTGGACTACGTGGCTCAGTACCTATTATTTTAGCTATCTTTCCTTTGTTGTTTGGACTCCCTGAGGCGCCTCTTCTTTTCAATGTGGTGTTTTTCGTCGTATTAATTTCAGCTACTTTACAAGGCTCAACACTACCTTGGATGGCAAGAAAGCTAGGCTTAATTGAAGCGCCACCAGCCACCCCTTCTGTTACTTTAGAAATTGCCGCATTAGCCGAAGTAGACACAGACATAGTGCGATATACTCTAGGAGAGAACTCAAAAGTATCCAACTTGACTATCTTTCAACTGGCGCTTCCAGAAGGCGCGGTTGTGGCTATGATAGTCAGGCAAGACGATGTATTTCCTCCAAGAGGCTCAACCAAGTTATTGCCTGATGATCATTTGTTTATCGTGCTTAAACCGGGTTTACGTGATTATGTCGATTGTATTTTTTCCACCGTTGAGCCAGATTTGTCCACTGACTTACCTAACGGAACCTTATTTTTAAAAGGGTCATCCACTCTTGAAGATATCGCAAGAGCTTATGGTATTCGTATTGATGTCGCTGAAAATTGCAAACTTTCTGCTTTTCTAAAGCAAGAGATTTCTCCTTTAGAGATAGGCCGCCAATACCAAGCAAAAGAGGGTGTTTTTACTATCACTTCTCTTCAAGGAGCAGAAATAGGAACCGTCAGTTTCATCAGACAAGCGCAGAATTAACGGTTAAATCTGTTCCATTCATTAAAAGTATAAAAGACGATCCATGCAGGGTTTTTATAAAGGTTAGCGAACTTTGTAAAAACCATGAATCTAAGCGTTATTCCACTATTGTCTTTGTATTATCCACAACCCGCACAAAGAAACCGCCACCCATTACAAATACGTCGATGTTTCGCTACATTCTTTCCCTATAAATACAAAATAACCGTAGACTTTTATTTAGAAGAATTTCATTATGCAGACCTTATTTTGTCACGTCATTTTCATAACTCATCGGTAACATAATAGAAAAGTAACTCGAACAAAAAACGGCTTCGGTCTTTCCTATACAGTGACAATATTGCTTTTAATACAAGATCTTATTTAGATTTTCAGGTTGCGTTTACCACTCTCATCATAATAACCTGTAGAAAAGAAACACCGAACAATGCGTTTTACAATACACAAATGAGGAGCACAAACCATGCAAAATAATGTTGCCGAACTGGTCGATACCCTCATTGTAGAAGACCTATCTGAAAAAGACATTAATCGAGCCTTATCGGATTTAGAACCAGAAGAGGTGGCGCTTGCTTTAGAGTCCTTACCTCTTGATCAACGGATGCAAGTTTGGGAGACCATTAAAGAGGAAGAGCGTCTCGATATCTTTGTTGAGTTACGAGGGGAAGCTCGAGCTCTGATTTTAAGAGAGTTAGGGGAAGATCAAATTGACCTGCTCTTTAAAGACATGGAAGCCGAAGACCTCCTTGAGATTGATGACACCCTTCCTGATAGGTTGGTTGATATTGCGCTAAAGCGCATGAACAAAAAACAGCAAGAATACTACCAACAAGCCAACACCTATGATGATGACGAAGTGGGGCACTGGATTGACCATGATATTTTAATTGCGTCTCAAAGCATTCGAGTCTCTGAGGCATTAAGACTGCTAAAAAAAGAAATATCTGAATACAGCGATGTGATTTACCTCGTAAACCGCACTGGTCGCTGGGTAGGTTGTGTAAAATTTCATAGTTTAATTGCCGCACAGCCTCACATTAATATTTCGGAGCTCATGGTTGAAGATTACCCATTTTTAACCGCGTCAACTGATGTGGTAAAAAGTGCCGATGCCGTTGAACGCTCTGGACATATCGCACTCCCGGTGTTGGATGACAATCAAACGCTACTTGGGCGCTTTGATATTGGCTCCGCCATGGAAATTTTACGAGAGACATCAGAAGGCCAATTGATGTCTACCGCCGGTTTGAACGAAGAATCAGACCTCTTTGCACCAGTAAAACGAAGTGCTCGCACTCGTGGCTTGTGGTTGGGAATTAACTTGTTGACGGCGTTTATGGCGTCAGCGTTTATTGGTATTTTTGAAGCGACGCTACAGCAAGTTGTTGCACTGGCCGTGTTAATGCCTGTGGTCGCATCCATGGGAGGCATTGCAGGAAGCCAAACATTAACCCTTATTGTTCGCGGATTGGCACTAGGTCAAATAACCCGTAGCAACTTATTCTCATTGTTAGACAAAGAGTTACGTGTTGGTGGTTTAAATGGCATGGTTTGGGCCGTCGTAATTGGCATTATTTCCGCTTGGTGGTTTGACAGTTTTGCTCTAGGATGCGTCATCGGGTTGGCGATTATTGTAAACATCATTATGGCCGCTTTATCAGGTGTTTTAATACCCGTACTATTAGATAAACTCAAAATAGATCCGGCGCTATCAGGCTCAGTCATACTGACAACCGTGACCGATATCGTTGGTTTTGTCGCCTTTTTAGGCTTAGGCACCCTATTTCTAATCTAAAATACACTATATTTTTTACGAGAGTGATGAAATGACTTGGGAAACTCTACAGGAATTAGTTGGTCTAGGAGAAAGTCAGATAAATTGGGTTACTAAGATTTTTCTTATTGTCTCTGCAACCCTAATTTTAAATTTTTTAATCAGTCGATTATTTATTCGGATTGACAAACAATTAGACCGCACATCCACCTATTGGGATAACGCCATCCTAAATGCGGCCCATAAACCGGTTACATCTGGCATTTGGTTAATCGGCTTTGCTTTGGCTTTTGAAATAT
Organism: Marinomonas phaeophyticola; assembly: GCF_026966905.1. Lineage (GTDB taxonomy): Bacteria > Pseudomonadota > Gammaproteobacteria > Pseudomonadales > Marinomonadaceae > Marinomonas > Marinomonas phaeophyticola. The sequence goes on along the minus strand of NZ_JAPUBN010000011.1, from coordinate 406,430 downwards.
CAGAAAAAGAATTAGCCCCACAAATGGTTACCGCCATAGATAACATCAGGCAAGTGGGGGTTATCGCTCTGATTACCTGGTTTGTGACGCGATTAGTCAAGAATAGTGAGCATATCCTAGTTTCAGCTGAAAAAATGAAACAGCCCATGGACCTAACCACGGCGTCTGCAATCAGTAAGCTACTGCGTGCATCCATTGTCATCACCAGTTTATTGGTTATTCTACAAACTCTTGGTTATAGCGTCTCAGGGGTGCTCGCGTTTGGTGGGGTCGGTGGTATTGCGGTTGGTTTTGCGGCAAAGGATCTATTAGCAAACTTTTTTGGTGGATTAATGGTGTATTTAGATCGTCCCTTCTCTGTGGGGGATTGGGTACGTTCACCAGATAAAGAAATTGAAGGGACGGTAGAAAATATTGGCTGGAGACAAACTCGCATTAGAACCTTTGATAAGCGCCCTTTATACGTTCCTAACTCCACCTTCTCTGTGATTTCAGTTGAAAACCCGTCACGAATGACCCACCGCCGTATTTATGAAACCATAGGGGTTCGTTATGATGATGCAAGTCAGTTAGCCGATATTATTAGTAAGGTTAAAACAATGCTTAAAGAGCATGATGAAATTGATTCAACACAGACCTTGATTGTCAATTTTAATAAGTTTGGCGCATCCTCTCTCGACTTCTTTATTTATACCTTTACTAAAACCGTCAATTGGGTCCACTATCACGAAGTCAAACAAGACGTTTTATTACGCGTTATGAAGATTATTACTGATAGCGGTGCTGAAATTGCTTTTCCAACGCAAACGTTGCACATCGCAGCTCATGAGGAGACACTTAACACTCAAGTTAACGCCCCTCAAATAACGCCACCTCAGCCTTAGACATTCGTTTTTTGCGCTGCACGAACATAAAAAAGCACCTTATATTACAACTCGTAGATAAGGTGCTTTTTATTTATACTAACGAAAAGCTTACTTTATAAAAGTTCATTGCAATACATCACACTCATGCAACGAGCCGCCCTATTAAATAAACAATTCCGTTAAATCATCCGCCACCATATCGGCCCCTAAAGAAAGTAAATCGACGCCTTGGTGGTAGCCATAGGTTAACAACATACTTCTAAATCCAGCCGCCGTTGCCGCCCTATGATCTGTGATCGAGTCGCCAATCATCAAACAGTTTTTAGGTTCGGCCTCCACGGTTTCACAACAATGTAATAGTGGCATAGGTGACGGTTTCTTTTCTTCTAATGTATCACCGCCAAGTTGCCAAGAGAAATACGAACTCATCTCAAAATGTTCCAAAATTGGCTGCACAAACACGCTCGGTTTATTCGTGACTAATGCCATAGGCACTCCTGCACGCTTAAACGTTTTTAACAGCTGCACAACATTTGGGTATAAGGTGGTTTTTTCTGTCAAATGATCACGGTAATACAACAAAAAATCACGATAACAATTTTCAGCTAATGCTTTCGGAAGGTCTGCCCATTGCATGGCTTGCTCTATCAATTTCGCGGCGCCAAACCCAACCCATGTTCTAACTCGGTCCTCGCCCGCCGGATTTGCCCCAGCTTGCATTAACGCGTAATCAACCGCTTGAGCTAAGTCAGGCACACTGTCAATCAGCGTACCATCAAGATCAAGGCAAACCAGCTCTGGCCAACCATCAAACCACTCATCTAATTTAGTAGGCACTCTCATGAACGAACCGTTTTAAGTGCTGTACGCATTTCATCGATCGCTTGCTTGTAATCAGGCTTTCCAAAAATCGCAGAGCCCGCCACAAAAGTATCGGCTCCAGCCGCAGCAATGGCCGCTATGTTATTTTGAGTGACACCGCCATCTACTTCCAAGCGAATGTTATAACCACTAGCATCAATCATTGCTCGTGCTTCTTTTAACTTTTCCAATGTTTCAGGAATGAATTTTTGACCACCAAACCCCGGATTAACAGACATTAGCATCACCATATCCAGTTTATCCATTACGTGCTTCATATGATGTAATGGTGTGGCTGGATTAAATACTAAGCCCGACTTACAGCCACCATCTCGAACTAATTGTAATGATCGATCAATATGCTCAGTCGCCTCTGGATGAAAGGTAATATAACTTGCTCCAGCCGCAATAAAGTCCGTTATCATACTATCAACAGGCTTTACCATAAGGTGTACATCGATTTCTGCCGTCACACCGTATTTACGTAGTGCTTTACAGACCATTGGCCCAATCGTTAAATTGGGTACATAATGATTGTCCATTACATCAAAATGGATTATATCTGCTCCAGCGGCTAATACTTGGTCAACTTCCTCTCCAAGTCGTGCAAAATCCGCCGCTAAAATAGAAGGCGCGATAAAAAAATCATTCATAGTAAACTCCAGCATCAGATTGGGCTAAATTTTATCCATATTCTAACAAGGCAAGTAAGATAAGTATTTATGATAGCGATTAAAAAAAGCGGCTTTTTACTGTTAATTACACTGGTTATTAACGCGTTCACCCCAGCTAAAGCCTTAGCCGCGGAAGAAGATGAAACAAAAACCGCCATACCGGCCAGCAGTGGCAGCAATGCCGTCCGTGAAGCCATTCCTTTAGCTAGCCCTCAAGAGCGTCGAATAAAAGCACTTATTGATTCCATTTCGATCAACCGAGCCCATGAAATCGAAACGATAGAGTCTCCCAATGATGCCTTTTTAGCTTTATTTAAAGAATCGGCTACAGGCGATCCTCAAGGTTGTGTACTCTTAATTCATGGAGACAATGAGCACCCTGATTGGCCTCAAGCTATCAGTCCAATTAGGAATACACTGACCGATAATAGCTGGTGCACCCTATCAATCGAAATACCCGATACGACAAAACGTTTTCAGCTTCCTCTCTTCTCTGATTCGACAGCCAATGAGACGGCAGAGACAAGTCAGGGAGAAAGTGAAGCGAAAATGCTTCCTAATGAAGAGGTTATTTTTAATCGTATCGAACAAGCAAGACAACACCTAAGGGACAAGGGATACAGTAGGCTAGTTTTTTTAGGTCATGGAACTGGAGCGACCTATGCCCTCAAATACACCATTGATAAAAATATCTCAGAAAGTGCGCTTGTGCTCATTGACCCCATTACACCATTGCCATTTAGCGATTATGAAATCGCGGAATTGATTGAATCGATAGGACTGCCTGTTTTAGATTATTATTTTAATAATCACCTCAACGGTAATCGGTTCGCACAATACCGTTTGTCCGCATCTAAGAAACGGCTATCAAAATCTGATGCCTACATACAGGTGCAAGCACCAGCAGATAGACGTTATGGGAGTGCTGGAGATAAGCGTTTGACGCAACGAGTATGGGGGTTTTTAAAGCAAAACACGCATCAAATAAAGCAAACACGACCGTTGCCAGAGATAGAAAAGGGCCTCTTCAGTGAAGACCCTTTTGAGTAACGATAACCAACGAATCTGAAGACAATCGCTATTTACGCTGTTTTTTTATCAATTCGTAAGCCGATTGAATTTCTTGAGTACGTTCTTTAGCAATCGTCAGCATTTCTTCAGGTAAACCTTGCGCCGCTAACTTATCTGGGTGATTTTGACTCATCAGTTTGCGATAGGCCTTTTTAATTTCCCCATCGGTCATATCACTCGTCACTCCAAGCGCCTCATAGGCTGAATGCAACATGTCTTTGTCACTGGCACCACCAGCACGACTTTGATTAAACTGGGCTTGCTGTTTAATTTGAATATGCAACGCTTCAAACTCAGCAACACTGATTCCTAGGTGGGCACAAACTTGAGAAACAAACGATTTTTCTTCGACACTAAAATGCCCATCGGCATAGGCTGACACAAGTAACACTTCAATTAGCTGGCGCGTCAGTAAACTTCTTGGCCCCATAATTTGTTGAAAGTGATTCAATACACCAACCAAATCAAAGTTCGCCGACTTACCTTCATTAAATAATCGCTTGGCTTCCTGCTGGGCCAGAGTAGAAAGCCCCATTCTCTGCATAATAGCTTCAGCAATTTGTATTTCTGAGGTGGATACATGGCCGTCTACTTTAGCCAGCCTACCCATTAATAAAAATAAGGTTTGAAAAAAAACAGATTGCTGCTGCTTAAGGTTTTCTCGTCCCGCTTTTGTCTGAAAGAGTAGAGGTCGTCGAGCACCATCTACCGCCTGCCCAATGATCAGACCGCCTATCAAACCAAAAAAACCAAGCCATAAATACCCTATTACAGCGCCAACTATTTTCCACATTACAAATTTTCTCCAGTAATCGGTAGCCCACATAGGCTTGGTTAGATTATCATTTAGCTATTTTAAACCCCAATAAGGGAATTACACCATTAATGGGCTATTTACCGCAAACTATCAGTATACCGCGCATAGGTCGATTTTTTCCCGCTTATACGCTAATTTTTCATGGTCTTTTCATTATTCCGCAAGTAAATGCGGCAGAATGGGACTGGTTACCCAGTGAAGCATTAACTCAAGAACAGCGCTCCACAGTCAGTCAATATTGTCGAGGCCGTTATATTGATGCCTGGCAAGCCAGTGAAAATGGCAATACGAACCTAAGTGCAGACCTTATTTATAAAACGCCCGACGGGACCTTATTTCTAGAGGGTGGTGCCGAACTGATACAACCCCAACAGTCATTAAAAGCAGAAAACATCCAAGGTAGACAAGGTGAGTACTATCAAGCGGAAGGGGAAGTTGAGCTACGCTCTAAAGGGCAACTGATTCGTAGTCAAAAAACGTTTTTAGCCGATCCTGAATCTAATTTAGTCACTCGTTTTGAAGACGCTCGCTTCTTACGACATAAAACCGGTGCTAGAGGCCAGGCTAAGTCTCTTCAAAAAGACGCGAAAGGCATTATTTTTATTGAGGAAGGGTTTTATACTACCTGTGAACCCGGCAATGGCAGCTGGAAACTTTATGGTTCATCCATTGTATTAGACCCAAATTCCGGTTTTGGTACAGCGAAACACGTTCAAATAAAAGTCGATGATTATTCTATTTTCTACTTACCTTGGCTACGTTTCCCTCTAGATAATGAGAGACACACTGGTTTCTTATTTCCTGACTTTAGCTATTCAAATGATAAAGGCATTGGTTTTTCTGCCCCCTTTTATTGGAACCTGGCTCCAGCCTATGATGCCACTATTACACCTCACTTTATTGAAAATGAAGGCGAAGGTTTGGACATAGAGTTAAGACACTTATCCAAAAGAGGGTTGACGCAATTTGAAGAAACAGATTTCTTTCATCAAACTGATGGTAGACAAACGGCCCGCCGACTGATCTCGACACAAACAATAAACACTCAATTGACTGCAGGTCTTACTTTCGAACAAGTAGATGCAGATAACGATTTCCCAACACAAACAAACATCAACTTAACAGATAAAGACCATTACGAAAGACAAGCCTATCTTAATTTTAATCAAGGTAACCTAAACGCAACCGCCTCAGTAAAAACCTATCAAACGCCACTTGATACGGTAGACCAACCTTTCGAATGGCGCCCCAGATTAGATGCCTCTTATCGTTTTTCTAATACCCTTTTAGATTACAAACCTTCAGCGCAATACACGGATTTTTATGACCCTGATGAAAGTGAAGTCGATGGACAACGACGCGTCTTGAATCAAGACATTGCACTTAATTTTCAGAATGCTTGGGGAAGCCTATCTCCAGGAATTCTGCAGCAATATCGCTCTTACGATCTGCATAATTATAACGACAATAGCCATAGCACTGACACTATCAACCATATTTCTCATTATATTGATGCGAAAATGGCATTTGATCGTCGCTTTACGGTTAACGCTCAAACATGGAAGCAAACACTAGAGCCCAAATTAAGCTACCTAAATTCTCCCTATAAAAATCAAGATGATTTTCCAAATTTTGACACAAGTGAACCCATTTTATTATATGACAACGCCTTCTCGCATAAACGTTTTAGCGGTAATGACCGCGTTGGGGACACTGAACAATTTACTATAGGCCTTGAAAGTTATATTTATGACTCAAATAACCAAGAACGTTGGGGGTTTAAATTAGGCCAAATTCTGTACTTAGAAGATAGAGTGATTGACGTAGATGGCACCTCAACAAGTGAAATAGATACAAACAGTACTAGCTCCCTTTTAAGTGCAATATCTTATAAAGATTCTGACCATCTAAATATCACCGCTAATGTAAACTATGACCAGAACATCGATTTATTGGATTTAGGGCAATTATCCATCAAATTAAGGTCTGATAATGGTATTGTCGTTAAAAGTAGTTATTTAAAAACCGTTGATAAAAAAACGCTTGAAACGGATTTAGAACAACTGGATTTCCAGTCAATAGTCCCTTTGAATGATAATTGGCATTTCCTATATCAACAGACCTATGACTGGATAGAGCAAGAAGACACCAAAAAAGTAGCGGGGTTTGGATTTGAAAACTGCTGTTTAAAACTGTCCTTTAGTTACCAAAGATCTCGTGATGACGACAATCAATTTGATGAAGGCATCTTTTTACAATTTATTTTACGCAGTTTAAGTGGCGTTGGCAGTACGAATAGCACTGACAGTATCGCTACAGAATACTGGAACGATGGAAAAACCGGATACTAAACATGAAAAAAATACTTCCAATTTTAGGCACATTACTTTTTTTAGCGCCTTTTCAAACAAGTTTCGCTGCGGCAGAGAAAATTGATGGTATTGCCGCTATTGTGAATTCAGACGCCATTTTAGAGAGCGATATTGAAACTCGCTTTCGTATTATTAGAGATCGAGTACCAAACGGAATCTACAGCGCCGATATACGTCGACAAATTTTAACCTCTATGATTGATGAGTATATTCAGTCAAATTATGCCAACCGAGCGGGCATTCGCGTCAGCGCGTCTGATGTCGATCGCGCAATACTGAGTGTAGCGACAAAACTAGGAACAGACATAAATGGATTTAAGAACATTTTGAACCAACAAGGCATTGAATATAATCGCTATCGCACACAAATTGAAAATGAAATTCTAATGACCAACGTCAAACGACAAGTCATTCGAGAACGTATCGCCATCACTGAACAAGAAATTGAAGACTTTTTAACCTCTTCTCAGAGTCTTGCACAATCAAAAGATGAGGTACGTCTACGACATTTGTTAGTCCGTTCAAAAGATGTTAACCAAGCGAAAGCAAAAATCGAAACCATTGCAGCAGACATCCAATCTGAAGACGATTTTATTCGCCTTGCTATCAGTCAATCGGATGGTTCTGCCGCCGTCCAAGGTGGTGATTTAGGCTGGCGCCCAATCAACCAATTACCCGCTCTTTTTGTTAGAGAACTGAGCTCAAGTAAAGGTCCTTTTTACGGCCCTATTCAAAGTAACGCAGGATTCCATCTTTTATGGTTAGTGGATAAACGTGTTTCAGATGTTGAATTACAAAAACAAACTAAAGCCAGGCACATACTGATCAAACCAAATGCCATTCGCAGTGACCGTCAAGCACAAGAGTTTGCAGTAACCCTATACAAACGCCTACAAAAACACGAAGATTTCGCTACTTTAGCAAAAGAGTACAGCGAAGATGAAGGTTCAGCACTAAAAGGGGGTGACCTTGATTGGGTTGCACCAGGCACTATGGTCCCTCAATTTGAAGCCGCGATGAATGAAACACCCGTTGGTCAATACAGCCGTCCTTTTCGTAGTAATTTTGGTTGGCACATAGTACAAGTAGATGGCCGCCGTAACGCAGACGTCAGTGATAAAGTGAAAAGAGCCAATGCGGAAAAAGCACTCATAGCCCAGAAGCAGGATCTTGTTCTTAGTAATTGGCTTGATGAACTCAAGACTCAAGCCTTCATCGATATCAAATAACACACCATTTTATAGGGCCCATAAAATGACATTACCTATTATTGCTATTACCTCTGGTGAACCGGCGGGTATAGGCCCTGATATCATTCTCAGTGCTTTACAAAAAACCTTTATGGGTCGGTTAGTGGTATTAGCGGATCCTAGTTTGCTAGCAGCAAGAGCAGAAGAGTTAGGCATTAAAGCTAACATTCACATTATTGAAAATATCGCCTCCTTACCGAAACATGTCGGCGGCACTATTTATGTCCAACCTATCGGGTTAGCGCATACCGTCACTACCGGTAAACTCGATGTGGCTAATGCACCTTATGTATTAGAAACCTTGCAGGTTGCCGGAACAAAATGTTTAGCTGGTACTTTTGATGCCATAGTCACTCCGCCCGTCCATAAGGGTGTTTTATGTGAAACAGGCGTTCATTTTAGTGGTCATACTGAGTTCTTTCAGCAATTAACCGAATCAGAGCAAGTGGTTATGATGCTTGCAACTCCCTCATTGCGAGTGGCGTTAGCAACCACTCACTTACCGTTAAAAGATGTTGCCAAAGCCATCACCAAAACTGGCTTAACTCAAGTTATTCGTGCATTACAGCAAGAGTTGATTAATAAATTCGCCCTTCCTAACCCGAAAATTCTAGTTTGCGGTTTAAACCCCCATGCCGGTGAAGATGGCCACTTAGGACGGGAGGAGATAGAAATCATCACGCCAACATTAGACGCATTACGCAATGAAGGTATGGATTTGATCGGTCCTTTACCCGCTGATACCTTGTTCACGCCCAAATACTTAAACCATTGTGATTGCGTTTTAGCAATGTATCACGACCAAGGTCTACCTGTGTTAAAATACCAAGGGTTCGGTAATGCAGTAAATATTACTCTTGGTTTACCCATCATCAGAACATCCGTTGATCATGGAACAGCACTCGACCTTGCTGGCAGCGGAAATGCAAATCACGGCAGCCTAGAAGTTGCTATTAATTACGCCATTGATATGGCCAATAACTCAAAAAAAGTTTCCTAAATGAGCAAGCCACAAGCACATAAAGCAAGAAAACGTTTCGGACAAAACTTCCTACACGATTATGGCGTTATCCGTCGCATCGTTGCCTGTATCGCCCCTAAAGAAGGTCAAAGACTTGTCGAAATTGGCCCCGGTAAAGGCGCCCTAACGGAAGGCATCATCAGTGTTACTAAAGAAATGGATGTCGTGGAATTAGACCGTGACTTAATCCCTATTCTGAAAGTAAATTTATTTCGTTTTCCTGACCTAAGAGTACATGAAGCCGATGCCATGAAGTTTGATTTCTCTTCATTGGCCACCAACGGATCTATTCGAGTCGTCGGCAACCTTCCTTATAATATCTCTACTCCTCTTATTTTTCATTTACTTAGCCAAGCTCAAGTAATCGAAGACATGCATTTTATGCTGCAAAAGGAAGTGGTTGACCGTTTAGCCGCTAGACCAGGCGATAACCTCTATGGTCGGTTAAGTGTGATGACTCAGTATTACTGTCAAGTGGAAGCGCTCTTTATCGTTGGCCCTGAATCTTTTGACCCGCCACCAAAAGTGGACTCTGCTATTGTTCGTATGACACCTCATAAAGTATTACCTCATGTCGCCAACAACATAGAGTTACTTGAGAATACGGTAAGAACGGGGTTCCAGCAGCGGCGTAAAACCTTACGCAATAACTTTAAAGGCGTGTTAGACGATCACGACTTTGAGACCCTCAATATTGACCCAACCCTTAGACCAGAAAGACTTGATGTCGGTGATTATGTCCGCATAAGCAATCTTCTAGAAAAGAAAGGCCAGTCAAATGATTAACAAGGTTACTGTCGATGTCATCAGTCATTATCTAGCGGAACAATCCTTACCTGAAGACTTACGTTTTGTCTTTTCTTACCACGTTACCATTAAAAATGAAGGTGAACACGCCGCCCAGCTATTATCTAGACACTGGATAATTACCGATGGTAATGAGAAAGTTCAAGAGGTGAAAGGCCCCGGTGTGATTGGTAAAACCCCCTGGCTACAACCGGGTGAGAGTTTCCAATACAGTAGTGGTGCTATTTTGAATACTATGGTTGGTACCATGCAAGGTAGTTATCAAATGATATCTGAAGACGGTGCCGAGTTTATCGCCGACATTCAGCCATTTGCTCTCGCGGTTCCAAACCAAGTACATTAAGAGGCATTTATGGCAACCTATGCAATTGGCGATTTACAGGGGTGTTTAACGCCTTTGCTCACTCTTTTAGAGACGATTGAGTTCCAACCCGAGCAGGACACCTTATGGTTTGCAGGTGACTTAATTAATCGAGGTCCTGAATCATTAGCCACATTACGCTTTATTCATGGCTTGGGCGATAATGCCAAAGTCGTATTAGGCAATCATGACTTGCACCTTTTAGCTCTTGCTCGTGGCTTTGGCCGTCTCAAACGCAGTGACACCTTAAAAGAAATTTTGGCCGCCCCAGACAGAGACCAGCTATTAGATTGGCTGCAAGCCCAACCTTTATGCCATTTCGATAACAACTTTAATGCGGTGATGACTCATGCTGGTATTCCTCCCTGCTGGTCAATTGAAGACGCGTTAAGATACTCTAGAGAAGTTGAAACGGTTCTTCAGAGTGATCAAGCCGATGATTTCTTTGCCATTATGTATGGTAATAAACCGGAGAAATGGGACGAGTCCTTAACTGGTATGACACGCCTTAGAGCCATTGTAAATTATCTCACTCGCATGCGTTTTTGCACAGACAAAGGCAAGCTCGACTTGAAATCAAAAGAGGGACCAGCCACCGCACAGAAAAACTATGCGCCTTGGTTTACTTATCCTTCAAAAACTCCAGATGGCACCCATATCATTTTTGGTCACTGGGCAGCACTTGAAGGAAAAGTACACTACCCCAATATACATGCTTTAGATACAGGCTGCGTTTGGGGCGGAAGCTTAACCGCCATTCGCCTTGATGATTGGCAATTATTTAGCACACCATGTTCAATTAAAGGACCCAGTAATAATGACTTATAAGTGCATCGATATTAACGACGCTCTCCCTCTTATCGAAAACAACGCTCTCATTGTTGATATTCGAGATACAGCCAGCTTTCAATCAGGGCATATGACGAATGCCTTTAATTTGAACAATGACAATATTAGTGATTACATCGCTCAAGCCGATAAATCCTTGCCTCTGATTGTTTGTTGCTATCACGGCAATAGCAGTAAAAACGCCGCCGCTTTTTTAGCTGACCAAGGCTTTAATGAGGTCTACTCACTTAATGGTGGCTTTAGCCAATGGAGTGCTGTCTTTCCTGATCAGTGCTCACAAGACTAATTTATTAAGAACATTGAATGTCTAAGCATAGTGTATATTTAGTTGGAGGGGCCGTCCGTGATGAATTACTCGGGCTGGATGTCATCGATAGAGATTGGTTAGTTACGGGCGCCACTCCAGACGACTTATTATCCCAAGGCTACACTCAAGTAGGTAAGCAATTCCCTGTTTTTCTGCATCCAAAAACAAAGGAAGAGTACGCCCTAGCTCGAACTGAAAAAAAACAAGGACAAGGATACACAGGATTTATTTGTGATTTTTCCGCAGACATCACTTTAGAAGAAGACCTACTGAGGCGAGATTTAACGATAAACGCCATTGCTAAAGATGAGTCAGGCACAATTCATGACCCATACCATGGCCAACAAGATATAGAAAATAAGGTTTTTCGTCATGTTTCCAATGCCTTTATTGAAGACCCTTTAAGAGTATTACGTGTTGCCCGGTTTGCCGCTCGCTTCGCCCAGTTTGGTTTCACCATAGCTCCTGAAACCCTACACCTAATGCGTAAAATCAGTGAGTCTGGGGAATTACTCACCCTATCTCCTGAACGTATTTGGAAAGAGTTAGAAAAATCACTGCAAAGCCAACATCCAGAATACTTTTTTAATGCGCTTCAAGAATGCGGAGCCTTAGAAGCGTTATTTCCTGAGCTTAGTTGGCCTGTTGATACCAGTAAGTGGTCCCATTTTAAGCAAGCGACAGCGCCTCAAAAATGGGCGTATTTATGCTCTGCATCCATGCCAGAACCACTTAAGTTGATGCAGAAAAGAGCAAAAGTACCGAATCAATTCACCCATCTAGCCACCCTAGTCAGTGAGTTTAATCATAGCTATAAGTTACCCCTAACCGCCATCGAGTGGGAAAACTGGTTGACGCTTGTTAGCGCGATAAAGCGACCTCAGCCTTACCAGCGGCTGGTCGAAGTCCTTTCAAGCATTACCGCAACCGATTGTAAACATTGGCAGCAACTAAGAGAACAAGCCGCCTTGGTTAGCAGTGGGCAGTTAATTAAGCAAGGTTTTTCAGGAGTAGAACTCGGTAAAGCCATGAAGGAAGCAAGACAGAATAGTTTACTAGATCAGACGAATCCACTCATTCAAAAATAACGCTCTGAGTGGATTCGTTATTGCTATTTCTGACGGTGGATCTTAACACCTACGGCATTGGCTGTAGGCACAGCACCCGGCTTTCTCAACGTCATGGTAATCGAATGAATCGAAAAGGTTTCTATTAATTCGGCACAGAGCTTTTCAGCTAAGGTCTCTATTAGCTCAAATACGTTGGTTGAACAAAAATCAGTAATAAAATTGGAAATAGCTTCATAATCCAAGGTTTTGCTCAAGTCATCTGTCGCCGCAGGCAGACGATTATCATGTTGCATTTCTAAGTCAAAAACCAAGGTTTGTTGTATTGCTTTTTCCCAATCATAAACACCAATGACGGCTTCAGTTTTTAGCCCTTCAATAAACACAATGTCTTTCATAGTTATTCCTTTATTGGTGGTAAATCGGCTAAAGGCCAACGAGCACGAATCGTCAAATTAAGCGGGGACGATTGTCCTGCAAGCAACCTTTGGGCTCCGGCATAGGCAATCATTGCGCCGTTATCGGTACAGAACTCCGCTCTGGCATAAAACACGCTGGATTTCATTTTTGCTAACTGAGACTCCAGCTGAGTTCGTAAACGTACATTTGCACTGACCCCTCCCGCAATAACCAACTGTGACAGAGATTCTTGCTCTAACGCACGACGACATTTAATCACCAAGGTATCAACTACTGCTTGCTCAAAAGCAAGTGCCGCATCCGCTTTAAACGGCTCATCGCAGCCCCCCTTATCGAGTGCAGCATGAACCGCCGTGAGAAAAGCGGTTTTTAAACCACTGAAACTAAAGTCTAAGCCGGGCCTATCAGTCATTGGTCTAGGAAATTTCAAACCAGAATCCGATCGCCCTGATTTTGCCAAGGCCGCAATATAAGGACCACCAGGATAAGGCAAACCAATCATTTTCGCGGCTTTATCAAACGCTTCACCGGCCGCATCGTCTAAGGATTGACCTAATAAGCGATATTGACCAATGCCATCCACTCGCACCAACTGGGTGTGCCCCCCGATACCAATAAGGCGATAAAAGGCATTTTCGGTTGTCGCTCTTCTAGCATAGGAGCCAATAAATGGCCTTCCATATGATGTACGCCTAACGCAGGTATATCCAACGCATAAGCCAAAGAACGGCCAATAGTCGCACCGGCCATTAAGGCACCGGCTAATCCTGGGCCACTAGTATAGGCAATGCCTTGTAAGTCTTTTTTTGATATACCTGCGGCGACCAGCACTTCATCAATCAAAGGCAAGGTTTTTCTAATGTGATCCCGTGAAGCTAATTCCGGAACAACACCACCATATTCTGCATGCTTTTCAATTTGAGAGTAAATTTTATGAGCTAACAGACCTTTATTCGTATCGTAAATCGCGATACCAGTTTCATCACAAGAGGTTTCTAAACCTAGCACTATCATGTATTTCTATCTCTCAGGAAAACGTTAATCACATTGTATACGAAAAATCGCTTAAATAAGCGCCTTACCTCTAACTTATAGTAAGTGTTTTCATTTTTTAATGGACTTCAGTCCCGTAGAACTCTATAATATCGCACGTTTAAAATTATGAATTAAAAGGCAGGTGATTTTTCTTTTGTTCCGAAACGGATTCGGACGACTCTATAGATAGACATGACACTAAACTCTCTTACGCTTTTTTCTGTAATTGAGTCTACATATTAAGAGTAAAAGATCGCTTTGATCACAGAGTGCTCTTATTTTTTGAAAGCACCGCAAAATACAGGTATGATGCCCGTGTTTTTGTGATCACAAAAATTCATAACATTAATTATTTATAAGGTACATACATGCCAGCTGTTAAAGTTAAAGATAACGAACCATTTGACATCGCTCTACGTCGTTTCAAACGCTCTTGTGAAAAAGCAGGTGTTCTTGCTGAAGTTCGTCGTCGTGAATGCTACGAAAAACCAACTACACTTCGCAAACGTGCTGCCGCTGCTGCAGTTAAACGTCATGCGAAAAAAGTTTCTCGTGAGCAACGTAAATTCCAACGTTTGTACTAGGACTTTACTCTCTAGTTCAATTTTGATTGAACTCTAGAAGTACTCACAAGCGTTCGTTTATTTTGATCTACTCAAAATAGACTGAGAAAACGGCCAGTATTATTACTTGCCGTTTTTTTTGTTTTAGACCAACCACCAGAGGATTTAACCATGTCAGCATTAAAGCAAAATGTATCCGATCAATTAAAAGTAGCTATGCGCGCCAAAGAAAAAGCACGCGTTACTCTTATTCGTACCATTATGTCTGAATTTAAAAAAGTGGAAGTGGATGAGCGAATCGAAATAGATGACGCTCGTGCTTTAGTCATTCTGGATAAAATGGTAAAACAACGTAAAGATTCTGTGCAACAATTTACCGATGGTGGTCGTGAAGATCTCGCCGCAATTGAACAAGCCGAAATGGAAGTGATTCGCGAATTTTTACCTCAACCTCTTACCGACGAAGAAGTAGAAAGCATTGTCAAAGCCGCGGTTGATGAAGCAGGCGCAACGAGTATGCAACAAATGGGCATAGTAATGGCGATTGTTAAGCCACAAGTCCAAGGTCGTGCTGATGTGGCTCAGGTTAGTAAACTGGTTAAGAAATTATTAGGCTAAATACACAAGAGTATTCTTTATGGCGGGTCGCATTCCAGATCAATTTATTGACGAACTTCTAGCTCGAACCGATATTACTGATGTGGTGGCGTCCCGCATAACACTAAAGAAAACCGGGCAAAATTACAGCGCTTTATGCCCATTTCATAACGAAAAATCCCCCTCTTTTAGCCTAAACCCAAACAAACAGTTTTATTACTGCTTCGGCTGCGGCGCGGGTGGTAATGCCATTTCCTTTTTAATGGAACATGATCACCTAGATTTTGTTGAATCCATTGAAGTATTAGCGAAAGAAGCCGGTCTCGAAGTTCCCCGAGAACAAGGGGCTCCAGATCGCTATGAGCAAAATGCTGGCCTACTAAAAGTACTTACGGAAAGCGCTACTTTCTTTCAAAAACAACTCATATCTCACCCAGACAAAACCAGAGCAAGAAACTACCTTGCTGAAGAGAGAGGCCTCTCAGGACAAATATCAAAAGTATTTGGACTTGGGTTCGCGCCACCAGGATGGGACAACTTAATACAAGGCTTAGGACAAAAATCCGAAACGCAAGAGCACCTATTCCAAGCGGGTATGCTGATCGAGAAAAAGATCAACCAGGTCATTTTTACGATCGCTTTCGAGATCGAATTATGTTCCCAATTCGCGATTCTCGAGGCAGGGTTATTGCTTTTGGAGGACGAGCGTTTGGCGATGAAAAACCTAAATACTTAAATTCTCCAGAAACACCGGTATTCCATAAAAGCCAAGAACTGTATGGTCTATATGAAGCTAAGCAGAACACCCCAACACTCGATCATATTATTGTAGTTGAAGGCTATATGGATGTGATTGTATTAGCTCAAAATGGCGTCACTAACTCTGTGGCAACCTTAGGAACCTCAGTTAATAGCCAACACATTCAAAAACTCTTCAAACTTGTTAGCAAAATAACCTTATGCTTTGACGGTGATAAGGCGGGTCGATCGGCGGCTATCAGGGGCCTAGAAGCCAGTCTAAGTGTGATGCAGGACAACAAACAAGTCCGGTTCTTATTCTTACCTGAAGGAGAAGACCCTGACTCTCTTATTCGAAAAGAAGGCCAAGAACGTTTTTTAAACCGACTAGATGACTCCTCTTCCATGGCACATGTATTGTTTGACCATGCTCGCAAAGAGGTCACCCTTGCCGATGAAGAAGGTGAAGCACAATTTGCTCAAAATGCGATGAGACACATTCAAAATATGCCTGAATGTACGCTAAAATCCATCTTAGTGAAACAACTCGCAGAACAATCGGGAATCAATGCCGAATCACTCTCGAGCAATACCCAAAAACCTAAATACAGGTCAAATCAAACAGAAGCCGACCCAAACAACATAGAGCACTACAACGGCACTCCTCCTCATTATGATGAGCCGCCAGGCTATTATGATGATTCATCATACGAACCCTACAACCCAACCCAAGAAAGCAATAGCCACTATAAAAAAGAGCCTTATAGTCAAGCATTCAAAAATAAAAAGAACGTTAACGGTAAAGCGTTCAGCAAAAAAAGTGCTGATAACGAGGCACACTTCAATTTTCCAAGAATGTCATCGTTACCGGCATTATCTCAAATCGGAAACGCGACCTTATGCTTATTACTGCACCCACATATAGCGAGCGACATTGACGTGTCAGACCCATTACTTCGCCAACCGGATCAAGATGTACAGCTTTTTAGTAAAGTATGGCGCTACTTCCATAAATACCCAGAGAAAAATACAGGGAATTTATTAGGCAACTGGAACAATAGTGAAAATTATGATGCTATTTTATATTTATTGAACCACCCAGACGCCCACACAAAATCAAAAATAAGCAATGCAAAACAAGAAGTTAGAGACGTCATAGAGCGAATGGAAGAAAATCTTGGAAGAAATGCAAGTAGTCAGAGGTTGAAAAATCAAGGAAATGAGACCATAAAGGATAATGATAGTCGCACTGAGCTCCGCCAATGGATGGAACAAATGCGCAAAAAAAAGCGTCCATAAAAAGCTGATTTCTTTATATTAAACAAGAAGAATTCTAGAAAAGGTCGTTTGTTTTTGCTACAATGCGCGGCTTGCTATTTTCCCAAACGAATTTCAAACGATAGGTTGTCGAATGCCAGACACTCAACAGTCACGTCTCAAAGAGCTGATCGCTAAAGGTAAAGAACAGGGCTATTTAACCTTTTCCGAAGTTAATGATCACCTTCCTGATGACCTTTCTGATCCAGAACAGGTTGAAGAAATCATTGCCATGATTAATGACATGGGCATTGTGGTTTCTGAATATGCGCCAGATAAAGATAGCCTTATCATGGAAGAAGGCGACTCTACCGATGAAGCGGCCGCTGAAGAAGCCGCTGCTGCATTGGCGGCTGTCGAAGGCGACGTTACTCGAACGACAGACCCGGTCCGCATGTATATGCGTGAAATGGGAACAGTAGAACTCCTGACCCGAGCAGGCGAGATTGCTATTGCGAAACGTATCGAAGAAGGTACTCGCGAAGTCATGTCGTCCGTTTCTTACTATCCTGGAGCTGTAGACGTTTTACTTAACGCCTACGCAAAAGTCCAAGAAGAAGAAGGCCGCCTTAGCGATATATTTAGTGGTTTCATTGATGGCGATGGCGAAGAGCCTGTATTTGATGAGCCTGTAGTTGAAGAAGTTGAAATCGAATCTGATGACGATGCTCTTGATGATGATGAGTCAGATGATGATGAAGAGGAAGAGACTGAAAGTGGCCCTGACCCAGAAGAGACAGCCCGTCGATTTAATGAAATCGATCGCGTCTATACTGAGTTGAAAGCCCTACTTGAAACTCGTGATCGTCAAGACCCTCTTGTTAAAGAAAAACAAGAAGAATTGAGTATCAATTTTGCCCCTATCAAACTTGTACCAAAAATGTTTGATGAGCTTGTTTATCGCGTTCGCTCTCGTATGGACAAGGTTCGTGAGCAAGAACGTAGTATTATGCATGTCTGCGTACGTAAATCTCAAATGCCTAGAACAGAGTTCTTGAAACGCTTCCCAGGCAATGAAACGAATACGGAATGGCTAGCAGAACAAATTAACTCTGGCGCTCGTTACGCTGAAGGCCTAGTTGAAAACGAAGCTGAATTTATGCGTAGCCAACGCAAACTCCGCAATATCGAAAAAGACAGTGGCCTAACAATCGCTGAACTAAAAGAAATCAACCGCCGAATTTCTATTGGTGAAACTCGCGCTCGTCGTGCGAAAAAAGAAATGGTTGAAGCCAACTTACGATTAGTTATTTCGATCGCTAAAAAATACACCAATAGAGGTTTACAATTCTTGGATTTAATTCAAGAAGGTAACATTGGTTTAATGAAAGCGGTCGATAAGTTTGAATACCGCCGTGGTTATAAGTTCTCTACTTATGCTACTTGGTGGATTCGACAGGCAATTACGCGCTCAATTGCAGACCAGGCTAGAACCATACGTATACCAGTTCATATGATTGAAACCATCAATAAACTGAATCGTATTTCTCGCCAAATGCTGCAAGAAATGGGACGTGAAGCAACGCCTGAAGAACTTGCTGTACGTATGGACATGCCTGAAGATAAAATTCGTAAAGTATTAAAAATCGCGAAAGAACCTATCTCGATGGAAACACCAATAGGTGATGATGAAGACTCTCATTTGGGTGATTTCATTGAAGATGATGGCGCTGAATCCCCTATTGATACGGCTACGATTGAAGGTTTACGTGAAGCCACCACTTCTGTACTTTCTGGCTTAACGGCTCGTGAAGCAAAAGTTCTTAGAATGCGTTTTGGTATTGATATGAATACTGATCACACATTGGAAGAAGTCGGTAAACAGTTTGATGTTACACGTGAGCGTATTCGTCAAATTGAGGCGAAGGCTCTCCGTAAACTACGTCATCCAAGCCGTTCTGAGCATTTACGAAGCTTCTTAGACGAATAAAATTAATTCGATCATTGATTTAGTTACTTTCAAAAAACCGCTAATTTTTTAGCGGTTTTTTTATGTCTACGCTAAATTCACTCATCATCAATACTGTCATTACTTAATCGAAAAGAAATTCTCACGCTTTTTACAAAACTGTCATAAACTTATTTCATATTACAAAGGTAGACAAGCTAAGAGCGTAGTAGAAATAGAGGTTTCTTTCCCGCATCTTAACTTGGCGCTCCTTTCATTCTTCAACACAACAGGAAGGTTCGTTAATTCTCTATAAAAGCACTTGTATTTAACCCGTCTTAGATTTGCGCAATAAAGGCAATTTCTACAGGAGCGATGTATTATGGAAAAAATATACGTACTTGATACCAATGTTTTACTGCATGATCCCCTTGCTATTTTTGCCTTTGGCGAGCACAAGGTGGTCATTCCGATGACGGTATTAGAAGAGTTAGACGTCATCAAAGACCGCCGTGACAAAGATGTCAGCAGAGAAGCAAGAATGGCCATCAATACAATCGACCGTATTGTCGGTAATGCGGCACCAAAAGCACTTCTTGAAGGAGTTCCAATATACACTCACTCTCAAGACGACACACCCTCCCCTTTGCAAAACCAAGGAAACCTTGCGGTTTATCCAGATCAAAAAATAGCAAACATTGATAACGTTCCTTTTTTGAACAGCAACCACGACCACGCCAACGATAACCGCATTATTAATGTCGCCCTAAGTCTTCAAGCAACCCATCCAAGAACACCGGTGTGCTTAGTAACTAAAGACATCAACATGAGGATAAAAGCCAAGGGATCCGGCTTAGAGCGCGTTGAAGACTACCGAAAAGACAAAGTACTGGATGACGTAGACTTATTAAGCAAAGGATACACACATTTTGAAGGCAGCTTCTGGGAAGGCATAGAGAAAGTAAAAACAGAACAACACGGAAGGCATACGATACACCTTATTCCAAAGGTCGCAATCGAGCCTCTTTACCCTAATATGTTTTTGATTGATGATATGGAGTTTGTTGGGTTCATTTGCAATATAGATGACAAATATGCCTATGTGCTAGACATAAACAAGCAAAGCTTAATGCACCAGAGTTTTTGGGGAATACATCCTAGAAACCTAGAACAGGCCATGGCTTTTTATTTGTTACGTCATGACAACTCCGATTTAATGATCATGACAGGACCGGCAGGATCCGGTAAAACACTATTGGCATTGGCCTATGCATTACAAGTTTCCATGGAAGAAAAACGTTTTAATAAAATTATTGTTGCCCGCTCCACCCCTCCCATGGCTGAAGACATTGGTTTTTTACCTGGCACGGAAGAAGAAAAAATGGCCCCCTGGTTAGCGGCCTTTGATGATAATTTAGAAATACTGCATGGTGCTGATGAGCATGCATTTAGCAGCATTGATTATGTAAAGCAAAAAGCCAACATCCAATTTAAATCATTAAATTTCATGAGAGGCCGTTCTTTTAATAATGCCCTTATCATCATAGATGAAGCTCAAGGGTTAACCCAATTTCAACTTAAGTCCATTGTGACACGCGTTGGAACCAATTCTAGAATTATTGTTTTAGGCAATCTAGCTCAAATCGACAACAAATACATTAATCCACTCACATCAGGGCTTACTTATCTTGTAGAGAAATGCAAAGACTTCAGTTATGCCAGTATCATGCACGTTAACGGCATAGAAAGGAGCCGCTTAGCCGAATTCGCGGAGGAAAATTTATAGCACACTGGAGGTAGGGTAGCCCTTATTGTCATTTCTTTATGGTATTTTTCCATAAAAAAACCCTCTAAACACACCGCTTAGAGGGTTTTAACAAAATTAGATGGTACTCGATTACTCAGCTACTCACAGATTTTGCTAATTCAGTAATTTCATCCCACTTTTCAGCTTTCACTAGATCTGCAGGCACAATCCAAGAGCCACCTACGCAAAGCACATTAGGTAAAGCCAAATAATCTCGGAAGTTCTTCGCACCAATACCACCTGTTGGACAAAAACGTATATCAGGTAAAGGACCACCAAAAGCTTGTAATGCCTTAATACCGCCATTTACTTCAGCAGGAAAGAACTTAAAATGATCATATCCGTACTCCATCCCTAATAAAATATCAGAGATCGTTGCCACCGCAGGCAAATAAGGCACGGAGTATTCTTTACCAACAGCCAACAAATCTGCTGTCATTCCTGGACTAATTATAAATTGAGAACCCGCCTCTACAGCCTTAATATATTGCTCACGGCCACATACCGTACCAGCACCTACAATTGCCTCAGGCACTTCTTTACGTAAGGCCGTAATCGCTTCCAATGCAACAGAAGTACGCAGAGTCACTTCCAACACAGGAACCCCGCCAGCCACTAATGCTTTACCAAGCTTCACAGCTTCTTCAACACTGTTCACGACAATGACAGGGACAACAGCCGTCGCGGTCATTACTTGTTCCGGAGTTAAATACGTCGTCATACAATAATCCTAATTTAGGGTTTATTTAAGTTCTTAGTAATCGTGCCAGTTTCTACCATCTTTAATTGGCAGTGCCATAGAAGCGGCCGGTCCCCACGAACCTGAAGCGTATTCTTTTGGACGTTCACTTGTTTGTTTCCAAGCATCCATTATGCCATCTACCCATTTCCATGCCGCTTCCACTTCGTCATAGCGCATGAATAAAGTGGCATCATTCCGCATCACATCAAGTAATAAACGCTCATATGCTTCTGGACTACGTTTGTTATGGAAGGCTTCTGTTAGACTTAAGTTTAAGTCTACTGGCTGCAAATTCATACCTTCACTAGCACCCGGTACTTTATTCATAACGGTTAACGATATTTTTTCTTCCGGCTGTAGACGAATCACCAATTGGTTGCGTTGTAACTGACGGTTACTCTCATCACTAAAAATACTATGAGGAACCGCTTTATATTGAATCACAATTTCAGAATAGCGCTGTCCTAGACGTTTTCCGGTTCTTAAATAGAAAGGAACACCTGCCCAACGCCAGTTATCAATATCGGCTCGAAGTGCAACAAAGGTTTCTGTTCGAGATTCTGGATTACTGTCTTCCTCATCAAAGTAACCTTGAACCGTCTTACCACTAACAACCCCTTTCGCATATTGACCACGAACGGTTTTGTTATACGCATTCGCACCAGAAATTGGTCGCAATGCTTTTAATACTTTAATTTTCTCATCTCGAACAGAGTCCGCATCCATTCTGCTAGGTGGCTCCATTGCAACTAAACACAATAGCTGGATTAAATGGTTTTGCACCATATCTCTCAAGGCACCAGCTTTATCATAATATCCCCAACGCCCTTCCACACCTACTGTTTCAGACACCGTGATTTGAATATTATCAATATGAGCACTGTCCCATAAAGGTTCAAATAATGTATTGCCAAAGCGAATAGCTAATAGATTTTGAACGGTTTCCTTACCAAGGTAGTGATCAATTCGAAAAACTTGAGGCTCATTAAAGTTCTGCATTACTTCGGTATTAATCGCCCTTGAAGAAACCAGATCTCTACCTAACGGTTTTTCTAAAACCACTCGCATTCTTTCTTGGTTCAGACCATGAGATGCTAACGATGAACAAATGGAGCCAAATAAATCTGGAGAGGTGGCTAAGTAAAAAACCACGTCACGCTCATTGTCACCAACACCGCTATCGTTAAAACGAGCAAAATCAGAAACCTCTTGAGCATCTACAGATACATAATTTAAACGCTCTTTAAATCGAGGCCAGGTCTCATCATCACCGACACTCGAAGGAACAAATTCATCCAGCGCAGTTCGAACTTTTGCTTGGTATTCTTCAGCAGATAATTCTCGCCTAGATGCACCTATAATACGAGTTGTGGGTGCTAATAGACCATCCATATCAAGATGGTATAAAGCAGGTAATAATTTGCGCATAGCTAAATCACCACCGCCACCAAAAATCACTACGTCGCAGGCTTTCAAACTGGACTTATTCATCACTTTCTCCAAAAAATTAAGCGTTTACGACAAATCAATACATTTATGATGATTCGTTAGCTAAATAAGAGGCGTAATTTGCGCACCCCATTAAACCTGGGTACTCTGCTGTCACCACAAATGTTGGTATTTTACCGACAAAATCTGACATACGGCCTTTTTCACTCATCGCATGACGAAAACCGCTTAGGCGGAATAACTCTATGTACCGAGGAATAATACCCCCAACGATAAATACGCCACCCCGAGACTCTACAGATAACACCAAGTCTCCAACCACTCGACCCAGATAAACAAAAAATTGTTCTAATGCCTCTAGAGCAAGCGCATCATTATTCTTACCCGCTTCACCAATGGCTTTAGCCGTTAATCGACTATCCAGACCATTACGTTTAGCCAATGCTTCATAAATATTCTCTAACCCCATCCCAGACAGGACTCTTTCGGCAGAAACTCTTTGGTGGCGCTCGCGTAAAAAAGACATAATATAATCTTCTTGGGCCGTACAGCTAGGCACATCAACATGCCCACCTTCACCAGGTAAAACAATATTCGCCTTTTCTTGAGGTACCACACATGAAACACCAAGACCCGTTCCTGGGCCAATCACCCACGCTGGAGCCGTTTCATCAATATCATTACCCGCCCCAATCTTAATATAATCATCGGTAGACAGAACCTCTAAAGAATGACCCATGGCATCAAAGTCATTTAATAACGCTACACGTATACCGTCACCAAAAAAACTTTCTACCTCTTCTTTTGTAAAGGTCCACGGATTATTAGAAAACTTAATAACCTGTTGATTAACTGGACCGGCAATCGCCAAGACGACAGCAGAGATCTCTTGAATAGATAAAGAGCACACTTCCAAATATTTGGTTGCAGCAGCAAAGAAGGAGTCAAATTCTTTACAGGCAAACACTTCTATTTCTTGAGGCTGGTACTCATTAAGAGGAACAATCGCAAAACGTGCATTAGTTCCACCTAAATCCGCAATTAATGCATGGGACATAATAGGACCTTGAATAATTTAATGAAATTTTACAACAAACAAAGGACCAAAAACACTCCTTTTTTATTAGAGGGGTGCTATTTTTGTAATAAAATTACAATCAGCGTATTTTATTTAAAAACTTGAGTACTTTGGTAGGAACACTTCGTTTTTTATTATTCTTATAACTATAAAGACGTTCATCCGCTAATCTTAATAATTGCTTATATGAACCCGGCGTATCCGCATTCATACTAGCACCACCGTAACTAACGGTAATTGGAACAAGGTTAGTTTTATAGCGCAACGGATTTGATTGTAAATAGTTGTGCAGTGTCTCAGCCACTTGTAGAGAATGCTCAAGACTTTTACCAGGAAGAACAAATACAAACTCATCGCCAGCAAATCGAAATGCCAGTCCCTGTTTCTGAACATATTTAAGTAATCTTCTTGCTATATACTCAAGTACCTCATCCCCGCAGTTGTGGCCCAACGTGTCGTTAATGGCTTTAAATGCATCGCAATCTATAAAAATTGCCGTTAAATCTCGCCCCGTTTGCTTTGATCGAGTAAATTCTCTCTCCAGCATTAACTCTAATTGACGCCGATTTAACAATCCAGTAAGAGAATCTCGTGTCGCTAAATACTCTAATTTTTCTCTAGCGGTGACGTTACTTAAACAAATAGAAATTTTAATCGCCAGTTGATCGAGTAGAAAAGTATCTTTTGTTTCTGGATTATAACGGTCGACATTAGAGTCTCCCTGACAGAATAGTCCAACTAAAGCGCCATCAATTGTTAATGGAGAAATCGCTACTGAGCTAATAATATCACGATAGGAAGAGGGAATAATTTCTCGACAAGATTGAATATTTTCATTCACAAGGACGGTTTTATTACTGGATTTAATCATGTCTATCATCGCACTGCGGCGAGTAAACAAAACTCGATCTCTAAGATCAGTGGTTTTTTCTAGGTTTTCAATTAAATGAGACAAAGGCGCTTCATTAATCAAATTCACCCACACATAAGGAACGTTAAAATGCTTTTGCACTTCTCGAGTTAACGTAGATACAAATTGATCACAACGTCCAATAGAAAGAATACAACGTTCGATTTCAAAGAATTTAAGCGCAATTTGCTCATTCTGTCTTACGTTTTCTATCAGTTGCTGTATATCATGCATGTACTTAAATCCACAGTTACGGAAGGTAGAAATTAGACTATCGTATTTAAATTGAATTCAATTTTAAAACTCTGCTGACAACTTATCTATCATTTATAGAGTAAATCGACACTAAAAACCATAATTCCCTTTCATTACAAGCTTTATCGATTTATTTACTCTAACACGCCAGCATTTCTATCGGCTAAAAATAGACTAAAAGTCTATAATTTTGCGCTTTTAAAACAAAGCATTAAAGAAATATCAGTTTCTCTCGATAACATAGTTATATCCATTAATGATGCGTATTCAATGAACATTAGAGAGATTGTCGAAACCCAAATTACCCACTCTACCCAAAAGGGTAAAGCGGTATCTGGCAATCCACAATTTGCTTTGTTAATGAGCCTTTTTGCTCAACCCGGTCCAGCAT
The DNA here is from genome assembly GCF_026966905.1 of Marinomonas phaeophyticola. Classification (GTDB taxonomy): domain Bacteria; phylum Pseudomonadota; class Gammaproteobacteria; order Pseudomonadales; family Marinomonadaceae; genus Marinomonas; species Marinomonas phaeophyticola. The sequence continues at coordinate 380,917 of NZ_JAPUBN010000011.1, read as the reverse complement.
TACAGAGCGCGCCCGACACGCTTTCACAACAAGAAGTTCACGCAGTTAATCGACCTATTCGCTTTTCTCATCATATTTCATCTAACCCTAGCGCTAATATAGCACTACTTAAAGCATTAGGTGAGGAGCCACTTGCGTTGGGGTTGGGTGAGAAATACGACCCAATAAAAAGTATTGAATCATTACTGCCACCCACTCAAGCTTGAATGACTCTATTTATAACTGAGCTGACACTGATTAAATAATCTATTCCATTCGAGCGCATGCCTTTTAGAAGCCATTTGATACCCTCCCCACACAGAGCCATCCCCTATCATAGACCATTGCTGCAAAAAACGATTAAAGTCACTAGATAACGGCTGAGTTTGCTCTCTTAATGCATTTAAAACAGGCAGCACATTAAAAGCCACTCTATTAATCCTAGCCATATAAGGCTGTAATTTTTCGATGTAATGGCGCTTAAATTGCTGTTTTAGAAACAGGATAGGCTTACCACAAAACGCTTCATTCGCCTCTATCATCTGAAGCGCATTTGAAATTTGATTCAAATTAGAACTTATCAAACGCAAGGTTTGCAATAATCTTCCCGCGTATTCACTTTGGTAGATGGTTTGAAAGTGACCCTCTAGCTCTGCCGAACTTAATTGAGGTATTGTATTTAAATTTGTTTGTACTCGTTGTAAATAAGAAAATGCCGATTGTAGCGGCAAGAATGATGATTCATGAGGAGACATAGAGATAATACCGTTAGAGAGACTAAAAAAAGCCTCACTTTCTTCTCCCGCCCACAGGCTATTCGCAAAGGCTCTAGTCAGCTCTTTTTGCTTAACATGTCTGATGCTTAATAACTCGGCTCTAAGGGAGTCAGAATCGATTTGGCAAGTATCAATTGCATGGATTAAATTCAATTCATACAATAACCTCTGGCTGTCAGGCATAACTTTACCTAGAATGCTATTTTTATAACCAACGACTGACCCGATACTGCATTGCTGTAAAGAGAGAAAATCTAATACACTAATATCAAACTGAGTTAATTCAGATCGCCTATCGTTAAGTGAAGGTAAAGGAAGAGGCTGAACAAGTGCCTTCAATGGCGGTAAATCAAACCATCGAGACCTACTTAGATCACTTTTATAATCATCAAAACTTTGCTGGACCGCATGTTGAGAGTCACAGCCCAAGAATAAAAAGAAACCACAATATAAAAACAATCTATAAAGTTTTCTCACACTGAAAACACCCATTTAAGTGTAAAATTAGTCAACCAAATCGAGACTGTTATGGTACAAAAAAATAATCCGTTACATGGAATAAAATTAGAACAAATTCTAGTTGAACTTGAAAATACATTAGGCTGGGAAGAAATGGCGATTCGAGTGCCCATTAACTGCTTTCAAACAGACCCAAGCATTAAGTCTAGTTTAAAATTTTTACGTCGCACACAATGGGCAAGAGATAAGGTCGAAAACTTATATTTGGAAGTAACCACAGATAAATAATCTTTTTCTATTTAAAAGGAATAAGCCATTCACTTACTCCTTTTAAATAAATCCGAAAATATTTTTATATTATCGACGGCGTTTAGCAATCTCTTCAGTTAATTCTTCAAAACTTTTTTCAGCTTGAAATTTCTGAAATAAAGCCTGCTCATTATTCATAGAAGTTCTAAGTAACTCTTTCGCTATTGAGTCAACGCCTGAAGGATCTAGCCCTACGAGAACAACAATGCCACCTGTTGGTGTTGGCATTTGGCGAATGATTTTAGAACCGATTAGCGTTTGGTCTGTAATTTGCTTAGTTACAGCGGTATTTACACGATCAACCGTTTCGGAATCACCCGCTCCGGTTGTCTCAGCATATTGCTTAATCATATTTTCAATGTCTAAACTTAATACTTGAGCTAGCTCTACTCTAGCGGCAGTAGAAGCCATTTGTTTCATAAAATTAGGACCGGCAACTGACTTATCACTGTAACCAACAGCCGCCAATTCAACACCTTCAATTGGCGCGCCACAGACCCAAGCAGGTGCCTCTACATTAGAGCCATCTGCAAATAAGCATTCTGCAACAGGTGCCTTTTCTGGAGTAGAGCTACACCCTACTAAAACCAGAGCCCCACACAACATTGTCGAGAATGTTGCCTTTGTATTTCTAGCCATTAACTTTCTCCTGAAAAATAACTCATAACTACTAAATGTCGTAATATTTATAAAAGCTTAGCAGCCATTAACAAAAAAGGCATCAATACATTGTATTGATGCCTTTTATAATCAGTCAAGAAAAGTAATTACTCTGCCGCAGCAAAAGCAATTTTCTCTTCTTCAGTTACGTCTTTCATAGATAATTTGATACGACCACGTGCATCAACATCCAATACTTTAACAATAACTTCTTGTCCTTCTTTCAAAAAGTCTGAAACAGCACGGATACGCTCATCAGCAATTTGTGAAATATGAACCAAACCATCTTTACCAGGTAAGATGTTAACAAATGCACCGAACTCAGCTAAACGAGCGACAGTACCTTTATAAATCTTATCCACTTCAGCTTCCGCTGTAATTTCGTAAATACGAACTAGAGCCGCATCAGATGACGCTTTATCTGCTGCAAAAATACGTACTGTACCATCATCATCTAGATCAATCGAAGCTCCCGTTAGTTCGGTAATAGAGCGGATTGTTGCACCACCTTTACCAATAACGTCACGGATTTTTTCAGGATCAATTTTGATGCTAGCCATAGAGGGTGCATTTGGAGAAACTTCTGGGCGAGCATAACCAATCACTGTTGCCATTTCACGAAGGATATGAACACGTGCATCGCGCGCTTGGCTCAATGCAATATCCATAATTTCTTCGTTGATACCTTCAATTTTGATATCCATTTGAAGCGCTGTAATACCTTCAGAAGTACCCGCTACTTTAAAGTCCATATCGCCTAGATGATCTTCATCACCCAAGATATCAGTTAATACAGCAAAACCATCGTCTTCTTTGATAAGACCCATTGCAATACCCGCAACAGGAGCTTTAAGTGGAACACCCGCATCCATCATAGACAAACTCGCACCACAAACAGAAGCCATTGAGCTTGAGCCGTTTGATTCTGTAATTTCAGAAACGATACGAATTGTATATGGGAATTCGTCTTCACTTGGCAGCACAGCTTGAACACCGCGACGAGCCAAACGACCGTGACCGATTTCACGACGACCAACACCACCCATGCGACCACATTCACCTACAGAGTATGGAGGGAAGTTATAGTGCAACATAAAGCTGTCTTTGCTTTCGCCAGTTAGACCATCTGTCATTTGTGAATCACGGCTTGTACCTAATGTACAAGTTGCAATCGCTTGAGTTTCACCACGTGTAAACAAAGCCGAGCCGTGAGTTTTGCTCAACAGACCCACTTCAACATTAATTGGACGAACCGTCTTATTGTCGCGACCGTCAATACGAGGTTGACCATCGATAACACGACGACGAACAGTGCGTTTTTCTAATTTAGAAAATGCACCAGTAACGTCAGCCTCTGTAAATTCACCTTCTTCAGTAACCAATGCGGCAACCGCGGCATCACGTACTTCACCTAGTTTAGTATAACGAGCCATTTTCTCGCTAATACCATATGCTTCTTCAATTTGTGCTGCATAACCTGTTGCTAATGCTTCTGTTAAAGAAACGTTTACTGCATCCGCTTCCCACTCCCAACGAGGCTTACCCGCTTCAGCTGCAAATTCAGCAACTGCAGAAATAGCTACTTGCATTTCTTTGTGGGCAAACAGAACCGCACCTAGCATTTCATCTTCAGTCAGCTCTTGCGCTTCAGACTCAACCATCAATACAGCATCTTTAGTACCAGCCACCACCATGTCTAGTAAAGAAGAGTCTAAATCACTGTAGCTTGGGTTTAAGATGTAACCAGATTCGTCATTAAAGCCTACACGTGCAGCACCAATCGGTCCATTAAATGGAATACCCGATATTGTTAGCGCTGCCGACGTTGCGATCATAGCAGCGATATCTGCGTCTAAATTCGTGTTTGTTGACATAACCGTACAAACAACTTGAACTTCATTCATGAACCCTTTAGGGAACAATGGACGAATTGGACGGTCGATTAAACGAGAAGTAAGCGTTTCTTTTTCAGAAGGACGGCCTTCACGTTTTAAGAAACCACCAGGAATTTTACCTACAGCGTAAGCACGCTCTTGGTAGTGAACGGATAATGGGAAAAAATCTTGACCCGCTTTTGCTGATTTCGCACCGACAACAGTAGCAAGTACTTGTGCATCACCAATAGTACAAAGAACGGCACCCGTTGCTTGACGCGCAATTCGACCTGTTTCTAAAACAACAGTATCGTTACCAAATTGAAAAGTTTTTGTCGTAATACTCACATATATTCCTTTTAAAAATTTAAATGGATTGATCCCAAAGACAATCTTTTTAAGCCAGTACTCAAATTATTTCTTTTATAGTCGTTAAACTCTTTTCGGTCCAACAAAAAACAATATGAAGTACAGGCTGCCCTCTGGGAGATCAATAAAAAAAGGCCATAGTAAACTATGGCCCTTTATAAAGTCTTAGCGACGTAGACCTAGTTTTTTAATCAAACCAGTATAACGTGCTGCATCTTTACGTTTTAGGTAATCCAACAACTTACGACGTTGGTTTACCATGCGGATTAAACCGCGACGAGAATGATGGTCATGGATATGAGATTTGAAGTGACCTTGTAGGCCTTCAATGTTCTTAGTTAGCAATGCAACTTGAACTTCTGGTGAACCAGTATCACCTTCAGCCACTTGAAACTCTTTTACCAATGCTGCTTTTGCTTCTGCAGTCAAAGCCATAATCTTATCTCCAATTATAATATGCTATTAAATATATAGGGTGTCCGAGCATATTTTCAGCCATCCTAAGAGTTGGATTATATCACTATGTTTAGGTCAATTCACTGGTATTAATCAAACGATGAGGCTTAATTAACAAACCCTTTATGGACCCTAAACCAAGGAATCTGTTATCCACTTCTGAAAAAAGACGAATCAATTCTGTACCCGGCAATTCTTCAGAAAGAGCAACCGCTCTACCAAACAGAATATCACGTGTTTGTGACTCTGAAAAAACAACAGCAGGCAAGTAATCAACTGCAGAATCCATGGGTAAAAGCATTTCATCTAAAGCCTCTTCACCGTCACTTTCAAGAAGGCTTTCCAGGGATTCAAGAGTCATCATATTTTCTGGTTGGTAAGAAGCGGAAGAAACCCGATGTAAAGCATCCAAATGAGCGCCACAACCTAAAGCTTCACCAATATCCTCACCAATGGTTCTAATGTAAGTGCCTTTAGAACAAGAAATATCCAATGTCAGGGTATCTTCAGTTCGTTCAATTAGCGTTAAATTACTAATATGAACAGAACGGCGTTTACGCTCTATGACAACACCTTGACGAGCATATTCATACAAAGGCTTACCTTCGTGCTTTAACGCTGAATACATCGGAGGAATTTGCTCTATATCACCACGAAAACGATCCAGCAGTATTTCAAGATCATCATCAGAAATGGAAGGAATCGCTTCTTGAGTCAGGATATCACCTTCTTTATCACCCGTTGTAGTACGGACACCTAAAGAGATGCGGGTTTGATAGCGTTTATTAGAATCCAATAAAAATTGAGAAAACTTAGTCGCCTCACCAAAGCAAAGAGGTAACATACCGGTGGCTAGAGGGTCTAGCGCACCAGTATGACCGGCTTTTTCTGCTCGAAATAGACGTCGAACACGCTGTAATGCTTGGTTTGAACTAAGTCCTAAAGGTTTATTTAATAGCACAATGCCATTAACAGTACGCCACTTAGTTTTTGCCATTGATTACCTTATTCATCATTGCTGTCTGAATGCTTACTGTCTGCACGTACAGCTTCATCAATTAAGGCTGACATACGGGCGCCATTCAGAACACTATTATCATAATGAAAACGTAAATGCGGCATAATACGCAATTTTACTTCTTGAGATAAACGACGACGCAGAAAGTTCTTAGCACTGTCCAGGGCAACCTGATTCTCTGCTAATTTTTCTGGCTTATCATCCATACCCAATACTGTGTAATAAATATCAGCGTAGCCTAAATCTTTTGCCACTCTAACTTCATTAATAGTAACTAAACCAAGTCTGGGGTCTTTTACTTCGAATTGTATAATAGAAGCCAGCTCCTTTTGGAGCTGGTCACCAATCCGACTAGTACGACTAAATTCGCCTGCCATGATCTAATCCTATTAAAGTGTACGAGCCACTTCGATGGTTTCAAAGACTTCTATTTTGTCGCCTTCTTTAACATCGTTGTAGTTCTTAACACCGATACCACATTCCATACCTTGACGAACATCATTTACGGCATCTTTAAAGCGACGTAATGATTCAAGCTCACCTTCGTAGATAACAACGTTATCACGAAGAACACGAATTTGTTTGCTGCGATATACGGTTCCATCCAGAACCATACAGCCCGCAATCAAGCCAAATTTAGGCGAACGGAATACATCGCGAACTTCTGCAGTACCTAAGATTTCTTCACGTAGATCAGGAGATAACATTCCTGATAACGCCGACCTAACATCATCAATGATGTTATAAATGATACTGTAATAGCGAAGGTCCACACTTTCACGTTCAATAAATTGCTTAGCAGAGGCATCCGCACGAACGTTAAAACCGAAGATTACGGCATCTGAAGCTAATGCCAACGAAGCATCGGTTTCAGTGATGCCGCCAACACCATTAGAGATAATATTGACACGCACTTCATCTGTACTTAGGTCATTCAAAGATTTCATCAATGCTTCAAGAGAACCACGCACATCCGCTTTAATCACCACGTTAAGCGTACGAACTTCGTCTTTACCCATTTCTGAGAATAAGTTTTCAAGTTTGGCAGAATGTTGACGAGCAAAACGAACTTCACGGTATTTACCTTGGCGGAAGTTTGCCACTTCACGGGCTTTACGCTCGTCAGCAACAACAATAAACTCTTCACCCGCTTCAGGTGTTCCGTCCAAACCAAGGATTTCAACAGGGATAGACGGTCCAGCTTCAGAGATCGGCTTGCCATTTTCGTCAAGTAACGCTCGAACACGACCCATTTGCAAGCCAGCAAGAACAATATCACCTTTGCGTAAAGTACCGTTTTGAACCAATAGTGTAGCCACAGAACCACGTCCACGATCTAGACGAGATTCAACAACAACGCCCTTACCAGGAGAACTAGGAACGGCCATTAATTCTAATACTTCAGATTCAAGCAATACCGCTTCTAGAAGCGCTTCAATACCTTCACCCGTTTTCGCTGACACACCAATAAACTGGATATTGCCGCCCCATTCTTCAGGAACAACTTCTTTGGCAACTAATTCATTTTTGACACGATCGATGTCCGCACCATCTTTATCTATCTTAGTAATCGCGACAACCATTGGAACGCCAGCCGCTTTAGCATGCTGAATCGCTTCTTCGGTTTGAGGCATAACACCATCATCCGCAGCACATACTAGAATAACAATGTCTGTTGCTTTCGCTCCACGGGCACGCATTGCTGTAAAAGCCGCATGTCCTGGAGTATCTAAGAAACTGATCATGCCATGAGGCGTTTCAACGTGATATGCACCAATATGCTGTGTAATACCACCAGACTCACCCGCTGCAACACGAGTAGTACGAATGTAATCAAGTAATGATGTTTTACCATGGTCTACGTGACCCATTACCGTTACTACTGGAGCTCGTTTAATTGACTCACCTTCGTAATCAATCGCTTCAATCATGTCATTTTCGACAGCATTTTCATCGATGTATTTTACTTTATGGCCCATTTCTTCAATAACAAGGGTTGCCGTATCACGATCAATTGTTTGGTTAATCGTCGCCATAGCGCCCATTTTAAACATAATCTTAATAACTTCAGCGCCTTTTACCGACATTTTCTCGGCAAGATCAGCAACGGTGATGCTTTCAGGAATAGCGACTTCATGAATAATTGGGGCCGTCGGTTTTTGGAAGCCATGCTCTTGCTTAGAAGGACGTTTACGCTTCAATTTACCGCCGCGACGACCGAATTCATCATCCCCAGAAAGGCTAATTTTATTTGAGCGTTTGTTATCTGAGTTGTAACGCCCTTTCGGTTTATTATCTTGTTTAGCAGCGCCTTTTTTACCTTTAGAAGCCGAATCATTGTCACCTGCTGGCGCGCTTACTTTTTTCGATACTGGCTTAGGTTTTTTAACTGTTTCCACGGGCTCGTCCGCTCCTATTTTGGAGATGTACGTCTCCGGTGCATTACTTACTTCAGATTTAGAATTCGATTTTTCTGCTTCTAATCTAGCTTTTTCTTCTGCTTCAGCTTTTTCTTTCGCTGCCGCTTTTTCAGCTTCTAGCTTCTCAGCCGCCGCCTTCTCAGCTTCTGCTTTTAGCTCAGCTTCTTTACGTGCTTGTTCTTCTGCTAAAATACGCGCTTCTTCAGCTTGTCGTTTTTCTAGTAATTCTTGTTGAAGACCTTCATCGCCTTCACTACGTTTAGCATAGGTGCGTTTTTTACGAACTTCAACATTAACGATTTTATTGTCGCCGCCTTTTAGCGTACTCGTTTTCTTACGTTGTAATGTAATACGCTGAGATCCCTCATCCTGATCACCGTGAGAACGCTTTAAGTGGTTCAATAATACCTGTTTTTCAGTGTCAGATACTTCTTGATCTCCACTAGAATGAGAAAGACCAGCTTCCTTCATCTGAGCAAGAAGCTTCTCGACTGGCGTATTGACCAATTCGGATAGTAATTTTACGGTTTGAACTGTCATTAAGTTCCCCCTTTCCACTCAGATTATTCGGATTCAGCAAACCAAGGTGCACGTGCTGTCATTATTAGTGTCGAGGCTCTCTCTTCACTCATTTCTTCAATATCGATTAAGTCATCAACAGATTGCTCCGCTAAATCTTCCATCGTGATTACACCTTTTGATGCCAAGACAAGTGCTAAATGATTGTCCATACCTTCCATTTCTAAAAGGTCTGCGGCCGGTTTTGCTTCATCCAACTGTTCTTCAGCTTGAAGAGCGATATTTAACAATGCTTCTTTTGCTCTTGTACGCAACTCGTTGACAAGGTCTTCATCAAAGTCATCGATATCCAACATTTCTTCCATTGGTACGTAAGCAATTTCTTCTAGTGTCGCAAAGCCTTCGTTAGCCAATTGCTCAGCTAAATCATCATCTATATCCAAATGCTGTACAAAAAGGTCAATGAGTTTATTCGACTCTTCTTGTTGTTTGGCAACAGCATCTTCACTCGTCATGACATTTAATGTCCAACCAGTGAGTGTTGAGGCTAAACGTACGTTCTGGCCATTACGACCAATGGCTTGAGCCAAATTATCGGCATTAACAGCAACGTCCATTGAATGAGTGTCTTCATCAATGACTATCGAATCTACTTCTGCTGGCGCCATAGCGTTAATAACCAGTTGAGCAGGGTTATCATCCCACAAAACAATATCAACACGCTCACCATTCATTTCATTCGATACCGCTTGTACACGAGCACCACGCATACCAACACAGGCACCGATCGGATCGATTCTGCGATCGTTCGTTTTTACAGCAATTTTAGCACGCAAGCCTGGATCACGAGCCGCGCCACGAATTTCAATCACCTCTTCAGATACTTCAGGCACTTCCAATCGGAAAAGCTCTATCAAGAAAGAGGAATGATTTCGAGTCAATACTAATTGAGCACCACGACCTTCATCGCGGATTTCAAGTAATAATGCACGGATACGATCATTAATACGGAAAGTTTCACGCCCGATTAATTGGTCTTTAGGGATAACCGCTTCAGCATTTTCACCTAAATCAACAATTAAACTATCACGCGTAACCTTTTTAACCTGGCCGTGAACAAGACGACCTACTTTTTCAGCATAACGAGCAACCATTTTTGCACGTTCTGCTTCACGCACTTTTTGTACGATAACTTGTTTCGCAGTTTGTGCTGCAATACGTCCAAAAGATTCAGACTCAATCTCTTCTTCATAGAATTCACCGATTAAAATTGGAAGATTACGCTCCTCCATATCATCAATCGTCAATTCATTAACTGGATCAGCATAATCTTCATCAGCCACAATAGACCACTGACGAAATGTTTTATAATCGCCCGTACGCTGATCTATAGAAACTCGAATCAATACTTCGTCTGTAAAACGGCGCTTTGCCGCACTTGCTAGGGCAATTTCAACCGCTTCGAAAATGACTTGCTTAGGCACATCTTTTTCATTAGAAACAGCTTCAACCACCAAAAGAATTTCTTTACTCATTCTTTTAGCCTCTCTTTAAAAAGTTAAATATTAAAATTGTGGAACCAAATTTGCTTTTTCAATTAAATCGATAGGCAAAAGGTATTCTTCTTGATCAACACGAATGACCACATCATCATTTTCAAGAGCGGTTAATAGCCCCTTAAATTTACGACGACCATCAAATGGAACACGTAAACGAAGTGAAATAATGGATCCAATATATTTTTCATATTGACTTAAATTAAACAGAGGTCGATCCAACCCTGGAGAAGAAACTTCTAAGTTGTACTCTCCTGTTATAGGGTCTTCAACATCTAAAATAGAGCTAGCCTGACGACTTACTTTCGCGCAGTCATCAACACTAATGCCACTTTCCAGATCTGTTTCAATAAAAATTCTTAGTACGGAATCTTTACCCTGAGCTAGGTACTCCATCCCCCAGAACTCATAACCCAAGCCTTCAACAACTGGGCGAATCAGATCTTCTAACACGGTATATTTTCCAGACAATCACTTTCTCCGAAAACAATCTAAATTCAGAAACAAAAAACGGGCTCTAGGCCCATTCATTCACAGTACAGATAATAAAAAACCCCATATAGGGGCTCTTAATTCGAAAATAAATCAAAAATGATCAACTTTCGTCATAAACATAAATAAACCACTGAGATTATTCATCGCAGTTTACCTAGGTAGCGTAAACCTGAAACAATCAAGTCTATCAAATAATCTTGTGCGATATTATACACAAAAAAATCAATTGTACAAATGGTACCGATGGCCGGACTCGAACCGGCACAGCCTTAGGCCACCACCCCCTCAAGGTGGCGTGTCTACCAATTCCACCACATCGGCACTATAACTCTTTACATATCAAAGAGTTCACACTTACACTAATCTACTGAAGGTAAATCAGTGCTTTCACTCACTTGATCAGTACCAAGCTGAGGAATATCTACTGAATTAGTATCTTCAATTGCCGCAGGAATAAAGTCAACAGCTCCTGAGATACTATTTGCCTTTTCACTTGCTACAAACGCCAAAGCAAAGCTTGTCAAAAAGAAAACCAAAGCAAAAAATGCAGTTAAGCGACCAAAGAAACTACTACCACCTTGACTACCAAATACAGTTTGAGATGCGCCACTGCCACCACCAAAGGAAGCACCTGCATCAGCCCCCTTACCTTGCTGAAGAAGAACAAGAGCAACAATCGCAATAGCAGCCAATACGTGAACAATTAAAATTATAGTTTCCATTATATCAACCTGCGGATTTAATAATACCAACAAACTCTTCAACTATTAGTGATGCGCCACCAACTAATGCCCCATCAATATCAGGCATCGCAAACAGCTCTTCACTGTTACTGGCTTTAACACTTCCACCATAAAGAATTTGAACTTTTTTAGCAATTTCAGAATCCTGAGTCGCTATGTGCTTTCTAACAAACTCATGCACATCCTGAGCCTGCTGAGCTGTAGCCGATAACCCCGTACCAATAGCCCATACGGGTTCGTAAGCAACTACAACTTTTTCAAAATTAGAAATACCTACTTCGCTTAACACTGCATTAATCTGTTTTGCACAGACTAACAATGTTTGCTCCGATTGCCTTTCTTCTAACGTCTCACCAATACATAAAATTGGTATCAATCCAGACTCGATAATTGCCTTTGTTTTTTCAGCAACAATCCCATCCGTTTCACCATAGTGAGTTCGTCTTTCTGAGTGCCCAACTAACACATATTCAACACCTAGGTCTTTCAACATACCAAGTGATGTTTCACCGGTATATGCACCTGACGCATATTGCGAACTATTCTGTGCAGCCAAAGATACTTGTGCACCTTTTACCATAGCGCTAACCTGAGATAAGTAAGCAAATGGTGGAGCAACAATCACAAGAGAATTCTCTGACTCAATTCCGGCAAACACACCCTTCAAAAGTTGTTCATTAGACTCTAATGAACCATTCATTTTCCAGTTACCTGCTACAATTTTTTTACGAGTCATATCAACACCCTTAAATTTGAGGCGCTCATTCTAAGGAAATGAGCGCTGAGTTTCAAGCATTACTTCACAGCATTTCAAATTGTTAACGATTTATCCCTCTAAACCGACTGCCGCTTCAACTTCATTTACTAAATACTCGATTAATTCATCAACCACATCAGAATCTCGACCTTCAACCATAACCCTAATGAGCGGTTCCGTGCCTGACGCTCTTAACAGAACTCGCCCTAAACCATTTAACTTTTCATTAGCAACAGCAATCGCTTTTTGCAATGCCGGGACATCCGTTGGTTCAAAACGTTTCTTAACTCGAATATTTTTTAGCTTTTGCGGAAATTTGGTTAAACCAACCAATAACTCGTCTAGACCTTTACCTTCTTCCACCATAGCTTGAAGAACTTGTAGCGCGGCGACAATACCATCCCCAGTAGTAGTGATTGAGCGACATACAATATGACCTGATGGCTCCCCTCCTAAACTCCAACCATGCTGAGTCAGTTTTTCATTGACATAACGATCTCCAACAGCGGCTCGACTAAAACCAATACCCTCTTTAGAGAACGCCAACTCAAGCCCAAAATTACTCATCAGAGTGCCAACAACACCACCACTGAAACGCCCAGTTTTCATTAGATGAGTCGCTATAATAAAGAGAACATCATCACCGTCACGAACTCTTCCTAGCTTATCTACCAAAATTAACCGATCGCCATCACCATCAAGAGCGATTCCCATATCTGCTTTTTCAGCCAGTACCCTTTGCTGCAACAATTCTGGTTTTGTTGCTCCACTATGCTCATTTATATTCAGACCATCAGGACTGATTCCCAATGGAATAACATCTGCACCAAGCTCATTGAAAACCCTCGGCGCAACATGATAGGTTGCGCCATCAGCGCAATCTACAACTAGTTTCAAACCGGACAACTGCAACCCTATCGGCAAAGTCCCCTTACAGTATTCAATATAACGACCAGCTGCATCATCAATACGCTTTGCCCGACCAATTAAATTTGATTCAACAACCTCTAAAGGTTGATCAAGATAGTATTCTATTAGCTCCTCTACCTCATCTGATAACTTAGTCCCTTCAGGAGAAAAGAACTTAAACCCATTATCTGTGTGAGGATTATGCGAGGCACTGATAACAATTCCCGCACTGGCACGAAAAGTCCGAGTCAAATATGCAATAGCAGGAGTCGGCATAGGACCAACCAAACGAACATCTACTCCAGCAGCAACAATACCAGCCTCTAAAGCGGACTCAAACATATAGCCCGAAATACGAGTGTCTTTACCAATGACAATTTTTTTGCCTTGATCTTTAAAGACTTTTCCTGCTGCCCAGCCCAACTTTAATATAAACTCAGGAGTTATCGCACCTTCACCAACACGGCCACGAATACCGTCGGTACCAAAATATTTACGCATAATTAAAACTCTTGTTTAATTCGAGACATCATAGTCAATAGATCTGCATGAGACCTAACATCATGTACTCTAAAAATAGACGCACCCCTTTCAAAGGATGATGCATGAATACCCAATGAACCAAATAACCTGTCTTCGACCGGTCGATTCAATACATCACCTATTAAGGTCTTTCGTGATGCACCAACCAGTACAGGCCACTTTAGATTAACCAACTTATCAAGTTGATTCAAAAGTATTAAATTATGATCTTTAGTTTTACCGAAACCAATCCCTGGATCTAGTATAATGTTATTAGGAAGGACTCCTGAAGAAATACACTCATAAGCCCTATCATTCAAGTATCCAAAAACCTCTTCTACGACGGATTCATACCTAGGATTTTTTTGCATAGTATTCGGCGCCCCTTGCATATGCATGAGACAAACGGGCAATTGCGTTTTTACTGCTGCAGCTAACGCCCCATCCTTTGATAGCGCTCGAACATCATTAATGAGCCCAGCTCCAACCAAAGCAGACTCAATCATCACCTCTGCTTGACTGGTATCCACTGAAACAACAACATCAAAACGTGCCTTAATTGCCTCGACAACGGGAACAACGCGATCAAGCTCCTCCGACAAACTAACAAAATCCGCTCCAGGTCGTGTAGATTCACCACCAACATCAATCATGGTTGCACCATCATTTATCATCAATTCAACGTGAGCCAATGCCCTATCGAAATTGACAAACATACCACCATCAGAAAATGAATCCGGAGTAACATTTAGAATCCCCATAATATGAGGAAGGGATAAGTCTAGCGACTTATCCCCAAAACACATCATTGACATGATAGAACCTTAACTCCTTTTAACTAGCGATCATTTGGAGCGTCATGTCTATTTAAATTAGCCACATTTGGTGGAGGCGTATTCTCAGATCGAGGCGCATCGTCCACTTTGACCTCTTCTGTATTTACGGACTCCGAAGACTCTCCACCTGCCCCAGAATCTTTATCCGCTGGCTCTGACCAACCTTCTGGTGGTGATGGTTTTTTACCTTCCATAATCTCTTTAATCTGCTTAGCGTCTATTGTTTCATATTGCATAAGCGCTTCAGCCATCACATCTAGTTTATCCCTGTTATCAACAAGAATCTGGGTAGATCTAGCATAGCAACGACTAATAATATCTTGCACTTCAGCATCAATAATCTTCCCCGTCTCAGGAGAGAAATAGTTAGCTTTACTACCTGTAGGCGCAGCAACAAAGCCACCGCTATTATCATCTTCTTCGTAAGCAAATGGACCTAATGCTTCCGATAAGCCCCATTTAGTTACCATATTTCTAGCTATGCTAGTGGCACGCTCGATATCATTAGACGCCCCCGTAGAAACGCCATCAAATCCATGAATCATTTCTTCGGCAATACGACCACCATATAGACTACACACTTGCCCTTCTAAGCCACGCTTACTAATGCTGTATTTATCTTCTTCAGGTAGATACATAGTGACACCCAAAGCTCGTCCACGAGGAATAATAGTCACTTTATAAACAGGATCATGTTCAGGCATTAAATAACCAACAATGGCATGCCCAGCTTCATGATAAGCCGTATTTAACTTATCTTCTTCTTTCATGACCATAGTCTTACGTTCAGCACCCATAAGAATCTTATCTTTCGCGAGCTCAAGCATTTCCATATTCACAACACGACGATTTGAACGTGCAGCAAATAAAGCGGCTTCATTCACTAGGTTCGCTAATTCAGCACCAGAGAAACCAGGAGTACCACGAGCAATATTCTTCGGCTCGACATCATCATCGCAAGGTACTTTACGCAAATGCACCTTTAGAATTTGCTCACGTCCACGAATGTCTGGCAAACCCACCTGCACTTGGCGGTCAAAACGCCCTGGTCTAAGCAATGCAGGATCTAATACATCAGGACGGTTAGTTGCGGCAATAACAATAACCCCTTCATTACCTTCAAAACCATCCATTTCAACAAGCAGCTGATTTAGCGTTTGTTCTCGCTCGTCATTACCGCCACCCATGCCAGAACCACGGTTGCGACCAACAGCGTCAATTTCATCAATAAATATGATACATGGAGCATGCTTTTTAGCTTGTTCGAACATGTCACGCACACGAGATGCACCCACACCAACAAACATCTCGACAAAATCTGAACCAGAAATAGTAAAGAAAGGCACTTTTGCTTCACCAGCGATGGCCTTTGCAAGCAAGGTTTTACCTGTTCCTGGAGGACCACACATTAAGATACCACGAGGAATTTTACCGCCTAAGCGCTGAAATTTGCTTGGCTCACGCAAAAAGTCAACTAACTCTTTCGTGTCCTCTTTTGCTTCATCACAACCTGCGACATCCGCAAACGTTGTTTTAATTTGATCTTCAGGTAACAGACGGGCCTTTGATTTACCAAAAGCCATTGGACCACCTTTACCGCCTCCACCGCCTTGCATTTGGCGCATGAAGAACATAAAAATCGCTAAAATAATCAGTATTGGGAAACCAGCCACCAAAAGCTGAGACCAAATACTTTGCCGCTCAGGCATACGACCTTCAACAACAACATTATTACTTAGCAAGTCATCCATAATTTTTGGATCCGCCGCTGCAGGACGCACTGTTTCAAATGTATCCCCACTAGTGCGGCTACCACTTATGGTATAACCATCCACAATAACTTTGGCGATGCGGCCGTCATGCACTTCTTTCACAAACTCAGAATAAGTTATGCGATTCGTATCAGGTGTATTATTAAAGTTGTTAAATACAGTTAATAGCACAGCCGCTATAACCAACCACAACAGTATATTTTTAAGCATATCGTTCAAGAGAACACCTCTTAACGGTTAGAATCAAAACCCAGATATCTCTGGATCACATTAAATTAACCTTTGTATTGCCTTCCAAGTAAATACACTTCACGACTTCTCGCCCTTGAAGCATCTGGTTTACGAGTAATGACACTAGCAAATTCTGACTTCATCGATTTCAAATAGTCATCGAATCCTTCCCCTTGAAAAACTTTCACAAGAAAGTTTCCACCAGGTCGTAATACTATTGTTGCCATTTCAAGTGCCAACTCGACAAGATACATAGCCTGTGGCTGATCTGATGCAGTATTACCACTCATATTGGGGGCCATATCTGAAATTACAAGATCGGCTTTCATATCTCCTATCTCAGATAAAATTTCCTCATAGACTTCCTGCTCGGTAAAATCCCCTTGTACAAAGCGAACTCCGGGCAATGGAGCCATTTCCAATATATCGGAAGCGACTATAGTACCACTATCACCAATTAATTTCGCGACCACTTGTGACCACCCACCAGGCGCCGCACCAAGGTCAACCACCTTCATTCCATGCTTGATTAATTTATCTTTTTCATTAATTTCCAACAACTTGAAGCTCGCACGAGAACGGTAGCCATCTTGCTGGGACTTCTTAACATATTGATCGTCGAAATGTTCTTTCATCCAACGTTCACTACTTTTTGATCTTGCCACTACTTCATGATACCTAAATTAGTTTATATTCCGCTATAATATCCCGTAACCTCGAAAGCCTCCAATAAAGAGGATCAACTAATATGAGAAATTTTAACTATGAGTTTAACAAACGTACAAAAAAAGCAATATCGCTTAATTGGCCATGCTCTTAATCCAGTTGTTATGATTGCTGGTAATGGCTTAACAGAAAATGTACTTACTGAAATCGACCGAGCGTTAGAAGACCACGAACTAATTAAAGTACGTTATAGCATAGCCGATCGAGAAATGCGTGATGAATTAATTGCGGAAACCAGTAAAATCATGAAATGCGAAATAGTACAAACGATCGGTAAAGTAGCATTACTGTACCGAGCCGCGTTAAAAGCGAACCCAAAATTGTCGAATCTATTAAGATAATTAATTAGACGCTTTCATTTTAAGGCTCTATTTTTTTATTAAATAGAGCCTTTTTAATGTTTTCTCACAACACACTTAGCCATACTCCTCGTCCATTTTTTGAAGCATCTAAAATTAATACCGCCTCAAGCATAAAATCCTCCTCAAATATCCGCGGTTACGACCGTTAACTTTATATCGACATTTAAAACGAGCACAGAGCCATGATCTTCATTGACCCTGTTAGCAAATTACGTTCACGAAAAGAGATAAAACATTCACTTAGCCAAGATCATAGGAAACGAGCACTGATTAGCAAAGAAGAAGTTGACCTTAGTGAGGCGGTCAATTTTCAAGGAAAATTCATTTTAACCGATGAAGGTATGTACTCACTTACCGCTGATATGAGTGTTATTGTTTTAATAATTCAAACCGCAATTAATGCACTGTGTGGGAAACACTTACCTGTACGTGCGATCAATGAATTACCAGAAATGAACAATGAATGGCAACTCAATATTCAGCCACCACCGGTAGAAGCAAAACAACAAAGAGAAACATATTCAGAAAAACGCCCTGCTAAAGAGTCAGATATACAGCATTACGCTCTAAGCATTCCCGTTTTAAGTAAAGATAAGCAAATATGCGATTTTAACCTAAGTGTTACTTGCAACCGACATTTTGCAAAAAAATACATGTGGCCTACTCCTGAAAAAAAAATAAAATCCTTACCAATAGCATCCCCTTACCTCATACGTTTTCTCTCAACCTTACCTCAATCATTATCATTTGACTTTGATGATGATGGAGAACCCGATCAACTGTCACCGCTACAAGTACCAACTAGCCAAAGAACAGAAAACTCTTTTTCATCAACAGAATTCCCCGCAAGTGGATTAAGGATCTGGGTGAAATATAAAGATCATCTGCGCTTACAAATATTAGGAGATTCTCACTTTGGCGCTGTTTTTGTTGGTAATATTCTGCCCCAAAAAAGCCAGTACATACTCAATGACAAAGAGAAAACCGCAGCAGAATTAAACACCTCATCACACCTAGATATAGAAATTTGACAGAAAGGATAAGCAAGAAAGCAAAAAAAACCTTAAAGAAGAATACCTTAAGGTTTTATACACGTCATTGACCAATGAAAGTTTAAATACTAAAGCTCGCGCCACAACCACATGTTGTCGTTGCGTTCGGATTTTGCACCGTAAAACGAGAGCCCTCTAAGTTTTCTTTGTAATCGACCTCAGAGCCAACCAAGTACTGAAAGCTCAATGGATCAACCACCATTATGACACCATCTTTTTTTACCGAGGTATCGTCTTCTTGAAATTCATCATCAAATGTAAAGCCATATTGAAAACCAGAGCAACCGCCACCTGTAACGTAAACACGCAACATCAGTTTTTCGTTCTCTTCTTCTTCAATCAATGCTTTGAGTTTTGCCGCCGCAGCAGAGGTAAACTCAAAAGGCTCAGCTGATTGCACGTCACTCATTTCTACTACCACAATCGTTACCTAATCCGTTTTACTAGAATAAGACAATCTTATCCTAGTAATTTAGTCAAGTATAGAGTTTGTAACTAATATCAGGGGTTAGCAGGATAATTCCTAATGCTCTCGAGTGGCTCTAAAACGAACATCAGGCCATTTTTCTTCAGCCATCATTAGGTTTACCCGAGTAGGCGCCAAATAGGTTAAATGACCACCCCCATCCACCGCTAAATAGTCATAGCATTTACGCTTAAATTCTTCAAACTTTTTAGGGTCGTCACACTCAACCCAGCGGGCCGTATTGACGTTAACGGCTTCATAAATACATTCTACTTTATATTCGTCTTTTAGACGGTAGGACACGACTTCAAATTGCAATTGTCCAACGGCTCCAACAATTAGCTCATTGTTACGCTGTGGCATAAACAGCTGAGTCGAACCTTCTTCTGACAGTTGTTGTAAGCCTTTTTGTAACGCTTTCATTTTTAGCGGGTCTGTCAAACGTACACGACGATACAACTCTGGCGCAAAATGCGGAATACCTGTGAATTTCAAATCTTCACCTTCAGTAAAAGTATCCCCTATCTGAATCGTCCCATGATTATGTAATCCAATAATGTCTCCAGACCAAGCTTCATCAACGCTATCACGATCACCCGCCGTAAAGGAGACCGCATCCGTGACTTTCACGTCTTTACCAAGGCGGTTATGGCGCATTTTCATACCTTTTCGATACGAACCAGAACAAATACGCATAAAAGCAACACGGTCACGATGTTTTGGATCCATATTCGCTTGTATTTTAAATATAAAGCCAGAAAACGCCTCTTCCCTGGACTCTACATGACGCGTTAAGGTTCCGCGTCCCATTGGTGCCGGAGCCCACTGAACAAAGCCATCTAGCATTTCTCGGATACCAAAGTTCGACAACGCAGTGCCGAAAAACACAGGTGTAATACGACCAGCCAAATACTCATCTAGATCAAATTCATGACTCGCACCTTTAACTAGATCAATCTCATCCACAAAATCATCATACAAGTCACCAAGGTGCTCTCGAGCTTCATCTGAGTCCAACCCCTTAATTTGAATGTCATCCGTTAACGTATGGCCTCGACCACGAATAAAAACATGAATGGTATCTGTATAAAGGTTATAAACCCCTTTAAAAAAGTGACTCATTCCGATCGGCCAAGTAATGGGGGCCGCCCTAATCTTTAACACATCTTCGACTTCATCTAATAATTCAATTGGATCACGAATATCTCGGTCCATCTTATTAATAAAGGTCAGAATAGGCGTATCGCGTAAACGACAAACGTCCATCAATTTAATAGTACGATCCTCTACACCTTTCGCTCCGTCGATCACCATTAATACGGAATCTACCGCAGTTAAGGTTCTATAGGTATCTTCCGAAAAATCTTCGTGTCCAGGCGTATCCAATAAATTAACAATACGGTCCTTATAGGGAAACTGCATTACGGAAGAAGTAATGGAAATTCCCCGCTGCTGCTCCATTGTCATCCAGTCAGACGTAGCGTGTTTGTCCCCTTTACGACCTTTCACCGAGCCAGCGGTTTGAATTAACTGACCTAACAATAATAGCTTTTCAGTAATGGTTGTTTTACCCGCATCCGGGTGGGAGATGATAGCAAAGGTCCTTCGCTTATTGATTTCATTGAGAAAATCTTGGTTTGCCATGTATAAATTCTTTTAGTTTGTACACGGATTTGTACACACTTTTGGAAGTACTCTCTTTTCAGTTCTTCGCTTGTCAAATCCGTCGTGTTAATCGTAATTGGCCGCTATTTTCGCTGATCTTGACTTTATAAACAATCAATGGTTATCTAATCAGTTACCGTTTACTCTCAGCGTGCGCCAATGCTCAGTTGTAGCTGTTTGCAATCTTTGCTTCTTCAGCTCATGAACAACTGTGGCTAAACCACAAATTCATTCGCTAGCAAAAATCGATGATAGCTTGTTTAACAACGCCTATAATTGAGTAGTTGCCGTTGATCGGTATTACTGGATATTGTGGATTAAGAGGCTTCAGATATTTTTGCTCACCATCCAAGACTAATTGTTTAAAGGTTGCTTCTCTTGAATCGTCAAGCCGCGCTACAACCAATGAACCAGATGAGTAAGGAGCATCAGGATCTACAACGATCACAGCTCCCTCAGGTATTGATCTTTTGCCGCTTGGGTTTTCCATACTGTCGCCTTTTACACGCAGTGCGAAACAACCTTCGTGTGCTTTCCCAGTGACTTCACGCCACTCTTCTGCATCTTCAAAGGCAAATCCCTCCGCTATTTCAGTCCAATCCCCAGCCTGAACCCAATTAATAAGAGGAATTCTCCCTTTAATGTCAGGCCCTACTTCAACATTACCGACCCCTAATCCAATTTCGCCATCACCTGTGGAGAGCCAATGAGCATTTACGCGAAGCGCCTCCGCGATCTGCATGGTGTAACGAGACCTAGCCGATTTACCAGAGCAAATCTGGCTGATCGACTGCTGTTTTATGCCAATGCGACGAGCCAACTCAGACTGAGTCACTCCAGTAAGCTGCAAGGCATGATTTAGTCGTTCAGATAAAGTTTTCATAAGCTTTTATTCTACAAATAAAACTGTAGCCTTTCAACAATTTTAACTGTTGACCACCTTACAGTTTAAACTGTAACATTCAATCTTGTAACAGTTATTATTGTAACAGGAGACGGTATGGAAGTGTTTAACACGACACAAAAACATCTTCGCCGTGCCATTGACTTGGTCGGCGGGCAATCAGCACTAGCACGAGCCATCAACTCAAAACAGCAAAACGTCTGGTTTTGGTTAAATAAATCAGGACGCGTTCCTGCTGAATTCGTTTTACCCATAGAACAAGCTACGCAAGGACTGGTAACCCGATCTCAGTTAAGACCAGATATCTATCCCGAATGCTCAAGCGAGCTGAACGTCAGTAATCAGTAGGACTAAGGGCAAGTAATGGTCAGCATTTTACTTACAGACAAAAGTGAGTTCTTCCATGCGTGATTATGGCAAGGTCTACACCCGCTTTTGGCTAAAGCAAAACGTTTTGTCCTGGAGTGACTCTGCGAAGTTGCTAGGACTGTATTTGCTTACATGCCCACATTGTAATTTGCTTGGCTGCTTTCGATTGCCGATTGGTTACGTTGCTTCTGACTTGAACTGGGATGAGCAACAGGTTGCCAAGGCTTTAAGTGAGTTAGAACAAGATCAGTTCCTGATTCGTTGCGAGGAATCCGGTTGGACTTTAATTCGGAGCTTTCTGAAGCACAACCCAATCGAAAACCCAAACCAAGGTAAAGCAGCCTTTCGGTTGCTTAAAGATGTACCTGCCGACTTCGTTGGTATGGCATCGCTTTTGAAGTCTCTTGCCGCTTTTCAAGCTCGGCTACCAGAAGAATTTTCATCATTGTTTATGCCTGATGGCAACCCGGTAAGGGACTCTCAACGGTCGGATGACTCTGAGAGAAGCAATAAACCAACAGTTAAAACTGTTAACAACATACAGTTTGAAGACTTCTGGGAAGTACAAATACGCAAAGAAAAAAAGCGAAAGCCAAAGAAGAATGGCTACGCATGGGTCTCGATGAAGACCATGAACTCGCCTTGGAAGTACTAACACGCTGGAAAGAGCAACGAGACAACCGATTGCAGTATCAAGATCGGACTAAGACCCCTATGCCACATAACTGGCTTTTAAACCGGCAATGGGAAGACGAGTACGTTCGCATTGATGAAGTACAGCAAACATCGATGGGGCTAAAAGGCAGCAATCACCAGTTGAATATTGAAGAAAGCAATCGTCGCATCGCTGAAAGCTGGGCCGGACCAGGTATTCGGGAGGTTCGTTCAAGTGCAGGAGGTTGATAAACGCGAGTTTGCTGAAGTTTGGGGAGCAGCTTGGGCCATGTATGGCAAAAGCGTATCACCGCAATTGCTATCCATCGCATTTGAATCTCTTCGCGCTTACAGCATTGAAGAGGTACGAATCGGTCTGACTCGGCATATTCAATCACCGGATACTGGGCAATTTTTTCCAAAGCCCGCTGACGTCATCAAGCATATCGATGGCAACTCGGGTTCAAGAGCCATGGTTGCTTGGAACAAAGTTGACAAGGCTGTTCGTCAGGTTGGCGCTTGGACATCCGTGATGTTTGACGATGCGCTTATTCACCGCGTGATTTCAGACATGGGTGGATGGGTTGAACTCTGCAAGGTTGATGACAGGGAATACCCCTTTAAGCAAAAAGAGTTTTTAACACGCTACCAGGCTTACTTGCTACGGGACGAAGTGGGTGAATACCCAAGGCTATTACAGGGTATTGCAGACCATCAGAACCAGCAAAAAGGATTTGATATGCAAGCGCCTGTTGCCGTGGGTGACTGGTCAAAAGCGGCACAAGTTTATACGAGAGGCATCGCTGACTTTAGCGCAGTGCCATTAAAAAGAATAAGCCCGAAAGCCATTCAGGCGCTTCTCGGAAATCAATTAGAGGACAAAAATGAAAACGATTAAAGCAAAAACCGTTGCCCTAGTGATAGCCATGTCCGCAAGCACTTCAGTCTATGCGTTTCCGGGCTATCAGTGGGAAAAAGCAGCACAAAATGTTGGTATTGATCCAGTCATGCTCTACGCCGTTGCCTTGGCTGAGTCGGCCTCACATCGAGGTCTTAACATGACCAGTCCATGGCCATACGCAATTCGCAATGGTTCAAACGCAACCTACGCCAAATCTAAGACAGAAGCGGAGCAACTGTTAAACCAAGCACTGCAAGAGACTGAAAAATACCAGCTCGATATTGGCCTTATGCAAATCAATTTGCATTGGCATGGGCATCGAGTGAGCTCAGCAGCAGAACTGCTAGACCCCATCACCAACCTTACTGTCGGCTCCAGTATTTTGGCCGAAGCAATCAAGTCTTCACCAAACGATTTAGAGCTTGGCATAGGCCGCTATCACAGTTGGAACGAAGAGCGTGCACGCTGGTATGGGCAAAGAGTGCTTTCTATCTATCGCAATATTTTACATGAACTGGAGGTCCGTCAATGACAACCAATCAACAAGACTTCTATCAATTAAATTTGGCGTACCTACACGCAGCACGTGAATTAGCGCGAATTGATCCGCAAGAGGCGGTCTTGCGCTTTGGACTTACACGCGACGTGGTGGATGCACTGATTAATGCCGGTGTTGACGACCTGCAACGAGTTGCGACCTCATCATTCATGCTGTTTCAACCAAGGGGTAACCAAAGCCAACTGATTGAGATGGTGAAGAGCAAAGGCACAGGTATCCCAAGAATCGCTTATTTATTATCAACCCTAAACAACAAGGGGGATGCATGATTGATAACCTGTCCAAAAGTGAGCTGTTTACCCGAGCCTCGCTGCTTATTAAATACGGATTTCGAACAACCATTATCGCGCTCGATACTGGTTTGCCAATCCACATTATCAGAAGGCTGCACAAAGAAGTGACTGGCAAGTCACCTTGTCCTGGTCAATTACCAGAATCTGATGCCATTGTTAAAAGCAGAAGAGCCCTAGTTGAAGGCTCCCTGCTGATGGCGCTTTATGTCAATATTGGTGGTGATAATGTCTACAAGCAATTAAATATCGATGCTTTGATGAAGGCTTACGATGCGTATTTGGTTGCAAGAAAAGAAGCAGATCTTCCAGCTGAGATCCCCTGGAAAAAACTGACCATCAATGAAGGTTGGGTTCTAGCTCGTGATTTAAGATCACAGCTTGCATCCTTACACCGGTGTCGATGCGGCAGTCTGTATTTGACGGTATCACAACAGCGCATTCAGCTTAAATGCCCTGTGTGCGAAATTATGGCCGAGCAAACCACTAGAGCACTTTTTGAGAACTAACATGCTGATACATGATTTGATTGTGCACTGTCTGTGCACTTTGAGAGTACTAAGAAGATGACAAACTTACTTAAATCTTTACCAGCACGCTGCTGGTTTATATCACTGGGGCTTTTTCTGGCAACTTTGGCTGCGGCTCATTTCTTTCCATCAGAAATATTAACGACATCTGCCAAGTTAGCGGCTCTGCCATTTCTGTTCTGCACCGTCGTTTTTTTCAGCTACTTGGGATTCAAAGCGACCTGTAATCCCATCGGACTTATTGCCATAATCACTATGCTTGTAGCAATCGCATATTGGCAAGCGAGTTGGACAATTGTTGGTTTGGGACTCTTTTTCTTAGCTATTTGTACTGGAATTAGATTCTTGAGTAGCCAAGTTAAAGATTCGGGTAGAACTTTGAGCATTGAAGAAAAATGGTATTGGTATAAGCTCCATTCGTTTTTTGATGGCTTTTATCCAAGGTATCCCAAAAAGCCAAAAAAATAGCCAGCCAACCACAAGCTGGCTACCTTCTATTTTCAGTTCCTTCCTGATGCCTGGTTATAAGCCCTAATATCGATCAAGTTGTTCTGAGCATAATCTCCCGCAAGCGATGCATTTGAGATCACCGCTATCTGCTTATCCACAAATGCTTTATCTTCTTCGGACACACTGTCAGGAATGTAAGCGCCACTCTCATCCTTTTGACGATACTCATTTAGCATTTGCTCCCTTAGACCTAGCATTTCAGGCGACCAACTCGATGAGTCTTCAGAGTTGAATACGCGCCCCGCCAAACCTTCATTGAAAGCTTGAGCGAACACTTGACTTTGAATCGGGGTCAATCCCATTCTCTGCCCTTCGCTGTATGCTTCCTGTTTAAAATCATCAGCATACTGCTCTAAGAACTCACCATATCGATTGTTAACTGCCGCACCGAATGCCCCCGCCAACATGGCTTCAGACTTAGTGCCCCAGTTAACTTCGGAGGCATACTGCGAACTCGAACCACTGTATGCATCATTAAACGCCGTCAAAGGATTTTCCAAAGAGGTTCCGGCATCAACGGCTGCTTTTAACCCATCCCATGTTGATTTGCTGGCCACCGTTGCATTGTGCAAGAAACCTCGTGAGCCAGGTTCTGCAAGGGCTTGCTCCTTGTAACTCTCATAGTCTTCGCCAAAATGATTCAAGGTATGCAGTGCTGCATCAGTATGCTTGCCACTGAAATCACCGATAGCACTGGCGCTGTTGAAGAACATTTCAGCACCAGAGACTCCGCTATCATCAGCCATAATGCGAGATCGCCACTGAGAGCCAGCTTCACTGTTTAGTCCAGATTGATAGGTACTTGTGTCAGAAGCTACGGCCTGCTGGGCTTGTTGCTGATGCGCATTCAGCTGTCCATCTACACCAGAAAGATTGGTTTGGTAAGCGGATTGAGCCGAATTGAACTGCGTTTGGACTGTTGCAGCATCCTCATAACCTCCCAGTACACCCGATTCGACTTGGCTTTGAATACCACCAAAAGTAGGTGCCGTTGATGACAAGCCTTCATTAGAGCGTGGCTGTATCGAGCGTAAATCGGCTCCGGTAGCCATGGCCATAACAGCCATTGCTGCTTGATAATCATTGTCGCGTTCAGCGGGCGTTGAAGAGTTGCTATAGGTTAAAGACTCCATAGCTGCGGCCACATACGCCTGATTATCATCAGGTAGCAAGCGCTGATACATTGGTAGGTTTTCACGTAGTCGGTTACCGGCTTCAACATGCTGGTTCATATAGAGACCTAAATAATCCATTACTTCAGGGTTATCCGCTGCTAATCGAGTTAACGTCGCACCATCCGTGTTTCTTTGTCCTGATAGACTGTAGCTGGCCTGATCAAGCTCACTAAAGCGGTTTGATGCCGTGACAACGTCTTGTGCTGAACTCTGAAGTGACTGATAGTCTTGATTAGACAACGACATCTCAACGCCAGAGCGTCTTGAATCTGAAAGGTCCTTAACCATCGCATCGCGATACTCAGCACGTCGTGAATCACTCGATGCCAAGCTTTGCATCTCCCCAGTGAGCGTATTTGCGGTCGTAGACCGAGAACTGCCTTCTGACGACTCAACTTGGCCACTAAAGTTACCGCCTAAATCCAGCCCAGCTCGTACCCTTGATAGTTTTGGTACACGAGATGAATCTGGCTTATCAACTCCAGGCAAATTACCTTGTGGAGAATCATTGCCTCCCGTTCCAAGAAGCCTCCCAAGAAAACCCTTATCGGCAACTTCTTTCTCACCGGGATTAGTAATGGTTCCATCGCCACCAACCCTTAGTCCGCCAGATAACACGCCCGATACCAAGCCACGTACAGCATCTTTTTTATCGTCTCCGAAACCATACCGTGTTTGAAGGTCATCAGTGACCTGATTAACAACGGCACTAGATGCGGAATTAGAAGAACCGATCTGACGTCCAACCGAAGACAGGTTGTCGTAACTTAGCTTTTCACCAAAAGTTCGACTCATGGTATTGCCAACCTGACGACTAAAGGCTTGGGTTGCCTGAGTCATGGATTCTTTTGCAGAGCCGACCATTGAACCCACTGCGTTACCGACAGAGAAACTGCTTAGTAGGTTTGACGCACCGGTCATAGCAGAACCCGTAAGAGCTGAATTCTGGAACATTGACTGTGATTGCATTACCGGGGCATTTTTCGCGACATCTGGACTTGCCAGCTTTTCATCAATGGCATCACCGTTTTGAAGACGTCCAGCCAAGTGGGTAGCGGTTATTGCTGAGCCATACACGAGCATGAGCGAAATCGCCGGAACACTCGACGCCAACATGCCGCCAGTAGCTATCCAGGTTTGCAGCACTGAATCCATCTGCATCATCCCAGCAAAAGATGGCACTTCTGTACCTGCAAAGGCATCAAGCGCCGACATTTTCCCTGCAACGGTTAAATGAATATACAGGTTAATGATGGCCATGACAGGCATCCAAAGTTGAATCCAAAGCAGGATTAACAAGTACTTCCCGGCCATTCGCATCCCGATTTGGCCAAGGGCAATCACAAAGGCCATCAATGGGGTGATGGCGTAAATGAAGCCCTCAAAAAACGTCATCATCGGACGAACGATACTTTGGAACAGGGTCTGCTCCGCCGCCCATTGTGTATTGCGCTGCTCAATCGCTTGGTTAACCATAACGGCTGCGGTGAAAGCTTGATCATCCATATACTTGCCCGTCACGCTTTGCTCATAAATAGGCAAAAGCACCGACGCGGTCATGTACTCTTGGGTGTTAACCGAAGCCAAACCAAGGTTATTCAGTGCATTTCGGATCACGTCATCAGTGTCAGTGGCTGACGAAGCCCCCAATGAGGCTGATAGAACCTGTTTAAGCCTTGGAATGAAGGTTGATTCTGTTATGAGTTTCAGCTGGCTATAGGCATCGGTGCAGTCCAAATCGCTACTGCTACCACTGAGCATGATGCGTGTGCCATAAATACGCGAATCAAACCTAATCGCAGTCATTGGGTTAGGATCACTCAGCACCTGATCTAGGTTCTTTTGGCCGATGTCGATACCAATCAAGGTACACTCTTTGATGTAGTTAAACCACGATTGCTCGATGTCCGAACCGGCGACACGATTTGCATCACCCAACCCAGAGCGATCCATCACCTGTTTTCTCACTTTAATCAGTGACTGTAAACTGGATGCAAAGCCGTATTCCGTCATGGCGGGAGTTGAGAACGCCGTTTCAAACAATCGCGTGATTTGAAAGCCAACAGTCGAAATCGTACTGCCTGCGGCAGCAACACCGATGGGCACATTATCAACCACTCGAACTTGTCCCGTGTACGCATCCTCAATGCTCACGCGGGTACTGGGCCCAAACATGGTTGCAAAGACTAGCCATGAGACTAAAACGTGTTGAAAGTTAATCCCACGACCACCTTGCATTAAGGCCTGAACAGAGACCATCAATACCCCAATGAGCAAGCCAATCCGAACCATTGAAGTAAAGTCGCCTGTACCAGTGATCATTGCGACAGCGTTCAGGACCTGCTCTAAAAAAGCCGAATCCCCGATGGAATAGATCTCCCACATGACCTATTCCCCCAACGCCGTAGATTTAACGGTGTAATAACGCTGCTTGCGAATGGTCTGAATCACTTGGTTAAAGTGCGCCAGCAATTCTTGCTCTGAGCCGTATCTTCGCTGCAACGCGGCGTACTCCTCATTGATTTGGCGACGTGCACGTTCAAGATCTTCCGTTAACAACTTCGCATAGGCATGATCTTCCACACCCGATGTGCTTCTAGCTGCGTTGAGCATGTCTTCAACCAATGCTCGGGCCATCTCAACAGCAATAAATGGAGCCGCTCGTGAAGCAAACGACCTAGCGGCCCCTTCATTTAATGCAGAAAGAGTTCGAATCATGCCCCCAATGCTGGCAGGAGCCGAGGTCATAAAAGCCTTTTCGGTGGTGCTAGCAGCCCCTGTATTTCGAGCAAACTTAAAAATAATGCCGTTACTAGAACCTGTACCAAGAAGTAAATTTTCTACCTGAGTTGATAACCCGGTAAGAGTCACGTTAGTGATTGTTGGGTTCAGACAACCGTCTTGCGTCACTGTGTCACATCGGTACATAGCGACGTTACCGCCATGAATTAGATTCTCAATAGTCACTTTATTGCCATTCAGCCTGGTCAGTTTTGGGGCTTTACCTTGGCCATCAGCGGCATTAGCAAGATCACCAACAATGATCGAACCAGTCACCGACATAACCGCTTCAAGAAAACGGTCATCCCCCGATGCAAACCAGCTTGATGCCGAGTGACGTTTCAATGCTCGCCAAACCAAATTACCTTTAATCGTTTTGTTCACATCAGATGCCGCGACACTCGAAGCGTTCTCATATGGGTTCTTACCATTGGATTCACTCCAACTGGTAAAAACGTCTCCAGCCCCTTTAAGTGAGCTCAACATGCTGGCTTCTGTTTGCCCCTTTTTACCAAAAGCAGCCAGGGTATCGTTCACGACTCCCTGAGCCATTTGACAGGAATTGCCGAAATACTCGTTCAACTGCTGGATTTTCTTTTGCAGTGTCTCCATGTGCTGAGAGCATTTCTCACACATAGCACTGAGCGCTAATTGGAATGCGTATCCCTTGGCGTTTGCAGCAACAGAACGGAGTAATTGAACAAACTGATCTGCATTAACAAATGACAAACTTCCAGCGAACATATCAATGCCGCCACAACCGGCTTGGAATGACGGAGGCACCATAGAGACGAGGTTCTCGTTCATGATTCTGTTACGGACAACAACACTTCCTCCAGATATAACGCCACGCCGCTGACTCTCGAATACGCCAGGCGCAGTAGTGTTGGTCATTGAACCAAACAACTGGTTCATCTCCTGTTGCAAGCTTGCTTGGCTCATAGATGAAAAACCAATCGCACAGGCGATTAGCGATACTCGGAATACTTTTTTCATTGTTATAACCCTCCTTGTGCACGCAGATAGCGAACAAGGAACTCAGGGTCCTGTAATATCTTTTCGTTAAGCTCTTGGGCTGACATCGCGAGTGACACGCCGGGTTGAACAGGTCTGGTGGCATAGTAAGTTTGATCGTCAATCCAACCGGCTTGATGGGCTGCAAGAATGATTCGATTATTGAGCTCATCAAGGCTCATTGCGCCTTGGCCAATGGGAGTGATGAGATTAGGCGGATCAACTAAAAACACGGCAGGGACAGTCGTAACGGACAAGGATTGTGCTTGTCCTGAATCGACTTTGTAATTGGGAAACTCTCCACCGGGTAAAGGCAAGCCATCGACAGCAATAGCAAACACCTCAAACCCATAGTTCAAGGCCATAGATTCGATGATAGGCGCTTGAGCATGGCAATAAGGGCAATCTGAACGATAGAAAAAGAACAAGCCAGCTCGTTTTGCTACCTCACCTAAAGCAACATCCCGTTGAGTGCCAGCTTCTCGATCCATCCGATTAGCAGCATAGGTCGCCAAGGGTCTGCGACTGATTTCATCCAAAACAGGATCGCCCATAACCACCTGCTGGCTAACATCAGCAAATAGTGAGCCCTTATCCATCATAACGCGCTGGAGATACAGATAGGCTCTGACGTTCTCAGTGGTCGGCTCATCAATTGCCTTGTCCATGAACGACTGCATGTGCTCACGAAACCAGGCAGCACTGAAGGGCTTCAGCTCGCTCTGAATCGACTCTGCCGCACCAGATTCCGGCTTAATAAGCTCTTCAGCCTCCGCTGGCTCAGGAATGACCTGATACCAAAACCAGCCTTCCTGACCACGCTGATAGAATTGCCCATCACTAGCATGGGCGGGCAAGATGAATAGAAAGAAAATAATGATTGGGATGGTCACCCATAGGATGAACCAAGGTAACAAAGGGGTTCTCATTGTCAGCTCCAGAAAATTTCACAGAGCTAACATGCTAAAGATCCCCGCCAGTGCCATTGGCCAGATAGATGAAGGAATTGTGTGTGTTTCTGACTATAGGGAACTGTCAACCCAACTCAGCTGACTTGTCACTATCTCGATAATGCCTATGATATAAAAATGATACCCAACTCAATAAACAATCTCGACTTCAAAAAAATGACATTTCGTTGAACAATGGCCTTTCTCCACAAAAAAACGTCACCGATTAAAAACCTTAGAATAAAGGGCATTAATAAAAATGCTGCACTGCTCTTTCATTTTCCTATTAAAATCAATATACGTATCTTCAGGGATTTTTAGAAAAAGCACATGGAACGGTATCTCTTGTCCTTGCTGGTGAATAATATCTGAAATCACACCCTGTGTTTTTTCAAGGTTAAGTGAAGCCCATCGTTCTTCTGATATAGGGTAAATAAATCCACATCCCTTGATTGCGGCAACATTTCCATACTGCCCTATGTAAGTATGTAGCTGAAAAAGATCTTCACGCTTCACCCCAAATTGTGAATCAAATGCTTTATACTTCACATCAAATACGAATAAACTCTCATCGATTTCTATAACAAGATCAGGTTCAAGTTTTCTCATATAACCACTGAGAGCACCAGATGCTATTTGCTGACGTTGCTCGAACTTACCTAGCAGGCGTAGCCCATCTCGCTTGATGAGCTTACGAATGAAATATTCAAACAACATCGAAATATCGAAAAAGAAAGCACTCGAATCCTGCTGCGAATCAAAATCAGAGCCCTTCCGGTCAATGACTTGCTTAGATAAGTCAATGAGCACGTTATAATCATTGTAGAAAGGGTTGGTGAAATGAGAAGTCCTCAAAATTTCTTGCTGTGACCTTTTAATCCCCTGATTGGCAGTCAGAAATGCACTATAGATATTTCGTGTTTGGTGACAAAATGAGTAATGTGCGACTGCTTCATAAGCTTTTATAAAAAGTGAAGTTGCAGGGCTGTCGTAGCTGTGCTCTCGGTACGAGCATAAATATTTTCCAGATGATTTATTCTGGAAATAATCTGTAGCATTTATAGTTCCCCTTACGCGGGAAATACGATCATTTCTTGTAATATAAGTCTTTGGCAAGCCCAGGCGGTATGCTCTCTTAAACTTAATGTTCCATAGATATGCTAAAAGCCACTCGTAACCGTCTGCGTGACTTTCTCCTCCAATGTTTTCTAATTCGAGAAATCCATCGGCATCTGCAATGATGTATTGAAGGAAAGCATCACCAAAACGTGAGCTGATCTTCAGAGAGTAATCTCCTCGCTTAACAAATCCGATTAGATTGCCCGTGTCGAGATTAAAATTTCTGGCATCCGTACCAGAGACACCGATGAAACCGCCATCTGTATTGTGTTCGTAATCTTCATCATTGAAGAGTATTAAAGCATCGGAAATATTATCATTCAGCGTTTTTTCGACATCACGAGATACCGAATTCAAAAAGTGCCAAATTGCAGACTCGTCGTTATGAGGATAGGTCCATTGTCCTTTTGATTTGGCACTAAGGGTTATCGACTTTCCTAAACGTCTATTTGTCAAAATGCCTTCGCTGACAAAATAGGACTGGTTATCGACCAGTGTGCCGTTCTTAATGATATCGAAAAGCCACACAGTTTAAACCCCAAATGCCTTTCCGAAGGAGCTAATCAGTTCAGTCTCCTTACCTGTTCCACGAAGATACTCCTGTAATAACGGACGAATACAATCATCCCATACACGCTCTCGTACCTCCGAAACTGTAAGGCTGGTTGCATACTTCAAGTCCATCAAATAGGCATGACCAATTTGGTAATCATTACCAAGCAAAGGTTCTTTAGCTATCAATTCATTCAAGCGTTCAAGGTTATCCACCAAGGGCAGCCAAGCTTTGCAAAATTGGTTCAAATGGTATTTCAATAGCGCCATATCAGGCACCACTTCTTCCCAACGGAATCTTCGACGCAAAGCGAAGTCAAAACTTTCGACACTTCTGTCTATCGTGTTCATCGTTCCAATAAGATAGATGTTTGTTGGAATGAAGAACAAATACCCTTGTGCGTCCTTAAGCATACCAGTATGTTCATTGTTCAGATTGGAATATTGGGTTTTAACGCAACCTCTAGTGCCTCGGTATTCCAGACAGTACATTAACTCACCAAAAACGCGAGACAACTCAGCTCGGTTTACCTCATCAATTATAAAGAAAAATGGTGGTACTGCTTCCGATACAAGCTTGGATATATCTGATATTTCGAAAATATCCTGCCAATGCTCGCCTGATAACTTTTCTCTAAACGGGAGAAGTTCCTTGATAGTAAGAGACTCCCACTTCTGAGCAAGTCCAAGCCCATATACATCGATTTCCCACTTACCAGCGCTTCGGCAAAACTCTTTAAAAACACCATTTTGCAACGTTAATTGAGAGTTCCCATCACTGTCCAAAACAGGACGTAGCCCTTCCATAAAGTCTTCATAACTGAAAGAAGGATGAAATTGAACCAACTCAATCTGACTTGCATGTGTGAGACGGCTGTAGGGAGCAAATTCCTCTTTCCAGATGTCAAACAAGAGCGAAGTTTGCAGGCGAGCTTGATAAGTTTTCCCTGTCCCCGGCGCACCGTATTTAACAATCTGCTTCTTTAAACTGAATGGGTTTGACAAATTCTCGTAAA
Organism: Marinomonas phaeophyticola; assembly: GCF_026966905.1. Classification (GTDB taxonomy): domain Bacteria; phylum Pseudomonadota; class Gammaproteobacteria; order Pseudomonadales; family Marinomonadaceae; genus Marinomonas; species Marinomonas phaeophyticola. The sequence goes on along the minus strand of NZ_JAPUBN010000011.1, from coordinate 346,662 downwards.
GCACCCAAACAAACTGACTAAGATAAAACTCATCAGTTTTACCTTCCCGAAGCTCATTATCAAACTCGCTTTTGATGCTCTTTAATAGAAAAATGTTTTTAGCAAACCAACTTTGATTTTCTTCTGCTGGGTATGCTGGAATTATTCCTTCGCGTATAAGCCAACTAAAAACCTGATTAAATTTACCGGAATCAACCGTTGTGGAGACTTCGAGCGTACAAGCTGCTGCCACTCGATTAACGAGAACAGGGTTGTTGGATTTACCTTGGTTAGACCACGAATCAGAAAAAATCGTGAAGTTTTCACTGTTTGGAATCAATATAAATTTTTCTAATGCGGATATGAAATTCTTGTTTTTAATGAATGACTGGAAGTTGTCATTGCTCAACACTGACTGTCCGCGAGAAGCGATACCGTTGCTCTTCTCATAGATTAACTGCTTCAGAAAGGCTTCATCATTTTGAGACAAGCCTTCTCCAGATGTGATTCGCTCACGGATTTGAGCGACCTGACTGTAAAAGTCACGATAGGCTTTGTGCCATCCATTGACTTCATGCTTCCTGTTCTCAATAAGATATTTATATAGGTTTTTCAGTCTACTTTTCATTTATTCCCTTGTTACTGGATTATCGGACACACATCTTGAATTCATTTTGCGCTTTTGTGAGAGACTCATTTAGCCTGAAAACAGTAACCAAAGTCTTCATTGCTCCTGACGGAACGACCACAAAATGCAAATCACTGTTACTGTGCCGCCAAATATCAGCTTTGTTACTATATTTTTGGTTCTTATGAAGAGCTACCTTTTCAGGCAAAATTGCTTTTGTCAATGATGAGCTAAATAACCTTGAAGTCAAAGCCTTCCAAGGATGCTTAGGTGCACCGTCTGAAAGCCGTTCCACAAACCGTTCCAGTGCATGACGAGTCACCACGACAGGTCCAATGTTCGGAACGTTGATGACCTCATCGATTTCTCTCACTGTAGCATTATCGACGCTGTATTCTTCGAAGGAATGTGAGAGCCAATCGTCCCGCTTCTCTACCGATATCTGTGCTTCTTGGTAACGGGTGAGCAAGAACCTAGTCAAGATGTAAAGTGAATGCTGAGTTGAGCGTTGTTTCTGTAACTTTTTGATAGCTCCTTTACTGACCCCGATTTGAAGCCCATTACCGCTTCGGTTACTCCCCATCACCTCTTTCACTGACAGTAGGTGATGAATAGCATAAAGCTCAGCTGCAATTGGCTTTTGCTGCTCAGGTAGCTTGTCGTATTGCTCACCTAAATCGACCTTTAGCTCACCACCTCTTCGAAGTCCGGTCTTCCAGTAAACCGTAAACTCACCATCAATCTGCTTTGTTAACAGGGTTAATACCATCATGTTTGTTTCTCCTATTGGTTATCTATTTTTCATTTTCCATGTTTTTTCAAATATGCAAGGCGCAAAAAAAGGGGCCGAAGCCCCTTAGATTAGATATGAACTTTCGGAAAGCCCATGGCACCGTAAACATTCAGCACATCATTCCAATCCCAACTTTTCACGCCGAGTGACGTTGGTATCGGGGGGATCAACACTTGTGTTAGAATGCCTTTTTGCCAGGCTTTTTTCTTGAGTTCATTCGCTGCATTCAGGCCGGTCTCAGAGAGATCGTGATCTGCCCAGATGTACAGCATTTTCACATTACTTGGTGGTTCAAACCTAGCCAGTAGCGTTGCATTCACAACCGACCAACATGTTTGCCCCGTTGCTCTGGTTACCGCTAGGGCCGTTTCTATACCTTCAGAAACACCTAGTACTTCACCAGGCTCACCTATAGGAATGGCACCACCAGTGATTGTTCTGTCACTTGGTATCGGCATCATCTTTTTAGGCTTTTCAACCGGCGCTTTGAATCCATCTTCACTTAGGTAGATCCGATGAAACGTGGCCGAACGCCCTTGCTGAGTAACGATTTTACCTAGCAGCGCTGGGTAGCTATCGATAAACAGGCCATCTTCATCATGGTAAGGCAAGTTTGGATGAAACCTCAGCACCGAATCCCATTCAGGACGAAGCCGGGTAACAATGCCACGACGATGCATGTAGTTCCAAACTGGTTGCGCACGAGTATCTGCAAGAGAAAACGTTTCTCCCCAGGTTTGATTCAACCGATGGATAATCGCTTTGTCCTCGTCCTGCTTTCTAGCCCTCCAATCAACTGCGTTACTCGGTATTGGCCGAATAGGCGCTTGTATTTGTCCGGATTGAATACCAAGAACCTGGCAGATTGCTTCAATAGACTGAGCAAAGTTCCATCCATTAATCCAAGACAACAGTTCAAAACCATCATGAAAGATACCGCAGGTGTTACAAACGCCACCTCCGGTATATTCAGCATCTTTGAAGAGCCTAAAGCCATCACGACCGCCATGAACAGGACAAGCCACATGACGGCCCTTTCTAGCAATGGCGGCATTAAGTTCTGGCACCAATACCGCTAATACTTGAAGCCATTGGCCATTAAGATATGGCCTCACTGTTTCAATCTGTAAAGGTAACGCCATATAACCTCCTTAAGTAAAAAGCCGACTCCTACCACTGGTGGTAAAAGTCAGCTTGGGTCCTGCATTAAGCCGTTTGGTTAATGCAGGAACGTTAGTCAAGCTGGATATCATGTCGTCTTAATAGCCACATGATGGAATCACGAAGCACATCAGGATCGACAACCGCAGCCATCGCGCAAACACGAAAGCAAAATGGCGCTATTTCGTCATTTTGAATCCACGACAACACATCCTTGCGCAACCGAGTGCTGACACGACCGTCCAGCAATACTCGGATCGCATCCAATAGAATGCCTTCGCGTAACTGCCAGATTTCCGTGTCAGACCAAGTGACTGGGGCATCATCAAACTCAAATAGAAATTCGAGCTGTGATGACGTGTGTTGATGGGACTGCTTTTGTGATGTAGGAGAATGGGCAATGCGCCCATTCATTAAAGATAACCGCGTTCGGCAAGCGAAACGCAGCCCTCGGATGCGACCACAACATGGTCAAGCGTTCGAATATCAACAAGTGACAAGGCGTCACGGAGTCGATGAGTAATGCGTTTATCAGCTTCACTTGGCTCAGGATCACCCGATGGATGGTTATGAACCAATATCACTGCTGCTGCATTAAGTTCTAGCGCTCGCTTTGTTACTTCCCTTGGATACACGCTCGCCGCATCTAAAGTGCCTTTGAACAGCTCTTCAAATCGAATGACGCGATGCTTTGTATCAAGAAACAGCACACCAAAAACCTCGTGCTCATACTCGTGCATCAGTGTTTGCAGGTATGAGAACGCCGACGATGGCTGTTCAATTTTTCGACCTTTACTCAATCGACCACGGGCAAGCTTAAGCGCCATATCTAAAATATCCGCTTCAGTCACTTGCTCAGGAACGATGTAAGTACCGGCTTGTTCGCCAGCTAAGAACTTTCTGTTTTTCATAGGAGTCTCCAAAAAAAGCGGAGACGAACCCATGCCCTGACGGAGACGGAATCGTCCCCGCAGGGTGGTAAAATTGATGTGGTTACTGAATTAACAGTTGTTGTGTTACTTCGAATAACTCACGCTTTAGATCTTTGACGTCATTAATCACAATGCTTTGAGGAAAGAATTTCTCAACACTGCGTGTTTGAATCCCGATCCCCAGCAGCTCAAAGCCACTGCGTCTGCACCGGTCAACAATGTCATGCGTGGCAGCCCAATCATCTGGGTCACCATCCGTTAGCACTATCATTAGCTTTCGCTTCTGTTTTTGCGCTAACAAACTGTTTGCCGCAAACCACATCGCTTGTGCCATAGGCGTACAACCTCGTGGTTTTTGGTCAAAACAGGCGGCCCGATGTCGAACCGATTGCTTGGGCAATAACGCGATAGAAACTTCCTGATGAATACCAGGAAAATAACTGACCGCAGGTACAACACCCGGTATGCCTTCCAGTGCCATGGCCAAAGCCAAAGCGGCTTCATTGGCAACATGAAAGTACTTTCGATTACCTTCGCCAATGGGTTTACCCATTGAACCCGATATATCGACCAGCAAGTGCACAGCAGCATTAGGCGCAATGCGAGGTTGCCTTTGAATAAACAATCTCGACTCACCTGCTTGTGAAGCGGCAAGACGATGGGTTGCAACTCGAAGACCGTGCCTCTTGGCATGATTCCGATTGTCCTGACTGGACTGAACCATGCCCCTAAGTCGGGCTCGAATTTGAGCCGACTCAGACGCCGATAAGGTCAAAATGGCCTCATCACCCAACACAGCTTGCTCTGCTTGGGGTAAACTGAGTGGAGTGACGCCCTGATGCCCTTCAGCTTGTTCCGACAACACTTCTGCCACTTGTGCAAAGGTATCGGGTTCAAACTGAGCAGCACTGGCCTCTAAGGCTTGTCGCAAATTGTCAGCTTGAGCAGAGTTATCAGAATCACCCGTTTCAGCAGCATCCCCTGTTACAGACGAGTCTGTTTCTGGGGTTTGACTGTCACTACTGCTGTCATTACTCACAGCTTGTCCAATGTCATTACCGCTATCAGCATCCGACTCACCCTGTGGTGGACGAGATTCGTCTTCCAACATGGCAACGATGGCATCTACAAGTTTCAGCACTTCACCTGTAGAGCCTAAGCTAGGCACTGCTGTCAGCATGGCGCTTAACCGGCTCATCGCTGCGGCAGGAAAGAGTTGTCTCACTCTTTCATCAACTGCTTGATACAAAGGCGTCAGTGCTTTCTGACCGAGAAAATGGCATCTCAAGCGGAACAACAACCATGCTTGCAAGTTAGATGCAGGCTCAAGCTGTTCAGGTACACACATTTGTTGAGTGTCCACCATGTACTCAATCACTTGCGAAATACTGCGCCGGGTTCCGGGGTAATCCTTTGCCAATTCGTTTTCAATGCGAACGTCCTCAATGATATTGAGAAGTGCCTTACGGATCGGTTTGGACGACGCCTTCTGCACCATGTCAAAATTAGTATGCCGAATATGCGCCGCTTCATGAGCCAGATAACCCCAAGCTATCTGTTGATAGTGTGGGTCGTCTGGGTTTGCTGTTGGGATCACAATCCGCTCACCATCGGTAAACGCATCTTGTCCTTGAATAAGCACCTTCACACCAAACTTTTCGCCATAAGCGGCGGCAACGATTGGCAGTGCGTTTTTTAATGGATGATTCATGGGAGTCTCCTAATCATTAGGGGGAATACTCCCTCAGCGGGAGCGTTTCCCCGCTGGGAATGTGGATGTTTAAACCTGTGCTTTTAGCTTATCCAGGTCGTATTTTTGACCTAACCAAGCCACCAATTGAGCTGGACTCTCGTGCTGTTCAAATGACGTTTTAAGCTGGTCTAAACTCAGGATGTCATCCAATGTCAGACCGTACTGGTCTTGTAACTGAGTAGACACCTCGTGTTGATATTGCAGCCAGGCCCGCTCAAAAGCGGTTTGCTGCAATGCCATGTTTGGAACAAATACCATGGCCGTTACCCAAACACCTTGCCCGTCCGCATCTGCGATCAGCACAGGGTTCTTGGGGATCAAAACACTATGTGTTGAGTACGACCGTTGTACTAACGCTCGACAACACGCCACTTCTGGTATCGATTCGCTTTCAACAGCATCAGTCACACCACGAAAATGTGGTTCAAACTGGTTCAGTTGGCTGGGGTTATGGATGGTTGATTGCATAATTTCCTCTTACATAGTTCAGAGGACATGCGCCCTTCAGGGCAACATGCCCTCAAGGACGTTAGAAATAAAATGAGTTTGGTACAGTCGAACCAAGGTTTGGTCTGACGGTTGGTTGTGGTATTGCACGTAAGTTATCTGCCTGAGCAGATACTGGCTGTGCGGGTTTAGGTTCAGGTTTGGGCATCAGTTGTCTGATATCCAATTGACCTTCACCGTGCATTCTCATCTTGTCTGGATCAGACAAAATTAAAATGGTCGCCATCAGTTCGTGATAGAGATTGTCTGTCACAGGGCCGGTCTTCGGCAGACGAACAAATAAATTGTCCATCGCTTCAACCATTGGCTGAACTCGGTGATCCAGGAATGACAAACCATCCAACTTGTCTCTTAACCGTTTGAGAGGGTTAAGGGCTCGCTGACTGATTTGATTCTTACCTGCAACGGAACGCTCAAACAGTTCATTGGCATCACGAGCCACCTCCCTAAAGAGGGTGTGTCCCATACCATTGACCTTGTCATCTAAGCCACCAGCTTGGTCAGCCGGTTGCATTCGATAGATGGCGTAATCGAACTGAAGCCGTTGTTCCACGTCTTCGATGGGTGATAATGCACGTCGGATTGCATCTGCAAATTCCGGGTGTTTTGCAACCCAGTCAAACGTCACCTGATCATAGTTGTCCAGGAACAACTGCTTGCACTGCGCAAACTCCTGACCGATTCGGTCAAGCTCTGGAACAATCTGATCAATTCGCTCTTCAGGGACAGCATAGCCACCTAAGAACCGCACACCGACTTGCTCACACAAGCGCTGCGCTTCTTTCTTAAGCCTTTCAAAATTCGCCAATGCCTCTGGGTCGCAAATTTTTTTACTCCCTAAGCTGGCAACATCCTTCGGTGGAAGTTGGCTGCCATTGGCTAATCTGAAATCTTCAGGCCTTAGTTTTTTTCTACCGCTCCAGATGGAACAGTCGATGTGACAAATCAAAAGTTTGTCGAGGGTTTGAATACTCATAGTGCATCCTCATGCGAGATGGGGACGCACCACTCCCAACAGGAGCAATGGCCCCATTTGGGTGGTAGTAGTTGACGCGCTAATGGCAACACCACTATCAGAAATAGTAATTTTGCGAATCAGGCGACGATTGGTTGAGATCGATTTTCGCAGGCATTAAGTCCAGTGCTTCAGCTATCGGGCGAACCCGCTCTAAATCACTGCCTAGCAACCGCAATACATCTTTTTCCAACTTAAGTTGGTCGGATACTTCTATCCCTTCAGGACTCGCTACTGTGAGCGAACACAGAGGTGGTAATTGACGCTTAAAAGCCAGCAACAGCAACAATGGCCACGGGCCATCATCAGTGTTAACAATGCCAGCGCCTTCACCTGACACAATGCTGATTTGATTGGTACTAGGTAATGCGCCTTTGCAAAACCCTAATGACCATTCTCCAATCCTGACCTGGTTATCATCAATAACAGCCAAGCCATAGGCTTCAAGCAGCTTTGCCATATCGAACAACGCTTTTTGAGCCAGCGAGATTTGGCCATTGACGTCCTTGCGAGTACGAAACTCCCAACTGACGTTATTGGCGCACGCGACGCTATCAAGCGCATTTGAGAGTTCAAATGGCCGCCCTTGATGATCAATGCCGACTTGTCCAACAAATCGATAACCCTTGTTGATTTTCTCATTGATTCTTCGGTCTGCTTCTGCGTTAGGATCAGTCGAGTCAATCAATCGCTGCTGCGACAATTGACCAGCTTTTCCAAACCGAACTTCAATCTCCTGGGTGTCTGATCCAACGTAAATGGCCCATTCTTTGGCTGTCCCATCAGAATGACTGTAACGGTAAAGAGCAAAGCACTTTTCCATCATCAATCCTCCCAGTGGTCACCGAAGACGTCAGCGGCAATACGGTGAATGGCTTCACGTTGCTCCAACTCAGCACGAGCCGTCAAAGACCGAACCAGTGCATACTCCACAGCGTTAGGAGCGCCTTTAAAAGCAAGTGTTAGCTTTGCCCAGCGCACCAAGGTCCGAGTGGACATGGTGATACTAAGCTCAGCACCGCCATCCGCGCCCCCAATAAAAAGACGGCGAATGTCACCAGCCACTTTCACCATTTTTTGGCGAAAGACTTCTGGTAAGCCCGGCGCAACGTTCTCCAGAATGGCTTCCTCTACAGAAGGCTCTGCATAGGTCGCTTCGATGATTCTAAAGCGATCAAGAAAAGCCAAATTCTGTTGAAGCACACCTTGATACAAGCCCGTCTGGTCACCGCTGCCCGCACTGTTGCCGGTTGCGATAAAACGAAACTTGTTATGTGGCATGATGATCTCACCGCCATTTTGTGCGATGACCAACGGGGCACCTTCCAAAATGTCATTGAGCCCAGCCAGTTCAGCAGGCTCAGCAAGATCCATTTCATTAATGATCAGCAAATGGCCATGCTTTACAGCCAGTGCCAGCGGTCCATACACAAAGGTCATGTTGCCATTAACCAGTGTGTGGTGACCGATAAGATCGGACAACTCCAATCGACCGTGCGCAGTAATTTGCTGAACAGGCCAATTCAATCGAGAAGCAACTTGGCAAATTAGCGAGGTCTTACCGCATCCCGTGGGGCCTGTAATATACAAACCGTCACAGTCTGGGTTAGACAAGAACGCCAATACGTCACGTAAGTCTTCTTTTCTAAAAACATACTCGTCCTTGCGAACGGGAATGTTTGGATGGGTAGTGTCGGCACTAAATCCTTCCAGAACGAAAGCATCAGGAGCCGGGACATTAAACGCTTGATTCACTTGAACCAAAAATGGGGATTGTTCAGTCATGGTAAACCTCATCAGTTTTGACGAGGCCCCATGCCCCAACAGGGACTGAAGTCCCCGTCGGGTGGTGTGTTGATTGTGGTATGGCTGTGTATGTAAGAGTTCAGCTCGCTCTATCATTCGTACCCAGCATTGGCTACGAGTGAAACTGCTTTCTGATGCACTCGATGTAAGTGCATGAGAAAGGAGCCGAAATCGGCTCCAAGTGAACGTTAAAAATAAAATGAGCTCGGCGAGTCACCTGGCAGAACCAAGTTCTCTTGCTCAAGGCTGATTTTGATTGGTGTTTCAACGGGCTGATCTGGCTTATTGGTGCTGATGCGCAACCGCTCTTGTGGCGCTTTTCGGTAAGCGGCTAAAACCTGTTCGTCCAGCTCGCCTAATTTATCGGCGGCCAATTGCTTATAGTCCACCGTACCCGCCATCATGTAGCGGCTGAGTTTGACCCCAGCATAATCCGCATGAGCGTAGTTACCCATCATGGCGACCAATTTTGACTGAGCGTCTCGCATTTCCTCTTTCAAAGATTTAATGTGATTTTCCAGTCGGACAACTTCAGCATGTGCTGAGCAATACTGCCGAGACAACGATGTCCAGCGGTATTGGGCTTCACCCTTGGGAACAAAACAATCTTGTTCAGGGCATTTTGACGGTTCTTTTTTGGTCTGTACTAACTCCCAAAACTGAAGCGCTGTTTCTTGCAATTCAGTTAAGAACGCCGCGTCTCGTTGTATTTCAAACTCAATCAGTTGATCCTCAAAATAGAATACCAACCAACCACGCGTGCTATTGGCGACCAGTATTTGATGCTGCACTTGCACCCAATACAACTGGTACGCCTCACTTTGTTCTCTGTGAGCTTGCACATCCTCAAAAACTGACTGGCAAGGACATTTCAGTTCAACGGGTTCGCCCGCATCGTTGATGCCATCAAAGCTGGCTCGAAAGATTGCGTTATGATCGGCTTCAGCACATAACGGCAGAAGAAAGTCATTATGCGCATTCTCAAATGCTCGCCTTGCTTGAGGCTCCAACCGTATACCGCGAAGCACATTTGGATTATTCGACAGGTCTTCCGGTAATACGAATCCAGTTTTTTCTGCCCATAATCGCCAAGGTGTTTTGTAGGGTGAACGCCCCATAATAATTGGGGCTTCAGATGCCGTAACCCCTGCAATGCGCCACTGGTGCCATGCAGGAGTACGTTGTGATAGGTCGATAACCTTCATATTGTCTCCTTTGAGGGGGAGACTCCCCCGAAGGAGAGAACTCCCCTTCAGGGTTAAGTGGTTACTTTGCAGCTTGTGCTAACGCTGTTTGGTGCTGAACAACACTTGCTTGAACCGAATCAATTGCCGCTATACCGGCTTGAATCGAACCTACGACAAGGGCAACAACCAATACCAAGCGAAAAAGTGAGGCTGATTTAGTCATGGAAGATCTCCAAATAAAAGACGAGACCTTCCCCCTGACGGGAGAATAATCCCGCCAGGGTTAGTAAAATGAATGCGTGGCGCTAAGAAGCTAAAGGCTGTGTGAGCGCTTTGGCTGCTTGTTGTTGTGCATTAAATATTTCTTGTTTCGCAAACGTCAGTTCAACACCCTGAAAATGTTCATTGGCATATTCCAATGCACTATTCCAAGCGTTTGAAGCTTCTGCCCGCTCGATAAGCTTGTAAACAAGCCCTCGGGTTCGATCATCAACTTGCTCGGGTGGAATCACTGATGGCTCAACAACGTGTGTTGCTTGGCCTTCGATAATTCGCTCCGCTTCGTCTTGATCGAAAATTCCCACAAAGCCAAAAGCGATACGGGAACACTGAATCATGGATTTATGCCTTAGCATTCGCTTAGTGTGCGTCTGCCATGGACCATCCACTCGATAAGGACCATTTTTGCCGTTACCTTCAAAAGGCGGTCGATAGACCTCATCCAGATACTCAGTGATTTTGACTGGATGCGAACGGTCGCGCCGATAGATAATGCATTCCATCCATTCCGGGCATTCTTTCGCGCCATCCAGTGAGACTTTGGTTTCTGAAGTCTTGAACTCCATGCCATCAAACTGGTCGTGTTGATTGATGATGCGAGACCATCCATCGACACCTACCACTGGAATAATTCCAGCTTGTTTATCAGGGAACGCAAAAATCTCTTTGGTGAAAGGGTTCAAGCCGTACTGATCTGCAACCACCAAGAGCGCCATCATCTGCTCATTGGTCGGTGCACTACCGTCACGTTGCTTGAATGCTGTTGCTTTTAGGGTATCGAACAGTTTGTTTGGATCGACACTAAAGCGCTCAGCAAAGCGTTGGATTAGCTTTGGTTTTTCCATTTTGGACTCCGACAATCAAAGTGGGAGTCTGCCCCTGACGGGAAAGTACTCCCGGCTGGGTTAAAGCGTTATCGCTCGGTTAAAAATCTGGTTCAGGATAAGTTTGTGCCCAATTAGCTTGGGAGCTCGCATCATCCGCCGCTGATGGCTCAGATGCTTTGTTCACACTATCAAGAAGCAGAAACTCGTCCGCGTCCACTTCGGTCAATCGATGCTTAATGCCATCTTTCTCCCATGAACGCGTGCGCTGAGGCCCTTGAACAAAAAGCTTCGCTCCTTTTTGGATTAAATCTTTTGCTCTTAGCCCTAACTTAAATCCACCACGATCTCGAAAAACGACCCGATGCCATTCCGTATGCTCTTTGAGCTCATTGGATTGACGGTCGCGCCATTTCTCAGAAGTGGCCAGTGAAATGCTGGTCACCAAATCACCTGATGGATAGGCTCGCGTCTCTGGCTCAGCGCCAACGTAGCCTATGAGTGTTACTTGGTTTTTCATGATGTTCTCCTCGTCTTAGTTGAACTCTGTGCACACAGTCGTTTCTGCCCGGCTGGGCAAAGAAGACTGACGGCGCAGATAGGTTGGTATTTCGAGTAAAGCCATGTCGTACTGATGTGGCTCTTTGTAAAACGCAGATGTCAAACGGGGCATACCAGGAGCTTTAGGCACTGCCATTGGACGACGCTTTGGTGTTGGTGTGAGCAATCGCTTGATTTGTGTAAGTCCAAATCGAAACGGGCGCACGCTTTGACGAGCAAGCAATCGCAAAAGCGACCAGCTCAGTTTTGCAAGCAACATAATGCCTGCGATTTGGATAATAAATCCGAAGATATAATCCATTGGTGACTCCTTAATTGGGTTTTGAAGGAGTCACCCCCAACTGGGGAAAACTCCCCCAGTTGGGTGGTGAAAAGGCGAACCGCAAGGAACGCATGGTTGAGCATGTAAAAACATGCAGGCTATTTGTTTAAGGAGGCTAGCTACCTCTTAGTACCACTGAGAATACTCAGCGGCGGGCTTCCTTTGAGCTCATGCTCTCAGGCGCAGATATCACTGAAGCAGATCAGCAATATTTGATAGTCAGTGTAACCGTCTTATCCAGACAGGATAGTCAGAAAGATGCTCAATTCTTCCACCTAGCTGAAAGGCCATTACCTCACAGAGGATTAGGCTAGGGACTGATTATTGTCATATCAGGAGCAAACTTATGGCCCAAGCAAAACCCAATTACTCAAAACCCATCTTTGAACAATCATTCACAATTAATAGCTTACAGGCGCAACGTGTCGTTGACCGTGTTTTTAGACGGACGGTCAGTGCGCTCTACGGAATCGATGTCATCCTACGCATCATTGGCGATGAGAACGAAATTGATGAAGTGGAACAGATCATTAGTCAGCTGATCGAGGATTGCGCTAAGGCGGTAGACAACGAACAAGCTCGTTTGGACAAACTGATGGAGTCCAACGGTATCGATGAAGTACCTGACTACACCGATCCGATTACCTTCAACGCCAAAATAAGCTCGCCTCAGGTTGGCCAGTTTGTCGGCTTAGTTCGCAAACTCGATGCGCTGATGATCTCAATGGACACACTCTGGTTATCTAGCGTGCTTAGCAACAAGCAACGTGTTGATGGCAACTACGCATGGCAACAGCGCATCATCAAACTGGCTCGACGCATTATTGATATCGAAATTCGAGCACGAAAATCAGCTCAAGCTAAAGGTAAAGAAGCAGAAGTTGAGCAAGCGGTGCCTTCAACCGATGACGATATCACTGAAGAGGAAACAGATAACCCCGCCAACTAGCCAACTAGCCAACTAGGCTCCCATCAACCAGCCCCTCTCGAAGGGGCTCTTCATCTTGCTGTATTTTCTATCAAAATCATTAAAATGAATTTAACTGTCATTTTTGGCCAATTTACATGAATAGAACTAATTTTCTCGTTACCTTCTTAATAGCGCTGTTCACTATCCCTGCTTTTGCAGAACACCCATCATCGTTCAGCCAAGCAAAACGATTTGCCCGAGAAATTTACCAAGACAACCAAAGTACGTTTTACTGCGGATGTAGCTATAGCAATGATGGTGCGATTGATGCTGCATCTTGCGGATATGAACCAAGGAAGCAACCGAAACGAGGTGAACGCTTAGAGTGGGAGCATGTTGTCTCAGCATGGGAAATTGGCCATCAACGCCAATGCTGGCAAAACGGTGGATGTCGGAACTGTGAAAAGAATGATCCTGAGTTTTCTAAAATGGTTTCGGATCTCCATAACCTCGTACCATCAGTTGGAGAGCTTAACGGAGATAGATCAAATTTTCGATTTGGCATGATTCCGAACGAGCCAAGGGCCTATGGTCAATGTGATTTCGAAGTTGATTTCAAAGACCGCCGAGCAGAACCACCAGCTAACCGTCAGGGTGATATTGCTAGAATTTATTTCTACATGCGAGATCAATACGGCCTAAGACTAAGTAGGCAACAAACTCAGCTATTTGAAGCTTGGGCAAGAATTGACCCGGTTGATGAATGGGAAAAAGTACGTGATTTGAAGATTGAAACTATTCAAGGCAACTCGAATTGCTATGTAACATATGGCTGTTAACTGAAAAAAATTAGTTGAATAAAGTCTTCTATTAACAAATGGGGGGGCGACTCTAACTCACTTTTACCCCATTTAGTGTTAACTTTACCGCTCAGTGCCCCCCAAAAAACTGTCCCTTATGCTTGTACAAGCGCCTCGAAACAATGATGATGGTGGTATATTCCTGCTAAATACAGGACTTAAAAATGCAATTATTGCGTATATAAACCCTCTAATCCAGGTAAATCAAAAAACTGAGATGGGTTACCGTTTTTAACTTGATGTTGATAGTTAATGCGATTGCTGCTGGTAACTAATATACAGTGCTTTTTTGCTCTAGTAATACCAACAAAATGTAGATTCAGCTCTTGCTCCCAGTTATCGTAATGAACATCCCATGAGCCCGGAACAACAAGCCTTTTAGGATGAACCCAGTCATAAAGATCTAAATGATAAACCACATCAAATTCCAGTCCTTTGGATTTATGTAGAGTCATTACTTGTACTTCATTTTCGTCAATTGGCAGATAATGTTTTAGTAGCTTACTATCAACACAAATATTATGAATTAGCGCTTTATCTGAATCTGAAACAATACAATTAAAAATATTTTCAGAAGTATAAATAATCGACTCTGCAAGCTCTTCATGATCTTTACCCATAACATCAACAATCAATCTGCGAAGGTTAGGGACTTGTTGCTCTTGAATTCTTATGTACCGTTCAACCATTTCGATTACATCGTTAACCCTATAATCAGTATTAAAACGATACCGCAGTAAGCTTGTAAACAAATTAGTAATACGGGTATTTCTAACAGCTAATGGATCTTCATCAAAAATTCTAAAAGGGACTTTTAGTTTTTGCTCTAGAAACTCCAGAGATATATTATTTCTAACTAGAATACCTATTTTAGAATAAGAGTCTGTTATACCTTTTTCAATAATATCGAGAATAGAGTCACTAACTTGTTCAGACACATCAAGCTGAGTACCTTGATAACTCCATCTATGAACTCTTATTTCATCAGTGGGAATTAAATCACAAGCTGGGTTAAACAATCTGTTCGAATAGTTGGTAATAGAAGGGTGGCACCTGTGGTTTATGTTAACTATGTGATGTTCAAAGACATCAGGCTGCGTGGTCAAACTTGTAATATATTCGGGGTTACTTCCTCGCCATGCATAAATCGATTGCTGTGTATCCCCAACAGCAACGCCTGTTAAACCCAGTTCTATTAACTTCAAAAATAGCATATGTTGAGGTTCAGATGAGTCCTGATATTCATCAACATAAATAGAAGAATACTTTGCTCGAAAGTAGTTTTGGCAGGCTAAAGAGTTACTTAGAATATGGTTAGCCATTACCCCTAAAAGCTCAAGCAAAACATATCCATTCTCATACAAAGTTTTAATGTCTTGTTCAAATGTTGGATAAATGTCATTTTTGATGTCGCCAGAGTAAGCAGAAATAGTAGGTAGTTGATCTTTTAATGCTTGGGGAATCTCATTGAATAATTTGCACTCAATAACTGACGAAAAGTGGCCTATCAATCTGGAACCAAATGGATAAATAATTTCGCTTAAACAAAAATGATCAATTGTCCCGAAAAAACTAGCCTTTAAATCACACGCATCTTTTTTACACCGTTGTTTTAATTCTTTGCTGGCTTTTACCGTAAACGTAATACCAATCACGCCCTTATAGTCAGGAAGCGATTGCACTTCATTTCTTATTTTTTCTACGACAACAGTTGTTTTACCGCTTCCTGGGCAAGCAGTAATAACCATATTAGAACCTGACACAATTGCAGCTTCTTGATCTGGAGTAAATTCAAAATTGGCC
Source organism: Marinomonas phaeophyticola (assembly GCF_026966905.1). Taxonomy (GTDB): domain Bacteria; phylum Pseudomonadota; class Gammaproteobacteria; order Pseudomonadales; family Marinomonadaceae; genus Marinomonas; species Marinomonas phaeophyticola. The sequence goes on along the minus strand of NZ_JAPUBN010000011.1, from coordinate 331,342 downwards.
ATACTAAGCTGTTACCTGAGCAACTGCGAATGCTAAGGGTTTTGCCAGTTCACCACCGACCAAATTGACAAACGCACCTCTATTTTGTGAAATAAACTCTCGCATTCTAATCGCTTTTTTACCTTGCAAATACTTGATGGCATCTACAACGTCCGTTTCACCAGCGAAAGCTAAGAGTTCAGCTTCCAACTCAAGAGCGATATCATTCTCAAGGTCTATCTTTGATAAGAACATACCATTTGGATTTACTTGGTTAGAAGCATTCTGCCAAGCGCCATTATCAACAAGGTCTTGTGATGTAGTATTCGCCGGATAATATGGAGCATTGGGTAAACCCATTAGAGAAAAACAGCGATTAAACCCTACGGCTCTTTTATCAGTTCTCCCCCTGGTTCCAGAAACATCATTGTCAGTTCTCAGCACCCAAGGAATTTCCATTGCATCCAGTATCTGGCAATAAACTTTAAATTGAATACCATCAACACATAAGATGGTTATGTTGTAAAAATCTAAATCAAACCCTAATTGAGTCGCTAGCTCTTCATAAAACAATTTTTCAGAAGGCCCTTCAACAAGAAATACGCAACTAGCAAAAAAAGCTTCTGCCGGAAGTATACTCATTCTATAGCCCAACTCATCCCATGCATCTGAAATACAATCGGAGCAGCCATTTTTTGCTGCTTTAGAACCTTCTGCTGTAGAGAAGAGTCGTATAATGGAATCAGGTTTATAGCGCTCAGTTATTTGTGGTGAATGGCTGGTGATAATTGTTTGGCCTGGTAATTCATGTATTAAGTAGTCAGCCAATTTACGTTGTTGATGCGGATGCAGGTGAGCTTCAGGTTCTTCTACACAATAGAATGTTACTTCATGGTCAGGGTCAAACTCCCTCTGACTTTTTGCCTTCCATAATGCTAACAATATCTGGTTATTTCTCCCATCACCTCCTAGCATTATTTTAGAGCCTGAAGTTGAAGCACCAAGCTCCAAATTATCAATAAATTGATTAACTTTAATGGCTCCGGTATCTAAATGGACGCTATAGTCGCCATTTGTATGTGATAACTTCTTTAGCTCTTCATTAACTATAGATGTTGCGTCTTTAACGTAATTAAGCCCAGCCACTTTTTCGTTGATTTGATTTAACTGCCCAGAAATTACATTCATTTCTGCTTGATCGGCTGCAAGGTCAGCCTCTTCAAGACTATCTTGAGATTGCTTTAGAAGCTTTTTCTTTTCTATATTAATGAATTTTTCTAGGTCTCTTCTAGAACGCACATATCTTAGATTTAAACGCTTTAAGTAAAATCGAGATTGAACTAATTCTAACTCTTCTGCTGAACAACCTATTAAGATTTGGCAATCTAGTGTAGCTCTATCTGCAACCATCGAAATTACACATGTTCCTTCGTCACTAACATGTCCTTTTAAAATAGATAAAACAGCATCTTCTGTAATTTCTGAAAAATATATATTTATTGTAAAGGTTTCAGGTTGTTCACCATCACCGTCGATATAAAAATCAGTTAGTTCTGGTTCTATATCTCGGTCTGATAGAGATTTATCTAGTAACAAGCGCAAAGCATAAAGCAAGTTTGTTTTACCGACATCGTTACTGCCAATCATTAAAGTTCTATCATTAAAACTCACTAATGCGTTTTTAAAATTTCTAAAACCAGTGAGATTTACTTTTTCGATTTTCAAACTATGCTCCTTGCGACTTTTCCTTCAACATACACTGTAAGCTATTCTGCGTTGCATATGGAACGACCAAAGGGCCGCAATTAAATTGGTTGTACATTATTGTTAGCTAGTAATCGCTGAACATTAAAGCTCATTCACCTTGATTTCAAGAAATCAGAGGCTGTCTTACAATTAACCTTTATCAGCCGGATGAATTTTTTCTGTCCAAAAGCGAGCATTTCTGACCGTCAGTTCCTAGCTCAAAGCTTTCTGCTCGATGAAGTCCAACCCTATTCATCGAAACTGTAAGCTCAGATATGAGCTACCACAACACATTACTACAAACACATCTGTTACAAAATAGTCGCAGTTAATTCAATGCATATTTATTATTTTTTATATGCTTCATTAGCCCTGCAAAACCGTACTAACGGAGCAATTTCTTTTAATTGTTCCCCGAGACTTCTTCCGTCGCCTCCTGGCGTAATTTCTGAGCATCCATTCCGTTTAGCCTTTCAATAGCTCTGTCTGCGGCACTTTGACGGTTTCCATCAACGTTTAGCGTACTTCCTGAGCCTGTGAGTCGTTCCAGATCCAGTGACGGTACTTCGGGTAAGTTGCCCGTGATCGACAAGATACCTATCCATTCATCCAGATTGACTTGGCTCCAATCTACCTGGTTTAACTGACTCGCGGTCAAACCTTCGCAGTTTGGTGACTTTGCACTGCCCCAGCCAAGGCCCAACTGCGGACGTACTTGTTCCTGAATGATCCGTGAAAGCGGCGAAGTAAAGCAGCAATATGACTGCCGTTTCTCAACACAGGCACCTAAGAACTTAGACTTGCAGTAAGAGCCTACATAATGGCAACTCTTCAATACCCGCTTAGCGTTCATTTCAAACTCACTCTGCTCACATTTCCAGATAAGTTGAATGAGGATCATGGTGACTGAATAAATCATGTAGGCCGTCATAACCGTACTCAGAACCGCGCCCGCAGCGCCCCCAGGGCAAAGTTACCGCCCGAAACAACACCATCGGCTCCAACCGCGCCACCAACGTTACTAAACAGTGCCGATTGCGCCCCCGAACCAAAGGTAGTACCTACCCATTCAGCCGTTTTGTTGGTCAACACCTGCATGAAGCCAGTCGCAGCTTGCTCCGCTCCCGCGCCAGCAGCCGTTGATGGCCCAGCTCCCATGAGAGAGTCCCATGCTGACACAAAAGGCTCTTTGACCGCACTCCAAGTGCTCGTGATTGGCTCCCTGAGCGTATTCCAAGAACCATAGATTGCCGAAGACGGATTCATGGCCATGACTGCCGTATCAAGCTTGTTAACCGCCACTATCATCGTAATGTAGTCCGATAACGACACGCCACTTGGCTTTTCACAGCAATCGACTATGCCGCCAACGGCTTTTTTGCACTGGCCAGCATTACCTTTAAAGACCGTACACTCGACGTTATCTTGGCCATCAGCTCCCGTGCATGACATATCATTGGTCATAAACTGCGCCGCATTAAGCATCGCAGCGGCCTCTGCAAAGTTAGCCTGCTTGATTGACTCTGGCTCTAAACAATCTGTGCCCATGCAGCGAACTGGCCCCTCACAGTTGTATTGAGTTTCCATTCGTGCATTTTGCACTTCGACGCTTTGTCCGCAGTCATACACCAAACTTTGGATATAGCAGAAGCCTTCATGACCAGCCCCGCCTTCAGTGCATTCGGTTCTGACGTACTGGCAGGCCGGGTTTTGCTCTAGCGCGGCACACGTATTGGTGGTCGTGTTTTGTCCGTTATTGACGATGGTTTGTGTATTACCATTGGCATCTACCCAGCTATCTGAGCTGCCCATGTTGAACTCTGGGTGAGCAGTCGAAGCATTGTAGGTCGCTCTTGCCCTCCAGCATGAGAACCCCAGTCCATCAGAGCTGCCACGACTGGTTAAATGAGCAGGAGACGAAACAACCGCCGGATAAAGACTTCCAAGATTGGCCAACTCGCCACTACCAACCGTTAACCCGTCGATTCGTTTTGTGCCCGTATCCAAACACTGCCACTGCACCGCAGTAAACTGATCCGTTTGCATCAAGCATTGGTCTATGCCCGGATCACTTGATTGATGAACAATGTCTTGCTCTAAGTATTTGCCAGAGAAGGTCAATGAAGCGCTCAGTTTCGCAGGAGCCAAACACTTCTGAACTTCTCGGCTGCAAGTATCGAAATCGACTTTGTTCCAGCCAGACTCACATCTGGAACGATTGACTTCCTGGGGTTCATGCCACGAAATAATCGACCCATTAACGACCTTGCACAATGAGCCAACCAAGGTTCCTTTTGGACAGGTCATTTCAGGGTACTTAATGGACGGTTTCGTCTCAGTCACCGTTTCCTTATTGCCCGTCAGTGAGAGTGTCGTTTTCCAACCATTTGCCTTGGATGGCGACTCGGTGATTTTTATCCCAGTATTTTGATTATCAATAATCCTCAGTGTCGTGTTTCCAGTTTGCATAGTACTGCTGTGCTGTGGAACAAAGCTGAGCGTTTCAGAGCTAAAGCAACCGCGCTCAATGGACAAGCTTTGTTGATGTGTTTGGGCGGATACACGTCGCTCTAACTGACACTGAGTAAGCGTGCTGATCTTTTCGCACACCTGGTAATCCGGTACATGCTTGGTTTCAGTAAATGGCGTAATCGTCTGAGTAGGCTCACAGGCCTCAAAACTACTCGGCATAAGATTGGATACCACGCACTTTGGATCGCTGGTTTGTAATCCACAGTCATAAGTATCGGTAAAACGAATGCATTCACCTTTATCATTGGTCTCGGCACATTCTGACGACATGAATCCACAGGAAGGATTCGCTTCAAGCACTTGGCAGGCCTGATTTTCAATCCCCTTATAGCTTTCATCATCCACACTCACTTGTACACGCCGACACAAAGGCGATATGCCAGCCACTGGGCTTGGGGCAAAGTAGGATTCACAAACTGAAACACCATTGACCACCGTACATCCGTTGGTTGAAGACGGCTGATCCGTGCATTGAATGCTGTAGTCTGAAAACTTAGCCGGGATATCCGCTGCTTGTTCGATACAGGATTGTGGCGACCAACCATCATTCATCACCACCTTGGTTGGATCAAAGCGCACCTTGATACGTGCATACCCCTCACCACTACCCGTTACCGATACGCGAATTTTGACTGGCACTTCTAAACCGGGCTCTACCGCTTTTAGCTTGGCGGTTAAGTCAGTATTAGGATTGCGTTCCCAACTGGTACTAAGCTCGCAGCGACCTGCCGTTTCTGGTGGAAAGTTATTGTTCGGCCCAGACCAGACTTTCTGATCGCCAAGCCACACTTGCATGTAGTCATCCCATTTTGCGTACTCAAGAACGGCTGAGGTAATCGCATCGGGGTTCACGACTTTGAGTGTGATGGCCTGTTCGAACACTTTACAACGACCACTCCAGTAGTTGTCGCCAATTCGTCCTATCCAAACTTCAAGACACCCCTCACCACAAGAGCGAAGGTTCATCGGTCCTGAAACATGCTCAATAATGCCTGCCGTGTAATCGTGAGTAATAGTGCAGCTGTTAACCGCTGTATTGAGTCTGTCACATTGCTGGTAATTTGGGCTGCCTTCACCTTGAGACTCACAGCCGGGGAAGCTTTGGGTTAATAGATTGGGGTCAGTTTGAACCGCATCAGTTAATGCCCAAAGCGGATCATTGACCATATCTGGCCGAGACCTGTCTTTGATTTGCTGTAGCGAGCGAAACGCTTCACCCGTAGCGCCACTTTCGGATACCATGCTCTCTTGGCGCTGCGTCCCCAATTGATTCATGCTGGCATCAGAGCCATAAACGCCCGTTAAGACATCTAATGAGCCTTGATCCATACCAGGAAATAGCTCTTGCAAGTTAATGGACTCATTACCACTGCCACTCGGCACCAACAATGTATTGCCGTTAAGTGCGGGCATCGTCCAGCTTTGCAGCAATTGCTTACCTTCTTGTTGTCCGCTTAGGCCGGATTGACGCTGCACATCAGCGGCCACACCATGTAGGGGCAAGCAAGCCATAGTGATAGATAAAATACCCGCTAACACTCGGGTAAAAAGTGTTGGTTTCATAGTTAACCTCCCGAGTTACAGCAGTCTTGCCAGCGCCACAAAATGTAGAGCGCATCTTCACCGGCACCGGGGATTGTTCGCCACTCTCCCCATTTCATGGTGCTTTCACCGATGACATGCGCACTTTCAGTTTCCGGTACAGGGAAGAACATACTCATCTTGTATTGGGATTTCGGCAGCATGGGGTCGATAACAGGTCGGCATAGCGCACTGTTCCCCATTGTTCGCCTAGCAAGACCACGCCTGTGTTGAGCCGCGATTGCACGCGCCGCTAAATGGCTGGTATTTTCTGCTAATGAGCCAAAGGCTAAGGTGTGGCCTGATAACGGGTAGAGATGGCCCCAACTGCCAGCACACCAAAACAACTGGTCGATGGGTTTACCAAGCGTTGATGAGGCTGCGTCAGCGGTACAAGCCGAAATAGCCAATGGATTGGCAACGGCCGCCGCTTCAGGCTGAGTAAAAAAAGCCAGTTCATCGTTCAGCCATGTTGGGTCCAATTCGGACAAATACATCAAGTCAAAGTCCATGTAACCATCGGCATTGCAATTGCCATCCATGAACAAATCGAGCATGACCAAAAGCGGAAAGGCGTAATAATGGTAATGGTAGAAAGCAAGATCACCGGTATCGTATTCACCCTCGCCATGACCACCTTGCAGTCGCCTATCACCTAACGGTAAACGAATCCCTCCCAGGGAAGGCGAGCAACCCGGCGTTCTGACCAGTTCAATCAAACGCGCTGGCTCCCACATGCTGGTAACAATACCTGGCCTTGGCACGCCTAAGTTGTCTTCACATAAGCAAAATGACTTATTTGATGCGCCGCTTGGGACACTGCCAGAGCCAAGCGGAAGCCCTGCAACCCGGATAGGAAAAATGCATGACCAGCAAACATCCGTCAGCAACTTACCCGACAATAAACCCGCGTCTGGGCAGGTCAGTTCGGCTTTAGCAGGAATAGATGCGCCCAGGACAAGCATGACAACGAGATTACGCAACCGACGATACGTATTATTGAGCTTTTTCATGAACAAGCTCCTTTGCTGGAATTTCTTCTATTTCAAACGCAAACCCCTTTGCTTGAACAAACGATGGGGTGACTTGCAGATCAAAGCGCTGCTTTAGCGAGGCATTGAGAAGGTAAACCGGACTGTCCAATGTCTTTTCGAGCGCATTGAGGCGATTCCAGCCTTGGGCACGGTCGAGCTGCGTGGTGATAAGCGTAATGCGACGCAGTGTCCTATCTTGCGTCTCAAGCCAATGCGCTACTGCGTCCACTTCTTCAGCGTTCGACGCATTAAACACCACGAGCTGCTGAGTAAATGGCAAGGCTTTTAGCGGGTTAATACGCGTTCCTGCTGGGATCAATGTTCGGCCATTGGCATCCAATAGTGGCCGCTGCATGACGATGGTTGGATCAACCATTCTTATCCGATACTGCGTGGCTTTGGGTAAGTCAGTAAATGTTTGGCGAGACCAGAAACGCTCAATGGTTTTTTTCTTTAACGCGCCGAGGTCAAGCGACTGTAAACGCTGCATCGCCACTTGCATCAAATCCGGTTCTAAAATCGAATGAATTGGACCGCGTTGACCCAATGAACCGCTATTGCCAGTTTCAATTTGGCGCTGCAACCAGTCCTTGCTGTAAACCCCTAGTGCACTTGCAGTCACCTTGTCATCTTCTATGCGGAAAATGGCAGGCACGCTAGTCACCCGCCAGTGCACAAAGGCTTTCGGATCGATTCGAACCTGAGGAACAGGATCAAGTCCCGCCATCAGGGTATGCCAATCACGGATAGCCGCCCCCAAGGTCTTTCCTTCAGGAATTCCCCGAAACAACACAATAGCGCTGGTAGCACTGGCCTCTTTAAATAGCTGCTTCAGTGACGAATCACCCAATGAGGACGACGCAAATATCAACCATTCATCGCTGTGTTTGAGCGACACAGGTTGTTCAACCGGTGCAAAAGGCTCAATAAATTCAGATGAGCCATCCACAGCACTTTGTAAAATGCTGCGGCTCATTTCGACGATCTTTTTGTCCTCGTCAGACAACAGAAAAGGCTCTTGTGCCCAGGAAACTTGAACCCAAGACAATGGAGCAACCAACGAAAATAAGAGACATAGTCTTTGCATCATCTACCTCCTACCAAAGCGGCCAAGCGCGACCGACAATCTGCTCGCGCTTAACGGCATTCCAATAGCGGGAGTCGAAACTCGTAGCAGCCTCGCCGGAAAACCAATATTCGTTTTCTTGCAGCGTCAATGAACGGCTAAATTGTGATTCCGCCACACCAAGACGCTGGGCTAATGCCATGCCGATTGAGACTTGAGCACCGTTCACTAGCACATGCTCAGGAGTCACATTGACTTCATCCCCAGGCATCCCTGTAAGGCGTTTCAGCATACGAGTACCGTCGTTATATAACGGAGCAAGTCCTTTTGAGTGGAAGGCATACAAACCATCCTTAACCGGCTCTTTATTCCACAGGTCAATCAGATACACCGTGGTATCAGGCAGGCAGCGCTCTTGCTGGGTATCAATACCTATTCGGTAGCGCATCATGGCGTAGGTGCCTACCAAGGCCATGATTAACGCAAGAACGGTCAACCGAATGAGATATGGCCGCCAAGGCATTCTTTTACGGAGTATCTGCATGAGACACCTCCTTTGAGCCTACTGGCACAAATACGGAATCATCAGCACCCACCACCGCTTGGGCATCCAATACGATAAAACCGGCTGCTTTTAACTTTTCAATTTGCTGATTGGTCTGAAGCAACCTGGATTCGATGTCTTGTTCGCTGGCATTGGGGCCCAGTGACAGCACCGCCTCCCCAAAATCCACGACTGCAATGGGCGTACTTAACGCCAACTGGCTGTGGACGGGTTCGAGTGTTTTCATTAAGAGCCAACTGGTCATTAAACCGCTACCAGCAATAGACAAAGTAATAGAGGCCATAAATGGCCAAAGCGTGGTCTTATTCATAGCCTCGCTCCTTCAACAACTGAGAGATGGCATCAGCAACAGAAAGGCCTTTGCGCGTTAACTGTTTAATCGCGTTTACATCTTCTGCACGGGACGAGTACAACAGCTTGTGAAACGGATCGACGATGAGGCGGCCGATCCCGGTGCCCATTTCGGTGATAAAGAAAATTTCGGAATAGACACCCGTGACGGTATGAACCGTTTTCAGGTATTCGTAGCCGCCTTCACCTAATGGCAAACGGCCTTCTTTTTTGAGCGCGTTGATGGTTTCGGCTTTTTGGCCAAGCAGGTACATATTGGCCGAGTTTTCAGCGATGGCTTTACCTGTAGGGCTATCGTATAAATCGTTGACCGACTGCGTTACCGTCACAGCACTGCCGCCATATTTTCGAAATCGCCGGTAACCCGTCTCAATGAACTTACCGACATCACCTTGAGTCAGCAGATCCCAGGCTTCGTCGATGAACACAATCTTGCGACGATCCCGCTCACCTAAGTACATCTCCTGTTGGATTTGGTAGATAAGTTGAAGCAACACCACTTGTTGCAGATGCTTACGCCCCTTGAGCTCTTCTAACTCCAGAACGGTGAAACGGTTTTTGAAGCGAATATTGTTGTGACCATTAAAGAAGCGACCATATTCGCCCTGTGTCGTAAACGGATAGAGCTGCTCACCCACGTCTTGCACACGTCGGTCTTCGTGATTTTTTAAGGCCTCTGCCACATCATCAACCAACATGGCACGACCTTTTTTCTCCCACAGTTCACGGGTCTGACGCTTTAGGTTGGCCATCTGAAAATCGGTTAATGACTGCGTAGGTGCGGCCATTGCGGCCAATAACCCAACCAACACATCCGCTTCTTCGTCATAGTCCTCAACGATTTCAAACGGATTCAAGCAAATGCCACTGTCCCGCCCGAACTGTAAGAACTCACCGTCATAGACTTCACACAGCTTTTCATAAGAGCGGCCAACATCAATCACCCAGCATTGCCCGCCTTCTGATAAGTAGGAGGAGATGATTTCGTTCACCAGGAAAGACTTGCCCGACCCCGATTGCGCCGCTATGCAACAGTTGTAATTACTGCCCGAGTCATAAAGAGACACACTCATGATCTGGCCATTACGGGAAACAAAGTTAATCACTGGCGTGCCTGTACCTTTCCAATCCGCAAACAAAGGCAACAGAGGGATCACATGTCGTGTCGCCATAGTCTTGAATCGAAACAAGTCGTTCATCGCCTGGCGGTCAGCACCAAATGGCAGGGCATTCAGAAAAATGGGCAAACAGAAGTACTTGTCTTCCATCAGCTCAAATCCGAGTTCTTTGAAGTAAGTTCGAGCATTTGAAACAGAACTGATGGACGCCTCTTCCGTTGGTGAAAACAGCGTCAAAGTCATATTTGCCCGAATAGGACGATCACCTTCTTGCAAGGCTTCAAAAAGAACATCAAATCCCTTTTTCTTGGCTGCAAGCACCGGCACAAACTTGAGCATCGGGCCATAGGCCTGATTGACCGCCCATTGACGCTTCGTCTCTAAACGAGATCGCATCGCCTCAGCTGAAGGAAAGTGAATGGTGACATTCAGCAAAAAGCTTCCGCGTAAACCGCGACTGCCCGTCATCATATCGCCCGCAAAACTTGCGGCATGACCAAACCAGATCCGCTCAGGCAAGCGTTTAAACGATAAGGTTTTAACTTGGTAATCACCGAGCATCAGACCTTGGCTATCCACCTTGATAGCTCGGTCATAATCCAACACTTGCTCTCGAAGTGGTTTATCTGCCTCACTGCGGATCGGTGATGGATTGCGCCAAGAAGCATCTTTTCCCCAGTTAAGCTGCGCACTTAATGCCGCGAGCCAATTTCGGTCAGTCATCTCAGTGACACGAAAACCAACCGTTGCCAGCGCCTGCGAAAAAGAAGCTCGAAGCGCGGATGCTCGACTTAATTCACGCTCCGTCGGTAAAGGACTTTCCAAAGGCAATTTGCAGGTGACGATCAGTTGAAAGTTGCGTACCTGAGTCTGGGTCGATTCTTCTATCGGTTGAACCGTGCCCCCATCGAGAAAATCCGCACGTTTGCGTATCGACGCCCTAAGCAATGGATCGGATTGACGATGCCGTAAGCCCATCATGCGCTGAAGGTCGGTTTGAATATCAGGCGAGGCGTACAGGCCAAATTGCAGCAAAGTGTCTTTTGGCCAGTCGTTGTTAAGTAGAACATTAACCCTATCTGCAACAGACTCATCACCACCCGGCAATGGGTCACATAGAAAACCAAAGCCAACACTCTGGTCTTCCATGAAAAACAGTTGCTCATCGTCTGAATAGGCCAATACTGGCAACAGCTCTGAAGCGCGTTGCCCTGAATACAGAGAGGCTTTCATTAACGCCCCTCCAACCAAGCAGAAAGATCATAAGGACGGCCTCGGCTGATGCGACCATCATTGGCGACGATGAAAGGTACACCTTGAATGCCCAGGATTTGAGCCGTCACCAAGGTACGCTGCATTGGTTCTAAGTTGCAGGCATCATCCTGTTCTAGGTTACCAATCCGGCCATTCAGCAATGCATCGGTGGCCGCTTTCTTGTCACGCGCACAGCCAAGCTGGCGAACCTGACGCTCTGAATCAGGACCAAGCACTGGCACAGGGAGTATTTGGAAGGTGTATTCTTTGGTTAACGGTAAAGCTTGTTTCAAAAGCTCATGGCAGTGCGGGCATCGTGGGTCAACAAAGACCACCACTTTCTTTTTGCCTTCACCCAGCGTCAGTGGATTCAAATCATCCATTTTTAAGCCAAGACGACTTAAGTCCAGCGTGTTACCCGCTTCACGAATTTCTTCAAGGCTGGTAAGCGGCTTTTTCGACCAGGCATCATAGAGCGTGCCATCAATGACGAACCGGCCACTGTCTGACATGAAAACAATACGGCCATTGCTTTCGACCGCTTTCATACCCGTGACAGGTAAAGAAACCATGCCGTCAATTTTGCCAACGGGCGACACTTCAGACACAGATTCAGCTTGAACCAATGGAGACAGCGCAAGCGCCAGAATAATTGGAGATAGTTTTCGCATGAGGAGTCCTCGTTAATGTAAATCGAGGCTCCAGTCTATGCAGTTGTCCTATGTGGACTCGGTTAGATAGATTGAAGAAATCGCAATCTAACTAGGGGGCTTATAGCTCGTTGAGGTTTGTTATAAACGAATTACTCGGCGTTTGCGTTAACAAGCCAATCATCAAGCACTTGCTTCAATTTATCTAATTGCTCTTGATGTTTTGCTTGATTCTTTGCCAATTTGTTAATGTTCTGCAACTTCCAACGAATCGCTGGCAAATCTGCTGCATTAGGATAATCAAACAATGCCCAGTCAGGCTGCCCTCTTTTGAATGACATGAGGAAGGCATGATCCCTTTCTGTGAAATGTTTTTGCAGTTCAATTAACATCATGGGCCTAACAGAGGCTAAGTCTTCGCATTCAACTTTTTCAAAAGTCATTCCGTCAAATTCTGCCTGAAATTTCTCATTCAGAGGCTGCCAGTTTGGCGACATGACTTCATTAATAGGCCGAGGGTGACTTAATGTATAGGTTAAAAAACCCACCAAAATCTCTCTCGAAATCCCTTCACTGCCAAGTAACATACGCACATCAAATAAGTCGCGAGGATGTTGGCGATCCATTGCAGCACACAATTTCCCACCATACAGATCGGGAAGACTGACTACCTGAATCTCAGCATAACCAAACTCGTCTTCAACAGACTCTTGAACTGGCATTATTTCTGCACTATGCAATGTACCTCTGGCGACGGGCGAAACTTCAATTTTGATCGTCGCAACCGGACTTGATACAACTATTCTCAGTTCATCAACTTTATTATCCTGAAATGCCGCTCGGATATCTGGTTGAGTATTGATTCTGTCTGTAATGCGCTGCAATGCAGCCCTGACATTAATCAAAGCCTCATCTCTTGGTTCAAGTGGAAGATAAGCAAGATCAATATCTACAGATAACCGAGGAAAATCTCTCACAAATAAATTAATGGCAGTGCCACCTTTAAGTGCAAAAACCGTCTCTGTCGCTACCAAAGGAAGCATTCTTATGAGCAAGGAAACCTGTTTGTAATATGGGCTATCTTTATCCATTATGTTGTTCACCTTTTTTGACGCTTAATATCTCTGGCACTGTGATTTGATATCGCTCATCAAAACGTCCTTTTTCGACAACCTGCCGCTTTCCTGCACCCAATTCAATTCTTGTTTCATCTATGCGATTGACCCACTGGTGATCGTAGTATCGACCCAGAAATAGAAATATTCGGTTTGCCTGAACAGAGCTGCTTCGCTCAAGAATATCTTGTACTTTTCTAGGGCTAAGATTGACTAAACCCTGAAATAATTCTGCGACATGCTCAAATGAAATCAGCTTCCCAATCCCGTCTACCACTTCATAGGCAGCAAGTTCTGCACAGCTGACAGTGAGTTCTTTCTCTTTAACCGTGATCCTTTTCAAATCTTTCTCGGGATTCACTTCAAGCTTATGGTTTCCACAGTAAAACCAATTCTGATAAGGGAATTCACGAAACCATTTCGGTAAGGACGACTTATTTTTAACGCAAATCCAAACTTGCTCTTTGTTCAGCTGCAAATAGTGACTCAGTCCTTGGTGAGTTAAGCTGCTCAATCCAGCCAAATGAACTGAAACGCCCAATTGCACATCCAATGCTTGAATGGCATCAACCCAAGTTGGCTTTATATCGCCCTGCGCATCTGGACGATAATACACGCCAGAACATAGCTTCTTCAGCCAACCGTTCTGCGCGTACTTTTGAGCCAGGGAGTAGCTCACACCGTTTTCAGTCAGCCATTGCTGAAGTACTAGCGCACCAGGAGAAGTATGAGCAACAAGCCAGTTTATCTTAGATGACATTTTAACACCCAAAGTATGAATATCACGAACAGTATAAACCATATAGTTTATTGTGACAGTGATTTTAACACTTTAGGTATTAATATACCAAATACTGTAAACCAAGCCTGCTAATGCGGCGTTGTTGAAATGAAAAGGTCTACACAACATCACCAATAACCCGATGTTGTGTAGACCTAGTTTGATTACCTTAAGTGAACTGCCTACTGTGGCTCACATTCAGGTGCCCAGTAAAACGGCGCTGATTGCTGGAACTGTTGTGCCAATGACTTCTTGAGTGCTGGCAACAACAGGTAAGGTTGCAGACATAACACTTTCAACGACGGTTGGCGTATTGTAGAGACCCATACCGCCACCAATGCCCAGAGCGAAAGCCATCAAGCTTTGGCGAGCGATACCGCCCACAATACCCACCAGAACCATGGCTCCCGCTACGATCCGTCCCAAAGTACCTTGGGTCCAATCTTTTAGGGTATCCCACACATCAGTGAAAGCATCACCACCGGTGCCCGCAAATGAGGGCTCCGAAATCATTAACGCCAATAAACCAAGCGCACCAATGGTCATTAGGCGCTGAGTTTGAATGGTGCGAACTGCATTTGTCATTCGTTAGTTTCTCCGTAGATACTCAAGTTATCGCGCTTACCATCAGCTCCCGCTGAGGCAGAATCGCTTTGAGTCTGAAGTGGACGTAGCACTGGCGAAACCGTTCGAGGTGCTGACACCCCAATATCCCACCGGCGCGGTTCAATTTCGGTAAACACGTAGCTGGATAAATTCAGATCCCCACGGTCATCCTCCCAAGGCGCAATCCAAATCCGCATTACCCTTGAAGGAATGCGAATAGGTGCAGATTGCTGCGTCTCGGGTAATGCCGGATGGCTCAGCAGTCCTGTCTCTAAATCAGATTGTGAATACCCAGAGGGAGAACCAATTCGAGTCGCCACAGCATCAATCGTCTTGGGTGCAGCGCCATTACTGGTAAGCTCATAGACTTCACGAGCGGATAAACAGCGCACACCGTCAGGCATACCTGGGCATCCATATTCACTACTCCCAAGACCCAATGAACTACAGCCAGACAATAAGGTTGAGCCGACTGCCAATAAAAGTAATCCAGCTTTAGACCACTGTTTTGACTGGTGCTTTGGGTTGTTCTGCATTGATGTCGTCATGGTTAACTCTCCTCTGGATACACATCTTATTGTCTGAAACGGACTTCGATCGGTTAGCAACATGCAGGATTTTTTCATCTTCTTGCACCTCCCCCTTGTGAAGTGGCCAATGACAATGAGGCCCCACGAGTGACTATGACTTCAATTTTCCTTGCAGCGTCTACCTCTATGACTGGGAACATATTTTCAGCCATGTCCAAATAGAACTTGGCCACTCGATCTAATGCTTTACCTGTGCCTTTAATCGCAGCGCCCTGTAATGCTTCTTGGCTCATGACTTGCTGGTACAACTGAGTATCACCGGCATTACCCGTCTGAATCGTCGGAACAGGATTCACATCAAATGCGCCTGCCAAGCCCTGAAGGAATCCGGCCATCATCGATTTGGCCACCAGCTGGCCTTGTTTCGACACTAATCGGCCACGAATACCGGCTTTGCCGTCTTCACCTACGGCATAAGAATCCAGTCGTGTTTCAATGACGCCACCATCTTCTCTCACACATGAAATGGTCTCGCCTCGCAAATAAGCACGCTCAGAGCTCAAATCACCGTAACCTGCGGCGATCAAGAAACACTCTTTGATATCCGCTCTAAATCGGTTGGGTAAAATGGCTTCCTTTTGAATCCTCAGCAATGCAGGAAAAGGCTCGCGTCTTGCGGACTCGTGAGTAGGGGCATCCAAACCCGTGATCAAAGTACCTGAGATGATGCTGCCCGCCGGTAGATACAAAGGCGGCGCTTCTTGCACAACAACGTCTGGTTCGGCAACCACTTCAGGCTCAATCATACGAATCGTGATTGGCGGCAATGGAACATCCCGAGCTCGTGTGCCTTGGCCATTGGCTGGCTGCTGATAGAGCGGATCAGGCAGCGGCGCATTGGCAAAATAGTCGTCTGGGTTAGACGGCAATGGCTTTTCTTCTTTAGGCAATTCCATGGCAGATAAAGGCACTTCAAAGCGGCTATTTGTGCCTTCAACTGCTGCATCACCTCCAGCGCGAACATCATCAAGTTCCGCTCTAAGGCGGGCCAGCTCCGCATTGACTTCACTTGGTATAGAAGGCGAACCAGGGCTTAGCCGTCCTGAATCGACGTCACGACGCAAGCGCTCAACTTCACGACGTAACTGTTCATTGCGCTCACTGAGTAGTTTTACGTTCGCAGCCAAACTATCGACCCCAACATCACGAGTATTGGTATCCGTAAGAATGTGCCGGATCGTTTCCTGCCGGTTCCGACTGCTTGAGCCATCGTCAGGATTAGGTGAAAACACCATCACCATAAGGATGAGACCACCAGCAATACCAGCAACCGATAGACCCCGCTTCATGTTCGGGCTCATTTGTTCCCATTGTGCTTTCATCGTTATTCACCTCCCACAAGAAGCGAAGGTCGCAGACTTTCCACCGCTTCTTCACGATGATTGCGAACAACCACATACAACTCAGTCTTTTCACCCGGCAACAAGATATTGCGAGGCCAGTAGGCGCTTGCCACTATATCCGGTGCATGACAGGCTATTTCTCTGGCTTCTATCGGCTCATCGGCAAAGCTTTCAACCAGTCCTACATAGACGGTGAAGTAATGTCCCGTCACAATTTGCCCCTGCTTAAAACCAAACTTTAAGCCCGGCTGAAAACATTTCGGGCTTGTGTCAGTTTGGCCAGCGAAACGGATGTCATAGCCTTGTGGTAACTCATTTAGTGCAAGGCGTCTGAGTAAATCACGTAAGCTATCGACGTATGGCTGAGCCGTTTCCCAAGTGGCGGCTTTTCGGTTCACGACGCCCTTAATAGGCCACTGCTGACCATCAATCGCTAAGGTGATTTCACGCGGTGGAATACGACGAGGTACTAAGGTGACAGATAATGCGGTAGCTTCCTGACCAGGCGGAGTGATGTAAAGTGAAACCGGTGATTCTTTGTCCGTGGCCACATATACAACATTCCCCTTGATTTGCGTCTGAGCATCACTGGTTGTTCTCACCTGAGGCGATTCAAACGGCGTCACAATCCGGTTCAGATGGCCAAGTGCTACAGGGATCAGTTCATTAATCCCCGGTGTCATCAGTAGCGTTGTTGGCACATCCGTTGAAACCGTATTGGTTTGAACCGGTGGATTTGCAGTAGCAGACTGCTTCATCACACTGGCTGGCACAATCGGCAATTCCACGTCTGCATACGACGCTTGAGATAACAGGACGCCACTCAAGCTCATTGCGATTAAGCTTGGTGTCATCCATCGACTAATTTTGGTTCGCATCATTCACCCTCCGGTTTTGCTCTTGGGTCAACTTTTCACGAACGCGCTTCGTTCTAGCTTGCCCCTCATACGTATCCATCCAGCTAAGTTTTGGACGGTATTGCTCAATATCGATGTCAAACTCATAGGTGCGAGTTTGGCGCTGTTCATCTCCAGATGGCCCAGAGACCAAGGAATAGCCGGTCACAAAGACATGCCCGGTTTCATACTCATACTCCACTTGTCTGGGTTGGAATTTGAGCGTGACCCGGTCTTCGCGGATTTGTCTTGCCTGAATCTCCAGTGCATCGACCACTTGCTGGTACACCGCTGGAGAAAGTAGCGGCTCAATGGCAACCCGGATGAAAGACACATTACCCGGCGTCACGTTGCCCATAAGCTCAGCCAGATAGAGCCCCCAGGATTCCAAGTAAGGCTGAGTAGCCTGGTTTCGTGACACTTCAGCCGTTTCAGACAAGGTTGGTGGTTGAATGGCTACCACTGTATTGCGAGAAAATGCCGCTACCGCAAGCAGCAAATTAGATAGCACCAGCACTGCAATCAGGAACCGCTGCCATCGGTTCTCTAATTGCGTGCCTTGCCATGATTTTAAAAACACGTCGAACTTCACGGCAGATAGCTCCTGATAAATGGGTTAGGGATCGTCTTGGCTTTGGTTGGCAACAGCCCAGCCCAGTAGATGGCGTGAAGAATAAAACCATCAGGGCGACCATCACGAAAACGCCGATAGAGCTTGGTTGTCACCAACCCCAACAGGCATAAAACCAAGGCATTACCGGTAAAAATGCCGATCACTAGCCCCAACAGAATGGGAGCCATCTCATCGGCACTCCAAAGCAGGAAGTGCGGCGGGTCATCGATATAGGACGGAATACTCACAGGTTCCATAGTCACTCCTCGTTGTTTGAATTGAGAAATGAAGAATGCCTTGAGATTGACAGGTTCAGTGGTCAGCTAGATGCCGAATTCTTGAAGGTTTTGAGGGTTCTACTAAGACAATACTAACAATTGATCTTTTTAATGCTGTTGATATGATGGGGATATTGGTCGTGTCGAGACCAGCTGCCCACTTTAGCAAACCCGGACGGGACGACATGCATATCAAATTTATTTTTTGCTTAGGTTTTTTCTGCGACCTCGGCAGTGGGCACCGTATTCGCTAATAGGAGAAACTCAATGCAAATTACTAAAATCATTTCCTCTGCCACGGTTGAACGTTTAAAGCAAAAAGCACGAAAGCTTAAACGTGAAACATCCATTACACACACTGAAGCACTCGATGAAATTGCAGTATCTGCTGGTTTTAATCATTGGCATCAGGTTGTACAAGCTAATGACGCACTGAAACCATCAGAAGTGGCATTATCTTCAGGATGTGTCATGGCTTTTGATGTCAAAGATGGTATGGATGTCGATACCAGTGATGGGGTTTTAATTGAAGACCACTTCTTGGAAATGCTTACTGAAAAGCAGCTATTTGAAATTTATGTCAACTCCCCTGACGAGGACGACGAACAAAACAGGCCGCTAAAAGAAACGCTATCGGATTCAGAGCTTCAGGAGTACTTTCGAGATTATTGCTCATTCATGTACTTCCGTCTTGCCGAACCTCACGCAAACAAACCGCTGAAAGAAGTATTGGCTCTTATACGACAGTACTCGTTTTGGATGCCGCAATATATTTGGCTTCAAGGTCACCTTATTGATACTTATCATTTGCCAGCTGAAGATGAGAACGGCAATACCGTAGGCGTAAGGTTTTAGCTCTACAAGATGAGGCCTAACTGGCCTCATATCTTCTTCTGCAAGTGACTTAACGCCAACCCTGCCATCAATGCTAAACCGATGATCAGCGACGGTAACATCACAGGTGGAATGGCCAACGGGGCGAACAATCCCATAAACAGTAAGATGACGCCTGAACCCAGAATTATCATGCTATAGCGGTGAATGATAGGGCTAGAAAAATCAAAGGTTGTCTTCTTAATCTTCCAGGTCATTAAGCCATCCCACAACGCCGGTAACATGAGAATAAGCGCAAAGGGTAACCAGACCATCAGCAAAGCAAATCGAGTAAACACCTGGTACAACACATCAAAAAATGCCTGAATGCGGTCTTCTACCCAGACGAACCAAAAGCCTCCCATGTTCTCCATCCCTTTAGAACGAAGTCGCTGCTCTTCAGTGGGGATCAGAAAATCACGCACAGATTGCTCCATCTGCGTATCCACAACCCATGACTGATACCAGCGATGGCTAGTTTGACCAATCCAATAGCTTGTTTGTGCGCCCAATTGGTTTTGGATCATCTGCTTCTCTTTACTAATAACCCGGCCAGTCCAATCACCGGGCACTAACACGCCAATGGCAATAATCTCCAGCATCAGTGCCAGACACAGCAGCCAAACCGACTTATGCTTGCTCATGCCAAACATCCTCTTCTACTCGCGCCAGCATGGCTGCAACGGTTGGCGTCATAATCCGGGCTTTAATCACTTGTTGAAGCCGTTTTGTCGTCGTATGGCCACTGACATAACGCACGTCGATGCGTCCTTCAGCCAAATACGCCATCCGATTTGGACGATTACGAATCCAGGCGTGGAAATACACACCATCCACGGCGGCCCACTCGAAATGGTCAGGATCACGCAGGCGAATCCCAGTTAAAGCACTGGCGGCAGTCCAGGTCAGTGCCTCAATGAAATGCCAAAGGCGTACACTGTCATCATCACAACTAACTTCTTCATAACTGCCCAAGCCATTACACAGACACAAATCAAAGATGGAATGGCCATCTAACGTGAACGCATCCGTTAAGTAGTCCGCCAAGCAATACACCGAGGCCAAAGCATGAGGCCAGTCGGTTTCAAGCAGTCTTAAGGTTTCCTTGAACTGGGGGTTATGTTGCTGCCACTGAGCGAGCATTTCTTTACTGGTAAGTGTTGTCATTTTCAGACAGACAGAATGATGCATACAGACTCCTTATGCTGCCTGTGTAGAGCTGGTTAAAATAGGAATGCGGCCTTTGATCACGCGGCCACCTGAAAGCTTGGCGATGTACTCCAGGTTGGGAAGCTGGCCTAATAACTGCGGTGGAAACATATCGCCTTCTTCCTCCATCAAGCGTTCGCCATGATTGCCGGTAAACAACGCGGGGCTGTCCGAGTTGGACGACATACCTTGAGTTTGCATGATGTACTGCAACCGAGTCTTAGGCAGATTGTCAGTAATGTACTGCTGCGTTTCGGCGTCCATCACCCGAAGGGCTATCAAGTTGTTGATGTTACCTAACACCTGGCGAGCCTTAGCTTCACTGCCTGTACGAGCTGCAAAGTCAGCAAAGGTCTGAGTAGCAATAACACAACGCATTTTTGCGCCACGGCCTTTGTTGAGCAGTTGAATGAAGGGATCGTTGACGACTTCAGCCGCCTCATCGATGAAGATATTTACGGGACGATTTTCAACACCATAGTTATAGCGGTCACCGGCCACGGCGGTGAGATCGGATAAAAGCAACGAACCAATGGCGCTGCCAACCATGGCGTCGGTCAATGAATCCAACCCGATATAGGCCACTTGGGCATTGTTGATAATACGGCCAGAATCCGTAATTAACCGGCTGTCATCCACATCGTTTGCAATCGGTGATAGCAATGGACCTAGTTCACTTGATGTGAGCATATTGAGCACCGGCATCAATGAGGCCACCATCTTTGAATAGTGGGTTCTGTCATGCTCAAACATACTCAATAGCCCCTCTAAATCAGTATTGGCGGCAACGGGCTGAATGCGTTCGTAGTAGAAAAGCAGCATCGCCATAGCTTGTTTAGCCAAGGTATTGGCCTTTTCGGTAAAGCGCTTGATCTCCACACTAAAGTTCGGATACACCTGCTCCCCCCAGGCCGTGACGGCTTTTACTACCAAGCCTTCTGGGCCACCTTCCAAGAATCGTCTCAGTGTTTTCAGATCAGGACGTTGTGACGTAAGCAACAGACCTTGCACTATGTTATTCAGTGCCATTTGACCAAAGGCTTTAAATGGATCAGCACCGGTTTCAGATGGGATTAAGGCCGCAATTCGGCTAGCAATTTCAGTGCCCCGGTTAAAGTTTCTCAGGGGATTAAGACGTACTGAATGCTCTGGAAAACCCGGATGAAAATACACAAATCGCTCAGGACTACCGGCGGCAATACAGGCTCGCTGTGCATTATCCTTAAGTTCTTTGTCTCCCTTGGGGTCAATAATAATCACGGCTTCATTGCGCAAAATGGCCTGAGTGATCATCGTATCAAAGCAACGGGTTTTTCCAGCACCGGTTGTGCCGACAATTAAGGTATGGCCTTCTGTGTGACCAACTGGCTGGTACACATCTTCTTCTTTGGGCTCAACACCATGAATCCAGGTTGAACCCATTTGTTTGCCGTGACCTTGGTTAAGCAAGGTTTGCTTATCCCGCTTTAGGATTTCATAAGCGCGTTGGGCATGACGTTGATCCCACTCAAAGCCATACCCTAACCACAATTCATCAGGATGTTTTGCCATCACCTTTTGCAAATGCGACAGCTCCATAAATGCCAATGGTTTGCCTTTTAGCCCCATCTGCAACTTATAAAGGCGATAAGCCTCAGGAAGGCGATACAACGCCATGCCCGAGGAAATCCCTGTCATCCACCAAAATGGCTCAGGTGGTAACTCTGTCAGCATTTCTGCGGCAATTGCCCCAGTTGCTCCGACCAGCCAACCTGCTGCTGCCATGGCTTCATAGTTCGTGCGCCAGGGCATCTCGTATGCGTTTTCTTTCATTCATGCTCCGCAAAATAACCGTTTGCAATCTGCTCAACTTAAAATGGATTAACGTTCAGCGTGAGCGGTAAACAGAACCGTTTCCCCCTCATCAAACTGGCATTGGTCACTGGCCGAGATCCCCCGAAGCAGCTGTCCGGCTGGAATACCATGCTCATTGGCGACTTGGCGTAAGGTTTGTATCGTGACGCGAATACCATCGGCACTATGATCCACGTCTGGGTAATCGCCATCGGTCAGTAAGATGGGCAAATCTTTCACAAAATTAACCATCTTTTGCCGCTGCTCGTGTTTGGGGTCTGTAATTGAGTTCGCATTGGCCGCAATCGGCTTTTGCTTTCGCTCCGTTCTTGTGGCGGGTTCTTTTGCTTGGGCATTGGTTGTCTCAGTTCGACTCGGACGCTGTGAAGCCTCTTCGTTCTGAATTGCTGCCGCTGATTCTGCGTCTTGTTTGGAGATGTCTATCAGTGAAGTAAGCCCTTTAGAAATCGATACTTTCAGCAGCAACCCTTGCTCCTGAACGCCATCTTTCGTAGTAACAGTTCTGGCCTTACGTGTCGGGTTTGCGGGATCTAGTTCAAGCCAATCTAATCGACTGAGTTCAGCAAGCAGTTTTCGAGGCGCACACCAAGGCCTTACTGCATCGGGATAGCGGATCAGTATCTGTTCACCAACCATGACCAACGCACTGCTGGCCTCTGGAAGCCACGCCAAAAATTCAGGGAGATTCAATGCTTCTGCATCGTGCTGGTTTACGTTATTTGAGATAGCGCCATCATATGAATTGTTAGGCTTTTTACATCCATCACCTGGAGCATTTTCATTTGCCTGAAGGTGATTAACATCACTGGCATGGCGAAGTTCATCATCTTGGTCGGACGAGTTTGTCGATGGTGACTCATCCGATTTTCTATGTTCGATTGATGATGACTCTTCAGGCAAGTCTGGATGCTCACTGGAACGACTCTGAGGTTCTGCTTGTGTTTGTTGTGTTGCTTCCCACTCAGGTTTACTAAACAGCGTAACACCACTTGGCACATTCGAGCTGAACAATAAATCGGCCTCAGATATATGCAGCATGGGTAACCAGATTGGCTTGTCGTCTTTGATCAGCACTTCAGGGGCAAGGCTTTCATATCGCTCATTTGAGGCGGATTTCGTGGCCAATCCTCGCTCAATGAGGATGTCCGCAAGGGTATCGGGATCTCTTGGAATGCCAGGTATCTTGTCTTTGGCCAAAAGCTCAATGATGTCCTTAGCCGCGCTTTTCCAAACCAGGCAAAGATGGGTTGATTGATTCGATTTTCGTACCCAGACTCTGGCGTCTCGCTGATTAACTAACCACTGGGAACTGGCAAGTAATCGCCTCATGGCATCAAGTAGATAGCGTTCGACTGGGACACCAAGGGCATTGTCGTCAACGGAAATTCGTTGAGCTTTCAGGTCTCGCTGGACACTGGTTTGGTCAGCTTCAATAACCAGTTTAGAAAGGACATGCTCGGGATCGGTATTGCCAATTGCCTCCAGCATGGCTTGCAAAATTTCAGGGCCCGGCTGGGTTAACCAGGCGAGCAACTCAGGTGTCATCACCCGGTTTAACACCAGAATTGAGAATTGCTCGTGCCGCTTGCAACGTCCGTCGCGCCAGCGAATGAAATAGCGTTCAATGCTGTTATTAGTGGTCCACTGAGATAAGGTTTCTAAAAAAGGGTTCCACTGATAGCGTCCATCTTCATCTGTGATGGACAAATCTGAAACAGGCTTACCAATATCATGGAACAAACCGCCAAGAGCCGCCGCGACACGCCACCTTGGCTCTAGCTCTTTTTTCTCAACCGGTGTACCACTGGCAACAAAGATGATCCCTTCAGCTGCTTGTGCCGCCCAGAAAGCAACTTCCAACGAATGACGTAATAAACCACCAGCACCACTATGGTGGTGATGCTCAGAAGCTGGCAGCAAGTGAACATAGGCCGCCAGATGGTCAATGCAGGGCTGAATCAACCGTTGAAAATCACGCAGGTTAAAGCCAAGTACCTGGCGCAGTTTGGCTATTAGCTCGTCTTGTGTGGACTGTAAATCCTCGGGGGACGCTGCTGGCAACCCCTTCAAGAATGGCGGGTAGCGTGGAATTTCTGTAGAAATTAAATCTACCTTTTTCTCACCATGCTTATTAAACAGTTTGAACATAAGAAAGCCCAAATAAAAACATTATTTGGGCTTTCTTTCTGAGCTGCTATTCAGATAGGT
Source organism: Marinomonas phaeophyticola (assembly GCF_026966905.1). GTDB lineage: Bacteria > Pseudomonadota > Gammaproteobacteria > Pseudomonadales > Marinomonadaceae > Marinomonas > Marinomonas phaeophyticola. Next base: position 307,100 of record NZ_JAPUBN010000011.1, on the reverse strand, counting down.
TATGAAAATTTCTAACTATCGCCACTATCACGCCAATTTAGTCAATCTTTGTACTCAAATTCACTCAAAAGGCCATCAACAGTTCTTGATAAAGTAATAGCATCATGAGGTAACAAAACGTAATGCCAAGGTTTTCCGCCAACTTTAGCTGCGTTTTTATTCGCATAACTACACCACCTTGTTGCAGCTTTTGCTTTAGCAATTACATCAACATCTTCCAACTCTTTCGCCTTTTTTGGCTCCATTAACAAGAAAAGCGTTTCTGTTTCAACAACAAAATCTGGCTCATAGTTTTGGCCACTTCGGTATTCTATGCGGAACTGTCCTGGGCTTGGTTTCATCCATCTAACTACTGTTCGATCTTGCTCTAGCACCTGAGCTAAACGAAGTTCTCCATCTACTGAATCAAATTTCTGATATGGGTAACAACAGCGGTCAAAACCAGTGAAAAGCATCTGCCTTACTTTGTTCTTTTGCCCTGGTGGTATTGGTGCACGGAAGTCTCTAGGTTCCTCATCATTAGCAAAGTTGAAAGTAGTAGGTTTTAACACATCAAAACCTTGAGTCACACTACCAACATAGTCAGTTGGCGTTGTCCACATGTGCTGTTTTATTTGCGACCAAATAAAATCGGCTAAGATACGGCCTGCCGACTTAAGAACTCCCTCTGCATCAACATCGCTCAAATAGCTTTTTAGGTGCGCAACCATTTGACCAGATAGCTTATAAAGCATTCCTGCATGCTCATCGTAATCAATCTCGTCGTGATCCATGAGGTAAAATACCAAATAGTTTTCAAGCCGAGCTTCTGAAACAGCACTTTGCTCCCAGTTAATCGAACTGATTTGACTGGTCTCCAGATTGCTTATGATGATTTCATTAGACTGTGGTTTAAGAGAAATACGTCCCAAACCTGAAAGATCAAAGTCATTAAAACCATAGTTAACATCACGAGTAGGAAGCACCACGATTTTGGGAATGTCTATGGTATATTCTGCGATTTTATGTGTAACGGTTGAAACAATTTCATCTACAGTAGCGGCATCAAATAATTCGACTTGCTCTTTTTCTTGTGCAACAGAGTGGTTATACCCTTCAGTCACCCTATTTGATCCCTCAGCATTCATAACAAATAATTCTTTCGCGACTTGATGAACACGCTGAGTAATGTGTTTTTTAACGTGCTCCGCTGTCAGTTGCTTACTGCTGTCGAGATTTTTTGCTTCTTGCTGAACAATGGCAACAGTAAGCTCAGCAATCTTCTTCTGCGTTGGGCTATATACTTTGCTTGTTGCATTATCGCTCGAATCAGAGTTATCAATTTGTTTCGAACGTCCTACTTCATAGTTCGCTCGCCCATCACCTATTGAACTGTTGTCAATGTAAACAGGCTTATTGCCTAAAGCGTAATCCACCATTGAAGGTACGAAAATCTGCTTAGGTTTTTTTTCTGGAATATCATCTTCATCACTGGAACCTATATAAAGAGTCTTTTTGATGATGGACTCTTTATTGTTTGCCTGATCGATAATCTCTTGGAATCGGTCGTGCGCAATAATCGTCAACCGATCAACAGCCTCTACATTTGTTCTCTTTCCATAAGGTAAACGAAGCCCTCGACCGATGGTTTGCTCGGTCAAAATTTCAGATGCAGAAGCACGAAGAGGCACAATAGTATAGAGATTGGTAACATCCCATCCTTCTTTTAGCTTGTTAACATGAATCACAATTTCCGTATCTTTATCATGCTCAACTGCAAGTAATCTCTGAGTCGTCTCCTCTGACTCCTCACCAGTTTGATTGGAGTGAACGGTTATAACTTTCCCTTTATAAGCACCTTCAAAGAAAGAATCATCTTCAATTTTTTTCTTCAAGACTTCTGCATGTAACGTATCCTGTGCCACTACAAGCATGAATGGTTTAACTAGCTTAACTCCTGCATTGTTTGCATAACTAGCCAACTCTGTTTTCACATACTCGTGATGGTGAATGCCATCTTCTAATTTAATTTCCTCCAAGCGTTCTAGAGAGTAATCACTAGGTTTGAATTCCTTGCGTGTTGCAACAGCTGGTGTTTTGACATACCCATCATTCAAAGCACTTGCTAATGGATAATGATAAATAATATTTGAAAATTCTTTCGGTTTTGAGCCAACAGTTTTGGGCGTTGCAGTAAGCTCAATACCTAATACAGGCTTCAGATCATTTAATGCTTTTGCACCAGCAGAAGCATAGTACCTGTGTGCCTCATCCATAATAACGACAAGATCAGGCAAATCAGCAAGGTAGTTGAAATACGAATCACCAATATACTCTTGCAATCGACGCATTTTTGGATCATTAGATTTGTTAGCGCCCACTTTATTGTCTTTCGCGTTTATTTTCGAAACGTTGAAAATATTGATATGTGGCGCCTCTTCGCCTGCAAATAAATCACCTGTCATTGTCGCAGCAACAGCATAGTCTAATCGCACACCGCGACCATCCTCATAATCATCACCAGTGATGATTACAGGTGGTGTTTGAACTAACTCCGGAATCCCTTGAAAAACATACTTTGGATTCCCCATAAGGAAATCTTTTTTCAGCTTCTCATAAATCGTTAAGTTAGGTGCAAGAACAAAAAAGTGTCTGCTGCGACCGGTCAAATACAACCAAGCAATCATCGCCCCCATCAAGCGTGTTTTACCCACACCTGTTGCCAGTGCAAAACACAGTGAAGGAAAATCACGTTCAAATTTTTTCAATGAAAGATATTGTGGCCTTAATACCTCAATCCAACGATTCAAATCTGGATCTTTGCTCAATTCCATTTGTTCAAGAACATCACACAAAATTTGCAATGATTTTTCTTGTGGATTACGAAGAGAGAGTCGAGCACTAATTTGATTGGCTACTTTTACATCGTCACTCATTTATTACGCTTCCTCTTCATCGTCGTAAAGTTCAACATCATCTTCAGCTAACACATTCAAAGTAAAGCTGTAATCGTCGTTGTCCCACTCGCATTTATTCAAGATTGATTGAGGGATTTTCTTAATCGTTAAGTTCGGGAAGTCTGCGCCTTCGCTCATAAAGGCTTTACAGCAAATCAGGAGTGTGCGCTCTTCACCAACATCTTCGCTAATACGCTTGAGCTGGTCATACGCTAACGAGCCTGTGGTTACATAGATAAAATCAGTCTCGGTACTGTAACCGTGATTCCAGAATTGAGTTTCACTAGGAGCGTAAGTAAAGCCCATGTGCTTACACATGGCTGCTGATAGCATCCCAGCGTTGTACTCTTTATTGATTACCCAGTTACCCCATTCGTCTTTTTGCAGTAGAGACGGAGCTAAACGCAGGTAGCGGAAACCACCACCGCCTTGCCAGTTGACTAACTTGGAGATACCGCCTTGATCTTCTCCGTCAATAACCTTTTTAAGACGCGGTACAATATGCGTTTCACAATGGTCACCCAACTCAACCATGATCCAACGACGCCCCATTTTGTGTGCTACTGCGCCGGTAGTACCGGAACCAGCAAATGAATCGAGAACAATATCTCCTGGATTAGTACTTAAACGTATAACTCTCTCTAATAATCGTTCAGGTTTCGGAGTTGAAAAAAGCTTATCTAAATCTGGTAAAAGAGTATTATTTTCAGCCTTTGCTTCTTGATTGTGGCCAACGTCTTCAGAAAGCCATAATGTGGATGGAACTACACCTTCTTTATTATCTTTAATAAACCTTTTTAAGCGCGGTTGATTATTTCCATCTTTCCCCCACCAGATAAGATTTTGACGTTCAAAGTCTTTTATTGTCTCAGGAGAATATGCCCAACAACGGCCCTTGGGGGGATAAACCTCTTGCCCATTAGGTCCAACTATAGGATACAAGCCTGTACTTTTCCCAGTCAGTGCATATTGTTTTCCCCTCTGTCCAGAAGTTAAACTAACATGTAATGGACTTGATGCCCATGGACCTCTAGGATCATCATCTTGGTTTTTGTAATCTTGCGTGTTGCGTTCAGATCTTGGAATTCTTCCCATTGAGAAAAAATCAATATTTTTGGCGTAAGCCAAAACCATATCAGTATTTGACGAAAACAATATCGCATTATTATGAATACTTGTAGTTTTCTGCCAAGTGACTTGACCTATAAAGTTAGAACGACCAAAAATCTCATCACAAAGTACTTTTAAATAATGCCCCTCAGCATCATCAATTGTAATCCAAATACTCCCTTCTATAGATAACAAAGACTGTAAAATTAACAACCTATCACGAATAAGAGATAACCACATCGAATGCTCTAAACCATCATCATAATGAGAAAAAGCACTCCCCGTATTATAAGGGGGATCAATAAAAATGCATTTAATTTTCCCAACATAATCTTGTTCTAAAGCTTTTAAGGCCAAAAGATTGTCACCATGAATAAGAAGGTTATCATTAAAAAGCCCTTCTTTTTTCTCACCTTGAAAAGACAATTCACTATCTTCAAGAAAAATCCGTGGCTCCAAACGAGGTCGTTTTTCTTTACCAATCCAAGTAAGTTCTAGTTTTTGTTTATTGGTCATCTTCGTCATCCAATTCGTATTCTTCAGGCTCAGCGAGTACGTTCAAAGTAAAGCTGTAATCGTCGTTGTCCCACTCGCATTTATTCAAGATTAATTGAGGGATTTTCTTAATCGTTAAGTTCGGGAACTCCGCTCCTTCACTCATAAAGGCTTTGCAGCAAATCAGGAGCGTTCGATCTTCACCAACGTCTTCGCTGATACGCTTGAGCTGGTCATACGCTAACGAGCCTGTGGTTACATAGATAAAATCAGTCTCGGTGCTGTAACCGTGATTCCAGAATTGAGTTTCACTAGGAGCGTAAGTAAAGCCCATGTGTTTACACATGGCAGCTGATAGCATCTCTGCATTGTATTCTTTATTGATAACCCAGTTACCCCATTCATCTTTTTGCAGAAGAGATGGTGCTAAACGCAAGTAACGGAAACCGCCGCCGCCTTGCCAGTTGACAGCCTTGGAGATACCGCCTTGATCTTCACCGTCAATCACCTTTTTAATACGAGGTACAATATGAGTTTCACAATGGTCACCCAATTCAACCATGATCCAACGACGCCCCATCTTTTGTGCAACTGCGCCTGTAGTTCCTGATCCTGCAAAAGAATCTAGTACCAAATCGCCAGGGTTGGTAGCGATGGTCAATATACGCTGAATTAAACGCTCTGGTTTTGGTGTGTCGAACACATCTTGACGTCCAAACAACTGAATGATTTCTTTTTTTGCTTCGTCTGTATGTCCTACGTCTTCATGAGGCCACCAATTATGAGGCGTCATACCATCACGCACCTCTGATAAAAACAGCTTCACAGCTGGTGTAGTATTCGTACCATTAACACCCCACCAGATACGTTTTTCTTCTACGTGTTTTCGGTGAGTTTCTCGATCATACTTCCAAGCTTTCTTTGTATTCTTAATCACTTCCCCTGTATTCGGGTTTATAATGTCGTAACACAGATTAGGACGTTTTTCTGGGGTTGCTTGGTTTAGGTAATCTACTGATTTCCATGGCCCTCTCGGGTCATTGTCTGGATTTTTATATCTAGCAACAGAATCCTCCGTACGAGGAAGCAAGTTGTTAACAAATTTATCAGATTTTCGATAAACAAGAATTCTGTCACAGATTGAGGCTATACCTTTAAAATTATTACTTACACTATATTTTCTCTGCCAAGTAATATCAGTAACAAAGTTTCCTCTTCCAAATATCTCATCACACATAACTTTTAAATAGTGAGATTCATTGTCATCAATGGTGATCCACAACGAGCCATCGTCAGATAAGAGCTGATAGAGCAACACTAATCTATCTCTCATCAATGTAAGCCACATTGAGTGCTCTAATCCATCATCATAATGTGAGAAAGCACTCCCTGTATTATAGGGAGGGTCAATTACTATACATTTAACTTTACCTGTAAAATCTTGCTCTAGTGCTTTGAGAGCCAATAAGTTATCAGATTTAATCAGTAAATTGCTAAAATCCTGTCCACCGTCCTGGCCAATGTCTTCTGAAACATTGAAATATGAGTATTCTTTACTTTCCAAGAAAATTCGAGGCTCGAGTCTTGGCAACTTATCCTTACCAATCCAGATCAGCTCCAACTTGTTATTTTTAATGTTATTCATCTCACAAACCTTAATAGTGGACAGTTTAATAACCATCCATTGAAAATTATTTATCCAGCATCTCACGAGCAATAGCATTCAAAAAACATTGGGTTTGAAGTCCATCTTTTATAAAGGCAACCCTAAAACTCGTCTTACCCTGCTTCAAAGTCTCACCCTTTTCATCCCAAGCTTTACTGCTAGACATTATTTCAGTAGTCGCTCCACCTAAAATATATAGATCAACCTCTCCATCTTCAAAAAGCCTTATGCCATCTGAACGATCGTAAGTTTTCTTTGGTGGCATATTATTTTGATGATCTTTTTGGTAGTCTCGGTAATTCTTCAAATGAAACATTGGACGTATATAGAACTCCTTTTCAGACTCTGTTTTTCCTTTCGACTGAGACTGGTATGGCCCCAATATATGCCAATCATTAATAACCCCAGCTAGGCTCTTTTGCACACATAAGGAAGAGCGAACTTCCACTATAGACTCTGCACCATCAGTTTTTATTTTAATATCGTATAAATCATGCTCTTGGAAGTCGTCTGTTCGAACTTGGTCATAACTTTCTACTGTTATTGGCAAATCATGCTTTTCAAAGAACTTCCTCAACAAATAGCTACATGAAATATCAGCTAAAGCACCTAGAAAGTTTTGACTGAATCTTTCTTGTTGGCTTCTGGGTGACCCACTTGGATCTCCATGAGCCACTTTAGGGGCTTTTCTGAATGCTCGATGCTTTGCTAGCTCAATTAATTCCGGTTCATCTAAAACTTCCACTTTGTAGAAGCTCCAACCGTTTATTTCGGGCATAAGAGTGAATTTCATGATCAATTAACGCTCCATGTTGCTTCAAAAATGAGCTCTAGACGAGTATCCAGTTTCAACCTAGCCTCAATTTCTTCTAGCAAGCGGTCTTCCTCTTGCTCAATTAGCTTTTTCTCTTCATGGTAATTGAGCATCACTTGATCCCTTTCTCGTTCAAGAGATTTCAACGCTCGCTTTGCCGCCATTTTTTCTTGCAGTGTACCAAGCTGCCGAGATGCTTTTCTTGCCTGTTTTATTTCCAGGTCTAACTGCTTAATACGGATATCTAGGGCAATTCTCTTATCTTCCGCCCAACGCTCTAACTTCTCAACTTCTTCTGCATAATACCGCTCATTGTCTTGCTCAACTTCACTGATGAACACTTGAAGCTGGTGACTGATATCACCATCCAGTCCAACATGAGAATCAAGTGGTTGAGGTTTACCTTGAACCGAAATTGGCAATTGCAGTATTCGTTCTACAGTTTCAGGATGAACAATCTGACCAATATCGGTAATCGCTGTAAGAATTAGTCGCTCACGTTTTTCTTCACTAGAGCCAATGCTCACTTTTGTTATGCGCAACATGCCCTTTTGAGAAACTAAATTCTTTACATCGGCCCAATGAGTGTCTTCAGGCTCATATACGAATGCCAAATGGGTGTTTTCAAGTCTATCAACCTTGTAACGTTCTAATAACTCCAGTCCCAAGCCATCAGACACGCGAAACAAACTGTGGTCATGCTTTACTGCATAAGCCCAATCGAGAGAGTAGAAAGTTTCTCCCACGTTAAAACCATTTTCTGTCTCGGTAAAAGAGCCATCTGATGTAAACGTCATTCTCGCCAGTAGAAGTAATTTCTTCTGATACTGAGATAACTGGGCCGTCACTCTATTGCGGCGAGTATTCAATCGCTCAACAACATCTGCGTCAAAGTTTTCCAACAGAGAGCGACGCGTCTCATTAACCTTTACTTCAAGCTGTTCTTTCAACTGCTCTTGTAACTGGTTAAATTCGTGCTCAATTTGGTCATCACTTCTACAATTCTGATAGATATCATAAATTCTTCGTTCAATATCCACACCAGACTCGATTGAGCCTAGAATTTCATCCGACGCACCAAAAACCCCTTCAAACAACTGGAACTTTTGACTCAGCAACTCAAAGACACGCTCGTCAGCCCGATTCCCCTTATTGATAAAGTTAACCACTACAACATCATGCTTTTGCCCATATCGGTGAATACGCCCGATACGCTGTTCGACACGTTGTGGGTTCCATGGCAAATCGTAGTTCACGAGTAGCGAACAAAACTGTAAGTTAATACCTTCTGCACCAGCCTCTGTACAGATCATCAAAGTGGCTTCATCTTTGAATTTATCGACCAAAGCCGCCTTCATATCAGCAGTTTTGGATCCTGATATCCTTGTTGAACCGTGATGTTTTTCTAGCCACTCTTTGTAAATAGCTTTCGAGGCAGCGTCATTGTTGCTTCCGTTGAGCAAGACAATCTGCCCACTGTATCCATTGCTTGCGAGCAACTCTGCCAACCAGGTTTGAGTTCTGACGGATTCAGTGAAGACAACAGCTTTCCTGCTTCCGCCTAGCTCACTCGTCTTATCAAATGCTCTTGTCAAAACACGAAGTAAAGCCTCAGCTTTGGCGTTACCACTGATTTTTAGTGCAAGCTCTTTAAATGAACGTAGCAACTCAATTTCAGCACTTAATGCTACTGGATCGATATCTTCATCTTCTACTGCATCTTCATCTTCATCTTCATCTTCATCTTGATAGTCATTCAAGCAATCAAGATCCTGCAAAGCCTCGATGATTGGTAGCTTTTGCTCTAATCGATTGATCATAGTTTCAAGCGTACCTAGTACAGCATAGGAAGATGAAGCAAGTATTTTGCGGATAACAAGTGTAACTAAATGCCTTGCACCTGATTTGATAGAAAGAAGATCCTCCCTCTGCAAGTACTCAGATACTTCTGTGTAAAGTTGTTCTTCTTCTGCTGAGGGACGAAAGTCTTCAGTCATTGAATATCGGTGAGTAAAGCTAATACCACCCTCTTCTTGAACTTGTCGACGTAGCGTACGATTGCAAACTTTGCTCAATCTTGCATGTAATAAGGCTAGTTCGATTTCATCCAAATTTTGTCGGCCATAACGGGCTTTAAATGAGTTCAAATCACCAAAAAAGTGAGGATCTAAAATAGAAACTAACCCATAAAGCTCTAATATGCTGTTTTGCAAAGGGGTTGCAGAGAGCATTACTTTTTTTCGTCCCTGCAATGCAAGCTCTAATTTTTTCGCGGTTTTTGCACCATCAGTTTTGTAGATATTTCGAAGTTTATGCGCTTCATCTAGGACGACAAGATCCCAAGAAACCCGGGCTAGTTCAACTTCTTTCCTAGCTGCAAATTCATAGGAGCAGATACATATAGCAGGCTTACCTGTACTAACTTCCACTTCAAAAGGGTTAGCGATACCACTTTTTAACGCGGCGTTAAAAGTTGTTGCTTCAAGAATTGCAGACGGTAAGGAAAATTTTTCTTCTAATTCTTGGCTCCACTGCTTTCTTAAAGTAGCAGGCACAATCAGTAAGAGCTTTCGTTTACGCTCTGCCCATTTCTGAGCTAGAACCAGACTAGCTTCGATCGTTTTCCCTAATCCAACCTCGTCGGCTAAGATAACGCCACTAGACAGAGGTGATGATAAGGCAAACAGTGCAGCCTCAACCTGATGTGGGTTCATATCAACTTTTGAATTAGCAATAGTTTGAGTCATTGACTCTTCTGCTTTTCCAGAGAGCGTTAGAGAGTGAGCTAACCAAGCTTTTTGATGCGATGAATAATTCAATTTAGTACTTCCATTTTTTTATTTCTGACCAGTTCTATAGCCGGGAAGCAATGCATCATTTTTCACTCCATACAGCGCCTGCCCATTACTTAACCAAAGTTGATACTCAGGACCAATTAATGAGTAATTATTAGAACAATCAACATTCCAAAGCCGAAGCAAATACCCGGCGGTAGCAGCTCTAATCTCAACCTTTAGAACGCCACTCGTCATGCCATAGTCAAGCTCTATCGCTTCGCTGTGCTCAATACGAGGATGCGGCACTAACTCTAGCTCTACAAAGCGATTCCATTGCCGATCTTGGGTTTCTAGCTCCGTTTCAGACAAAGTGGAATCTTCAAGCACAACCGCTGCTTTAATGCGGGTCAGCACAAAGTCACGGAACTCACCATGCTTGCGGTCAAAACCACGAACATGCCAACGCAGCCCATTGTCCACCAGCGTATGAGGTACAATTTCACGCGTTGATTCACCGCTCGATAACGACACATAGGTGATACTCAAGGCTTTGCCTTTGTGTATGGCCTCGGTGACTTTCGCCACTATAAATAGGCTTGGCTTGTTTAAGTGATAAGGCGCTTCACAAGCCAGAGGGGTTTTACCTTTCCAGTGAAGCCATCACCGTACCCTTGGCTAATGGTTGCCAGTGCTCTCACAACGTCATAGTCGAACAAGGGCTCAAAAGCTTCACCACGCTTATGCAATTTGAGCTTTTGGTCATACTCAATGTTGCCTGGTGCAAGCTCTCGGTACATTGTGAAGTCTTTCGTTGCCTGTGCAGCGGCTATGCTGAAGCGATCGACTAAATCCGCCCGTACCGCTTCGCCCTTAAATAATAAGGTGAAATCGATGTGGGCAATGCGATCCCTGGTTGCTTGTGGCAACTGCGCTATCGGCGAAAGCCTATCTGACTTCGCCACTATCGTTTGTTTCAGACCATCATTTGTCATGCGTCTTGTTTATCCAATTCAACCAGATTCTTAAAACTCTGTTTATAAAGTACGGTCAGACATCGCGTAATCACATTAAACACCGTCACTTAACGCTGCTTTTCATCCGCAATGACAAATCAACCTCTACCGGTTGAAGCTGGACAGATGGCCATAAAACACTGAATAGGCTTCAACCTAATTAATTTTATTAGGTATCATCCTATCACAAATTATTTTGTAGGGAAGATTAAGCGGCAACTTTTTGATCTGGATTGCAATTGCCGCTCAGATATGGGCGTGAAAACATTGTTTCGTGTCATCGCTGATAGCTGCTATTAATGCGCTACCCGAACCAGTGGCACCACGATGTTACCGCGATGAGATACCCCTTTGTCCGACTCTGTAGACATCAGGGCTCGCTGTTCACTCTCCCGAATACGCCTGGCAACTTCTGCCTGAGCTGGTAGCAATGGCAGCATCCCTTCAGCAATCGCGTCTGGGGCAGACTCTTGGCCACAGGACATCAAATGCTTCCATGGATCTTTAAGAAAGCGCTCGAACGTGATGCCAAATTCAATGATGCGGGCAGAGACGAAGATTTCGCCCCAGTATTCAATGTAGGTGTCTTGGTACATGGAAAGATTCCTCTTATTGGTTAAACCATGAGTTCACTTTCCATTTTCCAGAGATTTTCAAATATGCAAGGCTCACTTTATAGAGAGCGACAAAGCTTTAAATCGATTGCGGGCATCTTTGTAGTCATAGTGGGCATGCTCTGAGCCACGATGGTACAAATCATCCAGGTAAGTTTGCTCCTGCGGCAACTCGTCTTCGCTGATTTCGCGCCACCAATGTTTGTTGGCACCTTTAACACCGTCATGCCAGCGGTAACCGCGCTCTTTTAAATAGTCCTTTACGTCAAACGGCGCACCAAACGCACGAACTAACACAGTTCGCCTGTCTGCTTCTGACAACAAGTTTGCAACGGACTCGGGCAACAAATTGAACAACCAGGCCATCGCTAAACAATCGGTTGCAGCTCGGTGCCCTTCATAGAACCAACCTAAGCGAAGCAGCAGGTACTCAAGTTTTCGACTTTCAAAGCCAAGTGCTTTCCAATCTATGCCACTGGCTGAACAGGCCCAAGATAGATGGCCTAATGCGGCAAACCGCTTTTCAAAGAAAGGACGATCAAACTGTGCATTGTGCGCAACCACCAGCGGATCATCGGATAACCAACTCGCTACCAGTGAATCATCAATGTGCTGGCCTTGCACCATATCATCGGTGATACCGGTTAACTCGGTAATCAGCTCAGGGATTGGCTTACCGGGATCTTCATACAAGCTGATCACATCAACAATCGACACAATCCGCTTAGCTGACTGGCTGTAAAGCACCTTAACCATACCAAGCTCAATAATGGACTCGTCATCGGCAGACAGTCCGGTTGTCTCTGTATCGAGCAGCACCATTGGCTGTTCATCACCGACTAAAGGAGAGAGTTCAAGTGGCCAGGACTGCGGCTCACGCGTTAAAGGAATACGCTCCAGCAATCTAAAATCTTCTGGTCTTTCTGGGATATCCGAGAGGCGCTCTAGCGGAAATGGCGCAGGGGCTCTTGTCATTGATGGTTCCTCTTCAATTCTATTGTTCGCTTTGAGTTATTTCACTGTGCCACAGGTTGTACAAAATGCACCTTGGATACCTCAGCGTTTTTTTTAATCTTTCTACTAGGTGAACCCATGTATGAAGGGTTTGGCTAAGGCTTTCAGAAAGCCTTAGCCAAACCGTTTAGGTAACCCTTACCGATACCCTTTACGTATGGCTTAGCCAACCCCTTTTCAAACGGTTGCAGAAGGCTTGAACTGAGTTCGACTGAGCATTTTAATGATGCTCCTGACTTCGCTTTAGGCCAGTAAATTCAATACGAAGCAGAATTTTACTAACTGTTTTGAAACCCTTTGCAAAGGGTTCAACAAGCCTTATCTGACGGTTACTTGACCCATGCGTTAACCAGTAGCAGTAACAGGATCAGTAACAGAAACAAGATCAGTAGGCAGAAGCAGTATTGTCCAAGCCTTGCAGGCTTTATCCGAGCTAGTTTCAATTCGATACTGTTTGCTAAGTACCCTCTTCCTTTCAAATTTCATGATGTCTGTAAATTTGACTAGTTAAAGCTTAAAATAAAATTGGTTCTGAGATTCAAAGTCATTAAATCACTTATGTCTTAATGTTTTTTCTCTGGAAGGGTTTTATGAAAAAATTACAACCGATTAGTAGATACCACTCTCTGCACTTTCTAATATAGTTCTCGATGGCACTATCGTTTTTCCTGACAATCACTGGACTAGCTTCGCCGTACATTTAGAATCCGTAAAGAGCGCCCATCTAAAACTTATTAGATAAGAGCGAACATAAGTACACTGACTGCGCTCACTAATACACATAAAAGCTTATCTATTTAATGGATACACTTAGCAATTTATTGAACATGAAAGGAAATAAACTTTGAGGCCCACTTTGAAAATACTATTGCACCTATTTCTGCTCTTTTCCCTTTTATACCAGCCTGCATGGGCTGATTTAGTCGTTAAAAAATCGAGATCATCAATTTGTCATGCGCCTGATTCAGCATCGTACTCTCGAACTAAAAATTTCAAACCATACGACACAATTGAAGATTGCTTAGCAAGCGGCGGACGCTTACCAAAAGGGCAGCAACACGACACTTCACCCTCAAACGCAACAGCACAACACAAGAGCAGTTTAGTTAAATATAAACGTAACTATTTTGGTCATGGTTGGGATGACGAAGATAGGGACTGTCAAAACACCAGACAAGAGGTATTGATTTCTACATCAACAACCTCTGTAAGATTCGCAGACGATCAGAAGTGCAGAGTCATTTTTGGACGCTGGATATCTATGTATTCAGGAGAAATACTATTTGATGCCTCCAAAGTAGACATTGATCATGTTGTACCACTCAAATGGGCGTGGGAACATGGCGCTCAGAATTGGAGCAAAAACAAACGCGAACAATTTGCAAACGACCCAATAAACCTTGTCCCCGTAGAGGCATCTTTAAACAGATCAAAAGGAGCCAAAGGACTAGATGAGTGGCTACCTCCGGCCAACATAGTGCAATACAAGGCGCGCTTTCAAAGAATTGTCCTGAAATACGGCCTACACTACTAAATGATTTCATAATTTCCTGTGCAGACAGCGAATCATATTAGAAGGCGCTTCCCCTTTCGCCTTTCAACTCTAAAGCACATTCCCTCATCTGTTGACGAGGACGACCTGCACAAAAAAACACACCGATAACAATGTTGTAAAAAAAGACAAAAGACTGGATACTGTATGTATATACAGTATCCAGTCTTTTATGAGGTCTGCTATGAGCATTAAGATTATCGGCCACACCAATTCATACGAACCAATAAAAAGTCCCCCGTTTCACATTCCTTTATTCTTGGAGAGCATTTCTGCTGGCTTCCCGTCACCTGCACAGGACTATATCAAACAAACCCTTGACCTAAATGAGCTTTGCATTAAACAGCCAGCTGCTACCTTTTTTGTTCGGGTAGAAGGTGACTCTATGATCGAAGCCGGGATTCACCCTAATGATATTTTAATAGTTGATCGCTCAATACAAGCAGAGCAAGGTGACATTGTCATAGCAAGTGTTCATGGCGAATTTACTGTAAAAGAATTGCAATTAAGACCTCAGATCAAATTAATCCCAAGGAACTGCCGCTATTCTTCTATATCGATTAGTGAGGATACTGAATTGATAATCTTTGGTGTTGTTACTTTTGTAGTTAAAAAAATGCGTCGTAAACATTAATGCCTACATTTGCATTAGTTGATTGTAATAATTTTTATGCTAGCTGTGAGAAGCTATTCCGTCCTGATTTAAAAGACACCCCTGTCATTGTGTTATCTAACAATGACGGATGTGTCGTTGCACGATCTCGTGAAGCTAAGACACTCGGTATTAAAATGGGCGTTCCTGCCTTTCAAATCAAAGCCGAAGTGGAGCGCCATCGCATTTTGGCATTCTCATCCAACTACGCACTTTATGCTGATTTGAGCAATCGAGTTATGTGCATTTTGGAAAAGATGGCACCACAAGTAGAAGTCTACTCCATTGACGAAGCCTTTTTGGATTTATCCGGTATTGAATCAGTCACTTCCCTAGTCGAATTTGGTAAACAAGTCCGAGAGCGTATAAGCCAATGGGTTGGGATCACGGTTTGTGTTGGTATTGCACCAACCAAAACGCTTGCCAAACTGGCCAACCATGCAGCCAAGAAGTACCCTGCTACTCACGGTGTGGTAGACCTAACCAATCCAGACCGACAACGTCGATTGCTTGCATTAGTCCCTGTTAATGATGTTTGGGGGGTTGGTAAGCGACTTTCTACGCGTTTAAATATGCTGGGCATTACCACAGCTTTAGAACTGGCAAATGCCTCCCCTGAAGCTATCAGAGACCAGTTCTCAGTGGTACTAGAAAGAACCGTCAGAGAGCTAAATGGTAACTCCTGCATTGAACTTGAAGAGATCCCACCGACCAAGAAACAAATTGTCTGTAGCCGCTCATTTGGCGTTAAAGTGACGCAATCTGAATTGCTACGTGAGGCCTTATGCGAATACACAACTCGCGCTACTGAGAAGCTACGCAAAGAACAGCAGCAAGCCAAGATGCTGACCGTATTCATACGCACCAGCCCATTCAAGGGCAACGAGCCGCAATACAGCAACTCCGCATCGGGTGAGTTGCTAATACCCAGTTGCGATACGCGAGATTTTATCGAGCTAGCCAACCACTTGCTCAAGCGGATTTGGAAGGATGGTTTTCGTTATGCCAAAGTAGGCGTAATGCTGTCTGACTTTTACGATCTCGGGATGTTTCAACCTGGGCTATTTGATGAGGTATCGAGCCGCTCTAACAGTCAACAGTTAATGTCTGTATTGGACAACATTAACCACAGTGGTGCAGGAAAGGTTTTCTTTGCTGGACAAGGCTTGAAGAAAGATTGGTCGATGAAACGAGATCATTTATCTCCAGCGTACACGACACGCTGGAATCAGTTACCAAAGGTAAAATAATTGATCATCCATTAATTACTTCCAATTTTCCTGCCGGAATGTTGCATGCAGTGAGCCTAGAACATGATAGGCAATAGCTGAGTGTAATCTGCCATTACCCAGTTTGGGACATAACGGATCACTAACTGCTTCTAGTTGATCCTAATACATCAGCTCATTTAAGCACGAAAGGAAAAATTCCTTAGGTATTTTACGACGTGTATTGTTGAATTCACTGTCAGTAGAAGTAAATTGTTGTGAAATGGCATGATTCGAAGTCTTAAAGCATAGTTGCCTCATGATAAGGACTTATTCTCATATCCCTAAATGATTAGTTACTTTCTTACTAATTTTCGAATTAAGAAACCCTATAGCACCATAGAAGCGACGCCTCTACTTATTTTAGATAGATACATTCATTTGTTGGTAATTTGACTCTCCTCCTTGACGAAAACACCTTCTAAATGTATTTTGTATCCAATATCCTAAACATAGAGGTGCTTTTATGACAGTTGTAGCTGACTGCTATCATCTAAATAAGGATATAGAACAATCTCAATATCATAAATTACGGCCCGTCTATAGATACCTAGGACAGCCGTTACTAACAATGATACCAGTCATAACGACCGGTCTTTTATGAGTAAACAAAAGGATCAAATGATGAACAAAGAAATCTTTTATGGCGTAATTCCCGCTTTAATGACACCTTGTAAAGCAGATCGCACGCCAGACTACGATGCGCTTGTGAGTAAAGGGCAACAGATGATAGATGCAGGTATGTCTGCTGTCGTTTACTGCGGTTCAATGGGTGACTGGCCATTATTAACTGACGAAGAGCGTATGGAAGGGGTTGAACGTCTAGTTAACGCTGGCATTCCTGTCATGGTTGGTACTGGAGCCATTAATACCAAATCTGCAGTAGCACATGCCGCTCATGCTGAGAAAGTTGGAGCTGCAGGTTTAATGGTTATCCCACGTGTTCTCTCACGCGGTTCTGTCATTTCAGCGCAGAAAGACCATTTTAAAGCCATCCTTAATGCTGCACCCTCTACCCCTGCTATTATTTATAACAGTCCAGTATATGGGTTTGAAACAAGAGCAGATGTATTTTTTGCTCTTCGAGAAGAGCACAAAAATCTAATAGGTTTCAAAGAGTTTGGAACTAAAGAAGCCATGCGATATGCCGCAGAGAATATTACTTCTAAAGATGAAGATGTATTATTGATGGTAGGTGTGGATAGTAGAGTTTATCACGGTATTGTAAATTGTGGCGCAACAGGTGCTATCACAGGTATAGGTACCGCATTGCCAAAGGAAGTTTTATTGCTGACCAAACTATCAAAAATGGCGGCTTCAGGTAATCCTGAAGCTCGTTTACGAGCTCAAGAACTGGAAGAAGCTATGTCTGTACTTGCAAGCTTTGACGAAGGTCCTGAACTAGTCTTGTTTTTTAAATATCTATTGGTACTAAGTGGCGAACAAGAATACAGCTTGCACTTTAATGAAACAGATAAATTAAATGAAGAGCAGCGCATCTATTGTGAAAAACAATTCAAGCTCTTCAATACTTGGTTTGCACAATGGGTGAAACAAGGAGGCGTGATTAGTGATTGTCTAGCGTAGATTATAAGTAAAATCATCGCTAAAATCTTCCGATATCAGCCAGCGATCGTCATTTTATCAAACAAAGAACGACGATCGCTGGAATTTTTCTGTATCTGTAGTTTATTAAACATCTGTGGAAATTCAACCAAATATAGCTGCACTTAATTTATCAGTACCAGCCAACTTTGAGCAGTATTATCGCTTCGGCTCCCTACCTATTATTGGATGACGTATTTATAGCTATGAGGTGATTTTTGAATAGCTGTTTTAACCAAGACATAGCACACTTAGCTCTTCATTTTAGACATTATATGCTCTTGTTATGCAGTATTTATCGTTCAAATTAGTTGTGATACTTCTTCATCTCTCATGCGTCTTAAGAAAATATATTGGTACAGTATAAACCTCAACCTAATATCCACTACCCCCCAATACAGATAATTCTGCATTGGAGTTTATGTCTGAGTGAAAAATTAAATAAGATCTTCTGGTAACAAGCTTGAAGGGATATCTTGATAACACACTGGTCGCAGGAATCTACGTATCGACATTGTGCCTACTGATGTTGCACCAAAATTTGTCGAGGCAGGGTAAGGGCCACCATGAACCATGCTGTCACATACTTCCACACCTGTAGGAAATGAATTTGCTAAAATTCGACCTGCTTTGCGCTCCAGAACAGGTAAAAAACTTTTGGCGTCACTGATGTCCGCATCATCTATATGAAGCGTACAAGTCAATTGTCCATCTAAGTGCTTAGCAACTTCTAACATTTCGTCCACAGACTCAGCGAACACGACAACACCTAAGGGCCCAAAAACCTCTTCCGCTAATGTTTCATTGTTCAACCAATCTTTTGCCGTAGTTGCATACAGGTACGGTGTAGCATCCCTCATATAACAAGAAGTCGAGAGTACTTCACGCACTCCTGTGGTGTCGGCAATACGTTTTTGTCCTGCGCGATAAGCATCTGCAATACCCATTGTTAACATAGTTTGAGCCGGTACGGATGCCAAGCTCTGACTCGCAACAGATAAAAACTTATCACCAAATGAACCAGCAAGTAAAATGGCAATCCCTGGATTAGTACAGAATTGCCCTGCTCCCATGGACAACGAAGTCGCCCAGCCTTTTGCTAACGCTTCTCCACGTTGTGATACTGCATTGGGGAATAAGAACATAGGGTTCACGGAACCTAGTTCACCAAAGAAAGGGATCGGCTCTGGGCGTGCAGCACACAAATCAAACAAAGCACGACCGCCTTGTAATGATCCAGTAAAGCCGACCGCCTTGATCAATGGATGCTTCACAAGTGCCGATCCTACTTCACGATTTCCTCCTTGTATTAAACTAAACACTCCTGCTGGCATTGCGCATTTTTTCACTGCTTGGTTGATTGCATCAGTGACGATTTCGGCCGTTCCAGGGTGTGCACCGTGCCCTTTAACAATAACAGGACAACCGGCAGCTAACGCTGCTGCTGTATCGCCACCAGCCGTCGAAAACGCCAAAGGAAAGTTAGAAGCACCAAAAACAGCCACAGGTCCAATAGGTCGCTGCATTAACCTCAGATCAGGTCGTGGCAAAGGTTGACGCTCTGGTAATGCCTTATCATGACGCTTATCAAGATACTCGCCTTGTAGGAGATGCTCTGCGAACAAACGTAGCTGACTACATGTACGTCCACGTTCGCCAACTAATCGCCCTTCAGGCAGTCCTGTTTCTGCACAACCCATTTTGGTTATGTCATCTCCTCGAGCCTCTATTTCATCTGCAATAGCATTTAAAAAAGCCGCTCGTGTTTCACGAGAGGTATAACCGTATTCTAAAAAAGCGTTTTCAGCAGCTTCCACTGCTTTGTTAATTTGATCAACGGTTCCAACAGAGAAGTTATAAGCTTCGCCAGAAGCTGGAGAAGAGGTAAAAGTGTTTTCTGAGGAAATTAGTTGCCCAGCGATCGAATGTTTTCCATGCGGTATGAAACTCATATAATTCTTACTCCATCAATTTATGATTAAAAACCAACACAATGGATATTGTATCCAATTTTATCTTAAGTACAAGTAATACCCCTCCCCCCGCACGAAAGGAGGTCTGGAACTAAGGCTAAGAAAGGGAATAGGTTTCGTTGAACTAGCTGATGATCATTGAAATATAGTAAATAGAGTAGCTTTCCCTAGCCATTCTATCTAGCTGAAGCGTATTACGATTCATTAGCTCGTGTTTGAGCAATCAATTCAATAATTTGCTGCTTGGTACTTGTAAGATGTGAACACAGTAGAGCTGCTGCGGCTTCTATGTCTCGCTGACGAGCGAGGTTTAATAAAGCACAATGGTCATGTTCTGCACTACCTGCCTTATGCAATTTATCAATATGCATACCAACATAACGATTAGCTTGCATGCTAACTCGTTCAAGCAGCTGCATAGTCAATTTCTGGTTAGCTGCTTCATATAGTGTTTCATGGTACTGGGCGTTTAATGGTCCCCAGTCGGCCACACTCCCTTTTGCGTAAGACTCCTTCATTCTATCGAGTAAATCCTCGCACTTTTTGAAATGATGTTCCTCCATCAAAGGAATGGATTTTTTTAATAAATCAATTTCCAAAAGAGCTCGAATATCAAAGAACTCAGCAATTTCAGAGAGAGTATGCTTTGTCACCGTAGCCCCTCTATTATTAATAAAAACAACCAAACCTTCTGAATCTAGATGTTTTAGTGCCTCACGGACCGGCATTCGAGAGACTCCATATTCTTCTGCTAAAAGCTCTTGGCGAATTAGATCCCCTTCAGATAAGTCCCCTGACAAAATACGATTACGCAAATCAGCAGCAATCACCTCAGGTAAACTCTGGCGTAGAACAGCTCTTTTTTGAACCAACTTCTCATCCTCTGTAAACATAAACCCAGGATAGCTAAAGACTTCCTAGTAAAATCAAAAATGTATACTTTATACAATTAGAACGCAATTATACGTGAACCTACCAATACATTGAGAACTATTTATAGCGCTCTTTTAGTTACCCTGGCCCCCTAAAAAGCAGCCTAACCTCCCCCTACTACATAGGAAAATACTGTTCTATTAGGGCTTTCTCCTTATGAAACTACAAAGAAGGCTAAGCACTGAATTTATCTGTTTAAAAACAATAATTATAGTAGTAAATGAGCACGCCTCAAAAGCATCAAAATGCGTCACTATTATGAATATATTAAACCATTAGCGATTCAATCAATTCTTTTTTAGGAAACATCGTCACAACCCATTAGCGTACTTAATGTTTGAATAGTGCAAAAAGAAAGCATTATTAATGTTGATATTGTATATTGGATACAATATATTGTTTTCAGAGTGGTATTCTCAATGCGTACCAAACTCCCGTGAATGTAACAACAACCTTGCTGTTCTATGGAGACAAAAATGAAAATATTAAAAACATTGGCTGCTTCAGCCATTTTAAGTAGCGCTCTTCTTTCCCCATTGGCAAATGCCGCCGAAATAACATGGAAGGTTCCTTCTTCCGTTCCTGAAGGCTCCTTCTTCTATAATAACTTTTTAAAAAGGTTTGCCGGCCATGTTGGTGACTTAACAGACAAGCAAATCAAAGTTAGAGCATTTGGCGCTGGCGTTATTGTCCCTGCCTTTAAAGTATATGAATCAGTACAAGATGGCATAGTAGAGGCGGGACACTCAACCCCTAGCTACCTAGTTAACCAAGACCCTACAAATGCTATTTTTGCTGGTTTCCCTGGTGGCATGTCACCAGAAGCTATGATGGCATGGCTATATGAAGACGGAGGGCTTGAACTAATGCAAGACTACCGTAGAGAGAAAATGGGACTACACAGTCTAATTATCGGTATCGGCACCTCTGAAATCCTAGCTCACGCTAATAAACCCATCAATAAGATAGAAGACTTCGCTAATCTAAAATACCGAACATCAGGTGCATGGGCTGGCGTACTAAAAGACTACTTAAATGGTGTTCCTACTGTTGTGCCACCGGGCGAGATCTACACCCTGCTACAACGTAAAGGCGTAGACGCGGTGGAATGGGCAACACCTGGCTCTAACTTGTCTGAAGGTTTCCACGAAGTTGCTCCTTACATCATAGTACCTGGCATTCATCAACCTACTTTTGTTTGGGAAGTAGTTGTTAAAACAGAAACTTGGGATAGCTTATCAAAAGATTTGCAAACTAAAGTAGAAGCCGCTGCTCGTCTCACAACGATGGAAGCTTACTTGCGTTTTGCAAACGCTGATATCAAAGCCATGGATAAATACCGAGACTTTGGCACAGAAATCATCACCTTAGATAAATCAGTTCTTTCTCAGATCCGTGGCTACGGCCATCAGTGGATGAAAGCACGCGCAAATGAACAAACAGCAAAAGGTGATAACTCAATGAATTCAATTCTTGATGAATACTTTGCTTACCAGAAAGCTTGGAGTCGTAATTCAAGTGTTTTTGTGCGTGATGCAGACTAATAAATTGATCAAATCCAGAAGGAGCGCCACAGGCGCTCCTATAAGGTTACTCACATGTATAATTCTCTGAAATATATTAACTCTATATCCACGTTGCTGGGCAATGCCGCAATGGTACTTACATGTCTAATGGTTTGCTCAATGCTATATGAAGTAGGTGCGCGCTACGTATTCCAATCTCCTACACTATGGGCTTTTGACATATCTTATATGTTAAATGGTAGCATCTTTCTCCTTGCAGGAGCGTATTCACTGAACCATGAAGCTCATGTTCGAATAGACTTCCTTTCAAGCAAACTTCCTATTCGCTTACAACAAAATCTAAACGCTATTATTTACGCATTTATTGCAGGTCCTGCTTTTGCTGCATTCTCTTGGGTGGCAACAAAAAAAGCCTATACCGCATTTCTTACAGGAGAGGTAGAAAACGTTAGTCCATGGGCACCACTCGTCTGGCCTTTCTATTCCATTATTGCATTAGGATTAATCGCCTGCACTATTCAGCTTTATCTAGAAGCTATTAAGTTTATGCTCGGTTCTAAAATACCTGGCCACACTACAGATTCAGGAGTGCCCCTAAATGATTGAGTTAATTCCTATCTGGATGTTTGTCGCTTTATTTATATTTGTGTTTGCAGGTATTCCAGTCGCTTTATCGCTGATCGCAATTGCTACAGGTTTCGGTTTGGTAGTGTTTGGCGATAGCCTCTTTTTACAATTGTATGGCTCAATTCTTCATACTGCCTCAAACTTTACGCTTTCAGCAATACCACTTTTTATCTTTATGGGTGCTCTTCTCGAGCAAACCGGCCTAGCACTACGCTTATTCAAAGCTTTGCAATTATGGATGGGGAGATTTCCCGGTGGTTTAGCAGTTTCAACCATAACCATGTGTGCTATTTTTGCCGCCGCATCTGGAGTTGTTGGTGCCGTAGAAATTGTAGTGGGTATGATGGCTTTACCTGCTATGGCTAAATACAAATACAATCAAAGTTTAATGGCTGGCACGGTGTGCGCTGGCGGATCTCTTGGAACCATAATTCCTCCCTCTATTGTTGTTGTGGTGTATTCATCCATGGCGCAGCTATCGATTGGCCAATTATTCGCCGCCAGTTTATTACCTGGACTCATCATGGTGGTACTCTTCATTTTGTACATCCTGATTACTTGTCGCATCAATAAAAAAATGGGGCCAGCATCAACAGAAGCCGATATTGTTCCTTTAAAAGAAAAACTACAAATCACGCTATCTGCCATCATTCCACCAATGCTTTTAATTACGGCCGTGTTAGGTTCTCTGTTACTAGGTATCGCTTCACCAACAGAAGCCGCTGCTGTTGGAGCCGCTGGCGCTGCATTACTATCTTTAGCCTTTCGTGAATTAACTGTCACTAAATTCATCAACGCTTTAAGAACGACCATTAATATCACAGCAATGATCATGCTTATTGTAATGGGCGGAACAATGTTCACAAGCATTTTTGCTGTATCAGGTGGGGGGTGGATGATCACAGAATGGGTAGATGGATTGAATATGGGACCTTATGGTCTAATATTTTTACTTATGTCTGTTGTCTTCATTGCTGGATTTGTACTCGACTGGATCTCTGTTGTTTTGATATTCGTTCCTATTTTTACACCATTAGTCAACGCGGCAGGCATCGATCCTATTTGGTTTGCTGTAATGTTTATGGTAGTTATTCAAACGTCTTATCTAACTCCTCCTATGGCACCGTCTATCTTCTACCTGAAGTCGATAGCGCCCAAAAGTATGACCTATAGTCATATGTATAAAGGTGTAATGCCATTTGTATTGATCCAACTCATAGTTCTAGTAATCGTTATCTTAATTCCAGATGTGGCAACATATTTGCCTAGTTTAATCACTTCTCGATAATATAGCTAAAAGCTAAAGGTTGCTTAAGCAGCCTTTAGCTTCAACTATTTATCCAAGACCATTCCGACATATCACTATGAGTAAATCGCAATAGCTCGCTAGACATCTCTAGAAGGTATAAGTAGATTATTATTTATTTTACATCTTTAGAATATGGTGAATTAATTTAATGACAACCATTGAAATTCAAAATTTTCAAAAAATGCTTACTACTGCAAGCAACTTTGGAATACAAAGTGTGACACAACTTCAGTTCTTTTTAGAAGTAGCTAAAACTAACGCCCCATCGCTTACCATTATAGACTTAGCTTCTACAGACGATGCTAGTTCGAAATCTTATAAAAAAGCCCTAGGGCAATTTAGAAAACTTTCTTCAGGCAGCCCCTACCGATCCAATGATGGATTAAATCTTTTGGAATATGTAGAAACAGGGATGAATCGAAGGGTTTGGCTTACACCCAAAGGGCATGAGCTACTCCAATCATTAAATATAAAAGAATAAGACTAAAGAGATCCTGCCAGCTCCGGACACCACTGACTAAAGTCTTATTGGAAAAAATTTTTATATAAAACAAGAGTTAAAGAAGATTATGCGTCCCCACCTACACAACACGCTGGACCAGCTACCACGAGTGAAGTAACTCCAGAGCCCAATACCAAAAATGTATATCTTAAGCACAAGCTTAAATTCTTGCTGGGGCCCAATTAAAAAACACCTGATTTTTTCCTTGACAGAACTCAACACTTCAGGGCAAAATTCTCATCAAGGTGTTTTATGGATGCCTGCCCACCCTAATGGCAAATCTCTTCAGAGAACCAATTATTCTTATTTAAACGTTTTTTTCAGCCATCGTATATGGTGAGGGGTGCACTTTAATCAATGGCTATTGAGGAAAACGCCATGTTAGCTAAAAAGCAAAATTTAATTGCACACGCAAAAAAAACAGCAAAAAAACTCCATAAAAACTCGCCCGACAAATCACACTCCCAATGCTTGAATATGACTGCCCAGAATTTGGGATTTCACGATTATCACGACTTGCTTCAAAAAAATAAAACTCAAGGCTCTGAGCTCGAAGCTAATATTTGTCTGATTGAAAAATATTCTGAAGTCATCAAGAAAGTGCTCGCTGACTGCATAGACAAAGAACAAAAAGATGAGTTAGTTAATGAGTTTTTGGGGTTGCTATCCACAGCCATCGATACTGATTCAAATTTAAAACATGTTGAGCAATTGACAAGATGGACTATTAATAAAGAAAAACTGAAACAATATGGATATTCTTGTCATGAAGGCGAGAACAAACAGCATGAGGATTTAGGCTATATTTTAGTCGCCATTGGCCATTACTATAGATCTTTAATGGATAATTGTAGCTACCAAATTGGTGAGCATATTAACTTTAAAAGTTATTTCGGCTATTGGCTACGCGCTATTTACCCTGGCGCTCAAACTAGTTCAAAAGTTTTAGAAACACTTAAGCAACTCTACCCAGAAAACGGTGGCCAAGGGCTCTCAATTGGGGCCACATCTTGGGCACCAACTTGGTGGTTACAGGAACAAGGAAGAATTTAACTCCCTATTAAGTTTGTCGGGTTAGATATTCTAACCCGACAAACTTAATAGGCATTCACTCTGCGACGTAGCATGTTGAGCTTATCAACCTGACGTCGAACATCACTGAAGAAACCCTCTTTCTCCATGGCCAGCGCTAACTCCCATTCTTTGGCTAGACCTTGGCAGTCCAAAAATGAGTATCTCAGCTTCGTCTTTGAAATACGCAGTCCCTTACTAAAGACCACGCGCTTACCTCGTTGACCGTGAAAGCTGTTGATGTACCACTCAATGCCAAAGCCATACTTAAAGTCTCTGATACGGACACCGAGCAGCCCCCAATCTTTAAAGGGCGCATTCTCGCGAACCTTGTAATGGGTAACCCAAAAGTCATCAACTTCAGATCGTGCCAGCGCTTTTAGCCTGTCCGTTTCTTGCTGAAGTAAATCTGATACCTCTGCTTTCCATTGTTCATTGACGATTTCTACCAAACCAATTTCCCCATCCAATTAAACCCAAAAGCCAAAACCACTATCCGTTTGGCTTTTGGATCGAAACGCCAAACGTAAAACTGCCGTAACAATCACTGTTTGGCGTCTCGATATAAATCAACTCGCGCAACCCCATACCTGACAAGGAATACAGGCCGATTTCACTTAAAAACGCCTAAAAAGACGTATCGCCATGAAGATACAAACCGTTTGGCGAGTTCAGGCCAGAATGCAAACGACGTTTGGCGTCTCGATTTTTTTGGCTCAGTCATCCGCCGCCAAACAGAGCCTATTCTCATACTTTTGCGAAAATGCAATAGGCAGATAGATGAAAGGATTTGTCACCTTTCTGCCCACCGCCAGTGCACCGAATCCTGATAATGACATTTGAGTGAACCGCCAGAGCACTTGGAAAAGCCCAAGCGTAAACAGCGCGGTTGATTGAAAACCGTTAGAGCACTTTGAGTGCACAGGAGATAAGTATGTTTGTACTAGGCGTAGATATCGGTTACTCAAACCTGAAGCTGGCAATTGGCCAATCAGGCAGTGAACCGAAAACCATTATTCTGCCTGCGGGTGCCGGTCCTGCGGATCGTATGCCGGAGCGTATCGGTGGAGGCGATGATGAAACCTGTTTGTATGTGTCTGTCGATAATGAGCGTTGGGCCGCTGGTGTGCCTGCTGGACGCCTTCAAGGCTGGGAACGAGAGCTTCACCCCGAATATCCCACCACAAAAACCTATAAGGCGCTTTTTCATGCTGCCTTGTTAATGGCTGAAACAGAATCCATCGATTTGGTTGTCACTGGATTACCGGTTTCCCAGTTTCATGAACCGCAACGTAAGTCTGACCTTGTGAAGCGTTTAAAAGGTGTCCATCAAGTGACGCCTAAGCGCATCATCACCGTTCATGACGTCAAAGTACTGCCACAGCCTGCCGGTGCCTACATGGAGCTGGTTCAAACAGGTGGTGATCTGGGCTTGATTGAAGAAGGTCGTGTCGTCGTCATCGATCCCGGCTTCTTTTCTGTTGATTGGGTTGCCCTTGAGGCCGGAGAAATTCGCTACAGCTCATCAGGAACCAGTCTTCAGGCAATGTCCGTGCTACTGGAAACCATTGATAAGCTGATTTCGGAAGATCACGGTGCCAAAGTAGGTATGGATCGACTTGAAAAAGCCATGAGAACCGGCGACTTACAGGTCCTGCTATTTGGAGAAAAAGTCGATATTTCACCTTATCTGAATGCTGCCATGAAAAAGGTAGCGCCTGTTGCTCTTACAGCCATGCGCCAATCCATGCGTGACGAAAGCATTAATGCGGACTTGGTATTGATCGCCGGAGGTGGAGCCTTGGCTTATAAGGAAGCGGCCAAGGAGATTTTTTCACGAAGCAAGATTATCGTGCCGGAACAGTCTGTTTTGGCGAACGTCCGAGGCTTCTGGTTTTATGGGGCGTGATCATGAGAGTCGTCGTCAACATTCCCCCAGGGAGCCACCCTGAACTGCTCAAAGAATTAGAAAAGACGCCGCCACGGGAACGCGCTGAGCGTCTGCGGATGCTGGCCACCTTTGGGTTAATTCACATGAGCCAACCCAATCTATCCACGACATCTGTACCGGTTGATGACTATGCACCAGATGGTGACGTTACTTCCATGAGTACAGCGCCAGAACCCAAAGCAGAATCACGTAAACAATCATTGAAATCAAAACTAGGGCTGGGCTTATAACATGGCGTTATCAGTTAGCTGGCTCGATGCCAGGTTAAATAAAGAAGCAAAAGAAACCGTAGTAAAAGCCGACCGAGATGGGCTAAGTGCTCGGGTATCGCCCAAGGGCAAAATTGTTTTTCAATTTCGTTATCGGTTTGATGGCAAGCAACAGCGGGTAGACATAGGTACTTACCCACTTATGAAGCTTGCTGAAGCTAGGAATGAGCTGGATAGGTTAAGGGCGGTACTTGATCAAGGCCGAAACCCCAAGCTCTACCTACAGCAGGAACGGGCCAAGTATTCTGCCAACCAAAGCTTCGAATCGATTTTTCGAGACTGGATAGACTCTGCCGGTAAGCAAGGGCTAAAGGAGAAAACGTGGCACTACCAAAAACGCAGCAGTGAAATATATTTACTGCCCCGACTTGGCAAGTACCCATTAACTGACATCAATGAATTGTCCTTGCGAAACTGTCTTCGTGAGGTTTCGGAGTCGTCCCCATCAAACACAGAACGTCTGGTGTCTGTGCTGCACAAGTTTTATGACTGGCTGATTGATGAACAAATTTTGGAAATTAACGCTGCCGCTGGTATCACAGCAAAGAAAGTCGGCGGTAAGAAAGGCAAACGAACTCGGGTGCTAAATGACAACGAGATCAGGATACTTTGGCGCTATTTGCACGAGTCAAAAATCACTGAGAAGAATCGCATCTACATAAAACTGCTTCTCTTATTGGGAGGGCGCAAGGGCGAACTCATTCAAGCTGAAAAGCATCACTTTGACTTGCAATCTGCAATGTGGACAGTGCCCATAGAGATCCGCAAACAAGGTGAGAAAATTGGAGCGCCGATCATGCGGCCATTGATTAAGCCAGCTATTGAGCTGATTGAACTGGCGATGCAGATGAGCAAATCAACCTACTTGTTTCCCGCGAACGGACAAGTAGAGCTTGCCACAAATGGCTTTGATACCACTATTCCTAACAATGTGAAAATCTGGGCTCGCAGATCGCTTGGTATTGAGATGGAACACTGGTCTATGCATGATCTTCGAAGAACGATGCGAACGCGAATGTCGGCCATCACGACGCAAGAAGTTGCCGAGTTGATGATTGGCCACAGCAAAAAAGGGTTGGATGCTATCTACAACCAATATCAGTACCTGGATGAAATGCGTCATGCTTACGACGTTTGGTATCAACAACTAGAAACCATCATTGAGCCGACAGGCTTTCCATTCAACTGGCGTTTCGGACAATAAGGGGTTGCTGAATTAAGGAAGAGACTGAGCAAGTATTCTTACAATGACCGAGTCAAATAGCGCATTTGGCTCGGTTTAGATTAGATGTTATTCCTGTTAAAAAAACCAACTTATAGAATAATTAATACAAGTTTCAAGACGCCTCAGAGAGAGGTATTTGCAATTCATCCACAAGGGTTTGCTTAGATTTATACTCTAGCTCGCTTCTCTTAATTTTTAGCTTTTGTAATAAAGCACTATGAGTCACCTCGAAATCATTAAAAATTGTAGACCAACTTTTAACGTATACTCGAATTCTTTCATCCGCCCCGGAAACAAGGCCAGCGCCGCCCTTACCAGCAAGGTCTTTCAACCGCCTTGTAATTTGAGTATCATTCTGGGAGATTTTAGTTCCAACAAGAACAACATCAAATCTCATTCTCTCATCATTAAAGGCAGGATGCTTATCAAGTACCTCAGCATACCGTTCAGCTTGAGCTAAATGTTTCTTATTCAATGCTACACTTGGTCTTTTTATTTCAATGATCGTACATTTAATAAATTCTTCTTGTGTAGAATGATCTATTGTGACCATTTTGCGTGCAAGAAACAAATCTACTTGGCCTTTTGCCCCCTCTATGGTAGCGCCTTCAATAAGATCACTGGTACTGATATTGTCCCCATCCAAGATTTCAATATCTGAATTCCGAAGACTTCTAGCTGTATTAGAAAAGTCATCCTCTTCAGCACCTATAGTTGTGTACTGAGGGCCGAACAACCATGTATTAGCCTCAATAATACCTTGTAAGTCTGGTGTTTCTAGAACTTCTTTAGCGTGCTCTTTAAAAAGGTACTTCATTTTCTGCACGACTAGATCTCGCTTATGAATGTGTCCAATCGTGCTAATTATATAATCAAGTTTAGATTTACTTATTTGAGATGCAAATTCATCCATTTGCTCCTTATTTAAGTCTAAAACGCCTTCCAATATATCTATCAAACTATCATTTTCACTTGATGTAGATAGCCTATCAAGCAAACAGATTATAATTTTTGTTTGCTTAGCCTTTAGCCCATTAAAAGCTGCTGGATCAGCAACGCAGATACTAGTTACTAATTTCTTCGTATGTGCAATTCTAAAGGAACGATCTTCGTCAGACTCCCAATTGTAAACAGGAAAATATCCTTTTGCTTCGAAAGAATCGACAAGCTGAATAGCTCTTTCTCTAAGGAACCCCTGATAAATCTCGGCTGTTTTGTTGCGCAGTTCTTTTAGCAGCATAGCTAAAACTTTATTCCCATCACTCTTTTCACTAATGAAGAGATCGGCATTTGGAGATGAGGTATCTTGAAAATTATCGAACCACTCAGATTGTATATATCCACTTATGAAAAAATTGTTTTTGTAATTAAAACCAGTTAGGTTTCTATGCTTCTGATGTTCTTTTGAATCTCTAAAATAATTGTATGACTTTTCACCAGATGGTTTTTTAATCCACTGAATGATACTTGAATTAAATTTATTTCCATCAACTTCTATAAGCTCTTGAAACAACCTATGTTGGGGAGGAGTCACTGGGACTCTATTAACTGATATTTTAATGTTAGAAAAAACTATTAGCTTCCAACCAAATTCATTTGAAAGCTCCTCCATGATATTTTCAATATTAGGGATTTTTTGAGATTTTTCACTCGTTATACCCGTAAGAAATACTGATGTCCCACTTCCATTTGAAAGAATACTACTATGCTGCTCTTTATCGTCGATCAACTCAACTTTGTACGTTTTAATACGAGACGAGTCTATGATGATACGTGCATTCTCAGATTGTCTTCTCGTAAGCCAGGTTGCGGTTGCAGCATATTTATGAAATGAATATCGCCCTCTGCCTTGGCTGCCTTTTTGGGTAACCTGTTTTTTGGATGAGTCATCCCAATTATCAAAATTTCGGTCTAGGTTATGAAAGTCAATTCCTTCTCCATTATCATGGATCTCTATTGACTCCACTCCGCCGAGATCACAGGTATTAATAATGACATCAATATCTGATGCACCAGCATCCAAACCGTTCCAGATATATTCACTCAACATCTTCCAAGCGGGAATTGAGCCGAAACGTTTTTTTATCGACGCATTTGTAATACCTGTTGTTCGTTCTTGAGGAGTCGCCACTTACCTATCCATCCAATCCATAAAAAATCCATTCTGCTATCTTAGCCTAAGTTGGTGGACATATTAACTATATTGTTAGCACAAGCTTTCAAAGCGTTAGTCCAAGTTCCAACAGAAAAACTAAGCTACGCTATCAATTCCTAATTCTTCTCATACTCTTCCAAGTCTTCAATGTGCCAAAGCTTGTTTCGTGTATTTCGGTTGATACGAGGTTGCGGCAAGCTGCCATCTTTTATTCTTCGCCAGAGCGTCGTATAGCTAATGTGGTAACGAGCCATCACTTCGTAAGACGTTAGAAAAGGGGTTACTTGGTGCGCTACTGCTGTCATCTGCATTCTCCTGAAAATCAATGTAAAGCTATCATCGCCTGATTCATCACTTGTTGATGGTCAGAAAGATGCATGATTTGTTCAGAAGATCAGCCTTATCAAAACACAAATGTTGCAATTAGGTACTTTTAAGCTCAAACCTATGAATAACAAGGGCTACAAGGCGGTTTGTGTCATGAATTGCAATCAACATGCCTAACGAGAAAAATTTGTACACACCGTTTGTACACTCGCAACGATGACACATCAAAAACCACAATGACGAACCCTTTAAATTCATAAGCTTATAAACAAAAAACTAGAGATGAACGCATTTATTCCGCTTTTGTAATGTCGAAACCAAAGCACCAAAATCAGGAGGCACTTTATTCATTAAACCCAGTAACCACAAGGCCTACAGCCAGATTTGTGTCATGGGATTTTCGCTAAAGGCCTCTAAAACGGAATTTGTACTCAAGTTTGTACACACTTTCCGAGGTTACGCTTGAACATCATTGAAAAGCAAAGAAACGAGAAAAAGACAAAAAGCCTTTAAATTCAGTACGTAGAGATGTGATTGTGGTGTGCAATGAAAGGTGGTTTTAAGCGTTGAAAGACTGGGCGGCATCAGGGTGGGAAATAATTGCGAAAGTACGTCGTTGTTCGACTTCCTTTAAAAACTCAGCATTAGACATGAATTGGTATCTTCTATTGTTCAGGATGGCTTTGCAGCTTAATCTTGTAGTATTAAAGTTAATTATTCGCTATTTTCGCTGATCTTGAGTCGATACACAATGGACCCACTCAAGGAAAATAGAAACGTCATCATTGTAAAGGGATTTATTGGTAGCTAGAGAGTAAATGAAAAACGATAAAAAGAGTGCTATTAATACTCTGCAACACGAAATGTTTCAAGATTACAATTAAAACCCATTTTGTAGTCATACATTATCTACGAACGGATTCATTTATCATTCCATTTAGATTCTATGGTCTGTGAGCCATTTCACAATTCGAGTCTATTGCAGCGCCTTACACCTAACAGAAACATTTACTATAATTATCTTATGCATCCATTACTTTTTGCTTTCTTTTAATTACACAAAACAAGATAGCTTATATTAGATGAATTTAGATCAACTATTCCAACAAGTCTATTCTCCACGAGCGAGAAACAACGGCTCATTTTCAGCTTTGTCATTGTTAATTGCGATAAGGATTGACTCTTCCATCTCGTCTTCTTTATAAAGACCGCAATGCTTAAACGCACTCCTGAAGCGAATATTTTTACCAATATAATCATATAACACACGAGTACAGGCAGGAGATCTGTGGCTTCTAGAAGAAACACCTAATTTTAGTCCATGTAGACGCTTTAATTGGCTTCGGTATGAAGGAAAAAAGATAGTCTGGGTCATTTCATTTTCCGTCAATGACTCAACATCAAGAAAGAAAATACGGTCACATAAGTTAATTACGATGCCATCATATAAACAGTGAGTTACCTTCTCGTTTAGTTGCCTTACTCCAATTAACCGCTCATAGCGTTTATAAGTGAGTCCATTCTTATCTTGCTTCACTTCTATTAAAGATTGGAAAACCTTTCCAGGATACCCAAGTGAAAAATAGTATTCATAATACCAACCTATATATCGAGTTAAGGTAGCAGAAGACGCTATTTTTAGATTTTTGGTTTTTTCAAAAAAAATCGATTCATCTTTCTCAATTGGCGAAGTTAACTTACCGGGCAGCACCTCTCGACTAAATTGTTCATGGGGCATCATTATCTCAAATTCTTCTACACCAAAAAAATCACAAATAATGCGAATGTTGGACTTCGATGGATGCACTTGAGCATTTAAGTACTTATTAAACTGTGTCCGATTAATACCTATTTTTCGACACACCTCTGCAATAGATGAGTAGTGATCACAAAGTAATTTTAAATTTGCTACAAAGTCCAAAGGCTCATTCCCATCTTTTTGCATTTTATTTATCCCCCTAATATTCGCACGACTTAAGAGCCGTAAAATAAAACCAGCAAATATCGACTCTTATCATACTACTGTAACGAAAGATAAAACATGATGCACGTTAAGCATCACTCATACGCACTCACTGCATCAGGATGTTCTGTATGCGAAATGGGCATGTTTTTTTTGATTTGCTCTAATGACTGTCAACCGCGAAAGCTCGGTTAGTACAACAAAGACCTAAGAGCGTAATCAAACAAAAATAAGGTACAAGTTATGACATATAAAGCACTAAAATCAATTTCAAGCCTAACTCTAACGGCATCATTACTACTAACTTCTGTCAATGCTCTCGCAACTGAAAAAATGCGGTTATCCGCTATTGAACCTCCAACCTCCACGGTTGTTCAATTTGCCAATTCATTTTCTGAAAGGGTACAAGCGGCAAGCCACGATGAAATACAAATAAAAGTATACCCATCAAGCCAATTAGGCGACTGGGTCGAAGTTCATGAACAAGTAATGGAAGGTACTATTGATCTAGCGATACAGCCGCTTTCAAATGGGTTCAATGATGTCTTAGCTTTACAATGGTTCCCCTATGCCGCACTCGATTTTAAATCTGGACAAAAAGCCTTTTCCGAAGGTGGTGTGATCTATGAAACGATTAATGATGCCTTAGCTTATCAAGATATAAAAATACTCGGTGCATTCGTATCCGGCATGGGTGGAATTGTCTACACCAAAGCCGCGCCTAATCCAAGAGACCCAAACAGTGACCAAGGGTTAAAAATCAGAGTATGGCCTGGAGCGACAACACACCAAGCATTACTCGATAGATTAGGGTATCAAACAGCCCCTATCCCTTGGTCTGATCTCTATACAGCCATGCAAACTGGAGTAGTAGATGGTGCCATTGGCGCAACGCCTGAACTTGCCATGAATAATTTCTCAGATATAGCCAAAATGTGGGTACAAAATAACGACCACTTTGAAGTGTCATTTATTGCCGTAAACAAATTTCGATTTGAGAATTTATCAAAAGAACAACAAATGATCCTGTCGAAGGTAGCGTCGGAACTTTCCGCAGAACGCTTTGCAGTTGCTGAACAGGAGCACCAAAAGTACCTACAACAAATGAGGGATAAAGGTATTGAGGTAGTGGAATTAACAAAAGAAGAACTGCAGACCGTTGCCGATGCAGTTCGTAAGGACGTATGGCCCAAAATTCAAGGGGAAATTGGTGCAGACAACATGTCAAAACTAAAGCTGAGTTTGGGCATTAAATAAGGCTTAACGAATAGAGGCACGTCTTTTGACAATAAAAAAGGCGGCCTTTTTTTATCGATTTCTATTGAACTATTATTTTCTGCACCGTGCATTATCCATTTAGACCTTAGGGTGACCCTTATGACACGATTTCCACTCCAGAAAATACACGTCTGTTTACTTTCATTTCAACGAGTCCTGATAGGTATTTCAACCTTCACAATTTCCGTTTTAATTTTCATACAAGTATTCATTCGTTATTTTCTAGACATCCCGCTTTATGGCGTAGAAGAGATTGCTGCTTATCTAGCTGTGTGGCTTTACTTTATAGGTTCAGGCTATGGCATATACAAAGGAAACCACATTTCAGCCAGTGTTATGGATTTACTACTGCCAAACCAAAGAAGCAAAGATATTTTCCAAGCATTTGTTTCTGTATTAACGCTCATTCTAATCTGTTGGATCTTTCTACTTTGTTTTGATTATTTCCAATGGAGTATGAAAAGAGTACCAAAATCACCCGAGTTAAGGTTGCCGCTTTTTTACGTGCATTTCGCGATGGTATTTGGTCTTGGAATGATGACTTTTTACTCTGTAATAGAAACGGTTAGACGCTTTATTTATATAAGTAAACGTGAGGACTACGTATCTCTAGCCACATCAGACGATAATAAAAACTCGCTTAATTCGAGTAAATCATTATGAATATAGAAATTTTATTCGACGCCATTATTTTAGTCGTATTGCTTTTTATTGGCGTACCCGCTCCGCTCTGCTTTGCCGCTGCCGCACTGTTCTTATTTGTCGTAGGCGATTTTAATAACGCTAACTTCTTAGTGTCTTCCGGCTTCACTAAACTATCGTCCTTAATATTATTAGCCATTCCCTTATATATCTTTGCTGGAGGGTTAATGACAGAAGGGAAAATCGCCACCAGGCTGATCGATTTAGCCGAAAGCATGATGTCTCGGGTGAAGGGAGGGCTGGGAATTGTTGTTATCTTCTCTACCGCTATTTTTGGTGCTATTTCAGGCATGTCGACTGCCGCGGTTGCCGCTATTGGCTCTATCATGATCCCTAAGATGGTTGAGCGAGGATACGATCGTGGTTACGCAACGGCCTTGGTGGCAGCCTCTTCGGTACTGGCACTATTAATTCCACCAAGTTCTTCTATGATTCTATATGGATGGGTAACAAACACATCTATAACCGCTATGTTTCTAGCTCCCATCATTCCTGCTCTCTTATTAATTGGGTGCTTTAGTGTCTTGAATTACTTTTTAACACGGAAAATGACATTAATCGAGCTGCCTCCTACCACTTTGAAGGAAGGAGCTTTGGATGTGTGGTTTAAAACAAAGCGAGCGGCTTTTGGACTCGCTATGCCTGTGATCATACTTGGTTGTATTTATGGTGGCATTACTACGCCTACTGAAGCCGCCGCCATTGCTGTTGTGTACTCGATACCGGTGGCTGTATTCATTTACCGTGGCTTAGACTTTAAAAGCTTTGCTTCTGTTGCTTGGAAAACAGGCCAAATAGCCGCCGTTTTGATGATATTGGTCTTTTTCTCGTCCATGTTAGCCAGAGTATGGACCATGGAAAATGTACCTCAGACCGTTCTTGAATTTATGCTAGGAATTAGCGATAACAAAATTATTTTATTATTACTAATTAATTTATTTTTACTCGTAATTGGTATGTTTTTAGACGACATCAGCGGCGTTTTACTTGCCTCTCCAATGTTATTACCTGTCGCCATAAGTTTAGGTATAGACCCCGTTCATTTTGGCGCCATAATCGGAGTGAACTTAGGCATGGGACTCATCACCCCTCCCACCGCCCCTATTCTGTATTTCGCAGGCTTAATAGGTAATACAACATTACCCAAGATGGTTGGTTACACTATGATATTAATCATTTTTGGTTACATTCCTGTACTTATGCTAACGACATTTATCCCTTCTCTTTCACTCTTTTTACCCGAATTAATTATAGGTTATCAACCGCTTTCTAAATAATTAGAAAGCGCATACTTATCATCACTTTATTCATTTTATACGGAACAATTAAATGACAATTAAACCTGTTATTGGTATTACATTAGATATTGAAAATAACGCTACCTACGCCAACGAACCATGGTATGCATTAAGGGAAAATTATTGCTCGTCTGTCAGCCAGTCAGGAGGATTACCTATCTGCCTACCACATGAAATAAGTGACGTTGACGATTACCTAGATATAGTCGATGGCTTGATTATTAGCGGTGGCATGTATGACATCCATCCAGCGCTATATAATGAAACCAAAATTGAAGGTGAATTAGTAACTAAAGATTCTCGAACTCAGTTTGAACTGGCACTCGTAAGAGGAGCATTAGAAAGAGACATTCCTTTAATTGGTATTTGTGGTGGCATGCAAATACTGGCCGTAACAAAAGGAGCTAAGCTGATCCAAGACATTGCATCAGAGATCTCAGGCAGTCATAACCACATGCAACCCTTACCCCATGATGAACCCGCGCATTATGTGAATTTCACGCCAGGCACTAAAATCTACCATTTTTTTGGAAAAGAGAAAGCAAGGGTTAATAGTGTTCATCATCAATCGGTAAAAGACCTCCCTGCTGAAATAATGGTCAGTGCCATATCTGAAGATCAAGTCATAGAGGCCATTGAAATTCCCAGCCAACGCTTCTGCCTAGGATTCCAATGGCACCCTGAATACCATATAAATAGCGGAGAAAAGAATGTTTATCGAGCCTTTATTGACGCAGCAAGAAAAACACGCAAGTAGCGACTATGTTATAAAATAATGGCTCGTTTCATCGTACATTTAGCTAAATGATATACACAAATAACACTAAGTGATCTGCATTCATTATCGGCAACAGCGATAAAACAATAAAGGTACTAGGAAGTTTATCAAAAAACGCTACATAGACTGTTTCAGCTGAACGTCATCAATAAAAAAGACCAGATTACCGTTCATCGTAACCTGATCTTTTTTATTGTTGTTCTCAATTTTTAATATGACCGCTACAACTTAAACTGTTTTACTTGGTCAGACAACTGAGTAGCTAATAGCATCAGCTCTTTACTGGTATTCATAATCTCAAGAGTACTTTGGCCTGTCGCATCGGAGACATCACTAATTTCAAGCGTCTGTTTACTTATGTCTTTGGAAGCTTCTGACTGCTGTAATGTGGCATTCGCAATTTCCACATTCATATCAGCAATCCTATTAACAGACTCGCCAACTTCACTCAGAGACTGAGTCACTTCTTGAGTCTTTAACACAATGCTTTGAGCCTGTTCAGACCCTTTATTCATCGAGTCGGTTGCCTCTTTTACTTTAATAACCAAGGACTGTATCATGGTTTCAATTTCAACAGTGGAGTTCTGGGTGTTTTGAGCTAGCGTTCTTACTTCATCTGCTACCACAGAGAAACCACGCCCCTCCTCTCCTGCTCGGGCGGCTTCAATCGCCGCATTTAGAG
The DNA here is from genome assembly GCF_026966905.1 of Marinomonas phaeophyticola. Lineage (GTDB taxonomy): Bacteria > Pseudomonadota > Gammaproteobacteria > Pseudomonadales > Marinomonadaceae > Marinomonas > Marinomonas phaeophyticola. The sequence continues at coordinate 269,015 of NZ_JAPUBN010000011.1, read as the reverse complement.
CCAATAAGTTAGTCTGATCTGCAATGCTTTTTATTACATCTAAAATATTCGCGATATTGGTCGTTCCTTCTTGAACCTCTTCGATGAGTTGCTTTGAATTTGCAAGATTGCCTGAAAGATCGTCAACATACTCAACGGCATTTCGCACCGCTAGTGCACAATCGTCAACCAGCTGCTTAGAGACATCTGAGGCTTGAGAGACCGCCGCCGTGTTGTTCGATACATCTTCGATTGAAGAAGACATTTCTGTCATCGCTGTTGCTACTTGATCCGTCGCACTGTGTTGACGCATCATATTTTGATTGGTTTTTTCAGTGATCACCGCTAGCCTTTCAGAAGAAATGGTTTGCTGATTAGCCGACTCTGAAATGTGTTCAATCATGTTTTTTAATTTAGTAATCATGTCTTGCATCGATTGCTGCAATAACCCCAGCTCATTATGCTGAGTCACATCAACTCTTGTACTTAAGTCACCTTGAGCAACTAATTGTGCGGTTTTCGAGGAAATAATAATGGGGCCACTGATGCTTTTTGAAATCCATAACGCACATAGCATTATAATGAATGCGGCACCGGCAATTAAGCCATAAGATACATTAATCAATTGATTGGCCGCAGAAAAGGCTTCCGCTTCATCTATTTCCGCAATTAAAGCCCAACTAAAGTCACCGACATCAAGGGTAGTAAATGATGATAAAACAAGATTTGCGTTATAATCCTTAATAATACGGTTTGCAGATTCTCCATTAAACGCAGCAACGACCGCTTCGGTATCAACACCGTTATTCGTTACATTGCCAGCAAAGGATGCTAAAACAGAACGATTTTCTGCATCAAGAAACGAATCAGAGCGCATAAGCTTATCTTTACCGACTAAATAGGTTTCCCCCGTTTCCCCCATACCATCACGTTGTTGCATGATGTGATTCACTTTATCGATAGGGAACTGCAATGCAACATAGCCAATATGCTGGTTCTTTACATTGATTAGTTTCGTCATCATAAATGCAGCGGGTTCATTATTGGATGGCGGATAAGGTTTAAAGTCACTTATAACCACCTCATTCGACGATGAGGTTTTAGCTTTTCTAAAGGCGTCTCCCATACTCGTTTGAGATAATTTTGTTGAAACAATATTTGCCCCTAAATCCGACTCTTTAGCGGCTGTAAAGATAATATCGCCTTTCAAATTGATAAAGAAAAGGTCATACCAAGAATTTACTTTATTTACCTCTTTAAAACGTGACGCATACTGTTTTTCAAATTTAGCCCAGTCACTTCCAGACACACCAGATTGCTGCATCGCGCTATCAAAAGCCGCAAAACTTTCAACAGCATAAGGATCACGCTTCATGACAATCAAGCTGGCGCTCAGCGATTCAATATAATTAGATAACTCTAGCTTTTTTATTTCTCGAATAGACTCTAATTGACTAAATGCATTTTCTTTAAAGGCTTTATTGGCAATATTAAGATTAATAACAGCAAATAAAATAAGAGGGGTAAGCGATAAAAACAAAAATGCAAGCAATAATTTTTGGTTTAACTTGGTTAATTTCAACATATTATATAACCTTTTAATATGGTGATCGAATATAGAATTCTAATCATATAAAAAATAATGAATCTCATTCATTAAAAACTAGATATGTTTGATTTTATTTTTTCCGTAAAGTATCAAAAAAACCATAAATATTCATTATAAAAAACATATTTTTACAGGTTTATATTAAAGAAAATAAGGAACTGAAAACTTTATCCCTTAGACATTGCTATCCATTGCTCAATTTTCGTTTTGAGCTCTTTTTGATCTACTGGCTTTGTAAGATAGTCATTCATACCATAGGAGAGGCATTTTTCTTTTTCACCGGAGAACGCATTTGCGGTCATCGCAATAATAGGTGTATTCATATGAGCCTTACCTCCATTACCATTGCGAATTTTTTGAGAGCATTCATAACCATCTATAATAGGCATTTGACAATCCATCAAGATGCAATCAAAAGGTGTGCCCTGGGCCTCATTTCGGCAAAGTATATCCAAGGCATCTTGCCCATTTACCGCCGTTTCTAAGATCATATTTAAAGAACTTAAAAAGCCTTTAGCAACTTCAATATTTATCTTATTATCATCGACAATTAATAGACGCAGACCAGTCAAATTATAAATAGAATAACCATCCGTTATGTGTTCAAAATTCTCTATTAAAGTATCTTCAGTAATATTTTTTTTCGTAAGTTTCATTAACTCAGTGAGTAACACAGGTTTTTGTAACTTTAGAATATTGGAGTCTTCATCTTTCTTTCTAGCTGTAGAAGACTCTTTTGTTAATTCAAGAATAATAAGTGTTTTTTTCAATGTATCTTGAGATTGACTATAGATAGATAATGCATATTCCTTAATACTTGAATCAATAATTAAAAAATGATTCTCTTCATTTTTAATAAATGAATCAATATTAGAAAAAGGTAAAATATATGCTCTACCTCCAATACTATGAATCATTTTTTCCAACACACTCGCCTGTGATTTGTTACTTACCAATATTCCAACACCGCTTCCTTGTAAAATATCTGTAGGCTGATGCTCTTTACTTTGTGTAGCTGGTGTATCAAGATGAAAAAAGAAACGGCTTCCTAACCCAATCTCAGATTCAAAATCAATATATCCATCCATTAATTCACATAACTGCCGACAGATAGACAGTCCTAATCCTGTACCGCCAAATTCAGTAGAAATACCTGCGGTCTCTTGAGTGAATGGCTGAAAGAGCTTACTTTGATTCTCCTGAGCGATTCCAATTCCTGTATCTAAAACTTCAATAGTGATTCTCACCGTATCCAAATTTGTTCGTTCAGATAGCGCTTTAATAATAATCTCACCACGATGGGTAAATTTAATCGCATTGTTAACAAGATTATTAATAATTTGTTTTAAACGATTAACATCCGCGGTTATTTGTGTGTGAACAAGCTCAGTCGTATCCAAAATAAGTTCGATGCCCTTTTCTTGTGTACGAACTGAATACTGCAGTACTAACGACTCAATTATTTGATGAGGATTAAATTCTTGCTGATTAATTTCTAACTTTCCAGATTCAATTTTAGATAGGTCCAACACATCATTAATCAATATCGCCAGCATCTTAGTACTATGCTCGGCCATTTCTAAGTATTTTTCTTGATTAGAGCTCAATGCTTCATTTCGAATCAAGCTAAGGGTGCCCACCATACCATTTAATGGAGTTCGCATTTCATGACTAATAATAGAGATAAAACTACTTTTTGCTCGGCTTGCTTCTAATGCTTTGTCATGTGCTTTTTCAAGCTGCTCACTGTGCTGCTTTAATTGCTCTGTGCGTTCTTGTACTTTACTTTCCAACTCCGCATTATTTCGTTTTAACAATATTTCAGCATTAACATCGTTTGTCACATCTCGAATTTGCAAAGCAAAGGAATCAACTTCATTCGAACTATTAAAAATAGGAGAAATATTTACTTTTAAATGCTTTTCCTGCGATCCCACCATGATTTTATCGTTAAAGGTTTGCGCTCTTGCCGATTTTTTGAGTCCTTTAATTAGCTCGATAATATTATTATTTTCTAGTTTTATACATTTCTCAATGGAGTGATTGATAGCCGTAAATTCCGGTATATTAAATAATTTACTAGCGGCACGATTCCATGTCTTTATTCTGCCATGCTGATTTATACACACAACCACATTAGACGATTCACTAATAATCGCTTGGAAAGTAGAGTTAATGTTGTGTAAACGTAGGCTAGTACTAAATGCTCGATAAAATATAGACAATACAACTAACAAAACGGCAAGCGTTATTCCCGAAAACAAATAAATTTCTTGATGACGCAACGCTATTTTTTCATCAACAGAGTGGCGATTTACGACACCATAAAGCAGTAACCGACTGTTAGTATCTGTCCCTGAATAAACGACTTGCCGATCAGCCAGAAAATTCGAGGCATTCGATTCAATACTCGTGATAGAGAGTAAACCATTTTGACCAAAGTCATTGATTGTAAAAATATTTTTTAGCGTTTTAGACGGAGCAAGCTGGCGCGTAAAACGTAGGTCTTTATTCTCATGGTAAATAAAATAACCGTCTTCATCTAGCAACCATAAGGCATCTACCAAGCTAGGGTGACTTTCTAATTCAGAGAGAATACTGGCCGCATTCACGTTCATAATCAGAAAACCCAATCGTTCCACACCATCAATGTAAAAAATAGGCACAGCTAAGCGATAAGTCGGTTGTAATGGATAGGCTATTTTATTGTATTCCACATTTAAGTTAATGGGAGAAACGTATATTTCACCTGATTCAAGAGTAGACGCATAAGGATAGTAAGGCTCTCGCTTCTTATTCTGTAGCCGCGTTTCTGGAACTCGAATGACTTTACCGCCATTACGGTCCACTCTCAAAAATTCTTGCCCCTTATCTTCCGTTAAAATAATGCGCAACTGCATCAAATCCGCATCATTTTCGATTAACGATTGGAAGATAATACTTAAACGCTGCTGCCATTGCTCAAGCGTTGTATTATCTTCAGCATCTATACCATTATTTTTCAGTGCGCGTGTTATTCCCATGACTGGAGGAGTTGAAAGTAAAAACTTTAATAATGATATTTTATTGGCGATTTTTGCTTCAATCGCCTTAGCTTGATTTGTTGTTTCAGCAACCAGTGCTGCTTGAGTGTCTTCGATAACCTGAGCCGCAGAATAATCCTTATATAAAGAAATACTGTATAAACCAGCGACCATAGCTAATAATATGATGGCAATACACTTTTTATTGATCATTTATCTTAGCCTTGGTCGTAAAAACATAAATTTTTCTCTTGTTTATTAACACGCATTTTAAGCAAGATGTATGCCGATAGAAACCTACTTATCTTTTTTACCATTATCAAATGGGATCAATAAACTTAATGTACACCGCATTGAGTGTAGAAACCCATTGTGACTACAAAGTTTTACTTTGGACGCTTTATTAAAGATAGCAGAAACCTTAATTTCCGTACTCTAAAAAACAAACAGAGCCAAAGTCATAATGAAGTTTCATGCTATTTTTTAGTAAAGATAATTAAACACCTTCTATAGAAAAACCAACCGTTTGCTGTAGCAAAGATTGGTATCTAGATAATATATTTTTTCGAAATAAATGAATGGTATTAACGAATGGTAAAATGAATTATCGCCTCATCACCGGCTGTTACAGTGTTCTCTCCAAGACAAGTATGAGTATCTAAAAGTCCATTTAAATTACCTGTCATAAAGAAATATTCTCTATCAACAAACCCTCTTCGTAGACACTCTTTCACTCCTAATTTCAACATAGAAAGTTTGTCCTTTCTTAACTCTGTCGACATAAACGTATTTGCTGTACTTTTATTAGACGTATGAAGGGTAAACTCGTTCTCAACAGGCGCTTTAGCAACAAGAATGCCGTAATTAAAATAAAAATCGCAGGCTAAATGGCTTACTGAGCTGATTTTTTGTCTTAGAAGCTCAATAGCCGCCAAAGGTTGCAGTTGATCCATTTCTTCTTCAATTATTCTATTCGACTTAAGAGGATCGGGAATATGAAAAGCAAAGCACAGCTCTATTTCTACTCCTAATAATTGCTCTTGAGAAAACGTTGATGCTTTTGGGTCCATTACTTGAAAATCAAAAATGGGAGAAAGGATAAGAACACCATCATCTTCAACAACTTTCCAACCAGCGACCTCAGCACCACGTTTACTCATCTCGGCAATCAACCGGTCTTGGGCATGACAAATATCGTTATAATCGTCTTTAATTGAGGTAAATTTTCCATTTTCAAACTGCGATAATACAGCCGAATATTCTTCAAAGTTCATACACTAAATGCCTTCTCAATAAAGCTCTATATCGTTAAAGCACTAACGGCTCACCATAGAGCCTTTGGTATTTAACCGAATCCGATAAATGGATGTCGATGCCGTTATATACAGGGTATGTCCATTATGTCCGCTAGAATAATCTGCGGCAAAAGTACAGTTAGACACTTTTTCAGGGACGAAAATTTTAGCCAGTAAGCTACCATCATAGTGATACACTTGAATACTGTCTTCCGAAGACGTATAAAGCCAACCTTCAACATCTATTCGAAAACCATCCGCTAGCCCTGGAGAGACTTCAGCGAATAACCTTTCATTCGACAATTGATCACCATTTACTACATCAAACACGTTAATATGATGATTTCCAGAACCATCCTCTCTTAAAGCGGCAGAAGTATCCGCAACATATAAAAGCGCCTCATCCGGTGAAAATGCCAACCCATTCGGTTCTTCAATACTAGAACAAACCACCTTAATTTCTTGGGATTGAGGATCGTATCGAAAAACAAAATTTCCTTCTTGCTCAGAATCTGCTTTGAAACCTTCATGATCTGACAAAATGCCATAAGGAGGATCGGAAAACCAAATACTGCCATCCGACTTAACCACAAGATCATTCGGAGAATTTAAACGCTTCCCAAGGTACTGATCAACCAAGGTGGAAACCTTGCCACTTAACAGGTCGGTTTTGATAATAGATCGACCGCCATGACTGCAATGAAGGAGATGACCATCAAGGTCTAAATAATGCCCATTAGTAAAATTAGAAGGAGATCGCCAAACCGTCATGCCCTTATCGCTGCTCCAACTTAATATGCGATTATTAGGAATATCACTCCAAAGCAACGTTTGTTGTGGTTCTAGCCATACAGGGCCCTCACTCCACGTTGCGCCAGTACACACTTTTTCTAATATTGAATCAGATAGCAGGATACGTTCAATTCTTGAATCAAATTTTTCAATCGATAACATAACATGTCTTCTATATTTGTCTGTTATTCAAAAGCTCACGACACGCCTTACAAAATGCAAAGCGTGTCGGAGAAAAGAAAAAGCCTTAAACTATTTCCAAATGGCTTTGTAATGTTCTCTGTACTCATTATCTGGATCAAAAATATCTTGATCACCACCATCAAACTTGATGTTATCAGGAGTTACTAGGTGTACTGGAGTAGAGAAGCCACTGTCAGCAACGCCTGCAAAAGCACGGTTCAGTTCGTCTACAATTTGCCATCCATGTAAATTCAACGGCTCAGGGACAGTACCTGTTTGATTGAAATTAGCACGAATACGAGCATAAGCAGATTGGCTTCCATCACCAGCAGATAAATTACGAGGTAGCTGATCCATAGGTAAGCCAGAAGAATTTAATGACGAACCAATATAATCAAAATACAGGTCGTTAATCCCTAACGAATGCGTCCACGTTCCTTGGTTACGTTGTAGCAATGACGTTGTCAACTGTGGCATACGAGTAGATGTATCAGAAAGCGGCGTGTCTTCAACTGAAATTAAGGTACAGCCAGAACACTGCTTAATCACAGCCGCCATCGCATCGGACTTAGCAATCGCAACTTCATAAGCTGAGTCAGTAAAAATAACAACCCCAGCTTTACCATCGGATTCCGCAATCGCGGCTAAAGCCGCAATTTCAGCAACATCGTCTGCATTCGTCGTGATATTAGAAAAGATATTTTTCTCAGGAATAGGACCTGGCTTAGACGCTGAATGCCAACCAACAATTTTAATACCTTGGGCCGCCGCCGCTTCCAATGCGGCCGATTGCTCTTTAACATCAAAACCGCCTAGTACAATACCATCAGGTTTTAATGCCATCGCTTGGTTAAAAGCCGACGTACGTCCTGATACCGTACCTTGACCATCCAACACTCGTACATTCCAGCCTGTCCATATAGAGGCTTCTTGAACGCCATTACTGACACCTAACACGCCACCATTTCTCATATCTGACGCTAAGAAAACAACGGTTTTACCTGCAACCGCTTTAGGCCCAGTTGTTGGGCCATCCCATTCATTATAAGGAACGGTTGCCGCTTGTACTTTTTCTTTAGCCATAGCGACAAAATCATCAGCGGCTGAGGCTTGAGCATTTACAGCCATGAAAACGGATAAAGAGACTGCACTGTATTTTAGAATCGATGTATATTTTTTCATCATAACCTCGTTTAGTTTATTTTTTTATTACTTCAAGATAGATTAATGTGCTTAACTCATATTTATTTACTTTATATCGGCTTTAATCATCGCCCTTTTTCAGCATCCTTTTTATTTTCCCTCCTCGGCGTTGGGCATATCCAGCAATACCGATGGAAATCAATAATGTTGCGCCATTAAATAAAGGCTCAATATAAAAAGCGCCTCCCAATTGCTGAATACCAGAAATCCCCACCGCAAGAATGGTTACCCCAATAATGGTACCTAATACATTCACTCGTCCTGGGCGGATTGTTGTCGATCCAAGAAATGCCCCAACTAAAGCGGGTAATAAAAACTCTAGTCCCACATTCGCTTGGCCGATACGCAACTTAGCGGCCAAAATAACACCGGCTAATGCCGTCAATAAACCAGAAGTAACAAAAGCACCAATTACGTATTTACGAGATGGAATACCATTCAAGTCAGCGGCTCTTGGGTTAGCACCAATGGCATACAAACAACGTCCTAGAGGCAAGCGCTCGGTAATGATCCAAAGCAATATAGCAATACCTAATACATAAAAAGCGGGGGCAGGTAGACCAAAAATGAAGGAGTTTGAAATGGCATAAAAATCGGCTTCCAAAGAACCAATTACCTGACGGCCACCGGTATACCAAAGTGCGACAGAATAAATCACTGTACCGGTCCCTAAAGTAGCGATAAAGGAATCAATTTTCGCCATTTCAACCAGTAAACCATTCAATAAGCCAAACAACATGCCACAAATTAATACAACCACCACAGCCATCTGCCAACTCATCCCAAATTTGGTTTGTAAACTGATGGCTAAAATATGCCAAAGAACAATCCCGTAACCCACCGTCAGATCGATTTTCCCCGTTAGCATAGGAACCATCGCCGCTAAAGCTAATATAGCTATGATGGATTTATCACTTAAAATAGATCTCAAGTTTAATAGGGTGGGAAAAGTGTCTGGCAATAATACGGAAAAAAACACGACCAATAAAAACGTTAAAACAGGTAAACCATACACAGGAAGATAACGACCAATATGCGATAAAATGCCACCTTTATCCTCGTCTTTATCATTGTAGTCCGGCTCTAAAGCCGTTGATTTAATTGAAGTACTCATTGTATGCTCTCTTTTGATTATTATTTTTTACATTCATCAACAACAGAAACTCAGTGTCTATTTTTATTCGCCATCCGCCGAAGCAACTTTTAACATATTGGCAAAAGTAATTTCATCCGAGGCTAGCTCTTTATGAATTTTTCCTTTGCTAAATACATAACAGCGATTACAAATTTTCTCGACTTCTTCAAAATCTGTTGATACGACAATGACGGTTAACCCGTTTTGTACCGCTTGCTTTAATAAATCGTAAATTTCAGATTTTGCCCCCACATCAACACCAGCGGTTGGCTCATCTAAGATTAAGATTTTTTTATTCAAATTCAGCCAACGTGCCATAATCACTTTTTGTTGATTACCTCCACTTAGGTTTTCAACAGCTTGATCAGGATCACTTGGTCGAACATCGAAACGCTCAATAAGCGCTTTTGACACCCCAGTCTCTTTGACAAGACCATTAATGGAGAAAAAGAAGCTTGTCCCAGTAAAGGATTCAGAAAAAGGTTATCTTGAACTGACATAGACATTGCCAGGTTTTCAGAGCGTTCACCTGCTACATAGCCAATACCAGCCTGAATAGCGGCTTGAGGAGAATCAAACTCTAGTTGTTGGCCTTCAAGAGCAAGCGTGCCACCAAACACGGGATAGTCACCAAAAAGTGCCCGTCCGACTTCACCTTGACCGCCTCCTCGTAAACCAATTAACCCTAGAATTTCTCCTTTTTTAACATCAAAATTGACAGGACCAACATTACCGGCTTCAAAATCAGTCGCCTGTAAAATAATGGCGGCATTTGGATCAATTGTTGATTGCTTAAATTCCTTTTGTTCAGAGCCAACTATCATTTCCACGAGTTCTTTCGCTTCTACACCTTCCGTTTCACACTCTGCAACTAGGCAACCATCTCTCATGATGACCATGCTATCGGAGATTTCCATTACTTCGTCAAGTCGGTGGGAGACATAGATCATCCCTACCCCTTTTTTGCGTAAATCCCTAATAACAACAAATAATCGCTCTACATCCGCCGCTGGCAAGCTCGCTGTGGGCTCATCTAAAATAAGTATTTTGGCATTACAGTAGACGGCTCGAGCAATGGCTATCAAGGATTGTTCGGCCCGAGACAAACGAAACACTCGGGTGCGAGGATCTATGTCAGCATTTACCGTGGCGAGAGCATCTGCCGCTCGTTGATTGGTTGCCTTCCAATCTATCAAGCCTGCTCTCTTACAATACCCCATGGATAACGCCATATTTTCCGACACCGTCATCCAATCGACTAGACCAAGATCTTGGTGTATAAAAGCAATCTCATCATGTTGACGAGATTTTTTATCAAGACATTCTCCTTGGTAACGAATTTCACCCGAGTTTTCCTGATGAATTCCCGCTAACGTTTTTATTAACGTTGATTTGCCTGCACCATTTTCACCTAGTAGAGCCACCACAGAGTGAGAATGCACATCAAATGAAACATCATTCACAGCGATGCTGTTACCAAATTTTTTAGTAATATTGCGAAATTGCAGTAATGCTGTATCTGTCTTTTTTGGCTCACTTATAACGGCCATGACACACCTCACTAATATTATTTTTATTATTTCAATATCTAGTTTATTTTGAAAACTCAGTAAATTAGTTCATTAGCGCCGTTATCTGCTGCCAAATTTGATCATTAATCTCAATGCCACCAGCTTGTGTATGCTTATCTATGTAAGTTTGAATTCTAGACCCTGCAATCGATACTTCACCCGTTTCAGCTGGCTCTGAAGACAATACATAATCTCGTATACGCTTCATCTCAGCCACATACTGGCTCTGCTCCATTGTCTTGCTTAAATCGATTGCAATTAAAAATTGAGACACACCAAACTCGCCATCTTGATCTTCCGTAATAGCGGGAACGGAATTACCACCAGAAATAGCCGTAAGCATCATATCGAGAACAATCGACATAGATGATCCTTTCCAGAATCCCATTGGTAAAATACGCTTGTTTTCCCACAAAATTTTAGCATCGGTTGTCAATTCACCATTGTTATCATAGCCACCAACTACCGGTAACTCTTTATCTGCAAGTACGTAGTTTTGCAGTTGACCATAAGAGTATTGGGACATAGAGCAATCAACCACCACTGGAGGATCACCAGCAATAGCCATAATAAGAGGGTTTGTTCCTATACGGTGATCTTTACCACCCCAAGCCGGCATTACCGCAATGGAGTTGGTCGCCGCAATTCCTGCAAAACCTTGACGAGCCATGCGTAATACATAAGCACCGCCACGCATCCAATGATTCGAATTACGCATACCAACCATACCAATGCCATATTCACGCGCTAGTTCCATAGCACGATCAGCGCAAATCAATCCATTCAACACCCCAGGACCATACTGGCAATCCCATTGTTCTAGCGCTCCCATACTATTGACGCATTTAGGCACCGCATTCAGTTGAATTTGTCCCTTATCAACTTGACCAATAAAAACAGGGAAACGATTGATACCATGGGAGTAAACGCCTTCATTGGCCATTTCCACAAAACCACCCGCCAGACGAGAAGCCGAACTTAATGGCATACCACGGCTTATCAGTATGGTTTCATAAGTATTATGTAATTCGTCTAAAGAAATTGTAGGCATAGTAAAAACCTTTCAAATGTTCCGCATTACGGAATAATTAATTATTGTTTTTCCGTATAATGACATATAAAGAGATAATGTGAAGCTTTTTTAATCGATTTTTTCTATTTTTTTCATTAAACTGAAGCACAAATTCTTAATCCCTTAATTTATAAGCAAAATTTCACGAACAAAAGTCACCTATATCTCTAGGTGAAACGGGCTCTTTAGGTACTACTAAAAAATAAACAAAATACATAACATGCGCCCATCACGGATGGAGGCATTAGGAAATGCCGTAATTCATAGGAACTTGAAAGTAGATGAGAGGAAAGGGTTAAGCCGCTAGAAAGCTCACGTATGAGCCACTAGGCCATAGCAATAAGCGGCTATTTATAAGTTAAAGTCCGCTAAGATCTACATACAACATGCGGCTAAGCCCCTCAGACACGAGAAAGAGGCTTAGCATTGGGGTAACAGGCAGAAAAGTTAAAGCGCTAATCCAGCCTCATGAGCGATTGTAATTAACCTCTCTTTGGCCTTCTTAATATCGTCAAACCAGTTTTCATTTTGAGCCCACATTTCAATAACAAAAGGCGCTGCATAGTCAATCTCGGCTAATGTTTTGAAAATACTGTGGAAATCCACTTCGCCTTCGCCTATCACAAGGTCACGAAACTGGCCTTTACATTCGGGAGAGACACGCAAGGTATCTTTTAAGTGGATTTGAACAATATGATCTTGCCCTAATTTTAGTTCTGTTGGCACATGGTGGTTCCAGCCAGAAATATTGCCTACATCAGGATAAGCCATAAAAAACGGTGAAGGTATATCACGCTTTAGTACTTCAAACTTACTAAGGGAATTTAAATATGGAGTATCCATAATCTCTACTCCCAACATAATTCCGGCACGTTCTGCCATTTTTGTGGCTTTCTGCATGCCTTCAACAAACCGTCGGTGAGTCTCTTCTGACTGAGGTTCGTAATACACATCGTAACCCGCCATTTGAATACAGCGAATTCCCAATTTAAACGCCAGCGCGATGGCTTTTTCCATAATGTCAAAAGAGCGCTCTCTAATAGCGTTATCCATAGATCCAAATGGATATTTACGGTGAGCACTCAAACACATCGATTGTAATGGCATATCAAATTCGATACATAAATCCCTAAGCTTATAGATTTCTTCATCACTCCAATCAAGACGGGCTTGCCTTGCATCCGTTTCATCAACCGAAATCTCAAGGAAATCAAAACCGAGCTCTTTTGCTTTTGAGAGTCTCTCACGCCAACTAAGATCCGCAGGTAACGCTTTTTCATAGATACCTAAACGGAATTTATTCTCGAAATGAATCATTATTTCACCTTAAAGAGTTTCGCCTTAAAAAAGCTTGTGTTCAATTTGTATGGCGGTTTCTCTGAGACGTGCTGCTAACTCTGAAAAACCTAGCCGAGCCATTTTTGGCGATAAGGAAGACACACTAATCGCATAAATAGGCATTTTGTCTTTATTAAAGACAGGAATAGCAACACAGGAAATTCCCGCCTCATTCTCTTCGTCATCAATAGCAAAACCACGTTCTTTCACTTGATCTAGGACGTCAAAAAACGCATCTTTCTCAAGAATAGTATTTTCAGTAAGTGGTTTCATAATATGAGTATTACGTTGCCAATAAGCTTCTCTCACTTCATCAGAAGCAAACGCTAAAAAGCACTTTCCGGCAGCGGAGCAATAGGCAGGGGAATGTAAGCCAACATAAGTCCGAGTACGAAATGATGCATTGCTGGGTTCCAACTTATCTTTAAAAATAATGCTGTCACCATCAAAAGCCAAAAAGTTAATGGTCTCATTTATGGTTTCTAACAAATGCGTCAAATAGGGTTTTAACATACCCGTTACATCTGAGTTGATGGCGCTCTGACCGACATGAAGTAATTTCATCGTAAGTCGATAGTCACGTCCACTGGAAAGCTGAGTAACATAACCAGCACTTTCGTAAGTAGACAAAATTCGATGGGCAGAAGATTTCGTCATACCCGTTTCTTGTGAAATATGTTGCAGTGATGCACCATTTGGGTATTTACCTAAGAATTCCAGAACACTTAATGATTTTAACAATGACTTAATTTGCTCACTCATTCGTACCTACCAGTATTTAGCGATTTGACTATGGAAAGATGCGGCTATCGTTTCCCCTTGTTCACTCGCCAATGCCCGCCCGGCAATAAAAGCCTTTACTTTTATATTTTGAAATAAAGACAAATCTTCTGGCACAATACCGCCAGTAATAGACAGTTCAATACCTAAATCTGATAACGCTTTCATTTTTGTAAGATCCTCATCAGTCCAAGTAACCCCAGCTAATTCAGCATCTCGCGAACGGTGATATATGGCTTGTGTAATACCCATATTAACCCATGACTTAGCGTCCTCTAACGTCCAATGGCCATAAAGTTCAATTTGCACTTCTCCATTATAAGATTGCGCTACTTTATAAGCCGAACGTATGGTTTCAATATGCGCAGCAGCACTGACTGTAACCCAATTAGCCCCTGCTTCTAAAGCCATTTTGGTTAGAATGGCACTGGCATCCGTAATTTTCATGTCACATACGATTATATGCTGAGGGTATTTCGCTCTTAGTAAGGAGACACTACCAACGCCTTCCGCAAACGCAAGAATGGTCCCGACTTCAATCACATCCACAAAAGAGGCGATGTTTTCAACCGAGTCCATTGCTTTCTGAATGTTCGTTGCATCAAGTGCAATCTGTAATAATGGCTTAGTCATTCTTCTGTTCCTCAAATGCTTTAAAAAATCCGACTAATCGTAAGTAGCCTTGATATTTTTTCTGATATTGATCGAAATGCTCAGGATTCGCTTGAATACATTTAGCATCAATTTGCATCGCTTCTAAGCCCTCATTAATAGAAGCGTATTCTTTGGCTCCTACCATAGAAATTAATGCCGCCCCAAGAGACCCGGTTTCATCAATACTTGGTATTTCCAGCGTCATTCCCGTTAAATCAGCGAGCATCTGCATCCAAACATCTGATGCCGTGGATCCCCCAGTAACACGCAATACCTTCGCGTTTGGAAAGCGTGTACGCATTCGATCTAAATGCAAGTTATGGCAAAATAAAATACCTTCCCAAATGGCCTGAATTAAATGCCCTTTAGTATGATGAGATTGAAGACCGTAAAAACCGGATTTAATACCCAACCCCATGTTTGAACCATATAAAAAAGGCACAAAATACAAATCACTCTGAGCTGGCGGCAAGGCGGCGACTAATTGTTGATTCGCCTGATGATCAAATTCCCCGTCTGCTCCTAAATAATCAGCAAACCATTCATAATTACTGGCGGATGTTGGACTGGCTTCATGAATTATGTATTGATTCTCTAATACATAATGCCCGTACACATAATTATGCGTCATTGGAAGCACGTCTGAGGCAATACCCGACGTTACAGACCAGGTCCCCATTACATAATTCAAAGTATTAGAACTTCCACTAATACCAGAACAAATTGCGGTTGAAACCACATCAAATAGGCCGCCAAAAACAGGTGTTCCAATTTCTAATCCGGTCTCCTTAGCCACTTTTTCAGTCACATAGCCTGCCAGTTCATCTGGTTTAATAATAGGAGGTAAAGCCGACCAAACCGCTTCTATTTGAAATGTTTCCAATAGACTAAAATCGTATTCACCCGTTAATGAATTAAAGAAATTACTCTCTGACATATTCGTCAGTTCGGCCTGAGTTTCACCGGTAAGACGATAGCGAATATAATCATGAGCCATTAAAATTGAACCGATATTGGCGTAATTCTCTGGTTCATTCTCTTTAAGCCAGCGAATAATCGATACTGGATGCCCAGTCCAAAGGGTTTGTAATGTCACTGGGTATATTTTTTCAGGGATATTTTGTTCTTGCCATTGTTTTACTATATAGAGCGATCTGGAGTCAGAAGAGATAATACCATTGCGCAAATTGCGTCCATGTTTATCCAGTAAATACGCCCCCTTCCCCTGTGCTGAAATGCTTAAGCCTTTGATTTGATGAGCAGGGATCTCTACGGAAGCAAGCAAGGCGATAATGGCTTTTTTCGCATCGTCCCATAAATCATCTAAACCTCTTTCAACCCAGCCTTGACGTGTATTCAATACCTTTGCAGGCACTTTTGATAACGCCAATTGCCGGCCATTGCTGTCTATGAGCGCGGCCTTCATAAAAGTGCCACCAGAATCCAATCCAATAAAGTAATTCATCTTCTTTTGTACCAATAAGTCGTTATTATTTTAAAGTCAGATACTTTTGCCTTAGGCGCCATAAAAAAATTTATCAATGATTCCGGCAAGAACATAATCATCATCGTTGGTGGCTGAGGTCACTAAATCAGCTTGCGCTTGTACGACATTATCCGCATTCAGCATAGCCACACCCATACCCGCTTTTTGCAGCATACTAATATCATTATGGTTATCCCCAACGGCAACCACCTGACGAAAAGATAACCCTTCTTTAGCTAGGTATTTATCCAGCGCCGCCCCTTTCGTATTCCCTACGTTAGAGATATCAACACGGTCAATCCAAGAAGGCTCAGCACTAAAATTATTCTTAACAAATGGTAATTCAAGAAAATGATCAACCTGACCACCTTCTACAACAAATTTCCAAATATATTCGTTATTGACAATCTCTTCGTGAAAACTATCTACTGTTTTAATACAAGGTTTGATGTCATCAGGAAACGAATCGGCCCATAGAGAAAGAGCATTGACGTAATTTAAAGGACGCTGCACTGAATGCAACATGGCCTCTTTAACGTACATCACTGCTTTCATATCATGCTGCTCAACTAAAGTAACAAACTGCTTAGCTTTTTCTTTAGAGATAGCGTTGTGTTGCAACACAGTTTCATTTTGATAATCATAAATGTAGGTTCCATTACAGCAGATAATGGGAGTCTTTAATCCTAATTGAAGGTAATACGGTCGAGCGGCGGTATGATGTCTTCCTGTTACAATAACAACCGGTATTTTCTGAGATAGCTGCTGTATTTTTTCAATCAATACAGGACTGATAGTATGGTCCGATTTTAATACAGTACCATCTAAATCAAGCGCCAATAATTTATACATACATCACCTTACTTTTGACCGTAATAGGCATTTTTTCCGTGTTTTCTCAGATAATGTTTATCTAAGAGTTCTTTTTGAACACGTATATCTTGGTTCAATGAGCGAGTTCCAATTGCCATTGCAGAAATTTCTTCTAGTACTACCGCATTATGCACCGCATCAAAGGCATTCTTACCCCAAGCAAAAGGAGCATGACCAGAAATAATCACACCAGGCAAAGCCGTTGCCGTAATCGCCCGCTTTTGAAACTCTTCGATAATGACAATGCCAGTATTCTTTTCGTATTCTGTCTCAATTTCTTCAGCTGTCAGCATCCGAGTACAGGGTATATCACCATAAAAATAATCTGCATGGGTCGTACCTAGAGCCGGGATATCCATTCCTGCTTGAGCCCAAATCGTGGCATTTCGCGAATGAGTATGGACAATGCCACCAATATCCAAAAACGCTTTATAAAGCTCAATATGTGTCGCGGTATCACTAGAAGGATTTAACTGTCCTTCTACCCGGTTACCGTCTAAATCAACAATCACTATGTCGTCAGCCGTCATATCCTTATAACTTACACCCGATGGTTTAATCGCGATCACATTTTTCTCACGATCTATTTCCGACACATTTCCCCATGTAAAAGTGACTAAGCCATATTGAGGCAACTGCAAATTGGCATCTAAAACTCTTTCTTTCAATGACTGATACATAATGACTCTCAACAATTATTTTTATAAAGAATGCTGTTATCAATAAACCAATATTCCGTAATACGAAACATGAACACTTAATATTCCCGTATAATGACACATTATTAATATATGTGAAGCTTTTTTAACCAAAAATACATGTTGAAAAGACAATTTTTAGATGAAAAAATGCACTCAACGCAAAAAAAGGCTGTCGTTATCAAAAAAATAATTAGTAAAATTCATATCACCAAGAAGATTGATAAAGGTTCAAAACTGGCGGAATAAGAGCGGCTAAAAATGAATGAATTGATTTACAATCAATGAAATCTGAATAGAAATCAGGCTATAAAATAGAAGATTAGACACGATTTACATCTAGATAAGATCAATTTTGAGACACAAAAAACCCCCAATAATTGGATGCTCCAACTATTGGGGGTCACGTCAAGAAACGTTGTTTTTTAAATCCTAAAAAGGTTAACTACGAAGGCTAGACAGATCCATTGATTCTTCACCCATTTTTTCCCAATTACGTAACTCTTCTTCACTTGCTTTTGGGGAGAACAGACCCAGTTGAGCATATAAAATACCCAATACAGGAGACACCCAACAAGCAAACGCTAAAGGAATATACATTAGGTTTTCAATATTACCCTCTGCAATACCAAGACCTAGAGCACTGATCACGAAGGCACCGCCAGCGTTCCATGGAATCAGCGGAGAAACTAATGTTCCACCCTCTTCAATAGCGCGGGAAAGGTTAAGCGTAGAATACTTCATACCACGGTAAACGGGGGCATACATACGACCAGGAAGAGCAATCGATAAGTACGGGTCACCTGCGACTAAGTTAGTTGAAATTGAGGTACATACCGCGGCGGTTTGCACACCTTTGAAGGTTTTCACTTTCGTCATAATCGACGCAATAATCGTCTCTAAGCAACCGGTTTTTTCTAAAGCACCGCCAAACCCTAATGCGATTAGCACTAAAGAAATCGTCCACATCATAGATTGGATACCACCACGATTTAATAGACTATCAATTTCGCCCACGCCAGTACTAATGGAGTAACCACTGTTCGCATAGGTTAATACTTCATGTAAACCACTGCCCTGGGTAAACATAGCTGTAATACCACCAGCTAAAACACCAGCAAACAAAGATGGGATCGGAGGCATACGCTTCACAGCTAAAATAATAACCAAGAGCGCAGGTAATAATAACCAGGCAGAAATTGTGAAGTTATTTTCTAAAGTCGTGGTAATCGTATTGATTTTGGCAAAAGACACATCACCTGTATCAATAAAACTAAAGCCAGCGATTAGGTAAATAACAAAGGCGATCAACATCGCCGGTACGGTCGTTGGCATCATATTTTTAATATGAGAAAACACATCCGTTCCGGTTACCGCTGGTGCTAAATTAGTGGTATCAGAAAGCGGCGAAATTTTATCTCCGAAGAAAGCACCGGAAACAACCGCGCCAGCCGTCCAATACATTGGGATATCAAAACCGGCACCGATTCCCATAAGCGCTAAACCAACCGTACCCACTGTTCCCCATGACGTACCAAGAGATAAAGAGACGACCGCACACAACACCATCGCTGCCGCTAAGAAGATTTCTGGTGACAATAAGGTTAAGCCATAATAAATAAGCGTTGGCACGGTACCACTGGCAATCCAAACCCCAACAATCATACCAACGCAAATCAGTACGGAAACCGAAGGCAGAGAGATATGAATGACGTGAAACACTCCTTCTTCAATATCTTTCCATTTAAACCCCAGCTTCACTCCAACTAAAGAGGTAATCGCGAGACCGATGGCTAAGGGTACATGGGGAGTAAAATCACCAAAATAGAAAATTTGTATGCCTAATACAAATAAAGTAAGTACGACTGGAATTAGTGCCAGCAGAAGGCTAGGCCGACTCGTTCCACTTATTCTTTTAGTTTCTGACATTTTCACTTCCTCAGGTTATTATTTTTATCAAAACGCTGACGCTCAGCTTAATAAACAGCGCTTTAAAAGATGCTTTGCAGCATTAAATGAAATTGTTAAAACAGTCTTTTTGCTCGTAATAAACAGAGATAGACAAGCTGTTTTAGCAATACTTTTAATTCATCTTTATAGTTCTAACAGGAAGTACTAAGGAGGTCGCAAACAAGTCGTAATAGATTGTACTAACATTGTGAAAAACACTAGGTTATAGAGAATGGTAAACAGAAATCAGCCAGAGATTCATCCATTAAAGTCTAAATAGGCTGCTCGATTACAAGGTGTTAGGTCAAGAAGAATAAGGCTTTCTGCCTATTGATTGATCAATTATATTACCCATAAAATAACGACTAAGCGGGTGACTATTTTTCGTTTAACCGTCCCCATTCAGGTCATAAATAGAGCGGAAGTAAAAAAGGTCAAGTCGGATTGATACCTAAAAAAACACACTGTTTACATTTTGTTCATACTATTAACAAGCCATTATCAATGTGTGCTACGGCAACGGTTATGTTTTCTTTATTTACTTGCTATAGTCAAATAGCTTACAAAATAATTCTTCTATAAGAAAAAGGTTACATGCAAGAGCTTATCCTAGATGCAAAAATACTCGTCGTTGATGACTCTATCGTGACACGAGAAACCTTAGTTAGCTACTTTGAACAAGAGGGCTATCAAGTCACTGGTGTGGAAACCGCAGAAGCCGCCGAGGCGGAACTGCAACAGCAAAATTTTGACCTTATATTACTTGATATACGTCTCCCCGGTAAGGATGGCTTAACCCTAACAAGAGAGCTGCGTACCCAGTCTGAAATTGGCATTATTTTAGTCACCGGTAAACAAGACGATATTGATCGAATTATCGGGCTAGAATGTGGTGCCGATGAATACGTTGTAAAACCTTTTAACCCACGAGAAATATTGGCCCGCTGTAAAAATTTAATTAGACGGGTAAAGAAACTTAGAAAAAACACCAAAGCCAGCACTCAACCTGTATTTCGCGATGTTGGCACTTGGCAATTAGACAATGCTAGACGAGTTTTGCAACAAGAAAATAGTGAAGCAATTCAACTCACCGAAGGCGAATTCCAACTCCTTTCCACCTTCATTGACAACGCCGAATCTCCCTTGACGCGAGACCAGTTAATGAATCGGCTCAAAAACCGGGCATGGAATGCCACTGATCGCAGCATTGACGTTTTAGTCGGACGCATTCGACGCAAATTAGCCCAAGATCCTCATTGCCCAAATCTTATTATCACTGTCCACGGTATAGGCTATTTGTATTCACCTAATAATACTGAGCAGTTTCTCGAGTGAACAAGCTGTTTTCATTTAAATGTCTTGCCAGCATGCTTTTCTTCACTTCTTGCTCTGGCTTTGCTGAAAACAATGGTTTGCCTGTTATTACGGTATGCGGAAGCCCTGATTACCCACCTATATCTTGGATAGAAGAAGGTCATATCATTGGCGTAGCCCCAACACTCGTCGAGAAAATGATCAGCTCATTAGGTTATAGCGTCAGTACGGAGCAAGACAGCAATTGGCGTCGATGTTTAAAGGAAGCTGAACTTGGGAATATTGACGTTGTTGTCGCGGCTTATCGAACCGAACAACGGCTAAAGTTTATGTCGTATCTTGATGAGCCCATAGTACTTGAACCCATCACACTCTATTACAATAAGAAAAAACCTATCACTTCCGACAAGTGGGAAGATTTAAAAGGACTCAAAGCCGGTATTCTTTTTAGTGACAGTTTTGGGGATGAGGTCGATAAAAAAATACGGGAATACTTAAACATTGAATTTGTTTCTTCTGGAGAACAGAATATCCATAAATTACGAATTCAACGGATTGATATTATGCCATTAGGCGTCATCGGGGGCGCATTACAAGTCAAAAAGCTAGATTATGAAAACAGTATTGAAAGCCTCCCCAACCCCATTGTTTCGGACTATTGGTATGTTGGTATTTCTCATCACTCTCCCTTGATGGAACGCACTACCGAATTAAATAACGCCCTAATTAAGCTAAAACAAGGTAATGCCGTTGAAAAAGGCATTCAGCACTTTACACAGCGATATATAAATAGTGACGTAACCAGTCAAAATATCATCCTCATACCCTAGGGCGTAAATATGAAAGTAAAACTCGACTCATTTCATAGAGATTCTTTTTTTGCTATACGGCATTCACATCCCCTAGCCGCTCGTATTTTTTTAACCCTGCTGCTATTTAGTACTTTGCTTGCGATTCTGCTAACCTCCATCCAAGTCTACAGTGATTACCGAAAGGAAGCCGCCAACTTAACTCGCCAAACCGATTATATCGCCTCTTCACACCTTGACGGCATCCGTAAAAGTTTATGGGATTTAAATCATGAACAAATTAAGTTGCAACTCAAAGGCATTCTTAACTTTTCTAATGTTGAAACCGTTGCCTTACACACAAACCATTGGGAGGAAGACATTGTTGTCGGTAATCCAGATGTACTAAAAGAAAAAGAGTCCACTGGCACAAAATTCCTAATTTACTACCCTAACAGCGGCAAACCTGATCGCTTACTTGGCCAGCTCACTGTGTATTATGATCTTCAAGCTATCAAAACAGGCTTGTTTCATACCGCCATTCAAATTGGCTTATATCAGGTATTAATGGTTGTCATTACTGGCTTAATACTATTGGTTATTGTACATTTAATGGTTACACGTCATTTAGAATTTATGGCACTTTATACTCGTCAAGCCAGTACCGGAAACCTAGAACGCCCTCTTGAGCTTCCCTTTCGAAAAGCCAAAAATCCACCGGATGAAATTGATGAGGTCGTGTATTCCATTAATGAAATGCGACAAGCTATTTTAGAAGACATCTCCCATCGAGATAAGATCCAAGAAGAGTTACGTTATCATAGAGATCAGCTTCAACGACGAGTTCAAAAACGCACCCAAAGTCTACAAAACGCAAAAGAAAAAGCCGAAATGGCCAACCAAGCGAAAAGCCAATTTCTTGCGACCATGAGTCATGAAATCAAAACGCCCTTAAATGGCATATTAGGCATGGTTGAGTTATTAGACAGAGACCCACTACTGACTCAGGAACATCATCAAAAATTAGATGTAATTTATCAATCTGGTGAAGGTTTACTGTCAATTTTAAATGGTCTTTTAGATTATGCTCGTTTAGAAGAAAAATCTTACTCCCCTGAGATCAGCCTGTTCTCAGTCAAAAAAGTCGTGCAATCAAGCTGCTTATTATTTTCAGCGAAAGCCGAACAACAGGGCAGTGAAATACAGTACAGTCTTGATGAGAAGTTAGCTTACAATTATTTAGGTAGCGACAGTGCTTTGCGTCAAATCTTGGCAAACCTGATATCTAATGCGATCAAGTTCACGCAAAATGGACTAATCCATATTAGTGTAAAAGTCGATCAACAGCACTCTACTGATCATCTTGAATATCTTCATATAGAAGTCAAAGACACTGGTGTAGGTATTGCCGAGTCTTATTTGGAACGAGTGTTTGAACGCTTTAGTCAAGCCGATGAAAGTATTACTCGCTTATACGGAGGGACAGGGCTAGGACTGGCAATTACCAAAGGGTTAGTGGAGGCAATGAAAGGCGAAATAGGTGTTGAAAACAACGCAGATAAAGGCTGCTTATTCTGGTTTAACATTCCATTAGAACCAAAAGAAAAAAACCTTATCAAGGACAATGAAGACCCTCTCGCGAAAAGTCAGGCGAGATTATCCAGTCGTCCGCTGGCTATTTTGATTGTGGAAGATACGCCCATTAATGTGCAAATTATGATGGAATTGATGACAACTGATGGCCATAAGGTGTATCTCGCAGAAGATGGTGAGCAAGCGATTAAAATGGCCGAGCAAAATCGCTATGATTTGATTTTGCTCGACATCCATTTACCTAAGTTAAGCGGTTACGATGTCGCCCGCTATATTCGAAATACCCCCTCTATTAACAAAGCCACTCCTATAGTGGCATTAACCGCCAATGTAAATTCACACAGTCTAAAAAAATGTTTATCCGCAGGTATGTCGGCTGTTGTGCCTAAGCCTTTTAACATGGCACTCTTCTATCAAGTGATTGAACAGCACGTATTTCAACATAAAGATCAAGAAGGACCTTCTATGACTTTTAAAGAAAGCCAATCCTTATTAATAGACACGCCGCTGTTGCAATCTCACAAAACCGCCCTAGGAGAACAAAGGCTGACACGTTTAATTCTCCTTTTTGAAGAAAATAGTCAGTTATCCATCGCTCAATTACAAACAGAGCTACACAATCAAGACAGTTATGAAATTGGTGAAGAAGCACATCGATTTGCAGGTAATGCCGAGTCTATTGGTGCCATATTAGTCGCATCACAGTTAAGAGCCATTGAGATGGCCTGTGAATCGAACCAAGCAATAGAAGAGATCAAACCCTTGATAGACACACTAATAGAAACACATCAAGTAACACTCATAGAACTCGCACAATATAAAGTGTAATCCTCCTAAAGCCGCGACGGAGAAAGAAACAAGCCGTGTTTTTATCTCCCTGCCCCTTTCTTAATTGAATCTCGTAAAAAAGCCTAGTCCAAAGGTCTAATAGTATTCTCTTTCAGAGAAGGTTAATAATAAGACTGAACCTTTATGATTAACTCTCAAGTCATGTTGATGACCCCCACATGACCTTGCTTGCCTGTCTAATATTGACAGGCTTTTTTATGTCTCTTTGCTGCATGATAAGCAACACATACAGAATAAAAAAACGCCCTTTTTCAATGAGAAAAAGGGCGTTTTTTCAATGCCTTATTGCATTCTATTGTTATCGTTTTTTTGAATTTTCCATCAAATAATTAATAAAGTTACGGATCGTCGCGAGGCTGATCTCCGTATTCTTCATATGTTCATCGAGATCCATAATTTCATGTTCTTTTTGAAGCTGCTCGCGACGCTTCATTTCCTCTTTTAACTCAGTTAACGTTGTCTGAGTTTCATCAATTAATTTATTTAAACGTTCATTCGTTAACACTTGAAAATCATTCACACTACACTCCTTCAATTAAATAATATTGCTCACACCAAGACAGACAGCGGGAAGAATAAAAAAGACACCTAAAATATAGCCCAGTGCTGCAAACTTGTTTTCCGAAGCAATACCACCCAACGATTCCGCTGCGTTTATAGGTAAATGCCTTAACGCTGGAATACCATAAATAACGAGAACACCTAAAATATTATAAACCAGATGTATAAAGGCAATTTGTAACGCGGCTTCGGCATTGCCGGTTACCGCCGTTGCCGCAAGCACCGCCGTCACACAAGTACCTATATTTGCCCCCAAGGTAAAGGGATAAATTTCCTTAAGCTTGAATGCACCAGACCCGGCTAACGGAACCATTAAAGACGTGGTTGTTGAAGAGGATTGAACCAATACCGTCACTAAGGTACCAGAGGCAATCCCCGATAAAGGGCCGCGACCAATCGCCGTATGCATAATGTCTTTTGCTTTGCCTACCATGAGTTTTTTCAGCAGTTTACCCACTAAGGTAATCGCAATGAAGATCAGGATAATACCCAGAACGATCATCATAATGCCTCCTGCTTGGTCCCCCATAGGCTTTGCTACGCCTTTAAAGATATCAACAACAGGTGCCGTAGCGGCTTTCACAAAATTAAAGCCTTTTATAGAGGAATCTCCAGCGCCGTAAAACAGACCGGCAAACATACCGCCAATTTTTTCTAATAACCCAAAAGCGATCTCAAGTGGTAGAAAAATCAACACCGACAGTAAGTTAAAAAAGTCATGCACGGTGGCCGCTGAGAAGGCCCGTTTAAATTCATCTTTCGCTCTTACATGCCCTAAGGAGACAATAGTATTCGTGATAGAGGTCCCCACATTTGCCCCCATCACCATAGGAACAGCGATTTCTACAGGCAGTCCTCCTGCCACTAAACCAACGATAATAGAGGTCACTGTAGAAGAAGATTGAATCAATGCGGTTGCCACAATGCCAACCACTAATCCAGCAAAAGGGTTACTCGCAAAAGCAAACAATTCCTTAGCATGACCACCAGCCGCCATTTTAAAGCCACCACCAATCATACCCACAGCGCAAATCAATAAATATACGAGTACAGCAACCATTACCCATTGCAGGGTATTTTGATACGAGCCCTTTTCCGGCAGTATCGCTTGAGCATTATTTGACATAATTCGGCTTCCATAAAGTAATTTGTATTATGGAAACTACATGCAAACCCTTACAAAAATATGACAGCCCTAACAATAAATGTTATTTATAAATTAATCGTCATCTTACTCTCCAATTCTTTATATTATTGTGTTCTTCCGCTGAATGAATATACGACAGATCGCATGTTAAACAACGCTAAGCAAACTAAGAGACCACGTATGCGACTATTTTTTCGCGCACTTTTTGTAATCCCCATGTGCGCTCTCTGGGGGCTATTTGCAATTGATAGCTATGCCTTTGAAACAGAGGGCACAATCTTAGTGGCTGGAGATCATAATTACCCTCCTTATGAATTCATCAACGAAGATGGAGAACCGGATGGCTACAATACCGAACTGACATTGGCGATTGCTGAAGTGATGGGAATGGAGGTCAAAATTGAACTCGGCGATTGGAATCAAAAACGCTTGCAACTTGAAGAAGGTACTATCGATGTATTACAAGGCATAGCACAATCAAAAGCTCGCACCAAAACCTATCAATTTTCACCTCCCCACGCCATTATTCACCAGTCTATTTTCACCCGCAAGGGGAATCCTAAGGTAACGCAACTTTCGGATCTTAGAGGCAAGGATATCATTGTTCAAAAAAGAGGGGTCGCCCATGATTATCTATTACAAGAAGGTGTAAACTCACCTCTAATTTTAGTCGATACCCATGCAGCCGCATTGCGTTTATTGGCCTCAGGACAGCATGATTATGCGATTGTGGCGAATTTACCTGGCCTGTACCTTGGTCGAGAGTTAGAGCTTTCTAATTTACTTCCCGTCGGCAAACCTTTCGGAGCTCAGCATTATGGTTATGCGGTTCTGAAAGGTAATGATGAATTATTAGCCCAGTTCAGCGAAGGCCTTGCTATCCTGATTAATACTGGTCGCCAACAGGCCATTTACGATAAATGGTTAGGCCCTTTAGAGGACCCCAGTGCTATTTGGAAAACAATAGGAAAAATTACCGCCCTTATCTCTGTGCTATTGTTCGTTATTCTTGGGGGCATTATGATTTGGAATAGAACCCTAACCAAACAGGTTAGCCGTCGTACCGAAGAATTAAAATTGCAACAACAACAACTTGTACAAGCGGATAAAATGACATCACTGGGCGTATTAGTTGCTGGTGTCGCCCACGAAATCAACAACCCCATCAGCCTGTTACTCTTAAACTTACCGGTATTAAACGATACCTTTCAAGATATTGAAGAAATTTTAGAAGAGCACTACCAGGCCCATGGCGAGTTTTATGTGGGTGGACTGGAATACAGTCGCATGCGTGAAGAGTTACCGTTAATGCTCAATGACATGTTAGCTGGTACAGCAAGAGTTCGTCGAATTGTCGATGATTTAAGAGATTTTTCACGCCACGAGCCAAGCAGCCACGATGACTTTGTTGATTTGAATAGCACCGTTTCTACCGCCATTAGATTAGTCGATAATATTATTAAAAATCACAGCGATCATGTCACTGTTGATTTCGGTGAAAATCTGCCCACCTTCAAAGGTAATGCTCAACGCATAGAACAAGTTATGATTAACTTGATTGTAAATGCGTGCCAAGCATTACCCTCTAAAAACAAAGGAATTAGTATAAAAACCCTTTATAATCAAATAGATGAACAAGTACAATTCATTGTTACTGATGAAGGTTGCGGCATTGAAGCCGAAAACCTTTCACGCTTAAGTGACCCATTCTTTACTACCCGTAGAGAAAAAGGTGGAACTGGACTTGGTCTTTCTGTGTCCGAACGCATTGTTCAAGAACATAAGGGCCACTTAAGCTACCAATCATCAGTAGGTGAAGGTACACAAGCCACGCTCTCTCTTCCTGTTATTAAGGCAACACATGAACATTAATCGCTACCCAAGTTTTGGTATCTTATTAGTTGATGATGAACCCTCTTTTCTACGCAGTTTAAGCATTGCTTTAGAGCGTGGCGCTGGCTTTAATCATATTTATCGCTGTGAAGACAGCCGTGAAGCCATGTCGATCATTGAAAAAGAGCCGATTGGTCTAGTCTTATTAGATTTAACCATGCCTCATCTTTCAGGGGAGAATTTACTACAGCAGATTGTCCAAGAATATCCTGAGGTCGGCGTTATTATTGTCAGTGGCCTCAACCAATTAGAGACCGCCGTTCAATGCATTCGTTTAGGTGCGTACGATTATTTTGTTAAAACCACAGAAGAAGATCGATTAATCAAAGGGATTCGTCGTGCGGTTCATATGCAAGAGATGCGGCAAGAAAACCAAGAAATGCGTAAACGCTTCCTCTCAGATACCTTGGAGCGACCGGAGGTATTTGCCAATATCATCACCCAAAATAAGGGCATGCGTTCCGTTTTTCAGTACCTTGAATCCGTATCCAATAGTAGTCAGCCGGTACTCATAAGCGGAGAAAGTGGTGTGGGTAAAGAACAAATTACCCAAGCCATCCATACTTTAAGTAACCGCTCAGGTGAATTGGTTAGCGTCAATGTAGCTGGATTAGACGATAACGTGTTTGCAGACACCTTATTTGGTCATCACAAAGGCGCTTTTACCGGTGCCGATCGAGCCAGATCAGGCATGATAGAACAAGCCATTAACGGCACCCTATTTCTTGATGAAATTGGTGATTTGAGCCTGACCTCACAGGTAAAACTTTTACGGCTACTACAAGAGGGAGAATACTACCCTTTAGGCAGCGATAGACCTAAGAGAATGCGCTCTCGAGTAATCGTCGCCACGCACCAAAACCTAGAAGAAAAGCTTAAAAAGGGAGAATTCCGTAAAGACCTTTATTACCGTTTACGTATTCATCAAATTGAAATACCAGCGTTACGTCAACGCAAAGACGACATTCCTTTATTGCTAGAATATTTCCTCGCGGAAGCCGCTGCCGAAATGGGAAAAAACAAACCGACTATCCCTAAAGAGCTAATCACCCTGCTGGCCAACTATACCTTTCCAGGCAATGTAAGGGAGCTCAAAGCATTGGCTTACGATGCAATGAGTCAGCACCAGTCAAAAGTACTGTCGATGGAGATTTTCCGTCGTGTCATTGACCCAAACAAACAAACAATCATCGGTGATACCGACAACGCAACCTTGTTTAAAAGTGACCAACCATTACCGACACTACAGGAAGTGGGCGATCTATTAATAGAAGAAGCCATGAATAGAGCGAAAGGCAATCAATCTTTAGCGTCTCGTTTATTAGGTATTTCTCAACCGGCTCTCAGTAAAAGGTTAAAAAAGAAACTGATTGAACCCTTATAACTTTTGTCACTTCATAACTATAGTAATAACAACTTATCTCATTGAAAAACATACCTTTTAATCATATTTAAAAGGTATGTTTATTCCTTTGGTTATACCCTTTTATAATCTTCCATTGCCTCAATTTAAATAAATAATTCTTATAATTCAAAAACCTATAAGCCTTTTAAAGGTTGGCATCACTATTGCTCTATTAGTCTTCGACTTACTTAATAATAAAATAAGAGGATCGAATGGAAACGTCTAATTCAGTAGCCAGCGCTCGTAAAGAAAAAGATTTATTAGGTGACGCTTGGGTGCCAAGTGATGCCTATTATGGCATTCAAACCCAGCGTGCATGTGATAACTTTGATCTTAGCGGTGTTACTCTGCAACACTTTCCACAACTCGTTAATGCCTTAAGTATGGTGAAACTGGCTTGCGCCAAAGCCAACCAAAAGCTGAATTTAATAGACGACCATAAGGTCACTGCAATTCAGGCCGCTGTTCATACAATCCTTCAAGGTCAGCATCATGATCAATTTGTCGTTGACATGATCCAAGGTGGCGCTGGGACCTCCACAAATATGAACGCCAATGAAGTCATTGCCAATATTGGCTTAGAAAGCATGGGGTATGAAAAAGGAGAGTATAAACATCTTCACCCAAATAATGACGTCAACATGTCTCAATCAACTAATGATGCTTACCCTAGCGCCGTACGTCTGGCTATTTTATTAAAACACAGCGATTTAATTCGGTCCCTCACAGGTCTACGTGACGCCTTTGCAGGTAAAGGCATGGAGTTCGCGAATATTATCAAAATGGGGCGTACACAATTACAAGACGCCGTTCCAATGACCTTGGGTCAAGAGTTTCAGTCCTTTGCGACAACCTTAGGTGAAGACATTGATCGTCTTGCGGGTTTATCAGACCTTTTAAAAGAAATTAACCTCGGCGGCACCGCTATTGGTACGGGTATCAATACCGATCCAGAGTATGCCAAATTTGCCGTGAATTTTTTATCTGAAATTAGTGGTTTCGAGTTCAAACGAGCAACGGATCTTGTCGAAGCCAGCTCGGATATGGGCGCTTTTATTCTATTTTCTTCGATGCTAAAACGCTTAGCGGTCAAATTATCTAAAATTTCCAATGATTTACGTATGCTAAGCATGGGACCCCGTTGCGGTCTAAATGAAATCAACTTGCCACCACAGCAACCAGGCAGCTCGATCATGCCCGGCAAGATAAACCCGGTTATACCAGAAGCCGTCAACCAAGTAGCCTATCAAGTAATCGGTAACGATTTAGCCGTCACTATGGCGTCTGAAGCCGGCCAACTTCAACTTAATGCCATGGAACCTTTGATTACTTACAACATTTTAGAATCCATGAGAATGCTTACCCAAGCAATGGACATGCTGAAAAATCGCTGTGTAAGAGGCATTACCGCCAATGTAGAGCGCTGCCAAGAATTAGTAGACATGAGCATAGGCATTATCACAGCGGTTGTACCCTACCTTGGATATGAAGATTCGACACGCATCGCGAAATCAGCCCTTGCAAGTGGTCGCGGTGTATTAGAGCTGATCCGAGAAGAAGGCTTAATGACTGAAGAAGCTCTTCAGGAAGTATTAAAACCAAGCAATATGATTCAACCACAAAAACGTCGAGGTTAATGCAAAACGCTAAAGTCGTTATTGCGCATAACCTTTAAAAAAATAAAACCAAAAATATAAATAAAGGAAACCGTTTTATGACCAATAAAACAAGCACCAATTTTTGGGGCGGGCTCGCTCTTTGGAAAAAAATCTTAGTCGGTATGGTTCTTGGTGTCATCGTTGGCGCCATCATGGGTCCAAGTGCAGAAATGCTAAAACCCATTGGAACCCTATTTATTAATGCCATTAAAATGCTGATCGTTCCTTTGGTCTTTTGTTCTCTTATTGTTGGCGTTACATCAATGAAAGACACCAGTAAAATGGGCCGCATTGGTTTAAAAGCCATTATTCTATACCTAGGTACAACGGCCGTTGCGATCACAATCGGCTTAACATTAGCGAATATATTCCTTCCTGGTGTTGGCTTAAATATGTCCATTACGGACCCGAATGTTGCTGGCAAAGAAGCCCCAGCACTAGTACAAACCTTATTAAATATGATTCCCAAGAATCCAGTCAATGCATTGGCTTCTGGTAACATTTTGCAAATCATTATCTTTGCTTTAGGTTTAGGCATTGCACTGACTCTATGTGGCGAAAAAGGTGAACCAGCAATAAAGGTATTCGAAAGCCTAGCAGAAGCCATGTACAAGCTAACGGAAATCGTCATGAAACTTGCGCCTTATGGTGTTTTCGGTTTAATGGCATGGGTTGCTGGTAAATACGGTATGGACATTCTATTGCCACTAATCAAGGTTATTGCGGCGGTTTATATTGGTTGCCTTCTGCATGTATTGGTTTTCTACACAGGTATGATCAGCTTTATTGGTCGCCTAAATCCAATTCAGTATTTAAAAGGCTTAGTTAATCCAGCGGCTGTTGCTTTCACGACGACAAGTAGTTCAGGTACATTACCCGCTACAATTAAAGCCGCTCGCGAAGAAATGGGCGTTTCCAAAGGTATCTCAAGTTTTGTGTTACCTCTTGGAGCCACCATCAATATGGATGGAACGGCGTTATATCAAGGGGTTTGTGCGCTATTTATTGCACAGGCTTTTGGTATTGATCTAGAGTTTTCTGACTACATTGTCATTATCTTAACCTCTACTCTCGCTTCTATTGGGACGGCCGGTGTTCCAGGCGCTGGGTTAATCATGCTATCTCTTGTGTTAACCACGGTAGGTTTGCCTCTTGAAGGTTTGGCGATCGTCGCGGGCATTGATCGTATTCTTGATATGGCAAGAACCAGTGTCAACGTTTGTGGTGATTTAATGGTCACTATTCTCGTAGGTAAAAGCGAAAATGAATTAGATGAATCTATCTATAACAAAGCCGCGTCAAGATTAGATAAAACCGCCTAATCCATAAGTTAGTTTGTAAAAATACACTGACTATCCCCTATTACTTGCATCGTAATAGGGGATTTTTCAAATACCGACATGATAAATCGTAACCATTAAATCCTAGATACAATACGAAAAATATAACTCATCACGCTTCTTTCCTATCAATTTACTTCACTAATTATTGGAAAAACCCCATGAAAGTTTCTATGAAAATTGGCTTATCGGCCGCACTGGTACTCTTGTTGACGATTGGCAGCGTCTCTTGGTTACAAATATCTCAAATGCGCTCCACCGTAGAAAAACAAACAGCAGAAGCCGTCTCCCAATCGACACAATTACTCGCCGATCAAATTGAAAGTTGGTTTAATGGAAAGCTAATGTTAATCGATATGATGGCAGAAAATATCGATAAAAATTTTACCAGTACGACTATTCAGTCCACCTTTGATCTGCCTATTTTAAAAAATGAATTCCAGCTTATATTTGGTGGTTTAGAAGTCAACGGCACTCGAATTGATAACCAGGGGACGAGTGGAAAAAGGCCAGATTGGGATGCGCGTCAACGACCTTGGTATAACATTGCAAAGACCGCTACAAAAGCCACATTAACAGAACCTTATGTTGGTGCGAGCACTGGCGAAACGCTCATTTCTATTGTCGCAAACATTACCGATAAAGGCCGTTTTAAAGGTGCTTTCGGCGGTGATTTAAGTTTAATGACGGTATCTAATGCGATTAACGCCTTACAATTTGATGGTAATGGTTATGCTTTCTTAATGAATCAAAGAGGTGAAATTATTAGTCATCCTGACATCAACTTTAATGGTAAAACCTTAGCGGACTTATTTGATGGTAGAGCCCCCCAAATTAATGCGCAATTGCATAAAACACAGATGAACAACCAAACCAAATTAGTGTCTTTTACCAAGCTCAATCAATTACGAGGCCTTGAGTGGTATATTGCCGTGGTTCTTGATGAAAGCGCCATTCTTAAAAAAACCCATCCTATGATTTGGAGCAGTATCATTGTCGCTCTGATTGGCGTGCTACTTTGCATTGTCATCTTAGGGCTGGTCGTAAAGAAAATCCTGAGGCCATTAACCGCCTTATATGATTCTCTAGTGAAAATTAATCAAGGTGGTGGTGATTTAACCCATAGATTGCCGATCGACAGTAAGGATGAGTTTGGTTTAGTTTCAGAGGAATTTAATCAATTCACTGAACACTTACAAAAACTCATTATCGATGTTTCTGAAAGCTGTGCCGCACTTCAAAACAGTGCGGGGAAAACATCAGACGAAGTCAATTTTTCGGCAAAACAGTTGCCATTACAATTAAAAGAATTAGAAAAATTAACGCATTCTATGAATAGAATGGCCTCAGCGGCAACGGACATCTCCAACCACTCTCATCTCGCCTCTGAAGCCGCAAACACGGCCAGTATAGAAACAGATAATGGTGTAAAAATCATTCTTCAATCCACTGACGCCACACAATCTCTTGCAAATGAAATGGCTTCAATTTCAGAAACCATTTCAAATTTAGCGCTTTTCAGTCAAAACATTGAATCCATTCTTTCTGTTATTACAGGTATTGCTGAACAAACAAATTTACTCGCACTAAACGCGGCCATTGAAGCGGCTAGAGCCGGAGAGTCAGGACGAGGTTTTGCTGTAGTCGCAGATGAAGTTAGAACTTTAGCCACATTAACAGAGAAATCCACCCGCGATATCGACGACATGATATCGCAATTACAGGCCGAAATTACTCATGCCGAAAATAAAATTAAACATGGACTCGAAACCGCCAGTATTGCGGCAGAAAATGCGATAGAAGGCAATGAAGCGCTTAATATTATTAAACGATCCATAGGCAACATTACTGAAATGAACTTACAGATCGCTGAATTAGCGGAGCAACAAAGCGCATCGACTAACAGCATCAATAATAATACTAATGCCATTAGAGATATCAGCCAACAAGCGACTGAACGCAGTAAAACTCAACTAAATTACTGTCAAGCAATGACACGACAAGTGAATGAGCAAAATCAATTATTAAGTCAATTTAAAATTTGATTAGAATACTTGACTCCCCTCTATATTATTCATTAAACGAGTATAGAGGGGATATTTACAAGGTCACTTACATCAAGTCATAGCGACCCACCAGTTTACAACACAGAACATCGCACCCACTAATGCAGATTAAACCTTAGGGTTAATGTTAACCTCCCTCCGACTATGACTTTCTTTAACACTCTAACCTCGCTTTAATCTTTCCCTATTGATTAACCTAGACACTCAACGTAACGTTGTCCTTAAGAGAAAACCAATGTAGCTACTTAGGAGATTGTTAATGTCATATTTTGTCGGTGCGTATGCTTCCTCACCTACAGGTGAATTATGGAACCCAGAATTAGAATCTGAATATTATGCGAAGCTTAAAACACTGCAGAATATTAAAGGATTAGAACACCCTTTTTTAGGCACACTACATCCTCATGATGATGCATGGTTTCTTAACAATATCGACCCCTCTTGGAACTTTGTTTTTACCTGCATTCCAGGGACAATGAACGAACTAGGCAAAAACCCAGATTTTGGCTTAGCTTCGGACAATGAATCAGGTCGTTTAGCCGCCTTAGCCTTTTTAGAAAAAGCAAAACAGGCTATCAAACAACTAAACGTACACCTTGGTAGACAAGCGGTAAGTGCAATACAAATACATTCCGCTCCCAATCAAAGCAAAGCCAACTCGTCATTATCTTCTTTCCAAGAATCTCTGATCACGTTATTAGATTGGGATTGGGATGGGGCCAAAGTGGTCGTCGAGCATTGTGATACGTTGTTAAATTCACAGACAGCCGCAAAAGGTTTTTTAACCATAGAAGACGAAATAACAGCCATTAAAGGCGCCAATCGCTCAAGCAAACTTACCGCAGGTATGATGATTAATTGGGGGCGTTCGGTAATTGAAGCTCGAGATGTGGCTGGCGCGATACACCATATTAATCAAGCACAAGACAATGACCTATTATATGGCATTATGTTCTCTGGCGTTTCCGATAAAGCCACGGAATATGGTGCATGGCAAGACACTCATATGCCACCAACACCGCTCAACCCAACGTCAAAAGGTGAACCCGATTCTTTAATGAATGCGGCCGCAATACATCATTGTTTAGAGGTTAGTAGGGCAAAAGAAAACCCAGAATTCATCATAGGCGCTAAATTGGGTATTCGTCCAAGTACAGCGACAACAGAAGATCGCATTGCCTACAATATCAATGCACTGTCTATTTTTGATGCCTTTTTATCAAACTAAAACTATCTCAAAGAAATACGGATAAAAAATGGCCTTATACGGGGTCATTTTTTATTTTATTCCCCAATGTATTCATCCCTATGCTATCCCAAGAAATCGTGTCACGATGCCGCTTCGTCGATTTGTATACAGCTTATGTAATCCTGTATACAGACATCTCACCTCGAATCCCTTAGAATTTTAAACACAAAAAATATCGATTCAGGCGTTAGCAAGGTCCGCTCTCTATTATGAAAAAAGTGCATTTTGAAAGCATTGCTGATTATTACCATACTCTTGGTAAACCTATGCCAGAGCATCCTTTAATAGATGTTTTCTCCTTTTCGGCAGAAGAACAAAAACATACTGCTAGATGCATGCAAGATAATCAGGTAATCAGCGCCAACTTTTATTGCATTGCCCTAAAGACCGTCTTAACCGGAGAGATTCTTTACGGTAAAACAAAATACGATTGTCAAAATGGCACTATGCTTTTTTTGCACCTAATCAAACATTTTACACAACAGGAGTACAGGTTGAATCTGTTGGCAAGATGATCCTTTTTCACGAAGATTATCTTCGTGGGCACGAACTTCAATCTCAATTAAAAAAGTGCCGTTTTTTTGATTATGCTGTGAATGAAGCATTACATCTTTCGCCAAAAGAACAGCAACTAATTTGTCGTATTTTTGACTCTATAGAAGCCGAATATCATTCAAGCTACGATGCGTTGAGTCGAGAAATTATGCTTTCACAAATGTCGACCTTGCTACGCTATGCAGAACGTTTCTATCGTCGGCAATTTCTTGTGCGCAAAGAATTCCACTCCTCAATTTATGAAAGCTTTAATAACCTTCTCTACCAATATATGTATGTATCTGACGTGTATAGAACGCCAAGTATTAGCGATATAGCCCAACAGCTTAATATGACACCTCGCTATTTAACCGATGCCTTAAAAGTTGAAACAGGGAAGTCCGCAAAAGAATGGATTCAACTTGCCCTCGTTGACAAGGCTAAGAACCTATTGCTTTCCTCCAACGACTCCGTTGCCACTGTTGCCTATTCGTTGGGGTTTGAGTATCCACAGTATTTTTCTCGATTATTTAAAAATAAAGTTGGTATTACTCCGACTGAATACAGGAAGCAAACAGCCCGTCATTAACCCACCATTAAAGAGCCATTTTTATGTCAAACGTCACTCTTATTACAGGTACATCCACAGGTTTAGGCATCAGTTTAGCGATTCAATTTGCCAAGCAAGGTCATAAAGTATTTGCTACTATGCGCAACCTAGAGAAAAAGGCCGCGCTTGAAAGCGCCATGAAAGCGGCTAATGTTTCTCTGGAAATAAAGCAATTAGATGTTCAGGACACGGCAAGTATTGAACGCTGTGTGTCCGAAATTATTAATCAAGAAGGACATATAGACCAACTAATTAACAATGCTGGAGCCGGTTACGTAAGAACGACCGAACAAACGACCGAAGCCGATATTCAATGGGTCATGGATGTAAACTTTCTAGGCGTTGTTAGGTGTATCAAAGCCGTCTTGCCACATATGCGTCAAGCTCGCCATGGACACATCATCAATATATCATCTGTGGGCGGTTTAATCGGTCAGCCTTTCAATGAGATTTACTGTGCCGCAAAATTCGCTCTAGAAGGCTATGTAGAATCGGTTTCTACTTACATAACACCTAATTTTAATGTCAAGTTTACCAACATTGAGCCTGGTGGTATTAGCTCTGAATTTGCAAATAACGCCCTCGCTCAATTTACCGCCTCAGGGGGAATGAGGGATGACGAATATCGTCCATTATTGGAAAAATACATTACGAATGCTCAGAACAGAGCTCTAGGGGAAAGCATTTATCAAACAGCGGATGAAGTCGCAGACATTGTCGTCTCCTGCGCGCGCTCCTCTACACCACCTATTCGGATGAGAACCTCTCCTTGGGGAGAGCAGTTTTGTGAATTAAAAACACAAGCGGACCCAAGTGGACATATTCAACAGCAAAAAATAATCACCCAACTTTTACAATAAGCCTGCTCTATTCAGGATAGTAAGCCGATAATCGGGATAGATTCTGTATAAGGTAGCTTTTTATACACAAAAAAAGCGTGTTGTCTCTTTCTTAAAGCAACACGCTTTTCTGTGGATTAATTTTTCTAGTCAAAAATCACCAAGATAAAGTGAGCTTACTGAGTTACATCCAAGCCATAGACAGGATCAAGCTTTACATTGACGACTGAAGGTAATGTACTCGTTACCATACCTATCGTATTCAAACGTAAACGCCCTAAAGCCCCTCCTTTCATATGGTATAGGTCCGCATTGGCTTTAGACATGGCCTGTACCTTACTTGTTCTCGGTAGACGCTGATGAGTATATCGAGTAAGTGCTTGCTCCACATTTTGACTATTTTCTAGGACGACTCCAGAAAGTTCTTTAGCAAGCACAAAAGCATCTTCTATGGCCATAGCGGCACCTTGAGCCATAAAAGGCAGCATAGGATGGCAAGCATCACCTAACAGCACAACCCGATTTAAGTGCCACTTAGATAGTGGCTCACGTGCAAAAAGCCCCCATAAAAAAGTCTCATCTGCTGCGGCCAATAATTGTGTCACTTCTGAATGCCAACCGGAGAAAGCACTCTTTAATTGTTCAACATCACCTGCTGTATTCCAAGACTCATTTGTCCATTGCGACCGCTCTTCTACCGCGACAAAATTAACCATTTTTCCACCTCGCAAATAATAAGTAACAAAGTGGCGGCCTGGCCCTGCCCAAACTGTTGCATCAGGTTTTATTAAACCTTTCGGTAATAGGTCAGTAGCGATCGTTCCCCTCCAAGCGACCTGACCAGTAAATATGGGGGGCTTGTGATTGCATTGAAAACTAAGTGACTTTTGCAGCTGCTCTAATACTTTTGAGCGTATTCCATCTGCACCAATTAACATAGAGCCAGAAAACGTTTCACCACTTTCCATTGTAATACTTACCTGTCTATCATCTTGTTCAAATTGAACAACTTTTGAATTCAGATGAAATATCACGCCTTGACCTTTTGCCTCGGCGAGTAGAATGCGATGTAAGTCAGCACGATGAAGATGTAAATAAGGAGCGTTGTAACGGGAGCAACACCCCTCACCTAAAGGCACGTTTAAAAATTTTTTCCCTGTTTGATAGTGTCTTATCACTGCATTTTCTGGAGAAAAAGAAACTTTTTTTATTTGTTCTAACAAACCCAACGCGGTTAATACTTTCATCGCATTAGGCGTCATTTGCAGTCCGGCACCAACTTCCCCCAAGCTTTTTGATTGCTCAAATACAGAAACTAAAAACCCCTGTTTCGTAAGGGATAAGGCGGCACAAAGGCCTCCAATTCCGCCTCCTACAATCAAAATTTTTTTTCCATTTTTCGAACCCTACAGCAACTAAAACCAAGTATTGTTTTATGTAAATATAAGCACAATTCATTTTATAATGATGATACGGATCAAAGAGGAATTAATAAACTGAAATAAACCTACAACATGACAGATCCAAGATAAGAAACAATACGTACTGATAAGTAACCAAAAATAACTATTGAAAATAATATTACTTGCTACACTTAAATAATATTGCTTAACAAGGGTAGTTTATCACCCACAATTGAATAAATTTTTATTTGTTTAATTCTAGAAAAGGTAACCTATGAAACCTCAAAGCGTTCAAACAGATTCTAATGATCTTTTTGTATATAGAATATTACTCGCTCAAGCCCCCATGCTACTGATTAGCGGGTTATTAGGGGAAGGGCTGCTTGCTTTCTCCAGTATTACGGCCTTGATCACATTAGTACTGACGCAAATAAGCTTTAGTTTATTTAAAAACACCACTAGTTTCAGCCTTATAGCCGCTTTTATTATGATGTTGACATCCGCATTTCTAATTCAATCTCAAATGGGGATGATTGAGATGCACTTTCACATTTTTGTGACTATGGTGGTTTTCCTAATATATCAAAAATGGCTGCCACTGTTAGTGAGTCTACTCACCGTTGCCGTTCATCATATCGGCTTTATGATCCTACAACACAACAAGGTTACTCTTTTTGACCTGCCAGTGGCACTCTTTCCTACCTCAGATCATGCAATGGGAATAATGGTATTACATGCGGTATTTGCAGCGATGGAAACCGCCATTTTAATATTTATGGCGAAGCAAATGCGTCAAAGTTCATCCGCCAATGCAAAAATTGCTCACGCCATAGAAAAAATATCTGCAGATAATGATTTAACTACTCGTATTGAAACCCCTAAAACTGAGATTGAGTTAGCCTTTAATAAATTTATTATGCAATTATCTGAATTATTCAAAGACTACCAAAGCATTGCGGTGAAGTTAACGGAAGCAAGTAATCTTATCTCTACCATCGGCGAACAAGCACACCTGACCTCTCAAGAAAGAATCATCTCATCTAAACAGATGGCTAATGCCGCTAGAGGCATAACGGACGTGATGAGAGAAGTGGCGGATAGTATTAGTCAGTCTTCTCATGAAGCGACCGATGTTGAGCAATCGACAATCAATGACAGTCAGCAAGCACTTAAAGTAATGGAGGATATGGAATTATTAGAAAAAGACACCATAAGTATCGCTCAATCACTTAGTGAATTAACAACCGATGTCACTTCGATTACAACCTTATTGCAGTCGATTAAGGGAATTTCTGAACAAACCAATTTATTAGCACTTAACGCCGCAATCGAAGCCGCTCGCGCAGGAGAAACCGGTCGTGGATTCGCCGTGGTGGCTGATGAAGTTCGCACTCTGGCAAAACGCTCAAGTGATTCAACAGATGAAATTGAAAAAGTACTCGAACGCCTCAATTCAAGCGCTAAACGCACAGTTGAATCGATGGCATCAGGTAAACAAAAAACCGCTGAAAATGTGCTGAATACAAAAGCGATTGCAGAAGGATTAGTTCAACGTTCACAGCAAGTTAGCCAGGTCGCTCATACTAGCCAAGTGGCATCAAGAGAAACGAAAGATCAAGAAACAGCACTCAATACTATTTATGATCAATTAAGCGATAATGCTCAGTCTACTCAAGTAATGGCAACAACAATGGAAAAACTGGCACAAATTTCAAAAGACATATTACTGGTGACTGAAGAATACCAAAGAAAATCGGCTATCTATAAAGTCTAGTTAATGGGCTATTTGAGAGATTAATGGGCTATTTTCCGTTAATCTCTCTCTTCATTACTCGAACCCTTTCTATAATTGTGCTATTTTCCTGCCCCTTTCGTAAAAGTCGTTACTTGCTTATCGGCTGAACTTCTTGGGAATCAAGACATGATCACAGGTTTAGACTACGGGACTTCTAATTGCGCCCTTTCAGCCCGCCAACAAAATGCAACAGGTGATACTAGAATAGCACTAGTTCCTCTTGAGAATGGTAAACACTTTTTACCATCGACACTTTATGCACTTGAAAGAGAGCTAATTGTTGAGTCCGTTGCTCAAAACATTCAAAATAAAGACGCCCAACAAGACTTCATAACTTCGCGGCGTAACCAATTAACGCAAGCAAATCGTGTTCGTGTAACCCATGACATAGCCGCCAGCGAACAAGCGTTATTCTTTGGAAAAGAGGCGTTTTCTCATTACTTAGAACAGCCTGATGAAGGCTATTTTGTAAAGTCTCCTAAATCCTTTCTGGGCAGCAGTGGCTTTCGCCCTCAGTTTATTGAATTTTTTGAAGACATAGTCACAGCTATGATGCAAAACATTAAACACAAGGCTGAAATGCATTTAGGCGCTAGCTTAACGCATACAGTAATTGGTCGCCCAGTTAACTTTCAAGGCATTCATTCTGAAAAAAGCAATACCCAAGCGCTGTCTATCTTAACAACCGCCGCTAAACGTGCAGGCTACCAAGAAGTCGAATTTCTTTACGAGCCGATTGCAGCCGGTTTTGCTTTTGAAGAACAACTAACACAGGACAAAACCGTATTGGTTATCGATATTGGCGGCGGTACATCAGATTGCGCCATGGTTAGAATGGGACCAAGCTATCGAGATAAAATCGACAGATCCGAAGACTTTTTAAGCCATACAGGTGAACGTGTTGGTGGTAACGACTTAGACATCCAACTCGCTGGAAAAAACTTTATGCCATTATTTGGTATGGAATCAGAACTCAAAAACGGTTTACCTATGCCAACACAAATCTTTTGGGATGCGGTCACCACAAATGACGTCAGTGCTCAAACCACATTTAATAGCTTACCCACAGAGATGAGTTTAGAGCAGATGCTACGGGACACAAAAGAACCCAAGCTGCTCAATAGACTGCTACTTTTACGTGATAATAAGCAAAATTTCCAACTGGTGCGTGATGCGGAGCAATGTAAAATTGCACTCTCAGATACTTTAGTCAATCAAGTAGACCTTAATTACATTGAGAAAGGCCTTTATTGTGATGTATCAAGAGAGGCTTACACAAAGGCCATCCAGCCGCCGCTATCAAAAATGATCAAGTTAATGACTCAAGCGGTAAATGAAGCCGGTGAAACACCAGAAGTGGTTTTTGTTACAGGCGGATCGGCCCAGTCTCCTATTATCCGTGATGCTATTAGGAAGAGTTTAGGCAATGTGGAAATTCTAGATGGAGATCATTTTGGTAGTGTTGCAGCAGGTCTAGGTGTTTGGGCCGAACGTATTTTTGCCTAATACTAAGTCCTCTACGGAGTGCCTTCAATCATCCGATACA
Source organism: Marinomonas phaeophyticola (assembly GCF_026966905.1). Lineage (GTDB taxonomy): Bacteria > Pseudomonadota > Gammaproteobacteria > Pseudomonadales > Marinomonadaceae > Marinomonas > Marinomonas phaeophyticola. The sequence continues at coordinate 226,784 of NZ_JAPUBN010000011.1, read as the reverse complement.
GACAATCAAACTCATAAACAGGCCAAGCTTACCGTATTGGTAAACTTGGCCAAGGTTAATTAGCAAAAGAACACAGCAACCCAAGTATAAAGGCAAAGTAAAACACTCATTAACACCGCTGCTGAACCTGTGTCTTTTGCAAGCCCAGATAAGGGATGAAACTCTAAACCAATGCGGTCCACCGTGGCTTCAATCGCCGTATTCAATAATTCCATTAACAGTACTAACATCAAGGAAAAGATAAGAACAATTCGCTCTAATTTTTCCACGTCCACACTGAGTGCAATGGGTATCAGTATTAACGCTACAATAACCTCTTGTCTAAAAGCCGCTTCGTATACAAAATTATGACATAAACCTTTAACGGAATACCCAGCCGCAAAAAAAATTCGTTTTAGGCCCGTATGCTTAACTATTTTCATCTAATAAAAACCTTAATTTATCAATAAAAGAGTGAATTTGTCGGAAAAAAGAGGCATGCAGAACACACGCAATGCAGCAAATTATCAGCCAAGAAAAAATCATACTGACTAGTGTATGGCTTAAGAAATGATGTCCAATAAGCATTTTATACCCCCCCATTAGCCACCCCACACTTAATGCAGCCGCTACCGCTTGAGTACGACCTTTTTTTGTTCTAGCGAGGAAAAATAAAGACAACAAAGCAAATCCACCACTCGCATGTGCCGCCGGAAAACACCTTTGTGTTTGAGCGGGTTTTAAACCGTCGGGGTATGACTCAAAAACGCCTACGTAGGGAATACGGCCACCATAAGCTGTTAATTTATAAGGACAAGCCACGTTACTAATGTCTTTTGCAATACCAACAGACATAGGAATAAAGATCAGTGACAATAAAACGGTCATCAACCCCTTCCGTCTTTCTTTTACCCAAGGGCGCTTTCTAAAAAACAACAACAGCACAAGCAGAATAAGGGCAAAAATAATTAATAATGCTTTGATGCCGTCATAGAAAATAAAATGGACCATACTGCCTTTGTCTAAGGAAAGTAGCCAATGCTTTTCTGTAAAATCATACAGGGAGTTTTGCACAAACAGATCAAGCGATGTGGTTTCGAAAATCAGCACGGTAAACAACAACATCACTAAAGTATAGATAAAAGGTTTAATAGAAAATGCCATGCTTATTCAACCCTATTATTCATACTGATTAAAGGGATATCAGACGCCGGTGACAAGCTCGTCTGTAGATGGAAAAAAGCCAGTAAGGTATCAAATAAGGCATCATGTGAATTCGCTTGATTCGCTCGTAACTTAGTTTGTTCTACATTGACTGAAGAGGACTCTCCCGTCCACAACAGCATAGGAACATGTGTTTGCGCATCAGGTGCAAAAGCATAAGGTAAGCCGTGCAGGTAAACACCCGCCTCACCCAGTGATTCCCCATGATCACTTACATACAACATGCTGGTGTCAAAGCTCGCATTCGCCTTTAACAGTGCAATGACTTTTGAAAGAAAATAATCGGTATAACGAATACTATTATCGTAAGCATTAATGACTTCTTGCTGTGAACAATCAGATAATTCCGGAGTAGAGCAAGCAGGTTGAAAGTAAGCGAACGCTTCTGGATAGCGTTTAAAATACGCTGGACCATGACTACCCATTTGATGCAGTACAATCATAATATCGCCAGACTTCTGGTTAATATACTCTTGTAACCCCTCCAGCATACCTAAATCTCGACATTCTATATCGCACTGAGTATTTATCTCACGGGTATGGTAATCCTGGTAATTAACACGTGCAGCAACACCTTTTGAGTCCGAATTATTGTCTCGCCATAACACATTCACGTCAGCGGCTTGTAATAGATCTAATATGTTCTGAGTTCTTCTCGTGGTTTTGACATCAAGACCCTTTCGCCCTTGATAAGCAAACATACAAGGAACAGAAACCGCCGTGGATGTGCCGCAAGAAGATATATGTGGAAAGTTGATTAATCTGGCTTCATTACTAGTAAATTCATTGGTTAAACGATCGTATCCATTCAGAGAGAAATGATCGGCGCGAGCCGTCTCCCCTACCACCATAATCATTAAACGTCGATTATCCCAACGGCTCACCGCCGGTTTAGGCGTGACCTTTGTATTCAATAAGACTAATTCTTGGCTTTCTGGTGTTTTAAATATCTCATTCACATAACGAACGGCAGAATAAATCGGATAGCTTGGATTTACATAATAACGAACCGATTTATGTTCTCGAAAGAAGCTGGCAAATTGATTACCATTTGATACTAAGCACAGTCCTGAAATAGCAAAGGACAAAATAGCTAATAACGCCAAACGGACCGTTTTGTGTAATATACTTTCTTCTTTTAGGCTAACGATCAAGATGAAAATACTTGGCAACACGGCAAAAAACACTACTTTTAATAATAGTCCCCAAGTAAACATATCAAAGGCTTCTGCCGTGTTGGTTTCTAAGGTATTACGGATCATGTCAGAATCGATAACAGTGCCAAACGTATCCGTAAAATACGCTGACAAGGTTGCGATAAAAATAAAGCTAATACTGACTATTTTGACTGGGATAACTAAGCTCAACAGCGTCATGAGTAAGACTAAGAGTGCAAACAACAGCATACTTAACGCTGCCATAAAGCCCACGTTATCGCTTACAGGGTATAATGTCGTCACTTTACTGAAGAAGGCTCCATTCGCTGTTATAGCAATAAACAAGGCCACAACAAGAATGATGACATAACGTGGAAAGTTGAGTTTAGGGAGTGCTATTAGAGAAATCATACTTCGCATTGCCATTCTGTTCATTAGAAGAACTGCAAATGTATGAAAAAACCGGTTAAGCCAGTGTTAGATAAATGTTAAGAAAGTGTTAAACACGCACGAGAGACAAGTTCAATTAACTGAGTAGCTTTACATACCCCTTTATGAAAGGGGCATTTGATAAATTTAGGAGCAAGTATTGCGAATATTAATTGTCGAAGATAACAAAGATATTGTGGCTAACATCTATGAATACTTTGAACCACTTGGTTATACCGTTGACAGTGCATCAAATGGTTTAAGTGGGTTATCTCTTGCTATAGAAAACAGCTATGATGTCATTATACTCGACATTATGTTACCACGATTAGACGGAGTGCAGTTATGTCAACGACTACGACAAGAACTTATGCTAAACACGCCTATCATTATGCTAACGGCAAAAGACACCGTTGAGGACAAGGTCACTGGACTCAAAAATGGGGCCGATGACTACCTTATAAAACCCTTTTCCCTGGTTGAACTAGAAGCCCGTTTATACGCCTTAAGTCGGCGGGTCTCCCATAATTATACAAAACAACTCTTAACATTAGGTCCATTAGAGTTTGACCCCCAAACCTTAGCGCTTACGCGAGAAGAAAAAGCACTGCAGCTCAAACCGCTCGGTTATAAAATTTTAGCCATATTAATGAAAGATTCGCCTAAGGTATTTAGTCGTAAAGAATTAGAATATCAACTATGGGGGGACTCCCCTCCAGATAGTGATGCCTTAAGAACACATATTCATACAATGCGGCAAGTGATCGATAAACCGTTTAGCTCACCAATGATTAAAACCGTCCAAGGGATTGGCTACTGTATGGTCACCCCAAAATGATTAGAAATTTAACCTTAAAAAACCGCATCTCCCTATCCTATACAGGCCTATCAATTCTTATCTGCTTAGTATTCATAATGATTTTTCGATTTTCAGAAGAATTTATTGAAGAGTATCTTATCTACCCACAGCTCTCATTCGAGCTCAATCGGTTTGTAAAGAGCCAACAAAATATCGATATCTCCCCTCCTGGAATGTCTTTTTATAATGAGAGCACCATACCCACATCATTAAAGCACTTTCAACCGCAAAACAACCTCCAAGAAACCGAGATTGAAGGCAAAGAGGTCACTCTTATTGTTGCTAATATTAATGGTCAGAAGTATATGGTGATTGATAATAAATCGATTTTTGAAGACCTAGAAAGCGCAATTGAAATCATTTTAATCTTAGCCTCTTTCTTCTCTATTCTATCTGCGTGGCTCTTTAGTAAACTTTCTACTCGTTCCGTCATTGCACCGCTTTCTATCATGGTAAAAGAAATAGAAAGTGATGCCGAAAGATTGCACTTTTCTATTACCTCTACAGATGAAATAGGCACCCTTGCCCGTGCAATAGAAGAGCGCAACGCCAGACTGCAAGACTTCTTAGAACGAGAACGGGTGTTCAGTAGCGACACCAGTCATGAACTAAGAACACCTCTAACGGTTATTTTAGGGGCAACAGAAGTGCTTTTAGCAAATTTAACTGGCCAACCTAAATTACTCAACACCGTAAATAGGATTAAAAGAACGACTATTGAAACAACCGAACAAGTATCTGCCTTGCTGTTATTGTCTCGATCCCCCGAACGTTTATCTTATTCGACAGTACAGATAGAAAGGCTTATTCAAGAACAAAGACATCAATGTGAATATCTCTTAGAAAGCAAACCCGTGTCCTTCAATGTACATATCCAAGACACGGTTGAAATACGCTCTCAGCCAGAGCTCATTAGCGTAGTATTAAGAAATTTATTCAAGAATGCCTGCCAGCACACGGAACAAGGTTCAATTTCAGTACAGTTATGCAAAGACAAGTTGATTATTGAAGATACTGGCAGCGGTATTGGTAGCGACAGTCAGGTGCTTTTATTCGATAGAAGTAATAATGCAAGCAGCCAAACAGGCTATGGGTTTGGCCTTAGCATAGTGAAGCGTATCATAGATCAGCTGCACTGGAACATTCAGTTTGAAACACCACATCAAGGTGGCAGTCGATTTATCGTTTTTTTCATGATGCTGACCAAACCTCACCATAAAAAAGCACCACAATTTGGGTAATACTGGTCGAAACTAAAGCAATCAGGTATGCTGCACGGCCACTGACCAGCAAATGCAATTGGTGGATTATTATTCTTCCTTTGATATGAGATTTACCCTATGAGTTTTGCCTCTTTGGGCTTAAGTGCCCCCCTTCTAAAAGCCATTGAAAAACAAGGGTATAATACCCCAACTCCGATTCAGCAGCAGGCGATTCCAGCTGTATTAGAAGGGAGAGACGTAATGGCCGCTGCACAGACAGGGACAGGCAAAACAGCAGGTTTTACATTACCTTTGTTAGAACGCCTTGCTTCTGGACAACGATCGCAAGACAATCAAGTTCGTTGCCTAGTGTTAACACCAACCCGTGAATTAGCCGCACAAGTAGGTGAAAGCATCGCTACTTATGGTCAAAATATGCCGCTTCGATCTGCGGTTGTATTTGGCGGTGTTAAAATCAACCCGCAAATCGCCTTAATGCGCCGTGGTGTCGATATTCTTGTAGCTACTCCAGGTCGCTTATTAGATTTATACAATCAAAATGCCGTTAAATTCAATAATCTTGAAATTCTTGTGTTAGACGAAGCCGATCGCATGTTAGACATGGGGTTTATTAACGACATTAAAAAAGTATTGAAAGTATTACCTAAACAACGCCAAAACTTACTTTTCTCAGCCACATTTTCTGAAGATATTCGAGCACTTGCAAAAGGTTTAGTGAATGATCCTGTAGAAATTTCAGTGACGCCAAGAAATACCACGGCCAATACAGTGAAACAGTGGATTCATTGTGTGGATAAAAAAGAAAAAGGCGATTTATTAGTTCGATTAATCAAGGACAATAAATGGCATCAAGTACTTGTTTTTACTCGAACTAAGCACGGTGCTAACAAACTCACAAAACAGCTTAATGAAGAAGGCATCACCGCTGCCGCAATACATGGTAACAAGAGTCAAGGTGCACGAACCAAAGCCTTAGCCGAATTCAAACAAAATGTCACTCGTATTCTAGTGGCTACCGACATTGCAGCTCGTGGCTTAGATATAGAGCAATTACCTCAAGTTGTTAACTTTGATCTACCCAATGTTGCTGAAGATTATGTTCACCGTATAGGTCGTACTGGCCGTGCAGGAGCAAGTGGTCATGCCGTTTCTCTAGTAGCCGCCGATGAAGTTGATCAGTTAATTGCTATTGAACGACTTATTCAAAAAGTACTAGAACGCCGTCATATGGATGGTTTTGAAGCGAATCATATTGTACCGATTACCACATTAGACTCACGCCCAATGAAGGCCAAAAAGCCGAATCGTGGAGGACAAAATGAAGCTGCACCTAAAGCCCGTAACAAGGGTCGCGGAAGAGGAGGCAATGGCAGTAACCTTCCAAGAGCGAATAAGTCAGAAAGTAAAAGCAGTAGCGATAAACGTCCTTCCACTAAATCAACGTCACAACCAAAGGATGGTCTACGTAGTCAACCTATGGCCCCTCGCCGTCGTCCAGCGAATAAACCAAGCTAATTTATTAAACAGTGAATGAATCGTCTATTTATTCAGCTTTTATAATTAGAAAAGCGCCAAGCTCTTATTGAACTTGGCGCTTTTTTATTATGATCATATCGTTGTATAAAGTAGAAACTAGTTACGAATCAAAGTCGTCTACATAATTAAATGATCGGGACTCAATAACTAGACCATCATCTACCACTTCCACAGTCCACTGCCCATCAAAACCAGGCATCAATTTTTTGCTTGACCATACTCGCCAACGGTCTCCGCCGATATCAAATGGCAGCTCTGCTTGAATAACACCATCTAATAACCATCGATGCAAGATTGTATGGCCCGACATGTCACGTAAATCGGTAAAAAAGTACACACGCTGAATTTCACCGTACATAACTTTTATCGTATCACCAATATCATTGATAGGTTCACGATCAACGACATCATTTGCAAATTGAGCTCGTGCTACCAATGCCATAGCAGGCTGGGCTAAGCAGAATGACAAAATGCTCAATGTGCATAATTTAATTACTGACCGCAATATCATATACAAATCCTATTCAATTTATTAAATAATACTTAATTAATATAACGTTGCATGTATATAATTTTCATATTAATCAGTTTAGATTAAGTTTTCTAATCTTGTTCTATTTTACGAAAGATAGCACAAAGAATACCTTAACCATAAAAATCCAGTATATTATTTTCGGTCAGCAAGTGGCTGTGAAAACGTATATTCCATATCCCAAGGAAAGCGAATCCAAGTATCTTGGCTGACTTCAGTGACAAAGGTGTCTATTAATGGCTTACCTGCAGGTTTTGCGTAAATAGTAGCGAAGTGTGCTTTTGGCAGCATTTCCCTTACTTTTTGAGCCGTTCTACCAGTATCGACTAAATCATCAATCAGCAACATACCTTCTCCGTCACCTTCGACACCTTTCAAAATATTTAATTCGCCTTGATGCATCGCTTCTTTTCCTTCAGAAGAGTAACTAACAATGCAAATTGTATCAATTAAACGAATGTCTAATTCACGGCAAATAATCGCAGCAGGTACTAAGCCACCACGAGTGATTGCAATAATCCCTTTCCAAGGCCCTTTTTCCAATAAACGCCAAGACAAAGCACGCGCATTTCGATGCAACTCTTCCCAAGAAACAGGGTAATCCTTTGAATATGGATTCATTTAACACTCCTAAACTGACAAAATTGGCTAAATCAAGGCTCTGGTGACGTTCACCTGAGAACCAATGATAAAAATTGGTCGTGAATTTTAACTAAATTAAGATGAATTTACCTAATAATTAATCAAAGTTTCTTTTTTGAGAGCCATCGCTCTCATTCTTTAATACCAGAGGTAAACCCGCTGATACAAGAGTCACTTGCGGGCATAATTGTGCAAGTATTTGATTCAACATCCCCAGCTCATCCGCAAAGCGTCGAGCTAGTGCGTTCATTGGCATGATACCTAAACCGACTTCCCCGCTAACAATAACAATTTTTCCTTGAAAGCTTTCAAGTGTAGACAGGAATTGACTTTTTTCAAATGCGAAACGCCCTTCATCTTCAAGGCACAATAGATTAGTGAGCCAAAGTGTAAGGCACTCAATAATCACACCACTACCTTGATCATCCACTTTTTTTAACGCCTCAGCTAATAAAATAGGCTCTTCAATTAAATCCCAGCTGCTGGGTCGACTTAATTGATGGGAGTGAATACGAGCACGCATTTCTTCATCCCAGGCTTGTGAGGTCGCGATGTAGGTGATCTTATCTACCTTCTGCTCTTGCAGTTGCGTATTAATCCAGCTTTCAGAAAAATGGCTTTTTCCACTTCTAACACCACCTAAGACTAAATGCTTCAAACTATGACACCTTTATATTACCAATTGATGATAACGTTAAAAGAGAAAGTACTCTTTCTTGTAATGCTGAAAACTCTTGACTAGCAGGTAAAGCAAAGCGCAGCCAACCATCACCTAGTCGAATATGAATGCCTTTATTTTGTAATAACTGGAAAGCCTCATCCGCTACGGCTTTTTCTAAAAATACACAGAAAAATAACGAAGCAGATCGCCAGCTTACTTGTCCACCCAGAGAGACAAGCCAGCGAGAAAGCAAGGGTTGAATACGAGCTTCAAATTCAGACCGTCTGCTAGCTAATGACCCTATTGCCTGTTTTTGCCACTCTCTATCTTCAAATGCACACGCGGTAAGATAAGCAGACACGGTGGCAATTGGCCAAGGTCCAATCACTTGTTGTAATTGACTTAAAACCGCTGACGAGGCAAAACAAAAACCGACTCTAGCCCCAGCTAACCCAAAAAATTTTCCAACAGAACGTAATACAATGAGACTTTCAGGCCAATCATTAACTATGCCATGAGACAGTAGGCTCTGGTCTTTAATAGGATCGATAAAAGCTTCATCCACAAGTAAGTAACCATTTTGAGAATGCGCTCTTTCTATGAGTCGCTCAAATTGTTGCAAACCAGTGAGCTCCGTTGTTGGATTGTTAGGATTAATTACCACAGCAATATCCCACTTTGACACCAATAAAGACTCAACCGTCGAGTAATAACACACGGTATAGCCCCACTTATCCCAAGCATTAGCATGCTCTTGATAGCCAACCTGAGGCAGCATAATCACAGTGTCTTGCGTTGCTAAATGCTGAGCGACTTGAGGCAAGATGACTGGCAACCACTCTATTGCTTGCTGTGTCCCGGCCAATGCAAGGCTATTATTCCTACCGTAATAGCTTGATGCGGCTCGGTTTAGTTCATAAAGATCCGGTAACGCCATCCACTTATCCACATTCACCGCCGGGATAGGCCAAGGTTCTTTATTCACCGCGGAAGACAAATCCAGCCAAGTGGTTGCGTGAGGCAAACTCACTTCCCGCTTGATTTTTTCTAAGTTTCCACCATGTGCCAAAGTGTCTATATCAGAACGTAAATGAGGATAACCCACACAAAAACTCCTCGATCAATCAGTGTAATGGCTTGCGTTAAATCATTAACAGCAGGATCACGCCCCTCACCGAGTATTGGTCTAGACTCTTTCTTACCAAAATACACCGCATCTCCACCTAATTTTACGCCTAACGCTCCGGCACCCGCAGCCATAACCGGGCCAGCATTAGGACTTTTCCAATATAAAGATTGTTGACGGGCACAACGTCGAGCACGAGAACCATTGCCCCATGCCATACCACAAAGTGCATAGGTATAAACCACTAAACGAGCAGGAATGAAATTCAAGACATCGTCAAAACGTGCCGCAAACCAACCAAAATATTTCAATTCGCTTGTCTTATACCCCCACATTGCATCCAAGGTATTAGCTAAGCGATACAACAAAACGCCAGGGGCGCCTAATATGAAAAACCAAAATATAGGTGCATACACAGCGTCACTCCCATTCTCTAGCACAGATTCAATACCCGCTTTTGATACGTCTTCTGCCGTTAAGGCTTGGGTGTCACGGCTAACGATGTGAGATACGGCTGTCCGAGCGGTATCCAAATCATGCTTCAATAGAGGCAATTCAATCGCCAGTGCATGCTCTCGTAAACTTTGCCAACCAATACAAAAATACAGCACTACCGTGGATAACAACCAAGACAAAGCCACTGGCAACAAACTAAAAGTAACGAGTAAAACAAGCAACCATGGGAGAACCGCCAGGCACCAAGCCAAGATACCAGCACGCCTTTGATCAAAAGTTCTATCGTCTAAAGATCTTTGCAATTGTAAGCGACTGCTATCGGCCCATTTCCCGAACCACACCAAGGGATGCCAAGACTTTGGCTCACCTATCAGTCTATCTAATATAAGAGCCCCAAAGAGCGAAAAAAACGATGCTGAAAACCATTCAAAAATCATAAAGAGTTTTTCTCAAAATTACCGTGTTAGACAAAAGAATCAGGTAGAATTCTACCATCTTAATATCACCAACAGCGATAACGATTCATGTCTCCAAAATGTTTAATGGTTCAAGGCACAACCTCCGACGCCGGTAAAAGCACTTTAGTTACCGCCCTCTGCCGTTTATTACACAGAAGAGGGATTAAGGTTGCGCCCTTTAAACCCCAGAATATGGCGCTTAATAGTGCGGTCACCCCTGATGGTGGTGAAATTGGTAGAGCTCAAGCCGTACAAGCCTACGCCGCAGGGATCGAACCCCATGTGGACATGAGCCCGATTTTATTAAAACCGAACACAGATACGGGCGCACAAGTCATTATACAAGGCAAAGCCATTGGCAATATGAATGCCGTCGGCTATCACGATTACAAATTGATTGCTAAAAAAGCCTCCATTGAATCTTTCTCACGATTATGCCATCAGTATGACTGGGTGCTCGTTGAAGGGGCAGGTAGCCCAGCAGAAATTAATTTACGTGCTCGTGACATTGCTAATATGGGATTTGCTGAAAGCGTTAACTGCCCTGTCATTATCATTGCAGACATAGACAAGGGAGGGGTTTTTGCTCACTTAGTAGGCACTCTCGAATTACTAAGCCAATCAGAACAAGATCGGGTTATTGGCTTTGTTATTAACCGCTTTAGAGGTGATATTAACTTACTGCGATCTGGACTAGATTGGTTAGAAAAGCGAACAAAAAAGCCTGTGCTGGGTGTTCTACCCTATTTAAAAGGCTTTTACCTTGAATCAGAAGATGCTGTATCACAACCAGCAGCAAATACGTTCGTGTCAAAAAAAACGCCAGATAACATACTTAATATCGTTATCCCAATAACACCAAGAGTTAGTAATCATACCGATTGGGACCCCTTAAGTTTACACCCTCAAGTAAATGTCATTTTAGTAAGAGAGAACCAAATAATCCCACCTGCGGACCTAGTGATTTTTCCTGGTAGTAAAAGTGTACAAGCCGACTTAACCTTTTTGAAAGCACAGGGTTGGGAAAGTTATCTCAGCAAGCACCTACGCTATGGAGGTAAAGTTATTGGCATTTGTGGAGGGTATCAAATGCTAGGATTAGAGCTAAAAGACCCTTTAGGTTTAGAAAATGATCAACCTAAGCAAATGCAGGGCTTTGGTTTTATCCATATGACAACCGAGTTAGCCACGGAAAAGCAGCTTCATTTGCAAAATGGGAAGCTCAACACATCTTCTACATGGTTAACTGATGGAAACATCTCAGGGTATGAAATTCATTCTGGTGTTTCTACTCATCATCACCCTTATCAGCCTTTTGCAGAGCTTGATAATGGACAAGCAGAAGGTTACATAAGTCAAGACGGACAAATTATTGGTAGCTATTTACATGGGCTCTTTGACAGTCCAACAGCATTAGACAGTATACTCAATTGGGCAGGATTAAAAACACACTCTCTATTTGATTACGACGTCTACCGCAATGCTGAAATTAATCGCTTAGCCGATTCTTGCGAATCACACATAGACATCAACTTGCTGCTAGCACAAGCGGAAAAATTTTCACTCTCTATTTAACTAAACTGCCAAGAATTAATGATACCCATCAGCGGTCAATAATCGACCGCTTTTCGGAGCTCAAACAGGATAAATGCTTGTTTAACACTTAACTTTTATCACATAGACTACATGTTGATTTTGGATAATAACCGATGCTGAGCACGCTTATACACAAAGCGAAAACGTAAAATTAGTAATACAGCCAATAAACTCAATCCAGCCCAAAGACCAATATAAAAGCCTAAGACACCTAAAGAGTCTGCCCAAGGGCTAAAATGAGAAAGCCAATACCCTAAAGGCATACTCAGACCAAATAAAGAAACGCCAAATGAAATCATCGCAACTCGAGTGTCTCTAAAGCCTCTCAAAGCCCCAGTAAAAACAGTCTGTAAGACATCAGAAAACTGGTAACACGCCGTCACCACTAAAATATTGGCCGCCATCATGGCCACTTCTTTATTCGCCGTATACAGGAAAGGAATATCATCATTAAATATCTGCGTTATTGTAAAGCAGATGACGAAATAACCCGTCCCAAGTCCTATAATCACTTTCATTCTTTGTTTCACACCATTCACCCCTTCATTTGCAAGGGCTTTAGCAATGACAATCGCGGTGACCGCACTCATCGCCATCATTGGCGTAAACAAAATTGAGGTATAAGACATAATAATTTGTCCCGCCCCTAAAGCATAATCTCCAAACGATGAAATTAGCCACATAAGAGAGGAAAATAAAGCCACTTCAAATGAGAATGCGAAACCGGCCGGGATACCCACACTCAAGAGCAAACCACATTTTTTCACATAAGGCAGCACTAACTTAGTAAACAAAGGTCGCTTATTAATAAAACGATCATAAATGAAGAAATAAAGTACCGATAGCCATATAGATAAGGTTGAAGCGATCGCCGCGCCTTTCGCACCCATTTCAGGAAAGCCTAATTTACCAAAAATTAATAAATAGTTAAAAAAGATGTTTAACAGCAGGCTCATAAACGCAACCAACATAGGAAAATGAGGTCTGCCTGCCGATTCATATAAATTCTTATAGGCAGTCATCATTCCCAGCATAGGAATAATCGGCGCTATTCGCCATAGATAACCAATAGTGACTTCTCTTGTGACGTCTTCTGTCGCCATAAACGGCACGACTAACGGAGCAACGAATGCCGTTAGCAACGCACCGATAGTGCCTAGAAATAAACAGACCCCAACCGCTTGCGACATGTAAATATTAACTAGCTTTACCTGTCTTCCATGCAAGTGTTTGGTAATTAAAGGCGTTAGCCCAAAGGACATGCCGATTAAAAAACACCCTATTGGCAGCCATAAACTCGATGCTAGCCCAACTGCGGCTAGGTGATAGGCATCATAATGCCCCAACATCAATGTATCGACTAAGCTCGTTGATAATTCCAGTGTCATAGTCAACACCATAGGGAAAAGCAAAAATAGCACTTCCCTTAAATTAGGCCACTTTTTCAACACAAACTTACTTCCCTAAAATAGTAAAAAAACGCCCTACAATGTAGCATCTTATTTAAGATAATCCAGCTTTAATCCATATTTAACAAATTCAAACCTAACTTTCTTAAATCCGACGCTCACCTTGCTATTCATGGCTGATACAGACAAAATACTTTTCCCTAATCTCTTATTCTTAAAAGGATTTATGCCGCTTTATGACTGTTCTTTCTACACTTGGTCCCTTATTGCTGGCCTTACTAATGGGTTACTGGATTAACGTTTCTCTTCTAACCCCGTCAAGAGTCAGTACCCTATTAAGTCAACTCACCTATGTAATATTAGCCTTGATTGGCTTTAGCTTAGGCGCTCTCGATGACTTCTCCGAAAAGTTGTTAACAGCAGGCCGTCAAGCCGTATTATTCTTAATCATGATCTGCCTAGTGAGTTTAACCGCACTCTTTTTTTCCGGGCGTTACCTCTCCTCTAAAGAAGATAAAAGCATTACGCAATCACCATTAAGTACTACAGACACTAGCACTGTACTAAGTTGGGCTATTTTACATGAAGCAGGAAAAACACTGGCTTGGGTTGTGGCTGGAGGAATACTTGGATACGTATTCTCTAGCTTCTCAACTCATATAGACAGTCTTGTGATGTTACTTCTATATGTACTCTTGTTTTTGATTGGCTGTCAATTACGTCAAGGAAACTACCGATTACGAAAATTATTTCTTAATAGTCAGGGACTTATTATTGCAAGCGTGACCATTTTCAGTACGCTAATGGCAGGAGTAATTACCGCTTTTATCATTGGCCTACCTTGGCAGCATGGACTCGCTGTTGTATCTGGATTTGGGTGGTATAGTCTGTCAGGGATTTTAATTACCGGGCTTGGAAACCCAGTTTTAGGAACAACAGCCTTCTTACTAGACCTCAGTCGAGAGATTTTAGCGCTTATGCTGATCCCTATATTTGCCAAAATAAATACACATTTATCGATTGGTTTTTCCGGCGCCACAGCAATGGATTTTACGCTCCCAATGTTAAGTAAATTCCACAGTTCAAATGTAATCCCAATTTGCATAGCAAGTGGTTTTATTATGAGCTTACTAACTCCAATTCTCATTCCATTGTTTTTGGAAATGTCATTCAAATAAAGACAAAAGCATTGAAAACCATAGTGGAGTGATAAGGATAGTGGCGTCGCTATAGGGCTATGCGATGATCACACAACCCTATTGTTACGTATTAAAACAATTGAATATGACTTAATTTCGAGGAGCATAGGCAAAAACATCAGAAGTACACTGAGCATCGTGTAAACCAGACGCCTGTAATTGGTCTAAGGTGCCGTATACCATAGCGACTGAACCACTTATAAAAGCAACACTCTGACTTAAATCGGTAAAATCCTCTTGGATGGCTTGATATAACCAACCAGTACGTCCACCCCAAGAATCATTTGGCTCATTAACCACCACATTAATACTAAATCCGTTATCGGTATCAGACATTACTTTCAGCCACTCTTTTTGAAAGACATCTTCTGGAGTGCGTAACCCCCAATAAAAAGACACCTTACCAGAATAGTTTTGATATTTTAGGTGATCATAAAGACTTTTTATTTGAGAGAATCCCGTGCCACCAGCAATCAATAAGATATGGTCCACATTAGGAGTAATAAGAGGCGCTTCTATATGACTGTCGCCACCAGGCATCTTGATGGTTATATCCGTATGACTCATTAAAAAATCAATTACTTTATAGGCCAATGATGCGTCATCATTAACCAAGATATACAAAGTTAATTCAGGTAATTCATGTGGAGCACTACCAATAGAATAAGGCACCATTTCACCTGAAGGCAATACAATCATCAAGTATTGTCCAGCAATGAAATCTAGGTTTTCAACCTTTAATGTCACTTGATAAACATTATGATTAATTAGCTCAATCGTACCCACTTGGGCCGTTACGTCTTTCACACCATAGCTCCAAAATTAGCCTATCTGTTGCACTCAATAAAAATCAAATGATAAGCAAATTGATTAACTGTACGTTATGACAACATACAAAAAAGCCACTATTATAGTGGCTTTTTGACACAAGTTTTGTAATTACTTGTTTTTGCCCTTCATAGACTCAAAGAAGTCATCATTGGTTTTCGTTACTTTCAAGCGATCAATTAAGAACTCTGTGGCGGCAACATCTTCCATAGGGTTTAACAGTTTACGTAATATCCACATACGTTGCAATTCATCTTCTGACGTCAATAGATCTTCACGACGAGTACCAGAGCGACGAATATTTATGGCTGGGAAAGTACGTTTTTCAGCAATTTTACGGTCTAGATGGAGTTCACAGTTACCAGTACCTTTAAACTCTTCAAAGATAACTTCGTCCATTTTAGAACCCGTATCAACCAAAGCAGTGGCTATAATAGTTAAGCTACCACCTTCTTCAATATTACGTGCCGCACCAAAGAAGCGTTTTGGACGTTCTAATGCGTTTGCATCCACACCACCAGTTAATACTTTACCAGATGAAGGTATAACCGTGTTGTAAGCACGTGCCAAACGCGTAATAGAATCCAAAAGAATCACTACATCACGCTTATGCTCGACTAATCGTTTCGCCTTTTCAATAACCATTTCAGCCACTTGAACATGACGGCTAGGTGGTTCATCGAATGTAGAAGCAACCACTTCACCACGAACAGTACGTGACATTTCAGTTACTTCCTCAGGACGCTCATCTATTAGCAAGACAATTAAATGGCAATCAGGTGAGTTACGAGTAATCGCATTCGCGATATTTTGTAACATAAAGGTTTTACCTGCTTTTGGAGGCGATACCACCAAAGCACGTTGACCTAACCCCATAGGCGCAACAAGATCGATAATACGCGAAGTAATATCTTCTGTTGAACCATTACCCGCTTCCATCAACAAACGTTCATCTGGAAACAAGGGGGTTAAGTTTTCAAAAAGAATCTTATTACGAACACTTTCGGGCTTATCAAAGTTAATTTCATTAACTTTTAAAAGCGCAAAGTAACGTTCGCCATCTTTGGGTGGTCGAATTTTCCCAGAAATCGTATCGCCTGTACGCAGACTAAATCGACGAATCTGACTAGGAGAAACATAAATATCGTCAGGACCAGCTAAGTAAGAACTGTCAGGGGAGCGTAGAAAGCCAAAGCCGTCTTGCAGAATTTCTAAAATACCATCGCCATAAATATCTTCACCACCTTTAGCGTGACGCTTAAGGATTGCAAAAATTACATCTTGTTTCCGGGAACGGGCGATATTATCGAGCCCCATTTCGGCAGCAATGTCTAATAGTTCTTGTACTGATTTCTGTTTTAATTCGGTAAGGTTCATAAACGGGTTGTTTTGCGTTTGCTCATTAAGGGACAATGGACGGGTCTACTCTTCAGATAAATACGTTAATGTGAAATAAGTGTATAATTTTTTTATTGAAGTAATATTACTAAAACGAATACTAGACAAAAAAATCCATATAAATAGTCTTTATAACTTACCTTATATACACTCTATAAGGAAATAATAAAGTAGATGACTAAATCATAGTAGTCGTAACAGTTTGATTGGCCGTCTCGTAAATTAACATTAAACTGAGTCGAAATATTCAACTTCATTCAATAAAGACATCTCTACTATAGATCGACTTATCGCTGAGGTCTATAGGAAAAAAGCAGGAATCTACTTTTTTTTGAGAATTTTTTGATCGGGAGTCAAAATCATGACTTTCTCAACACACTAATGATACTCTTGCGGTATTCGACGATTGGGAAAGGCTTAACGAATGCAATCACTCTTTCAGCAACAAACTCATGATTTACCGTTCGAAAAAATTGCAGCTATAGATTTAGGGTCAAATAGCTTCCACATGGTAATCGCGCAAATTAACCACGGACAACTTCGTATAACAAATGAATACGGAGAAAAAGTCCAATTGGCCGCTGGTTTAGTCAATGATGTATTGGATGATGACGCCCTTCAAAGAGGCTTAGATTGTCTGTCTCGCTTCGCACAAGTAATAGAGGACATGCCTTTAGGTTCTGTTCGTATCGTTGGCACAAACGCTCTGCGAGTTGCTGACAACCGCTATGACTTCATCGGTAAAGCAATGGATATTATTTCTCACCCCGTTGAAATAATTGCTGGTCGAGAAGAGGCTCGCTTAATTTATGTCGGTGTATCTAATACCATGGATCATGGCGATCAAAAACGCCTAGTAGTAGACATTGGGGGCGGTAGTACCGAATTTATTATCGGTCAGCATCTCAAGCCGATTATGACTGAGAGCCTTCATATGGGCTGTGTCAGTTTTCGACAACGCTTCTTTGCCGACGGAGTCATTAACAAAACCAATTTCCAGAAAGCCGTAACCTCAGCCCGTTTAGAGTTATTCAGCATCCAAGACGACTACTTAGAAGAGAAATGGGATATTGCCATTGGCTCTTCGGGTACCATAAAAGCCGCCTACAACATCATCAAAGAAAACGCTTGGAGTAAAAAAGGCATTACTCTTAAAGCATTAAAAATGATCCAGAAAGCACTGTTTGAGGCAGGACATGCTGATAACATCAACTTAGTTGGTTTAAAACCTGAGCGAAAGTCTACCTTTGCCGCAGGCATTGCAATACTCACCGCGGTTTTTGAATGCTTTGACATTAAGCAAATGGATTTCTCGAATGGAGCGCTAAGAGAAGGGGTTCTCTATGATATTGTTGGCCGTTATACGGAAACGGATATCCGAGAGACAACAGTGCAATACTTATTAAATCAATATCATATAGACACACAACAATCTAAGTTGGTAATGAATACCGCTATATCCGCCCTAGCTCAAGTCAAAGAAGATTGGGGACTAAACAGCGTTTCGGTTGAAGATTTACTGAGGTGGGGTGCACTAATTCATGAGATCGGTGTAGGTATTTCTCACAGTAGATACCATAAACATGGTGCTTACATTATTAGTGAATCAGATCTACCAGGCTTCTCTCAGCAAGAACAGCAAGCACTTGCCAATTTAGTATTACGCCATAGAAGAAAATTTAGTCAATCATTAATGTATCGCTTTACCAAAAGCGACCAATTAGAATTGGATAAATTGGCTATATTATTGCGCCTGGCTATTGTAATGCATCATGATAGAAAAGAAGGCGACATGCCTATCTTCACCTTACAGGCAAAAGACAAAACGTTAAAACTTGAATTTTTGCCTGATTGGCTGGCATCCCGTCCATTAACTGAGGCAACACTGCAACAGGAAGCGGACTATTTAGCTGCAGAAGGTTATAAACTGAGCTTTAGCTAAATAATGTACACTTTTATCATCACCCTAGGGTGATGATAAAAAAACCTCTTACTCAAGATGAGAGTAAGAGGTTTTTTTTGAGCATTTGCTTTGATTCGGTCTAAGATAAAAATACATTCATTAACGCGTATTATCAGCCAAGTCACTCAATAAAGTACGTTGAGCACTACGATACTGCCCTTTCCTAGGCTTATTTAATTGATAAGAACCATCGCCTTGTAACACCCAACTCTGAGTATTATCAGCTAAATAACATTCCAACTCTTTCTTCACTCGACGAGCTAATTTTTGATCTTGTAACGGGAAAGCTACCTCAATACGATTATTCAAGTTTCGATCCATTCCATCGGCGCTGGATAAATACACTAAAGGATTACGGTTATTATAAAAATAATAAACCCGAGTATGTTCCAAGAAGCGACCAATAATGGATCTTACCCGAATGTTCGAAGACACTCCTTTTACTCCTGGCCTTAATGTACAAATACCCCGAACAATCAAATCAATTTTAACACCGGCTTGAGAGGCTTTATATAAAGCTTGAATTAGACGCTGCTCAGTCAAGGAATTCACTTTAATGATAATACGAGAAGGCTCGCCTTTACGGGCATTTTCTGCTTCCCTCTCGACCATATCTAACAAGCGATCTCGTAAAGTGAAAGGGGCATGTAATAGCTTTTTCACTTTCAACTCTTTACTCATCCCTGTTAATTGCTGGAATACCTTATGAACATCTTCACCAATATCTGGATCACTGGTTAAGAAGCTGTAATCCGTATAAAGGCGAGCATTACCTGCATGGTAATTACCCGTTCCCAGATGAACATAGCGAGACAGAACATGACCTTCACGACGAACAATCAAAATCATTTTTGCATGAGTTTTATGGCGGACTACACCATAAACAACCACCGCGCCAGCATCTTGTAAACGACTCGCTAACGCTAGGTTTTCCGCCTCATCAAAACGAGCTCTTAGCTCAATCACTACGGTAACCTCTTTGCCATTACGCGCCGCATCAACTAAGGCATTCGCAATCGGAGAACGGGCTCCTGTACGATAAAGGGTTTGACGAATGGCGACCACATTAGGATCTTTAGCCGCATTACTTAATAAATCCACGACAGGAGAAAAACTCTCAAATGGATGCATTAATAAATAATCACGAGATCGCATCGCTTCAAAGATATCACTACCACCCGCGAGTTTTTTCGGCAACCCTGGAGAAAATGGAGAATACATTAACTCTGGACGATCAACTAAATCTAACACCGCCATCAATCGACTCAAATTAACAGGACCATCAATACTGTATAAATCGGCTTCATGTAAATCAAACTGTTTTAGTAAGGAGTTCACCACCTCATCAGGACAGTTATCGGCAATTTCTAAGCGAACAGAGCTACCATAATGGCGACTCTGTAATTCGGTTCGCAACGCGCCAGCTAAATCGACACCAATGTCGTCTGAATCCACTTCCAGATCGGCATTACGAGTTAAACGGAACTGATAACACCCTTTTACGGTCATCCCTGGAAATAGCTGATCCGCATGTGCATGAATAATAGACGAAAGAAAAACTAAATTATCACCACCATCACACACCTCATCAGGCAGACGCACTAACCGAGGCAAAGAGCTCGGTGCTGGCACAATAGCCAAACCATTTTCACGTCCGAAGGCATCACGCCCTTCTAACTCGACAACAAAGTTGAAGGTTTTATTAGCTAGGCGTGGGAAAGGATGGGCTGGGTCTAATCCTACAGGGCTAATAATAGGTAATACATCATCTCTAAAATAACGCTTTACCCAAGCGGCTTGAACATCACTCCAATGACTTCGGCGAATGAATTTAACGTCACTTTCTGCCAGTTTTGGAAAAATTATGTCATTAAGAATACGGTACTGGCGGCGCACAAGTTTATGGGCTTGTTCACTGATCTGACGTAACACTTCTTTCGGGTGTAAGCCATCAGGACCGTTTTTTTCACGGCTGTATTCAAGTTGACTCTTTAAACCAGCAACACGAATTTCAAAAAACTCATCCATATTACTGCTAAATATGCATAAGAACATAAGACGATTTAAAATAGGATGATTTTCATCCATCGCCTGTTCTAACACACGCGAATTGAACTGCATGTGGCTCAATTCTCGATTGAAATACAACTCAGGGTCATTCAAGTTAATTTCTTCAGGACTAAGCTCTTCAAGAGCCATTTTTTTAGGATCGACAGGCTGCTCAGGTATAGGCTCTAATACCAGCTCATCCGCGTCATCGACCACTACGGTCGTTTTAACCTCTTTATCCACTGCTTCTGACACTGGTAACTCCAACATGAGTTTGTTTCACTCCCGATTTAATAACCTAAAAAAATTAATGATTTTATGTTCAAAATAAACGTTACTAGAAACACTCTCTTTTTCATGTCCCTCGTAACGACAGTGATTTTTAAATGTTATGCGTATTTTGTACTGTTCACGTTCTTCGCGTTTACCTACTTCTCGTCCAGTAATAACCGAGCTGCATCTTTTGCGAAATACGTTAGTATTCCATCTGCACCTGCGCGTTTGAAAGCCAATAAGGATTCCAACATAACGCTGTTTTTATCTAACCACCCCTGTTGAAAGGCGGCCATTTGCATTGCATATTCTCCGCTCACTTGATAGGCAAATGTAGGCACAGCCAATTCTGTTTTTACTCTACGAACAACATCCAAATATGGCATACCAGGCTTCACCATTACCATATCGGCACCTTCTTCAATATCCAACAACACTTCTCTAATCGCTTCATCAGAGTTTGCAGGGTCCATTTGATAATTAAATTTATTCCCTTTTCCTAAATTAGCGCTTGAGCCAACCGCATCTCTAAAAGGACCGTAATATGCCGATGCATATTTAGCCGAATACGCCATAATGCGTGTATTAATGTAGCCTTGAGCTTCCAATGCTTCACGGATAGCACCAATGCGACCATCCATCATATCGGAAGGAGCAACGACATCAGCCCCTGCTTCGGCATGTGAAAGCGCTTGTTTTACTAAAATCTCTGTGGTTATGTCATTTAAAACATAACCAGAAGCATCAATCACACCATCCTGCCCATGTGTTGTGAACGGGTCTAATGCCACATCAGTAATCACACCTAAATCAGGAAAGGCTTCTTTCAACGCTCTCACAGCTCGTTGAGCCAAACCATCCGAGTTGTACGCTTCTTCCGCATCTAAAGATTTCTTTTCTGTGGGTACAACCGGAAATAAAGCAATCGCCGGAATACCAAGCTCAACAAGCTCAGCGGCTTCAAGTAGAAGCTGGTCTATCGATACTCGTTCAACCCCTGGCATAGACGCTACCGTTTCTCGTTGATCGGTTCCCTCAATAACAAACATGGGGTAAATCAAATCATCGACACTTAAACGATTTTCTCGCATTAATCGACGTGAAAAATCATCTTTACGCATACGACGCATACGAACAAATGGAAAGGTCATACCCCTAACTCCTATAATTGTAGATTAAAATAACGATTATTTATGACATTTTCGTTACAGAGCATATTAACTAAGTTGAGATTCGGCTTCCTCAAGTTTTTCTTGAGCGTCAAACCAATATTCCTCATTTTCTTCTAACTTTTGCTTCCAATTAGCTTCATCTGCTAAAAGCATTTGTAACTTATCTTTATTCTCAGCTTCATAAAGAGAGCCATCAGCCATCTGTTCGCTAATTGTATCCAGTTTAGTCTGCGCGGCATGCACCGCTTTTTCATACTTTTCCAATGACTTTCGTAAAGGTCTTAGCTGCTCCCTTAGCTCTGCGGCTTTTCTACGCTCTTCTTTACGGTCTACTTTTTCAACCGTTTCAGTAGTCGCTTTTTCTGAACGGTTCATGGCCTGTTGACGAGCCTGCAACCAAGAGTGGTAAGCAGGTAAATCACCATCAAAAAGAGCCACTTTATTGTCTGCAATTAAATAAAACTCATCTACGGTACTGTTGAGTAGGTGCCGATCATGGGAGACCACTAAAATCGCACCGGGAAAGGCTTGTAATGCTTCCGTTAGCGCTTGACGCATTTCAAGGTCTAAATGGTTGGTGGGTTCATCCAGCACCAATAGGTTCGGCTTAGTCCAAGCAATGAGAGATAAAGCAAGCCTAGCTTTCTCGCCTCCAGAAAATCCCTTTACAGGACGCAACGCATCATCTCCCACAAAACCAAAACTGCCAAGGTAACGGCGAATCTCATTTTCTAATACTTTCGGAGTTAAGCGCTGTATGTGCAATAAAGGCGAGGCCGTTAAATCTAAAGCACTCAATTGATGTTGGGAGAAGTAGCCCACTTTAAGGTTTTCTCCACAGACTAATGCCCCAGATAAATTCGAAATTTCACCAACGATCGATTTAATGAGAGTCGATTTGCCGGCGCCATTCGGCCCTAGCAAGCCAATGCGCTGCCCATCTCTGATGCCGAAGTTTGTTTGATATAGTTGCACTTTTTCCGTGCCGTCTTCTGCAAGATAACCCAAATCGGCATTTGTCAGCTGAATAAGCTGCTGAGACGTTTTTTCTGCAAACGGGATACTAAAATAGAACGGTGAATCAATATGAGCGGGGCCTATTGTTTCCATTTTTTCTAGCATTTTTAAACGGCTTTGTGCTTGTTTTGCCTTCGTTGCTTGATAGCGAAAGCGGTCAACGTACTGCTGTAAATGCGCACGTTTTACCTGTTGCCGTTCGAACGTTGCCTGTTGCTGAGCAAGATGTTCTGCTCGCTGCCTTTCGTAATTACTGTAATTCCCTTTATAAAGGACCAGTTTTTTCTGATACAAATGCACTATATGACTACAAATCGCATCCAAAAAATCCCTATCATGGGAAATCAAAATTAGAGTGCCAGGATATTGACGTAACCAGCCTTCTAGCCACATCACCGCATCCAGATCCAAATGGTTCGTCGGCTCATCCAACAATAATACATCCGATGGACACATCAAGGCTTTGGCCAAATTAAGACGAATACGCCAACCACCAGAGAAATCTGAAACCGGGCGAACCATATCCTCCATTTTAAAGCCAAGACCTTGTAGTAAGGTTTCTCCTCGAGAACGAGCACTGTACCCATGAGCAGACTCAAACTCACCAAGCCAATGGGCATGCCCGTTAGCATCGTTACTCTCTTCAGCCTTCGCAATTTCAGACTCTATTTTTCTGAGCCAATCGTCCCCATCCAAACAATAATCCAATGCACTTCGCTGGGTCTCTTCTACTTCCTGAGCCATAAAAGCAATGCGTCGCTGTCCAGGTAAAATCAACTCTCCTGTATCGGCTGATAAATCTCCTCTGACCATGGCAAACAATGAAGATTTACCGGCACCATTGGCACCGATCAAGCCCACTTTTTGACTCTCGAAAATGGTTAAATCAGCGTCCTCTAATAAAAACTGAGTACCACGTTGTAAACTTACTTGAGAAAATTGAATCATGCTTTGCGCTTATCTCTCTGTCGCTGACAAATAAAATCGAAATGAATGCCTGTATTTTAGAGTGCTCACTCCTTAAACAAAATAGCAAATTCAAAGAAAAGCACTTATTTTCCTTAAGCTTCCCTTGAAGATTGGTGGAACGGTAGCCATTTAGAGGTTATGAACTTGTCCCTAGTCGCATAGCGCTATTGATAATCCAATAAGCGCATCAGAAACATCAAACGACACACTGTGAGAGAGTTTAAAAAGTACGTTAAGCAGCGTAAAATACAAAGTTATGAGCCCTCTTACAAAACCAACCTTTATTAGGCGCAAAATCAGCGCAAGGTGATTCAGTGAACGAAATCCAACGCTTTTCATTTGACCACACAAATGTTCGTGGTGAACGCGTCATTTTAACAAATGCATATCAAGACATTATTAAACGAAAAAACTACCCACTTTCAATTGAAAAGCTATTGGGAGAATTTGTGGCGGCTATCGCCTTATTACGAGATCTCATTAAGGTAGACGGTATTCTTTCGATTCAAGCTAAAGGTAATGGTTTTCTAGAGACCATAATGACGGAGTGTGATGAGCACAGGAACCTCCGAGGTATCGCTCAATGGGATGAAAGTAAAACCATCCCAGAGACAATTGATTTAAAAGAGGCATTACAAGGTGGTTATTTGGTCATCACGATTACCCATAAAAATGGCACTCGTTATCAAGGTATTGTGGAGTTAGTAGGCGCAACCTTAGGAGAGTGCATTGCACAATACTTTTCTCAATCAGAGCAGCTCCCAAGTCGAGTCTGGCTTGGTTGCGATGGTACGGCCTGTGGAGGGCTCTTCTTACAACGATTACCGAAAGAACAAGAGCAACAAGGCGATGAAGATGCATGGGATCGTTTCACTCTTCTAGCCTCAACAGTGAAACAAGAAGAACTTTTAACCTTAACGACCGAAGATCTACTACACCGTTTATATCATGAGGAAGAGCTGCGCTTGTATCCAGCTAAAGAAATGCAGTTTGGTTGCTCTTGCTCGCGTCAAAGAACACTAGAAGCCATGGCCTCTATTAGCCCTGATGAAATTCGAGAAATATTGATTGAGCAAGGAACAGTCAGCACTAGTTGTCAATTCTGTGCTGAGACTCATGTGTTCACAGAAGCGGACCTAAGTAAGATTTTAGGAGACCAGTCACAGACACATTAGTATCATGATACTAATGTGTCTGTTCATGTGTCTATCGTAAACTTGGCGTGTTTAATTAAGTCACGCCAAGTGACAATCCCCTTAATATCCTTCTCTTTACCTGTCACCAAAACACAAGAAATATCCACAGTTTGCAGCCAAGCTAAAACGGCATCAACAGAATCCTCCGCCGACACGCAAATAGGCTGTCTGGTCATTATTTGGTGGGCGACCTTATTTAGAGCCTCTAGATCTCTTTGCATTTCCCCTGCCGTCCCTAGAAAAGGACTCAGCACTCGCAATAAATCCCTATCAGAAATAATTCCCATGAGCTTATTATCATCAACCACAGGCAAGTGGTGAATCTTATGCTTCTCCATAAGTGTCCGTATATCTGCAAACTTAGCGTCCATGGTGACACTCAATACTGGAGACGTCATTAGATCGGCTACTCTGATTGTCATTGCTGCATTCATGACGACTATCTCCTAGACAATGAATCTAGACAATGTAAAAGCGACGTTTATTCTCTCTGGTAATCACCTATTATTTTAGTACGTTTACCGGATCAATACAGTATAGATGAAGAAGTGAAAAATAAGACTTCCAATATTTAAAATAGCAGCATTAATCAAAAAGGATATGATCAACGAAATAACCTCAGCACCTCCTTTCATTCACTTTTAAGTCATGGTTTTTTACATAAACACTCTCTGGTTACCATGTCACCAAGACCAGTACAAAAATCATATCAAATAAGTATAAAAACCATGAATCCCTTATATCACCATAACCATCAAGACATTTAAAAGAAAATACGTATAATCTAATAAACCCGATCAGGTTCTTGATAATACCCACTTATGCCTTATGAAATAGACAAGTATTTAGGTTTAAATAAACCTTTTTGTCTCATATTCGCATAAGCAACCTGATACGAGCCATTTGTTGATGCTTACATATTTTTAATCAATATGTACACAGGCCAAAAGCCACCAGCAAATGCAACTCGAACTACATT
Source organism: Marinomonas phaeophyticola (assembly GCF_026966905.1). Taxonomy (GTDB): domain Bacteria; phylum Pseudomonadota; class Gammaproteobacteria; order Pseudomonadales; family Marinomonadaceae; genus Marinomonas; species Marinomonas phaeophyticola. The sequence goes on along the minus strand of NZ_JAPUBN010000011.1, from coordinate 200,454 downwards.
GGCTTTAACATGGCGAACCTCTAATGACCTCAAATTCAGTTGATATTTTACTAGTCGGGGGCGGTGCAATGAGCACGACCCTAGGAATGATACTTAACCAACTCGATCCAAGTCTTACCGTGACCATGGTAGAGCGGCTGGATCAGATAGCACAAGAAAGTACAAATGGCTGGAATAATGCCGGCACAGGCCATGCCGCCTATTGCGAATTAAATTACACCTCTACCAGACCCGATGGCACAGTCGATACCAGTAAAGCGGTCAATATTAATGCCGCTTTTGAAGTCAGCTTACAATATTGGTCATATTTAGTTGAACAGAATATCCTTCCTGAACCGTCCCAATTTATCAACCGTGTTCCCCATAAAAGTTTTGTCTGGGGAGAGAAAAATGTGGCGGACTTAAAAGCACGCTACCAAGCCTTAAGCGCACTGCCTTCATTTCGCGAAATGGAATACACTGAAGATAGAGACACCCTAGCTCAGTGGATGCCGCTTATCATGAAAAACCGCACCAGCGATGAGCCTCTTGCTGCCACTCGCATTCAGCATGGTTCTGATGTCAACTTTGGTGCCATTGCTCGTAATATGGCGAATTACCTAATAAAGCAAGACAACTTCAATGTGCAGTTAAATTCCTCTGTTACAGACTTAACTAAAAACAAAGATGGCTCATGGGCTGTAGAACTTTGTCATAAAAAGGGGAAAAAACAGGTTATCAACGCTAAGTTTGTTTTCCTCGGTGCGGGCGGAGGTGCATTGCCGCTGTTACAAATGTCCGACATTGAAGAAGGTAAAGGCTATGGTGGCTTCCCTGTAAGTGGCCAATGGTTAGTGTGCGATAAACCCGAAGTCGTCAGCCAACACTTTGCTAAAGTCTATGGCGCCGCTCCAATTGGTGCTCCCCAATGTCTGTCCCTCACTTAGACACGCGCATCATTGATGGGAAAAAAGCACTCTTATTCGGCCCTTTCGCAGGCTTTACAACAAAGTTTTTGAAGAACGGCTCGGTAATGGATTTACCATTAAGCGTACGTCTTGGTAATTTAAAACCTATGCTATCCGTGGGTAAAAACAACATGGACCTCACTCGCTATTTAATCAGTGAAGTGATGCAATCTCACAAAGACAGAGTCGATTCCTTACGTAATTTTTACCCAGACGCTCAAAATAAAGACTGGACTCTGGCTTATGCAGGTCAACGAGTTCAAATCATCAAAGAAGATGAGAAAGGCGGCGGTAAATTAGAATTCGGCACCGAAGCCATTGTTTCCAAAGATGGATCATTAGCGGCACTTCTGGGCGCTTCTCCAGGCGCATCTACAACAGTCAATACTATGTTGAACATTTTGGAAAAAAGTTTCCCCGAGCGTGTCGCTTCTGACGATTGGCAAACCAAATTGAAGACCATGGTGCCTTCATATGGTCAGTCTTTAACAGAAAATACTGATCTATTACTGCAAGTACGTGAACGCACCTTGACGACACTCAAACTCAAGCCTTAGTGTTTATAAACCGTTTAGATAAAACGTTATCTTTTAAATAACAATAAGCAAACATGGAGTGGGCTACTGACGCTAGCCCAATAATTTATTATGGTAATTTCATTTGCAGAAAGATCAGATCAACTTTGTGATCAACTTCGCACCATTGAACATCAATCAGAAGACTCAGATACGTTATTTTATTGCGCTTACTTATTAGGGCTACTTGGTGTTCACGGTGGCATTGATGCCGAAGGAAAAGAAGAGTTCGATACCAGCTTTAATCAAGAGTTAAACGACGTCCTTGAAAGAGAAGCCGTTTCAGAACAAGATAAACAGCAGATATTATCTTTATTGGAAAGCGTCAGATAACATATTGATTTGAAGCACTTTCAAGTAAGCAACTCATTGTAATGATTGCGTAAAACGGCTTGCTTCATTAAACAGGCAATGAGACAAAACAAATATTGGTTTTTACATTCTGTCTATGATAAAAAATAAACAGAAAAAATTCTTATTGTTTCTAATTTTACTAACTGGAACCGAATCATGAAAAAAACACTTATTGCAGCGTTAGTTCTATCCTCTACAACATTCGCTTATGCAGATAGTGACAGTAGCTCATTAACGCTAGAAAGCAAGGAACAACGTTTAGGTTATAGCGTTGGCTCTATGTTCGGTGGCCGTATGGGACAAGACTTCTCAGACCTTGATCTTGAAACCTTTATAACAGGTTTCAAAGATGCTTATGCAGGCAAAGAATTAGCATTAACAGAGACAGAGATCACTGAATCTATTCAAATGTTCCAACAAGAACAATTGGCTAAAGCTCAGATTGAACAAGAGAAATTAGTTGCGGAAGCCGCAGCCAAAAACGCAGCATGGTTCGCTGAACTTGAGAAAACTGACGGCGTAATGAAAACCGAGTCAGGATTGATGTATAAAGCGATCACCGAAGGCGAAGGTGGCACACCTACTGAGACAGACGTTGTTAAAGTAAACTACGAAGGTTCCCTAGTAGACGGTACCGTATTTGATAGCTCTTATGAACGAGGTGAACCGATCAGCTTCCCTCTGAATCAAGTGATTCCTGGCTGGACTGAGGGCTTACAATTAATGACAGTAGGCTCTAAATATGAACTGTATATTCCTGCCGATCTTGCTTATGGCCCGGGTGGAACAGGTCCAATCCCACCAAACTCTCCACTGAAATTTGTTGTTGAGCTATTAGACATTGAAACAGAAGAAGTAGCAGATACAACAGAAGAAGCCACTGAAGAAGCAACGAAATAATTCGCTAACTCGTCAGCAAAACAAAAAAACCGAGAGCTTTAAAAAATAAAGTCTCTCGGTTTTTTTATGTTCAATTTGACATTTTCTAAGCATTACTGATCTTGGTTTTCAGAGCGCCCTGAGACCCAAACCGTTTCTGCACAAGTGTCAAAAAGCGTTTTAATTTCCAAAACTAACTCTGCATTTATCGGTTCTTTAATCCATTCGATATTGTTCAACAAATTGATCGGATTTGCCGTCCCGACTAACGTTGAGCTAATCGCTTGATGATGAACGGCATACTGCATCGCGACCTGGGTAAGATCGACCCCATAGCGTAGACAAACAGCCTCTGCAGCACGACAACAATCAATAAGTTCTTGTGCAGCAGGATGCCAATCTGGAGCTCCCCGTTTTGTTAACAGTCCCATAGCCGTTGGTGAGGCATTGATTAAGCCCACACCCTTTTCTTTCAACAATGGCATAAGCTGAGTTAGCGAGTCATCATGCAATGCATAGCGGCAATAACTTAACACGCAATCAATATCATATTGTTCAACAACTTGCTGGAAACTCTTTAATGGATAGCCTGTGATACCAAAATAACGAATTTTACCGGCTTTTTTTAATCGATCCAAATAAGGTAGAGACTCATGAATAACCTGCTCTAAGTCGACGAATTCAATATCATGCAATAGAAACATATCTAATTCATCCACACCTAAACGAACCAAACTCTCTTCCAAACTACTTTGAATACGCTGAGGAGACATATCAAAATCATCAAAATCTGGTCCATATCGACCCGCTTTGGTCGATAAAATGTATCTGTCTCTGTTTACCCCTTTTAACGCCTTCCCCAAAACCGTTTCAGCCTTCGTCAATCCATAATAGGGTGAACAATCAATGTAGTTTATACCTTGGTCTAAGGCGGTATGAACGGTTCGGATCCCCTCTGACTCTTTAATGTCTTGAAACACACTTCCAAGGGGAGACGCTCCATAACCCAGAATAGATAGCTGTAAATCTGTATTACCTAACTGTTTGTACTGCATGCATTGACTCACTTTATAAAAAACTTAAAGAGAATAGAATTTACTGGCATTAGAGCCCATAATTTGATTTTTCGATTCTGGGCACAAGGCTTCCAAAGCACATTCTGTCAAGCTAACAACTTGCTGATAGGAGGCCGCTACTTGACATACAGGCCAGTCAGAACCAAACATGACACGTTCAGGACCAAAACAATCAATGACTTTTTCAAAATACGGAAACAACTGTTCTGCTGTCCAACTCTGCCAATCGGCTTCCGTTACCATACCCGATAATTTACAGTGCACGTGTTCAAGTTGTGACAGCGAGTCCATATGGTGACACCAATCATGCCATGCCGTTTTCCCGCTCATTGAGTGCCTCCCCTCTTTTATTAAGGGTTTCGCAAGATGATCAATAACCAGAGGCATAATAGGCAAACGGTCCACCAACTTAATCACCTCGGGCAATTGATCCTGTGTCACAAGAATATCGTAACAATAGCCACGTTCGGCTATCATCTGCAGTCCCGCAAGAAAATCTTTGGCTAACATAAATTCAGGCTCCGCCTCTCCTTGCAAGACATGCCTAAATCCTTTAAGTGCCGTATACTTTTTCAACTCATTAAGTTGATCTGCTAGGTCGTTGGCCCTCAAATCAATCCAACCCACAACACCTTTAATCCATGGATATTGATCCGCTAAAGAAAGTAACCATAAGGTTTCCTCATAGGTTTGCCTGGCCTGAACAGCAACACACCCATCCATTTTTTGAGTTTCTAGAGACGGTTTTAAATCGGTTGGTAAAAAATCTCGTTGTAGTGGAGCCATCGACACATCAAGCCAATCAAACTCCTGCTTATTATATTGCCAAAAATGCTGATGCGAATCGATTCTAATCGCCGTCTTCATATATCACCTTTTCTATTTAAACACCCTGCTCAGATAGATCGAAGCAACAGTCCATTTCAATCCATTTTTGATCTAGTGGGTAGCCTGGAAGTCGTTGCTGAAACCGATCCATTAACTGCTCCCATTCCTTAGATTTAGCATCATTAGACAGATATTTCTGAGCAACAACGGGATCATAATCATCCGTTGTGGTCATTTGCATAAACATCCGCTGATTTAATCGAAAAATTTTCATTTCAAGAATGCCGACATGTCGAATCGCCGCGATCACTTCAGGCCAAACCTCTCTATGATAGGCTTCATACTCTTCTATAAGCGCTGGATCATTTTTCAAATCCAGAGCTAAAGCAAAGTGCTGCATTTTTTGCTCCCAGTATTTTATGTTTAACTCAATGAGTTTATGAACTCAATTCCAGTTAAGTAGAAAAGCCCATTTATAAAGACACGCCACGTTTCCATGGAATAAAGTCATCTTGCTCCAATCGTCTCGCTTTAACTAAATATTGACCTGACACCGCCTCTAAACACAGGTCTAATAATTCATTGCTCAGCGCTTCCAAATCCCTCTCACCAGTAACTATTGGACCCGCATTAAAATCGATAATGTCATGCATACGTTCATACACTTTCGTATTACTGGATATTTTCATGACAGGAACAATGGGGTTCCCAGTAGGTGTCCCCAACCCTGTTGAAAACAGCACTAGGTTTGCTCCGGAGCCCACTAAGGCCGTCGTTGATTCAACATCGTTACCTGGAGTACAAAGTAAATTTAACCCTGGTCGCGTCACCACTTCGGTATAATCCAATACGTCTTCTACTGGGGCCGCTCCGCCTTTTAAAGCCGCTCCCGCTGATTTCATGGCATCGGTAATTAAACCATCACGAATGTTTCCCGGAGAAGGATTCATATCGAATGTGGCTCCGGCTGCCAACGCATGCGCTTCATAGGCTTGCATAAGCTGAGTAAAACGACTTCTTAGTTCTGGCCGCGCGCAGCGATTTAATAAGTTTTGTTCAACTCCGCATAACTCGGGAAACTCACCTAAAATAGAAGTCCCCCCCAGAGCCACAATTTTATCAACCACTCGACCAATTAGTGGGTTAGCCGATAAGCCAGAAAAACCATCTGAACCACCGCACTCAACACCAATTTTCAAACCAGATAAAGGCAAGGCTTCACGCTTAACATTATTCGCCTCTTGCAAACCTTTAAATGTCCCCTTGATAGCCGCATCCAGCATTTTTCTTTCCGTTCCATAAGCTTGCTGTTCATACCATTGCACCGGGGTAATAGCATTAGGATCAAGCTTAGTTAACTCGTCTTGCAACAAAGACATTTGCGCATTTTGACAACCTAGACTCAGTATCGTCGCCCCTGCTACATTCGGATGATGAATATAGCCTGCTAACAATTTACACAGAGCTAGTGCATCGTCTCGAGTACCACCACAACCTGCCGTATGCGTAATAAACTTAACCCCATCTAAATTAGGAAAGACCAGGTCTCTTGGAGGAGCGATAAAGTCGTCACTCGCTAAACCCATGCTTTCAGAATCATGGTTTTGAGCATTTTGATAGTGGGAAACAAGGTTACGAGCTAGATCTATATAATGGGTTTCATTGCGATAACCAAGCGCATCCTGAAGGGCAACCTTCATCCGCTCTATATTGCGATTTTGACAAAACACCAAGGGGACAACGATCCAATAATTTGCCGTTCCTATTTGCCCATCCGAACGCTTAATACCTTGAAATGTTTTATTCTGCCAACGAGATACATCAGGCTGTTCCCAATGATATTCCTCTGAACCTGCACAATAAGACTCACTGCTATGACGTGTATTCTCTACAGTAATAACGCCGCCTTTCACAATGGGTTTCACCACCTCTCCCACCGTAATACCATACTGAATCAGTTTCTCACCTACCGCAAAGTCACGTATAGCAAATTTATGTTTCGCTTTCACTTTCTCAGGAAAAAGATACTCTTCACCAGCAAACTCAATCAATTCTTCTTTTTGTAAGTCTCTCAAGGCAACGATCAAATTATCGTCTGGATGAATTTTTAAAAATTGACGACTCATAACTCAAGCTCCAAATCATCCGGCATATCCATCTGAACCTGATTGCGTACCATACACGCCACGAGTTTTGGTTGCTTTAAGCTAGGCAACAACCGCTGGGCCTTGCTTACCACTGGGCTAATCCTACGCTCAATTTTACTTTGATGGTTTTGTTCTATATCAGATAAATTATGCTGTAAAAAAGGATTCAAAAATCGCTCTCTTACGCTATCAACATAAGCAATAACCTCTTCATTTAGATTCATAGCCAACAGTACAGGGACAACCTCCTCCGCCAACACAGTTTCAAATGCATGACGTAACAGAGGGTTTTCCATCGCCTGTACAACCGTATGAATAGACTCCATCTCAGGTCTCGTCGCCTCGACTCGCTTTAGCTGGCGCCAAGTATCTACTAAATAAGTATGAGATAAGTTTAAAACCCCTAACTTTAAAAACTCCGCCTCTTCCAAGTTATCCAATACACGAATAGCGTCATGCTGACAGGGTAAAACAAGACCAGGTTGATCTTCTATTGCCCATAAGGCATAAGGTTCAGCAACCGCCCCAATAGGCTCGATTGATTCAGATACAATACGATCCACGAGGGAGTTAATCCAAAGACAGCGATTTTGTAACCAATCTAAAAAAACGGGCGGCAATGCCCATTGAGCCGCCAAATTTAACACTAAATTTTTCAGCACATCCCCATTGTTGACCACCAATTCACAAGGCATTATCGTTACGGGAACGGCATTGTCTTTAAAACGAGCGAATAACAGCACTAATAATTTTGCAGGAAAGCTGGCTGGCGGAGATAAGTCTAGGCTGTCGGTAGCCTCTAATAGATACCCCTGATCGGCTGTATTAGACACAACATGAGTCACTCGTTGACAAAAAAGTGAGACGACATCAGACCAGTCTGAATCCGCCTGAAAGCCAGTTTCAATGGATTGGACTTGTACCGTTTGATTGACAATTTTTCCTAATTTGAGCCCCTGAATTTTGACAGGATACGTAGCATTCGATTGAAATGCCTTTAAACGCATCTTACCCGCCAAACTATTGGAAGTTTGAACCACTACCACTTTACTATTTGAATGACCTTGAGCGATGGATTCACCAACAAAAAAGTCAACATGAGCTTGCAAAAAGCGACTTGTGCCAAACTGCATGATCAAGCCATCGTTCATATCAAAACCTCTACTTACACTTCGATAAGCGCTTTAATCACGCCACTTTCTGACTTACACCACTCTGGCAATAAAGTCGGTAAATCCAGTAACGCACCTCTATGGGTAATCATCGAGTTTGCGATCACGGAGCCTTTTCGTAGACAAGACACAACATGCGCAAAATCTTCGTGGGTTGCATTACGGCTTCCCATTAACGTCATCTCACGCTTATGGAACTCTGGGTCTGAAAAGGTAATATCCGACTTCACGACGCTAACAAGTACATAACGGCCACCATGAGCTACCCAAGAAAAACCAGCCTGCATCGCTTTTGGGTTGCCAGTCGCATCGAATACCGTTAATGGAAACTCACCCTTCGTTAAATGAGATAAATCCGAACCTGCAGATTCCCCTGCCAATAGTACATCATCCACTTTCAGAACCGTTTTACAGAAGTCCAAACGATCTTGGTTCATGTCCATCATGATGACTCGCGCCCCTCTCTCCTTGGCAAATTGGGCAATTCCCATTCCAATGGGACCTGCACCCACGACCAATACGTCGGTATTCGCTTGTATCTCCGATCGGCGTACCGCATGAGCACCAATAGCTAAACACTCAACCACGGCTAATTGGTCTAATGAAATACCATCCGTTTTTACCACATATTCTTCAGGAACTTGCAAATACTCACACATGCCACCATCAATATGGACGCCGAGCACTTGAATATCTGTACAACAATTCGCTTTATCATTACGACATGCGATACAGTGACCACAAGACATATAGGGTACAACATAGACCTCTTGGCCGACCTCAAGCGCTACGCCTTCACCAACAGAATCAATCACACCGGATAGTTCATGCCCCAATACTCTAGGGTATTGAAAGAAAGGCTGATTACCACCAAATGCATGAATGTCAGTACCACAAATACCAATACGTTTAATTTTTATGACAACCTTGCCAGCCTGATCTTGAGGGCGCTTTATATTACGCACCTCCATCACTCCGGGTTGTGTACACACAACGGATTTCATCATGAAACTCTCCTAAGATCAGATAGATAACAACGAACAGATAAAGACTGGAACTAAACGCCCGATTTACGACGTTTCTGTACGTTATCGATATAGACAACAATCGCGATCAACACCCCTGCCGCCACCATTTGCCAAAAAGGATCAACACCTAATAAATTCGCCCCATTTGCAATGGTTACGAACAACAAAGCGCCAATAAAGGTACCGGTAATAGAACCACGACCACCAAATAAACTCGCACCACCAACAACCGCTGCGGCAATCGCATTTAATTCATAGGCCATCGCCGCCGTCGGTGTGCCAACACTCAAGCGAGACACTAATAAAATACCCGCCAACGCCGCCAATGCCGCACTCAAGGTATACGCTAAAAAGGTCATTTTGCTGATATTAATACCCACTCGTCTAGCCGACTCTTGATTACTACCCATTGCGATTAGGTAACGACCTGTACGGGTTTTCGTGAGTACAAAATGCAGTATCAAACCAATAATAACCATGGTCCAAAACAGAGTTGGTATACCTAAAAACTCACCTCTAGCAAAGGCACTGAAAGCCTTAGGCAAACCTGAAACACTCATGCCATCACTGGCTAACAATGCGCCACCACGATAGGCCTGTAATCCAGCTAAGGTCACAATAAAAGCAGGGATACCCAAACGAAAAATAGCAAACGCATTAAACAAACCGATCGCTATGCCTAACCCCATCGCACCCGCAACCGCCAGCCAAATAGGCAAACCTAAAACCAATAGTTTTGCCACTACAACACCCGCCAACGCGGCAACTGAACCAACAGATAAATCAATACCAGCTATCAATATGGTGAACAACACACCAAAAGCAATGATTCCAGATATGGATACTTGACGCATAATATTTAACACATTGCCTTCCGTTAAAAAGTACGGGGAGGCGAACGACAGAACCACCCAAAGCAACGCCGTTAACAAGACAACAAATGTCTCAACAGGCACGCCTTTTTGTTTAATTCTTTGTGAAAGCTTATCTATCACGGACACATTGACACCTTGTTTATTTAATTCACTTGTTTGCAGAACAGACATAACCCCTCCAAGAATTCTATATAGCAATAAAATGGAGCGACCAGAGGAAATAGGACAAAACCTCTAGCCTCACCAAATTACAGTAATAAAATTACTCGCCTACGAACGAGCCAAGTTGACGTTTTTTCGGATCGAGTAAGCCAGCAAATTTAGATTCTTTATAGTTACTTGGCGTAACAACCATCACACCTGTATCAATCTCTTTTGGTAAACGCGCACCATGTCCTGCGGCCGCGGCAAACCAAACACCGGCATAACCCATCATGTAAGGATCTTGTACAATCAAGCCATCAATGATGTTATCTTTCAATAAGTTTACTTCTTGCTCATCCGCATCAAAGGCAATTAGACAAGGCTTATTCCCCCCACGCTCATCAAGAGCGGCGCCAGCACCAATCCCCATGATGGCATTATCAGCAAACAAGCCAACTAGGTCAGGAGTGCGGCTCATAATATCAAGTGTATTCGTTAGGCCTTGAGCCATATCGTTATTACCGATTCGATTATCAACCACCTCGATTCCTGGAAATGCTTTCATACCATCAAGGAACCCATTATCACGAGACGTTAATGATTCCACACCCGCAAGAGAGGTTAAGTAAGCGACTTTACCCTCTGCTTTACCCGTTTTGTCTTTAATACATTGAGCTAGCGCTTCCGCTCCCTTTTGTCCACCAACATAGTTATTAGTCGAAAGGAAAGAAGCATAAGCATCCGTACCAACAGCAGAATCAATTAGGATCACGGGAATGCCTGCAGCCGTTGCGGCTTCTACCGTTCCAGATAATGGATCGGTAGCCGTCGGGGCCAATACTATCGCGGTAGGTTGACGAGTAATGGTATTTTCCATAATGGCAATTTGCTCTGCGATATCAGACTCCGCTGCCGCTCCAAGCTCTTCAATACGAACGCCTGCATCTTTTGCGGCAGCGCGCGCACCTAGAAAAACAGTCTGCCAATATTCTGAGGTGGTTGCTTTAACAATCACAGGCACATAAGACTCAGCAGCGGTTGCTGACATGGATGTGGCAACCAAACTCATTGCTAAAGTAGCCGATGCTAAAATAGGGGTAAACTTTTTCATAATTGCTCTCTTATTTTTGTTATTGAATCTTAAGAATGTTCGAACTGAATGCGCATGGCATTAAGATCACCAACTATCATTGGTTGATCTTTAATAACTACGCGACTTTCGTTTCCGAAAAGCCAGTCATGTATTTGATTAGCTCTTCTTGGGTTGTGTCTTCAGAACGGGTAACATGCACCACTTGCCCTTGAAACATAACCGCAACTCGGTCAGCCACATCAAGGATTTCAACCAAGTTATGACCAACATAAATGACACCAACGCCCTCACTCGCGAGTAACTTGGATAACTTCACAACGTTATCTCTCTCCATAACCGCTAAGGCCGCGGTTGGTTCATCAAGAATAACGACTTTCGCTTTCCAATAAAGCGCTCTGGCAATAGCAACAGCTTGACGCTGCCCACCAGATAAACCCGCCACATTGGGCGCTTTTGGAGGAATATGACTTTCAATGCGATTGATTAGGTTTTCAGTTTCTTCAAGAATTTTCTGATTATCTATAGTAGGAAATAAACCGAACAGTTTTTTGATAGGCTCACGGCCAAGGAAAATATTGGCGCCAACTGATAGCTCGTCCGCCAAAGCAAGATCTTGATATACCGTTTCAATACCCGCTTCTCTTCCCTCTTTTGGAGAAGCAAAGTCGACTTTAGAACCATCAAGAGTAATGTCACCTAAATCCTGATGATAAACACCCGCAATATGCTTAATCAGAGTCGATTTGCCCGCACCATTGTCACCCACAACAGCAAGCACCTCGCCTTTATGTAAAGTAAGATTTACACCACGCAAGACATCAACAGGGCCAAAGCTTTTACGTAAATTTTTAATTTCTAACAAATCACTCATTGAGCAACCTCTAATGCTAATTGTTATTTTTATTTAGAAAGTGAAGTCAGATTATGACTATTATAAGTAAAAATCAATTGTTTTTTACTTATAAAAATCAGAAGATAAAAACAAAAATAGCCTTTAAAAACCGCATAATCAGGTTTATTATTGAAAAATAACAATGGAATCAATTACGTTTCTAAAGTTAAAAAAAACACTATTCTTGATTAACTACGGCGAATTCCAAAAAAAGGTCATATTGTGAGCAGAAAGAATTTTCTTTTTCAAAAATCGGTAAATGCACTATTAGATATCCTAAAAAACGAATATGTGGTGGGGGATAACTTACCTTCCGACTTAACCATTGCGAACAGACTGGACGTAAGTCGCTCTACCGCTAGAAAAACCATTGATTACATGATTGAACAGGGCTTTATCGTAAAATTAGGATCACAGAAAACCCTATATGCAATGCCACAAAAAAGTCACTATTTCGCGGTAAATAAGCAAAGTATGTCGAAGGACAAACAGGTAGAAGAACACTTTTTAAACCTTATTTTGAACGGAAAAATCAAACCCGGCGACCGTTTCTCTGAATTGGAGTTAGCAAGACAGTCCAATTGCAATACGGTAACAGTAAGGGAATTTTTGATTCGATTCTCGCGTTTTGGACTCATTGAAAAAAGCCCTCGCTCCCAATGGCAAATGAAAAATTTTGACGAGCAATTTGTTGATGAACTCTATGAGGTGAGGCATTTATTTGAAATGTATTCATTGTCTAGCTTTATGCAGCTAGAAGAAACAAAACCCCATTGGCAACAATTAGAAGCACTTCTCCTTGAACATCAAGAGATTGAACCTCATATGGAAGAACGATTCCATGAATTTCCAAAGTTAGATCAAAAATTTCATACACTTATGCAATCAGCTCAGCCTAATCAATTCGTAAGTCAGTTTTACGACATTATTAGCTTTGTTTTTCATTACCATTATCAATGGGATAGAAACTCAGAAAAAGACAGGAATACGGTGGCCGTGCATGAACACATAGACATCATTAGTAAAATGCTTATGAAAGATTATCGAGGCGCTACATTAGCCTTAGAAAAACACCTTAATACAGCGAAAGAAAGCTTAAAAAATACGGCTATTCTTTAAGTTAGGAGTTCATTATTCATCGCTTAATCTCGTTCTACCCAGCGGGTTGCGGCCCAAAAAAAGACGATTGAAAAAGCGTAAAACATAACGCCAATATTGTGGCTAAACATAGATTGGGTTAATGCAAAGTCCATATAACTCATTGGAATCAATGCACCAGCTAATGCATAGGCTTTCACATTCCAATTGTGTTGATGGGATCGCACTTTATTCAGAAATAACTTCAAAGGCACAAGATACACAAGCAGAAGAAACAAGAGACCTACTATTCCTCTTAAGCTTAAAGAGGTCAGGTATTCATTATGAGCATGGGAAAAACGTAAAATAGACTCACTGATAAGCCCTTGATCAGCTAACTTTTGCTTAATGGCCACACTATGGTATTCCCCGACCCCCAATACTGGGGCCATTTTGAACATATACACTGCGCCTTTCCACATTTCAAAACGCTGTCCCACAGAATTATAAACAAAATCCCCAGTCTGATAACGTTCAATGTCGGTGACCACCTCATGCAATCGCTTCGCTACACCAAATTGAGGAACAGAAACAATACTGACACCTAACGCTATGAGTAAACACGCGCCCCAAATGCGTATTTTTTTATCTAACAAGTCCCGACTTTGCCAAAGAATAAACACACAAATAATAGGAAGAGAAATCCATCCCCCTCGAGTTCCCGATAATAATGAAGCAAATACGCCGCATAAAGCCGCCATAAATGCGAGCACGGTTAAAACGGGCGTGTTTTTCTCCGATTTAAAGTATAAGAAAGCACAAAAAGACAGACCACCTAATAAAAGAGAGGTATTACCAAACATAATAGGGTGCTCAAAACCATTGGCACGATCTTGACCTAGAACCCATCGATCAAATACCGCAAAGCAAAACGCCCCCAGTGCACCAAAGATAACCCCATACCAAAGAAAGTTTTTTTGGTATGGCAGTTTTAATAAGACAAGCAAAACGGGCAAGGCTAATAAGAATCTCATTGGGCGATCGAGCTCTCTGGTATGCCAACCGTCTAAATAGACAAAGAGAATCATACTCAAAAAGTAGGCAGCAAAAGCCATGGCTAATACTAGATCTAAGCGATCAAACGACCACTTTTTTTCTCATCGCAAGACAGAAAAACGTGCACAACAAAAATAATGGCGCTATAGAGATACCTTCATTAAGCAATAAACTTAAACCTAAAGAAGCGGCCGCCATCAACCAAGAAAGGAAGACAATAGAAGTAAAGCTGGTATTCATAGGATGTCTTTCCAGCCTATTATTTTGCATTTTTATGAGAGAAGCCACTTAATAAGGTAAACACTATTATTTTTAAATCCAACCAGATCGACCAGTTTTCGATGTAATACAAATCACAATCAATACGTTGCTGTAAATCAGAATCACCACGCCAACCGTTAATTTGAGCCCAGCCAGTAATCCCCGCTTTTACCATATGTTTTTTCATATACAGAGGGATTTCATATTTAAACTGCTCTACAAACACCGTTCTTTCTGGCCTTGGTCCAACAATGGACATGTCGCCTTTAAGCACATTAATAAACTGAGGGAGCTCATCTAAACTCGTACGACGAATAAAGCGCCCAAATCGAGTCACTTTCATACTTTCTGCGCCCCCCCAGGTAACACCATCCAGCTCACTGTCTACTTCCATCGATCGAAATTTCAACATATTAAATGATCGGCTATTCCAGCTAACACGCTCTTGTCGATAAAATACCGGCCCCTTTGAAGAAAGCTTCACTCCAATAGCTAACATCAACATTAAAGGGCTAATAAAAAGTAAGATCACAGAAGCTAGAACTTTATCCTCAAGCCACTTAAGTACTCTATTTTTCCCCTCTAGCATGGGAGAGGTAGAAAGATTAATTAACGGCAACCCCGCTACTTCTGTTATAGAGTGGTTCAATAATTGAAAGCCAAATATATCCGGTACAATACGTATCGTCACCGTTGTCGTGGCCAATAAGGTTTGGGTTTTTTCCATTTTCTGAACTTCCCCTAAAGGTAAGGTAATCCAGACTTGGTCAACCCCTCGCTCATGGACAATTTTTTCCACATCGTCAATAGAGCCTAATATGGGGTATTCTGGGTTTTGCACAGAAGACGTTGGTTCATCATCAATAAAACCCACAACTGATAGCCCAAGATTTGGATTTTGTTGAAGTTTATCAATAACTCTTAAACCAAGATCACCATTTCCCACTAATAAAATGCGACGAATATTACGGCCTTTAGCTCGCCAATAACCAAGCGTTCTCCGCACAGATATTCTCATTATGGCAATAAACATAAGCGACCAAACAAACCAAGAAAACACCCACATCCTCGGAAGAGAATCACCATATTGGGTAACATAAGCGGATAAAATAATTAATAAGAAGGTAACGACATGAGACCAGAAAACCAAACTGGCCTCAGTTGTAGAGTTGGTTCCCCTCCAGCCTTGATAAGCCCCTAACGAGCTATAAGCAACCTGCCCCATTAACACACCAACGAGCACGCTATTATAAAAGTAACCACCAAAGTAGTTGTGATCAAAAAACCAATAGAAAGAACAAAAACCGGCTGTAATAATCCCTACAGCATCCAATATGCGGAGAGTGATACCTATGGATGCACTGTGCTCTTTTAAACCACGACCTGATTTCACTGTATATATTCTCGAAGACAAAACATGATAAGTAACCGCCCAAAATACACTAATCCACTACAACTGAATAGAGATTAATAGATAAATTTCTACTTTACGATCAACGCTTTCCCCCATAACAAATCCACGTAAAGCGCCATTAACAGGAAAGAAAATCGCAAAAGATGGCAATGGAGTAGTAACTAAAAAACCGAATATAGAGAGATAATTTACACGATTAAAACATAAGATTAAGTGTTTCTGATCACATAAAATACGTCCTTGCATGTTACACTACGCGCCATATTTTTTAAGTTGTATTGGAGATAACTTATGACTCGCTACGTACCTCTACAGCGATCAGTACATAACAAAGCTGGCTATACTCCCAGCATTAATATGAAATACGCGGCCATGATGACAACGGTGCCGCTATTAAGGGAAGAGTTATCTCATGTAATACAGCACATGAGCATTGCCTTTCAAAAACGTTCAAATGCACACGATAATACAGAATCATTTGAGTTAGTCGGCTTACAATCTTTAAAGCCAAACGAGAACCTTTTTGTGCTTCCAGATGGCCGTTGGTTAGGAGGATATAAACCTGCATTTTATAGAGCTTATCCCTTTTCACTAGAGGCAGATAAAGATTCGACTCAGTTACAGCTTTGCGTTGAAGAAAGTGCGGTTAAATTTGAACTTGCGCAAGACGATCTAGCCTTTTTTAAAGATGAAACAAATTTATCTGATCATATGATGAATTTCGTTAAGTTTTTAGAAAAAGCACTAAATGGACGAAAAAGCACATTAAGCTTAATGTCTGCATTACAACAAGCTAATTTAATTACTCCCTGGTCTATAACTTATTCCGAAGAAGAAGAGGATGGTGCCACAGTAGAAAAAGCACTCAATGGTTTATATCATATAGACATAAAAGCTTTAGCGAATCTAACACCGGAGATGGCCGCTAAGCTAAATAAAACTGGGGCATTAGAAATAGCTTATGCTCAAGTTTTTTCTGAGCCAAGATGCAAAGGTCTATCAACACTCCAAAAGGTCCACAAAGATCTGCAACAACACCAAAATAGCATAGAGAAAGAGCCAGACTTAGATGAAATTTTTGGAGAGAAGGATGAATTCTTCAGCTTTTAATAGATAATTTCACAATCAATCCTTGTTTTTAATCTTACAACCCATATTAAAACGCCAATGTTTGGTTTGTTTGATTAAAAACAAGAAACACCATTTCGAGTACATTCCATTTTTCATTGCATACTCATCCTAAGCGTGTTTAATGAAAAATGGTTATACCAACAATTTAAACTGAGATAACCATGAGCAACACCACTGTAAAAGACGACCTCACCGGCGCCCTCAAAGCCAGCAAACGAGGGTTTATCGCTGCTGGATTTTTTAGCTTATTTATTAACTTATTAATGCTAACGTCTCCACTATATATGCTTCAAGTATATGACCGCGTGGTTGCTTCACGCAGTTTGGAAACCCTGTTCTTTCTAACTATGATTATGGTGTTGATGTTCAGTGTGATGGGCACATTGGAGTGGGTTCGCTCACGTATACTGGTAAGACTAAGTAACCAGATGGATCAGTACTTAAGTCAACGAGTCTACTCTGCTATGTTCGAATTAGGTGTACGCTCCCCTAATCAACGTACATCTCAGCCATTAAGTGACTTAACCAGCTTACGTCAATTTATGACGGGCAATGGTTTATTCGCCTTCTTTGATGCGCCTTGGATGCCCATCTACATTGGTTTACTGTTTATATTCCACCCTGCATTTGGTTGGTTTTCACTAGGCGCAGCGATCGTCCTAATTATTGTTGCTGTTTTTAATGAGAAAACAACAAAAAAACTACTCACTGAAGCCAATGGCGAAAACGTTAAAGCACAAAGCCTCGCTACTGGAAACTTAAGAAATGCGGAAGTGTTGCATGCGATGGGGATGCTGCCAAATATTATGGGGCGTTGGTACCAACAACATCAAACCTTCCTAGAGAAACAAACCAATGCGAGCGATAAAGCGGGTATTTTCTCTAACTTAAGTAAAGTCTTAAGAATGATTTTTCAGTCTCTTATCTTAGGCCTAGGTGCTTATTTCGTTGTCATCAATGAAATGTCGCCAGGTATGATGATCGCAGGCTCTATCTTAATGGGACGCGCACTTGCACCTGTCGACCTTATCATAAACAGCTGGACAGGATTTAATAATGCTCGCGC
Organism: Marinomonas phaeophyticola; assembly: GCF_026966905.1. Lineage (GTDB taxonomy): Bacteria > Pseudomonadota > Gammaproteobacteria > Pseudomonadales > Marinomonadaceae > Marinomonas > Marinomonas phaeophyticola. The sequence continues at coordinate 182,439 of NZ_JAPUBN010000011.1, read as the reverse complement.
ATCGTACGGTCGATTGTCAGAAGTATTAAAAGCGATTCCTGCAAATGAACGTAATATGCAATTACCAACGCCAACAGGTCGAGTTGATGTAGAAAATCTTTTAGTCATACCGCCTGCATCAAAGACGCCTGCTCTTAGAGGCGTCAATCTTGAAGTTCAAGTTGGAGAGCTTGTTGGTATTGTTGGACCAAGTGCCGCAGGCAAATCAACACTTGCACGTGCATTACTTGGTATTTGGCCAGCATCAAATGGTGCCGTTAGGATTGATGGCGCCGAAATACAACATTACAACCGTGATGAATTAGGTCCACATATTGGTTATCTACCCCAAGATATTGAGCTTTTTAATGGTACAGTTAGTGAAAACATCGCTCGCTTTAGTGAAGTAGATGCAGACAAAGTTGTCTTAGCCGCTAAAAAAGCAGGTGTTCATGAGCTTATATTAAGACTACCCAATGCTTATGACACAATTATAGGTACTGACTCTGGTGCGCTTTCTGGCGGACAAAGACAGCGTATCGGTCTAGCAAGAGCATTATACGGCACGCCAAAGGTAGTGATCTTAGATGAGCCAAACTCCAATCTGGATGAGCAAGGTGAGCAAGCACTCGCTCAAACGCTACAAATATTAAAAGCACAAAAGACAACTACGTTTGTAATCAGTCATCGCACTTCCATTCTTCGCAGTATTGATAAATTGCTTGTTATGCGTGAAGGGCAAGTTCAATTTTTTGGGCCTAGAGACGAGGTAATGAAAAAGTTAGCCGTACAGAAGGCTGAGCAAGAAAAATTATCTCAAGCCCCAGCTTAACGCTATTTAGAGCCAACCCATAAATTACTTTCCCCTAATGCAAGCGCATTAGGGGAAGAATAAAGAGAAAGACAATGACTAAGCCAACAGATACAGGAAAAGACCGCTACGAAGGTCAAGAAGTAGAAGACGCCGTTATTTCTGAAATGCCTAACGAATCGTCAAACAAGAACAACGATGATGAGGATACCCGTTCTGAGGATGAGCGCGTTGCTGCAGCACAAACCATTGTACCGTTTAATCAAAGCGCACCCCAAGCATCACAATCTAAATCAACAGTACCAACAGACGATAAAAAATACGTCAAGTTTGGGATCATCTTTTTGGTGTTAACACTTGGTTTGTTTTCGGTATGGGCAGGTTTTGCGCCTTTAAGCAGTGCACTCGTTTCTCAAGGTGAAGTTGTTGTAGACAGCTATCGCAAGTCTATTCAGCACTTTGAAGGTGGTATTGTTGAAGATATTTTTGTTCATAACGGTGATAAAGTCACGGCTGGACAGCCGCTTATACAACTAGAAACCACTCAAATTGAAGCTCAGTATAACAGCAGTCAAAAACGTTTGTTTACTGCCAAAGCAGAATTAGAACGTTTATATGCTGAACAAAATTTTGACACTAACTTGGTTTTTTCTGAAGAACTATTAAGCCACTCAGAAAAAGATAAAGACATTGCAAACGCATTGATACAACAGCAACAACTGCTTAAAGCAAGACTCAGTTCATTCAATCAAGAAAAGCAAGCCTTCCAAACACAAGTAACTCAAACACAAGAGCAAATTAAAGGACTAAATGAACAAATCGATATTCAAGAACAACAAGTAACATTATTAGAAGAAGAAGAGATCGCCTTTAGTACTCTTTTTGAAGAAGGGTTAGGTGATGGTCAGCGCTCTAGAGAGCTAAAACGCACCATTCTTTCCGCTAAGAATGAAATTGGTCGTTTGAGATCCAATATTGCACAGCTTAATTTACAGATAACTGAGACAGAGCTTAAAATTGCAACCCGTACTCAAGAGTATTTAAAAGACGTAGGGGAACGCATAAAAGTCACACAGAACAGCTATTATGATAATCAAGAGCGCCTAGCCATTGCCTCGGACCGAGTAAGACGCACAACAATAACAGCACCAGAGAATGGCATTATAGTAGATCTTCAAATCCATACAATCGGCAGTGTAGCACCTCCTGGTCAAACATTACTTGATTTAGTCCCTTTAACTGATTCGTTTGTCGTAGAAGCTAAATTGATGCCTCAAGACATTAACGAAGTGTATATTGGACAAATGGCAGATATTCGTTTCTCTGCTTTTGATGCTCGAATTACTAAAGTTATTGAGGGAGAGGTAATCAATGTCTCTGCTGATAGACTTCTAAATGAGCGAGATCAAATGCCCTACTACCTTGCTCGCATCAAAGTGACCAAAAAAGGAGCTAAAGATATGGCAGAAAGCCTTGCTGAAGGAATGGGCCTTAAACCTGGGATGCCTGCAGAAGTAATGATTCGTCGCGGAGAAAGAACCATGTTTAGTTATTTACTTAAACCCATTACTGACAGCTTTGCTCGTAGTCTAAAGGAGAAGTAAATGTTAATTTTTAATCGAGTAAGAGCTTACTTTAATTCTGCTCAAACACGACAGCTTACCATTTTAATGCTATTTGCTGCAGCAAGTACAACAAATGCTTCTTCTATACCTAATGGCTTTGAAGAAGCATTAGAAGCAGCTACAAATAATGACCCAAGCCTTAGAAAGGCTTTCTATCAGTATCAAGCAACGCAACAAGAAGGTGATATTAGTTTTGCTAACTTATTACCAGATATTCGTTTAACGGCGGGCTATCAATATGAAGATTCGGATAATATTTATACTGATGAAAATTCGAGCTCATATGATCCAGATTTACCTAGATCAGGAGGTGAGTTAGTTGACTATTATTGGAGACTAAGTCTAAGACAGCCTCTGTTCGATTATTCGTCGTACCAAGGTTATAAACGCGATTTAGCTTATGTAGAAGAAGCTAGATTTCGCTATGAAAGAGCGGAACAAGAATTAGTCTACAGAGTTGCTGAACAATATCTTAGCGTACTATTTGCGTCTCAAAGTGTATTTTTAAATCAAGAAAAGCTTGAAGCATTAGAGCTCAAGCTTACACAAGAAACACGGACCCAAGAGTTAGGTGTTGGTAATAAACTCAACGTATTAAGAGCAACATCAAGTCGTGATTTGGCTCGCAGTGACTTACTCAATTCACAAAGCCAACTTAAAGATGCCAAAACACTTCTACAAAATATGACAGGTCTTGATATTCAAATACCAGAATCTTGGATTCAAAATGGCCATAAATTAAACCCAGATTTACTTGTTGGCGATGAAGATGAATGGATTACTACAATTCACAACAACGCAAATATTAAGCAAGCAAAAAGTAGCATCAGAAAGCAAGAATATGGAGTTTCAGCTCGAGAAGCCCAGCATTTACCAACATTATCATTCAATTTAAGTTATTTAGATAAAGCATCTGATGATGATTTAAGAACAAGAGAAGATCTGGTCGCTGCACTCGAATTCAGCATGCCAATATACTCAGGCGGCCGTATACAAGCGAACATACGAAAAGCTGCAGCAGAACTATTAGCAGTACAAGTTGATTTAGAATATCTACTATCAGAAAAAACTCAGTTAGTACAACTTTCGTATAACCGTTTAATCTCTTTTAAAGATAGACTAAATGCTTTAATTGCATCAGAGGAATCTAGCAGAGCCCTTTTAGAAGCCGCAGAGCGTCAGCAGACATTAAATCTTGGCGATCAAATAGAAGTGCTTGAAGCAAGAACTCAACTAGTGGATATTCAAATTCAATTTGCTAAAACGCTTAATGATTATCTATTAGCAGACTTAAACCTTCGCTTAGAAACTGGTCAATTAGATCACTCTAGACTAGAGAAATACGATAGTTTGTTTGAGTTAGCAACTCGCTAACAAATACCAGATGAACAATAAAAAAGGCCGACGTCAAACCTCGGCCTTTTTGGTTTTTTTCGATTCAGTCCATCAGATCACCTTCAACAAACTTTATCCATTTAGGTAAAATGATGCGTTGTAAATCGTACTTCTCTTGCATTAATTTGCGTGCGCTTTTTCTCATATCCAAATATTTTTCAGGGTTTAGCACAACGTCCTGAACTTGTTTTAGCAAGCTATTTTGATCAAAAAAATCCACCAATAGACCATCCACACCAGAGGTAATAATCTCCTCTACTGGCGTCGTTGAAGAAGCAACAAGTACACAACCGACGGACATAGCCTCCAACATAGACCAAGATAAAACGAAAGGGTAGGTTAAATAAACATGCACAGAAGAGACCTGCAACACTTTTAAATATTCAACATACGGAAGCTTCCCAGTAAAATGCACTTTAGTCCAATCAACAGCCACATCAATTTGACTTAAGGAATTTAATTCTTTTATGTATTTTTGTTTATAAGTAAGACCATTAGACAACTTAGACCCATAGCTCACATCATTACCACCCACGATAATAATATGGGCATCAGGACACATTAACTGCATTTTAGGCAGCGCTCTCATAAACTGATGAAAGCCTCTATATGGCTCTAAATTACGTGAAACAAAAGTAATTATTTGATTATCCTTGGTAAATTCATGCTCGCAAATTTTTAACACAACCTCCGCATTAGGCTTGAATATATCAGTATCAATACCTTCATGAAGCTCACGGATCTTAGGTAAAAATTCGCTAGGATAAAGCGATCTCTGCCATGCCGTTGGGCTGACCGCTAAATCACATTGCAGTAATCCTAAAAGCTGAGTCGAGTTTCGAATGGGCATTTTAAATTCATTATCAAAACTGGATGGAAATTCTGGATCGAACCCTACATCCGCCCCATTACTATGATAAAAATACTCACAGTAATGAATAATGCGTGCAGTCGGAAACACTTGTCGAATAAACAATGCTTCGCCCCAACCCGAGTGCGCCACAATGACATCAGGCTTAATGCCTTTTTCTTTTAAGCCGATAAGAGAGCGAACCACCACCTGACCTCGACGAATATGCTGCTCGTGCTCTTTTAAATAATGATGTGTTTTTTCTCCTCCAGAGGAAGTAAATTCATACCCATAACACAAAATATTTGGAAACAATGACAGTGAACGCTTTATATTTTTAACTTCCCCTAACCCAATCACCTTGTGCTCTTTTTTCTCAGATAAAGACTGAGCAACATGGCGAAATTGAGCGGGAAAGTTCTGGTGAATAAATAAAAAAATCATTATCTAACGTGTTTCCTAGTAAAAAACATAGCTGTAACATCAGCCAGCCCCAAATTAATAACATAAAAAGCCAAATGCACTGGAAAGCCTCGGTCATCGACACAATTAGAATACAAAACACACTTATTATGCGAATACCAAGAAAAAAAGCCATTCAAATTCTTATAGAATGCAAACGCAATAAAGTCCTTCTGTAGAGGCCTAATAGAACCGGACACCTTTTTAATAACCATTGTCTTGATCAACTGATCCGCGCCCTCTGAGGCGATGCATCAATTTATCCTAAAGCTTATACTTTTTAGATGGCTGTCAGATACGGTCAGCTTTATAAAAAATTGAGATTAGAATCAAGTATTACAGTTAATTGATTCTAGCTATCTCCTCTCACAAATCAAACACGCGTTAAGTGACGATGGTGACCTGTTGCTATACGGCTGTGAAGCCGGCGAAGAAGACCACCTCATCCGGCAACTGGCGTTGTTAACCTACGCCGATGTCGCGGCCTCTACAGACAAAACCGGCGGCACGCAGATCAGTGGTATCTGGGTATTAGAAAAAAATAAGCTCTATTGAGAGAGCTTTACCTAAAACACAACCTGCTCTGGAAGAATTCAACTCGTTATTGGCATCTGCGAACCTAACAGATGAGAATAAATCACCCTCTTTATAGGATGGAGACGATACCATTAATGCCTCGGTTGAACGCTCACTCAACGCTGGCGATATCATTGATGATGGTGATGGTTTTAGAGTGGACTTAGCCACTCGTATTGGTGAGCCTGTAGAGCCATCTACCGTCAAAGCCGCGGGGTTTAACAAGACTCTAGCCCTCCCATATTTTCCATACAAAAGGTAACGCTTACCCACAGCGTTACCTTTTCTTAAATTCTAGTCACAGAGCACTTTTTAAACCTTTCTTTTTAGCGTATCGTACCTTGCTGATTAACCAGAACGATTTACATGAGGCTAAGCATGCTTAACACGCCCTTTTTTTGTTGGCTGATCATTTCCTTCGCCTCTTTGATCTCCTCCTCACTCTACGCCACCTTTGACGGTCAAAATAGTATTACACCAAGATTCCAGTTTTATGTTGATCAAAGTGGTCAACAAGTATTTGATGATATAATTCATTTACCCGAAGCCTCTTTTGAACACGCCCCTGACGCAGGTTATGTCGGTGGTTACAACCGTTTTGTTCATTGGTTACGCTTCACTGTACCCGCCTCAGATAAAGCGGGTGAAACATTAATTCTACGAACATACCCAACCTATACAGATACCATAACCCTTCATATGCCAAATTCGGTGCCGTCACTCTATACCCACATGCTAAATGGAGAACAGGTAGAAAATCGGGACATCAAAACCGATAAAGCATTTATTTTTGAATTTACTTCAACAACTGAGCCAAGAACATTTTATTTAAGTACTCAATCAACGAATACCAATACCATTGTTGCCACACTCTATAACAAGTATGGGTATGCGCGTGCGCTACGAATTGACTACCTTCTATCAGGTTTATTTATAGGATTGTTAGTAACTCTCATCTTCTTAAACCTTGGCTACACTCGATGGAGTATAGATAAGGTTTTTCGTTATTACTTATTGTTTGTAATCTCTTCATTATTGGTTTTTCTTGCCATTAATCGGTTCTTGTTTCTTCCAAGTGAATGGCGCACTTTAGAAAGTCAGCTTCCTCAAGCAACAACGTTGTTCTATATGTGGTCATTAGCACTTTTGTACCACGCCCTATTTGAATTTAATAAGCACCGTCTACAACGTATTCTATCTTATACTTATCAGTTACTCAGTTTCATTGGGATCATTACTTTAGTGTACGGTGTCTATGTCGAGTATATGCCATGGTTTATGATGAGCACTATTATTTATTTAATATGGATTACGTATATTGCCTTTATGCAAGCCTTAAAGCGCTACCGTGATAGTGGCTTATTATTCTTTGCTGTCGTGTTTGGGTTTACTGGTATCTTAGGCACAGCCCTATCACTCGTTGGAATCTTATCTGGTGGCATGGTATTGCTGCACTCCTATACCGCGGGCACGCTGGCCAGCATCCTAGTATTACAACGTATTATGAGCAGTCGTATTCGTGAATTTGAAAAAAATCACATGGCACTGCAGCTAGAAAAGAACCATATTCAAGACCTCGTGACTAGAGAGAGACAAGAAAAAGAGAAAAAAGCACAGTTCATTAGCATGCTTTCCCATGAACTTAAAACGCCTTTGTCCGTAATCCAGATGGGATTAAACCAACCAACATTGTCAACGATTGGCCACCGTCATGTGATACAAGCCATCAAGGACATGAGTGTCGTTATTGATCGCTGCTCGATCTTAGAAAAAGTAGAAGACAAAGTTAATACTCGCTTCCAGATCATTGAAATGGTAGAATTTTTGAACGTTTTAATATCGCAGACTCAAGCAAAAGAGCGAATAAACAGTTATTTTAATACCAGTCAACATTTGATAGAAAGCGATCCAGACTGGCTCAAAGTCATTATTAATAACTTATTGGACAATGCGTTAAAATACAGTCCAGATCAGAGTATGATTGACATCTCTACGCACTCTTTTTCTAATCGAGCCTGCATAAAAATCACCAATATTACAGAGTTAGGTTTACCGAATACAGAGAAAATGTATGACAAATACTATAGAGGGAAAAGCGCTCACAGTAAAACAGGATCAGGACTGGGGCTTTATATAGTAAAACAATTATCTCTTCAGCTTAATGCCAGTATTGAGTATCAAGCCACTTCTAACCTCGACGAAACGAATATTCATAAAGTAACCATGATCTTATGCCTACCCGAAACGAAATAACGATTCTACTCGTAGAAGATCACCAAGGACTCAGAGAAATGATTACTGAGACCTTAGAGCGTTTAGGCTACCAAATCGATTCTTTTGAGTCATCGGAAGCCGCTCTCGAAGTTTGGCCCAAAACAAGCCATATCGCTATTTTAGACATTAACCTTCCTGGTGAAAATGGCTTATACCTCGCAAGAAAGCTCAGAGAGGAGTCACCAAGTATCGGTGTTATTATCATGACGGTGCGCAATCAACTCTCAGATAAACTTGCAGGCTATGATGCAGGAGGTGATGTTTATTTACCCAAACCGGTTGCACTTGAAGAGCTGGACGCCGCCATTCAGGCTCTTGCTCGGCGTATTCCGACAATACAAATCTATGATTTATGGCTTCAGAGTAATACTTTTAAGCTAAGCAATCGCCATCAAGAAAGCCTAACCCTTTCATCCAATGAGTGTCGCCTACTTACCGCATTCACCCTCGCACCTGAAAACCGTCTGGAATACTGGGAATTAGCCGAAACTTTGGAGCTTAACCTCGACAGTGACACTCTTCGTAGCAATTTAGAAAAGCGTATTTCCCGTCTTCGCAAGAAGCTCGATACACTTTTCCCTCAGAGTAAAACCATAACAGCATTACGTAACTACGGTTATCAACTTAACCTCTCCGTACATATCATTTAATACGCTACTAGTGGCATCCCTTAGGTCAACGACATGCTTTATTAGCCGCCTTATCAGATAAAAAATGCCCTAATACTCCGCACACATCAGATGTATAACCTTCTCAACAGCCATAGTAAAGAGCTAAACACCGTCCACTGATATGACTATTGTTGCCAACGTAGACCCATTAATTTCTTATAAAAGGCCGATACAATAAAGCCATATTCATGATTATCCGTTTAGAAAATTACATTTTTCACAAAGCCGTCAGGTACGGTCAGCTTTATAAAAAGGTTTAGATTAGAATCAAGTATTACAGTTAATTGATTCTAGACATCACCTCTTAAAAAATATTAGAAAGGGTTACTAATGGCCATATCGACTTACACTTCAACCTTGGTTAAGCAATCAAACGAGAAATTAAATAACACTGCCACGGAGATTATTTTCATTGAAGATAATGTGGCCGACTATCAGTCCCTAGTGGATGGCACGGCTCCTGGTGTCGAGGTCGTCTTACTCGACAGCCGAGGGGATGGCTTAGTGCAAATGGCGGATTTTTTGGCCGATCGACAAAACATTGACAGCATTCACCTCATTAGTCACGGTGCAGAAGGCCAGCTCAACCTTGGCAGTAACACCTTATCCTCAGATACCCTAGTCGATAACGCTTCTCTCCTCTCGAAAATCAAACACGCGTTAAGTGACGATGGTGACCTGTTACTATACGGCTGTGAAGTCGGCGAAGAAGACCACTTCATCCGCCAACTGGCGTTGTTAACCGACGCCGATGTCGCGGCCTCTACAGACAAAACCGGCGGCACACAGCTCGGTGGTAACTGGGTATTAGAAAACCAAATTGGCCATATTGAGAGTACTTTACCTATAACAAAAACTGCTTTGTTTACTTTTAACAGTTTACTTCTTATCGAAGGAGATACAGAGGACAATAATCTCGAAGGCACAGAAGGATCCGATAGAATATTTGGGCGCGGTGGTAATGATACTATTAAAGGGTTGGGAGGCAATGATTATCTATATGGTCATCCAGGAGATGACTCTATAGAAGGGGGAATGGCAATGATACTATTGATGGAGGTGCTGGCAATGATACTATTTATGGAGATGATGGCAATGACACACTCAACGTTGGCTTAGGAAATGACTCACTTTACGGTGGGTCGGATGATGACACCTTCATTACCGCAGAAAACTCACTTCAAGCAGAAGACGTAATCGACGGTGGTTCGGGTAATGACACATTATCTATTGAGGGCTCTCATTCAAACTACACTAGTTTAAATTCAAGCACCGTAACCAATATAGAAACGATTACCATCTTGGCAGGAGTACAAAAATTTAGTTTTCATGATGATACCATCAACTCAGCAGCCACACTCACGATAAACGGCTCAGCCAACAACGACCCAATGTATCTTAGTTTTAATAATGAAACAGACGGTACGGTTTCAATAACAAGCGGTTCAGGCAATGACACCCTAACAGGGGGGGCAGGTAATGACTCCTTAAGTGGAGAAGACGGCAATGACTCTTTAAGAGGAGAAGACGGCGATGACTCCTTAGATGGAGGGAACGGCAATGACACCTTACATGGAGGTGAAGGGGGGACACCCTATCAGGAGAAGGCGGTAACGACAATCTAATCGGATGGAACGGCGACGACACCCTATCCGGAGGAGAAGGCGACGATACTCTATCCGGAGGTTACGGCAACGACACCCTATCCGGAGGGAAAGGGAATGATACTTTTAGTTACAGTTATAGTTCTCTTGAAGAGCTTAATGGGGATACCATTACTGATTTATCCATGGGAGATACTATCTCTATACTTAGTAATGGATTAGTCGATTCCATTTATGAACTTAATGGGAAAACGGCCAACTCAACCATTGAAATAAACAATTACACTCTCAACTTATCAGGGATCTCAGCCATTTCTGGCAGCTTTAGCGTCAAAATAAAAGAGGTAAATCAACAGAACCCACCTGTCACACGTTACCTTTATGAGGTTTCCCTTGAAGGACCAAAAGCGACAATAGATCTTGATCAATTAACGGGGGACGATAATGACAACATCGTCACAGCCGCGGCGAATACCCTTCAAACAAATGATGTAATCAACGGTGGATCTGGAAGCGACACCTTGATCATTACCGGCTCACAGAGCGTTTCCTTAGGTGAACACACGCTAACCCAGGTCGAAAACATTCGTCTCTCTGCGGGTACACAAACCATTACCTCTCATGATGATACCATCGCTTCAGAAGCAACGCTCACCGTAGATGGGTCTGAAAACATCAGTGCTATGGCGTTAGATTTTTCTGCTGAAACAGATGGCAAGGTGTCTATCACGGGTGGGGCCGCCAATGACTCTCTGGCCGGCGGTGCAGGCAATGACACACTCAACGGCGGTGCAGGCAATGACACGCTCAACGGTGGCTTAGGAAATGACTCGCTTTACGGTGGGTTGGGTGATGACACCTTCATTACCGCAAAAAACTCACTTCAAGCAGAAGACGTAATCAACGGTGGATCTGGAAACGACACACTGATCATTACCGGTGCACAAGGTGATCTGACCTTCAACGCAAACACCCTGACGCATGTTGAAAAAATCAAGATCACAGCCGGTGTTCAAACAATCCATTTTAATGACAACATTGCGCGAGATCAGACACTCACCGTCGACGGCTCAACAAACGACAGCAGCATGACATTAGATTTTTCAGATGAAGAGAATGGTAACGTTTACATAACGGGCGGATCCGAAAAGGACTCCCTAACCGGTGGCTATGGAGATGACACTCTATCCGGTGGTGACGGTAATGATACATTGAGAGGTGGTGATGGTGAAGACTCACTGACTGGCGGCGCTGGAAATGATACATTCCATTACTCTGGTTTATCTGACTTGAATGGGGATACTATTACCGACTTTTCAATTGGGGATGTTATTCGAATACAGTATCGAGGCAATGTCGATCAATCGGATCACGAGACGATCATGTCATTCAATGGCCTAGCGGCTTTTGCAGACATCCAAGCGGGAACAACAACCTTAACGTTATCGGACCTCTCCGCCAGTTCCGGTAACTTCAGTGTTAAACAAGATGAAAACACCTATGAGGTTAGTCTTGTTGCCAAACCCGCTCCTACTCCCTCAACTCCTACCACGACGCAAACCGATGGTGTTCCTGTCACAACCTCTCAGCAACAAAACAGTAAGGGATCAACCGTGGTAACCACCACGATTCCAGTGGTTAACACCAATCGAGAAGAAGACAGCTCGACCGAACACGGTGATTTAGCGGATATCCCTCTTTTAACGGACGATGCAGGTAATACGCTACTAAGTTTAGGCTTACCGACGGGCGTGGGTGCAACCTCTCAAGAAGTCAGTAACACCAGTGGCAAAAGTTTACGAGAGATCTTAATTGAATCGACTGAAGGCGTTACCACAGGTTCGCAAACATTGACTGAGTTAACGCAAGAAGGCATTGATGCCTTTTTACCCAGTGTCGGCGATGAATCCAAAGTCTCTGTGCGCACCGTTCGCTTTGAGGCCGATGACACCTTCACGGCAGGCAATACGGTTAATGTCTCCGGCGGTATTGGGAAAGGCGAAGGCAGCAGCAGCAACCCAGAACAACAAGAGGCTCTCATCATTGATGCCAGTAACCTACCGAGCGGCACAGTGTTAAACCTCTCTAATGTGGAATTTGCTCTGGTTATTGGCGCAGCACGTGTGACTGGAGGGGCGGGACAAAACTTTGTCACAGGCGATGGTAATGCGCAATTTATCGTATTAGGCGCCGAAGACGATGTACTGCACGGTGGTGGCGGTAAAGACATCATTGGCTCCAAAGGGGGTGACGACGAGCTCTACGGCGATGCCGGCAATGACTGGGTCGTAGGCGGCATAGGTAACGACACAGTAAATGGCGGCAGCGGCGATGACATTCTTCAAGGAGGCCGCAGTGACGCCGGTAAATGGACTTTTAGTATCGATCAAAATGGTCTATTAAAAGGCGTATTCATCCCAAACGAAACTGAGTTAGCTGACTCAACGGGCTTCGCTGAAGCCGGGAAATGGGTGCGTAACAGCAACGGCGATAACATCACTGATGCCCGCTTTGATTTTATTTACCAAGACTACAATGTGCTGAGTGACTTCGCTCTGCTTGTGCAAGCTGTCACGGGGCGTATGGCCACCAAAACCGAGTTAGACGCCTATATCCAAGAGGGCATCACCAGTAATACGCTAGCTTTACTGGCACACGATGCGTATCTGAATGCACACAGTGCGTCTCCAGCGTCGAACGCAGAACAACTGGACAGAGTGATCACTCATGTACTCGGAGACACAGACACTAAGAATACCCTACTGACACTGGGGCAAGAACATTTAGACCAAGGAGGTAACTGGGCCGATGTCTGGTTGTACTTAGCACGCCATGAATCAACGCGTGCTACCTTAACAGACGACGAAGGCAACTTGCAGTTGACGCAAACTACCCAAATGAACGAAACCGGCTGGTCTTGGCACCAAGACAGTGGCAACGATGTGCTCAACGGCGGCACAGGGAACGACATTCTTGTCGGTGGCTCAGGCAACAACACCTTAAATGGCGGTGAAGGTTTGGATATGATGGTGCTGATGGGCACAGTAACGGATTACGATTTTATGCTCAGTGCGCAAGACCTAAGCAATCCAGGCAGCAACATCAAAGGCGCGTCTGGCACCTTGTACCACAAGCAAACGGACCAGGAAATTGTGTTTACCGATATGGAATATCTCAACATCGGCGACCAATATTATGACTTTGACGCCAACACTTTGCCACGCGATGGTTTTAGAGTGGACTTAGCCACTCGTATTGGTGAGCCTGTAGAGCCATCTACCGTCGAAGCCGCGGGGTTTAACGAAGACTGGTTGTTCTAAAAGCAGGCAGAGAGACGAAGTTCATCCAATCTATGTAAGAAAGTAAACTTATATGGATTGGATGTTTTTTAAACTCGATTGATCTGAATTGAAACGGTTAACTCGAGATGATTAATCTCAACAAGTAAAAGGCGTGTTGTGCAATGCGCGATTAATGTACATTTTTTGATGTTTTTTCTTGCTCTGGTACTAACCAAGTCGGCCATTCTAGCTGCCACTCAGCTCGTTTCGTAAGCATCTGCAAAGCGCACAGCCATTGACGTAGAGCGGCTACGGGCAAAGGTAACACCACAGCATTAACCTCATCGGCTTCACTGATTTTCAGTACTAATTCTTGAGGACGTTTACTCAATGTAATCGTAGTTGCTAACCATTCATCACTTCGTCCTGCCAGCACAACAGGCGTTCTTTGATCATCTTCGGCTGAATCCGATAAGGAAGCATTTGTTGGTGCAATGACAGGGCTGTTTTCTTTCATCGCCAACTGAGCCCTGGTTTGAGCCAAGGTATGGAAGGCTTCAGCCTGATCCTTATCAGCAACATCAAGTTGTTCTTGTAACCAATCCAATAGGATGGGAACAAAACGGTTTAGTAACCGCTGAGTTACCCAAATACTGATTACAGACTCATCATTCATAGCACAAACAAAACGCAACCTATCTTGAACCTCGTCATATTTTGACGTAACTCGATCAATTACGGGTAAACGTTTCGCTTCCGATGGTATCGCGTTCTCTGTCATACGAGACTCTTATATCTCAAAATAATTAATGGATGAGAAAAATTTACGTGAGACAAGAAACAGCCGAATTATTCGGCTGTTTTAGCTTTACTTGCTGTTTTACGTACTGGTGCTTTTTTTGCGACCGGAGCTTTCTTAACGGCTGGCGCTTTTTTGGCTACTGGTGACTTTTTAGCAACAGAGGCTTTTTTTGCAGGAGCGGCTTTCGCTACAGGAGCAACAAGCGCTGCATCTGACACCAATTCCGGCAGTGCTTGCAAATAAGCAGAACGTGCCGTGCGAATCATTGAAAGTTCAGCTTCTAAAGTTTCAATTTTTTGCTCACAGAAACGAGCAGAATTTAATTTAGCTTGTGCTTCTGGGCTTAGCTTTTCGATATCATATTGTTTGTCATTAAGTGTCAAAATTGCCATATATACTCCGAATAAAAAATAGCATTGATATACTAGCCTAAAGCACGCTTTGTGTCTGCTATCCAGTAATTCATATTAACAAAAATAATTTTATAAACATCTTATGAAACATACCTGATTCAAGCATGCGTAAGTTACGTTTAATTATCATCAAACTACAATAATGATTCATTCAAATAATACCGAGCTTAGGCGCTCCAACTTGCGACAGTAAGAAATCAATTAAAAGTTTATGATTAATAAAATACGGAGCGGTCAATGCTGAGTCGCACTTGCCTCTCCGTTTAATAAAGGCTATCCATTTATCATTATTACTACTGAGACATAAAAGGATAATCTGTGTAGCCTTTCTCTCCTGGTGTATAAAAAGTAGATTGATCAGGTTGATTCAATTCTACTCCTTGTTTCACCCGTTCAACAAAGTCCGGGTTAGCCAAAATGCCAGTACCAAATGCGATACTATCCGCCTGATTCTGGCTAATAACTTGATGTGCTTCTTCTGGACTGTAACCCATATTTACCATAAGGTGACCATTATAAGCCGCACGAGCAACACTGACGACATCCCCTTTCTGTAATCCAAAGAAATCAGCGCGCATAAGGTGTACATACGCCAAATCATAGGCATTCAATGTTTCAGCAAGATAGCGAATAAGGCCAATGGGATCACTGTCCTTCATACTATTGAAGCTATTCAATGGAGACAGTCTAACTCCCACTCGACCCGAACCCATCACCTCAGTCACAGCACTGATTACCTCAGTTAAGAAGCGAGCTCTGTTTTCAAGAGAACCACCGTATTCATCAGTACGTTGATTAGCACTGTCACGTAAAAATTGATCGATCAAATAACCATTGGCCGCATGAATCTCTACACCATCAAAACCCGCTTTTTTCGCATTAATCGCAGCTTGGCGAAAATCGTCTACTATGGCTTTGATTTCACTTACGTTTAAAGAGCGCGGCACGGTATAAGGCTTTTTTCCTTCAGGTGTATGCGTTTCCCCTTCAATGGCAATAGCACTTGGTGCCACCGCGTCTTTACCACCGCTTAATAATGGGTGGGCGGCACGACCAGCATGCCATACTTGCATAAAGATACGGCCTCCAACATTATGCACCGCCTCAGTCGTTAGCTTCCAACCTTCAATTTGTTCCTGTGTATACACACCGGGATCATCACCAAAAGAGGATGTCCCTTCTGTTACCATAGTGCATTCAGAAATTAGTAAGCCAGTGCTTGCACGTTGAGCATAGTATTCAGCCATCAATGCATTTGGTTGATGATTGGGGGCACGAGTTCGCGTTAAAGGGGCCATTACAAAACGATTTGGTAATTCAATATCACCTAACTGAACTGGATTAAAAAGGGCATTTTCGGCAGTACTCATTCATAACTCCTAAAAAGTATAAATATCAAAGATAGTTATTCAATGCGGCTAGGTTTATTAAATTCAATCATGTGCACTTTTGTTACTCTCATTCTTCTATATTACTCAATATTCGTTACATATAATGAAGACTACATTCTTCTAAAGCCCTTTAAATGGATCTAAATAAAACGCTATTTGTCTATGATAGTTAGCGGAATTAAATACAAATACTTGTTCCTTCATTAGATATCACGACAACGATACCCCTTCTACGAGACGAAGTTGGCTAGCGCTTTTTACAACTAGCAATAGCTGGCGCTTTTTGTATCAATGCATTATTTTGTAACGCTGCAACCATAAATTTCGCGAAATCGACTCTGCGCGTTTTATTATGAGCAATACGGATGTCCCCTACATGCTCAGCCCAAACAGGTAATCCCTCACTTTCTCCTTCTTCTAGATCACTCCCTCGAACAACCGTCCATTTACTCTTGCTCGAAAAAATCAAATCCGTTGCTCTCACTTGGTCTTCTAGATCAGCAAATCGGAACCATTTAGCCAATTTACCGAATATAAGAAGAAAGGCTTTTAATTTCCAAGAATACTGATCTTTACCGTCCCTTGATATATGCCATCCGCATGAGAAAACAAGCCTAGCCTCTGCAGGGGAATAATCTAATACAGCTTGAGCAGTACCACTGGCATAATTGTTAACGCCCCAAGGAGCAAGCACAGTAAGAACAGCATCGACCTCAGGCAAGAGTTTACGTAAGGCTTCTCTATCATCTGTATAGGCCGCAATAACCGTTATTTCTTCCTTAAAATGTGCCAGCTTGTGAACACTTTGAGGGCGGCATACAGCCGAAACTTTATAACCAGATTCTAATAAATGTAAAATCATATATTGCCCAAGTTTACCTGAGCCTCCAATGACGGCAATATGCTGCTTCCAGATATTCATATTAGCTACCTATTAATTTTTATATGGACAAAGAGTAACTTAGTGAATTAAAAGTGATAATTACCAATAAACAATTAGCCGATATACAAAAATGCATAGCAGAGAAAACTCGATGAAACTAGATTGGAATTATGCTAGGGCTTTTTTAACCGCCGCAGAAGAAGGCTCTTTTTCAAAAGCATCCATCAAATTGGAATTGACTCAACCCACATTAAGTCGCCAAATCGCTGCCTTGGAAAAAAGCTTGAATTTAACTCTATTTGAGCGCTTAACAACAGGACTGATATTGACGCCCGCCGGTGAAAGCTTACTAAAGTACGTTCGAGCAATGAACGTATCTGCACAACAGTTTTCTTTGGCCGTAGCAGGCATATCAGAGGAGCTAGAAGGGACAGTATCCATTTCTGTTTGTGAAATTGATGCTCTGTTTCGAATGCCTAAAATAATTGAGTTATTACGCTCACAAGCTCCAAACATTTCTTTGGACGTGATTGTTAGTAATCAAGTAAGTAGCTTAAAGCTCAGAGAAGCCGATATCGCTGTCCGAAGCTTTCGCCCTGATGATCCAGACTTAATTGCTAGAAAGTTATTTGATGAGCCAATTTGGCTTTACGGGACTCAAAGCGTAGTAGACAGCTATGGAGAGCCAAATCATCCTAATGAGCTCACAGGGCTAACTATTCTAGGGTTTGAACGCTCAAATAAGCTCATTGATCGACTTACACCACAAGGCTGGATATTAAACGAAAGTAACTTCCCTATTGTCACGGCCTTTCAAGGGCTACAATGGCAATTGGCAAAAAGAGGCCTAGGTTTAGGCGTGTTCCCAGAAAAAATTGGTGATTCTGATCCGAGTTTAGTTAAAGCTTTTGAAGCATTTGGACCGATTCTAAGTATTCCTCTCTGGTTAGTTACACACAGGGAGTTACACACTAATTTACGCATTCGAAAAGTATTCGACCTACTGGCTTCTGGGTTTCTAGCACCTTGATAAAAAAGAATTTAAGAAAAAATATGTAAATCCACATTTTCGTATCCTATCGTACTTGACGACATGATACGGCTCTTTAGCCAAAGCATAGACTGGGCTAAAGTGACGGAGTTAATCTTAACTCATTAGAAAGCCGGTTTTTTGATAAATCAATTACTTAAGCCCGAATATTACGTGAAAGTCGCTATTCGGGCTTAAGTAACTTTTCATGAGGTCATTCTTTATGGACGTTACAATCTCACACTAAGCCACAGTACCACGTGCAGGGCGCTCATTATTAATAGTAAAGATCATCCCATCCAATAACTCGGCTAAATCAGGTCTTGCAGCAGGGCCATTAGACAAGGCGACTATTTGCACCGTTCCGTCTGGGCGCAAGCAAAAAACTCCAGGTTCAGAGAAACGACCATCTGCCTCATTTGCGCTCAAAGGTTCACTAATATACAAGCCAAGTTTACGCATTTCAGTTTCCGATAGTTCGCATGATATAGGAAAAGTCCAACCAAATTCGGCGACATCCAATTGCGCTTTTTCTCTAGAGTCTGCAGATACCGTCATAATGTCAAAGCCAGCATCATTCCAAGCCGTTTGCATTGATTGCAGTGTGTTCAAATATTTTTTGCAACGACCGCAGTGCTTGCCACGATAGACAACGATTAATTGCCACTTACCAGAGGCTGCACCAATATTTACCGGGGCACCTGTCTCTACAGATACTGCTGAGAATTCAGGTAGGATAACTCCGGCGGCTACTTTTTGACTATTCACTTAACATACTCCTGATTTATTTTTTTTAGGATTACTTTTTGCACACTTAATTTGTAATACAATTAGAAACATACTCTTAAAAAGTTGTTAAAATCAAGCTCTTTTTAAGTGAATAAACATTTTAGCCACATTTTTCTTTTAACTTTTGGATCAAATCTAGGGCTTTATCTTTCGATTTCGTGCGTTCAGGGTAGATTAAATAATAGGCTTTTCGTAACGGTAAATACATTGAACTTAATGGTATTAGCTCACCCATTTTCAGCACATCTTCGATGAAAAGCCCTTGACCTAATAACAACCCTTTCCCTTGTATGGCTGCGTCAATTGCCCTTGTTGCAGAAACTCAATTGCCTGCAATCAATTTGCATTATGCAAGTGCAGGACAAGAGCTAGGATGGCATTTTGATAACTCTTCTTTTGCTATCACCCTATTAATTCAAAAACCTGACGCGAGCGGTGTATTTGAATACATTAAAAATATGCGTGATGCTGATGCTGGCGAAATGAATTATTCCGGTGTTAGTGATGTTTTAGCCGGGAAAAAAGCCGCCAAACAGCTACAGATAGAATCCGGTTCCCTGGTGCTATTTCGCGGTAGGAATGCGATTCATCGAGTTACTCCCACACAGGGAAATACGACTCGCATACTGGTTGTACTTGCTTATAATTCAGAACCAGGGATTGAACTTTCTGAAGCGGCACGCAAAACCTTCTATGGTCGATTGGATTCACCCCGTTTGCCATTCATTATCTCGGAGGTAACCTATCCAATAAAAAACCCGTGCTGCATTTGGAGAATTATATGAAAGGAGTAAGTTACTCACCTTCAATAAGAGGTTATCATTAATTATCTAGAAAAATGGTTATACGATAAGTATCTAGAATTCAAGCAGACAGACATTATTAAGGATTTGTCTGCTGCTTGATATGAAGAAGTAGCAACTTCAATTATGTCTAAAAACATATACTTGAATTCAAACGGCTATCTCGCTTTCACTTTTTATATTACTTTCCCCCACTTATATACCTTCCATTGATCGTAGTGCTTTTTCTGCTCACTTAATTGAATACAGGGATTTATCAGATAAGTATGATTCGCATAAAGACATAATGGTAAGTCATTGATTGAATCCGTGTAAAAGTGCATTTCATTAAAATGTACATCATTTATTTTAACCCAGTCTTTTAGCCTCTGAATTTTACCTTCTCGATAACTGGGAATACCGGATATTTGATTGGAGTAGCAGTTTTCCTTCATCTGTAGATCGATACCGATACATTGATCAATGCCAAGCTTGCTTGCTACTTTTTTTACAATAAAAGTTACGGATGCAGAAATAATTAGTAAAGGCTTTTTATCCCTTTTTAACTGGTTAATTAGCGTTAATGCTTCCGGAAAAACTTTAGGTAGTATGTCGGCAACAACAAATTCATCAACCAACGTATCAATTCTATCAGCGAGAATAGTAGTAATTGGAGCTAGAGTGAAAGAGAGGTAGTCTTCCATATTCATTTCACCTTTCTCATACTGAGCCATCATTGCCCGCTCTGTTTCAATAAATTTTGGAGTTTTCACGATGCCTTTTTTCACTAAAAAAGTATTCCACAATGACGCACAATCCCCATCGATTAAAGTGCCATCCAAATCAAAAACATAAAGTGCATGTGACATATTAAACTCCAACAGGTTGAATTTCATTTAGATTAAATAACAATTCTATAGAACTGCCTTTTGGCATTAATCGCTCAGAGGAACGATTTAACAGATCAACTGTTAACTCTTCGTTTTCTACCTTTAAGTTATAACGAATAACATTCCCAAGTAATTGATGAGAAATGATCTTGGCCAATTTTGGAGAAGAGATATGGTCAGCATATTGTCGACCTGCGTCTTTTATGTAAATAGATTCAGGGCGTATAGCAACTTTATTGTTACTATTGATGTTAAACCAGTGCTTCGCCGTTTCTGCTGAGATCAAGTTATAGTTTCCCATAAAGCTAGCGACGAACTCATTAACAGGTTTCGTATATATATCCTCTGGATTACCTTGTTGAACGATCTCCCCTTGGTTCATTAAGAAAATACGATCAGACATCAACATTGCTTCTTCTTGGTCGTGAGTAACAAATATTGTGGTTAAATTTAACTCTTTTTGAATATCCAAAATTTGTTGTCGTAAATTTTTACGAATTTTGGCATCAAGGGCCGATAATGGTTCATCGAGCAGTAATATCCTTGGTTTAACAATTAACGCTCTGGCAAGCGCTACACGTTGGCGTTGACCACCAGAAAGTTCATGCGGGTGGCATTTCTCTTTACCACCAAGTTCAACAAGCGCAAGCATTTTTTGTAAGTCTTCTTTAGCGTCTTTTTTGCTGATTCCTTTCATTTTTAAACCAAAGGCGATATTGTCTTCAACGGTCATATTTGGAAACAATGCGTAGGATTGAAAAACCATCCCTATTTCACGATGTTGAGCTTGAGTATGAGTGATATCAACACCATCGACCCATATCTCGCCCTTATTGGCTTTATCAAGTCCTGCCAAGGTACGAAGTAGAGTCGACTTACCACAACCACTTGGGCCTAACAAGGTGACAAACTCACCCTCTTCAATGGTAAATTCAATATCTTCAAATACAGTGACCTCACCAAAACATTTGCTAAGTTTGTTTATTGTTACGTAGCTCATTGAGTATTTCCTCTGGTTAAACGACTGGCCAGCCAAGTACAAAAAAAGATGAAGGCAAAATAGGTCATGACAAGTGCCGATGTAAAATGACCACTAGTTTGTCGCATGTTGTACAGATAAATCTGTAATGTTTCATAACGCGTACCGACTAGGATATTGGCAAAAACAAATTCTCCTAGCAGAAAAGAAAAGGACAAAAATAAGGAAGCCAGCAACCCTTTTTTTAAGTTTGGTAAAATGACTAATAAAAAAGCTTTTGTGGTACTTGCACCTAAAAGGTGGGCTGCATCGATTAAGTCTTTTAGGTTAATTGTGGTAAAGCTATTAGCAATCGCACGGTACATAAAAGGCAGCGCAATAGTGAAGTAGGTCGCGATTAATATCCATGGCGTGCCAATAAGTTGGAACTTGCTCTCTGCATATAACTGCAATAACCCCACAGAAGACACCACAGGCGGCACTGCAAAAGGCAATAAGATCAATAGATTCATGATTTTGTCGAGCTTAGGGTAATAATAAAACACCACAAAAATCATCGGCAGCACTAACACAGTTGCTAAAAGCAGCGCACTAATACAGATAAACAGTGAGCGCCCAAATGCATCTATAAAACGAGGGTCCGTTAATAAAGCGCTGTACCATTTAAGGGAAAAACCATCAGGAAGAATCGTTGCGCCCCAACTTGATGATAAGGAGTAAATAAAAGTCGTTAAGATAGGCGTAAATAATAACGTTATTACACTGTATACAACGCTTTTATGAATAAAAAGTTTATTATTTCCCATGATAGCTCCGCGCAATTAACCACTGATTTATCGCTGTAATAAAAGCAAGTAAGAGCATCAAAACAACAGAAATAGCGGCCGCTAAGTTAGGCTCTAAAAAGAGATCACCAGAGACAAGACTCGCCACTCTAATGGTTACCATGTTGTAATTCCCTGCCGTAAGAGCATACACGCTCGCATATGCACCAATGGCGTTTGCAAATAAAATAATGAAGGTACCAAGCAACGCTGGCGAAAGAATAGGGATGCCTATTTTTACCCAGTATTTGAAAGGATTGGCACCTAACAATGCCGCGGCTTCATAGGCATCTTTTTTGAGAGCATCAAAAGCTGGATAAAGTAATAATGCACCCAATGGAATTTGAAAATAGATATACAGAGTGAGCAATCCCCAACGACTATAAAGATTAAAATCTTCAATAACCCCCCACTGCTTTAATAACAAGGTGACGGCGCCATTAGTGCCTAAAATAATGATAAAGGCAAAGGCTAAGGGCACGCCTGCAAAGTTGCTGCTCATATTAGTAAACGCAATGATTGCTTCTTTAATACGACTGTTGAGATGCCGTAGTGATGATACAAATAACGCAGCCAATATTAACCCGACTAAACTTGACCAAAAACTGATCCATACACTGTTATAAAAGCTTTGTAATATAAAAGCAGAATCAAAGATTGCTTGGTAATTTACTAATGACCACTCTCCCTCATAAACAAAACTGTTAATAAATACCCATACCATTGGGGCGACTTGAAACAAATAGAAAAACAGTACGAAGGGGATAAGCCATAATGCAGGTCTATACTTTGCCAATGTTAAAAATATACTCGGCCACCTAATCCCCCTTGAAGATTGCCCTTCTAGTGCAATAATTCTTTTATTCATTTCAAGCACTCCTTCTTAAAGGGTTTAGAGTGTGTCAACCCCAGCAATTCACACACCATGCCACAAAGTTCCGTTTGCTTTATTGTGTGTGCTTTGTGGCTAAAATGATCACCTATTAAATAAAGTGGCACTTCACGCTCTTCTTTAAGCGTTCCACCATGGGATTTATCATTGTTCATACCATGATCACTGGTAATCAATATTTGATAGCCTAGGCTTATCCACTGCGGTAAAAAATCCGATAGAACAATATCTGCTCGACGAGCTGAATTACGATATTCAGCAGAATCCAACCCATACCGATGGCCTGCATTATCAATATTCATTGGGTGAACCAGTAAAAAATCAGGATCGTATTCCTGACGTAGATACTCCCCATCAAGAAACAATGCTTCATCAGGATAATGATCCCAGTGATAAAATAGTCCATGCTGTATATTCAATGCTAGGTTGTTGGTATGGCGGTCTCTCTGGGCATTGTAAGGGGAAATATTATACAGCTCACTAACCCAATGGTAGGCGGCGGCGGCTGTTTTCTTCCCCTGTTTGTTGGCCAAACTAAATATGGATTCTAAATGCGAATTGCGTACTACCTGATTGTGGACAATGCCACTTTCTATAGGAGAACTGCCCGTCAATATACATTCGTATAAAGGCCGTGACAGGGAGGGTAACTCACTTTGTAAAGCGTATTGGCTTGCTATCTTGTGCTCTATTAATCCAGTTAAGTAGCCCATACAATCCTGGGCTACTTTTAGATTTAGGCCATCAAGAACAACAAGGATTACCTTATTATTCATATTACACCTCAATTATTGTTGATGGATTAACACACTTTCTTGCCATGCACGAGGTAATTTACGCGCTGACTTTTCCCAAGCTTCAAAATCTGTGATTGGATTAGATGCTTTATATTGCTCATTAGGAATCAGCTTTGCTTGCGTTTCAGCAGGCAATGTTACGTTAGTACGAATTGGACGAGCGTAGCCATTTGCTAGATTAATTTGCCCTACATCACTGAAAATGTATTCTCGTGTAAGTTTTGCTGCATTAGGATTTTTTGCGTATTTATTAATAATAGTGGTATAGCCGGATGTTACTGAACCATCTTGAGGAATCCCAACACTAAAACGTTCACGGCCGATTTTATCTCGATAATTAAGTGCATTAAAATCCCACATAACAGCAACTTCCACTTCCCCTTTTTCTAAATTCGCTAAGCTTGGATCGGTATAAGAAAGACGCCCTTGCTTCGACAGTTTTTCAAAAAATTGAATAGCTGGTTTTAAATTTGACTCATTCCCTCCATTAGCAAAAGCAGCAGCCAATACGGCATTGTTTGCTTGAGAAGCAACACCAACATCACCGATTGTTACTTTATAATCACCTTCAAGTAAATCGGCCCATGTTTTGGGAGTATTTTTAACTAGATTGTTATTAGAAATAAAAGAAATGGTTCCTGTATAAGCCAGCATCCAATGACCATCTTTATCTTTTGCCCAATTAGGGATTTCATCCCAAGTACTCGGTTTATAGGGTTGCGTTATTCCTTTTTGAGTTGCAACTCGTGCAAATGCGAAACCAATATCACCAATATCTGCGGTAGCATTTTTCTTTTCAGATTCAAATTTTGCTATTTCTTGAGCAGAGCTCATATCTGTATCTTGATGGCTAATATTATATTTATCTTTAAGATCAACCCATGTGTCTTTCCAGTTTGCCCAGCTATCTGGCATACCAACACTGTACACCTGACCCTCTTTTTGTGCCGCGTTAATCAGTAAATCAATCGATTCTGCTGAATAGACACCTAGGGGAAGCGATAGTGCAAGAAGTGCTGTAGTCGTTTTTAACATTTTCATTCTCTCTTCATCCTTCTTCTTTTGTTGGACTAGTCCAGTAAGTGAATTTTCATACTATCTTATGAATGTTTCATTTTGTTTACAAAAAAATAGGAAGAGTGGATATTTAATTCAAACGCTTTAGATCAAAAAGGATTAGATTGCTTTTTACGCTTTTGTAGTTTAAATATATAAAATATATAAAATATTATTGAGTTAGGCTAAGTGGATATAACAAAGAAAAATTCTCAGAACATTAAAGAGATCTTACGAGATCAAATTAGCAGGCAGCTATTATTACCTTTACAAAAAATCCCTTCAGAGCGTGAATTAAGCGAGCTTTTTTCACTGACGAGAATCAGTGTAAAAAGTGCATTGCATTCTCTGGAAGTTGAGGGCTTAATTTATAGAGAAAATCGTCGAGGATGGTTTGTATCTCCACCTAGAATTGAATATAACCCCCTGTCAAGAGGCCACTTTCATCAGATGATAAGCGATCAACAACGTGTCGCTAAAACGCTATTATTGAATGTTAAAAGTATGGTGGCCCCGAGTGCTATTGCAACAACATTAAAGCTATCTAAACCTACCCCAATTCATATAATTGAACGATTGCGTTACATTGATGGCCGTGCTGTATTATTTGTCGAAAACTGCCTCATTAGTCAATATTTCCCTGATATATTATCAGAGGATTTATCACAATCACTTACTGAGCTATATGCAAAAAAATATGGATTCAGAAATAGTTGCTCCCATTTTGATTTTATTCCTACATCTGCCCCTGAACATGTTATTCATGCATTAAATATGCACCCAGGGCAACAAGTTTTGAAAATTTGCCGTGTTAATTATAATCAACACAATAACATAATTGACTGCGAATTTGAGTATTGGAGACCGGATGCTGTCATGGTTAGTATTAATAATAGAGAGTAGCTCTATATAGCGACTAGCATTCGTTTAATCTAACCTATTGATAACTTAATCGCGACTATTCATCACCGACTCGCAGTCTAAACATACTAGTCATAAAAAATTAGCATTAGTCTGCGTCACTTTAAACAAATACATAGAACCGCTTAGCTAATTAAATTAGCAAACAGCGCACCCTCTTTTCCAAAGTTCCTTGATTAAGCCAAACTGTTTTCCTTGAGCCGTTTGGCCTTTTGACCTAGACCGCCAAGGTAATCCTATCAAGGAGCCAGTCAGATCATAATAGGTAAGCTTATCGTTACCGTTAACCCTTGAGGAGATGAACCATTAAAAGATAACCTACCTTGGTACTTATCCACTATATTTTTTACAATCGATAGCCCTAGCCCTGCACCATCCATGGTACCTGAGCGAAAAAAGCGTTCGCTTAACCTGGCAATATCTTCTTTTGAAACGCCTTTACCAGTATCAATTACCTTTAATTCGGCAGCATCTGCAGATTGAGTCCAAACCAGACTAATGATAGCGCCATCAGGTGAAAACTTAATACTGTTACTTATTAAGATCTGTAATAAAATTTCGATATGATTGGTTTCAACTAAGCAATTCCAAGAAAGACCATCATCAACATTCAGTACGATTTCAATATCTCGCTTCCAAGCTAAAGGGAGCATTGCCGCGATCATTGCCCGGGTGATGACTAATATGTCACTCTTGGTTGTCAGGGCTTCTTTCTTATGCTCTAGTCTGGCTAATGCAAGTAACTGAGAAACAATACGGGTAGAACGATCAACCCCTACCGTCAATAGACAAGGCTTCGATGGCATGAATCCCGTCATACAATGCATCTACCGTATACCCTTCTCTTTTTAATGCCGTCAACAGGCCCTCAGTCAAAGAGACATCGTCTTCTACAACTAGTATGCACAAACCCATTCCTGCTTTCATAAGGACGCCAAAGTTGATTGAAGAAGCGTGTTGAATTCCCCTAAATCTATCTCACCTTGACGACTATTAACTAAATTGCCATTAGACAAAAAGAAAAACAGAGAATGAGTGCGAGACCCTGCCGTATATTCCCCCACCCGTTAGTACCAGTTTGAAAAGGGGTAAGCCATGGGAGCAAGGCGTTCTTGCTCAACAAGAAATGAACCTTATTAGTGATCCTATCGAAAGTAGTTTGAATGATCATATCTATTTCAGTAAAGAGGCCAGTAGTGGCGGACAAGGTTTCGGAGGTGGTGGTTGTGGCTGTAACTAAAAAAAACGCAAAAAATAAAGAACTGGCTAGCTTACTAACAGCAGCAAGCTGCGCTCTTATCGGTGGATTAGCAAGCAATGCAAATGCTGAGGACAGTTGGGATGTAGATGCCGCCTTTCTACTTTACTCTGAAACAGAGGGACGCGTGTCAGCAGCTGAACCTGTGATTAGTGCGACAAAAAACTACGATGAGGAAACCAAGCGTAACATTAAACTGGCCGCCGACACCCTTACAGGAGCCACTCCAAGCGATCAAGTGCAAACGTTTACGAGCCCTTCCGGTAATGGTTCTTATCGTACCGAGGTGAACCAACCAACGTTAGACGACACCTTTAAAGATACCCGCCTTGCACTTTCAACAAATTGGTCAGCCCCTATCTCCCGAGATTGGTCCTACGGTATTGGAGGCTATTTTTCAAAAGAATACGACTATCAATCTTTAGGTGTTAATGGCAATGTATCACGGTATTTCAATCAGAAAAACACCACATTGACAATGGGGCTAAACCTGTCAAATGACACTCTTAACCCAGTTGGAGGGATTCCAAGCAAGTTATTTCAAGTTCCAGAAAACAGCTCAAATAACGAGTTCTCACAACGTCAAGATTCAGATGATAAAAGCGTAATCGATGCGGTATTTGGTATTAGTCAAGTTATAAATAGCAGAACTATTATGCAATTTAATTATGGGGTAAGTACCAGTTCCGGTTATTTAACAGACCCCTATAAAATTCTCTCTGTGATCAATGATAACTCAGGAGAAAACTATGGTGGTAATTTTCAAAGTAATAACCGAGACCTCTATTTATACGAAAGCCGACCGGACTCACGATTAAAACAAAGCCTTTACTGGCAGACAAAATACCAGCTCGACAATAACGATATTCTAGATCTTAGCTATCGTTACATGTCTGATGATTGGGGCATTCATTCCCACACAATTGATGCAAAAAACCGTTTCCGTTTTAATAAGCAGTATTTGGAGCCACAACTTCGCTGGTATACTCAAAGCAAGGCGGACTTTTACCACCGCTACTTAAATGCCAGCGACCATTCTAATAACGAATTTGCCAGTGCTGATTACCGTTTGGGTGATTTAGATACCTACACCATGGGCTAAAATACGGTTATCAATTTGCCGATAACACTGAATTCTACACGCGTGTTTCTCTGTATCACCAAGAAAGCAATAGCGCTCAAGGGTATGGAAAACTGACTAAACAAGAACTTTACCCTAGCCTAGATGCGGCCATTTTAATTAATTGTGGCGGAGATCTCGCCTGCAATGGCCGAAGGTTAAACGGAGAAAGTTGGAAGGTTGGTATTGAACCCATTGTAGACGCAACAAAAGCAAAACCTATTATTGCGCTTTCATCAGGAGCACTGGCCACCTCAGAAGACAGTCAGCGTTTCCTCTTAAAAAACGGCATTCGCTATTCTCATGTTCTCAATACCATTACTGGTTGGCCTATTACCAATGCACCGAGGAGCGTTACCATTGCCGCACCAACCTGTATAAATGCCGGGATCATTTCAACATTAGCGCTTCTTCAGGGGAATGAAGCGGAAGATTTTTTAGAGTCTATAGAGATGCCTGATTAGATGTCTTATTAATTCTGCGCTCTCTTAAACTAATCAGACACGCTCTTAAGAATAAACAAAATAAGATATGGCGATTCGATGTAAACACAAATAAATCACTTGAGACACTCACGGTGATGAGATTGATAAGACGATAAATGTGTTTTAAATATTCGTATCCCTGCACATTCCATCCTTTAAATTCTTAATTGATGCCAATAAAAGCGACATCAAGTAACAACCGCGGAAGCACACTCCAAAGGCTATTTTTAGTACAAAACTTAGGTAATAATCACTCCATCGAAACGCAACAGCGGTTCACCTACTTATTAAACTTAACGGTTTTGGAGATTTATTATGAACACATTTACTAAAGCAACATTGGCTCTTTTGACTTCTTCTGCAATCGCAACGTCTGCTTTTGCCGCATCAGGATCTTCTGATGATTCGGCTTACGAAACTTATCGTAACAGCATCTCTAGTGTAGAAGCTTTGTCTAATACATTAGATAAGCACGGCATTCAGTACAATGCAGAGGTTAATCTAAAAGGCGCCAACACTTTCACTAAGAAAGCCGATGCTTACAACGACAAGTACGAAGAACTTCAAACTGTATTTAATGCGGCCCATTTTGCTAACTAATTGAATTAGCGAAAAGCGCTCCCTCTTTTCCAAGATTCCTTTTTAAACCAAACTGTTTTTTCTTAGGCAGTTTGGTTTTTTTATATCCAAACAAATCACTATTTTTTTCAAAACATTATAACTCCTTCTTATATCGTTCTACATTTTCTCTTGAGTTTCTGCTGGCTCATCAATAGCAAGCTGATCATTAATCATTTTTCCCATCGTCGGAAAAGACAAACTTACTATTTGAGATTCAATCAACCAAAGATTAGACCGCATAAGAGATTTTGCACAATGTAGAAATACTTCTGTAATCGTGACTTCAATACAAATTTTTAGGAGGGTGGCGTTCTGAGCATACTTTCTAATTCAATATACATCATTCCCTCTACACCTTAATCACATAAAAATAGGCTTATTTAATACTTTCCAGCCTTTCTGCCCATTTACCATTATGGTATTGCTGACAATTTTCTTCCGTGTCATAAGAGATATGACGATCTACTTTCTTTAAAATAACGTCAATTTCAAAGAGTTTTTTCTGAATAAGATGACTCAGTTCTTGCTGCTGAATAGTCGTAAAGCGGGCAAGGTTATCGTTCGTATCAAAGATACAGACGACTTTCAAACTATCAGGGAAAGTTGAATAATTAACCTGGTGTGTTAACCACTGAAAGCCAGAAAAAGACTTTAGAGAGGTTTCACATACGACGGTTAATGCGGTTCTAATTTGATTCTCTAACTTTTTATCGGTTTTTCGCATTCTCCATCCTCTATTTACTTATATAGTTAGTGAGATTAAAAATTGGAAAAGGCTAGTCTAATCCTTGAGACTTTCTTTCTGTCCGGCATTCATAGGAGCTCATTTCAAACTCTCGACAAATCCAAGGTCGATTTTCATAAATGGAACACATCAAGCTGTCACGATCCAGCGCAGAGCACCAACCATCCTCTAGACGTAACATAGTTTCACCGCCCCATTCATCAACAGCAATATGCTTTTCAGGAACCCCTGTGTCGCTAATAATCATCACTTCCAACTGGCAGCAACAAGCTCGGCAGTTTGAGCAGGTTATTTCTGCATCTGATACGTCTTTAATAGGAATGCTCATGAGATCACCGATAAAAATAATGACACATTCTATCTCAAGCGATAATGAAAAAGGGACAAAAACTCAGCCCCTTATCCCTATCAACCAAAACTAATGTGTAACCGCTTGAGATTTTTGAACTTTTTGATTGAATTTATCGTTAACCAACAGAGCTAATAAAATAATGGATGCACCAATACCAAGACGAACAATGTCCGCGTCACGATTCCAAAAGATCACATTGACTAAAATTCCTGCAGGGATCAATAAATTATTTGCTACCGCTAAAGCGCCAACATTCACGAGTGTTGCCCCCTTATTCCAAGCGAAGTAGCCTAAACCTGAAGCCACCACACCAAGGTAGGTTAAAATAGACCATTGTAAAGTGGTTGTTGGCAGTTTTTCTGGGTTCCCTAAAGCTAAATAGCAAGGAATAACAACCGCTAACGCACCAATAAAGAACCAGCCAAACACCGTCCTTTGAGGCAAATCTGGACGTTCTTTCGCAATAATTCTTTTATAGCCAACCTGACCCGCAGCAAAACAAAGATTGGCACCCTGCACAATTAACAAGCCTTTAATAAAGCCTTCATCAATACCTTGATATCGAATAGAAATAGCACCAACAACCGCCAATAAAGCACTGATGATAAAGCCAATATTCAAGCGACGATCAAGTAAATCATTTAATAGCGTAATATAAATTGGCGTCATTACCGTAAACAACAATACCTCAGGTACCGACAAATATAGGAATGACTGGTAATAAAAACCGTACATGATACCCAA
Source organism: Marinomonas phaeophyticola (assembly GCF_026966905.1). GTDB lineage: Bacteria > Pseudomonadota > Gammaproteobacteria > Pseudomonadales > Marinomonadaceae > Marinomonas > Marinomonas phaeophyticola. The sequence goes on along the minus strand of NZ_JAPUBN010000011.1, from coordinate 151,137 downwards.
TTGAAAAGCGCCGCATACCATCAACTGCAAGGCGACTTTAAGTTCAATCTGGCGCAACTTCAAAAAGGGAAGAAAGACAATCGTCGCCAGTGAAACCCGCATTAAAACAGAGAACCAGGCATCAACCTGCCCCGCAAGATAGACCCCGATTAGACTAAAAGAAAACGCCCATAAAAAAGTGACAGCAACCAGTATTAACATGACAACCCATTCCATTTTAGTAAAATTTCGGCAAGTGTACCTGCTAATCTAAGGTAGGTACATTAGTTTACTTAAAATATAAAATGGGTTTACTAATGATCTAGTAACAACAGCCTCTCATTGGGAACATTCCGCTCAACACCTATTGCTACACTCCTTAGTATTCCATCTTTTTTATGCCAGCATGGCACGAATGCGAGCAACAGGGCGCTCATCAATTAGAATATGAATGACAGCGGTTAACAAGGCAATGATGTAAGCCATTCACCAAACAACATCTAAATGCCCCCTCCAAATACGCGGCATGAAAAATCATCTTCAGATAGCGCAAGACTAGCACGTTGAACCCCGTGATTTCGATCAAAACGAAACAGGCGGAGTGATAATTTAGTTTCATTTAAAATCAAAGGAGATATCTCAATTTATCAAAAATCAAGTTCAGTTTTCCTTTTCAAAATCGGGCTTTCTCCAATATATAGGCGGTTAATAAAGTGAAATTATGGAAAAAGGCAAAAAGAAATGTCGCTTTATTTAGTAAAAATGTCGCTTTATTTCTAAAAAACATAGAATAATACACGTACTGTGGTTATGTCTGAATCACTTCAGCGATAAATATAAATTTTAGTCATTCTGAGGAAGAGTATGGAAATACTTAATTTTCTAATTCAAAACCATGATTTATTGCTTAAGTTAACCATTGAGCATATTTCATTGGTCGCCGTTGCCGTCGGATTGGCCACGTTAACAGGCGTTCCTATTGGTATTGCCATCACTCAAAACGAAAGAGTTGCCAATATTGTTCTGTATACAGCATCTATAATCATCACAATTCCTTCTATCGCCTTATTTGGTTTGATGATCCCAATCCTTTCTGTGATTGGCCATGGGATAGGTTACTTACCTGCCGTTATTGCTGTATTACTCTATTCCCAGCTACCAATTATTCGTAACACCTATACCGCCATTAACAATGTCGATCCCGCTTTAAGAGAAGCGGCGCGAGGTATTGGGATGAGTCCCATGCAACGTCTAAGGATGGTAGAAATCCCACTGGCGATTCCCGTAATCATGGCTGGTATTCGGATTGCTGTCGTTATGAATATCGGCGTTATGGCGATCGCGTCTTATATAGGTGCAGGAGGTTTAGGCGTTCTAATCAGTCGAGGCATCACTCAAAGTGATCCAAGACAGCTGGTCGCAGGTGCCATCGCGGTCAGTATTTTAGCGATTATTGCCGATTATTCACTCATGCATCTCCAGAAAAAGCTAACACCAAGAGAAGGTACGCAACAATAAACTCCGCTTTCCATAGGTTATTGAGATAAATAAAATGATAAAAATAAATAATTTAACAAAAATATTCAAAACGCCAAATGGCCCTGTCACAGCAGCAAACAACATTCAAATGGAAGTACCTGAAGGTGAAATATGCGTTTTATTAGGACCTTCTGGGTGCGGAAAAACGACAACCTTAAAAATGATTAACCGTATAGTGCCTCCGACTTCAGGTAAGGTATTTATTAATGGTGAAGACACATCTGGGCTAGATACCGTAAGTTTACGCCGTAATATCGGCTACGTGATCCAGCAAATTGGCCTTTTTCCTAATATGACAATTGAAGAAAATATCGTTCTTGTGCCAAAGTTATTAGGTTGGGAATCAGCTCGCTATAAAAAACGAGCTCTTGAATTACTGGATATGGTCGCACTTGATCCATCGGTGTTCTTAAAACGCTACCCCAAAGAACTTTCCGGTGGGCAGCAACAGCGTATTGGTGTTGCTCGGGCTTTGGCCGCAGATCCACCAGTAATGTTAATGGACGAACCATTCGGTGCGATCGACCCAATCAACCGTGAAATTATTCAAGACGAGTTTTTGAAAATGCAAAAAGTCTTGAATAAAACCATTATGTTTGTCAGTCACGATATTGATGAAGCCGTAAAGATGTCTAATCGAATCGCCATTTTCAAGGCCGGAGAGCTCATTCAATACGATACTCCAGATAATATTTTAGCCCACCCAAAAGATGAGTTTGTGAAAAACTTTGTTGGGGATGATCGAGCACTTAAAAGATTGCGCTTGGTCAATGTGGCCCAAGTGATGGAACCGCCTATCCATGTATTGCAAACGGACAGTCTCAGCGACGCTTTTCAAAAAATGCAGGCTTGTGGCTATTTCCATGCCATCACATTGGTAAATAAATCAACGCAACCCATCGGTTTTGTAACCAAAGAGGCAACGCAAACTCGACAGGGTCAATGCGGAGAACATTATATTGGTCTGAAGTCCGTCATCAGTATTAATGACGATTTACGTAAAGTCGCCTCAAAAATGTTTACACACGACATAACTTGGATGCCATGCGTCGATGACGAAGGTCGAATGGTCGGTCAAATCACTCAAAAAGGGATTACTCATTATTTAGGGGCGACGTATCGTCGTGACAGTTATCAAAACCCTCCTAACGAGTCTGAGCATATTGACCCATCCAATACGACTTCATGCTAAGGGAGCACATCCATGAAACACATCTCCATCAAAAGATATGGCTATGCGCTTGGAATACTCGTGGCTTTCTGGCTAGGCTCGGTTTTCGAACAAAATTCGGTTTTTGCCGCCTTATGGGAATACAAAGAAGACGTCATTTATCTGATTGGACAACATATAGAAATGGTTGTTATTTCTGGTTTAATTGCCATTTCGATAGCCATTCCTATCGGAATCATTTTAAGCCGCCCTCGCTTTTCCAAGTATTCTGAGTCTGCGATGCAAGTCCTCAATATCGGCACGACCATTCCAACGCTCGCGATACTGGCCTTAGCGATGAGTTTTCTTGGAATTGGTACATTACCGGCCATATTCGGCTTGTGTATTGCGTCACTCCTTCCCATTGTGCGTAACACCTATATTGGGCTCAACGAAGTACCCGCACACCTGAAAGAAGCGGCAGCAGGAATAGGCATGACGACGACTCAGATGCTAATCCGAGTAGAAATACCGAATGCGCTTTTTGTTATGTTCGCAGGTATTAGAACCGCTCTCGCCATTAATGTAGGAACCGCCCCCTTGGCCTTTCTTATTGGCGGTGGCGGTTTAGGTGAATTAATTTTTACCGGTATTGATCTTGATGAACCTTTTATGATGCTTGCAGGCGCGATCCCCGTTGCCATGCTTGCCATTTTGGTTGATGTATTCATTGCCGCGATTGCCTTTTTGCTGGTCCCGAAAGGAGTCAATCCACTCAGACACTAACCGCTCAGGATTATGATTCGATTGACTAATATTTAAATCCATAAATAAAAAAACACAATAATAGAGGATACTACCCATGATGAGATTCGTAAAAAAACTGGCTATCACATTGGCACTGCCTTTCTTAGCCGTAAGCACTACTCATGCAACCGAGATTGTTGTTGGCGGTAAAAACTTTACTGAACAACAGATACTGACTGAAATCACCTCTCAATACCTCACTATTAAAGGGTTCGATGTAGAAAAGCGTTCTGGTATGGGGAGTACGGTACTACGAAAAGCACAAGAGAATGGACAAATAGATCTGTACTGGGAATATACAGGGACATCCTTACTCACCTACAACAAGTTTAAAGGCAAGCTGACAACCCCCAGTGAAGTCTATGAGAAGGTAAAAGAGCTTGATGCTAAAAAAGGCTTGGTTTGGCTAAATGCATCTGCGGCGAATAACACGTATGCTCTGGCCATGCGAAAAGATCATGCAGAAAGCTTAGGAATACAAAGCCTAAGCGATTTATCTAAGGCCATCAATGATGGTACAGAACTCACCTTTGCGGTGAATGCTGAGTTTTACGCTAGGGATGATGGCTTCAAGCCAATGCAAAAAGTATATGGGTTTAAAATGGATAGAAAAGATATTAAGCGTATGGACACAGGCTTAACCTATACCGCATTAAAAGAAAAACAAGTGGATTTTTCACTCGTTTTTGCCACCGATGGCCGTATTCAAGCATTTAACTTTATTACCTTAGCGGATGATAAAAATTATTTCCCCAGTTACGCACTGACGCCGGTCATCAGAGCGGAGGTTTTAGCCGCCAACCCAGAGTTAGAAGATCTACTAAATCGTCTATCGCTTATCATAAATGACAGTACTATGCGTGACCTAAATGCTCGTGTTGATGTATTACACATGCCAATAGAGCAAACCGCTAAAGACTTTCTAATCGGTGCCGGCATTCAATAAGCCATAATTAGGGTGGTGCAATCACCACCCTTTATTAAATGAACGGGGTTATTATGATGACATCTTCTATTCGAGTCGGTATAGCACAAATTAATGTAGCGCTCACTCAAATCGATACAAACTTTATAAAACATCAACAATTTATAAAAGAAGCCCAACAGGATAAATGTGAGCTATTGCTGTTTCCAGAATTATCACTAACAGGGTATCAAGTCGCTCATCATACGCCTCATATTGCGATGCCCGTCACCGATGAAAGACTTATTCGTCTCGCTCAAATAGCGCCTTCTATGTGTGTTGTTGTGGGGTTTGTCGAATATGCCGGCCCAGGGGAATACTACAATGCCATGGCGCATTTACACCATGGAGAAGTAAAAAAAATTCACCGTAAGCTAAACCTACCCACTTACGGAGGTTTAAACGAAGGTAAATGGTTCCATCAAGGCCAACAACTGACTCATACCAATATCAAGCCGAATTGGCATTCAAGCACCCTAATTTGCGCCGATTTATGGAACCCAGCACTAGTTCATTGCGCGTTTTTAAAACGTCCAGAAATTATGTTAGCGCCTATCAATTCAGCATCCAACATAGTCAGCGACGTATTCTCTAATGAAAAAAACTGGCTCACTAATATTGAATTCTACTCTATGACCTATGGTACCCCCTTAATGATGGCAAATCGTTTTGGACCAGAGAACGACGCCCATTTTTGGGGAGGCAGCCGAATTTTAAACTCTAGAGGGGAAGTGATAGTACAAGCGGAAGATAAAGAAACCTATATTAGTTGTACTCTAGAACTTAACGACATAGCCACCGCTCGGTTTGATTTGCCAACGATAAGAGACGCTAATTCTGCATTAATCAAACAACTACTTAATGTCTAATTAAACCGTTATTTAATGACTAAACATATTTATGGCCAATAAAAATGAACGACCTCATTGATTTTATTCACCACCTAAAATACGAAGACTTACCTAGCTCAGTAGTTAAACAAGCGACCTATTGCCTGATCGATCTATTAGGTGTTGCGGCCTCAGGGCATGGCACACAACTAGCGAAAATAATGGAAACGTTTGTAAGCGATCAAATGCCAGGCCAGATCCCACTCTTGTTTTCCGATCAATGCGCCAGTTTAAGTGGTGCTTGTTTATTTGGCGCCAGTCTAATTGATAGTATCGATGCTCATGATGGTCAGGTATTAACGAAAGGGCATGTTGGCGTTGCCATCTTACCCGCGCTGCTAGCAACCCTATCTGAACAGCTTAATAAAGGGGACGAACTCTCAGGGAAAGAGTTAATCACTTCTTTAATAATAGGCTATGAAGTCGCAACCCGAGCAGGTATTGCCCTACACTCTACGGCCTTAGATTATCATACATCAGGGGCATGGAACGGACTTGGCGTCGCGGCCATTAGCGCGAGATTGATGCGACTTAGCCACCAGCAAACCTATGAAGCACTTGGTATTGCGGAATTCCATGGTCCAAGAAGCCAAATGATGCGCTGCATTGACTACCCAACCATGGTGAAAGATGGCTCTGGATGGGGGGCGTTAGCGGGTATCACCAGTAGTCTATTGGCCAAAGCAAATTTTACTGGAGCTCCAGCGATTACGATGGATGCAAATACCTTATCAAATGACGCAAAAAAAACAGCGATTGTGCATCGTACTTGGCAAGATATTGGTCAACGCTGGTACATCCAAGAACAATATTTTAAAGCCTACCCCGTTTGCCGTTGGGCCCAACCCGCCATTGAGTCAATACGCCAAATACAGAAGAATAACCCATTAGATTATACGCAAATTAATCGTATTAAAGTGGTCACCTTTCATCAGGCTAAACGACTCCATATTACGCAACCTCAAAACACCGAACAGGCTCAATACAGTCTCCCATTTTCGGTTGCTAGTGCACTTATCGACGGAGAAGTCAGTGTGGATTCTATCGGAGAAACACAGGCAGGTTTATTCCATCCAAAGCGCATAGCTCTCAGTCAAAAAGTCAAGATAGAAGAACTCGACGAATACAATGCGCTTTTCCCAGCAGAAAGATGGGCCCATGCCATTATAACGTTAGCAAATGGTAAAGAGCTCCAGTCATCAGCTTGCATCGCAAGAGGAAACCCAGAGAACCCTTTAACGGAAGATGAAATGTTAGACAAGTTTTATCGCCTTACCAAGCAATCAATAAAGCCAAGTAGACAAGCCTCCATAATTGAAATGTGCCAGTCTATGGCCGACCTGAACCCCAAAAAACTATATGAATTTTTACAGTTGTTAAAACCAGAATAATTCCATTATTTAACCCCCTAATAAACTAATTAAAAATCAGACAACAAAGTCACATCAAAAAAACGATACCTAAATAGTCCTCAGTACTATAGATACTTTCGAGGGCTATCGCTGGTACACTAGGCGGTTATGTATGTGTAGATAAACGCTCTTCTCGTGGAGAACAATGGTACTGTTTGCGATAACAGCGCGAGAAATAAGACGTCGAACTAAAGCCACAAGCGGTGCTAATTTGCATCATAGATAAATTGGATTGCAGTACCAGATGGTGGGCTCTCTCTAACCGCAATTGAAGGTAATGATTCGCTGGAGTGGTCGATAAAAAGGATTTAAATAACCGTTCCATTTGACGTACTGACAAACCCACTAAATCTCCAATTTCTTGGCAAGTCAGTACCTCTTCGATATTGCTGCGCATTAGCTCTAACGCTTTTAATAGTCGAGGATGATGGGCGTGATGCCTTAATTGCAAGTCCATGCGTTGCTTATCATACGCGGGACGAATGGCCGGATGAATACACTGCTCCGCGACATCTTTTGCAAGAGATTCACCATGCTTTAAAGAAATAAGTTGCAACATCAAATCTAATCCAGCTAACCCTCCTGAGCATGTCATCACATCTCTATCTATTTCATATAACTCCCCTGTCACTTGTAGGTCTGGGAACTGCTCAGAAAGGCTATCTTGGTTTTCCCAATGAATTGTGCATCTTTGATTCTTTAATATCCCCGCTTTCGCTAATAACAGGCTACCAGTAGAAGTTGACCCTAAATTAATTTTTTGTTGTTTTAAGCTTCTAAGCCAGCTTAAAAGTGACGCATCATTCGCTTGATGGGCATCGATTCCCGCTACCACAAATAAAGTATCTAAATCACGAATATCATTTTGCTTTCTAGAGGGAGAAAAAGGCAACCCATTACTGGCTGTTATTGTTTCATCATGGTGGCAATAGAAATCCCAAGTATACAGTTCTTTGTCACTAATCCGGTTCGCCATTCGTAGTGGGTCCACCACCGCGGCTAATGAAATCATGGAAAAACCAGGTACCAAAAAGAACCCGAAATGTTCAATACTAGAATCCGCTACAAGTGTCATATATCACCTAAAAAGTCGTATTTATAATCAATAATGTCGCATTTTTTTTATTTATTGCAACTATTTTTCGCCATTATATTCATCACAGTCTGGCTGCATTCGCTTATTTATACTTGTTGGTGAAGGCTCTATCTGTCCTTTTTACACTACTAAAACTAGGGAGTTTTACTTCATGATTGAACAAAAAGTATCTTTTCACAGCGACGGTCTTATCCTTGATGGGGCTTTTTTTACTGATGAAACAAATCAGGATCCAACACTTCCAATTGTGATTGCATGTTCTGGTTTCACCGGTCAAAAAAACATTCATCCAGAGCGTTATGCTCGTGCTTGGACAAAAAAAGGGTTTACTGTATTTGGTTTCGACTACCGTGGCTTTGGTGCGTCAGAAGGAGAACGTGAACGCGTTATTTTAGAAGAGCAGGTTCGCGATATTGCGAATGCAGTTGCCATTGTTGCTGAAAAAGCAAAAACGGAAAATCGTAAAGTGTTTCTAGCTGGATGGGGGATGGCAGGTGGGTTGATCTTAGACGCATTGCGCATCTGTGAAGGCCAAGTTGATGGTCTGGTTGCGATGAATGGCTTTTTTAATTCAGTACGTGTACAAAAAGCACTTCGTGGCGAGCATGGTTGGAAAGCATTCAAGGCTTTTATGGCTGAAGAGCGCTTACGCTTAGCAAAAGGAGGGGAGAAGAAAGGGATTGATCCTTTTGAAATTTACCCGCTTGATCCTGTCAGCCGCGAATATGTATTCACAGAATTAGTAAAAGCGCCAGGATATGGTGTGACTTCTGACTTTGACTTTGCCGATTCTCTTATTAGCTTTAATCCAGAAGCCAATTTAGACGAACGTTTTTCAAACATCCCCTTATTAATCGCTCATGGGGCTGAAAACGATCTACACCCAGTAACGGAAGCAAAGTCACTTTATGCCGCCTACCCAGGCCCTAAGTCTTTATTCTTATTGAAAAATGGCGGTCACACTGAATGGATGCTTGATGAAGACCCTCGTTTCATTGAATTTTCAACCCATATTGCAGATTGGATTAGTCTCCAGAACTAAACCTTATATAAGCTAAATAAATAAGGGTTGATCATCGGCTTCAACCCTTATTTATTCGATTCTTATCCAGATGGTATCTATTATGAATTCAAATATTGAGCATCACACTACAAATAATTCTTCCCTAAATGAACCCCCTCTTTGTGATGCGGCTGATCCATTTGTTTTAAAACCAAATTTTGACATGCCTTTTGGCGCAATTGATTGTCATGCACATGTATTTGGTCCACGTAATAAATATGAATACACAGCAAACAGAAGCTATACACCACCAGATGCTCCCGTAGGCGCTTATTTACATATGCATCATCAACTTGGTATATCACAAGGTGTGCTTATTCAACCCAGCGTTTACGGAACAGATAATAGCCTTCAAGCAAACACACTTAATTATTTACGCTCTCTTGGAAAAGATTACAAAGGCGTTGCGGTAGTGGATGCAAATGTCAGTGAGGCAACACTGGATCAACTCGCCCTATCAGGCCATGTTGGAGTGAGAATGAACCTTCTTTTTAAAGGAGGCATTGCTTGGGATGATATTTGTCATCTAGCGGAGCGACTATCAAAAAGACAATGGCATTTGCAATTTCTCATTGATATAACCACCTTCGAGAACTTCGCAGAAAAAATCAGGCAACTGCCAGTCCCTGTTGTTATTGATCATATGGGGCATATGAACTGCAATAAAGGTCTGCAACACCGTGCATTTCAAGATCTTCTCAGCCTACTTAGAGAAGGAAGGGTGTGGGTCAAACTCTCAGCCGCTTATCGTATTAGCGATCAGGCAACACCACCTTATGAGGATGTGACGGCGTTCGCACAAGCCTTGATTCAAGCTAATCCCCATAACTGCATCTGGGGGTCGGATTGGCCCCACCCTTTATTCAATAAAGACATGCCCAATACCACAGACCTATTAAATGAATTCATTCAATGGGCCCCTAGCAAAGAACTCAGACAGCAAATTTTAGTCGCCAATCCAAGAAGACTCTATCAATTTAACTAAGCCTTTCATTAGGATTTTACACCTGCCTCTTGTATCAAGAGTTAAAGACCTCTCATCTTCCCTAACGCGATACGCAGACACTGATGTTAGGGAAAGTAAATCACTCTCAGTCCCTTCTGGGATAAAAATAAAATATGGGACAGCCCTTATGCTATTCCTATTGTGCTACTCCTATCATGGAATTGTCGTTTTATAACCGCGGTTATACTTCTGTCTTTTCTTCGCCTATATTGTCAATAAATGTGGGTAAAATAATGCCATCCCTGCACATTTTGTCCTTTAAATTCATAATTGGTACCAATAAAACCTGAATAAAGTAACAACCGCGGAAGCCGTATCCAAAGGCTATTTTTAGTATAAAACTTAGGTAATAATCACTCCATCGAAACGCAACAGCGATTCACCAACTTATCAAACTGAAACAGTTTTGGAGATTTATTATGAACACATTTACTAAAGCAACATTGGCTCTTTTGACTTCTTCTGCTATCGCAACATCTGCACTCGCGGCAAATGGTTCTTCTGATGATTCCGCTTACGAAACCTATCGTAACAGCATTTCTAGCGTTGAAGCTTTGTCCAACACATTAGACAAACAAGGCATTCAATATAATGCTGACGTTGATCTAACAGGCGCAAACACTTTCACTAAGAAAGCCGATGCTTACAACGACAAGTACGAAGAATTACAAACGATCTTTAATGCCGCTCACTTTGCGAACTAATTGATCGTTTAGCACTACCCTTTTTCAAGGTTCCTTTTTTTAAGCCAGACTCGTTCTGGCTTTTTTTTATGTTTTTTTAACCTATCTTATTTTAGATAAATCACAGTATTTACCTTGTTTTCCGCTTTAGTTCAGCTATTCATGGGCTTTAATGTTATTATCTCATGGTCCCCGCAATGATCCCATGCCTAAAATAGGCCAAGATACGCTCCTTATCGGTTCACTTCATATCTATTCTCTCCTGCTATTTTCAATGACGTAATTAGTCAAAATAGTTTATTCGCGTAACTGATCACACGTTTATGAACTCAAACAAGTTTATTTTTATTCAAAAAGGAAACGGTTATGAGTCAACTAACGTTCGGCGTTATCGGCACGTCAAAAAAACAAGACGAAAGGCGTTACCCTATACACCCTGAGCACTTCTCTCGCATTCCAAAAGATATACGACAACGTCTGATTTTCGAAGAAGGATACGGCAAGGTATTCAATATTAGTGATGCCGAGATCGCGGCACAAACGGGCGGTATTGCCACAAGACAATCCATATTAGCTGACATTGGCAATGTCATTATTGCTAAGCCAGTACTTGAAGATTTGGAAGAATTACGTGAAGGCGGAGTGATGTGGGGCTATGCACATTGTGTTCAACAGCGACAAATCACCCAAGCCGCACTTGATAGAAAACAAACCTTGATTGCCTTTGAAGATATGTTTGTCTGGTCTCCTAGCGGCCAAGTCGGTCGCCATACTTTTTATAAAAATAATGAGATGGCAGGCTATTGTGCGGTAATTCATGCCTTGCAATTAAAAGGTATCGATGGTCATTATGGCGATCAACGTAAAGTCATTATCTTTAGCTTTGGTGCTGTCAGCCGCGGTGCTATTTATGCACTAAAAGCTCATGGGTACCGAGATATTACCATCTGTATTCAACGGCCAGATCATGAAGTTCGTGAAGAAGTGTTAGACTGCCATTATGTTAAGGTACGTGCGGGTCAGGAAAACGAACCAAGAATGGTCGTAGTCGAGCATGATGGCACCGTTTCTCCATTAATTGATTTAATTAGCGAAACGGATATCATAGTCAACGGTACATTCCAAGAAACCGACAACCCAACCAATTTCATTATTGAAGAAGAAGCCGACTACCTAAAAAAGAACAGCCTTATCATTGATGTGAGTTGTGATGAAGGTATGGGGTTCTTCTTTGCGAAACCGACTTCGTTTAAAGAACCCATGTTTAAATACAAAACCGTCGACTATTATGCGGTTGATCACACTCCTAGCTATCTATGGGAAAGTGCAACACGCTCTATTTCAGCCGCTTTGATTGTCTACTTAGAGAACGTCTTAACCAGCCGAGAAGGTTGGCAAGAAAACGAAACGATTCGTAGAGCAATTAATATCGATGCAGGCATTATCAAAAACCTGGCCATCAACACATTTCAAAATAGAGAAAGTTTCCCTCCCTATCGGTCCATAGGGTAAAAACCTAACTCTAAACAAAAAGCCAGTATGTCTATTAATATTCAATAAACATACTGGCTTGATAGGGTAAACTAAGCCCTTTCTTTTGACTCTTGATAGCAGGCTTAGCTAGGCATATCTAATCAAGCATAAAGGTTTTAGAAGGATCAACCAAAATATGGTCCTTCATACCTTCTCTTCCAAGTAACATCAAATAGGTCATGTCCGCACGGTTAGTTAAGGTCACTTCAATCGACCAACTGCGATTCCCCATTGTTAACTGAGTCTTGATCACAAAGCGCTTCTCAGAATTACCATTTGACGATTTAATACTACGGATATCATGTAATGCCGATTCACAGTGGGTCACAGTATCCACGTTATACACATCAGGATGAATATCAAACTTCACCCATGTTTTACCTTCTTTGGTAAATTTTTTAACATTGTCCACATGCAAGGAGGAAGTTTTTGCCCCCGTATCGACTCTTACTTGCAAATCAGTAATGCCAAGATCCGGCAAAGCGCAGGTCTCAAGGCTACCAACAATTAATTTTTCACTCATGGCATACTCATCTTAAAATAACTAAAGGCACTAACCTTTACCTTTTGTCTTGGTGTTATTTGGTTTTGCATTTGCTTCGATAAATTCAAAAATCAAATCACCAATGTCTTTGCCTGTCGCCACTTCAATACCTTCTAATCCTGGAGAAGAGTTCACTTCCATGACCACAGGTCCATTTTTAGACTGTAAAATATCCACACCACAAATATTTAGTCCCATCACCTTAGCGGCATTTACGGCCGTAGCGCGCTCTTCTTTCGTTAAGCGAATCAATTCCGCTGTGCCCCCTCTATGTAAGTTAGAGCGAAACTCACCCTCAGCACCTTGGCGCTTCATGGCCGCGACCACTTTACTACCGACAACAAAACAGCGAATATCGGCGCCACTGGCTTCTTCAATGAATTCTTGAACTAAAATATTGGCCTTTAACCCCATAAAAGCTTCGATAATGCTTTCAGCGGCTTTATCTGTGTCCGCAAGCACCACACCAATACCTTGAGTGCCCTCTAATAATTTAATAACGACAGGGGCACCGCCCACATTTTTAATCAAATCTTTTATATTATCAGGTTTGTTGGCAAAACCGGTTCTTGGTAAGCCTACGTCCTTACGAGAGAGCAATTGCAATGCTCTTAACTTATCGCGAGAACGACTGATAGCAACCGATTCATTGACGCAAAAAGTTCCCATCATCTCAAATTGGCGCACCACAGCCGTACCATAAAAGGTAATCGACGCACCAATACGCGGAATCACGGCATCATAGTAGGGTAATTCTTTACCATGATATCGCACAGCTGGACGGCTTTTAGTAATGTCCATATAGCAATGCAAGGTGTCAATAATATCAACCTCATGGCCCCGAGCTTCGCCGGCTTCTTTAAGACGTCGAGTGGAATATAGGTTTTCATTTCTAGATAAGACAGCAATCTTCATTATATTTCCCGAGCAGCGAGACGTAAAAAATTAAAGGAACTGGCAGGTGCCAATATCCGCACAAGGTAAATTGAACCTATCTCTAAGTAAAGCACAATCTTTTCAGAATATAGGCTAAATCAACATTTTAATTATTGATTGAATTGAGAATGCGGAAAAGACTTAGCGGGTTAAACATCTCTATGGTTTTTTGCTCTACCAGATAGGCAATTTAACTCTGCCGGTATTCGTGATCGTTTTAACAGAACAAAGGTAACCCGATAAAATGTCAGCATTAACCTTACAAATACTCAGGGATTTTTTGTTTTTCCCTAGGTATTTTTTTATACATTCCCTATAATCAGCGTCCAATCACCTCTTTTTAGACGAAAGAGCGATTTTACTTTTCAGATATGGGTATGAGTAAGAAGTGACATTTCGTTTGCAAAGCATTCAACAAACTAAGACGGAAAAAAGCGTCTTAATTAGCTTATGTTCTGTCCTACTTATCTACTTTGCGCCTTTCTTTTGGCAACTTTGTTCTGCACTGGTTGACCCTTATTCGTTTGATTCGTCTCACGACCTATCCCATAACCCCAAAAGCTATGTTTCTGTAGGTCATGACCATCACCAATATACCCAACGTACTTTCTCTTTAAAGGAGCCACAACTCGCTATAGGTGCGGCATCACAGCTTAATTTATTTGAAACCTGTAGCTACTGCTCATTGCTTTTTCACTTAAATTGGCTAGATGTAAAGCCCTTTGAGCTCATTGCTCTTGCCAAAGCCACTTACCCTATTCTTTTTCTGGCGACTCTAGCGACAATTATTAATTCTAGATTTACGTCTCTGAAACCTCGAGCGCCCCCTCAACCTATCTAGTCAATGCTCATTTTAACAAAATTTATTGTCACACTTTCTTGGCCTCTATTGAGCGCTAAGAGTGATACTTTATTACTTGAAAATAGGTAACTAAAGACCAGCTTTAGCGTACTCGCTTAAGAGGTTTTTAGTCGATTTTCTATGTTTGAGAATATCTATGTCTAATCAAAATAACATCAAAACAGCGGACTCATCGTCCAATGCGGTACGGCTACTTATCACTCGCTTACACTTTTATGTAGGCTTATTCGTCGGGCCTTTTATCTTCGTTGCCGCGTTAACCGGGGTTTTCTATATTGTTACCCCTCAATTAGAAAGTGCTCTTTATAAAGAAGTATTAACCACTCAAAGTAGCGGTGAATACAAAACACTTACGGAGCAAATCGCCGCCGCTAAATCCAACCTTAATGAAGAGCTCGCCCTCTTTGCAGTGCGCCCAGCGCCAGAACAAGGAGACACCACTCGTATCATGTTCCTGGATCCTAGCGCTGGTTTATCTGGAGCCAGAGCCTTATTTATTGACCCTGTCACATTAGCGCTAAAGGGTAATTTACCCGTATATGGTACCAGTGGCATTTTGCCCTTTAGAACAACAATAGATTATTTACATCGTCAGCTACTACTCGGCGAGTTTGGTCGTTATTACAGTGAATTAGCCGCTTCATGGTTGTGGTTTACCGCCTTTGGTGGCCTATTTATATGGATAAAGGGAGGCAAGCAAGGTCAAGCCAAGTTTGCATCTCGAACGGTATTTTTATCAAAACGAAGACGCCATGGACAATTAGGTTTAATCCTTTTTATTGGATTACTCTTTGTTTCCGCAACCGGACTGACCTGGTCAAAATGGGCCGGCGGAAATATTGGAGAAGTTCGTAAAACACTTGGTTGGGTTACTCCTTCTGTATCGCTTTCTTTAACATCTGAAACACTTCCTATGGATGAACATGCGGAACACAAACATCATTCAAGTCATGTCAACGAATCCAAAACACCAATCACAAACGAGCATTTATTTGATCAAGTATTGGCCGTCGCAAGAGCGGCAGGAATCGATGCTAATAAACTGGAAATTAAACCACCAAAGAGCGCGGATAAAGCCTGGTTTGTTCGAGAAATCGACCGTTCTTGGCCTACCCAAGTAGACAGCGTTGCCGTAGATCCCCGTAATATGAAGGTTATCAGTCGCTCTGACTTTGCCTCCTTTCCAGTTGTTGCAAAGCTCATCCGTTGGGGAATTGATGCCCATATGGGTATTTTATTTGGAGTGGCCAATCAAATCTTACTTACCGTCTTTGGCTTAGCTTTATGCTTAATGATTATTTGGGGGTATAAAATGTGGTGGATGCGTCGACCTGCGGCCGGTCAGACAGCCAAACCCTTGTTACATGCATGGAATAAATTGGCCCTCAGAGGAAAACTCGTCTCTTTAATCGTTGCGATATTACTTAGCGCTTGCTTACCTGTCATGGGCGTGAGTCTTATTGTCTTTCTTTTAATTGATGCTTGGCGTTGGCAACAACTTGCTAAATAATTCGGTAGGTACTTAATACATATGTGCTTACCACGATAAAAATAATGTGCCCGTTCTCATCCTAGAGAGCGGGCACAATAAGAACTAAGTCCCTCAGAATGGCTCGTATTTATTCCCTACAAGCCTATATCCCGTAATCACGCTCTACTCTAGATATTCTCGTTTTAAAAGTGGAGTACCATTTTTCATAACCTAGCTTTTGCGCCTCCAAATGCTCAACGTTGGCTTTCCAGCGTTTAATAGACTCCAAGTCCGACCAATAGGAAACGGTAATCCCCAGATTCTCTCTAGCGGCTTCAATACCTAGAAACCCCGCTTCTTTACTTGCTAAAGATACCATTTTAAAGGCCATATCAGCGTAGCCAACATCATCCTCTTCGGTGCGTATAGAAGTAAAAATCACGGCGTAATAAGGGGGTTAGGTGTTTTTGCAATGAGCGACATACCATATTCCTTAGATTGATAAACTCACAAATTGAGTAACGTTATAGACTAATAGAGTCTTATCAAATCAATTGAAAAACAACCTTTGTTCATACTCGTTAATAGACCTTTCTCGCTTTTCTATCATGAACTTAAATCCGTGCTTAACATCGTAAAAAAACTTATTGGTATTTTATATTTCATTTTTGGACTGATGTATTATATAGTAAAACACAAATTGGTCAACCAATAGAGAATATTATGCCTTCCGATACCCGTTTTATTGATGCAATAGAGTCTCATTCAGTTGAGAAAACACACTATTCAAGAACAACTCTTCAGACCAAAATTGTTCATATTGGTTTTGGTGCATTTCACCGTGCTCACCAAGCCGTTTACACCGACTTAGCCAATGAAGCAGACAGCACTCCATGGGGTATTTTCGGCATTAATCTCTTTCGAAAAGGAAAGCTAACAGAGGCTTTTGCAAAACAAGATAACTTAGCCACTCTTGTTGAGAAAGGTACTCATAGCACAACAAAAAGAGTAGTTCGCTCTTTTACCGGTGCCATGAACATTGCTGATCAAGGTGTTCAGGTCGCATTAGCAAAAATGTGTGAACCTCAAGTCGCGATTGTTTCCCTTACTATTACCGAAAAAGGCTATTGCCTTACTCCCGAAGGCCTTTTAAATCAAGAGCATTCTCTTATATTGCAAGATCTTATCTCTCCACAGAGCCCAATATCCGCCATCGGTATAATTACTGAGGCTTTACGTTTAAGAAGGCGTCAAAAAAAGCCGCCATTCAGTGTGATGTCTTGCGATAATATTCCAGAGAATGGTCATAAAACCAAAGCAGCTATTTTAGGTTATGCCACTTTAGTGGACCCAGAACTAGCTCAATGGATACAAGATCAGGTGGCGTTTCCCAGCACCATGGTTGATAGAATCGTTCCCGCGATGGACGCACACGCCTTTTTAGATCTTGAGCAAGAGATGGGAGTGGCTGATGACTTTGGTTTGATCAGTGAAGATTTCAAACAATGGGTAATTGAAGACCAATTTTGCAATGGTAGACCAAAGTGGCAACTTGCTGGAGCGACAATGGTGACCAATGTTCTCCCTTATGAAGAAATGAAATTACGGATGCTCAATGGCTCCCATTCATTTTTGGCTTATATTGGATCTCTTTGCGGTCATACTTATATCTATGAGTGTATGGAAGACAATACGCTTAAAGCACTTACCCTAGCTCTGATGACTCAGGAACAAGCGCTGTCATTATCGGCCGATTTGAACGTGGATTTAATCGAATACGCTCATTCTTTGATATCACGCTTTAGTAACAAAAACATTAAGCACCAAACCGCTCAAATTGCGATGGATGGCTCACAAAAATTACCACCGAGAGCAATCGACCCTATTTTGACTCTGCTCAATACAGCCCCTTTTAGTAAAGAGCAGCCACCTCAGCTACTTTCTTTATTACTAGCCGGTTGGATGCATTTTATTCAAGGCAAACACGACCCTGACTTTACCCTAGTCGACCCTGAAAGTAAGGCACTAACGACCCTCTTAACGCCATCTAATTCAACATCATTAAGTGAGTCATTACTTTCATTTAAGCCTGTTTTCAACAAGGATTTCCTACAACATCCAGAGTTATCAAAGCAAGTTATAAACTTTTACAATGCCATTGAGAAACAAGGAATTAGAGCGGTTCTTAATGGCTTATCTCACACATTAAGGACCCAATAATGAAATCATTAATATGCGAAAAACCCTTTGAAATTCACTATATTGAAACCCCAAAGCCTGTCATTAAAAACGATGAGGTCTTATTAAAAATTAAAGCCGTCGGTGTTTGCGGTACCGACATCCATGCTTATACAGGCAACCAACCCTTCTTTTCTTACCCTCGTATATTAGGACATGAGATATGCGGTTTAGTGGAAGCGGTAGGAAACGACTGTCCTGCAGAGTTAATGAATCAATATGTTGTTGTTATTCCAGCCATTGCATGTGGAGAATGTGTCGCTTGTAAAGAAGGTAAAACCAATTGCTGCGACACAATTTCTTTATATGGAGTACACCAAGATGGTGGTTTCCAAGATTATTTGGCCGTTAAAGCCAGTAATGTCATCCCCGTACCAGCCTCTGTTGACCCAGCCGCCGCTTCTTTAGTTGAGTGCTTTGCTATTGGCGCTCATGCAAACCGTCGCGCAGACTCAAAGCAAAATGAAAACATTCTCGTTGTTGGCGCCGGTCCAATTGGCTTGGGAACAGCAGCGATAGCATTAGCTAATGGCGCTAATGTGGTATTGGCTGACGTCAGTAATGAACGCCGAGCTCATGCCGAGTCCGTTCTTGGAATCAAAACCTTAAATCCGATTGAAGCAAGTTACACAGACGACCTTTATGACGCATTTAATAACAATCTTGCTTGCACAGTGATGGACGCAACGGGAAATAAAGCTTCCATGTCAAACAGCGTCAATTTAATTCGTCATGGCGGAAAAATCGTATTCATCGGCTTATACATAGGTGATTTACAGCTAGATGACCCTACTTTCCACAAAAAAGAAACCACCCTAATTGCAAGCCGCAATGCCACTTTTGAAGATTTTACCAAAGTGATTGATTTGTTCGAATCAAAAAAAATCAGCGAAAAAATTATGGTCAACCAAGAATTTCAGTTTGACACCATTGGCTTAGATTACGAAAACAACGTTGTAAAAAATAAAGGCCTTGTTAAAGGCGTAATTCGCTTTGACTAATTAAAGGAAAATATGATGACAACCACAAGAATAAAAATTGAAGCGCTGCATACACTAGCCTTTAACAAATTGCAGCAAGCTGGGTACCCAGACAACATCGCCACACAAGTAGCAGATGTATTAGTACATGCTGACTCACGTGGCGTACACTCGCATGGTGTTATTCGAGTAGAGCATTATTGCCACCGTTTATCTCAAGGAGGAATGAATCCAAATCCAAATATGACCATTGAAAAAATTTCTTCCTCAGTAGCGATACTAGATGGAGATGATGGTATGGGTCATTGCGCTCTAATCAAGGCAACAGAGGAAGCGATATCCTTAGCCAAAGAGCATGCGGTGGGGTTTGTCAGTATAAAAAACACCTCCCATTGTGGCGCCTTATCCTACTTTGCTCAAATGGCAGCCGATCAAGGTCTTATCTCTATCTCTATGACTCAAACAGACACCTGTGTGGCTCCATTTGGTGGTGCTGAAGCGTTTTGGGGAACGAACCCTATTGCGTTCGGCTTCCCTGTTGAAAATGGTCACCCTGTCATTATTGATATGGCCACGAGTGCCACCGCATTTGGTAAATTATTACATGCCAAAGAGACAGGACAAGCTATCAGCCTTGGACTCGCTATCGACAAAGATGGTGTCGAAACAACAGACCCTCATGCGGCCACAACACTGCTTCCTTTTGGGTTCCATAAAGGTTCCGGTATTGCGATGGCGATTGATGCACTCACTGGCATGCTGATGGGGGCTAATTTTAGTAACCATATTGTTAGAATGTATGATGACTATGACAAAATGAGAAAACTTGCCAGCTTGATGATTGTTATAGACCCGAGTAAATTCGGAGGACATAGTTTTTCAAATATGATGGCACAGATGGTTTCTGAACTGCATCAAGTCAAACCCGCGCCGGGATTTGATAAAGTGTTGGCTCCAAATGAACCTCAAATAGCCTATTTTGAGGATTGTCAGAAAAATGGCGTCCCCGTTACGACCTCAATCTATCAATATTTAACAAATCACTAACGGAAGCAGGCTTTATGAAACAATATGATATGTTCGTTAACGGTGAGTGGATAAAAGCGAAATCTGGTAAAACCGATTCGGTGATTAACCCATCAACTGAAGCAGTAATCGCAAGCATTCAAAAAGGCGACCAAGACGATGCCGACTATGTTATGGCCTCGGCCAAAGCCGCTCAAATAGAATGGCGCCGAAAACCAGCTCGAGAACGGGCCGACATCATGCGGAAGTTTGCGGCGGAAATTCGTAATAGAAAGCCATTCTTAGCGGAACTTTTAGTAAAAGAGCAGGGAAAATTATTGAAAGTGGCGTTAGGAGAAGTTGAAGCCACCTGCAGCTTTATCGAGTACGCCTGTGATTGGGCTCGTCAGATGGATGGCGACATTGTGAAATCGGATAATCCCAATGAGCATATTTGGATTCACAAAGTGCCGCGGGGTGTAATTGTCGCCATTACAGCATGGAATTTTCCTTTAGCATTAGCAGGACGAAAGATTGGCCCTGCGCTTATTGCAGGTAATACCATAGTCGTTAAACCCACAACGGAAACTCCGTTAGCCACGTTAGAGCTAGGTCATATTGCTGAACATATTGGTCTACCAAAAGGAGTACTCAATATTGTAACGGGTGGAGGTCGAACCCTCGGTGACGCTCTTGTACGACATCCTGATACTAAGATGATTTCCATGACGGGCAGTACTCCTGCAGGTCAAGCCATCGTTAAAGCGGCCGCCGATAACCTTGCTCATGTGCAATTAGAGCTAGGAGGGAAAGCGCCTTTTATTGTCCTTGAAGATGCGGATCTTGAGCAAGCCGCTGCCGCAGCCTTACATTCTCGCTTTGATAACTGCGGTCAGGTTTGTACTTGTAATGAGCGTATGTATATTCATGAAGCCATCTATGATGATTTTATGGCCATTTTCCTTGATAAGGTGAAAGCTCTTAAAGTAGGAGACCCTATGCTCGCTGACACGGATCTGGGCCCTAAGATTAACCAGAAAGAAATTGAAGCAATGGAGCATCTGGTTGCCATTAGTGTAAAAGAAGGCGCTCACATTGCGACAGGAGGTGCGCGTTTACAACAAGGTCTGTATCAACAGGGTTTTTGGTTCGAACCAACTGTGTTAACCAACGTATCTCAAGAAATGACGATTGTACATGAAGAGTCATTTGGCCCTATCCTCCCCGTGATTAAGTTCTCCACACTCGATGAAGTCATTACTTACGCCAACGATAGCGAATACGGTTTAGCCGCTATGGTATGCACTAAGGACATGAAAACCATATTACGCCTAGTCGATGAACTCGAATCAGGAGAGGTCTATATCAACCGCGGCCATGGTGAACAACATCAAGGCTTTCACAACGGCTATAAGCTCAGTGGTACCGGTGGTGAAGATGGAAAATATGGCTTTGAACAGTATTTAGAGAAAAAAACCTTTTACGTTAATTTTGACTAACGCCACCCAAAACACAGAGTGAATCATCACTCTGTGTTTTGCTGCCCAGCACTCACGCTCACTTCATATCGATCACGACTCTTACCATCATGCTTCTGAACACCGCTATTCTTATCTGACACTTACTCATTAATGCTCTAAAATACCCTATAAATGCCTTAATTGAATCAAAAGAAGCGCCCTCCTCATCCGAACACCAATCCCCTAAGGACGTAAACAATGACCGAGTACTTTATTTACAGCTTTATTTACTTAGCCGCTGCGGTCATTGCTGTCCCTATTGCAAAACGTTTAGGACTGGGATCCGTACTTGGGTATTTAATCGCGGGAGTCATTATCGGTCCCATTATTGGCTTAGTCGGTGATGAAACCACCAGTATTCAACATTATGCTGAATTCGGTGTTGTCATGATGCTGTTCCTAGTCGGTTTGGAGTTAGAGCCAAAAATGCTCTGGAAAATGCGCCATCGATTAATGGGATTAGGTGGATTGCAAATTGTTTTAACCACTGTCTCTGTGGCCTTTATTGCCACACTATTTGTGGAAGAATGGTCTGTTGCTCTCGCCATTGGCTTAATTTTTTCCCTTTCTTCCACCGCGATAGTCTTGCAAACCTTTAATGAAAAATCATTAACAAAAACGGATGGGGGACAAAACGCCTTCTCAGTCCTTCTCTTCCAAGATATTGCCGTTATCCCCATGCTGGCACTCATACCCTTACTTGCCTTACCTGAACTCATTGAACTGTCGCAAGCCACATTCACCGACACAGCAGAGAAACATGCTGAACTCAGTTTAGTCGCTGGTATACCTGGATGGGCTTACACCTTGGTGGTCATTGCATCTATTGCGATTGTTGTCATTGGTGGACACTATTTAAGTCGACCCCTTTTTAAATTTGTAGCCGACTCAGGTTTACGTGAAATTTTCACCGCTACCGCACTGATGCTAGTCATTGGCGTAGCCGCACTAATGAGTCTAGTTGGGCTCTCTCCCGCATTAGGAACCTTCTTAGCTGGCGTGGTATTAGCAAATTCAGAATTTCGCCATGAACTCGAATCCAATATAGAACCGTTTAAGGGACTCTTACTTGGTGTCTTTTTTATCACAGTGGGAGCTGGCATTAACTTCACCTTATTAAGTGAAGAGTTTGCCCTCATTATCGGCTTAACTTTAGCGGTAATGCTATTAAAAATGGTCGTATTACTTCTATTATCATTTCTGTTTAACGTCCGGGGCAGTGATCGCTGGTTATTCAGTTTGAGTCTGGCTCAAGCGGGTGAATTTGGCTTTGTTTTATTAAGTTTTAGTGGCCAACAAAACGTTTTGCCAGAGCCTATTATTCAACCACTATCTTTGGTTGTGGCCCTATCCATGTTTTTTACCCCAGCACTATTTATTCTCTTTGATAAAGTAATTTTGCCTCATTATCAAAAAAACAGTAATCAAAGGGAGGAAGACAATATTGATCAACTTGGGTCTGTTATTATTGCGGGAGCGGGACGCTTTGGGCAGATTACCAACCGACTTCTAGTATCTAATAAAATTCCAACGGTGGTACTGGATCACGAATCCAGCATGATAGACATATTACGCTCGATCAATATCAAAAGTTATTATGGTGATGCGACACGTCCAGATCTTTTACATACAGCAGGTATAGAACAAGCTAGCCTATTAATCATCGCCATTGACGATAAAATCCGTTCCGTTGAATTAATCAAATACGTGAAACACGCTTATCCTCAGATAAAAATATTGGCACGTGCCTATGACCGGGGGCATTATTATGCCTCTAAATACGCGGGGGCCGATTACGTTGTCATAGAAACCTATTATTCAGCGGTCGAACTAGGAGCGCAGGCGTTGATCGATTTAGGGTTTTCTTTGAAAAAAGCCAATCAGGTCAGACAAACATTCCAACAATCCGAAGCAAAGAGTGGCGAAGCCTTATATGAAGTATGGCGCCAAAAAGGAGATTTCGATCAAAATTATAGAGCGCTGTTTATACAACTCGAAGAAGAGCTAAATCATGCAATGGAAGCGAGCCAAACAGAAGAAAGCCCTGATTCTCATACGTCTGATCATTCTAAACGTGAAGGGAATTGAATCCAAACAATAATATAAGAGCGTAATTCTAAATGTCTCAAAAAAACCACTCGTTATCGACCCTTAAAATAGGAGTTACGAGGTCAACGCTCATCCAAAACACTTATATCAACAGAGAATAATAAAATAAAAAATTCTCTATTTTGGTTATAACGTTTTATAACAAGCACATCGCAATTTATTATTGGTTTTGACAGCGCGTTTTTATTATCATCTGCGCCCTTCATCCCTAAGACCAAAAGTTACAGGGCTAATTTACATCTGGAATCCGCAGACAATATGACTTCTAAATCTCCCTTGGCATTACTGCCATTATTACTTTTCCTTGTTCTTTTTGTTGGTAGTGGTCTTTGGTATCAGTCTCAAGGCGTTGACTTCGCCTTCTATCAAATCTCAGCACCGGTAGCTATTTTACCCGCGATTGCCTTAGCCGTATTATTAAGTAAAGGACAGTTCGAGCAGCGTATTGAAACCTTTATTCAAGGCGTAGGTGATAACACCATTATCACCATGATCTTGATTTACCTGCTAGCCGGTGCATTTGCCAGTGTCGCAAAAAGTGTGGGTGGTGTTGATGCAACCGTAAACTTTGGTTTAAGTGTCGTACCGCCATCGCTGTTACTACCTGGCTTATTTGTGATTACGGCGTTCGTTGCTACTTCGATGGGCACGTCTATGGGCACAATTGCCGCCATAGCCCCCATTGCTATCGGCGTGTCTGAAGCGGCCGATTTATCACTATTACTGACGGTAGGAACCGTTATTGGTGGCGCTATGTTCGGTGATAATTTATCGATCATTTCAGATACAACAATAGCCGCAACACGAACTCAAGGATGTGACATGCGAGATAAATTCCGCATGAATTTTAAAATCGCATTACCAGCCGCATTAATAACCTTAGTTTGGCTCTTCCTTCAGAGTAGCCATGCACAAATTACCGATATTAAAGAGTATGAGTTACTACGTGTTTTACCTTATGTTGCTGTTTTAGGTTTGGCTGTGGCGGGTGTGAATGTCATTTTAGTACTATTTAGTGGCATCGTTTTGGCTGGCTTAATCGGCTTAACCATGCAAAGCGATTACTCTGTCGTATCTTGGTCTAGCGACATTTACACTGGTTACACAGGCATGCAGGAAATTTTAATTCTCTCGCTATTAATTGGTGGTCTTAGCGCACTCATGAAATCTCAAGGTGGTCTCGATTGGTTAGTCAGTCGTATCGAACGTATCGGCCGCACTTTAGGAGCGAAATCAGATTCAACACGAGCAGGAGAACTAAGCATCAGTGCTGCTGTGGCGTTAACTAACTTATGTACCGCAAACAACACTATTTCAATCTTGATTAATGGCTCTGTCGCAAAAGACATTGCGGCACGTTATCAAGTTGATCCGAGACGCAGTGCTAGCCTATTGGATATTTTTTCTTGCGTGGTACAGGGTGTTTTGCCTTATGGAGCCCAAATACTTTTAGCATCATCCTTAGCAAAAGTCTCTCCATTAGCGCTTGTTGGTTATGTTCAATACAGCTGGCTACTGGCCGTAGCCGCCTTATTGTCTATTTTCATTAAATGGCCAAAAAGCACAAAATAGTACTGTTTAATATCAAATAGAGCTTTATTTGCTATTAACGTGTTTTGTAAGCGATTTTCCACCTTAAAAAATGCCATGTCTTTACGTATAAAAAACAGGTTTCCATAAAGATGAAAACCTGTTTTTTTAGATGAGCAAAAGTTTGTTTTATCGATTAGCTGCCGCGCCTGCACCACCAGCATAAGCATACACTTCTTCTTTACTCGACATAGAATTATCACCTGCTGTACTCATGACTAAAGCGCCATGGGCGGCGGCTAGATCAATACAGGTTTGCATAGTTTGATCATTCAAGAGCCCATGAATCAGGCCTGCAGCAAAGGCATCACCGCCACCAACACGATCAAATATCGGCAAGTTGTTATAGTCACGTGAGAAGAAAATCTCACCATTATGTAAACACAATCCCCCCAGTCATTATGGGATGCATCTTTCACGATTCTCATAGTCGTGACAAAAAGTTGGACATTAGGAAAACGTGCCTGCATAGAATGCAGCGCTTCTGAAAACACCTCTTTATCTAATGTATCCACTTTTCTTGGAAGAGACTCAATTCCAAAAAGAACATCTGCCTTTTGAATTAACCGCGTATTACAGTCATTTGCGGCCTCTCGTCCACCTCTGTCTTTCCATAACGACTCACGATAATTTAAATCATAGGATACGATTGCGCCATGGTTTTTAGCCGCCGTCATTGCGGCCTCAACAACGTCAGGAGAACCTTCAGACAAGGCCGCCATCACCCCCCAACATGGAACCAACGAGGCTTCGCTTTAGCAAACAGAGCATCCCAGTCAATATCCTTGACTGTCAGTTGTGAAATAGGAGTATGCCCACGATCCATGACCGCTTTTGCTCCTCGTTCACCAAAACCACGCTCCATAAAATACATGCCATTACGAACAGATCGACCAATACCATCATGCTCTTTCCACTCAATCCAGTCGGTACTCACTCCCGCTCTTTGCACTAGACCTGCAATTAGGTGGCCCACTTCATTATCGACTAAGGCCGTAATGATGCCGGTTTTATGGCCAAAGCAACTGCTTAACCCTTGAATCACATTGTACTCACCACCACCTTCCCATACACGAAACTGATCCGTTTTACGAATACGATCCACACCAGGATCAAGGCGCAGCATGACTTCACCTAATGCCATACAATCAACATGACTCAACTCTTTTGCAATAATTTCCACGACATCCAACCTTATAAAACGATCTTATTATTGTTTACAAAAAATCTAATATACCACAGTTTGGTTAACCAATAATCGTTAAAATCATACCCTTTGAGTACCAAGATGTATAACCAAAAAAACCTTCCTTTCTAAAAACATGCAAATAGAAAAGAAGGCTGAAACATTATCTCATTTATTTAACGATAAATAAGATTTGGTAACCACATTGTAATCGATGGTATGAAGGTCAATAACAGCAACACAACAACAAGAGGGATTAAAAAGGGTGCTGTTGCAATAACACAACGCTCGAACGGAGTATTGGATACCTTGGCTAACACATAGAGCACCATACCAACAGGAGGCGTCAACAATCCAAGCATTAAATTCAGAATCATAATGATACCAAAATGCACAGGATCAATACCGATTTGCACCGCGACAGGTAATAACACCGGCACTAAAATAGTAATAGCCGCAATGGTTTCCATAAAGCAGCCTAAAATTAATACCAGCAAGGTCATAATCAATAAAATGAGTACGGCATTATCTGTGAAACCTAATAGGCTATGAGCAAACAAGTCAGCAATTTGGTTAGCCGTTAGAATCCAAGCAAAAATGGTCGAGCTAGCCACAATGAGCAGAATAGAGGCTGTTGTTTCAATCGTCTCCTGCGACACTCTTAGAACACTTGCAATACTTAAAGAACGATATACAAAAGCACCTAAACAAAGCGCATACGCTACCGCTGCCACTGCCGCTTCAGTGGGTGTAAAAACCCCCGTAGAAATGCCAACAACGATAATTATTGGGGTTAGCAGAGGTAAAAATGCCCTTTTAAAAGCAAACCAGAGATTGGATAAACTAAAACGCTCATCTTTGGGATAATTACGAATCTTGGCATACCATGACACCATAATCATCAAAGAAAACGCCATTAATAACCCTGGAATCAACCCTGCAGCAAAAAGTTGTCCTATGGAAGTATCCGCCACTACCCCGTAGATAACTAAAGGCAGAGAAGGAGGGATAATTGGACCAATCGTTGAGGATGCCGCGGTGATACCAACAGAGAAGTCAGAATCATAACCCGCGTCTTTCATGGCTTTAATTTCAACATTCCCTAAACCACCAGCATCCGCTACGGCCGCGCCTGACATACCAGCAAACACCACACTGGCACCAACGTTTACGTGACCTAGACCTCCAGGTAACCAACCAACCAATGCGCGAGCGAAGGCAAAAATACGATTGGTAATCCCGCCCGTATTCATTAAATGCCCAGCAAGAATGAAAAAAGGAATCGCTATTAAGGGGAAGCTATTGATACCATTAACCATGTTATGCAATACAACAACACTCGGCACCCCTTCTATTAGAATAAAAACGAGGGACGAAACGCCCAAGGCAACAGCCACGGGTACACCGATAATAAGCAGTACAAATAATATTAAGAACAATAGAAAAATCGACATATCACACCTTTGTTATACAGAAGTAGCTTGTTCTTCAATATTTGAGACAATTTGATGATGACTGAGCTTCATTTTCATCACCATTTTACCGATGGAATAAAGAGACATAGCAACAAAACAAAACGCAATAACCCAATAAAGATAACTTTTAGGCAATTCGACCGATACCAATGTTTGATGTGTCTGCAGGGCAATTTGTGAGGACATCCAAGCACAAGCGCCGTAAAACCCAACACAAACCACCTCAGAAAAGACGGATAATACTTTAGCTAAAGAACTTGGAATAAAACGGTATAAAAACTCTAAGAAGATATGACTGCCTTTTCTGACGGCCGTTATAGAGCCAACAAAGCCGACCAATACTAGTAAAAATCGCGCGATTTCTTCTGTCCATGCCAGTGAATCATTTAAAATATAACGGGTGAAAAATTGAAGAAAAACAATACACATCAACACCCAAAATAAAATCATCACAGGAAGATCAATCATCTTAAAATCTAACGGTTCCTCAATTTGGCTTTCATCAACCAAATTGAGGGGCTCAGAGTCAGACGGATTAGACATTGTCTTGTTAGAAGCTCGACTCATATTGCACCCTCCTTTAATTCAGCGTTATAGCGCACTAATGCCAGATAAATGTTCTTTAGAGAACCCGGAATCAATAGAGTTTAGATAGCTATTTACTTTATCTTGGAAAGGTTTTTTATCTACTTCAACCACTTGTAACCCTTGATCTCGGAACCATTGAGCCAGATTTTCTTCCGCTTCATTAATATCATCCGATGCACGAGCCGCTGCTTTTACAGAAACCTCATCTAATAACGCATAGTCTTCTTTGCTAAGTCGATTTTTAGTCATAGAAGAAACTACTGTTACTAAAGAGTTAGTCATATGACCAGTAAGGTTGATGTATTTCTGAACTTCATAGAATTTTTTGAACTTAATGGTTGGTAATGGATTCTCTTGAGCATCAACCAAACCTTGTTGTAGCGCTAAATACACTTCAGAGAAGGCTAACGGAGAGGCATTCGCATTAACAGCTTTCGGGAACATAAGGAACATAGGTGCATTTGGTACACGGATCTTCATTCCTTCCATATCTTCAGGAGAGTTAATCGGCTTATTAGAGGTTACATGACGGGCGCCATAGTAGGTAAAACCTGTAATATCGTGTCCTGTGGTTTTTTCATAGCCTTGTTTTATACCATCAAACAATTCGCTATCACGATATTTTTTCCAATGATCATAATTACGAATGACAAAAGGTAATCCAGAAAGCGCGAGTGGTTTGTAGGAACTACCAGCAAAAATGGCACCCGTATAGATCATATCTACCGTACCAAAGTTTAATGCTTCATTTAGCTCAACTTCTTTACCTAAAGAGGATGCCGGAAACACCTTAATTGAAACACGACCATCTGTTTTCGTCGCCATTTCTTCCGCGGCCCAAAGCGCTGCCTGATGATAAGGAGAGCCAACTTCGTATACATGCGCCCATTTAATGGTGGTGGCGGCCTGTACTGTACCAGAGAATAGACCAACGGTAAGTGCCGTCATACCTATCATAGATAGAGCAGAACGACGGTCAAACTGATCTTTAAATAGACGAGAAGACAATACTTTCTTTAGCATAATGGAGCCTCTTAGTTTTGTTTGATTTGAACTAACGTAATTCAATCAAGCAATTTTTATTTTTATTGTGTCTACTTTTAAATAGATTTAAAAGAGAAAGCGTTACACGATCGTTTAAATCGATTTAAAAATAGTAGAATAGAATATCCTTTTGGTCAACCAATATAGTAATTGGTATGGTGTTTTTTTTGTATCTCAAATATCGCCCGCTAAAATAAAATCAGCACATCGCTGACCAAGCATCATAGCAACCGCATTTGTATTACCCGCATTAATATTAGGAACGGCTGACATATCACAAACTCTTAATCCCTTGATACCTTTGACCTGTAAGCGGTTATTTAAAACAGACATCGGATCTTCTGCGGCGCCCATTTTACACGTTCCAGCAGGATGATAGTTTGTTTTTACCGTTTTACGACAGTGTTCTGCCAAAGACTCATCTGATAATGAATTTATTTCAGGCATAACAATGGATTTAATCGAATTTGCTAATGGTAGTGTTTGAAAGGATTTAATAAAAAAGCGTTGGCCCGCTATCATAGCAGACAAGTCAGCGTCTTCTTTCAATAAATTGGGACACACTAGGGGCTTATCGTTTGCATTCGAAGACGCCAAACGCACATAACCTCGAGAGACGGGTTTGACCACAACCGTGGTAATCGTCATCCCATAATCATGATTTACAAGATTCAAAACATCTCTATCTAGATAGACCATAGGGACACAGAATGCCTGTATTGTCGCCTCTTCAGTGTCACTTATTGGATTAACAAAGGCACCCGCTTCCACCCCAGCCGACGTAACAGGGCCGGAACCAAATAGCGCAAACTGCAAGCCATTACGCCACATTCGCCAACCCTCCCCTTGTTTAAAATAACCAAAACCTTTTTTTGCCGTCGCTATGATAGGCACTTCAGGATGATCAATTAAGTTTTCTCCAACACCTGGTAAGTCAACAATACAGTGAATACCGTGCTGCTCGAGTTGCTCAGCGCCTCCGACTCCAGAAAGCATTAATAACTTAGGTGTAATTAACGCTCCAGCGGCTAGGATCACCTCTCCAGCGAGAGCATTGTCCAGGCGTGCTTCTAAAACTTCACCACTCTCATTTTCATAAATAACCCCAACGGCAACACCATCTTCAATAATAACTTTGTGAACTCGACACTGCAGCTGAATCTCTAAATTATTCGGCGTTTGATCTTCACCTAAAAAAGCATAAGCGGTACTACTGCGACGCCCATTACGGTTCGTAAATTGATAAAACCCGACGCCCTTTTGCTGAGCACCATTAAAATCGTCATTAAAAGGAATGCCTTGAGCTTGTACACTTTGCACAAAGGCTCGAGAAGAATCATCAATATGCTGAGGATCAGACACCAGCACAGGACCAGAAGCACCATGATATTCGTTCAATAAACGGTTATTCGCTTCCATCTCTTTAAAATACGGCAACACATGCTCCCATCCCCATTGTGCGTCGTCTCCTAGGATCTGCTGCCATTCATTATAATCACTGGCTCGACCTCTCATATATACCTGAGCATTAACAGATGAGCCGCCACCCAACACATTGCCTTGTGGAATATCATGCACTCTCCCCCCTAAATGGGCTTGAGGAGTCGTGTGATAATAATGCATGTATTTGCTGCCATTAATCATTTTAAAAATACCGGCTGGCATATCCAGTAACGGATGCTTATGACTATAGCCTCCTTCTAATAATAAAACGGCCGCCGTATCTTTTTTCGCTAACCTTGCGGCCGCCACCGCACCAGCAGAGCCACCACCAACCACTATGTATTTATAATGAGAACGCATATCTAACCTCAAGATGGCAGGTTCGAAGGCAAAGTCTAAATGCCTTACAAAACACAATAAAAACAGAGATGTAATAAACAATAAAGCAACGTTTAGGATACTCGCTAGAACTCAGTTCGACGCATTTTGCTGTTAATCACTTTAGCTTGAATAACCACAACAACCAATAAAAAACCACCTCGAATAACGGACTGCCAATAGGCACTAAAGCTGATGGTTCCAAGTCCATTCTCAAAGTTCAAGATGTTAAAAATCAATCCTAATAAAATCGCCCCTAATAGTGTTGAGGTAATAGAACCTAAGCCTCCCGTTAACAGCGTTCCACCAACCACCACGGCCGCAATAGCTGATAATTCCCAACCTAACCCCTCTAATGGTTGTCCCGCTCCAAACCCTGATGCCAACATGACCCCTGATAAGCCGGCTAATGCGCCACTTAATATATACACACCAAATAGGGTTTTATTCACCTCGAGTCCCATCAACTTCGATGCTTCTTCATTGCCACCAATGGATAAGACATGACGCCCAAAGGCAAACTTTTCCAACAATATCCAACAAAACACGAAGGCGACTAACATAGCGACGATTGGCCACGGAATGAAATCAAACATTTTACCTAGACCAAACTGAGTAAAATTACTGTCCCAAGAGACTTGTACTGATTGATTGTCTGATAGCACTAACGCCATCCCTCTAGCACCTAACATCATGGCTAAAGTGGCAATAAATGGCACAATCTTTAGCTTTGTGATGACAAAGGCATTAATCGCTCCAGCAAGAACCCCAACAAGAATGCCAACAGGTAACGCGACTTCAATCCCGTAAGGACTTGCATGAGCAACGACCACACTAGACAATGCGACGACAGAACCAACAGACAAATCAATACCGCCAGTCATAATCACAAAGCACATTCCAAGGCCAATCAAAATAAACATGGAGTTATAAGACAGAAACGTCATGATATTGTATTCGCTCAGAAAAGCGTCATAACGCAAACTAGCAAAAAGTGTAATCAACATAAGCGCGACTAACACGCCTTCCGCTTGCTTCGACGTATTTCTCTTACGCTTCATACCGGATAGGTTTGACATCATAGAAAGTATATTCATGATTTAGCCCCTCTAACTTGCTGTAGGTAAACAGCAACAATAATAATCACCGCTTTAGCTACCATAGCGACGGCATCGTGGACACCGTTCGCTAATAGGGTATAGCCCACTAATTGAATAATGGCCGCGCCTAAAACCGCACCAAGGATGGGAGCCTTCCCCCTGTTAACAATACGCCACCGACTATAGCGGCAGAAATGGCATCCAATTCCATCAACTGACCTGTTTGGTTCGCATCAGAAGCAGAATTAATCGCCGTAGTAATGATGCCAGCGATACCTGCCAGCAATCCGCAGACCATATAAGTCATTAATTTCACTTTTGTGGCAGGAACACCTGCAAGTTCTGCCGCCTTTTCATTCCCACCTACCGCTAATAAAAAACGACCATAAATAGAACGCTTTAATACCCATGCGATAGACAGAGCTAAAACAAGAGTAATCCAGGCCTGTACAGGCACCCCAAAAACACGTCCAGTACCAATAAATTCAAAACTTGGGTTATCAAAGGTCTGTAACTCACCATTGGTAAGCACCTGGGCAATACCTCGTCCTGAAATAAATAGAATTAAGGTCGCAATAATAGGTTGAATTTTATACTTACTGATAAGAAAGCCATTAAACAAACCAGCAATACCAGCCGCGCTAATCGCCACCACAATGGCAACAAACAAACCCAACTCTGGATTAGCCACGCCAAAGTCCGATAAAAAAATCATCGGGGCGACCGTGCCCGCCAGAGCCATAAGAGCCCCCACTGAAAGATCGATCCCTCCAGAAGCAATGACTAGGGTCATACCGATAGCCACAATCGCTACCGTTGCAACCTGAGTCAAATTCACATATAAGGTTTGGATTTGTAAGAAATTAGGGGTAATCAGAATATTAATTACCAGTAATAAAAAGAAGGCCCATAACGCCCCATTATTTTTTATTTGCGACGCTATTTTTGTACCGACTGTCGGCACCTTTGGTTTCGGACTTTCTGCTAACGTTGAACTGTTCATTTTGTCTCTCCACTCATGCAACAGGATGACGTGTTTCTTGGGCGATGGCTTTCATAATGGCATTCTCTGTCAGCTGATCATTCGCTAATGCCTGTATGCTATGCCCATCTTGCAAAACGATGACTCTATCTGCGCCTTCTACTAATTCTTCAAACTCAGAGGAAATCATCAAGACAGTTAAACCGTCATCGGCTAAACGTCGAATTAAAGACTGAATCTCCCCTTTTGCTCCAACATCAATGCCTCGGGTTGGCTCATCTAAAATTAGGATATTAGGGTTCGTTACCAACCACCTAGCCAGCAATACTTTTTGTTGGTTTCCACCAGAGAGTTGGGAAATAGGTTGCTCCATTGACGCGGTTTTGATACCAAGTCGCTGTATAAAATCGGTGACTAATTGGCGCTCTTTGGACTCATCAATCAAACCGTATTTAGAAATTTTTGGTAACAATACCAACGTGAGATTCTCTCTTACGGACAGCTGAGGAATAATGCCATCTTCTTTTCGATCCTCAGAACAAAAGCCAAACCCTTTTTCTATCGCCGCCATTGGGTCAGTGAAATCCATTTTTTCACCCTCAAGAAAAACCTCACCTTTTTTCAAATCGCTATCTAATCCAAAAATAGCTCGCGCCACTTCAGATCGACCGGAACCTAATAAACCTGCAAGCCCTAGAATTTCCGATTTATATAAATCAAAAGAAACATTTTTGAGTGCACCAGCCCCTTCTAGGTTTTCTACTGATAATAAAACCTGATCACTCGCACGGCCTGTTGATGCAAAATTAGTCGCTCCTCCTCTGGCAATTTCCTCTGGGTCTTTTCCTAACATGGCCGCGACCATATCCAACTTGGTCATATCACCAATAGCACGTTGACCAACGGTTTTTCCATCTCGCATAACTGTAATTTCATCGCAAATTTGAAACAGCTCATCAAGGTGATGACTCACATACAAAATAGCAACACCAGAGGCCTTCAACTCTTTAATGACACGAAACAACACTTCCTTTTCACGTTCATCTAGAGAGGAAGTAGGTTCATCCATAATGACGATTCTGGCATCTAAGGCGACCGCTCTAGCAATCGCAACCAATTGCTGTATGGCAATATTAAAAGTACTAAGAGGCTGCTCAACATCTAGCTCTAATCCGAAGCGGGCTAAGGTTTCTCTAGCGTGTGCATGCGCTTTTCGCCAGTCCACCATCCCAAAACGTTTAGGCTCATGGCCAAGACAAATATTTTCGGTAATGGAACGGTAGCCGATCAGGTTCACTTCTTGGAAAATCGTGCTGATGCCAGCCATTTGAGCTTTATGAGGAGAAGCATAAGAAACCTCCTCCCCCATAAAATAAATATCGCCCTCATCGTGCTTATGGGCCCCATTAAGTACCTTGATCAAGGTGGATTTTCCTGCACCATTTTGACCTATAATCGCATGTACTTCGCCGGCCTTAATTTTTAGCTCCGCATCAGATAGCGCAGGAACACCAGCAAAATGCTTATGAATGCCTTTCATGTGTAAGACTAGGTCACCATCATTTGATAGTGTCGAGGAAAGGCTGGCACCTTGTTGTGCCTCCGTTGGATATGAATGGTTCATCTAAGCCTCGGTTAAAACTAGGAAGAAAAAAGAGCGGAAAATCACTTCCCGCTCAAGAGGATCAATAGATAGTATTAATAGGCTTCGTCTATATGTTTAGCCGCATTTTCAATAGTGAACACACGGTCTGTAACACGCACCCAAGGCTCAATCGTTTCACCATTGGCATAACGTTTCATCGTTTCACAAGCCAATGGACCAAAGAATGGGCTCGATTCAACCGTCACTCCCATTTTGCCATCCAAAATAGCTTGTAAAGCATCACGAGTACCATCAACAGAAACAATCAACACATCTTTGCCCGGCACTCGACCTGCCGCTTCCAATGCTTGAATAGCACCAATCGCCATCTCATCATTATGAGCATAAATGACATCCGCATTTGGATAGGTTTGCAGCAAGGTTTCCGTTACTTTTCGGCCTTTATCTCGAGCAAAGTCACCGGATTGAGAGGCGAGAATTTTCATATCAGGATGTTTAGCAATTTCATCGTCAAAGCCTTTTCGACGATCATTTGCAGGCGATGAACCTGTTGTGCCTTCAAGTTCTAAAATCAGGCCTTTACCGCCTGTTTTTTCAATCAACCAGTTCGCAGCAATGGCCCCTTGCTCAATAAAATTCGAGCCTAAGAAGGTAACGTAATCACGGCCCGCTTTAGCCACTTTTTCATCGACACTGCGATCCACTAGGAAAACCGGAACACCTTGTGCTTTAGCGCGTAATACGGCAGGAAGCAGAGGTCTTTCTTCTCTAGGAGGTAGGAAGATAACGTCCACACCTTGGGCAATCATGGAGTCCACATCAGATACTTGTTTAGCGGCTGAACCCGCTGCATCCGTGTACACAAGATCCCAGTTACAGCTGGCGGCGGTATCTTTAAAACTTTTTGTTTCCGCGATTCTCCAAGGATTATTGCTTTCTGTTTGAGCAAAACCCACTTTATAGCGATCTTTTTTCTCTAACGCAGGTAGGTCTGCCATTGCTGCGCTGGACAATACCCCGATCAAAGCCGAAACAACCGTCATTTTAAATATCATGCTCACATCTCCAAATTTATTTTTATTTTTACGTTAAATGTTTGAACGAACTCTGTAACAACCGCCTATTCCTCTATATTCACCTCCGCCTCTTCGAGTACTATATTTTGATATTTTTAAATCGATTTAAATTTTATTTAATTTTATAGGCCGATAATTTTTCCCAATCAAATTCCACACCAATACCAATCGTGTCAGGCGCAACAGCCATACCCTCCTCGATAACCAAAGGACGCAATGTATATTGATCAATAGGAAAGCTATGAACCTCAACCCAACCCGCATTAGGCTGAGAAGCCACTAAACTTACGTGTAACTCTTGCATACCATGAGAACTGGCAAGGATATTAAATTCATCAGCCATTTTTGCCGCAGCGAGCCATCCAGATATACCGCCACAATTTGACGCATCTGGCTGAATAAAGGACAACTTAGCTTGTTGAAAAGCATAGCCAAATTCATAAATAGTATGTAGATTCTCCCCCATTGCTAAAGGGATGGATGTGTTCTCAGCAATGCGTGCGTAACCAGTATAATCGTCTGGGACTGTAGGCTCTTCAAACCAGAATATGTTGTACTCAGCAAAGGCATTCGCTGCCGTAATCGCCTGTTCAACTGTCATAGAATAATTGGCATCGATCATAAAAATAATGTCATCCCCTATCAGCTCTCGAACGGCCTTAACTCGGGCAACATCATCTTCTAAATTCGCTTGTCCAACCTTGATTTTAACGGCATTAAAGCCGGCATCTAGGTAGCCTTGAACCTCTTTTAACAAACGCGCTAAGGAAAAATTCAAATCGATACCACCGCGATAGGCTTTGGCGACTTTATTTTGATTACCATTAAATTGATGTAATGGTTTTCCGAGGGCTCGACAACGTAAATCCCATAACGCGATGTCAATTGCAGAGATAGCAAAAGACGCTATGCCCCCACGACCAACATAGTGAATGCAATATTCCATATCTCTATAAATTGCTTCAATGTCTGACCCGTCTCTACCCAGTAACATAGGCTTTAAATCGGCTTCAATCATTGATCGAATAGCCTGACCACCTCTACCTCCAGTATAGGTGTAACCTGTACCTTGAGATCCATCAGATAATGTAATCGTTACCGTTAGCAGCTCAAAATGTGTGTGATCTCCATGCATGGCATCGGACAAAACCTCAGCTAATGGCACGGCGAATAACTGTACATCTATCGATTTTATGATCGAATCATTCACTATTTGTCTCCTAAAAAGTGACAATACACTCTCGTTTTTATTATTTTTTAAATCGGTTTAAATTTATAATACAAAGGATAAAAAATATCAAGACTAAATTTAAATCGATTTAAATTTAGTCTTGATATTAATAAATAAAAGCAGGACAACACACAAGAAGAGAAAGACTAGCTTTTTAAATAGGCACCGCAAGAACGGCGAATGATAAGTTCGGAATCAAAGATTTTTCTTTGGGGAGGCATATAGGGGTCGGCTAATCGCTGGAATAAGAAGGTCGCGGCCATTTGCCCAATTAAGGATTTTTGCACATTAATGGTTGTTAATTGAGTGTAATGCCGATTACTTTCAGCAATGTTATCGCAGCCTACAACCGCTATATCTTTTCCAGGCTCCAACCCCATCTGAATCAAGGCCGACAAAACGCCCAATGCAATTAAATCAGAGAAGCCAACAATCGCTGTTGGAGGTGAGTCCATAGCTAACACGCTTGGTAAAAGAGCTTCAGCCGCTTCCGATTTATTCTCACAATCAAACATCAATGATTCATCCAACGGCAAACCATGCAACTTTATGGCATCGACATAACCTAGGCGTCTTTCTTTAGCCGCTTTAGCATCGATATGACCACCAACAAACGCGATTCGCTTGTGACCAAGGGACAGTAAATGTCGAGTAGCCAGATGCAAAGAATATCGCTCATCATTCCCGACGAAGTCCATATTCGAGCCATCAATATCCCGAGTTACCAGTACGGTGGGTAAACCTCGAGTGAGTAATGGCTGCAGCGCATCCATTCCCGTTCCAACAACCGGACACAGCAAGAGCCCATCAGAATTATGTTCAATTAAAGCATTAATAAAACGCTCTTGTTGTTCAATATTCTCATAACTATTACAGAGTAAAGACATGCGGCCTTTTTCGGATAGGGTCTTTTCTGCACTGGCACAAACTTCCGTAAAATACGGGTTAGTAAAATCATGTACCGCTAAACCAACCATACCGCTTTTGCCAGTAATCAGGCTGGCAGCACGTCGGTTGTAAACATAGCCGACTTCTTTGATTTTTTGCTGTACTAGCAGACGTGTTTTTTCTGCAACTAGAGGACTATTATTAATGGATAGCGACACAGTTGCCGTAGAAACGCCCAACTGTTTAGCAATATCTTTTAAGGTTAAATGCTTTTTTTGTACCATTTTTTCTTTTTCCTTAGGCACTCGTTACAACTTTTATAAAGCATTTTTTAGCAAAGTAACATACTTATTCTGCTTCATTCTTCAGAGTAGGCACAGCATTTGCTGCAAAAAGAAAGCCTTCAAAATCAGGTTCTTCCACATTGGCTAATTTGAAAAGCTCTTTTTTAGCGTTTTCAATATGCTGCCAAACGGCTTGTTTTGTTTCTTGAGGTGAGCGTTTTTGTAACGCGATTAAGATGTTTTTATGATCAGACAACCATAATGACTGTAATCGTTTTTCATGGAAATACTGTGAATTTAATGCATCCCATAATGGGTTTTCCGTTCTGACGTTATCCCACATGGACTGAGCCATCACAATAAGCATATTATTTTGTGTTGCTTCAGCAATAACCATATGAAAGTTATGATCAAGCTCATTAAAACGCTTACTGTCACCATTAATTTCCAGCTCTTGCTCCCGTAGCAGATCCCGCATTTCTCGTACATGGGTGGCTGAAATTTGAGTGGCGGCAAAGGCGGCAATATTGGTTTCTAATAACTGTCGTGCTTGCAACAGCTCAAAGGGGCCAATATTACTTTCTGCTTCCCCAATAAGCATATTTGAGTCTATATTTTCAACAAAAAAGATGCCTGCGCCTTGCTTAACTTCAACCAACCCTTGCAGCTCCAACATAATGATGGCTTCACGAATGGTTGCTCGGCTTGCATTATAACGCTCACTTAAATCCCGTTCCGAAGGTAAACGACCACCAACGGGCAACTCTCCTGAAAGGAGCGTATTTTTGATTTGTTTACCAACTTGCTGGTAACGGCGACTATTAGGTGACATAAAGAGTTCTTAATTATTAAATTTTGATTATTTTATACAAACCTCACACCATTGTCATAAACAAACGACGTTAAAATCTGCATTTAAAATAATTTCGTAAGGAAAAGAGCTATCCTACACTCAATTTAAAGAAATAAACGATGAGAACAAAATATTGTATAAAAGAATGTGTTCTCGTCATTACAAAATGAGGAAACTGAATCAGTTAGCGATACAAACGATACCGCCAACTGAGTGATTATTATACGAGAATATGAATATATAAAACAAAAAGGCTTATATTTGAGTCGCTTAATACCGCAATATATGTTCTACCTTACTCTTGAACGTCCATATATTTACTCGCCCACGCACGATTTTCTTCTAATGTGGAGTAACGCGTAGAAAGCTCAGATGCATTTAAAGTCCCTTCAGCAATACCTCTTTGTTCACGCAAGCAATCGTAAGTTGCTTTAATCGCCGCAAAATACGCGGCATGACCATTTACGACAATACGCACTCCATTTTTAGCTAATCGCTCACGATCTCTCAACTCAGGTGTGTCATAAGCGATCAACATTAAAGGAACAGAGATATGTTGACTAATTTGTTCTAAATGTTCAAAGTCACGAATACCCACCATACAAATACCATCTACCCCTTCGGCTTCATAAGCCTTCACTCGCTCTATGGTTTCTTCGGTACTCAGTTGACCAGCGTTAGTTCGAGCGATAATACACATGGCAGGATCAATTCGAGCGTCCAGAGCCGCTCTTAGCTTACCCACAGCTTCTTCTAAAGGAATCAAATCTGTCGACTTATGCCCATATTTGGCCGGCAACAAGGTATCTTCAATCGTCAGTGCCGCCACGCCCGCACGCTCTAGCTCAGTAATGGTACGAATAACATTCAAAGCATTGCCGTAACCATGATCGGCATCCGCAATAATAGGCAAACGTGCCACACGCCCAATACGAGTGGCTTGCTCGGTAAACTCACTTAACGTAATTAATGCAAAATCAGGAGCGGCTAATACCTGTAATGAAGCAACCGATCCCCCTAATATCCCAACTTCAAAACCAAGGTCAGCGGCGATACGAGCCGACATCGGATCAAAAGTAGATGCCGTGTAATAACATTGGTCAGTTTTCAACAGTTCCCGAAAATCATTTCGTAGATCATGCTGTGAAGGGGTCGCCATGGGATTTTCTCCTAAAATGTTCTTTTATATCAAAGAGGATAAATTGAGGCGCGATTATACCTATCTTGAGGTACCACTGCAGCACATACCAACCAATTGGTCAGCATTGATTGGCAGAGTATTTGCTTTATTCACCATAATTCCAGATACAGGTCTTTGATTAATATTGAAAAACCAGCCAAAAGCGTCCAATTATTGCCAAAATAGACAGTTTTTTTTCAATTTTATTAAAAAAATCGGTCTTTTTCCTTGCACCTTTAAAAGAATATTTGGAGAATTCCTGACCGATAAATCAGGTACAGAAAAAAGCCTTCATTGTGGGGAAGTAGAGTGACTGTTTTCATCACTTAATGCTTAGTATTCTGTTTTTTCATTCACTGTTCATTCCTTTATTAATTAACTGAGAGATTTATGCAAGACAAGCAATCTATCCATGGCTTTTGGGCAAGTCGTTGGATCTTTATCTTAGCCGCAGTCGGTTCCGCTGTTGGTCTTGGTAACATTTGGAAATTCCCATACATTACAGGTGAAAATGGTGGCGGAGCATTTGTTCTTGTCTATCTAGTGTGTATTTTATTTGTTGGTATTCCAATTATGATGTCGGAGGTCCTTATTGGTCGCCGAGCTCGTAAAAGTCCAATTAATGCACTCCATGATGTGGCAATCGAATCGAAAAAAACAACACGCTGGTCCTTAGTCGGTGTGATGGGTATGTTCTCTGGTGTCATGATTTTTTCCTTCTACTCTGTCGTTGCTGGCTGGGTTCTGAACTACATTGCAGAGATGGCAAAAGGCACATTTGTCGGTATCTCAGCCGAAGACGCTGGCGCCACTTTCGATCAACTCCTAGCAAGCCCCGGCACCATGCTGTTCTGGCACACGATTTTTGCCATTATGACGACCATAGTGGTTATTGGCGGCGTAAATAAAGGCCTTGAGCGCGCTACTCGCATTATGATGCCGGCTTTGTTTGTACTATTAATCATCTTGCTGGGTTATGCCATGACACTAGATGGATTCTCAAAAGGATGGGACTTTATGTTTCATTTTGATCCTTCTGAACTCTCTTGGGATGCGGTTTTAGTCGCGCTAGGGCACTCTTTCTTTACCTTATCTCTTGGGATGGGAACTATTATGGCGTACGGTGCCTACATGCCGAAAAAAGCGTCAGTAACAGGAACCGTATTTGCTATTGCGGCACTTGATACCTTGGTCGCTCTTGTTGCAGGCTTGGCGATTTTCCCAATCATTTTCACTAATGGAATGGACCCAAGTGCAGGACCTGGCTTAATGTTTGTAAGCTTACCTGTCGCCTTTGGTCAAATGCCGGGCGGGCAACTGTTTGGTCTCTTATTCTTTATTCTTGTTGGCGTAGCGGCTTGGACATCTGCAATATCATTATTAGAACCAACGGTTGCTTTCTTAGTCGAGAAGTTCAAGCTCAGTCGTACAAAAGCATCGGTTGCCTTAGGCGTCGTCGTTTGGGCATTAGGCATCAGCTGTTTATTAGCTTTCAATGAGTGGTCTGACTTCAAACCGTTCGGTAAAAACATGTTTGATCTATTAGACTATGCAACAGCAAATATTATGTTACCACTTGGCGGCATTCTCGTTTCTGTGTTTGCTGGCTGGGTAGTATTACCTAAATTTAGCCATCAAGAATTGGCTATAAGCGAAAAAGCACACGGTTTATGGCTGTTTGTTTCACGCTTTATCGCCCCCGTTGCGGTCGCAATTGTGTTTTACCTAAACCTATAAACTCGTTTATAGTTATCTTAGAAACACAACATAACGCCCTATCCCCATAGGGCGTTATGTTTTATAACCTCTCCAATGATTCTAGCGCTTCCTGAATATCTGGGTGCAAGAAGCGATAGCCGCTTTCCAGTAGACGCTTAGGTCGCACATTTTGTCCATCCAGAACCAAAGTAGACATTTCCCCCATTAAAGACGACATAACAAAAGCCGGTACTCTAAACACACAAGGTCGATTTAGGGATGTGGAGAATGCACGACTGAATTCATTATTTGTGACTGGTGTAGGGGCCGTGAAGTTATACACTCCCGAGCAAGACGGATGCTTTATAAGGTAGAGTATTCCTTGTAACATATCCTCTATATGTATCCAGGACATGTATTGCTGACCATTACCCATCGGCCCACCTAATCCCAATGTAAAGGGGATTCGCATTTTTTCCAATGCTCCGCCCTTCTTACTCAAAACAATACCCGTTCGAATAATGCAAACACGGGTTTTATCCGATTCAGCTTGCTGAGCAATGGCTTCCCAGCGCGCGCACAAACGATGACTAAAATCATCCACTGTTGCAACAAAATCTTCCTCAATCGCCTGCTCACCCTGCTTGCCATAAAAACCAATCGCAGAACCACTAATAAAGATCTTAGGAGGATTGGCCCCAGCTTTCATTAGATCAACCAACTTTTGGGTAATGCTCCAGCGACTGTCTTCTATCCGTTTTTTTGCGAATCAGACCAATGCTTATTGGCAATGGGCTCGCCAGCCAGATTGATCACCACCTCAAATTCATCCAGATTATTAAACGCATCCAGATCAGTAATATAACGATGTTCATCACCTAATTTGTTTTTCGCTTGCGTCACATTACGAGTCAACACAGTAATGTCGTCATTATGACGTTGCGCAATAAAATGAGAGCCGATTAAGCCAGAACCGCCCGTAATCAGTACTTTCATGACGTATTCTCCTAAGTGTGGAATTGTTCATTTGTACTATTTCTATTTACTGAATACGTAAATCAAAGATAACCGGTTCACAAAGAGGGAAAAAGAAATATTAAAAAGGCGATATTGAGGAGATCAATTAAAGCCTGAGCGTGATTTAAATACGTTATTCACACCCAGGCGCTCTGTACTAAGCTAAGCATTATTTATGGTCAGCACGGCCAGCAAATTTACGTTCTTCAACGTTGACTTTAATTTTATCACCCGTAGAAATGTGTTCTGGGACTTGGATAGTCACACCTGTTGATAGTTTTGCAGGCTTATTACGTGACGTTGCCGATGCCCCTTTAATAGAAGGGTCCGTCTCGATGACTTCTAATTCAACGTTTGTTGGCAAATCAAGCGCAACAGGTGAATCGTCTACCAACACAACTTGAATCCCCGCCGTTTCTTCATTGATAAACAACACTTCGTCTTCAATAGACTGTTTATTTAAGCTATACGGTGTGTAATCTTCGT
Organism: Marinomonas phaeophyticola; assembly: GCF_026966905.1. GTDB lineage: Bacteria > Pseudomonadota > Gammaproteobacteria > Pseudomonadales > Marinomonadaceae > Marinomonas > Marinomonas phaeophyticola. The sequence goes on along the minus strand of NZ_JAPUBN010000011.1, from coordinate 107,245 downwards.
TATCCATGAAGACATATTCATCCCCATCTACATAAGAAAATATCGCTGGTCGACGAATTAAATCAGCTAGATTCAACATTTCAGAATCTTTAAAGGTCTCATCCACCTTATGGCCAGTCACCACATCATACATACGCATACGGTAAAGGCTACCGCCTGCCCGCCCTTGGGGAACAGAGCGTTCTATGTCTTTTACTATGTAAGTTTTACCATTGTATTCAACCGCTGCATTTTTTTTAATATCACTGGCTTTAGGCATTTTCTATTCCTGAATGTTCGTTTGTTATTAATCTGTTTACTGAAAAATTTGTTTTTGCATCCTATATTAGGAACCCAAAACCAGCAAGATATCTTTAGCAGATAACGTACTTTTCTGATTCATAAACACAAAAAAGACCAACACAGGGTTGGCCTTTGATTATCATCAATACATTCGCTTTACGGTATTAGCCCTTTTTAAACTCAGGGATAATATGACGACCGTAGTTGGCGATGATTTCTTCTTCATCACCACTATCTAAGTAGATATTAAACTGAGTGGTACCCACGGCTTCTAGGTCTTTGATTTTGGCAATGTGATCTTCTACCGTGCCCAGTACGCAGAAACTTTTCACAATGTCTTCCGTGATAAAGTCTAGGTATGGATTGTCACTTTGACCGTGTTTAGAATAGTCATATCCACGACGCTTTTCGATGTAATCCGTTAAGCTGCGAGGTACTAGACCAGAATCACTGCCATATTTTTCAACGATATCGGCCACATGGTTACCGACCATCGCTGGGAACCATTTAGTGTGTTCAATACAGTAATCCATATCACCGAAATACGCTGGCGCAGCGGCTTGGATTTTAAAGTTCGACATATCACGGCCTGTCGCTTCACCGGCACTAATCGCTTGATCTTTAAACCATTTAACTAGGTCTGGATCACCAATCTGCAAAATTAAACCATCGCCGACTTCACCCGCTGTCGCCAAGGCTTTTGGTCCGTAGGCACCAATCCAAACAGGAAGTTCATAACCATTTGCCCATGGAAATTTCACGGGAGAAGCACATTCACCGTATTCCACTTCTTCACCACGTACCATGGCTTTTACTTTTTGCGTAAATTCAGCCAAACGCGCTAATGTTGCAGGCTTTTTACCCATCACTCGCATGGATGAGTCACCACGACCTAAGCCAATATCAAAACGACCATTACTTTGTGCCGCTAAACTGGCGTACAAGCTGGCCGCTAATGACCAGTCACGAATATTTGGATTGGTTACACAAGGGCCAAAACGCATGGTTTTTGTATGTTCCATACACATCGCCATAGCAACAAAGGATTCACGCCATAGAATGTGCGAATCATAAAACCAGCAATAGTCAAAACCCGCCGCTTCTGCTTGGCGAACTAAGTTACGAGCGCGATCAGGGCTTACAAAACCTTTAAACGTAATACCAAATTCCATGATTTTTTCCTCATATAATTTTTTTAATAGTCATTTTTTACATTAAATGCTCAATTGATATTATCTGGATGATAATATTCATGAATCATTTAGCTTGTTCCAATTGTGCTTCTTTGCTTTGTCTTTACTTTGTAACTAGTGAGCATGTTCCGGCGGACAGATACGAATCCCCGCATGGCTAAAGGGAACATCCTTCGAGATATTCAAACGAATCAAGATAGGAGTAAGAGCCTCAATACAGCGAGCACTTTCCGCTAACCCTGCGTTATAGGCTTGCGTACCCATTTTTTCACACAAAGCCATCACGCGTTTTTTTGCTTCCAGGTCATTACCGCAAACTAAAATATCGCAGTTAATTGGACGTGAAAGATCATTAAGCGTAATCGCAGATACATTGTGTAAGGCACCAACCACATTAATAGAATCCCCTAATAGTATTTGCGCAGACTCAGTGACAGATCCTGCTGGCGGCATAGCTACGGCTTTCGGATTTCCAGGTGCTAAAGGTACGACAATATCCACTAAGGTTTTCCCTTCTAAAAAGGGAGCAAGTGCCGTTAACGTCGCATCGTGCCCACTGTAAGGAACCGATAAGATGACCAGGTCATCAGACGCCTTAGTGGCCTCTTCCATGCTCAAACCCGTAATGTCTGCGTCATGGCCTTTTTCTTTTAGCGTTGCGACTAACTCTTGCGCCGCAATTTGCGCTTTTTCTGCATCACGCGACCCTAAAATAACGCTTACACCCGCTTGTGCTAAACGAAGAGCCAAGCCTTTACCCTGCGGTCCTGTACCACCAATAATAGATACTTTCATCTAAATAAATCCTCATTATGTGAACGAATAAGATCCCGACTACTGCTGTCGGTTTTAGGCCAAGATAGGCCACGAAAAACAATGACTGGTGCTTTAGCGCTTTTCTCCATTAACAGTCCAGACGCCGCAGCGAGCTCATCAGCAAAAGCTGGGGCGGTAACGCTTAAAGGTCGGCCAAAGGCATCTTCTTCCCCTAGCATGCTCATGACTCCAGGCACATTCGCTAAGCCAATGGCCACATTGGTTTGCCCAAGACGCCAAGGTCGACCAAATGTATCGCTAATAACAATGCCTAAATTGCAAGCAAAATGCGCTTCCAATGCCAAACACAATTGTTGGGCACTTTTATCTGGGTCCTCGGGCAATAAAATTAATTGGCCAGGATGGTCCGCATTGGATTCATCCACCGCGGCATTGGCGCAAATATAGCCATTTTTATGCTCTGCTATTAAGGTTCCTTCTTCTTGATCCGGTCGCTTAAATGCACGAACTACCCGTTTTGATTGTGATAAAATCACTTCTACTTTTCGGGGATCTTTATTCACTGTTTTTGCGAGTTCGATCGCCTCTGGACTCGGGGTAACCTGATCTAAATAAGCACAAGCCCCTTCTGATTTTGAAACAACTTTATGGGCAATAACCAGAATGTCACCTTCGACTAATTGCTGCTTATTGAGAGCCAAGGTATCTATAATAGACTGAGCTAGATCATCACCTTCTTGAAAATCAGGTAAACCAGATAAGCGAAACATCATCATAGAATCAGGCATAGAGAGCCTCCTTATATAGAGAGGAAGCCAAAGGCTGGCACCACTTTTTAAATAGTTCAGGTTGCTGCTTGATCGCTTTTTCTAAGTCATCACTGAGATCGATATCTAGTGATAAATGAGATAATTGCAGACATACGCACGACATTTTTTTGCTAACCGCTTGAGCCTTATGTTTATTGGCAGAATGCGTTCCATAAGCAAACTCAATCGCATCTGGAGGGGATGTTAACAACGCATTGGTGCCTCCATCTTTTGCAAGAGCGATGACGACAGAAGCCTGCTCTGAAGACAGCAAAAGAGACTCAATTTCCATTTTATCTAGGATCGCAATATCACTGGGGATAATTAATTGTTGTGAAAAGCCCGCTTGTTTAACCCAACCACAAGCCCGCTTTAGGGCACCATTTAACCCCTGAGAACCATCATCAAATAAGGTATGTGTACCGTAAGTTTTTGCCAGCGCTAAGACCTCTGAAGATTCACTCACCACTAAGGTTTCAATGTGGGGAAAATGCCTATTAAAAAATGCCAACGTCTTCTTAAATAGAGTAAGCGCGAGACTTTCTCTGTCTTCATTCGATAAATGTAAAGACAGCCTCTGTTTGGCTTTTTTTGGCGATTTCATTGGGATAACAATACAAGGTAATGTCATTAGGCGGCCCTCTTAGTGCGATTCGCTAAGGCAAATTCAATGACCTGACTGAGTAATGCCGATTTTTCACTTGTTGTGTTCATTAAGGTTGGCGTCACTAATACATCCAACCCTTGATTTTCTAAACACGCGGCCTCTTCATTGTCTGCAGAATCGATCACAAAACCGTGTAAAAAAGAACGGTAGCATTCGTAAACACCTTGAGAATCGTTGCTTTTCCCCATGCTCGTAAGCATTTTATCCGCAGGGCCCTTGATGGTTTTCCCACCAATTAAAGGTGAAATCGCAATCACATAAGCATTACTTTTCTCTATCGCTTCTCGAATTCCTGGAACCGCTAAGATGGCACCAATACTGACAATAGGATTACTGGGCGCAATTAAAATCACATCACTTTTGGCAATCTGCGTTAACGATTCTGAAGTGGCTTTTGCTATGGACGCCCCTTCATACTCAACCGCGGTTACTGTTGGCTGACAACGTTCACGCACAAAGTACTCTTGAAACGACAAGACACCTGATTCCGTCCTAACTCGTGTCTGAACTACATCGTCTGTTGGCAATAAAATTGGCATACTAATACCATGCCTTTTTGCCAACCTGTGAACAATATGACTTGCTCGAACCCCTTGTTTTCGAAGCTCTGTACGATAAATATGAGTCGCTAAATCTAAATCTCCAAGCGTCATCCAAGTGTCTTGGCCCAGTTGTGCTAATTCGTTAAGCACTTGATGGGATTCATTTTTTCTGCCCCACCCTTGTTGACGATCAATTTGGTCTCCAAGAGAATAAATTAAGGTGTCGATATCTGGAGAAACCCACAAACCATGAAACTCATCGTCATCTGCGATATTGCCAATAATTTGTGTGGCCTTTGCGTAACGGCTAGCCGCTATCCCTTCTGCCGCTTTTGCTCCGCCAACACCACCTGCTAACAAGGTAATGGTTAAATCTGGCATTAGGCGACTCCTCGTATCGAAATCAAACGATCGGCATTTGCATTCAGAACCATACCTTCCGCATTTTGGTCACTGAGAAAAGGATAATCCTGAACTGTGCCGTATCGGGTATTACGTTGAATCGCGTTTAAGCCCGCTCTATGTATATTCGACACCATGTCTTCTGGAAAAACTTCTTGTCCATGGGTGGCACCAGCGGCACGAGAAATACTCTCATTCATTAGAGTGCCACCAAGGTCATTGGCACCAGAGAGTAGCATTTGAGTCGCCACTTCAGGGCCCATTTTCACCCAAGAGGCTTGTATGTTATCAATATGGCCTTGGAGCATTAAACGCGCAATGGCGTGCATTTTAAAATGCTCATCTCGGGTTGGCCCCGGACGGACCTTATCAGGGTTATCATTAAATAAACGCGTTTCATAATGAATAAAACCTAAGGGAACAAATTCTGTAAAACCACCGGTTTCTTTTTGAATATCACGCAATAATTCAAGATGCTTGGCCCAATGAACGGGCTGATCAACATGACCATACATGATGGTTGACGTAGTGGGTACGCCCACAGAATGAGCCGCTTTAACAATGCGCACCCACTCTTCTGTTGTCAGTTTGTTTTTAGTGAGTTGTTTACGAATTTCCGTGTCTAGTATTTCGGCGGCCGTGCCAGGCATAGAACCTAAACCCAGTGCTTTTAGTTCGGATAAAAAGACTTCTGGTTCAAGGCGTGCTTTTTTACAGCCATACCAAATTTCAAATGGTGAAAACGCATGTATATGGATTTCAGGAACACGCTTTTTCACCGCGACAATCAAGTCTCGATAATAATTCGCATCAATATCAGGATGAAGACCGCCCTGAATACACACCTCTGTCGCTCCACGATTCCAAGCTTCTTCAGCACGATCGGCGACTTGCTCAACATTTAAGAACTCGGCATCTTGATCGCCTTTTTCTTTGGCGAAATTACAAAAGCGACACCCCATGTAGCAGACATTCGTAAAGTTGATATTGCGGGTAATGACAAAACTGCCTGTGTCCCCCACTCGGTCTTTTCGAACCTGATTAGCAACATCTAAAACCGCTTGTGCATCAACACCTTGAGTATCAAATAATACACAAGCGTTCTCTACACTGAGTTCGTTACCTAATAAAGAGTCTTCCAAAATAGAGCGGATAGAATGACTCACATTGCTCGCAATAAGGTCGTTGTTTTTAGGCGTTAAATACGGGGTTTTCATAATGCTGCTCCTCCATGTATACCAATATTTTCAGCCGCATTTCTATGAATAAGAGACGCTACTTTTTGCGTTAAATTGGAATCAAGGTAACGGGATTCCTGCTGCTGAAAACGAGAGTAAATCGTTAATCTTTCATTGAGATCGTAACCCAACCCTTGACAAGCCTTAGCGACACTTTCTATCTGTGGCCATGCTCTTTCAGGGTTGATAAAGTCTTTTGTTAAAGGTGAAATACCGCCCCAATCATTGATGCCTGCACTGATATAGCTACCGTAATCTACTTCTAAATTTGGTGGTGCTTGAATGCTGATGTCGTGAGGAAGAATTAATCTGGCAACCGCGATGGTTCTTTTCATGTCATCCAAATCAGGTTCTTGACAACCTGCCATCGCCGTACCCGGTTTAGCACGAAAGTTTTGAATAATGACTTCTTGAATATGACCATAGGAAAGATGACGTTCACGAATGGCCATTAAGCTATCCACCCTATCTTCCCAAGTTTCGCCAATACCAATCAGAATCCCTGTGGTAAAGGCAATATCTAAACGCCCAGCTTGTTCGATAGTATCTAAGCGGCGCTTTGGCGTTTTATCTGGACAGGCATGATGCGCTTGGCCTTTCCTTAGTAAATCCACCGACACATTTTCCAACATCATTCCCATGCTTGCGGCAACAGGCTTAAGCTTTTTCAACTCTTCATAAGAAAGCGCTCCGGCATTGATATGAGGCAACAAACTGGTATGAGTCAGCACGCTTTCACATTGATCATGTAAATAATCTAGGGTGTCGCTGTAACCTAACGCCGCCAATTTATCTCGTGCCAGCTGATGACGCTCTTCTGGCCTTTCCCCTAGACTGAATAACGCTTCTTTACACGCTAACGCTTCGCCCTCGTACGCGGTTTTCAGTACTTCTTCCGGCGTCATGTAGTTTGCATTAGGAGAATCTGGAGACTGAACAAATGTGCAATAACCACAGCTATCTCGACACATGTTCGTTAAAGGAATAAATACTTTCTTGGAGTATGTGAGCTGTTTTCCCCAACATTCATCACGAACTTGAGAGGATAATTGACACAACGAGAACAAGTCAGGTCCAGTGACAAATTTATAAGACTTGGCTTCTGCAACTGAAATCATATTCACTCCAAAAAATACCGTTAAATTAAAAGTTTTACCATTTGGTATAAAATTAATATCACAGAGTTTCGATTAGAGTAAATCGTTTTTTTTGGGGAGGGGGGTGCACCAAAATGAAAATATTGAAAAAATCTTAATGACTTCTCATTTTAGAAAAGTCATTAAGTAGATGAAATATAATGTTTTTTAAGAGAGTTTAATTATAAAAAAATGTAGACAAATGCATAAAAAAGTTAAAAAAATCATGAAAAAACGCACTGAAAATTATTTTTTCGCACCAATTCCACGCACTATGAATTCGGTTACGGCTTTTTCGGCTTTATCAAAGTCAGAATCGGTTAATTCTGTTTTTCCTAACAAAACTTCAATTTGAATAGAAAAATCCGCGTACGTTTGAGTTGCAGCCCAAATGGTAAAGAATAGATATTCCGGGTCAATATCATCAATTAATCCTTTATTTATCCATAACTTAACTAGCTTTACATCCCTATCAAACTGAGGTTTCAAATGACTAATTAGGTATTCTTTGAGTACAGGGGCACCACTGATAATCTCATGTGCAAACACCTTAGAGCCATTTGGATATAAACGTGAAATCTGCATTTTTTCATGTACATAGCGACGGATCACCACTTCCGGCGTCTCCCCTTGCGTTTCAAAGACAGAAAGCTTTTCAATCCATATATCTAGAATTTCTTTCAACACTCTTTTATATAGTAAGTCCTTGTTTGGAAAGTAATAAATTAAGTTTTGCTTGGAGATTTTAGCCATTTCAGCAATACGGTCCATAGAAGCACCACTGAAGCCTTTTGTGGCAAAAACAAACTCGGCAGAGCGAAGAATACGAGACTCTAGCATTTTCCTATTGGCTGATTTTTTTACAGACGACTCACGCTTAATTTTCAAACCTTACCTCTAAATATAAGACACTGTTTTTGTTAACTTTTTCTACTCATAAAGAAACATTAAAGTATCATATTTCAACATCATTTTCGAGGTCATTTTATTGATACAACCTAGTTTTAAAGTCAATTTATTAAAACTGGCTTGCTTATTGCTTTTTAAAAATATAGATTTTATAGCCGCCTAAAATTTGCAATTCTATTTATTTATTACAGATTTCATGGCGGTATTTTTTTAATTAATTATTTTACCTTTTGGTAAAAAATTTAATTGCAAAAACAAATAAAACTGACTATATATATTGGATTGGAGAATATAATGCAGGATCTACGTATTAATGAAAAAAGACTCTGGGACACATTAATGGAAATGGGAGAGATTGGAGGAACCGAAAAAGGTGGCTGCAATCGTCTTGCCGGTACCGACCTTGATAAACAATCTCGAGACCTATTTGTGGAATGGTGTAAAACCGCAGGCTGTGAAATTTCAGTGGATAAAATAGGGAACATTTTTGCTCGTCGCCCTGGAAAATATAATGACCTGCCCGCTGTGGGTACTGGTAGTCATTTAGACACACAACCAACAGGCGGTAAATTTGATGGGGTATTCGGTGTCTTATCTGGAGTCGAAGTACTCAGAACCTTGCACGAAAATCAAATAGAAACACCAACGCCAATGGAGTTTTCGGTTTGGACTAATGAAGAAGGCTCTCGCTTTCAACCGGCTATGCAAGGATCTGGTACCTATGTAGGCCGCTTCGATTTAGAAACCGAGCTAAATAAAACCGATGTGAATGGCATTCGCTTAGGAGATGAATTAGAACGAATTGGTTATCTAGGTGATGCCGAATTAGGTAGCCGTCATATTGGAGCATTCTTTGAAACACATATAGAGCAAGGCCCAATACTAGAAGACGAAAAGAAAATGATTGGTGTGGTTCGATTAGGCCAAGGCATTCGATGGTATAACATTGAAGTTGAAGGCCGACCATCCCATTCAGGCACGACACCGATGCACCTTAGAAAAGATGCCATGTTAGCCGCCTCACTGATTGTTGCCGAAATGGAAAATATCGCCAATCGACATGAAAATGGACTTGGAACGGTTGGTTTTATGCAAGTGTATCCAAATTCACGTAACACTATCCCTGGAAATATTAAGTTCAGTGCAGACCTTAGAAACCCGGTTCCAGAAGTCCTGCTTGAAATGCACAACGAATTACTCGCCTTTTGTGAAAAAGTGGCCTCAGAACGTAATCTACAAATTAGTGTCGACCCTTTCTGGTACTTTGCCCCCGTAGAATTTAACGCCTCAGATGATGTCAAAGCGGCTTCCGAGAAACTTGGTTACAGCCATATGGATATTTACGCTGGCGCAGGTCATGACGCCTGTTACATGGCCGACTTAGTGCCTACCGGTATGATTTTCACCCCTTGCCTCAATGGTATTAGCCATAACGAAGCTGAATACAGTTCTCCTGAAGAGTGCGCAGCAGGTGCCAATGTTTTATTACACACCATGCTGGAAGCCAGTGAACGTATCTATAAAGAACATCAATCAAAGTAATAAGTAGCAAGCTCAATAAGAAAAAATATAAAGCCACTGTCCATCAACGAATAACGCAATTCAACAATGAGCCGCGTAAAGTAAAAAACAGAAGAGGTACACTATGAGCAGCAAGTCCGTTAAGAAAGGTGAATTCTATGAATTAGAAGTAGGAAACGACCTTCGACAAAGTTCCGCCTACAATGATGACCTATCACCTACTAAAGTGAGTGAGCGAACCTGGAGCAAATTAAACATTGCCGCCCTTTGGGTCGGTATGGCCATTTGCGTCCCTACCTATACTTTAGGCGGGGTTTTAACAGCCTATTTTGGCTTGTCTGTAATGGAAGCCCTTTTCACTATTTTAATTGCTAACATTATCCTATTAGTTCCATTGACATTAAATGCTTACCCAGGAACCAAGTTTGGTATTCCATTTCCCGTTCTATTACGTTCTTCATTTGGTATGCTTGGATCAAATATACCATGTGTAATCAGGGGATTAGTTGCCTGTGGTTGGTTTGGCATTCAGACCATGTTTGGTGGTTTGGCCATTCACCTTTTCTTCTCCGCTATATCCGATGGTTGGGCAAGCTTAGGCGGTGTAGGAGAAGTCATTGGCTTCTTTATTTTCTGGACATTAAACATGCTTGTGGTGATTCGTGGAGCAGAGTCCATTAAATGGTTAGAAACGTTATCGGCACCACTGCTACTCATTGTCAGCTTTGGATTAATGTTTTGGGCTGGAGGCAAAGTCTCTTTTGGTGAATTACTCGCCATACCGGCGAATAGACCTGAAGACGCAGGGTTTTTAGGGTATTTCTTAGGTGGCCTAACGGCAATGGTCGGTTTCTGGGCAACCCTCTCGTTAAACATTCCTGATTTCAGTCGTTATGCCAAATCACAAAAAGATCAAATGATCGGCCAGATTATTGGTTTGCCATTAACCATGTTTTTCTTCGCCTCTTTAGGTGTTGTCTTAACCGCGGCATCGACCACTCTGGTAGGAGAAACTATTTCAGACCCTATTTCTTTAATAGGTAAAATTGATAGCCCTGTTTGGGTTGCCGTTGCCATGGTCTTAATTATTATTGCCACTTTATCAACAAATACCGCCGCCAACGTTGTTTCACCAACCAATGACTTTCAAAATATTGCGCCGAAATACATCAACCATACACGTGGTGCATTACTAACTGGCTTAGTTGGTATTTTATTAATGAGCTGGGAATTATTGAAAAAAATGGGCTGGTTAGAGTCAGATGTCAGCGTTGAAAGCATGTATTCCAATTGGCTTTTAGGCTACTCAAGCTTACTGGGTCCTATTGCAGGCATCATGATAGTTGATTACTTCTTAATCAAACGTCAACATTTAGATCTAGTCGCCCTTTATACTCCCAATAGTCTTTACCCAGCCTTTAATATTGCAGGTTTAACGGCCTTTGCCGTCCCTGTTGTCATCACTTTAATCTCACTTGGTGTTCCTGCGATCAGCTGGTTCTATAGCTATGGTTGGTTCACTGGAGCCTTTACCGGAGCCATTGTGTATTTCTTTTTGGCAACACCAGTTAATGCGTCCGAAAGTGAAACTCAAGCAACCTAATCTTCATTAATATTTGAACGCAGGCGGGTACTCGATTTAAGTCAGTACCTGCCATTGCAATAGATATTTTTTAGATATCAGTTACGTTGAAAATTTAAACCGTCAGTAAAAATAATAAGGATCGAATATGAGCCTATTGATTAAGGGTGGGACTATAGTAACCCACGAAGAAAGCTATCAAGCAGACCTACTTTGTGATGGTAATCTGATAGTAGAAATTGGACAAAATCTAACCCCTCCAGAAGACGCCGAAATTATCGATGCTTCCGGCAAACTGATTATGCCGGGAGGAATTGACCCACACACGCATATGCAACTGCCTTTTATGGGGACAGTTGCCAAAGATGACTTCGCTTCCGGTACGGTTGCCGCATTAGCTGGCGGTACCACCAGCATTATTGATTTCGTTATTCCCAACCCGCAACAATCGCTTTTAGAAGCCTATCATCAATGGCGAGGTTGGGCCGAAAAATCCCATGCAAACTACAGCTTCCATGTTGCCATTACCTGGTGGGATGATAGCGTTGGCACAGAAATGGAAAACCTTGTTAAAAATCACGGTGTTAACAGCTTTAAACATTTTATGGCTTATAAAAACGCCATTATGGCAACCGATGACATTTTGGTATCGAGCTTTACCAAATGTTTAGAGCTGGGTGCCATTCCAACCGTTCATGCTGAGAATGGCGAATTGGTTTATCACCTACAAAATAAAATGGTTTCTCAAGGCATTACTGGTCCAGAAGGTCATCCTTTATCGCGACCTTCATCCGTCGAAGGCGAAGCGGCAAATCGGGCCATTAGTATTGCCAATACTTTAGGGGCACCAATTTATTTAGTTCACGTTTCTACCGAAGAAGCCGTTGATGCCATTCGATATGCAAAAGACCACGGCCATACTGTCTTTGGTGAAGTACTTGCTGGACACCTAACCGTTGACGACAGTGTTTATCAAAACACAGATTGGGAAACGGCGGCGGCCCATGTTATGAGCCCTCCGTTTAGACCTAAACACCACCAAGATGCGCTTTGGAAAGGCGTACAAGGCGGGACATTACAAACAACGGCTACCGATCATTGCGCCTTCTGCGTCGAGCAAAAATCCATGGGGAAAGACGACTTTTCTAAGATCCCTAATGGTACGGCTGGCGTTGAAGAGCGTATGATGGTTTTGTGGGAGAAAGGCGTAAACGAAGGTAAAATCACACCGAATGAGTTTGTTGCTTTAACCTCTACGAATACGGCGAAAATCTTCAACCTTTATCCACGTAAGGGTTGTATTCGAGTTGGTGCCGATGCGGATCTAGTCATCTGGAATCCAAGTGCTAGCAAGGTGCTTTCTGCCAAAACCCATCAATCAAATATTGAGCACAGCATATTTGAAGGTATGGAAATCAATGGCATTCCTGAAACGACCATCTGTAATGGTAAACTGGCGTGGCACGAGGGTAAGTTACTTGCTAAATCCGGTGAGGGTCAATATATAGACCGTCCTGCTTACGCACCTTTTTATGAAGCATTAACGAAACGCCAAGAGCTAAACCAACCTAAAGCAGTAAATAGGTAAAGCGGCATTTTTAGGCTTTTTAAGTAAAATTAAGTACGGTTTACATGAATTCATTCATTGTCGATCGTACTTTTATTTTCCATTTTTTACTTTCCTCCCTCCTATGTCTCATGCCTATACTGGATTAGGATTTTTATTTCATGGCATAGTCCGCACTGACACTTTTTAAGGTCCCCGCCATGGCCGCAGATGAATCCATCATTGACGTCCATTTAGCATGCAATGGACTGTTTTCTTTAGTCTCCCAAAATTTTTCATGGAAATAAAAGGCAACCGTGTTAATGGCAGGCTCAACTACAGCAACAAGTCCTCCGACCAGTAAGCTACCGGTTAATAAATACGCCACGGTAAACGCTATAGAAAAGTGCATAACAGCAAATGTCATTGTCTTTTTCATCATCCATTTCCTCACAAAATATTCTGTAAAGAGCTTCAAATGGCAGGCATATGAAGCTCATCTGTTGGAATTCAGAATATAAGAAAACGAAAGTAATATAAAATCTATTAAAACTATAACTTTGATAGTTTTTGATTTTCAGAGACAGACTCACACACGTGACGCACAGCATCAAAAGGGTCAGAGAAAACCGCTAATCCAGACGGAGCTTCCCGACGATTTTCTTCTAACCATGTTGTCGCTCCGCTTAAGACAATAGGAATAGAGAACGCTTGAAACTTCTGCATGACCATTTCCTGTTTCAGCCCAAACCCTTTATCCACATGGCTAATAAAGAAATCAGGACGTATATTTTCAATCAAAGCAGGACTTTCTTCTACAGATTCAAGGGTATCAATGACCACAACATAAAACCCTTCATCTGAGCACCAAGCGGCCTGTAACCATACCCAAATACTTGACTCTTCCCCAAGGGACGTTAATAACACTCTTCTCTTCGATTTCTTTTTATTCTGCGACATTAAGCGAATAGTAATCCGTTGCCGTAATAAAGAAATAAAGTAACTTTTCTGTTCTTGTTTTAATTGGGCGTTTTGTAGTTCAGATAAAACGGGGGCAAGCCAATAATGAATCACCGCCTCTATTGGGTATTGCGATAAGTTTTGCTGTATTAGTGAGTCTATTTTATCTTCTTGATACAGTTCAATAGCCGTTAATAGTTGCGCTTGTTGATCACTCCACTCATTAGATATATTGGCGTCATTCGTCACACTTTCTTGATCAAGTAAAGCACGCACCTTACTCACGGCAATGCCTTTATTAATCCAACTCACTATCGCTTTGACTCGCTGTACATCAGTATCTGAATACAGCCTATGTCCTTTTTCAGTACGGATAGGCTTTAATAATCCATAACGCCTTTCCCATGCCCTTAACGTCACGGAGTTAACTCCGGTTTGTAAAGACAACTCCCGAATAGGAAAAAAAGCTCAAGAGAATTGGGCTCAACTACTTTGGATACTTCATTCAATTTCATAATAGTGAATCGCAAATAATCTTATACAAAAAATATTTTTGTACAAAAAGTTTGATTTTCTTGTACAACTGTCTATATTGTAAAAGAAATAGTTGTACACATCCAACAATTGTACAAATTTATTTAACTCATTGTAGAGGAAGTTCAAATCATGACCGGCAAGCAAGCGGCCACTCATACAAAAACCAATGTAGCTATTATTGGAGCGGGTATTGCAGGATCCTTTTGCGCTTCCTTATTAAGTTCGGCCGGAATTAAGGTCACCGTACTTGAGAAAAGCAGAGGTACCGGGGGACGCAGCAGTAGTAAAAAAATAGACGATCATCAAAGTGTTGATCTTGGAGCACCTTTTTTTCATTTAAGCAGCCCTTTATTAAAAGAGCACTCTCAAGAATGGTTACAGAAACATATTATTATGGCTTGGCCTGAGGTAAATAAAACCGGTTTATTCGCTTATGTCGGCACACCAAAAATGAGTTCTTTAACTCGCTATTTAATCGGAGAAGCCGAATTAATCAACAACTGTTACGTACATCACATAGAGAAATCAAACCACGGCTGGATATTAAGAAACGAAAACGATCAAATCATTCTGGAATGCGATCAACTGATTATTACTACTCCTGCTGCACAGACTTGCTCTTTATTAGCAAGTACTCACTCCTTTCCTAAGCTTTTGTCTGAAAGTCACTGGGCTAGCGCTCTATGCAGGCCTCAATGGAGCATCATGATCAAATCCACCTCTAATACAGAGCAATCTAGGCACGTTGATAGCCCTTTAATCGAACCAAAGAATCACCCAGTTATTGAAAGAATTATTCATGATAGCGCAAAACCAGGTCGTTCAGGGTCATCATCCAACTGGGTCATTCAAGCAAAAAAAGAATGGAGTGAAAAAAATATAGAGGCGAATAAAACCTTTATTGCCGTCTCTTTGTCCAATGCTTTTTTCGAGATTACTGGGCAAAAAGGCAACTCAGTTATATGCCATCGCTGGCTTCTTGGACAGCATACACCGCTCGAAGGTGAGCCTTCTCGATGGGTCCCAAAACAGAACCTAGGCATCGCAGCGGACTGGCTTTGTCAGGGTGACATAGAAGGAGCCTTACTAAGCGCTCAACATTTATGCAATCGCATTCTACATTCACAACATAAAAGATCAACGGTCACTCAAGGAGATAATCATGAGCTCTAAAAAAATTGCGATCACACAACTCGAAGCTACACTACAAGACATAAAAACAGAAGGAGCTCCAATAAAAGTCGGCATTAGTTCCTGTTTATTAGGACAAAATGTTCGCTTTAATGGTGGTCACAGTCGATCGACTTATTGCGACAACATTCTTAGTAATCTCTTTGCATTCGAATCTTTTTGCCCTGAAATGGCGGCAGGATTTGGCGCACCAAGACCCACTTTACGGTTAGAAGGTAACCCTGATTCACCGCGTTTGGCCTATTCTAATCAACCAGGCTCAGATGTCGCAAAAGCCTTCCTAGCCCCCAGTGCTAACTATGTTGAAACCTTAGATCATTTAGACGGCTATATTCTAATGAAAAAATCCCCTAGCTGTGGAATGAGCCGTATCAAGGTCTATCAAGAGAGTGGGCACCCACACGCAGAAACACGTTCTGGGTTATTTACTGAGCTATTACAGAACAAATACCCTTATTTACCGATTGAAGAAGAAGCTCGATTGAATGACGCGAACCTAAGAGAAAACTTTATTTTAAGGGTTTACGCTCACCATGAGTTTCGCCACGAAGTAAACGCTCAACTCAGCATGAAGGCGCTTATTGACTTTCATAGTCGTTATAAATATGTCGTTATGTCGCAATCTCAACCAGCGTATAAAGCATTAGGAAAACTACTATCTGGAACGGAAAACATGCCGTTAATAGAAAGAAGAGATCGTTATTTTCATCTTTTTATGGAAGCCTTAAGCAAACCAGCAAAGCGCCGTAATCATTGCAATACTTTAACCCACTTGCTGGGCTATTTAAAACGCAGTGTAGAAAGTAGTGTACGCCGAGATATTTTGGCTGTCATAGAGCAATATGGACGAGGTGAAGTGAACTTAACCACGCCCATAACCCTGTTACAGCATTATTTGAAACACTATGGCAGTGAATACGCCAAGCAACAACGTTATATCACTCCTTATTACCCTACACAGTTAGGTATAAGAAACCAGATTTAGCGTTCGGTTACCTTGATGGTACAACTTTATAAATAAGGTCTTTTAATATCATGAATACAACGCAAGTGGTTTGGCTGAGAAACGATTTACGCATAAAAGATAATCCCGCTCTCTTTTATGCGTCTCAAAACGGCCCTGTCGAAATCATTATTTCAGTCACGCCTGAGCAATGGAGAGCGCATGCCGAGTCACCAGCAAAATTTGGCTTAAGAGCCGATTTGATAACTCTGGTCACTCATCAATGCGCAGAATTAGGGATCAAGGTATCGCTAATTGAAGCGGACTATTTCTCCGATTTACCCGATAAAATAGTTGCCTTTTGTCAATCGATTCATGCTCACGATCTTTGGTTTAATCAAGAAACACCTTTAGATGAAAGGCGTCGAGACACCCAGGTCGGAAACTTATCTGAGCAACATGGTATTACTGTCCACCCTCAAGCGACCGATCTGATTGTGGCACGCCCTGTATTTAGTCAGCAAGGAACCCCCTTCAAGGTATTTACTCCTTTTTATAAACGTTGGTTACAAATTCTGTCACTACAAGATCGCACTCCTTTACCTTCACCAGCCCCACAAGGAAAGCCCCTAGATATTTCTCATATTGACTTGCCATGGCATGAAACCTATCGAAATGATTTGTGGCCTACAGATGCAGAATCTATTAAACAAAGACTTTGGCTATTCTGCCACCATAAAGAAAGTCATTATAACGATCAGAGAGACATCCCTTCTTTAGCAGGAACCAGTACCTTATCGCCTTACCTGAGCTTAGGGGCTATTGGCCCAAGAGAACTGCTTTTTGCCATCGAATATAATTGTGATCAAGCTGGGAGAGATTGGATGTCCAGTATCTGGCTTAAAGAGTTAGCATGGCGTGATTTTTACCGACAACTTCTGCTTCACTTTGAGGCGCTCAATATGTCAAAACCTTTCAAATTAGAAACGGATCAAATTGTTTGGAATAGCCCTGAAACAACATTTCAAGCTTGGTGCGATGGTAAAACGGGATTCCCAATTGTCGATGCGGCCATGAGGCAACTCTCTCAGACTGGTTGGATGCACAATCGCTTACGGATGATTGCCGCCAGTTTTTTAACAAAATTGCTGTTTATTGATTGGAGAATTGGTGAGACATATTTTATGAATACATTAATTGATGGTGAATTTGCCGCCAATAATGGTGGGTGGCAATGGAGCGCTTCAACGGGCTGCGATGCGGTTCCTTACTTTCGGGTGTTTAACCCAACGAGACAGTCTGAAAAATTCGACCCTGAAGGTGAGTTTATACGTCGGTTTGTCCCTGAGATCGCCTCTCTTGATAATAAGTCGATCCACAACCCTAACGCAGAATCACGTATAGAACTCGCCTACCCTCATCCAATAATACAGTACAAAGAAGCCAGACAACATGCGATAGCCGCCTTTGCACAACTCAATTCAACAAAGCATGTACTGTAAATTTATTCATCCAATGTAAAAGTCAGGCATATCTTAGTCTCAACTCACCGCTAGAATTAAATAATCATTACACCTATAATGATTTCAACTCTAATGAATATGATCGAGCACATCATAAATTAAGGGCACTTTAATAGTGCTCTTAGCGCTCTAAATCGATAAAAAATCTAGGTTTCACTTCTTAAAACAGCTTCTATTGAGAATTAATATGTCTGATCAATATATCCAAGACGTTCTAATTAATCTGCGCCGAATCATTCGAGCAACCGATTTACAATCGAAATGGATAAGCAAAACCTGCGGCTTAACTATCCCTCAAATTATGGTACTGCGCTCCATATCTTCTTTAGGAGATGTAACCGTAAAAAAACTGTCCGATGAAGTCTCGCTATCACAAGCAACTGTCACCACCATATTAAATCGACTAGAAGATAAAAAACTGGTGGAAAGAGTTCGTTCTGTCGCGGATAAACGCATAGTACACGCTCGCTTAACCGCTGAAAGCTTACATGTTCTTAAAAACACCCCCCTTTAATGCATGAAAATTTCATCCATTCCTTTACTGAACTTGAGTCTTGGGAACAAACTCAAATTCTATCATCACTACAAAGGGTCGCTACTATGATGGATGCGGACAAGCTTGATGCCTCACCTTTGCTAGACGTGAACGCACCGACAGACCTGTAATTCTTTATAAAATAAGAAGATTTCACAGGATATAACTAAACATAAGTTTACCAAATAGATTTGATATAACCGCGTAGACTATATAAACTAAAAATACTTTGAGAACTAATCAATTTAGATAATAATTTTAAAAGGAACCACTATGCGTAATATCCTTCTTGTTACAGGTGCTTTAGCCCTTGCCCCAACGGTCAGTTTTGCGGCCGATTGCGGCGACGTTTCTATTGCCGATATGAACTGGAGCTCAGCCTCTTTAATGGCGAATGTGGATAAGTTTATTTTAGAAAATGGCTATGGTTGCGCCGTTGACCTTGTACCTGGTGACACTATGCCAACAGGCACCTCGATGCTTGAAAAAAACGAACCCGATGTAGCGCCTGAAATGTGGGCCAATGCCTCCCTTGATGCCCTACAAAAAGGGATTGATGAAAAACGCTTACGCTTCTCAGTCGATTCTCTATCTGATGGTGGTGAAGAAGGCTTCTGGGTACCTAAATATTTAGCTGATAAATACCCTGAACTGGCTACAATCGAAGGGGTTTTAAAGCACCCAGAATTATTTGACCATCCTGAAGACGAAAATCTAGGCGGCTTATACGGTTGCCCAGCGGGTTGGAACTGCCAAATCTCTACGGTAAACCTATTTAAAGCGCTTAATATGGAAGAAGCCGGATTCGAGATCATTGATCCAGGTTCAGCGGCAGGTCTATCAGGCTCTATTGCACGTGCATACGAAAGAGAACAAGGTTGGTTAGGCTACTATTGGGCACCAACCGCTATCTTAGGTAAATATGAAATGGTCAAAGTAGACTTTGGCTCTGGAATAAATAAAGAACATTTCGTTGACTGTATCACCCAAGAAGATTGCTTAGATCCTAAACCGACTATGTATCCACCTTCTTTTGTAACAACGGTAACAACGGAAGATTTTGCAACACGTGAGCCTCAAGCTTATGAGTATTTCACTAAACGTGCTTTCACCAATAAAGACATGAATAGATTGCTAGCATGGATGGAAGAAAACCAAGCGGATGGCGAAATTGCCGCTGAGCACTTCATTGAGAACAATGAGAACCTTTGGACGAAATGGGTTCCTGCAGACGTTGCAACAAAAATCAAAAGCTCTCTATAGCACCATCTAGAAATATACACGCGCCTTCAAGGAAAGAAAGCGTGTGTATGTATTCTCATTATAAAACGCGTTTAAATCGTTATAGTGATAAAAATATTCACTTAAAAAAGGTTACACAACTATGTCAGACTCTTCATGGCTCACCGAGTTTCCACAACTTGAGCGCCGCGACTTAATTGATATCCGAAAATCCCTTGATGGCGCTTATCGATCCTTTTCTCGGGAATATGGCGAAACCATAGAGAACTTCTTTGACCCTTTACTTTCTTTCTTAATCTGGTTTGAAAAACTACTCATTAGCTCTCCTTGGTGGTTAATTATCGCCGTTATCATAGGCATTGTTTATGCGGCCAGCCGCTCTTGGAAACTGTCTTTAGGTGTATTAGCTTCTTTACTGGCCATTGGTTATTTTGGCATGTGGGAAGACACCATGCGGACACTCAGCATCATTACCGTCTGTACACTCCTTTCCATCGGTATTGGAATTCCAATTGGTATACTCATATCGCGCTCAAATAAAGCTCAGGCTGTCGTCAATCCCATTTTGGACATTATGCAAACCATGCCGGCCTTTGTGTACTTAATTCCAGTCGTTATGCTATTGGGTATTGGTAAAATACCTGGAGTAATAGCGGTTATTATTTACGCTATCCCCCCGGTAATTCGACTGACCAACCTTGGTATCCGATTAGTCAATGTGGAAACGTTGGAAGCCGCTACGGCGTATGGAGCAACCTCTACTCAACGCTTATTTGGTGTACAGCTACCATTAGCCTTACCGACTATTATGGCAGGAATTAACCAAACAATTATGATGGCACTGTCTATGGTTGTTGTCGCTTCTATGATTGGTGTAAAAGGTTTAGGTCAACCCGTGCTAAAATCCATAACAAACCAATATTTCACTCTAGGTCTACTTAATGGTTTAGCCATTGTTGCTTTAGCTATTATTTTTGACCGAGTCTCTCAGACTTACGCAAAACGCTCTCAGAAACATTTAGAAGGTCATAATAATGGATAAGGTTCATGAAACTCCTTTCATCGAAGTATCTGGCCTTTATCAGATCTTTGGTAATACCCCTAAAAAAATAATGCCCTTAGTCAATGCAGGCAAAAGCAAAGACGATATATTGGCAGAAACTGGCCATACTGTTGGCCTAAAAGACATAAATTTAAAAATTCATAGAGGCGAAATATTCGTCATTATGGGACTATCGGGCTCTGGAAAGTCGACCTTAATTAGACATTTCAACCGCTTAATTGACCCTACCGAAGGGCAAATTAAAGTTGAGGGGGAAGACATTATGAAGTTTCCTCTAAAAGAGCTTACAGAGTTTAGACGGCATAAGATGTCGATGGTTTTTCAAAACTTTGGTTTAATGCCCCACCGCAATGTCATCGATAACGTTTCTTATGGATTATCGGTACAGGGCACTGACAAAACTGAACGCTATAAGTCCGCGACCCAATGGCTTGAAACGGTTGGCCTAGCAGGATACGAAGAACAGTACCCTGCGCAGCTTTCTGGAGGACAACAACAAAGGGTTGGTCTTGCTAGAGCATTATGCACCAATGCAGAGATTCTACTCATGGATGAGGCCTTCTCCGCGCTTGATCCTTTAATCCGTAGCGAGATGCAGGATCAATTAGTTCAATTACAGAATGAGTTACAAAAAACCATTATTTTTATTACTCATGACTTAGATGAAGCCTTACGTATTGGTGATCGAATTGCCATCTTAAAAGATGGAGAGCTGATACAAATTGGTTCACCGGTAGACATTCTTTTGAACCCTGCCGATGACTATGTAGAAGCTTTTGTTAAAGATGTCAACCGAGCTCGAGCCGTTCCAGTTAAAACGATTATGCAACAAACCGTTCCACTGGTAACCAAACAGGGCTTGCAAGAGGCGTTAAATCAATTAGCCGCCCATGACTATGCCTTCTATCAGTCCGATAATGGCTTTGAAGGCATTCTTCTTAAGGAAACCCTTGAGAAAGCCCTAATCGAGCAACCAAGTGGGAACATTCAATCTGAACATATCCTGGCAACGGCCACCGTTAAACCAGACACACCGTTAGAGTTCGCATTACCAAAAGCGCTTCTATCTCATTATGCGTTGCCAGTCTTAAACAAAGAAGGTAAACATGTGGGGGAACTTAGACAGGAGGACTTAGCTTCCACTCTAGATAATTCAGTGTAAAACCATCACTCATAGAGGTCAGGTCTTATGTATCACCCTGCCTCTATGAGATCACCTATCGATCAGACCAAACAGCGAACTCATTATTACTTGGGTCTAGAAAGTGAAATCGCTTTCCTCCTGGAAAAACAAATATATCCTGAACAATCACCCCTCCATGTTCAATAATAGTATCTTTTATGACATTTAAATTATCACTGTAAAGAACCACTAATGCACTGCCGTTATGAGTCAGAGATGATTTTTCAGATTTAAAAAAACCACCGTCTAAACCGGCATTTTCAAATGCGCTGTACTCAGGACCATAATCTACAAACGTCCAGCCAAATACCCGATTAAAAAAAACTTTGGTCTTATCTAACTTTGAAGCTGGCAGCTCAACATAATTAATTTTATTGTTTTGCATAACGTAGTAACCCTGACGTTTATAAATAGAAAAAACACTGAACACATTAAATATAGACGAATAACATTGAAAGATTAACCAACCGGTCAATTTAAATAAAAAAAGCCGCTAACCTAAAAGGCAAGCGACTTTATAAAAGTACTCAAACGACTTTATAGACATTAAACGCTTACTGATTAATAAAGTAATTAATCACATAAGCTGGTAGATCCGCCGCAGGCACAGTAATTTGTTCCATAGTATCGCGATCACGAACCGTTACTGGAGCCCCTTCTTTTTCAATAGAATCGAAATCAACAGTAACACAGATAGGCGTACCTACTTCATCATGACGACGGTAACCTTTACCCACATTACCTGTATTCTCATATAAGATACGACCTAAGCCAAGTTTTTGAAGTTTATTCTTTAACTCTTTCGCTAACGCAACAATCTCAGGCTTATTCTTTTTCAGAGGCATAATAGCCACTTTAATAGGAGCTAGATGTGGTTTGAATTTTAAGACGATACGAGAAGAGCCATTCTCTAATTTTTCTTCTGTATAAGCCTCCGTCATAATAGCCAGTAAGCCACGGTCAAGGCCTGCTGAAGGTTCAATACAAAATGGCACTTCCCATTTGTTTGCTTCTAAATCACGAATAGCCAATTTAGCTGTTGAGTGCTCGTTCTTCTTCACTTTTGCTGACAGGCCAAACTCGTCTTGCGCTTTAGTATGAGAACCTAAGTCATAGTCTGTACGGTTAGCGACACCTTCTAACTCTTCAAAACCATGTGGAAACTTATATAAGATATCCACAGTAGATTTTGAATAATGAGCAAGATCATCACCAGTAACGTATTCAAACTCAATATTTTCTTCTGCTAAACCTTGGTCCAGCCACCACTGCTTACGCAAAGCAACCCAAGTATCATGCCACTTTTCATCTTCACCCGGCTTACAGAAAAACTCCAATTCCATTTGTTCAAATTCGCGCACACGGAAAATAAAGTTGCGTGGTGTAATCTCATTACGGAAAGATTTACCAATTTGAGCAATACCGAATGGTAAAGTACGAGAAGTAGAATCTACTACGTTCTTAAAGTTAGTAAAAATACCTTGAGCCGTTTCTGGACGAAGATAGGTATATGACTCTTCGTTAACCATAGGACCTACGTTTGTTTTAAACATTAGGTTAAAGTCACGTGGCTCAGTGACATTATCAGAACCACAGTTATCACATACCTTGATGTCTTTCATGTGATCCGCACGCATGCGTGACTTACACTCATGACAATCAACCATAGGGTCCGTAAATGTGTCTTCATGGCCTGAATATTTATAGACGTGTTTGTTTTGAACAATCGCCGCATCAAGACCTTCAACATCGTCACGCTCATAAACCATTGAACGCCACCATGCGGATTTAATGTTGTTTTTTAGCTCAACACCTAATGGACCGTAATCGTAAGCCCCTTGCATGCCACCATAAATTTCACTGCCCTGGAAAATAAATCCACGACGTTTACAAAGGGAGACGAGTTCATCCATTGTTTTAGCTGGCATGTCTAAATATACCTCAAGCAATAATAAATTAGTTGTGAAAAGAGACTGAACCTCTTTTAAAGGCAGTCATTGTACTCTGAGCCACTAATTCACTCAATGGTCTAAAAGAGGCATTGCAAAGGATCAAAGAAGAAAATCGAATTTAAAGCGTTTACATAAATAAAAAATATTAATCCGCCATACAAAACTGATTTTTTCCCTTTTGTTTTGCTTCATACATGGCTTTATCCGCTTTAACAATAAGATCTGGTAAGGTATTTGCCGCTTCAGGGTACATAACACCACCTATGGATAAAGATACGGATAAGTTTCTTTGTAATAAGGCATAGCCACTGTCCACTAACTTACAACCAAGTACTTGTAATGCTTCTTTAGATACTTCTGGAATGATAATAATAAACTCATCACCACCATAACGTATCAACTCCTGCCCCTCTTCAAGTTGTAATGACAGTTTAGTCGCTACGGTTTTGAGGACCTTATCTCCATAGGGATGACCAAGCAGGTCATTTACTTGCTTGAACCCATCTAAATCAATAAAAAGCAGTCCAAATGAAGCATCCTCTTCACCCATTTTACTTTTTACTGATTCAAAATAGTTTTCTAGATGATTACGATTACCAAACCCTGTCAGTAGATCGGTTTTACTAATTTGCTGATGCTTTCTACTTTTATGAACAAAGTAAAAGACGATACACACAGTCAGCATTAGAGCGATTGCCGTTATAAAAATAATTATTTTTTGCTTTATGCTTTGCTCTTCTGCGTCATTAATTAAATACTCAACTTCAATAAACAGAGTATTAATAGAAAGCTCAACATTCGTTCTTTTTAGACGTTCACTGTATTCCCTTTGATTTTCAGAATATCGGCTCAGTACTTCAAGATGATTTACTATACTCTGAATGTCTTTTTCTAAAAAAGGCTTACACTCAGTACACTCAGGAAAGTTCAGTGTGCCAAAACTAACGCCTTTATTCGTTGCCCTTTCGATCAGCTTATTTAACCAAAATACCTTCAAGTCCCTTCTATATTGGAAAAACTCGTCCTTTAGACTTGGATTTTTCTGAGCAATTTCGTCAATTTTCTCTTCGATACTGTCAAAGTTAAACGCTAAAAACCTGATTGAAGATCTAATAATTGCTAATGCAGAAGATAGATCCTCAATTAGAGCTTCTTTAGCTGAAAAACGCTGCTTTAGTTCATTTATTATTGAAACCGTCTCTTCATCATGAAACTGAAACTTATTTTCTAATGTCGATAATAGAGAATTAAATCGATCTATCTTCACGTTAATCGAATCAAAATTATCATGATAAAAAGACTGATTATATAACACCTCATAGTTAAGGCTGGCATTAACACTTTCAAGATTAGATACATTCGAAATGAGATCAGATTGATACTCTCTTTCTTGCGATAAAATTCCTTCTAATACGAAAATTAAAGTTATCGTTGATATTATTATTGCCAATAAAACCAGACTCTTTTTCATCATACTATTCCATTAATTCAGTTAAAGGGTCTCCAGACAAACTTTCTAAAAAGCTTACAATATCAGCCACATCCTTTGTATCTAACGCTAATCCTAATTGATAAAATGCCATCATTGTAACCGCTTTCTCTAGAGACTCTGCTGACCCATCATGAAAATAGGGTGCCGTGCGCGCAACGTTTCTAAGAGAAGGAACTTTAAAATAAAACTTGTGACGCTCTTTGCCTGTCACATTATAGTGCCCATAATCAATTTGTGTCAGTGGTTTTTTAGTCGCAAAAAAATTATTTATTACTCCGATTGGCACAATTATATTACCACCAATATTTTTTCCTTGGTGACATGATATACATCCATAACGCTGAAATTTGTGGAAGCCTCTAAGAGCATCTGCAGATAATTTTCTACTTCCCTTCAAATGATCGTCAAAAAGGGACGGTGCAATAAGTGCCTTTTCATATTCAACGATTGAATTAAGTACATGTTTTTTAGATATTTCACCATAGGTTTGTTTGAAGCGTTTTTTATAATTGACATTATCCTCTAAACGCTGCAACAAGAGCTCCCATGCCGTGTCATATGAGCTGGATTCAATTTTAATTGTATTATCTACGTGCTCTTCAAGAGATTTATACTCTCCATCCCAATGCCATCTAAAGTTTAATGAAGTATTAAAGACCGTCGGCACATTGATTTTTCTTGCCTGTTCAGGGGCTCCTAACGCTGAAGGAAAGGCGCCGCCATAAGAAAATAGATGACACCCGGCACAACTCTTACCATTGTCGAATAATATAGGGTCATTAAATAATGATTTTCCTAACATCACCTGATCTATTTTTTTCGAAATATCAGGATAGGAGATTGGAGTAATAGCAAACTCTTCTCGTGCATGAACAGAAAAAATAGGTATGACTATCAAGGCGACAATATATTTAATCATAAAGATTTATTTACTCTTTAAATATAGGGTCGTCTGCAGGTAGCACTTTTTGAATCCATAAAGCGAGTTTATGTTTCATACTTTGCAAATCTTCTTTATCTGGAGGGACAGGTACAATCAATTTATCCAACACTAGCAAGCGATATAATGCCTCAATTTTTTGATTTGCAGACATCGTTGGAGAAAACCCCGCATAACCTCGTTTGGTCGCATAGTTTTCTCCGACCTGTACCGCTTTCTTTACAAATGCCGCTTCATTCTTAATTTTCTTCATTATTAAAACTCCTTTAGTATTACTTTAGCATTTTTTCTTACAACAACCACTTAGAACCTAAATACTCTTATCTAGTTCTAGGAAAATCAAACAAAAAACAGTAAATTAACGTCATCGCTTTTTCCAACCCCGCAACAAAAAAGAGAACGACATGTCAACTTCTAAGAAGTCTAAAACCCTTACCATTTCAGAAGAACTCGTCACATCTC
Organism: Marinomonas phaeophyticola; assembly: GCF_026966905.1. Lineage (GTDB taxonomy): Bacteria > Pseudomonadota > Gammaproteobacteria > Pseudomonadales > Marinomonadaceae > Marinomonas > Marinomonas phaeophyticola. The sequence continues at coordinate 80,618 of NZ_JAPUBN010000011.1, read as the reverse complement.
TTAGCCACTCAATTATTCAAGGAGACTTGAAACAAGGCAGCAAAATTTTCGAAACCGAACTGGCTCAAAAATATGGCGTATCTCGTGGTCCATTAAGAGAAGCCATTGTAACACTAGAAGGCTTAGGGCTGGTTACCAGAGCCGCAAATATTGGCGCACGCGTGGTTGAGTTGAATACTGAAGATATGATCCATACTTTCTCGGTAAGGGAATCTCTGGAGGGTATGGCGGCTCGACTGGCTGTTGAACACATTTCAGATAAAGAACTAAAGGAGTTATACGAGCTCCTCGATAAGCACGAAGACTACTTAACATCAAATAACGGGAACCATTACATCCATCAAGAAGGCAATTATGATTTTCATAATCGTATTATTAAAGCAAGTCGTAATCCAAAACTAATTTCATTACTGATCAATGAATTGTATTCACTGATTCGTATGTATCGACAACAAACATCAGAATCTCGCCCTGAGCCAAAACAAGCACTCCGAGAACATAGAAACATTCTTGATGCCATTGCCAACAAAGAAGCTGATTTAGCCGAACTTTTAATGCGTCGCCATATTAGCCGCTCGCGAAACGTACTAGAAAAAGCACTGATAAAGCAAACCAACTCAATTTAAATCGTGCGATATTACGTTTATCAGGATAGAAATTTGGCTTTAGAGCCGCTCCTAACCAAGGTATCATGTGATCTGATTAGGAGATTTTATGCACGCAATTCACCAACATCGGCATATCCATATTTTAATAGGTTCAATTCAAGAACGTTTAAACGCTTTTCATGAACTCACTAAAAACTTCCATACTCCTATCGTCACCTGTTCTAATCCTGATGACATTTTGTCAGGTAGCCAAGAAAACGGCAGGTTCACCTTTTATCCTTTTAAAAAGTTACCTTTATTATTAGGAAAAACAAGCGATGCTATTTTATTTGATATTGAACAAGGCATCTGTGCCAATGGGTTAGCGATCGCCTCTGGCTGCATTCGAGGGGGTGGACTCTTTGCAATCGGTTTATCTGATATATCTACATGGATGTCGACTCCAGATCAAGAGCTTAAAAAATACTTACCCTGGCCCCTTACTCCTGAATCTGAGGTATCCTATTTCAAGCATTATTTATTGCAACAATTGAAAATCGACACGAACCATACAATGAAGATCACTTATTTACATAATAAGACCCTCTTCTCTCCACTACCTTCTATTTTCGAAGTAAATGATCACTTTCAATTAACAGATCAACAACAACAAAGCTTAACCTCAACACAAAAGCATTTAACACAACATGAACCCGCTGTTGTTATCATGACCGCTCATCGAGGCCGAGGAAAATCCACTGTCCAAGGTATTTTAGCGGCCGAGTTAGAAACAGAAGGATGGCGTATTGCCATTACAGCACCAAGAAAAGAAGCCGTTAAGACATTAAAAATTCACTACGAAAAGTATAAGACTCACCAAAAAGCGCTGCCTTTTTATGCTATTGACGAGCTTATTTTCTCACCCTTAACGATCGATTGTTTAATCGTCGATGAAGCCGCTGCTTTTCCAGTATCCACTCTAGCGACCTTACTCACTCTATACCCTAGAATTGTGTTTTCTTCTACCGATCACGGATATGAGATTGGAGGCAGAGGGTTTGGAATCCGTTTTTTAAAACAGGTAAAACATTCACAGGTTAAGTTATTAGAATGCACGCTCGATAAACCCGTCCGCTGGAAAGAAAATGACCCGCTGGAACGTTGGGTTGATAACACCTTGTGCCTTTATCAAAGCCCACTTATTACTCGAAAACCTCTAGCTGAAGAGCCTATTAGCACACATCTATTTATAAAAGGTAAAGAGTGGCTCAACAATATTACTTTATTAAAAACCGCCTTCGGATTACTTGTAAGCGCTCACTATCAAACTTCACCTAGTGATTTAAGATGGTTACTGGATGACCCTAGTGTTATCACCTGCATTCGGTTTGAAGCATCACAGATTATCTCCATTGCGGTAATGACCCAAGAGGGCCCAATAGATGAATCATTAAGACAAGCCATTCTTGAAGGAACCCGTAGGCCAAGAGGACACCTATTACCACAATCCCTATTAGCTCACGAGGGATGGCTCTCTGCCGCAGAGTTTAAATATTGGCGAGTCAGTCGCATCGCCACCTTATCAACGCATCAAGGGGAAGGGTACGCTTCACAGCTTTTAACTGAAATAGAGCGGTTAGCAACAAATCAAGACATTGACATTTTATGCACAAGTTTTTCAGCGCAACCTGAGTTGATACAGTTTTGGCAAAAGAATGGTTTTCATATTGTTCGACTTGGTAACGCTAAGGATCAGTCTAGTGGGAATTATTCCATAATGATGGCCAAAGGGTTATCTTTGAAGGCTAAGACAACCATTAAAAAGTGGCACTTTGACTTCCAAGAAAACTTCTATATTACCGCGTTACTGGGCACTCAGGACCTTACTGCAGAATTAATTATTTCAATTTTTTATTCTCCATACGAAACCATGTCAGAATCTACTTATCCCTATTTAGAGCGTGACGGTAGAGACATCAGATTGTTCATTGAGAAACATCGCCCTCTTTCCAGCATCCGGCCTCAATTAACACGCTTTATCATTCAGTTAATAAAAACAAAATGTCTTAATGTAACAAACCCAGACCATATCTACTTATGCGATCTTGCACTTGGAAAAATTTCTGAACACAGTCATCCTTACCAATCAAAAAAACAATTTATTGAAAAAGTAAAAAAGACACTCTCTGCTTTTTTAAAATAGGCGGTTTTCCACCCATATGTGTAAAATAGTAGATGTAATACCGCCAAATTTAGTGAAGCAGTCGTTTTTATCATCACGGAAATATTTATTTTTTAAATAAAAACAACATGTTACAAGAAAACAGAAGATCTGGCATCATTTATGCTTTAACCAGTATGAAAATGTTTTTCGAATTGCTAAGAAAACCTATTTTATTAATAGAAAGCAAAACAATAATAATGATCGAACTTGGAGCTATATAACAATGAAAAAAATCAGCCTTACTCTTACTACCGCCGCTTTAACTCTTGCCGCTGGTACTGTGTCAGCTAATTGCGATCCAGGCGAAGTAGTTGCTAAATTTAGCCATGTAACAGGTGGAACAACTCACCCTAAAGTGGTTGCTGCAAATAGCTTAGCTGAACGTGTTAATAAAGAAATGAACGGCAAACTATGTATTGAGGTTTTCCCTAACTCAACGCTATTTGGTGACTCTAAAGAGTTAGAGGCATTATTGCTAGGTGATGTTCAGTTATTGGCACCGTCTCTTTCTAAGTTCGGTTCTTATTCAGAAAAATATGGTGTCTTTGACCTACCATTTATCTTCAAAGATATGGACGCCGCGATTCGTTTTACTCAATCACAAGCAGGTAAAGGTCTTTTAAATGAAATGAAAGACTCTGTTGGTTTTGTTGGGCTAGGTTATTGGATGTCTGGAATGAAATACTTTTCAGCGAAGAAACCTTTGATTGTTCCAAGCGATGCAGAAGGCATGAAATTTCGAGTTCAAACGTCTGACGTAGCGAAAAAAATGATCAGTGCTATGGGTGCATCACCACAGGCCATGTCTTTCTCTGAAGTCTATGGTGCCCTACAAACAGGTGTTGTAGACGGTCAAGAAAACACTTGGTCTAATATTTACACTAAGAAATTCTATGAAGTCCAAGACAGCGTAACAGAAACAAATCACCAGTTACTTGCTTATTTGTTTATGACATCTTCTGAGTTTTTAGAAGGGTTAGATGATGATGTTCGCGCTCAATTTGTACAAATTGCCGATGAAGTCACACAAGCCGCCAACCTATCCGTTAAAGCGGCAGAAGCAGCTAACAGAGAAAATATCTTAAAAGCTGGCGGTAAAATTAACGTACTGACACCAGCACAACGTGAAGAATGGGTGAGTACTATGAAACCGGTTTGGTCCGAGTTTGAAAGAGATATCGGTAAACAACTCATCGAGTCAGCCGCAAAAGCGTAATCAATGAGTGTTAATACTCATTAATGGATAGGGTTGGTTTTATAACCAACCCTATCATTCTCACCTTATTATTTACCAAACACTCTTAAGCAACGCTATTGCGTTCTACTTATACAGTGAACGACTGACATCATATTGATTCATCATAAATGTTGTTTATCGTGCAGGAGACATTCTCATGGCGTACTGGCCTCACATTTATTTGCTTATCTTAATTGCCATTATTTGGGGGTTAGAAAAAGCCTATCCGAAAAAAATGGAACGTTTTGAAGAAAATCTGATGATTATTATTCTTGCGTCTATTATGGCTGTTTCTTTTGGACAGGTTATCGCTCGTTATGGGTTTAATACTGGCTGGTCAGCAGCTCTAGAATTTAACACCCTAGCCTTCTCATGGTTGATCCTTTTAGGAATGAGCTATGGTATTAAAACGGGGATTCACTTAGGTGTGGATATCGTATTAAATGCCGTTCCACCTCATATAACGAAAGCCTTGTCTTTATTTGGGGCCGCTTGTGCCTGCCTTTATGGATTAATTCTTCTCGATTCAACCTGGTTAGCCTTGCTTGGAGCCGAAGTGCGTGGCGGAGCCATTGAGTACTGGGCAAAAATGTTCAAAATCGGAATAGGTACAGAAGAACTCCGTTACCCTATTTTTATTCAAGATATGTTCGACATCCGACCACGAGTTCAGCGTTGGTTAGTGTTAATCATCTTACCCGTTAGTTTGGCGCTCTTATCTTATCGCTCCATTCAAGCCTTCTTAGAGATTTTGTCAGGCAAACGCACCATGCTTATTAGTGGGCATGAAGCGCAAGACCTAGTCGAAGAAAATAAAAACGTCCTTAAAGACTAAGCCTGTTAGGAGAGCATTGTGGAATCCATTCTTTTATTCGTTTTAGTACTCGCTCTATTATTTATAGGTTTACCTGTTGGTATATCTTTGGGGCTATCCTCTATTCTATTCATCACGTTTTTCTCTGATGATTCACTTTCATCCGTCGCCATTTCGTTATTTGGAGTAGGTACTCACTACACCCTTTTAGCTATCCCATTTTTTATTGTCGCCTCATCTTATATGTCTACAGGTGGTGTTGCGAAGCGTTTGATTAATTTTGCAATCGCCAGTGTTGGTCATTTTAGAGGTGGTCTTGCGATGGCATCGGTTCTGGCTTGCATGATGTTTGCGGCCTTATCTGGCTCATCTCCAGCAACCGTAGTCGCTATCGGAACTATCGCCATTGCCGGAATGCAACAAGTGGGTTATTCAAAAGAGTTTGCAGCAGGTATCATTGCCAATGCAGGTACTTTAGGCATACTCATTCCACCTTCTATTGTTATGGTCGTTTATGCGGCCGCAACGGATGTATCTGTGGGCCGTATGTTCTTAGCGGGGGTTATTCCTGGTTTAATGGCCGGTGGGATGCTCATGCTGGCTATTTATGTTGTTGCTCGTATCAAAGGCTTACCTTCTGAAGAATGGAAAGGCTTTGGCGCGATTATACGTGGCGGTAAAGAGGCTGGCTGGGGGTTATTTTTAATTGTCATCATTATGGGTGGTATTTACGGTGGTGTATTTACACCAACAGAAGCCGCGGTTGTCGCTGCAATTTACTCCATGTTTATCGCTCTCTTTGTTTACCGTGATATGGGGCCATTAAAAGAAACCCCATGGGTGCTTGAATCTGACTCTAAAGTCGCTAAGGTAGGTTTTAGCGGTTTGGTATACGGAGTTTCATTTTTCTTAGTGTGGGAAATTTTGTCCTTCTTTGCTCTTGCCGATAGTGAAAGTATTACTGGTGGCGACAGAGCAATCTGGGGATTGATTATGTCGATTGGCATAGCCATCTTCTATGTGTTTATGAGAGGAAAGAGTCTCAACACATCTATTCCTGCATGCTTATTAGCGGGTCTACCAATATGGGGACGTAACCTAAGCATTATGGGACGTAGCTTCTTCCCGGCCTTATTTGGTGATGAGTCTCGTAAAGTGATGTTTGAAGGTACGAAAACGACCATCATGTTGATGTTCATTATCGCCAATGCCTTCTTGTTCGCACATACGTTGTCTTCAGAACGTATTCCACAGATGATTACAGAATGGATGTTAGGCGCTGGTTTTAACTGGTTTACCTTCTTAATTGCGGTCAATATTTTATTATTGATCGGTGGGCAGTTTATGGAGCCTTCAGGTTTACTCGTCATTGTCGCGCCAGTGGTTTTCCCTATTGCCATGGAATTAGGCGTGGATCCTATTCACCTAGGTATCATGATGGTGGTAAACATGGAGATTGGTATGATTACACCGCCAATCGGCTTGAACCTCTTCGTCACATCAGGGATTACAGGCATGAGTTTATCAAGAGTTGTGAAAGCGGCTATGCCTTTTGTAGCCGTTTTAATGGTGTTCTTAATATTGATAACCTATATTCCAGCACTATCAACAACGCTTCCTTACGCAATAATGGGTCCTGAAATAGTGAATTAACTTATTACAGCGACATAAAAGCCCTAAAATCATAGTGACATAGTTACTATATTTTGGGGCTTTTTTATGTTCTGAAATAATATTGTACTTCGTCAAGCTTCTGTTTTAACTGTTGCTTTATTTCAAGCTCAACAAGGGATTCTGCCAGTTGTTTATCATGGAAGGCGATATAATCCGATAAAGAATGCGTTTTAAGCGTTACAGGCGTCATGAAATGCAGCAAATCGAAAATAATAAAAAATGCATACCAATCAATTATCGCAAGCACCTTGGCTTGCTCTATAGACTCAGGCAGCGCATAACTCGGCGTTCTCATTATATAGGGCTTAATTGTATTATCAGACCCAATCCAACTCGCTGCGGCAAAGTCAATTAATCGTGCTTCCGTTTCATTTACTAGAATCACATTCGCGGCTTTTAAGTCGCCATGAACAATACCTCGTTCATGCAGCTCTTTTACACTTTCAAATAAGGATTGAAGAAATTGAGCTCGTTTATTAGCCGTAAATAAAGACCTTTGCTTTGAGCCTTGCAGCACCTTCGACAAGCTTTCACCGTGAATATATTCCAATAACAGTAAAAATTGACCTTCATAAATTAGACTATGTATAAAAAATGAATGAGGGTGAATACGTTTCAGCCAAACAGCCTCTTTCCTTAGAAAATAGTCATCCTTTTGGTCAAGGCCCCATTTCAACTTGTGAACAGCCGTATTATTAAGAGAGAGTTTTGCGCTTTTTTTCCCCAACAATACGGCTTTTTCATAATCTTCTTGAGACGATAACCATGTATCTAAATCAAACATCCATCACAATCGCTCTGGCACAACTATCCCAGCAAAGAAGTTTGGTGAGAACGGATTATATTCAAGCTCAGACTTTATTAATAATTCAACCGTGCTCTTATCATAGGTAAAGCTTAATAGAGCATCTTTAGTGCCAAATTGACGAGAACTTCTCATTAAATCAGCAACTCTAAACCAATTCCAATAACCTGAGACACTTTGGCGATAACGAGTGTTTTTTCTATTCACTAGCTCCAGAGTGATTTGCTCATCTTGAGCCGTAGGCGTAGGCCATTCCAAACGCTTCCATAAGGTTGGACCATTGGTATAACTGAACAAAGAACTTTCACCATTTAAAGAAAAACGGATTAAATCTGGTGTCATGGATTTGGCTCGAATAAAGAATTGTGTAGCAAGCTCATCATGACTGAATAAAGTTGTTTGTATTTTTTGCCATTTTTGATCAAAAGTACGGTAATGATTATTTAACACAAAGTACTGACGGGGTAAGAACCCCTTTATAATCAGATCATTATCATTTTTAGAAAGGTATTTATTATAGCGTTTTGAAAAATCAACATAGATACTTTCTTTTCCAAAGAAGGCTTTAAAATCAAGCAAGCTAATATCATTCTTAGAGGTTTTATTGATAGGATAACGGCCCGCTATCTTTGAGTTATAAAACTGCTTAACATTCTGCCAATCACGATTCATCAATGTACGAATATCCGCTAAAGCGAGACTATTAATGATACCCGCTTGACCTTTTAGCAAGTCAGGTAAAATGGATATTCTATACCTGGAAGATAAGTCAGAAAGCTGCATTAAAACATTGCTTGTATCTGCATTTTCTAATTGATCTAGAAAGTACTGCCCTCGACTCTGCTCTTCATTGGCTTGATCAACCCAAGCTAATGTTTTTTGTAGTTGCACAAGCGCTACATTTAATCGACTTTGTCCAGTTTCATCCACTGAGATTAGTCTATGATAAGAGGTAAAAGGAGAGGATATTGAAGCAGCAACACGATTGGCCGTATCACTTTGATCAGATACCAACCCTTTAGATTCTCGATTTTCTTCCTTTTGTACCACTTCTTCTTTTTGTACGGCTTCTTCTTTCGCTATTTCTGTCACATCGAAATGTAAGCGAGTATTAACGTCAATAACTTTATAAAAGTAAATTAAAGGTGAGAAAGAGCTATCAGCCGCCATACTCATTTGTAGTTTACTGTCTCCCCACTCTTTCGTTTTAACCCATTCCACTTTTGAGGCAAACTGTTTCCAATATTGGATATAGTCAGCAATAAATCTATCTCGTAATTGTTTGTTTATCTTATTTATTTCCGCTTCACCATTAATTCTTCCCATAACGCCTTCATAAGATTTAATGGCCTCACTTGCTAGCTCAAAACCAGTACTCGTATACAGATCGTGGAAACCAGCTTGGGTAAATAGATATGGGATGAGGTATCCAGAGAAATTGTCCTTAAACTTAAATACCTGTTGATAAGACGGTCCTAATTGCTCTCTAAAATCAACACGTTTAGCGAAATGAGGATTCTGTAAAATATGTTGATACAAAAGCTCACTCATATCTTCAGATGTTAATGTGGATTTCGCTAAACCAATTAACTCCCTATCCGCAGGCTTTGGAACGGCGTCGGTTAATAACACATCGTATGCGAGTTCTTCAAAACGACTGAGTAACTGCTCATCCCCTTCACCTTCTTCTTTTAAAGCACTAATATAATAAGACACTAAGGTATCAATATTTTCTCGTTGAGGGTCATATAATATTTGTTCTACGTTAAGCAACTCTAATGTTTTAACTTTATCATCTAACTTATTGTAAACAAAAAGATCCTTCATTAAATAATCACGCATTAATGCGAGTAATATACGCTCTAAAGCTGAATAGTATTCTCCTTTTACCTCATCCTGAATACTCGAATCAGGTAAAAACGTGGAGACATACCAAGGAGAAGGTTGTTGATATAAGAAGTGTATTTGCCTTAGCTCAAACAAACTAAATACAGGAGAAGCTAAATCATCTTGAATTACGTCATTTGCCTGTAAATTAGTTTTGTATTCATCTAACTTAGCGATCGCTTGCTGATCAAGAGACTGCTGATAGTCAAAATTCGATTTAAGTAAGACTAAGAAACCAAAAAAGATCGCGGTTAACCCACCATATACGAGTGTCTTAGTCATCCTAAATAAGGTTTCTTTCCTTACATGGACCCCAACTAAGTCGGATTCACGGATGATACAACGTCTGATTAAATTCTTACCAAATAGACTCAAGCTACTTTTAGACGCCGTATTTTCTTTTACTTTTTCATACCCTAAGTCCGAAGCATGAACCATAGTCAGAATATCGGTCTGCTTTTTTTCAACACCAGAATTAACAAAAAAATACCCTCTAAAGCGAATAGGCTTGTCATCGTAATGATGCTCTTCAAAGGTTTGTATTAAGAAATTTTCAACATCTGTTTTTAATGCATTCAGTTGGAAAACCCCAGCAACAAGAGATTCCCTATACTCTGCATTTAACTGCTTTTTTAAAAATACGGTAATGCTATTAGATAGATTCGTTTGGATTTCATTAAAGGAATCACTGAACCAAGATTTATCAAAACCGTTTTTATTCTCAACCGGCATTAAAGCACCAAATGGCTTCTCTCGGATATTCTCATCTAAAGTAGAAAATACTTCACAAAAATCCGTTACGGATGAAAGCTCACTAAAAACAGTATAGACAGGAAGTTGAAGACCACTACTATTATCTAATACCTTTATGATTGCTCGATAACGTTTAGCAATATCAAATAACGATTTATCATCTGCTAAAACTAACTGTGACAAGGATAGCGTTGAAATTATGCCATTAGCCATTTGACGTGGTCGTTTCTTTGTCATTAAAGCTAATAATTGGTCTAATTGTAGCGCTAATACTGGCGCTTGATTTGTTAAATATACGCTTACAACAACAGACGTTTCACTTATCCAAAAGCGAAAAATCGAGCCTTCAATCTCAATATCATCTTCGTTATCTACTAATTCATAACCCATTTGTTGCAATATAATAGACTGACTTTCATGGCCTTGATCTGAGATAAAGAAATACCATGGCGTTCTATATGGAGAGGTAGTACGTTTAGCCTGAGTCTTCCAAAGCTGATCAAATCGAGAAATAAAGTGTAGTTTCGAATATGCCTCTTTTTGGGCCGCCTCTTTGTCTTGCTTAGGTTTTCTTTTTTTCCAGAGATACAGGATAGAAACACACGCCAATATGCTAACGAGAATAACACCAGATACTTGAATGACGAGCCATAAAGAAGACTTTAAAGACCATAAATCAAAAAACCAAAAAAAACCGGAAGCCGAAGCAACGATCAATAAGGTTATTAAGATAGCAGCAATGAATGCTCTATTTTTTTCATTTTTAAGTGCCTACATTAAAAGTCTATAAAGATCTCATTATTAACACCTGTGCATTATTATACAGAGGCTATTCAACCAGCTAGTCATTTTCATTTATATTGTTAGGACGTCCATAGAGGCTTATCGCCGCCTCCATTTCTTCAACGGTACTCGTATAAGTGTATTCTGTTGCCTGTGAGTTTTTTGCGCTGTAATAGGTATCTGTAAATTTCTCTAAAGCATAAAAATCTCGAGCTCTTTGCGGTAATGTGGTGTCATACCAATAAGAAACCGCACCCAACACAATCACAATTAATAATCCAAAAATACTAAATTGTTGCCAATACTTAACGGGGCGTTTTGGTCTAGTCAATTTCAAATGACTAATATCAGGGGACATATTAATTCCATAACCATTTTTGGGCTCTGTCATTAAATGCTTAGAAAAAATAGTCGTTTCTAAACGTTGAACTAGCATGTCGATTTGATGAGAATTCGTTCCTCTAAACTGTCCCTGAAAGCCCATTTTTAACAAAACATAAATTAATTCAATAAGGTCTGCCAACAATACCGGTTGAGAAAGCGCTCTTTCTGTGACGGCATAAAACTGTTCACCACCGTTTTTAATACCAAACAATTCACTCACTAGCGTTTGATTTTCCCAGCCGGACTCCTCCCCCCATTCACTATGAAGAATTTGTTCATCTAACATGATACAAAACAAAAAGCAGGTTTTATCGGGCACGGAAGCAGGATAATCTAATAAAGACACTTTATACTTTAAGTCGGTTATCGCTCTTTTAAGCCCATTACGAAACAAAAATAAATCATTTGGACAGGACATACGCCCAATAGAAACCGTTAACGATAGTACTTCTGAACAAGCACTCATTATTGGATTTTCGAAAAAATTGTATTTCTGTAAATCTGCGGTGTACTTAGCATGATTCTTAAGTGTATTGGCCGTCTCAAGAAACGCCCCTATATCATCTAAAGATTTTTTAGTAACCTTCGCAGATTGCTCTATCGCAACAGTGTCTTCATCAAGAAATTCATTCATTTGGCTACCCTAAAGCATAAAGCATGATGTTTACATCAGATATCCGACTATCCACATGCAGAGCAATGGGCTCTCGCTTATTTTTAATTTCTTGCCAATATTCATGCGCAATATCAATCTCAAAATAGCAAACATCTGCTCTCGGTTTAAGCTCTGAAGGGGCTATAGGCAATACATTTAAAGGGATCCCTGAAATACCATTACGAACCAAGTCAGCAATTTGACTTAAACCGCTTAATGTACAAGCACTTGAAAAAACTTGAGAAAGCATAGCCGTGCCGACTGAAGACTCAATTGCGAGTACAAAACGTTTGTTATCCATCAAATGCAAGTTGGGAATTGATGTTCTTAATAAACGTCGACGTTCAAAAAGCGTTGTGTCCCAATTTACTTCAGTCACATTATCATTCTGCACCATCGATAATTGATCTCTTAAATCTGAAAATACGTTGGAAAAAACGCTTTTCAAATCTTCTCTTACTAATGTTTCTGGAGCATCCGCTACACACGGGACAAAACTTTTCAACTCAGCGGAGAAACGAATTAAGCCATCATACACTTCTTCGAGAATCGTCTCTGGTCTTTCAATGATAAGATGTAGCCAAGGTAACCAGCGATTCAATGCTTGTAGCCAAAGATACTCCTTCATCAAGCTTTGCTCACTTTTACGATCTTGTCCAACACCAATGCGCTGGACAACACTTGTTGCGCGAGCTTGAGTTAATGCGTGCAACTCTTTCATCCTTTCTTTCAGGACAATGGATGCACCATATTGCAAGCATGCTGGAATAAAGTTCTTTTCAAGTAATACTTCTCCACTCTCGCGCTTTTCTAATATTTTAGCAACAGGAATAAGAGTCATTCCTGTCACTTCCTCTCCTTCTAAAACTAAACGAACATTGGGCTCGGATAGAATCGTTTCAACAGAGCTTTGACTAGCATCACTGGAATCAAACAAGTTAATTGGGACTTTAATATAGCGTTTGTTTTCCGCCTCATTTCCGTACTCATTTGCGCCTTCTATGGAGATCGGCAAAGCTAAATAGACGACCTTCTCCAACGTCGCATTTGGAATATCTAAAATCAATTCTTGAGTATTCTCAAAATACGTTCCATCAGCAAAAACGCCTCGACATTGAGTCACAGCAACCTTACCTATTTTTAAGCGATGCTCATCAATTTCTAATGTGGAAACACCATAACGGTGAGCTCCTGTCGATTGAGCGATATACTGCTCCATATAATGATGAAAATAGCGCTCTTGCTGCTGAAAGTGTTGAGGAGCAACGAACATCCCCTCGTTCCAAACGACTTTACGATGACGTCTCACGCTACGCTCCTCAAAATATTTGCCACCAAGCTGATTCAACTGGCTGAGTTAATTCAATTTTGGTACTGGTTATACGAATAAACACAGAGTGCTCATCAGGATCTTCCACTAACCCAATAAAAGATTTAGTGGTCGTCGTTTCATAATTTGCAAACTCAACAAGTACAGCTAAATAACGAGCTTCTTGTTGAATATCTAAGCTCAGTTTCTGCGCGACGCCAGGAATTACGGGAGGCAAAGTAACGACATCAATAAGCGAATCGGCAAGAATTTCTCTATCTTTATTATATAAACTTAAAAAATCTGCATTTTTAAATGGGCCAATTTCATTTAATTGATAAACTCTGACTTTAACCGGTCGAGCTTCATCATCCGAATAAATATTAATATCATCGGTTGGAATAACATTAAATTCCACTTTATAGGGAGATAAAAATGCGGGTGAATTTGAGCTACAAGCAATTAAAAGCAATGCACTAATTAATAATAAAGTAGCTCTTTCAAATAGAATAATCCTCATTGTTTTCCTCTAAATTCCTCAAACAAAATTGCGTAAAACTGGCGGTAATATTCACCTTTCTCTTTTTTGCGAATAAATTGTTTTTTGTATAATTTCCAATATTTCTTGTCTTTTGATCCCCACCCAGAGATATAATCATTAAATTCTTCTTCCAAATGATCTGGGTGTAAATCCTCTAAAAATTTATTTAACGAGACTTCTAAACAAGCCATTAGCCGCTCATGAGCAATAGCGCTAGATAATGCGCTCTGCTGCTGTTCAACGATTTGCTTCAAGCGAGTCACACTATCTTGCAATTCACTGACCTCACTATTGCTACTAACTCTTTGAATTGGCCTCATTTCTGGATCAACTTTATATTCTAAAGAATCCTCATCCAGCAACGAGTTCGATACTTTACCTTTCATCACAATATCATCTTGGGAGTCATCAAAAGGATCGTAACCAAACACATCTTGACTGGTGACATTTTCTTTTGAAAAAGAACGAGACTGATTTTGAGCAACAGAAAAGGCGTCATAATCTGATTCATCTTGTAAAAAGCCATCATTAAAAGAAGAGCGATCTGTTTCTAGATTTTTCACATCAAACTGATTAGAGTCTGGCTCACTATGAGATGATTGACTCAATACATCAAGATCTTCATCTTTTGAGGCAAACAACGACTCTATATCACTAACTAATAAGGTATAAGCTCCCATCTTAATATTGTCACCGTCCGACAGTTCATGCTTCCCACCTTTGCCAAGTAGGCGACCATTTACAAACACACCATTCGTACTTCTATCAATAATTTGATATCCCCCTTTTGGGGCTAATACTATTTCGGCATGAACGCGAGATAGGGTACGGTCAAAATCAGGCAGTTGAACAGTACAGTCAAACGAGCGCCCAATAGTACCACCCGCATTAGAGATGGAAATTTGTCTACTGGCTACTTGCTCGTTTTCTGGTAATTCAACCAGTTGTAAACTAAGACTCATAATTTACTCTTTATCCACTATATTCAAAGACATAAGCGTAACGATTTATTAAAACCAGTTAAGAATGTTGGATTTTGTCGAACAAACCCTTTAGAGAAATGCACCGCTAAATCTTGAGTGCCTTGCTCTATACGCTTAAAGTAATCCAAGGGAATGTCCAATTTTTTCATGGAATGCTCGAAAACCAGTTCATATTCTAAGGCAACATCTAGTTCACCTTGCCACAGCATTTGCAATAACGAGGTAGCATCCCTTGGTTTTTTAATTACGTTATAGCCACCTTGCTTTAAAGATAGCCATTTATTGGTATTAAACTTGGCACCAAATCGCAAGTTATACTTCGCTGTTTCATCATCAATACTTGTAGATACATCTGGGGATACAAACAATGATAATTTTTCAGAAACAACCGGCCCAGAAGGAACCGCATAAGCGGCCCTTGACTTACTTAGAGACCCAGCAAAATAACCGTGCATTTTACTCGTTTCAACTAATAGCTGAGCTTTATCCCAACTCATTACTTGAATTTCATACGGTTGCCCCATTCGGCGTAAAGCACATTGGACCCGTTCTACCGCAATCCCTCCAATGTTACCTTTTTCATCTACAGTCTGATACGGCTCCCATATTTGAGTCGCAAGATACAACCTATCGATTGCAAAAGCTGAATTAACACCCATTACAACGGTGGTTAACATCGTTATTTTTTTGATCCACTGAGTAAAATGCACAATATGCCTCGTTTACGCGATAGTCAGCTGAAATTCACCCATTGGAGACACGGTTACGTTTACCTCGGTAATTGTTAACCCTTCACTTAAACGCTGAATACACTCTTCCGCTAATTTCGGCATCAAAGCACGGTTAATAATTTGCTCTATAGCACGACCACCGGTTGTCGGATCCGTATTACGTGACACAATGAAATCAATAAAATTATCATCCCAAGTGAAAGTCGCTTTATATTTTTCTGCCAGTTTTTTAGCAATTCGATTCAAACTAATCACCGAAATTTTTGCTAATTCTTCTGAGTTTAAAGGGTAATAAGGTACGATAGTCGCACGCCCCAAAAAGGCGGGTTTAAAGAAAGTTTGTAATGCGGGTCTAATACGTTCAACCAAAGTTTGATTTTCAGGGCGTTCATCCGTTTCTTCACAGATATCACAAATGGCCTGATCAGCGGCGTTAGACGTCATGATAATAATGGTGTTTTTAAAGTCGATAGTGCGACCTTCACTGTCTTTAATATGCCCTTTATCAAAAATTTGATAGAACAAATCATGCACACCTGGATGCGCTTTTTCCATTTCATCCAATAATAAAACGGAGTATGGATTACGACGAATCGCTTCAGTTAACACACCCCCTTCACCAAACCCAACGTAACCCGCAGGCGAGCCTAAAAGCATCGAAATTTTATGCTCTTCTTTAAACTCAGTCATATTAATAACGGTTAAATTATCGCCTCCACCAAAAACTTGATCGGCCAACGCCATCGCTGTTTCAGTTTTACCGACACCACTTGGGCCACACATTAAAAAGACGCCAACAGGCTTACGGCTATCTGTTAAACCTGCTCGGGAAATACGAATACTTTTTGCTAATTCACCAATAGCCGTTTCTTGACCAATAACACGATTATGCAATGCATCTTCTAGCGTCAGCAGAGCCGCAACCTCTTCTTTTACCATGCTGCCCGCAGGAATACCGGTCCAACTTGAAATCACAGCAGCAATCACACTGGAGTCCACCATGGAATACACTAATGGAGACTCTCCTTGAACCTCAGATAACTGATTCAGCAAGCCTTGTAATTGCACTTGTTTTTCCGAATTTACCGCACCTTGCTCTTGTTGCTCTTGAATTTCATCACTCAGAACAATTACTTGCTGAACGAGATCTAGCTCTTGTTGCCATTTCTCATTTAAGGCATCAAGCTCGACCTGTCGCTTAGCAATACTGTCGACTAAGGATTGTCTATCTTCTGATAAATCACTTAATACAGCATCTTCCACTTTGTAGGCTTCTAGCTCACTGTTTAAATAACGAATTTTCTGTTCTAAATATTCAACACGTTCAGGCTTTGCTCCTTGAGTTAAAGCAATACGAGCGCAAGCCGTATCTAAAAGACTGATGGCTTTATCAGGTAATTGTCTCGATGGTAAATAACGAATAGACAAATTCACGGCGGCATCTAAAGCATCTTCGCGAATAAAGACCTTATGATGTTTCTTCAATGAAGCCGCCACACCTCGCAGCATTTGCATAGCATCTGTTGCACTTGGTTCTTCCACTTTTACCACTTGGAAACGACGTGTCAAAGCAGGGTCTTTCTCAAAATATTTTTTATATTCTGCCCAAGTAGTAGCGGCTATAGATTTGAACTCACCACGGGCAAGCGCTGGCTTCAATAAATTAGCCGCATCGTTCTGTCCTGCGGCACCACCTGCACCAATCAATGTGTGAGCTTCATCAATAAAAACAATGATAGGGGTTTCAGAGCTTTTAACTTCATTGATAACATCTTTCAAGCGATTCTCAAACTCGCCTTTAATGCTTGCTCCGGCCTGTAAAAGACCTAAATCTAAAGAGTGAATTTCCACACCTTGTATAATAGGAGGAACTTCACCACTGACAATACGTAAGGCTAGACCTTCAACCACTGCGGTTTTACCTACGCCTGGTTCCCCGACTAAAATAGGGTTGTTTTGGCGCTTACGACATAAAATATCAATAGCTAAGCGAACTTCAACATTCCGCCCAGAAATTGGATCAATCTTACCGTCTCGAGCCTGTTGCGTCAGATTGACTGTGTATTTTTCTAACGCACCGCCAGCGGAAGGTTGCTCTGTTGCTGAACCTGACCCGCCAGTAGAAGAAGCCGACGAAGGTTGTTTTAACTGGCCAATTTTGCCATTTAACGCTTCAGTTGAAATAGATTGTAAGCTATTCAATTTTAGTTTTTGAATACCAAACGCATCGGTCTGTAAAAGTGTTAGCAACAGATGTAAGCTCTGAATCTTTCCATGTCCAAAATTAACGGACGCCTGCACCCAAGATTCTTCCATTAACTCGCTTAAGGCACCACTAATCGTTGGCTGGCCCGTCGCACCTTTTGGTAAACGTTCAATACGATTCGATAACTCCCCAACCAGTGCGGTCACATCTACGTTTTGGCTTTTAAGAAATGAGCTAAAATCGGAGTCATTCAATGCAATTACTTGTAGTAACCAATGCTCAATCTCAATTGAACTGACCGTTTGAGACATCGCATCACCTGCGGCCTGTTCTAAAGCATCCCTTAAACTTGAATCTAACTTACCTACTAAATTTCCCAACTTTACGTATGACATAATAATCTCTCTGGTTACAGTAGAATTTTACGATATTCGTTTAATTTTCTTTCGGGAGAAAGGCAATTTGCTTCACCTAACCGAAAACCAAGATTGCTTGAGGAAAGAACCGGAGCGTCTATATAAGCCCTTTTTACAAACAAATAAATTTTCACATCTACAACTTCTCGTAAATATGCAGACACCAACTGTCGAAAAGTACTCGAAAAATGCGAGTTCATCAAAAGACTGAGGTATTCTTTTCTACTTGCTGGTTGTATTCGGATTTCTAATGCCTGATAAAGTTGAGTTCCTTGTTTTCCTAATAAAAGTCCTCCTCCTAGCTGATTGTTACGTCCTACACGACTTCCTAGCCGACTAAAGCTCTGTTTAGGCATTCGATAGGGAGTGCTAGCAATCACATTTGACTCAACATCTAATTTAAAGTACTCACGCAGTATTTGATTTAATCCTTGAAGAGAGCGAGTTTTTAACCCCATAAGAAAACTAAAACGTAAAATGCTTGGATCTGATTTATCTAAAAGACTATTGGGTAAGGCATAAAGTTGAGATAAGGCCGTTTTCTGACTGAGCCTCGTTAAGGTTTTACCTAAGATCGCTTCCTGCTCTTCTCTCAACAATGCATTACGAGTAGTAACAGCATTCGATAACAACTCTAAATATCGCTGATTAAAAACATCTAAAAAGGATTGTAGAGAAGAACTATCATCATGCAAACTTTGTAATAATTCGTGGTAAAGATAATCCGGAATAACACCTCGACAGCCAGATAATGCCTCTAAACCGACCGTTACTTTCACTTTTTGAGATGTATTTTCAATTGATACCACATCAAAATTATCACCTACAGGCATAGGATCCGATTGATATTGTATTTTTTTAGTTAGTGATATTTGCCGCAACAAACGAACTACTTGTACAAACTCAAATTGTTGAGGGTTATTGAACATGGTTGCCGTTAAAGACATAACTGACTCCCATGCACTTTCTCATACTCAATACTGGCTTTGTCATTCCCAAAACGCTTGATTCGTAGTTGAATAAAACGATCAAAGCTGCAAAATTGCTTTAAATATAAATTTAAAACTTCGCCTAATATCGCAATATCTCCAGACAATATACTGTCATCGAGCATGATATTAACTACTGTACCGGAAGCAAAAATAGATTGCTGATTAACCCTCATTGGCGACACAATATGTTGATAAGAAACTTGTTTTATCGCGTCAGCTTGCGGGCAAACTCTTTCAGGTGTACACATTCGGAGGGATTCTTGCAGTACTTTTATTGGATCATCAGACTGAGTTAAACTGGAAAAATTCGCATTCAGTAATGCAATAAAGCGCCAATTCAGTTGATTATCTAGATTGGGGTATTGTGGTGCAGTCGGTGTACTCAGAAGCGATAATACACCTGGTAACTCTATAGATTCTAAAAGCGCAACAGAGTGATTTTCAGATAACAAGCATGGCAGACGACCATTACAGGCTTTTAATTGCATAGACAACAACACACTGCTCTGTGTTTGTGGAGGAGAAAGGTAACTTAGCGACAGTGTAACTTTTCGCTCACCTTTTTCATTCCAAGTTTGATGGGTTTGCCATTGTGCCTGCGTATCATCAAACCAATAACCACCTTCATAGAGAGGGCTCAATTCAATTTCACCCGTCGGCAACACTTCGTACACCTTATCCACTGCGACTACAATTTTTTCATTCATTGAATGCAAGTCCGCAATAACAGGAACAGATAACTGAGAGAAATTATACTTGACCGGTTCACCTCGACATTCAAATAAGTTAATCGTCGGAACAGTATTTAAACTAAAGACGTTGCGGTCGAATAAGCGTAAATATTCAACGGGAAGCTGTTTTACAAAAAAATTGACGGTTAAGGAAGAAGAGGAGAAAGAAGTAAGTTCATCACCAAGCTCTTCAATCCTAAAGTAAGCCGCTTTATCTGGATAAATAAAGTAATCTCGTAATAGATCAAAACCACTAAAATGGTTTCCATACTTGGGCAACCATTGAAAGCTAGGATCAGAAATACGAGATTTCAAACGTGAAGGAGAAACTTCGATCTGCTCGCCTTCAGAAGAAACAATCGAAATGACTTCTGTATTCAATAATAATAAATCTATCAGGCCCTTAGAATTATTCTCAAACCCTCGAACATAGAAATCAAAGTGTTTTAAATTCAATTGACAAAATTCAGCATCAGGGGAAACAGACGCTAACTCTAATTGAATAACTGAATCCGCTTGTTTCAAGTTGTTCGGCGTAACAAAATTAAAAGGCGCTGACTCTGCACGGATGTTTTGAATATAGTAAGGGTCGATTTGTAAATCGGCTACGGTAGAAAATAGACATTCCTCTGACCCGTCTAATACGGCTGACAGCTGAGAGCCTCTTGGGAGCAACACAGGTTCTGAGAGTTTATCTAAATCTTCATTAAGAGTGACAGGAACATAGCTTGGCGAAATCTGTAAATAACCTGGATATAGAATATTAAACAAATCTTGTAACAGTTCAGGTAATTGCTCATCAAACTTTTTTTCTGTTTTTGCCGTCAATAAAGCCATACCATCGATTAATCGACTTATATTAGGATCTTCATTACTACGTTGATTCAACTTGAGCGCATTCGCTTGCTCAGGATTCGACTGGGCAAATTCGGAAAGCGACTTCCGAACATAGGCTAACTCTCTTTCAAAGTAACGCATCAATTGATCAGACAACTTCCTGGCCCTCTAAATTTGCCACTTGATCAGACAAACTTATATTGGAGTCGAAAAGAAATACATGATTTCCATTCTCTGTTTTTACTTTTGCCATTAAAGAGAAGCAAATAACATTTTTTCTAGGATCACTTTCTTCCATAAAAACACTGACATCATTTAAACGAGGCTCAAATGACCGAACCCATGACTCAATTGAGCGAGCAAATTGATCCTTATCCATTTGACTGGATATGCTATAAGAGCTATCTAAACCAAAACGCATATTGGAAGCGTCTACTTCTCTAAACCCTTTCGAAAACCCTATCATTGGCGCCTCAGAATTTAATAATGTGCTTAATTGATACCGAATAGATTCCAGAATCTCATCACCTTTATTCTGATCGCTTTTTAAAAAAGCTTTCCAAAAGATCATGCTAATACTCCATTTGAACGACTAGAATCAGCGCCTAAATCTGTTGAGAGCATAAGCTCCCCACACACATGATCAAATTGATACTGTGGCTGAATAATGACATCGCAGGAATACCGACCTTGTTCACCCTCAATTTCTTTAACAACGACAGATCCTTTACTAAGAGGGTACTTCGCTAAGGTAGCTTCATCCGCACTCGATAAGTTACTTGAGTACCTATCTAACCATCGGTTCAAATACTGCTCACACTCTTGTGCTGTTTGAAAGTTACCAATCATTCCACGAATTTGAACTTTTAAATAATGAGCGATTCGGCATACCATTAATGTCGTTTGCAATTGCGCCATAACAGCATCGCCTTCTTCTCCTCTCGTTCTCCAAATCGAGTTATTTCCTCTAAAGAAGTATTTGTCCGTGATTAAACTATGACAAAGAGGGATAAAACCTTGCTCTGCATAAAAGACCCCCATGTCAGTAATCATTCTGACATCAGGCGTTGGGTTATAAGTGCTAAATGAGCCAACATTATTTCGAGGAACATTTACTAATGCACCCGTATATTGATCTTGCCAACGGGATTTCATAAAACCAAACCAATTAATTCGATTGAATTCTCTCATCGCAATGCTTGCAAATAAGAACGCAGAACTTCCCCATAATCCTTTATTTCTTTGAAAAGCCTCATCAAAAATAAATTTAGAACAAGAATCATTCGAATAATGATCCCTTAATTTAATTCTTGGCAGGACCATTCCCAGATAACGAGCCTCTGGTAAATGCCTTAAACGTTGCCACGACGTAAACTCAGGGCCAGCTAGAATTTTCTCCACTCGGCGGGTATCCGATAACCAATCCGCCCCGGATTCACCAAAGAAGTCATTTGCAGGAGAAAAAATAAAAGGGCATAGACATAAGTCACCCAACCCAGCGAGTAATTCGAGAGTGTAAATATCATCGTAATCTTGATCCAAGCTAAATGAGACAGCTCGATCAACAACAACCAAACCAAACGGTTGTCCTCCCGATGTATTAAGCTCTTGATTACCAATCAAATTATATAAAAGGGTACGCCTTAATGAGATGGAGTTATTCATATTATGAGATAACTCCTCCCAGCTTAAGTCCAAAATCCGGACTTTAACTTTGTGAGCATTTACAGGTAAATGAGCCAAAGAATACACACCATTCCAGGTAGCTTCTAATAATTGGAAATCTGAGTGATGAATAATTTTAGATACTTGTTCAGAGAGTGCTTCATCAATTTTGGCGATCAAATGACTTATTGACGAAGTTAACATACGTTTATTTGTTAACATGTCTTCATCCAATTCTGCTAACAATTTCAGCGCACAGAAAAGATAATCATCATGATCAGCATCGAGTTTATTAAACTCATTTTGCAAAGACTCTTTAAACATTGTCATTCACACCCAAACATCCAATACCAAAGAAACGAACAACTTAACCCGGAATTTTCGTTACCATCCGAACAGAAGTCGTGAGTTCTTCTAATTGCAACCATGGTCGTAAATGAGCCACCGCGGAATAAGAACCTGGACGACCAGGCTGTTCAACTACGCTAATTGCCGATTCACATAATGGTGTTTTAGAACGCTCCGCATTACCTGTCGCTCCTGAATTGGTATATTGATCAATCCAAGTTTGTAGGTTTTTCTGTAAGTCAGCTGCTTCTAAATTTGACCCTAGCATGTCACGCCCCATCACTTTCAAGTAATGTGCGATACGGCTACTAGCCATAATATAAGGAAGACGGGCTGAAATAGCGGCATTTGAAGTCGCATCAGGGTCTGTATACACTTTTGGTTTCTGCGCTGTTTGACTACCGATAAACACACCGTAATTGGTATTTTTATAATGAACCAATGGTAAGAAACCCAGATCACTTAACTCTTTTTCACGCTCATCCGTTAGGTTCACTTCAATTGGGCATTGCTGCTGTAGATCACCAGCTAACGACTTATAAGTTAAGTTAGGTAGGTTTTCTACTTTACCGCCATTATCCAAACCACGGATAGCGGTACACCAACCAAACGCAGTATGCGATTGAGTCATTTTTAACCCCAACTCAAAAGCCGCATTTGACCAAACTAATTGAGAGTTATCTTTTGGTAATGGATTGCCATCAGAGTCGTTACTAAGCTCTTCAAAATCGAAGCTGTTTGTTGATAAGCCTTTCTTGCCGTATGGTAAACGAGCCAATGTTTGCGGTAAGGTTAAGCTAACATAGCGAGCATCATCACTTTCTCTAAAAGCATTCCAAGAGGCATAAGAAGGAGAATCAAAACCCGCAGCAACCGGCTTGCCTTCATTGAAAGTTTCAAAAGAATTGAACTCAAACATGTCAGGATTTGCGGCTGCAATAAACGGTGCATGACTTGCCGCCGCTGTTTCCCCCATATAGCGCAATAAAGCAACATCTTCATCTTTGTGCGAAAATTGGAAATCACCAACGAGTAAACCGTAAGGCTCACCACCAGCGGTACCAAATTCTTTTTGATAAAGCGCATCAAAAAGTGGGCTTCTATCCACTGCAGGTGCATCTTCAAACTGATCCAATAGCTCATCTTTTTGAAAATCAACTAGTTTGATTTTTAGACTACGGCCCGTCTCACTTTCTCGTACCAATTTGCCTAAACCACGCCAAGATCCTTCCAGTCGCCTAAACTCTTCTTGCTGCATGATGGCTGAAAGCTGTATCGACATTTGCTTATCAATTTCAGCAATCGCGTTTTCAATCGTTTTAGTAACATTTTTATCCCAAACCACTGTACCGCTTAGCGCTTGCTCTGCAAGAACAGAAAACAGCTCTTTTGTTGTATCCGCAGGTGTTTGTGTCGTTGCTGCAATCGCTCTATCCAAAAAGCTAACAGAACCTTCTTCTGCTTGTGCAGCTGTTTGAGTGTCTAATTCTGTACTCATTATTCATCTCCTTTAGGTTCTACGCCTAGCTCACTTGAAAGAGCATTAATCGTATCTGCACTTTGTAAAACTTCTTTTAATAACTTTTCTAAATCACGAGAACGATCGGCCTTCGATAGCAATGTTTTCAGCTGCTGACGTGTTTCAGCAAGTTTTTTAAGAGGCTCAACGTTTTCAACCAAAGAATCTGGTTCAAAATCTTTCATCGAAGAAAATTTCAACGCCGCTTCAAATTGACTACCATCATCAGAAAGCGTGTTATCTACTTTCAATTTCAATTCTGGTCCAACACGCTTCATCACCGTATCAAAGTTATCTTTATCTATTTGATAAAACGTTCTGTCTTCAAGTTCTTCACGATCGTCTTTATGCGCAGAAAAGTCACCAATCACCCCTACAACAAAAGGTAATTCTTTATTTTCTAACGCCCCATTCGTTTCAACATCATAAGTGATGCTGACGCGGTTTTTACTTACGCGCTTATGCTGTGAATTTAAAGCCACGTTGAACCTCCTGAATAATTATATTTTATAGGCTAGCTTTAGAAACTAACTTCGCTGTTGGACAATCGAACTTAACCGTATCACCCTTCGCAATCGTACCGTTCTCATCTTCATAGTAGTAAACTTGAGAAACCGACGTGTACACTAAAGAGAAACTCTCATCAGGCAACCCACCATCAAAGCCAGATACGCTGTAATCACCAACACGAGCGCCTTCTAGAGTAATGATTAAATAAGGAACAACACCCTCTCCGCCACGGTCAGGCTTAGTTAAAACGATTTCAATTGTTTTACCATCTTTACCAGGAGCAAATAAGAACGTTGTAAGATAAGGAGAAGCACCATCTGATGCTCGAGAGATACTCACAGGACTAGATGAAATAGTACCTGTATCCGCATTGTTGGCGTTCCCGATATTGACAGAAACACTTCGAGATGCAGCCCAGGTCATCGAATTAATTGCAAAAAAACCTTTTTTTCCACCAATATCTTCAACTGTAGCCGCACCTTTAATATCGGTAAGACCATCAATTCTCATGAATATAGAAGCCATTTTGATTCCCTCATTTCGTTAATTAAATTATCACATTATGTGACTCACCATTTATTTACACACTACCACTGAAAACTTGAAACTCCAGCATCACTAGAACCCGACTCTTGATTATCTGATTGATCATCCTCAATTATTACAGAGGGTGATTCATCACTTTCTGGGAGGACCATATTAGAGTTCGTCTCTTCTGCAACAGGAATATCACGCACTATTGGTGACGATGATGCTGGTTGATAATTACGAGTTTCAACTTTAATAGAACTAACATGGTCCGCACTTTCCATGCCAGCCAATTGACTAATTCGATATTGCACAGAGGCGTCATCACCAACCAACTCATCCATTAGTTCAGGCAGTGACATCCCACCCCAGCGTATTGCTCTTTTTAATAATAAATACACCGGGCTATGTGGCTCGGATTTCAAAAAATAGTCGGCTACTCTTTGTAGCTCCATAAAAGCTTGCTCGCGATTCATTGCCGCATTACTTGGATCAAAACTGTTTGTTTGGTGTTGTTGGACGGTTTGTGAATTAAGCGCATCTTGTGCTTGCTCTCTATCAGCAGAGCTAACGATTTCATCAGTAGATAATTCGTGCGTGTCACTTTCTAGCTCTACCGGAGCGTCCTCTTTGTCCAATGGCCATTTACTAAAGCCATCTCCTATCATGTATTTCATGGAGCTTATGATTTTTTCAACTATTGCTTTAACAAATTTAAAGCTAACGCCCTGTGCACCCACCTTTACACATTGAGCCGAGATAGTTGCTTCTATACTAATAAGGGAGTCATAAATGCTACCTAATGCCAAAATACGTTCTGTGACTTCCTCTTTTTCGCCTGCTAAAGCCTTCATGGCATTTTCTTTAACTTGAGATAATGAACCGTTTTTTTCGGCCGCAAGATATTTCGTATAATCAATGTCATCGATTAAGGTTTGCATTTGTAATGGCATATACAAAAGACCACTTTCCGCCGTATCCCCAACTAATTGCAATAACGGTTTAATACGAGTCTCGGCCAATTCTTTTTGCTTTTCAGCATCACTCTCTCCCTTTAATTTACCTTCTGGAGGCATAGGATGAAGAGAATCCCAAAAGTTGATCACAATATAATCAAAAGTACTAAGTGAGTTCGATAGATTTTCTAAGGGTTCTTTGCTAAATAATTGAGCAACCGCATGCCAAGAGAATATTTCCATGTCTTTAGAAATATTTTTCAAACAATCACTGCATTCATTAGATAAACTGTTCCAGTTGTCTGAATTTGCTAAAACGAGTTCATCATCATTTAGCGCATCGGGGTCTTCTATAAGGCGCCTAAATGATGATTGAGCAATGTTAAACGCATTCCGATAACCACGATATACGGAACGATTATCTTTAAGGTACTCACCACAAGGGGTATCGGCAGAAATGGGCTCTATTAACGCATCTAACATATATGTTTTCCTAATATATTCATTACTTAACCCCCAATCATTACTGTTGGTAGTCCGAGGACAATAGATCCACCATGTGCCGTACTATCCCCCATTCTTGCGGCAGGAACACCACCAATAAGTACTGTGGCACTGCCTTTTATAATGGAATCAGGTGGCCCTACACAAACACACATATCACTTAATCTAGCTGCTGGTAGCATGCCAATTAGAACAGTAGGTGCACCAGGTCCAATGACCGGTCCACCGACATGTGGAATCGGGGGCAACGCTGGTGTCAGCATCGGACAAACATGCATATCAGTTAAACGAGCAGCAGGTGGCATAGTTGCATTCTCCTATCTCTTTATCATTCCAGGACCACCGTTAGCTAAATCAATAGCCATGGCAAAGACCGATGTATAGTAAGGGGTATAGTTTTTCCATTCAGGGACCACCGCCGCGGTATTAATCGCCCCAGCAGCGGCTTTTGAATACAAAAACTCTTTCGGATAAACAACGGGGGCATCGATTGCTGCAATGCTTCCACTGCCATTCCAAACCACAGCCTGCGCCAACCAAAATATGGCACTGCTGTTTTTGATCATTTTTAATCTTTGTTCTATCGCTCGCCTTTGACCTTCTTGTGGCTCTTTGACCCAACGTTTACAATCTTGTAAGAGTTGGAGCTCAGCTGGAGACCAAGATTCTTCTCTTATTTCTAAAGAATTAACCGTCCACCAAATCACCTCTCTCATGGGTAACGCGTGGCAAAAGAAGTGAGTCAAATCCAAAAACATCTTTTCTTTCTGCAAAATATCGATGACTTCTTTTGGCGAGCAATCTTGATTTATAAGTGCCATCGCCTCCTCAGATAATTCCACATGAGTGAATAACATTTTACAATCTTGGAAAGGAATTTTTTTATACATTTAATTCACCATCACTATTGCGCCTTTAACCGTTGTCTGACCACCTGCGGACAGTTCAGCCATTGCACTGCCTTTTACCGTTGCTTTCACATCCCCCTGAAGAGTCGCATTCAACCCTTTTGCAGAAAAATCCATTCCCGCCTTCATGGTTAAATTCATTCCCGCCGTAAAATTCATATTGCCATCAGATTTAAAATCCATAGGATTCGCTTTTAATGAAAAGCTCCCGCCTTTTAACGTCAGTGATGATGATCCGCTAATGTCAACATTTTGACTTGATATCTCAATTTTTGAATCCGTCATGACTATCTGGCTGCCACCAACTACCAGCTTAATTTTATCGGTTGCTGTTAACGTGATGGTCTTACTTTTATCAGAAATAGAGTCTTTTGCGTCTAGTGAATAATCTTTATCAGATTTAAGAGTAATGTTTTCTTTTGTCGTTAATGAATAATTAACGTCGGCCGTTTCTGTGATGCTTTTTGTTACTGTGGTTTTCTTTTCTCCACCAATGGTTTCAGTATGATCATTTACCGTATCATGAGAAAAATCTTTTGCCGCATGCAAATAAAAAGACTCGCTGTCTTTTTTGTCATCAAACCGCAGTTCATTGGCCTCCCCCTTTTGCTTGGTTTTAAAGCCAGTTTGAGTTGTATTTGCTGTGGCATAAGGTGGTTTATGATTACTATTATAGACACTTGATACAATTACTGGCTGGTCAGGATCGCCATTAATAAAGCTAACTAGCACCTCATGGCCTGTTCTAGGTAAAAACTGAAAACCATAACCATTACCCGCCATGGCTTGGGCTACTCGAACCCAACAACTGGTTTTATCCCCTGTCTCAGAATCCCAATGGAACTTAATTCTTACTCGTCCAAAGTCGTCACAAGCAGGCTCGTCATCTTTTTTACCAGAAACTACAGCTGTCTGTAGACCATGTAATACAGGTTTTTCTTTCTGACTTGGATAGAAAGTATGAGTGTCAGGTACACACACAAACCCAACGTGTTTTATTAATACCTGCTGTCCTGATAACTCAAAAGTAGAATCTATTTCAGTAATTAAAAAAGAGCCTTCTTGGCTACTGTCTATATGGGAACTCATTTCCATATAATGACCAACCGCTAAATCAAATGAATTCGTCTCTCCATAAACACGGTTGTGATGACTTTCAACTTGAGCTTTTTGAATCGTGACAAGAGCGGCCGCTAAATCTGAATACTTTCCAGTAGGGCTAGAGACAGGATATCGATACTCCTTCAATTTAGCATTCCCGGAGACAGCGTTATTCATTGACTTTTCTTTACTTAAGATTAATTTTGATTGGTTATAATCAAAATTAGCAATCTCAAGTGATGCACTATGATAATTCCTTTCCGTTTCCCATTTGCTGGTAATCTCATAGTCACCCATCGATTTTGCAAAATGATCCAGCACGACTAAATTATCTTGCGAGAAAGGTTTCGATGCATCTTGAAGGAAAAGAGTTGAAGAATCAGAGTCCTTTCCATAATAAAAATGAACACCTTCTTCAGCTAACAAACGAGTCACAAATTCGAAATCGTTCTCTCCAAACTGAATGCAATATTCTCTTTTAGTGGAGGGCATGCTTTTAACTTGATATTGCCCTTTAAAGCCGAGCTCATCAAAAATAGACGTTACAATATCTTCTACTGTCTGCTCTTGAAATACACGACACTGCTTACTAAATGCAAGAAGCCTAATCCAAGGTTCTATCACCAAAGACATGCCAAAGTAACTGCTATCTATTTGCTGGGTAAGCCCCTTAGATGAAGTAACAAAACCTTTAAAGACTCTATTAACACTTCGATTTTGTCCTAAAGAATCATATATTTCACACTCTACCTCAGCACCAACCCAATCGTTTGCAGAACCGATCGTTGTTAATATCTGTGCTTCGATTCGAGTAGAGTCACTAATTTTTTCATTGATGAATAACTTTTCACAGACAAACGTATCACCAGCACTGTTTTTAAGTACTAGATTGCTATTCTCTGTATTAATTAGCTCATTCATACTCAACTCAATGTTGTAACTGTTTTATTGAATGTCACATGTATTTGTTATTGAACATTCACCAAATCAGCAAAGCGAATCAACTGGATAGGAGGATATTGATCAATTGCTTTTGCTGTAGACATATTAATTGATATAGAAAATTGAGATAACGAGGCCACCTCTAGCTCACCAGGCACTTTCCCATCCACTAAAATTTTCTTCGCTTGGCTGCCCGCAAATCGACCAACACGATAGTATTTATTAGAAACAGAAATGAGTGCTTTAGAATTCGTGACCATAGAATCATAGGCACTAGCGACTGGTAACCGATATTTCAACGCCGCTTCCGTAAATTCATCAGAGTGATCTAAGTTATAAGAACTTGAGCCAACGTAAACGACATCGACTTTTTTTGCTGATAAAGAGGCCATCAACTCATCAAATTGACCAGGAAAAGGAACGCCTTTATCATCAAGAACATACACTTCTTTAAATAATTTAAATTCCATTTCTTTAGACAATTTGTCTAGGTTTTCAGTATTAAGAATTGAGTTTAACTCTGCTTCAGAGTAAATCACACCTACTCGCTTAACTGGAAGATATTCTCTCATCGCTCTAATTTGCACTTCATCTGGTATTCTATTTCGAATACCAGTGACCGTTTTTCGACCACTATCTTCATATGAAGCAACAATATTGGCTCCAATGGGATCAGCGACTATCATAAATAAAACAGGAATTGCTCCTAGTTTTGTTGCATTCCCGTATTCTTCAATAGTACCGATAACCCCCTTGCTCACACTCGTTCCCCAAGTAATCACCAAATCAGGATTGAGTGATTTAGCTTCTTCAACAAATGAGTCTAATTTGCTTTTATTACGATTAGCATCACGAACAATCACCTTGGCCGAAACACCTGAATCTTTTAAATAACTTTGAAAACCTTCACAAGCCTCTTCGCAGCCTCGCCACACAACCATGTAGATGGTTTTCGGCAAGCCCTCAGACTCAACTTCGTTAGCCCCTCCATCATCAGCAAATGCACCTGTAGACATGAACCCACCAAGAAACATCATCAAACCTAAAACTAATGACCTCATTGATTCACCTCGACCATTGAATCTTTCGAGTTTCGAAGAAAGAGCAGCATCATTACTCCCGCTAGGACAATGCCGATTCCGACAACCATCATTGCCTCTCCAAAATCATAATAGGCTAACAAACCCGCCACTATAACAGGGCCTAATACACTACCAATACGTTCCGACGTTCTTAAAATACCTAAGACGGTGGTTCGCCCGACTTCAGGTGTGGATTCTGCTGCCTCTAATGCCGATGCAATAAGAGGAGCCTTAAGGATAGAATGGGCAACCCCCATAAGAGCGACAGCAAGCAACACTTTATAGAAGGAAGCCTCACCATAAAGTGAAATGAGTATGGCTCCCGATAACAAGGTCCCCAATACGACCAGCTCTTTCATTTTTTTGGTTCTATCTGCTATACCTGAAGCGATAGGGCTTAAAGGGATAATAATTAATGAATAGATCATCATGATACGGCCGATCTCGGATTGACTTGCTTCCAAAGAAACCAAATACAAGGGCACCATAAAATACAAAAAGCCAGTTAGCACAATTTTCGCAGGTATTGCACAGCAGAGAATAATGGAAACAAACTTAACATTTTTAGCTAACAGCCATAGCCCTGACTCGCCGTTTGCCGATACTTTAGGCACTTCTGTGTTAATTGATCCTGAGAACATTCTCCATGCCAACAATCCAGAAAACGTTGCTAATACGGCAGAAATTAAGAAGACTGGTTGATAACCGATACGATCAGCGATAATCGCTCCTAGCGCCGTACCACACATGGTTGCCGTCATCAAAACACCGACAAAGATTGCCATCCCTTTGGCTCTATTTTCAGAAGATACAACCGCGGCAATATAACTTTGACAACTAATGGTAATTAACGCGTAACCAAAGGCCGTGATACCACGAGAAATGACGATATCCATACTGTCTTGCGCAAATGCACAACCTAAATAACCAGCAATAGCAGGGATAAGACCCAATAGAAACAGCGGCTTTTGCCCCCATTTATCTACCCATCTAGCGGAAAAAGGCGTCGATACCGCAATAACCAGCATAAAGACAGAAATAGGTAAACCAAGCATAACATCCCTAGAAATCCACTGATTCGGCTCATAATATTCCGCAACAAACAGGGGCATAAAAGACTTTTGAAGCTCTTCAGCAAAGGAGAATACAAATAAAGGAATACGAGCATCCAGAATGTCACCATTCTTCATACTCAGTTTGGTTTGCAAATTGAATTTTTCCGCTATTTTTTGTAATCGAGTTTTTGCATCTGCGGTTGTACTTCCATCATCGTCAGAACCAACAAGCTTACTAAAGGTTTTACTAAACTTCCCTTGAAGATCACGTGAATCTTCATTCAATTTAACAATAAAGTGCCCTATTGACCCTCTAGATGGGACCGATTCTTTAACAGAAAAATCTCCATCAATTTGTCGTTTCAAAATAGATTCGGATTCTTCTAGTGGGCCTGAGATATAAAACATCACCACGACCATGACGACTTCAAAACAAACAAGTAAAACGGCAACTAATACAATTGCAATATCAAAAAACATATCCGCTAATTGGCTGCGGATGAAATTAGCATTTAAACCAACAAAAACCCCGCCAGCACGTACTTCTTGATGGTTAATGCTCATCTCATAGACGTCTTTATTTTGCACCTCACCAGAAATAGCAGGGAAAAAGCCAAATAGCTCTTCTTTTATCAAGCCTAAACGATCAAACAAAGACGCCCCGAAATAGTTAACCTTAGTCGCGCCTTCACTCATATCTCTAGCATCGCTTAAATCAAGCAACTCACCAGCGGAATAAAGCGGTGTATTGTTTTCAGAAACAACAGCGATAAAGGTTAGTTCTGGATATTTATTCAGTGTTTCAGATAAATAACTGTCCATACCGCGAATGCGATCTAGAGGAACGCCAGAAATAATGGCTAGCTCGACATCATCATGAATAACTTGAGAAACCGCATTTGCTTTTTTTAGGATTTCCGGCTTAATAGAAAAATTGAATTCGACAAGAGTGTAGGTGGCACTTAAGATAGAAGCTAATAAAGCACTAATAACCGTCACTAAAATAACACGCCTATTTATAAGGCTAGCCATGCTTTTTGCTTTATTCATCGCTGCTCACCTTTTGTTATAGGCGATTCTTTTGCCAATTCTTGAACATCTTCAAGCTCTTGAGCCACCATAATCTTCATTTTTTTACTCTGTTCAATTTGATCAGCAAAAACAGAGGAGATACTCCCTTTTACCACCAGTGGTAACGTTTCCTCTCGCCCATCTGAATGAACTTGTATCAATTTAATAATATTTGTAACGTCACCAAAACCAAATCGAATAATCAACAGCACAACTAATGCAAAAAACAAAAAAATAAACACCGTCATTTCTAATAAATGCAATTGAACAAAAGAATACACACCATAAAAAGAGGCTTTATCATAAGAGATCACAACACTGCCAATTAAATTATCAAAGCCATCAAATAATTGCATTCCACTGTACAAATATACATCGGCACTTAAGTTCCAGTTTTTATCATTGGATTTTAATGCCCGCCTAATTACCTCATCGTTAGGAAATGTCGAATTCGATTTATTATTCGTTGAAAAAATTATATTTCCTTGTAAATCAATAACATCAATACTTGCTACATTTTGATCTCGCTGTTTCGCTTTATCCATAAGATCAGAAACATTATTCGCTGATTTAAGTGGTATACCGAGTCTATCGGCTTTTAATATAGACGTTTCTAAGGATGAGGATATGACATCTAATTTAGAGGAGACCACATTCGACATTAAACTGTCGAACTTCATAAAATTCATTAGATATAAAAGACTTAGTACAGCGATCAAAATCATCCATACGGTTATAACCAGTCTAAGGTGAACTTCAAAAAACGCTTTCATACGAGAACCTTATAAAAGGGAAATTCAGCAATGTATGTCTAAAACACAGTCAAAAAATGTTCATAAACAGCAAATATTATGCAAAAATTCAGCACGTTTAATTACCATAGCTTATTTGAGATATTTTGGTAAGGCGTAGATATTTTTTTTAACTTTCTCGCAAGGATAAAAACGTCAATACGTTACAATAATGACATAAAAACACAATAAACATACTTACTGAACTTACCAAGTATTTGTTTACATAAGATTACATAACAAGACTTTTATAAGTTAGATGCGTTTTATTTAAAAATATCTTTATCTAAACCGTATTTACGCATTTTGTCATATAAGGTTTTTCGAGGAAGTCCTAATGCTTCCATAGTGCCCTTAATAGAGCCTTTCTGTCGTAATAATTCCTGTTCTAATAATATTTTCTCAAATCGTTCTATTTGATCTGGTAATGTCATAACTCCTGGATTAGCTTCATTAGTTATAATTGAATCAAATTCAAATGAACCACTTTCTCCCATTAAAATATATCTCTCCGCCAAGTTTCTTAATTCCCGTACATTACCTGGCCAGTCATACGTTAATAAACTGTGCATCCTTTCTGCCGATAAAGGTACGGACTCTCTTTTATATTGAGCGGAAGCAACTAAACCAAAATGTTGCCATAAAAGCGGAATATCACTAGTACGTTCACGTAAGGGAGGAATATCCACACGAACGACATTTAACCGGTAATATAAATCCTCCCGAAAACGTCCTGTTTCACTAAGTTGCTTTAAATCCACCTTAGTTGCCGCGAGAATTCTCAAATTTAAGTCTATGGGATGATTCGATCCTAACCTTTCAACCTTTCTTTCCTCTAACACTCGTAATAATCGAATTTGCATACTCATAGGCATACTTTCTATTTCATCTAAAAAAAGTGTCCCTCCATTAGAATACTCTAGCTTCCCTATACGTTGATTTTTGGCGTCGGTAAAAGCGCCCTTTTCATGACCAAACAACTCGCTCTCCATCATGGACTCCGGTACGGCACCGCAGTTAATAGCCACAAAAGGGAAAGCCCTTCGTGAGCTGTGTTCATGAATTGAACGAGCAACTAACTCTTTACCTGTCCCAGTTTCACCAAAAATCATAATATCTGCATCGGTATCAGCAACATGAATCAATATACTTCTCAATTGATGGATACCGGGTGTATTACCAATAATTCTCGGACCAGGAGCATTTTGCGCAGCGAGCTCAAGTCGTAAGTTACGATTCTCTAGCAGCAGCTTACGCTTCTCCATTGCTCTACGAACAACATCTAAGAACTCAGAATTCGAAAAAGGCTTTTCAATAAAGTCATATACACCGTTACGAATAGCATTAACGGCCATGCTGATGTCCCCATGACCCGTAATTAATATCACCGGGATCTCGGCATCAATTTGCTTAATATCATCAAACAAGTCTAAGCCACTTTGTCCAGGAAGGTTAATGTCGCTCACAATGACTCCTGCATAGTCCGTTGAAATCGACTTTAATACACCTGCTGCACTCTCAAACTCATGCACTTTAAATTCATCCAACTCTAATGTTTGCGCTATCGCCATACGTACAGAGCGTTCATCATCTATCAGTATGACTTCACCAGAATGGGACATATTAGGAATTTCCTTTATAAAAAAAATAATTTACGACGAACCACAACGCACTAGATCGATTCAAGACACCAAGGTGTCATTACTTAGTGAGGAGTGGGTCATCAACTCTATACAAAATTCTGCCCCACCATCTGAAATAGCTGACGCATAAATTCGACCATCCATCGCCTCTATAATTCGTTGGCTGATCGATAACCCAAGCCCTAAACCAACACCTTGAGGCTTAGAAGTGTAAAAAGGCTCAAACAAATGTCTGTGTGCTTCAACAGATAAACCGCTTCCAGAATCTTTTACTTTAATTAGCACTTTCTGTTCTTCTAACAAACACACAGTGATATTGACAATAGAATCAACACTGGCATTTTCATTGACGGCATCAATCGCATTCGACAATAAGTTCACCAATACCTGCTCTAAAAAGACCATATCCGCTTTTACAAAGATCCCCTGATCTTCGGGAAGCAATAATTGAATGTTATTTTCTTTTATTTGGGAGGCCATAATACTTGAAGCCGCTTGGATAGCATGATGTAAAGAGACGGATCCTTGATGCACCTCACCTTTCCTTGCGAATACTTTAAAACGAGCAACAATATCCCCCATATGTCGACCTAATTGACTAATTTGCTCTAGATTGTTCTCTACCGCTTTTAAATTACTTCGAGCAAGAAAAGTTAACGCATTATCTGAAAAGGCCCTTATTGCTGTTAATGGTTGATTTAGCTCATGATTAATTCCAGCACTTAATTGGCCTAAAACCGCTAACTTTGCAGTTTGAATAAGCTCTCTTTGAGTCCCTTTATGCTCATCAATTTCTTTTCTCAACCTGCGATTCGCCTCTTCTAATTCATAAGTTCTTTCTCGTACTCTTTCCTCTAACGCACTACGTGATTGAGTAATTTCTTGCTCATATCGCTTTCTTTCCGTCATATCATGAAACGTAACTAGATACTTACGCTGATTAGGCAATTCAATAGGACAAAGTGTCATTTCAACCGCTTTTGGTGTCTCTCCTTTGCAATTCAGCACCCCTTCCGTGGTAATAAAATTAAGTTCAGGATGGTTAGTCGTGTCAGTGAAATGATCCTCAGCATCTTTATCAACCTCCTTTTGATAAAGACTGTCCAGTTCTTTACCAATAAAGGGGCGTAATGAATGACCCACTAAAGATTCAATAGCAGGGTTAAAGGACTCTATACGTTTTTCATGATCCAGCGTCACTAGACCCGCTTGCGTATTCTGAATAATCTCTCGAATATACGCTTCATTATGACGACTCATTTCGTTGGCTACTGAACGTTCTCTTAGCATACGGCGACGCAAGAACACCATTACAGTCAGCAAAATAACGATTGTCATACAACCCAATACGAGAGCACGCCAAAGGAAAATATTTTCGTTAATTTGTGCTAAAGGCGACAAGATCGCGATTTGAAAACCAAGTACCCTAAGAGGACGTCGCATCTCCAAAAAACTGCGTCGCTCAAATTGCTCGGCTTTTACTGACGATTCAATGGTTTCTAAAAAGTCAATCAATCTTGAATTTTCATCAAATGTTTTTACTGACAGAATAGGTAGTTTTGTCAGTGACTGATCTTTATAACGCTTACTATTCGCAATCCGCTCTAATTCAGAATGAGACAGCTCTTCCACTGTTTTATATAACCACTCGGGTCGAGAGCTACCGAAGACGACCTGATCGGGGTCCAATAACAGAAATTCATACCCCTGATTAGAAAAACGTTTCTCGAAGGGCTCTAATTCGATTTTAACGACCGCGGCACCAATAATAGAATCCCCTTCATAAACGGGATAGGAAAAGAAATACCCTCGGCGATTGGAAGTCGTACCCAACGCATAATAACGTCCAGGACTTCCAAGTATGGCCTGTTTAAAATAAGGTCGAAAGGAAAAGTTTTTACCTACAAAACTGTCTTGCTGAGCATGATTAGACGCTGCAATCGTGTTGCCATCTTTATCCAATATATAGCTATTTGAAGCTTCCGTTATTCGATTAATTTGCTCTAACTCACGATTTAATTGGTTAATATCGGAAGCGAGCCCGTCGCGCAATGCTTTTCTCACCCTATCATTAGAGGCTAATAAAGTTGGCATATGCTGATACTTAGTGATCGCATTTTCTAAAACACTGCCTAACTGATTTAACTGCTCAGAAGCTTGACCTTGCAAGGCTTCTAACTGTTGCTGCTTTAAAAACGTCCCTCCTCCCCAAATAATCGCAACTAGCATCACAATAGTGACAGAAGAAAGCCAAGTAAAAAGAAACCTAGAGATTTGCTGCATCAGTAACTTTCTCAAAAATCACCCCTATAAATAGAATACGTACATCATATTTATGCGCGATCATCCGCAAAAGGAATCACCTGATTGATCGTTTCAATATTGCACAACAACATTAATAATCGATCGACGCCTAACGCCACCCCCGCACAACTAGGTAGGCCATGCTCAAGAGCAGCAACTAACCTGTCATCTACTTGACGAGAAGGTAAGTTGAGTAATCGCCTTTGCTCAATGTCCTCCAAAAACCGAGTCGACTGCTCCATAGCATCCGTTAGCTCATAATACCCATTAGCTAACTCCATCCCTTTCCAATACAATTCAAAGCGTGCAGCCACTTCAACCCCTTCTACTAGAATTTTTTTAGCCAGTGCCGCTTGAGAGGCCGGATAACCATGAATAAAACATGGCCGCTCTAGACCTATTTTTGTTTCTAT
Source organism: Marinomonas phaeophyticola (assembly GCF_026966905.1). Classification (GTDB taxonomy): domain Bacteria; phylum Pseudomonadota; class Gammaproteobacteria; order Pseudomonadales; family Marinomonadaceae; genus Marinomonas; species Marinomonas phaeophyticola. The sequence continues at coordinate 42,729 of NZ_JAPUBN010000011.1, read as the reverse complement.
CACATGACTAAACAATAACTCTAACAAAGTATCCCGATCGGTTTCCTCTAAGCCATACTCAGTATATTCATAGGCCATCGTCTGCAATTGATTAAGTTGAACTTGATGGGGGTTAATTTGCAAAACCTCTTCAAATACCTCTTGATAGCTTTTGCTCTCACAAGTGATCGAAACGTCTTTAGTCAATGCTTTCAACAGCGATTCTATTTCATCCATAAGTTGCCAATGATCAAAATCCTGTCGATACCATTCCAGCATAGTAAACTCTACGGCATGGCGACGACTACGATCTTCCGCCCTAAACACTTTACCCAATTGATAAATACTTCCAGAACCCGCACACAATAAGCGTTTCATAGCAAATTCTGGAGACGTCTGTAGATAATAATTAACCGGCTCTCCTTGTACGCTTGTGTGTAGACTTAACGCTTCAATATGTGGATCTGAAATAGACCCCAATGACAATATTTGAGTATCCACTTCCATAACATCCCTTTCATAGAAGAACTGACGAATTTCAGAAAATAGCTGAGCTCTCTTCTTTAAAGTGGCAATCTCTGCACTTGGCTGCCAGTTGGATTTTTGATACATGTAAACTCTTCGATAATAAAAAGGAAAAAGAAAAATACGCCAATATAAGAAAAGTAACTATACAATACCAATCCAGAAAACCCCTAAAAAATCCTTGGCATATCAGAATTGAAGATGAGCAAAACCGTTCATTTGATAAACTATCTTAACCATAACGTACTATTAAACATTGAGACATTCGATTTTAAATTGGAATTGATCAATCTAGAAAATTGAAAAAATGCCATTTAGGCGAATAAAATGGAGATCGATGTATACTGGGAAGGTGTGATGGAATGAGATGGAAGTCCATCGGTGTAACAGTCACTATCTAGCTGAAAACAAGTCCTGTGAGCTTATCAATAAAGTGTTGGTAAGCTCACAGACTAAAGCACGATAGGCGTATTATTTACCTGTCGCTCGTGAAACGTATTCACCGGTACGAGTATCAACCCGTAATACTTCACCAATATTGATGAAAAGAGGAACGCGTACAACAGCACCAGTAGATAAGGTTGCCGGTTTAGAACCACCATTAGCCGTATCACCTTTCAGCCCTGGATCAGTATCGGTTACTTCTAATTCAATAAAATTAGGCGGAGTAACCGATAATGGAGCACCGTTATAAAGAGTGATCATGTATTTTTCTTGCTCTTTCAACCATTTAACAGTGTCTGCAACCGCTGTCGCATCCGCACCATGTTGTTCAAAGGTGCCGTCTGTAGCCATAAAGTGGTAGAATTCGCCATCGGTATATAGGTATTCCATGTCAGTTTCCATGACATCAGCACCTTCAAGGGAATCACCAGACTTAAACGTACGTTCCCAAACGCGACCTGTTTTTAAGTTGCGCAATTTGATACGGTTAAACGCTTGTCCTTTACCCGGACGAACATGCTCGTTTTCCAATACTGTACATGGATCTCCGTCGACCATAACTTTAGCACCAGTACGCATATCGCTGGTAGAATGATTTGCCATAATTCCTCACCGTGTTTTCATTGAGATAAACGCTCTTTGCCAACTCATGATAAGGAGTAAGGCAAAAAGTAAAGCAAGCCAAACGCCTTGCGGGACTTTTACAGAGCGAGTGATCAAAGCGATCACTTAATTTGCCGCAATAATAACCCATATTCATATTATTTTGCAGACATTTGACGTGAACAAAATCAAAATCCATACAGAAAACGCTATTTCATGGCAGCAACACCTATCCAAAGCCATCACCTCCATTCCTGAACTTTTAGATTATGTAGGACTACCTAGAAGCTTAACGATTGCCAGTGAAGCGGCGACGAATCCCTTTAAACTGCTTGCACCATACCCTTATCTAGACAGAATCGAAAAGGGAAATGCCTCTGACCCTTTACTGCTTCAAATACTCCCTGTGCTATCAGAAATGAAGCAAGTTGAGGGGTATTACCAAGATCCATTAGACGAAGCAAATCACACGCCCCAAAAAGCCTTAGTACATAAATATAAACGTCGTTTATTGGTCATCACTACTGGGGCGTGTGCGATTAATTGCCGCTACTGCTTTAGACGCCACTTTCCTTATGGCGACAATCAGTTAGCACAAGACGAATGGCTGTCTGTTTTAGATTATATCAAGCAACACCCTGATATTAATGAAATCATTTTTAGCGGTGGCGATCCGTTAATCATGAAAGATCAACAACTGGCCAAAAGAATCGAGTCACTTGATGCACTACCACAGCTCAAACGTTTACGCATTCACAGTCGTTTACCTGTCGTGATTCCTCAAAGAGTCACAGAAGATATGCTCCAATGGATTCGCCAAACGCGACTCGATGTTATTATGGTACTTCACATAAACCATGCCAACGAGGTCGATAAGGCCGTATCTCTTGCGGTACAAAAATTAAAGCGCCTTGGTGTGACCCTATTCAATCAAGGGGTGATTCTAAATAAGGTAAACGATACAGTGGCAGATCAAGTCAATCTAAGTGAAACATTGTTTAAACACGGAATATTACCTTATTACATGTTTTTATTTGACCCAGTCGCTGGAGCGGCTCATTTTGATGTACCTTTAGATCAAGCGCAGAAATTAATGGGAGAAGTCGCGGCCGAACTGCCTGGTTATCTTGTACCACGCTTAGCCAAAGAGATTCCAGGAAAAACAGCAAAGACACTTTTTGCTCCCACGCTTTAACAATAGAACCCAGAAAATCTTATCATTACCTCAGTTTTTCCTCATAAAAAAAAGCCATAGAGCACTCATCTCTATGGCATTCCTAAAATCAGGATAAATGCACTAAATCATAAAACATCAATTACGCTATTTTTTGCCAATCATTCACTACTTTACTGACAACAAACTCGGCACTCACTTGGTTAAAATTCACAAAATGATCACTCGCCAAATGGGCTTTAAAATCGGCTTCAGTATCGTAAAGCTCATATAAAAAGAAGGACACAAGACCATCTTTAGTTGTGCTTATAGAGACATCAAAAACACGACAAGCTAACTCTTTATTCAGTGAATCGTGAGCTTGCTTAAGCAGTAACGACTTAAAGTCTTCTGCGTGCGCCTCTTTTACGGTAAAGATAACGGTAATGGTAAACATTCTATATTCCTTAAAAATTAACGTGTCTTGGGGCGCATTATTCGCCTGTATCTTTAGACAAAGCTCTTAGAAAGAAATCTCTAGACCCAAAATTACCCGATTTTAATGCAATGCCAATGGCTTTATCGCCTTGCAAAATAGTCCATGGCACACCTGGCTCAATAGGATCACCTATGAGTAAGGTTTTTGCCTGTAGAGCGGATACCACGGCACCGGAAGTTTCCCCACCAGCCACGACTATTTGAGTCACCCCAAGAGACTCTGTTGCATCAACGGCCAAGCGGGCCAAACAAGCTTCCACTAATTTTCCTGCGGCCTCCTGACCCAGTTCCTGTTGAATCGCCAATACATTTTCAGGTGTATCACTGGCGTAAACTAAAACAGGTTTTTTGCCAATATTCGCTTTAACAAAACTAAATAGTCGATCGTACTCTTTGTCATCTTTGGATAAAGACAATGGATCAACGGCAATTCCTGGGTACTGTTCCAAAAAACACGCCACTTGGCCCCGTGTCGCGGTTGAGCAACTGCCCGCAAGCACTAAGGAGTTACCTTCAGGTAGACTAAAAGTGTTTTGTGAGCTCTCTGAGGTCATCCAACCTTTTTTTCTATATAAAGCAGGTAAGCCTTGAGCCAAGGCCGCCCCTCCAGTCAAAAGAGTCATGTCTTCCGCAGCAAAAGTAGAAGCGATTAAATCACTATCCGTTAATGCATCCATAACCCAGATCGTTGGCTTCATATCATGACAGCGGTCAAACTCTTGTTTAATCGCTGCCTCACCGGTCTGGATCACTTGCCAAGGAATATGATTCACCTGAGCTTGAGTTTGTGTTTCAAGCAAACGTACTAGATTAGAATCTCTCATCGGCGTCAACGGATGATCTTTCATTGGTGACTCAGACAACGGCACACCTAAGACAAAAAGATTTGCACCATAAACCGTTCTTCCATTTACCGGGTAGCCCGGACTTACTATGGTTTTATTCGTATTTAATCGTGCCATTAGCGCATCAATAACCGGACCAATATTCCCTTTGGCAGTACAATCAAACGTAGAACAATATTTAAAGAAAACTTGAACAACACCTTGTTCTAACAACCAATTGCATGCTTGTAAGGACGCATCAACCGCTTCCTTAACAGGCTCTGTACGAGACTTGAGAGCAATAACAATCGCATCCACATTATCAGGATAGGTCACGCTTTCAGTCGGCAAGCCATTGATTTGTAAAACTTGCATTCCTTCTCGGCGTAGTACGGATGCAATGTCCGTTGCACCAGTAAAATCATCGGCTATACAACCTAACAATACACTCACACTATGCTCCTTTTTTAGATGTTCGACCAAAGCCTAACTTTTTCAAGATGATTGATTTTAACGTTTGGTATTGAGGCACTTTACTTAACAAAACCAGCACGATCACGAGCAACAATAGAATCGATACAGGGCGCTCTAAAAAGGGCATCAAACTGCCTTCTGATACCATCATCGCTCGGCGTAAGTTTTCATCAGCCATAGGGCCTAAAATAACACCGATAACAAGAGGTGATATTGGGTACTGCATCTCTCCCAAGAAGTAAGCGATCACTCCTACAAGAACCATCATATACAAGTTAAAAATATTTAGACCGAGAGCATAGGACCCTAAAATACACATGAGGGTAACAACAGGTAAGAATATAGGGGCGGGGATACTGAGCACCTTAACAACCTGCTTCGCCAGAAACATGCCGTTTATCCACATAGCAATAGAGCACAATACAAGAATAGCCGTTACTTCGATTAAGAAATCAGGATCTTCTACTACTATCATGGGACCAGGAGTAATACCGTGCAACATAAGAGCACCAAGTAACATAGCCGCTGGAGGACTACCCGGAATACCTAATGTCAAAAGTGGAATTAGAGCACCACCAATACAAGCGTTATTTGCTGTCTCTGAAGCAATAATACCTTCAGGTTCACCCGTACCAAAGGTTTCAGAGTGGGTGGATGTATTCTTTGCAGCACCATAAGACACCCAACCAGCAATATCTTCACCAATACCTGGTACGGCACCGATACCAATACCAATCATAGAAGATCGGGTAATATTTTTGCGGTTTTTAAATAGAGTTGACCATTCAGGTAAAATACGTCCAAATTCTTGCATGGCCCCTAAGCTTTCCTTGTTGCGTAATGCACGAATCACTTGAGGAATACCGAAAGCACCAATTAAAACAGGCACCACTTCTAAGCCTTGGTCTAGATCAGGCATATCAAAGGTAAAACGAGGGAAAAACTGTAAAGGATCACGACCAATAGTAGAAACCGCTAAGCCAAGTAAGCCAGCAATCCAACCTTTAATCACTAAATCTGGGCTCGTTAAGGTGCCACTGATCAAAATTCCGAATAACGCCAATAAAAAGAATTCAAATGACGTAAATTGCAATGCCATTTTAGCAACCCAAGGAGCGGCCACCACTAAAACCAAGATTCCCATCAAAGTACCAATTAAGGAAGCGGTCGTAGTTAACCCAAGCGCCCTTCCACCTTGACCTTTAAGTGCTAAAGGGTAGCCGTCTAATGCTGTGGCGGCGGCAGCGGCCGTACCGGGAATGTTGATTAAAATAGAGGGATAAGAGCCGCCATAAATCGCACCTACATATAATCCCAATAACGCAATTAAAGCGGTGTTGACATCCATGCCGTATGTTAACGTTGTTAATAACGCAACACCTAATGTAGCGGTTAACCCGGGTAATGCACCAAAGATAATCCCCGCAAAAGAGGCTCCTATTAACAATAAAAGGTTAGTTGGCGACGATAAAAGCGACAACAATGTGCTACCGAACACACTAAAGGATGACAAGATATCCATTATTATTTTCCTCTCCACATATCTCGAATCGCGTACTTCGCATCTACCATTTTTTCAATCACAATACCTTCAGTAGGCAAAGGAACAAGCATACCTAAACGAAATACTGGGCAAGCAATAATGGTAACCACCAACGCCGCTTTCCAACTAGATCGCCACGCTTTTTGAGTCTGTGTTTGATTAGCCCAATTTTTACTCACAAAAACAATCAACCCAATCACTAAAACAACACCCCAATCAAGAAACATTCTCGCTTCTTCACCTGGTGAAAAGACTTGAGCGATAAGCAGTAGAGCAATCGACAGGGACGTCCAAAGAAACAGTATTTTTTTCTGAACCAAGACGCTGTCTGAATAAAAAGAAAAAATAAATAAGAATAAAAAAACGAAGGCCGCTAGGGCAAAATCCACAATGGGAACCCAACCATAAACCTGTCCGGCTATCAAAGAGACTAGGAGAAAAAAACGTCCCCAGCTTTCACTGCTTTCTTTCGCCGAGGCTGTTCCTGCATTTTTTTTCACAAAAACGAGCGCTTTTACAAATAAAGCAATACCACAGATAAGTAAGATACTTGCAATTAAAATAGGAAATAAAGCCGGCGATACATACCAAGCATTAGTGACACCGGCATAACTATCAGAAAGCGGAAAACTAAAACTTTCTATAATCATTAAGGTCGATAGAATAATAAGTACTATCGAGGTTTTCAGATCTGCACGGCGTAACGCCATGAGTTGTTCAGGTTGCATAGATCCCCCAAAGTTTGTTTTGTTTACGCGCCAAAACAATCAAAGAAGAGAAAGACAAACAATGTCTTTCTCTATTTTTGAGCTTGATATAATTAAAGTTCAGATGGCTTAGGGATACCTAAAGCTGTTGGATCAACTTTAACAGAACCTAAATCTTTCAATGTCCAAGAGAAAAGTGACTCTAGGAAAGCAAATTCCTGGCTTGCCGCTTCACCAGAAAGTCCTGAAAGAACATAGTAATTAGATTTAGCCCACTCTTGTAACTTCGGACCAGCAATGGCTTTATTAAAAGCATCCGTTAATTTCGCTTTTACGGAATCCGATGCCTCTTGTTTTACCGCAAAGCCTATCGCTTGCATGATAGGTAAATGCTTTGTAAGAGAAGGAAATTTATCAAATGCAGATGGAATAACGCCCACACCATCTAGTTCTTGGGATTGTTCAACTAACATCGCTAAAGGCTTCAGCTTTCCACCCTTAATCAGCTGTTGCTGCTCAGCTAAAGAAGTAATAACAAAATCCACTTCCCCTGTTAATACGGCGGTTTGAGCCGGAGCCGAACCAGGATATGGAATATAGTTAAATTCTGCATTAGTACCATTTGCGACAGCAAGTAAGTTCAAATGATGTATAGAACCCGCGCCACCAGCACTGCCTTTGATTGTTTTTGGGTGTGCTTTTACATCACTAATCAAATCTTCTAAAGAATTATATTTAGAGTTTTCGGAAACAGAAATTACATCTGGCGATCCACCAACAATGAATGGATACCAAACATCCATACGCTGATCCCAACCACCTTGAACGGCAGAAGCAACCACGGATTCAGATAAACCAACTAGCGTATAACCATCTGCCTTTAATTTGTGCACATAACTCATACCTAAAGAGCCAGCCACACCGCCAGGACGGTTCGTCACGTTAATGTTTACATCTAAGAATGGTGCCATTTCAGACGTGATCATTCTATTAATAACGTCTGTACCGCCACCAGCGGACCATACTACGACATTGGTAATGTCTCTTTCAGGATAGCGATCTTTCGCCATCACACTAGTCGATAAACTTACCGCTAAAACACCAGAAACTAAGGCTGTAACAATCTTCTTCATCTGTATTCTCCAGTTTTTTGTTTTTATTCTCACTTGGTGAGACGACCTATTCTATTGAACAGATCATATAATGTATACATTAATAAATTTATTTTGCAATAAGTTTTAAAAGTCGTTATTGTAATCAACAGCGCATATTACAAAAATAAAAGAGGTTTATAAATGTTTAGGTTAGACCGAATTCGCTTTTTAGGCGAAGATTTAAACAGACCAGAGTGTGTATTAACCACTTCAAATGGCCGAATTTATTGCTCGGATTGGAATGGCGGCGTTGCCATTATCGAAAAAAATGGGCATCAGTTTTCCATTCTAGCAACAGACTGCTCCTTTGATTTAAAGCCAAACGGCATCAGCTTATTAGACAATGGGGATTTCTTGATCGCCCATTTAGGTAATGAAGATGGTGGTGTATATCGTTTATCTTCGAACGGTCAGCTAACCCCTTTTCTAACTGAGATTAATGGTGAACCTCTGCCACCAACCAACTATGTACACCTAGACTTCCAAGGTCGTATTTGGATTACAGTCAGTACTCGTACAAAACCAAGAGCAGAAGCCTACCGCTCAACCATTCAAGACGGCTTCATTATTCTTGTCGATCAAGGTAAAGCCAGAATAGTGGCTGACCATCTAGGATATACCAATGAATGCATTGTCAGCCCTGACGGCAAATACCTTTATGTTAATGAAACCTTTTCCCGTCGTTTAACTCGCTTCACTGTTGCAGAAAATGGTGATCTCAATGATAAAACGACCATTACTACATTTGGTAAAGGTATTTACCCGGATGGATTGGTTTTTGATCAAGAGGGCGCCTTTTGGATCACCAGTATTGTTAGCAACCAAGTTATTCGAGTGGCTGCGGACGGTCAAAGTCAAGAAACGATGCTAATTGATGTCGATGAAGACCATCTAACTTGGGTAGAAGAAGCCTTTCAAAATCATTCTATGGGAAGACCCCATTTAGATAATGTTAAAAGCCAAGTGCTTAAAAATATTTCTAGTCTCGCCTTTGGTGGCGACGACCATAAAACCTTGTATCTAGGTTGTTTACTAGGCCATCAAGTCGCAACACTTACCCAAGACTGCGCAGGTCTAGCTCCTAGCCATTGGAATTTCACAGGGCCTTCAGAGCCCAAACTATCTATCGGAGAATAAAAATGAGCTCTACGTTAAAAACGTTTAATATTGCAGTATTTTCAGGTGACGGCATAGGACCAGAAATAACCCCTCCTTGCTTGGAGTTATTAAATACGGCCTGTGAAAAAGCAGGTGGAGTGAAGCTTAACTTTACTGATGTTCCAGCTGGTGCCGCACTTTATAGAGATACCGGAGAATCTTTCCCAGAAACATCCAAAAAAACAGCCAAAGAAGCGGATGCTATTTTACTGTCTTGCATGGGTCTACCTGCTGTTCGTTATCCAGACGGAACGGAAGTTTCTCCACAAATTGATCTACGTATGCAATTAGGCTTATATGCTGGTGTGCGCCCTGTACGATTGGTACCAGGACTGGATTTACCACTAGCCAGTGAAAAAGCGAAAGATATTGATTTGGTTCTGATTCGTGAATCCACTGAGGGGTTATTTGCATCTCATGGCAAAGGTACGGTAGAAAACGACTCTATTGCTAAAGATACCATGGTCATCACTCGTGCCGTATCTGAACGTTTATTTGATTTTGCCTTTAAATTAGCCTCTCACAGAAAACAAAATGGTAGTGAAGGTAAAGTTACCTGTGTTGATAAAGCCAATGTATTCCAGTCTTTTGCTTTTTTCCGCAAAGTATTTGATGAGCAAGCCGCATTGAACCCTACTATTAAAGCAGATCACAGTTATGTCGATGCCATGGCTTTAAATTTAGTTCGTCATCCTTGGCATTTTGATGTTTTAGTAACAGAAAATATGTTTGGTGATATTCTATCAGACCTAGGTGCTGCCTTGATGGGTGGTATGGGGATGGCACCGTCAGCAGATATCGGAGATGAACATGCCGTTTTCCAACCTTGCCATGGTAGTGCTCCTGATATAGTGGGCGAGGGTAAAGCCAACCCAACAGCCATGTTCTTATCTGCCGCTATGATGCTAGATTGGTTAGATCAAACCCATGGTATGCCTAGCTGTTCAACAGCGGCCAACCTTATTCGTGAGGCGGTAGACAGTGCTTTTGCTCCGGGTACATTAATTCCTTATGAACTTGGTGGCACGGCTGGTACAGAAGCGATTACCACGGCAGTAATGGCACAGCTAAATAAATAAAATCTGGAGTAGTAACGGTGCAGAAAAAGCTTAAAGTTGCGACAGTAGGAACCGGCTATTTTAGTCAGTTCCACTACAATGCTTGGGCACGTATACAAGAAGTTGAAGTTGTGGCGCTATGTAATCGTAGCGCCACAGCGGCGGCATCTGTGGCTCAAGAATATTCAATACCCGCTACTTACTCAGACTTTGTGACCATGTTAGATGAAACAAAGCCTGATTTAGTAGATATTATCACCCCACCACAAACCCATGTGGAATATGTAACGGCGGCCATAGAAAGAGGCATTCCTTGTATTTGCCAAAAACCATTTACGACCTCTTTTGAGAATGCAGAAAAGCTCACTCGATTGATCCAAGAAAAAAATGCAATGGTTGTCATCCATGAAAATTTTCGCTTTCAACCTTGGTATCAAGAAATAAAATCGATTCTTTCCAGTCAGCAATTAGGAAGTTTATACAATCTAGGATTTCGTTTACGTCCCGGAGATGGCCAAGGAGAAGACGCGTATCTCGCCAGACAACCTTACTTTCGCGATATGGAGCGATTTTTAATCCATGAAACCGGGATTCATTGGGTAGACGTCTTCCGCTATTTATTAGGTGAAGTAGAGTCTGTATATGCGGATTTACAGCAGTTAAATCCTGTGATTAACGGTGAAGATGCTGGTATTGTCTTATTTAGATTTGCAGATAACATTCGAGCGACCTTCGACGGCAATCGATTGGCGGATCACGCCGCTGAAAATATGCGACTGACTATGGGAGAAATGCAGATAGAAGGCAGTAAAGGCTCTCTCAAGTTAGAAGGTAATGGTAAAATATCTACCCGAAAAACGGGTGAATCGACCTGGACGCCACATGAGTATGCATTTTCCACCTTAAATTTTGGTGGAGATTGCGTGTATAATCTGCAAAAACATGTTGTTGAGCATATTATAAACAGCTCAGAGCTTCATAACAGCGCTCACGACTATATGACCAATATAAAAATTGAAGACTGGATATATCAATCCGCTTCACTAGGAAAGCGCATAAATACTCGCTAACACGATTAGGATAAAAAACATTCCATGGCATTAAAAGCGGTGAAAACAAAAGTATCTCTAGCAGATAAAGCCTATCGAGAATTAAAACATAAAATCCTCGATAATGAATTGCATTCGGGGCAACAAATGACCGAAGCAGAAGTGTCTGTTCTACTTAACATGAGTAGGACGCCCACTAGAGAAGCAATGCTGCAACTGGCTAGCGAAGGCTTAATCGAGCTCAAGCCACGTCATGGAATGCGTGTTAAACCGATCTCAATCGATGACATGCAAGAAATTTATGAGGTTTTAACGGGATTAGAATCGACAGCGGCCGCATTATGCGCCACCAAAGGACTAACAAGTGAACAATTGTCATTAATGCATGATGCCGTTAACACTATGAATGAAACCTTGGACCGGGATGACTTAACGGAATGGGCAAGAGCGGACGAACAATTTCATCGCTACCTAGTTGAATTTGCAGACAACAACCGCCTCAAACACTTAGTCAGTAACTTTATAGAACAATCCCATCGATTTAGAATGTTAACACTCAAAATGCGCCCTAAACCAACGAATTCAAATAAAGACCATTTAGATGTGATTAGTGCTATTGAGAACCGAGACTCTGAAAAAGCACGCTTAATACATCACCAGCATAGAGAAAAAAGTGGCCGTATGCTTATTTCATTAATCAAAAATGTAGGATTAAACCACATCTAATCACCTACTCTCTCTATCGATATAGACAATAAAAAACCAGATAGATATCACATCTACCTGGTTTTTTCAGAACATACAAGGTCGTTAAGGCAAATCAAACATGAACATTTATAGCATTACCTAAATTACCTTGAGGAGCCGTCGACTTCGCAGCCGTCGTTGTCGCAGCAGCGCTATCCAATAATTTCATTACTGTTTCACCCTCCTGCTTCTGAGCTGACTTTGCTAAGTTTGCACTTAACACTTCAAGCCCGTATGACGAAGATGCACCACTAATAGTAGACATATTCACTCTCCTTATTAAAAATCACAATAAAACATTGCACCAACTTATCGGCAGAAATACTATTTGTTAAAGGTTTTTATGCATTTTATATAGAAGATACATCCACAAATTTATACCACAAACACGATATGGTTTCCTGATTAGCTAACAATGCTTCTTTAGGGACCACCCTACCTTGTTTTTGTAACGTCAGTCGATGCACATAAGAGCGGTACAATTTATAACTGTCTATCAACTGCTCTGTACTCTCTTTGGATATAACGCCAACCTTTTCCGCTTCCTCAAGTTGTCGAATATTATCTGAATAGGTCATCAATTCTGGATGAGCATGGGAGTGAGCTAAAATCAAGAATTGCACCATGAATTCTATATCAATAATGCCACCGCGACCTTGCTTAATATCAAACTCAAGGTCCTGTTTGCTCGTATCTAGATGCGTTCTCATTTTTTCGCGCATCTTAATGACTTCTGTTTTCAAACTATCTGCATCACGCATTTTTGATAAGATTTCTGCTCGAATCTGGCTAAACTCAGCCCTTAAGGTATCATTCCCAGCCAAAGAACGTGCCCGAGTGAGTGCTTGATGCTCCCATACCCAAGCCTCTTTTTGCTGGTAATCACGAAAAGCATGCAAGCTGGACACTAACAGGCCGGAGTTACCGGAAGGTCTTAACCTCATATCCACTTCATACAAGCGGCCACTTGCTGTAAAACTCGTTAACAAATGAATAATTCGCTGCCCTAGCCGAGTATAAAAAGTCAGGTTATCGATGCTTCTTTCACCATCCGTTGATAAGGTTTGATTGGCATTATGCAGAAAAACTAAATCTAAATCTGAGTCATACCCAAGCTCCCATCCACCAGATTTACCATAACCAACAACCACTAGCTGAGGCACAAAAACAGGATTATTTTGTTCGTCTGTTGGGTAACCGTGACGTTGAGTTAAGTAATGCCATGCCTGTAGTAATACTTGTTGAAGCAGAACCTCCGCCAACCAAGTCAAGTGATCACTTACTTTCATTAGTGGTAGTATTTCTGTTATATCACACGCTGCAATGCGCAAAATCAAAGATAGCTTGAAACGACGCATAGCATCCATTTTTGCTTCTTCATCTTCTTCAGGTAAGCGCAATAAAATCTGTCTTAGCTCTTCCTCCATAGACTCTTTATCTGGCGGTGAAAAAAGTGTATCCGCGTCTAACAGTTCATCTAATAACATAGGTGTTGTCGAAATCGCTTCACAGAACCAAGCACTTTCACGGCACAGTCGAATCAAGTGAGTGATCGCCGTTGGGTTTTCACATAATAAAACCAAGTAGGACGTTCGACGCAGCACGGCTTCCAAAATCACCAACACGCGTTCCAATACCAGGTCAGGATTCTCTTCAGTCGCGAGCTTCACCATAAAATTCGCAAAGAAATTCGCCAATCGCTCCTGTCCAATTGGTTGCATAAACACAACACCACGAGAAGAGATAAAGCGTTGAATACTATCAATTGCCGAATCACAGACTTTCCAATTCACTGCATCCGTTAGTTCTTCAATGGCTTCTCTTGAAATTTCTTTTTTAAATAGGACCCGCCAAGAATCAATATTAGGCAACGCATTATTGGCTTCTTTATCTTCTTCGATCAAGGCAATAAATTCTGTATGCACCAATTTTCTCTGTTGCCACAATAAAGCATCAAGTGAGGCCCAACCATCAAACCCTAACATAGCGGCTAATAACTCTCTCTCGTCTGACTCAGTCGGTAGCAATTGAGTCTGTTCATCTCTAATACCCTGTAAACCATGCTCCACTCGACGCAATAAGCAATAGGCTTCCCATAAAGAATCTACCTGAGCCTGAGTTAAGTAACCCTGCTCGGCAAGATAAGGTAGCACTTGGTATAAAGACTGAGTCTGTAAGCGAGTATCTCGTCCGCCGTGTAAAATCTGAATGGCTTGCACAATAAATTCAATTTCTCGAATCCCTCCTTCACCCAGTTTAATATTGTGTTCTATACCTTTTCGTTGAACTTCCTTTTCTATCATGTTTTTCAAGTCTCGTAAGGCTGAGATCGCTGAAAAATCGAGGTATTTACGGAATACAAAAGGCTTTTTAAGTGTTTCAAATGCCTTCATGTCTTCTGGATTACCCGCCATAACCCGGGCTTTAATCATGGCGTATCGTTCCCAATCTCGTCCTTGATCCTGATAATAGTTTTCTAAAGAGTCTAAATTAAGCACCAGCGCCCCACTTTGACCAAAAGGCCTTAGACGCATGTCAACACGAAAGACAAAACCATCTGCATTAACAACATCTAGGTGCTGAATAAGCTTTTGGCCAATCTTAGTAAAGTATTCTTGATTAGACAGAGACTTTTTGCCTCCTTGAGTATCTCCATGCTCCCTGAAGGCAAAAATCAAATCAATATCAGAAGATAGGTTTAATTCCCCTCCCCCCAACTTACCCATTCCGATAACAATCAAGGAAAGCTCTTTACCATTAGAATCCATCGCTCTGCCGTATAAATTAAGATAGTAATTCTCTATCCATAAAATACTGGCATTAACACAGGCGTCCGCCAACAAGGTAAGATAATTTGTTAATTGCTTTAAACTGATGGCTTGGCGAACATCTAGAAAAATCAAACAGACTAAACAGTATTGGCGCACTAATCGTAAACGTGACATCAAGGCTTTTTCATTCATCTCGAGCGGGGCATCAAGAGAAATCAGTAAATCAGCAACCGATGGGGTTGGTAATGTTTCAGGAGTAAGATTAATAAGGTGACTAATCCAGTTAGGGTGGCGCAACAACTGTGAATACAGGTATTCACTGACACATATAGCACCATTGATCTGCTCCCAAACATCTGTAGAAAGCACAGGTAAATTCGCCAAACGATAGCGATCTTGCAATTCTTCAAGGCGTTTCTTGTCCCCTTTAGTCAATGCAAAATCAACTAAATAAGGATTATTGTTTTTACTGGTTAAGGTGGTGATATCATCACCTAAAATAGCATCCATTATTTTGGTCATAAGCGCCTCAAGTCATTATATTGATCTTAATCCATTATTGTTTTAATGCTGTAAATTAAGCCAGCGACCTATTTCTAACATAGATACGCCCATTTGAGTATCTTGTGATAAAGACAAAAACAGCGGTTTTTCTGGGTCCAAAAGCCGTTCTGGTATGGTTAAAAGATAGGCGATTTTTCCGGATAATTCGTTTGGCAAATAGTTTTGTAAATTCAACAGCGCTGTTTCAATCTCTTGATAGAGGGAATCATCTTCTCTATGGACCATGGCTTCCCAATAAGTCAGCCAGACTTCATACCAATAAGCCCCTATTTGAAAGTGCTGAGCATCTTCTGGTAAATCATCCGGTAGCTCAATGATCGGCGTTTTTAATCGGACTCCTCTTTGAGCTTTACTGACAGTACAAACTTGTAAGGGTACTTGCTGAGCCAAAGATAATGCGGCTTGATAAAGGGAAGTTTCATCCCCTTGCTTTAACTCAAATTCAATTTCACTAATCCCATCATGGCCATAGGGCGAAGTAACCTCACCGCGGTCACATACCACTTCGATTTTAGAACCCGCGAAGTCAATCAACCATATTTGACGCTCAAAATCGGTACGATAAACAATGCCTATTTTGGATTGCCACTCTTTATTATGTAAGTTACTTGGGAGCATGTCAGGGGTAATCAACTCAAAATCTAAAGCATCCGTCGGTACGTTCCATTCCCACTCTCCACGCGCGTGCATCCCTACACGACTAACGCCTCGTGTCTTTAATGTCTGTATGTACTCTTCATTAACAGAACGAACCCTTAAGGCAATCCCAGAAGACATTAATAAAGCATCTTGCGTATCATAATAGCCATTCATCAAATTCAATGTGGGTTGACGTATCGCGTTTACTTCTTTCACACAAAACGCATCTAACGCTTGTACGGCTTTATCAAAACAAGTTGGATGAACCATGAGTTTTAATTCGAGTTCTGTTGCCATAAAAAGTCCTCTACAGGTGCACATAAATGTAAACAAAAAATAATTTGCAAAGTGTATCAGAATCAGTGGCTTTCACTGTTAATTAAGGCAAAATAAAAGCAACAAGGAGAACCTTATGCATAAATGTCCATCTTTAATCAGTATGATGACTCAGCTTATCGCAAGCCCATCTATAAGCTGTAGTCAAGCCGAATGGGACCAATCCAATCAGGGGGTTATCCACTTGCTTGAATCCTGGTTATCCCCACTAGGATTTCGATGTGAAGTATTACCGCTCCCAGATCAAGCAAATAAATTTAACCTTGTCGCCACCCTTGGGGAAGGCGAAGGCGGACTGGTTTTATCCGGACATACCGATACGGTTCCCTACGATCAAGGAAAATGGCAATCAGACCCTTTCTCTTTAGAAGAAAGAGACAATAAGTTATTTGGTTTAGGGTCCTGCGATATGAAGGGTTTTTTCGCTATCGTTATCGACACAGTTGCAAAAATGGACCTGCAAAACTTAACACAACCATTAATTATTTTAGCAACAGCCGACGAAGAGAGCTCTATGTCTGGCGCCCGAGCATTAGCCGCTCAAGGTACGATAAAAGCCCGTTATGCAGTGATTGGAGAGCCGACAAAGCTCACACCAATACATGCTCATAAAGGCATTATGATGGAAAGAATTCAAGTGACAGGAAAAAGTGGTCATTCATCCAACCCAGCATTGGGAACAAATGCCCTCGATGCAATGCACGATGTAATAAGCGAACTAATGAGCTATCGAAAGCAACTCAGAACTCGCTTTCAAGATGCCAGCTTTGCCATTGATTATCCAACCATGAATTTTGGATGCATTCATGGTGGTGATAACCCTAATAGGATTTGCGGACGCTGCGAAATTGAATTCGATTTAAGGGCACTACCAGGAATGAGCAATCAATCTTTAATGGGAGAAATAACCCGTTTATTACCTTCAATAGAAGAAAGGACAGGCACTAGCATCCAGTTAACCAGTTTATTCCCTGATGTACCGTCCTTCTCAACACCAATAGATGCGGACATTATTCAAGTTTGTGAAAAACTCACTCAAAAAACAGCAGAAACCGTTGCCTTTGCCACAGAAGGACCCTTTTTAAATCAAATGGGGATGCAAACACTAATTTTAGGGCCTGGATCAATCGATCAAGCCCACCAGCCAAATGAGTTCATGGCTCTGGATCAAATAACACCTATGCAAGATATTCTCAAATCACTTATTGGCCGTTATTGTCTAAATGAAGTGTCATCTATCATACCTCAGAAAACAGGAGACACACTCTGATGGGGGAAGAACAGCAAAGCGATTTAAACTACGTTGATTGGTTCCGTCATTCATCACCTTATATTAATTCTCATCGGGATAAAACCTTTGTCATTTTCATTCCTGGTGAAGCCGTAGAATGCCATTTATTCCCAAATATAATCAGTGATTTAGCATTAATGGATTCTCTCGGTGTACGTCTTGTTCTTGTCCAAGGCGCACGACCTCAGATAAATAGAGTTCTAAAGAACAGGCATCTAAATTCAGAAATGCATTCTGGCTTTAGAATAACACCTCAAGATCATCTACTGGATATTATCCAAGCGTCAGCTGGCGTCAGAGTACAATTAGAGGCCCAACTGTCTATGGGTTTATCTAACACACCCATGGCCGGTGCACGCTTAAAGGTATGCAGTGGCAACTATGTGATTGCTCGCCCTTTAGGGGTTGTCGATGGCATTGATTTTGGCCATTCTGGAGAAGTAAGGCGCATCGATAGAGAAGCCATTTTTCGCCTGTTAGAAGATGATAATATGGTGCTGCTACCTCATCTTGGATTCTCTCCTACCGGTGAAGTCTTTAACTTAAAAGGAGAAGACGTTGCCACTCAAGCGGCCATTCAACTTAAAGCAGACAAACTCATTATGTTTAATGAGGAAGAAGGCATTCTCAATAGTGAAGAACAGCTGCTTTCCGAGCTACTTGCGCGCGATGCACAAGAGCTTGTTGATGAAATGGACGATCAAGATTCCACCAAAGCAGCGTTAAAGGCGTGTGTTGATGCCGTTCGTGCCGGCGTTCCAAGAGCGCATCTGATTTCTTACAATGAGAATGGCGGCCTTATTCGAGAGTTATTTACTCGAGAAGGCGCGGGCACTATGGTCGATGAAGACAGTTATGAGCAATTGCGGCCAGCGAGCATAGACGATGTGGGCGGCATGATGGCGTTGCTCGCTCCTCTTGAAGAAAAAGGTGTTTTGGTTCGTCGTTCTCGAGAACTACTGGAAAACGAAATAGAACGATTTATTGTGGTAGAAAGAGATGGTGCTATTGTTGCCTGTGCGGCCTTATACCCTTTTGAAGAGGAGCTATCAGGTGAACTTGCATGCTTAGCCGTATCCCCAGCTTACAGAGGCTCTAACCGTGGCGAAAGGTTACTTAAAGGAATTGAATTAGCGGCTCGTAAACAAGGATTGTCTACTTTATTCTTATTAACCACTAGAACGGCCCATTGGTTTATTGAGCGTGGATTTATTGCAGGCAGTGTCAGTCACTTGCCCGTCAAAAAACAAGCACTCTATAATTTCCAAAGAAACTCCAAAATTTTCATAAAGCATTTACGTTAAATTAATAATACACTTCCATAAAAAAACGCCAAACAATCTGATTGTTTGGCGTTTTTTGTCCCCTATATAACTATTTATTCAACAATTTTAAACGGAATAAACATGGGGTAACCATCACGTACAACACGCATTGGCACAGAACGATTACTCGGTAATTCCTTTACGATTTTAGAAAAGGTGTTTGAATCATCAACATTCTGACTGTTTAACATGGTAATCACATCACCTTGCTGTAACCCGTTTCTCGCCGCATTACCGCCTATAACTTGAGTAATAACCACGCCACCCTTAATATTTAACTTCTCTGCTTCATCCGCAGGTAGGTCAGCTACAGACATACCCAAGCGATTTTGTTCTTGCTGTGTCTGAGTAAAGAGTTGTGGATCATCAGGTCTAGATTCTAGCTGCAAGGTTAACTCGGTTTCACGACCATCACGATATATACGCGTTTTTACCTTATCACCAGCTTTCATTCCACCAACTCGGTAAGGCAGTTCAGCTGAATGCTCAATGACTTCATTACCAAACTCAAGGATAATATCGCCGGCTTTTAACCCTGATTTTTCCGCTGGAGAATCCGGTAATACTCGGCTAACAAGAGCACCTGCTGGGCGCTCTAATCCAAAGGACTCAGCTAGATCATTATTAATATCTTGAATGATCACACCCAACCAAGCACGTGACACTTTTCCGTCTGCTTTAAGCTGATCTACTACCGACATCACTAGATTCGATGGAATAGCAAAAGATACCCCCATGAATCCACCAGAGCGGGTGTAAATTTGTGAGTTAATACCGATAACTTCACCTTCTAAATTAAATAGAGGACCACCCGAGTTACCTGGATTAATCGCCACATCTGTTTGAATGAAAGGCACATAATTATCAGAAGGCAGGTTACGACCTAGAGCACTCACAATACCTGCTGTCACGGTATAATCAAAACCAAATGGCGAACCGATCGCCAACACCCATTGACCCGCTTTTAATTGTTCCGAATCACCCATTTTTACTGTTGGCAGGTTAGTGGCATCTATTTTTAATAAGGCAAGATCGGTTCTAGGATCGGTTCCGACTAGCGTTGCAATATATTCACGACGGTCATTTAATCGTACGTGGATTACATCCGCACCATCAATAACATGATTGTTTGTTAGAACATAACCGTCTTCAGACACGATAAAACCAGAGCCTAATGAGCTACGTTGTCTTTGCTGAGGAGAAGGTTGTTGCTGACCTTGTCCAAAAGGACGTTGCCCAAAAAAATGACGGAAAAATTCATTAAGTTCTTCCGCTTCAGGAGACAATTGCCCACGTTTATTTGAACTCTTACTAGGTGTCTGCTCAGTACTTATATTCACAACAGCAGGAGAAGCGGATTCTACTAATTCAGTAAAATCAGGTAATTCAACAGCAGAAGCCATTGTAGAAAAAATCATAAAAAAACTGATTACTACAACGCTTGTTTGTTTAAGCATTCTGTTCATAGATTGGTCTCCTTAGATGTACCAAAAATATATCAGTGCTAAAGTGTTAATCACAAATTCCAGTAATATTAAGAATGAATAAAACGGAAGCCACCAAAGCGACTCTGGTTACATCCGTTTTCGTAATTTATAGTAGCAAATCAAAAATCATCAAGGGTGTTGGTAAATAGAAATTTGCGATCTTTCCACTGTCTTTACACGTAACACCTTAGGCATAAAGTCAGGATTGCCTGAGACACCTTCAGCTTTCCCTCTTGCAAATAAAAAACCACCAGAAAACCCTAACAATGCGCCCATCACAGGTAATATAGGGTCATTATTTATCAAGCTTGGTAACGTTGCGCCACCAATTAGCCCGATTAAAGGTATAAGATACATCCAAATAGACGCTTTCAATAGTGTATCTTCAGGAATCCCAACAACCACTTCTTGGCCTACCAATACATCTAAATCACAGAGGGCATTCATTTTCATTCGATTAGAGGAAGACATTTGAGCAACCGCATGATGACCGCAGCCATGACGGGCGCGACAGGCCGTACAACTGCTCGTTCTAATCGTTTCTATCTCTGCAAACCCATTTTTCACTGCTAGGACGCGACCATTTTCTTCAATCATAATGTTGTCCTTGGAGCAAAAGACATCAACATTTTCTCCACCGTTTGCTCTGGAACTTCCCCAACAATCGTCAACCGTAAAATATCAGTTTGCAAAGAACGAGAGACTTCCCCCACCGTTGTTGACCCCATTTCCATTACAGAATACGGCTTAACCTCTGTTGTTGGTTCAACAAAAACGGATATTGAAGTGATGCCATCAGAAAGCAGCAACATCGCCGTTCTCTCATTTAAAATGCGGGCATCTCGCCAAACGGGAGCAAAACCATCAGGTAACCATTCAAAATGCCATTTGTTATCCGTCATTTTTGGCTTCACTTCCACTAAATGACGTGAATAAGTCCCCAACCTAGGAACAAAGTCCGATTTTTTGAGCGCAGGAGAAAAAGAAATATCGGTGAATTGCACACGATCTAGCACCTTACCTTGAGCACCAAGCGTATCATGCTTTAATAAAAAGTTATTTTCAGCATCTAACCAGAACTCATGACCAAAGCGATAGGCATCTTTTGGAATCAAAGACAATTTTTCAGCCTCGCGACCAGCAATCAGTTCTTTCTTTTTCGATAATTTAAAAGAATAGCCTTCTAATAATCTTTCTCCATTAAGCTCTTTAAACTGTCTTAAAGGCGCACTAACCGGAGTCGCCGTATTAGCAAACGAAATATCAGGATAAACACAGATAACACTGTTATCTACTCGAATGACTTCTATTTTATCTCCATCAAGATCAATCAAACTTTCATATTCAGATTCCCCTATAATGCCATGGCGAATTTTCATACTGTTCATATCCTCACCTTGAGAACGAACAAAAACCCCTTGATAACTTAAAATCGAGAAAGATTGCACCATAGAAGACAGCCTTGCCAAGCCAATCTCATCATCTGAAGAGGCGTTAGCAACACTGCAAGCCAGCCCTATAAATAAGCTAAAAATGATTTTTTTCAAATGAATCACCTACTGCTCATCCTCTAAAGAAAAACTAACAACCCGAGCCATGGGGATCATACCTTGGCCCGTTGCCATCGTTGCTTGCTCAGTATGTTGCCTCAAATAACTCTGTAAGCGCTCATTATGAACATCCAAGCTTAATGCTTTAATATCTTGAGGAGAGGCAAGAATATCATCCGTTTGATCAACACTAGCCACAGCCAAAGTATCTAGATTAGCCGAGCTAAAGCCTGCATCTTGAGAAAGGAACAATTGCCCACCTAATAACGCCACAAATGCCACACTTGCTGCCAGAGCAAACGACTTCATAGAAATAAGATTACCTTTCTTTTCTGAGGCATTATCATTATCCAATTTTGCATCTGCAAGTATTTTTTGTTGCATCAAATTCACAACATTGGTATCGCGGTGAGTGACATTCCCCTCAAACGTTTCATCCGTTACGGTATCCACCGCATCAGGAACAATATCTTCAATGCCTACGCGTACTCGATGTAACAAATCAAACTCAGCCATATTAAGGCGAGCCTCTGTCGCATTACCCATGACCTGTTTCGTTATGGCATAAGCATTTAATTTTGCATCCAAATCTTTAGCATCTAGCTCTAAAAGAAAATCTAGATCTTCTGTCGATAGTCGATCGTCAACTAAATCAGATAAAGACAGCGCTATTCTTTCATTTTGTAATGTTTCTTCTGATGTATTCATATCACTCTCCTCCGTCCAAATAGGGACGAATATGTTGCTCGATCGCCTCTCTCGCTCTGAATATACGCGACCGAACCGTGCCTACTGGGCAATCCATTACTTGCGCTATATCTTCATAACTCATACCGTCGAATTCTCTTAAAGTAATGGCTGACTTCAGTTCTTCAGGCAATGTTTTAATCACACTGTAAATAGCCGCTTCCAATCGATTTCGGTTCAAATTTGCATCCGGTGATGCCACATCAGATAATTGCTCATATATTGTAAATGATTCATCATTATCTAATTCGACATCGTTGCCTGCTGGTCTACGAGATCGGCTCATTAAATAATTCTTCGCCGTGTTAACAGCAATTCGATAAAGCCAAGTATAAAAAGCACTGTCACCTCGAAATGAATGAATCGCTCGATAAGCCTTTATAAAACTTTCTTGGGCAACATCCATCACTTCATGCTGATCGTTAACATAACGACTAATGAGGCCACAGACCTTGTATTGATATTTAATTACCAACAGGTCAAATGCGCGTTTATCCCCTTTTTGAACTCTTTCAACCAACTCTTGATCAGAAGGCGAACCTTGCGGCATAGCAACCTCGTTTTAATAATAACTATGTCCAGCTTCTAATATTACATAATAAAAAGGTAGACATTAAAAAAACCAACTAGTTCAGACTTTGTTGTACTTGATTCTACTGTTAGGTGTAAATTACATTAGTAACAAGGCTCTAAAAGACGCTTTTCCTAACTTTGGTGATCATTCAATCAGATAAAGTATTCACTAATCACATACAACAATAGTAACATTAATCTTTTCATGATGAATCAGAACAATAATATGAGCCAGCAATATCACTATGATATTTTAATTATTGGAGCCGGTGCAGCAGGACTTACCCTTGCGCTGGAACTTGCCAAAACACATAAAGTTGCCATGTTAACAAAAGGCGATATCCGAGAAGGGTCAACCTTATACGCGCAAGGTGGTGTTGCGGCGGTGCTTTCTGATAAGGATACCATTGAGTCGCATATTGAGGATACGATCACCGCGGGCGCGTATTTGGGTGACCCAAATTCCATCCGCTTTACTGTCGAACACTCGAAAGAAAGTATCGATTGGCTTATTGAGCAAGGTGTCCCTTTTACTCGCTCAGATGAAGGCAATTCGTATCACTTAACTAAAGAAGGTGGACACAGCCATAGACGCATCATTCATGCGGCCGATGCAACGGGGCAAGCCATTTCTGCGACCTTAATCAATAATGCAACACATCACCCCAATATAGATTTTTTCCCAGATCGTGTTGCTATCGATATTATTACTTCTGAAAAACTAAAAATATCAGGCGATAATCGCGCTCTAGGTGTTTATGCTCTCAACCTAGAAACGGATGAAGTCAATGTGTTTAGCGCTGGAAGAATCGCCCTAGCAACCGGTGGAGCAAGTAAAGTCTATCTTTATACCAGTAACCCAGACACCGCATCAGGTGACGGTATAGCCATGGCATGGAGGGCCGGTTGCCGAGTAGCCAATCTCGAGTTCAATCAGTTCCATCCAACGTGTTTATACGACGCCAAAGCAAAGACTTTCTTAGTATCGGAAGCCGTTCGAGGTGAAGGAGGGAAATTACGACTACCTGATGGCAGTGCATTTATGCATAAGTTCGATGCACGAGAAGAATTAGCACCAAGAGACATTGTCGCTCGCGCCATTGACCATGAAATGAAACGCCTTGGTGTCGATCACGTTTTATTAGATATTTCTCATAAAGGAAGTGAATTTATTAAAAATCATTTTCCGACGATTTACGAGCAATGTTTAAAGTACGGTCATGATATGACGAAAGAGCCCATCCCTGTTGTCCCTGCCGCTCACTATACCTGCGGTGGCGTCATAGTAAATCAATTTGGACATACCGATCTAAAGCATCTCTACGCCATTGGTGAAACCTCTTATACCGGTCTCCATGGTGCTAACCGCCTTGCAAGCAATTCACTGTTAGAATGCATAGTGTATGCTCGCTCGGCCGCCCAACATATACTCTCCAATCCAGTACTACCTAAACCACAATTTCCTATTCCAGCCTGGGATGATAGTCAGGTAAAAGACTCTGATGAAGATGTGGTGATTGCTCATAACTGGCAGGAATTACGACAATTTATGTGGGATTACGTTGGTATCGTACGCACTAATAATAGGCTATTAAGGGCTAAACACCGGGTTGATTTACTGCTTTCAGAGATCGATGAGTTTTATAGCAATTATAAAATCAGTAGTGATTTAATTGAGTTGCGTAATCTAGCTAATGTCGCCGATCTGATTATTCGATCTGCGATGGACCGCCAAGAAAGCCGAGGCCTGCATTTTACCTTGGACTATCCTGAGACAAAGCCAGAAGCGAAACCAACGATAATATCACCAAAAAAATAAGCGATTACCTTCTGTAGATAGGAGATTTTTTTAGCCTTACTTGTCTTGCAGCAAAAGACTGTAATTGCCTATATTGCTTAGAATTTAACGAATCTCTTGGAATTAATAAGCGTATCCGCTTCGGCAAAAAACAAATAGAAAATCGTTTTTTAAAGAATGTTGAATTTGGAATAGGTTGTCGCTCATAGGAAGCATAAAGGCAAAGGTTTCCATATTGCTCAAAAGATAAATTTCGGCGGTTATCCGATTCAGTGAAAGTTCCTGCAATGTTACTTTTTCTCGAAAAGAAAGGCGAATACGCTGACATGATTACAAAAGCGTCGCTATTGTTCAACTCTATCACGATAGCTGGTGAACACCACCAGCGCCATATATAAGCAAGGCTGACAATCATACAGACACAGAACATCATCCAGAGAATATGATCAGCGATCAGCCAAGTACTCATGTATAACAACACTCCCCATAAAGGTAAGAGTGTTGTAATCAAAATACAGACTGAGGGCTTAAGTGTTATAGTTTTCAGGTTGGACTCGATCAAGAATCAACTTTACTATACGCGCAAGATCGGGATCCGTTGGTACTTCTTTCTGCATAAACCAAACAAATATATCCTGATCTTCACACTCGATTAGCTTACGAAAGCAACGCTTATCCTCCTCCCCTAACGTTTCAAAAACCTCTTCCATAAAAGGTTCTAGCAATATATCGAGCTCTAACATACCACGCCGGCAATGCCATTTTAAACGGTTAAACTCCATAGACCTTTCAACTTCACTCATTACATAACCTCTAGAGAAAAAACAATACTGACATTATAGCCCCTGTGACCATCGCAGCAAACCATTCAATAAAACAGAATTCTCCTCACTTACCCTCCCAAAATATAACAATTTGTCTCTATTTTAACTCACTCCATCATTGATTTTTAATAATTTGACGCCAACAATTAACTATTAAGCGAACCCTTTCGCACTTTATTTCAAAAGGCTAGATATTCCCCTATGAGCGATCTATTTACCTCTTTAAAAGATGAGTTCACGTTTCCTTTTTCAACACAACGAAGTGACCTAGGCATACTTCAGTTCGATGGGGTGGACTCAAATAAGTTTTTGCAAGGCCAGACAACTTGTGACCTAAGTAAACTAACCTCAGAAAACGCATTATTAGGTGCTATTTGCAATCTTAAAGGACAGGTTGTTAGTAACTTCTACCTTATAAAACAGTCTGAAACTATTTTAATGGTCATGAAGCATGACTTAGTCGAAAAGACGCATTTACACTTAAAAAAATTTGCCGTGTTTTTTAAAACAACAATCAGCGATGCAAGCCAGGCTTATATCCTAAATAGTATGTTTTATACGTCACCTACCATGGTCTTCACTCAACAAGAGCATAGATCTACTATTACTAAAGGGAAAACAACACAAGTACTTTTGCAAACGTCACCGATAAAACACCTTCTGACACTTACGCCTTCATCTTTAAACCCAGAAGAAACTGGCACGCTTAAATGCCCACTTTCCCAAGCAACACCATTACTCTCTCTGTTTGCAGAACCCTTAATTACGTTAAAGGACAGCGAGCGCTTCTTGCCTAATATGTTGAATATGCAATTTACTGATGGTATTAGCTTTAAAAAAGGCTGTTACACCGGACAAGAAATTGTAGCGAGAGTACATTATCGGGGTAAAACCAAGAAACGCCTATACCTTGCATCTCTTGATCAAGCAATGGAACTAAGCCAAACGGATATTCAGACTACCGACGCTAAGCCAGTTGGCGACATTATTGAATCAGCAAGCCTAAACGGTAAAACCATTTTATTGGCGGTCATTACTATCAGCGATACCGATTCCGTATTGAATATCAAAGATCAAACCGTCAATTTACACGACCTACCTTATTCTATTGAGTAAACCCACAGAAATAGCGATTCTCATCACGATGTAAAGTCGCTATTTTTATAACTCTGTCAGCTGCCAATGAATGGGGTCTTGGTTATGATACTTTAAATACTCATTTGTTTTTGAAAAGTGCTGGCACCCAAAAAAACCGCGATAAACGGAAAGCGGTGAAGGGTGGACAGATTCAAGTACTAGATGCTTATTGCGGTCTATTTTTTTACCTTTCTTCTGGGCGTAAGCCCCCCACAGAATAAAAACCACATGCTCATGTTGATTATTAATAAGCGCTATCACAGCATCCGTGAACGCCTCCCAACCTTTTCCTTTATGAGAATTAGGTTGCCCAGCTTCTACTGTCAACACACTGTTTAACAGTAGGACTCCCTGCTGAGCCCAAGGTATTAAACAACCATGATTCACTGGCTGGATACCTAAATCACTTTCAAGCTCTTTATATATATTCACCAGTGAAGGAGGGATCTTTACTGAAGGCAATACAGAAAAAGATAAACCATGAGCCTGTTGAGGTCCATGATAAGGGTCTTGCCCAAGCACAACGACTTTTACCTTATTAAATTCAGTTAAATTAAAGGCTGCAAAAACATCGCTTTCCTGAGGGTAAATAATACCTCCCTCAGATTTTCTAGACTTTAAAAAGTCAAATAATGTATCCAATACACTTAAATCCATCATTTGTGCTAGAGGTTTTCGCCAATCATCTTTCAAAGACATCAAATTCATCGCATATATCCACATTTAAAGCCAATAACTTTTGCTTCAATCGTTCTGCTAAAGAATAATAAAAATTTAAATCTTCAGAGCCATCGTTCGCAATAAAGAACTTTAACAGCATCCATGCCATTTCACGAATCAAATACAAGGCATGGTAATATTCTAAAGTTCTCATTGTTTTCTCAACAGGCAAGGTTGCATCATAGGTATAGATTAAGGATTTGCTCTGGCTACAGGTTAAATTATGAGAGGCTTTCACTACGGCTAAATCAAACAGCGGGTCACCCCATCCGGTATACTCCCAGTCAATAACCCAAAACTCAGAATCATCAGCAAGACAATTTTGTGGATTTAAGTCATTGTGGCATACACAGGCCTGATAAACGGGTATTTGTGCCATTAGAATTATCATTATTCGTGTCAGTAAGTCACACTGTTTTAACCATAAAATATCCATACCTGGAATATGACCTATTTGCTCAATATAATGTTTTATAACAACATTTATTTGATAGGGCTTTTCTTCGATTTTGAGCTGGTGAATACGCTTTAGTCGTTTTGCCAAACGAATAACGTCATTCTCCTTATGTTCTATATCCCATGGAAACGCCCCTTGAGAAACAAAGCGACTCACCATAAACCCATCACGCTTTATTAGCAAAAGAGGCGGTGATAGCCCAGCCTCAGTGGCGAGTGGCAATATCCTTCTTTCATCTTCTCGATTAATTAAAAAACTTTCCGCATCCAAATCAGGAACTCGAATCACAAATAATGGAACATTGTTTCTATTTAATGAATAAGTTTTATTTGAGAAGCCTCCGTCTATTTTATTCAGTACTAATTCAGAAATAGGTGGCAGTAAATGATAAATTGGCGTTAAATTGTTGAATATTTCCTTCATTTGTAATCCTTTTATTGCCAGATATGAACGCTAATGTAAAATGATAGCAGCCATTTATTAGTCAATAAACAGACTTGAAGAACCACAATGATTAAACACGACGATATAATTCGAAAGATCCAAGAAAACTTAAATACACTCAGTAAATCTGAGAAAAAAGTAGCTGAAGCTATTTTGGCTGACCCTAAATCAGCGATTCATTCAAGTATCGCAAAATTAGCCGCAAAAGCTGAAGTCAGCGAACCAACAGTAAATCGATTTTGCCGTAGTTTAATTGGCAGTGGGTTTCCTGATTTTAAAGTTGCTTTAGCGCAAAGCCTTGCAACAGGAACGCCTTATGTAAATCTCAATGTTGAGCCTGACGATGCCCCTGGAGCGGTGACCCATAAAATTTTCGAAGCGGCTAAAAATGACCTGACACGGGCACAGTTACTGCTACCTGAAGCGCTCATTAGCCGCGCTGTCGATGTGCTCGCTCAAGCTAGACGAATTGAATTTTATGGCTTAGGGGCTTCTGGGCCAGTAGCGCAAGATGCACACCATAAATTTTTTAGACTAAATATGCCAGTTGTTGCTTATACGGATATTTTAGTACAAAGAATGGCGGCCGCAGGAACACATCCTGGCGATGCGGTCGTTGTGATTTCTTATACAGGAAGAACACTTCCCCTTATAGAAACCGCACGGGTGGCTCGTGAAGCTGGCGCAACGGTTATAGGACTAACGAACCCAAACTCTCCGTTAACGGAGCATTGCTCAATCATTCTTCCTATCGAAGAAACAGAAGATACGGATATATATACTCCGATGAGCTCTCGAATTGTGTATTTGACATTAATTGATGCACTAGCAACTGGCGTATTATTAAAACGAGGTCCAGAGTTTAACGCTCATCTAAAGAAACTGAAATTAAGCGTGCAAGACACTCGCTTACCAAAAGAGAAAAAATAACCGATAAAAAAGGGGAGCAATTGCTCCCCAAACACCCGTACTGAAAAAAGTGACTTACTTAAATCAGTCGTCAGAGGAAACATTACTCAAATAGGCTACATGCACCTTGCTCGGCACCACTTACCTGTTTTCTTTGCGCACCAAATAACTCACGCCCCATACCTTGGTATGAACGCGTTAAATCTTCTATAACCAATTCTCTTGACGCTAACTCAGACGCATCTATCAACAACGACAGCTCACCCGTTATTGAATCCACTCGGACTAAATCACCATCTTGAATTTTCGCAATTAATCCACCTTCAACAGCTTCAGGCGTTAGGTGAATCGCAGCAGGAACTTTACCAGATGCGCCTGACATTCTTCCATCAGTAACCAAAGCAACTTTATAACCCTGATCTTGTAGGTTGCCTAAATAAGGCGTTAATTTATGTAGCTCTGGCATCCCTAAAGCTTTAGGTCCCTGGAATCGCACCACCGCCACACAATCTCGTTTCAACAATCCACTAGAGATCGCTTCTGCTAACGCATTCTGGCTATGAAAAACCACCGCTGGTGCCTCAATCACACGATGCTCAGGTTTGACGGCAGACACTTTTATAACCGCCCTACCTAGATTACCTTTTAGCAACGACAAACCACCCTCTGGACTGAAAGGGTCATTAATAGGTCTAACTACATCTAAATCTAAGCTTTGATCCGTACCATCTTTCCAGATTAATTTGCCATTTTCTAGGAAAGGCTCTTTTGTATAATGCTGTAATCCTTTGCCAACGATGGTATTCACATCTTCATGAACCAAACCTCCTTTAAGCAATTGCTTCACTAAGAACCCCATGCCACCAGCCGCATGAAAGTGATTAATATCCGCTTGTCCATTGGGATACATCTTGGTTAGAGAAGGAACCACTTTACTTAATTCAGAAAAATCATCCCAAGTAACAATAATTCCCGCCGCTCGAGCAAACGCAACGATATGCATGGTGTGATTCGTTGATCCACCAGTTGCAAGCAAACCGACTATTGCATTCACAATACTCTTTTCATCAACAATTTTATAAAGAGGACGATAGTCTGCTCCCATTGCTGTAATTTTTGTCGATAATTGTGCCGCATATTCAGTCAAGGCTTCTCTTAATAAGCTATCTGGAGCAACAAAGGAAGAACCTGGCAGCTGTAACCCCATTAGCTCAACCAATAATTGATTAGAGTTGGCGGTCCCATAAAAAGTACAAGTACCAGCACTATGGTAGGAAGAAGATTCCGCTTCTAGTAGTTCATCTCGTGACGCTTGACCTTGAGCAAATCTTTGCCTAACCGCCGCTTTCTCTGCATTACTGATACCAGAATGCATTGGACCAGAAGGAATAAATAAGCTCGGTAAATGGCCAAATCTTAAGGCGGCTATAAGAAGTCCCGGTACAATTTTGTCACAGATACCTAAAAATACAACCGCATCAAACATATTATGGGATAACGCAATAGCCGCACCTTGAGCTATGTTGTCGCGACTAAACAAACTTAGCTCCATACCATCTTGACCTTGAGTCACGCCATCACACATAGCTGGGACACCGCCAGCAAATTGGGCAACCGAACCAACCGCATGTACGGCACGGCGAATTTTATCAGGGTAAGACTCGTAAGGTTGGTGCGCAGACAACATGTCATTGTAAGAAGAAATAATACCCACATTCGCTTCATTTAATAATGTGAGCTTCTGCTTATCTGTTGGAGTACAGGCCGCAAAACCGTGAGCCAGATTACCACATGATAACTTCCCCCTATGAGGGCCATTTTGCTGAGCCGCTTCCATGTCTTGTAGGTATTCAGAACGCAAAATTTTACTGCGTTCAATGATTTTTTTGGTAACACTTTCCACTGTAGGGTTCATTAGTCACTCCGAGATAAAGCAATGTAAGACCTAACAGGCCAATCAATTATGTAATATTACAACATTTAATCCAAAAAAACGCATAAAATCACAAAATAAAATAAATAAATGTAATAAAACTACATAAATATCAATTTTTCACGAGATATCTTCTTATTACTCCCCCTACAAATACATTTTTAATGTATCATTACCTCTTAATTGTACATTTATATAGAGAAAAGGTGCTTTCAGGGCGAACTAGCCCCCCTATAGATGGGATACGTATTGATTAGATCCTATCTTTTGTAGTATTTTTACATCATTATTAACTTAGTATGTTAAATAGATATTAAACAGAATTTAATTTTAAAACTTTACTGAATTTAAAGAGGTTGGTATGACTATTAAAGTAGCGATAAACGGTTATGGTCGAATTGGTCGTAACGTTCTAAGAGCCCTATACGAATCAGGTAAAAGAGAACAAATTCAAGTTGTTGCGATCAATGATTTAGGCGATGCAAAAATTAATGCTCACCTAACTAAATACGATACCGTTCATGGTCGTTTTAATGCCGAAGTTAACTTTGATAACGATGCTCTTTATATCAACGACGATAAAATCAGTATCTCCTCTGAACGAGACCCATCTAAATTACCATGGGCAGAATTAGGTGTTGATGTTGTCTATGAATGCACAGGGTTCTTTACTACGAAAGAAACAGCCAGTGCCCATATTACAGCCGGTGCTAAAAAAGTTATTATTTCAGCGCCAGGTAAACAAGTCGATGCCACAGTTGTGTTCGGTGTAAACCAAGACATTTTAACGTCTGACATGACAGTCATTTCAAATGCGTCATGTACAACAAACTGCTTAGCCCCAATTGCAAAACCTCTAAACGATGCATTAGGTATTGAAAGTGGTTTGATGACGACTATTCACGCTTACACTAATGATCAACGTTTATCAGATGTTTATCATACAGATCTATATCGTGCTCGTGCAGCCGCAATGAACATGATTCCAACTCAAACTGGTGCCGCCGCGGCCGTTGGTTTGGTTGTTCCTGAGTTGGCCGGTAAATTTGATGGTATGGCCGTTCGCGTTCCAACTATTAACGTCTCTTTGGTTGATTTAACATTCTTAGCACCTCGTGAAACAACGGCAGATGAGGTAAATCAAATCATTGAAAATGCTATTGCTAATGATCCTGTATTAGCTCAAGTATTATGCGTAAACAAAGAGCCTCTTGTCTCTAGTGACTTTAATCACAGTACCTATACTTCAAACTTTGATGCGACACAGACTCGCGTTCAAGGGAAGTTAGTTAAAGTAATGTCTTGGTATGATAATGAATGGGGATTTTCTAACCGTATGTTAGATAATACTATTGCATTGATGAGTGCAAAATAATCATTCTTCACTAAGGCTGCTCTTGCAGCCTTAGTCATTTTTAACCTCTTGTATTTTAATGCTTTCTAAAACGATCGGTATTTATCATGAATCGCAGAACAAAAATTGTTGCTACACTTGGCCCAGCATCCAGCTCTCCTGAAATGATTGAAAAACTCATTCTAGCGGGTGCTAACGTATTTCGATTGAACTTTTCTCATGGTCAACCAGAAGATCATATTGATCGAGCAAATGTCGTTCGTGCAATGGCAGCTAAAAATGGCAAACATGTAGCTATTCTAGGTGACCTACAAGGCCCTAAAATTCGTATTGCTCGCTTTAAAGACACTAAAGTACAATTGAAAGAGGGTGAAACCTTCATATTAGATGTAGGTTTTGATAAAAATGCAGGCAATGAGACTCGAGTAGGCATTGATTACCCCCAACTTGCCGCCGATTCAGAACCAGGCAATATCCTTTTGCTTGATGATGGACGTGTTGTCCTAGAAGTCCTAGAAGTAAAAGGTATGGAAGTCATTACCAAAGTTATTGTGGGTGGCCCTCTATCAAACAATAAAGGCATTAATCGTCAAGGTGGCGGTTTATCCGCTGCGGCCTTAACAGATAAAGACAAAGCGGATATCCTAACCGCTGCAGCACTCAAGGCCGATTATCTTGCTGTTTCTTTTCCACGCTCAGCCGCCGATATTGAAGAAGCTCGGACGCTTGCTCGTGCAGCAGGCCTTAAAGCAGGCATAGTCTCTAAAGTAGAACGAGCTGAAGCCGTTGCTGATAACGAAACGCTTGATGCTATTATTATTGCATCTGATGCCGTTATGGTTGCACGTGGAGACCTTGGTGTAGAAATTGGCGATGCCGAGTTAATTGGCGTACAAAAACATATGATCAAACGTTGCCGTCAACTAAACCGTCCAGTTATCACGGCGACTCAGATGATGGAAACAATGATAACAAGTGCCATGCCAACTCGCGCAGAAGTATTTGATGTAGCTAATGCCGTATTAGATGGCACCGATGCGGTAATGCTATCAGCTGAGACCGCTGCAGGAGATTATCCTGAAGAAGTCATCCATACTATGGTACGAGTCTGTAAAGGTGCTGAAAAACAACCAGCAATCAATCGTTCAAAACACCGTATTGATGTCACGTTTACTGACATTGATGAAGCTATTGCGATGTCTGCAATGTACGCGGCCAATCACCTTGAAGGCGTTAAAGCCATTATCAGCTTAACGGAGTCGGGGACTACGCCTTTGCTCATGTCACGCATTAGCTCTGGTTTGCCTATTTACGCTTTATCACCAAATCAAGAAACGCTCAATCGAACGGCTCTTTATCGTGGTGTAACACCAGTGTCCTTTCCTTCAAAAGAGTTTGATAAAGATAGCTTAAATCAAGGACTAGTTGATGCGGTTACCGCACTTGGCGTCCTTGAAGAAGGCGATTTAGTTATTTTAACGAAAGGCGACCATTTAGTCAGCTCAGGCTCAACAAACGCAATGAAAGTGGTTCGTATTGGTGACGTTCACTAAGTCATTAAATGAGATAGGAACAAAATATGCAAAAGAAACTCATTACCTCTCCAGCCAGAAAACGAATTGCACTGGTTGCTCACGATAATATGAAAGCTGAGCTAACCCAATGGGCTCAAAAGCATAAAGAGCAATTAATAAAGCATGACCTTATGGCGACAGGCACAACTGGGAATCTTTTGCATAAACACCTTGATGTGCCAATACAAGCACTAATAAGCGGCCCTCTAGGTGGAGACCAACAGCTTGGAGGTCTTATTGCCGAAGGCAAAATTGACGTTTTAATTTTCTTTTGGGATCCTTTTGAACCTATGCCTCACGACCCAGATATTAAAGCATTATTAAGAGTGGCCGCGGTCTGGAACATACCTATTGCTTGCAGTGTTTCTTCAGCTAATTTTTTGGTTTCTTCTCCTTTATTCAACGAACCTTATGAACGTTTAATACCGGATTATGATGCTTATTTAAAAGAGCGACTTTAATTAGTCGCTTTTTTTTAATTAAAACCCTCTCAATAATTCTGTTTAACTCGCCCCAAAGCCGATAATCCGCTATATTAACGCGATTATTTTTTCACCATTTGAGTCCTCCATAAAATAGAACTTAAATCGGCGTAAATGAACACGCTATCAAGTGTTCCCTTTAACAAGTATTAACTCATTGACTGACAGGAGTACGACTGTGCAAGCAAAAGTTGCCCTTATTATGGGCTCAAAAAGCGACTGGGCTACTATGGAATCTGCCGCAGAAATTATGGATTTATTAAAAGTTCCATACCATGTAGAAGTTGTTTCAGCCCATCGTACCCCAGTGAAGCTTGCAGAGTTTTCTGAACAAGCCGTAAGTCGTGGCTTTAAAGTTATCATAGGTGGTGCCGGTGGCGCCGCACACCTTCCCGGAATGGTTGCCGCACATACAAGGCTCCCTGTATTAGGTGTTCCAGTACAAAGCAAAGCGCTAAATGGCATGGACAGCTTATTATCAATCGCTCAAATGCCAAAAGGTGTTGCCGTTGGGACCTTAGCTATTGGCAATGCAGGGGCGTTCAATGCTGGCCTTTTAGCATGTCAAATTTTAGCAAATGAAGACTCTGAATTAGCACAAAGAATTGAAAATTTCCGTAAGCAACAAACCGAAACTGTTTTATCAAAACCGGATCCAAGGGAGGTTTAGATGTCTACTATTTGGGTTCTTGGCGCTGGCCAACTGGGTGCGATGTTAAAGCACGCAGCGACACCTCTAGGTCTTGATGTTCGCCCCGTAGATATTGAGTCAACAGATACTTTGCCTTTATCTGCAGATGATATTGTCACCGCTGAAAGAGAAGAATGGCCTAAGACAAATGCCACAGAGCAACTGGCAACGCATAGCAATTTTGTTAATTTGAGCACTTTCCCACAGCTTGCAGATCGCCTTACTCAAAAAAAATGGTTAGATAAGTTAGAGTTAGCAACAGCCCCTTGGTTTCCAATTGAACAAGACTCGACTAGTAATCATTGCTATAACACCCTTGGAGAAAAAGTATTATTAAAGCGCCGACGAGGGGGCTATGATGGCAAAGGTCAGTTTTGGCTTAAACAGAGTGAAGGCACACAAGTCCCTGAAGACTGGAAAGGCCATGCCATTGCAGAACAAGCTATTAACTTTGATGAGGAAGTGTCTCTTGTCGGTGTTCGAGGAAAGAATGGGGAGTCTTTCTTTTACCCTCTTACCTTAAATCTCCACATTAATGGCATTCTCTATGCTTCTATAGCCCCTCTCGATAGGTTGACGCATTTGCAAACGAAAGCAGAAGCAATGCTCAGTAAATTGATGGAGGCTCTAGATTATGTTGGTGTTATGGCAATGGAGTGTTTCCGACTCGGAGATGACCTACTAATCAACGAACTGGCTCCAAGAGTTCATAATAGTGGCCATTGGACACAAGCAGGAGCAAGTGTAAATCAATTTGAAAATCATATTAGAGCAGTAGCCGGATTACCGTTAGCAAAAGCGGAAGTCAAAAATTTAAGTATGATGGTGAATTTGATTGGTGTACCAGTTAACTATGATTGGCTATCTACGGAAGGGCTGGAACTGTACTGGTATAATAAATCCGTCAGGCCAGGCAGGAAAGTCGGTCATATTAATATGTGCTCAGGCCATATTGATAAACTCAACACCGCATTGACAGAACTTGATGCCCAACTACCTGAACCCTATCAAGAAGCCATCAAATGGCTAAAAGCAAACCTTCCAGGTTAATACTTTGACATAAATAAGCCCCAAATATAATGTGAATATTTGGGGCTTATTTAATTCAGGTTACCGGAAACTTATTCTTCGCTTAATACGCCTCGACGTACTTGATCTCTTTCCATACTTTCAAATAACGCTCTAAAGTTACCTTCACCAAATCCCTCATCTCCTTTCCGTTGAATCAACTCAAAGAAAATAGGCCCAATTACCGTTTCCGTAAAGATTTGCAATAAACGACCACCATTTTCAGTCGGGGCTCCATCCATTAGAATAGCATTTCTTTTCATTCGAGCGACATCTTCCCCATGGCCAGGTAAACGTTCCTCAAGCATTTCATAATACGTATCTGGTGGTGGTGTTAGGAAGGAAACGCCTATTTCACGCAGTTTTTCTACTGTCTTAAAAATATCATCACAGCCCATCGCGATGTGCTGAATCCCTTCCCCTTTATATTGTGTTAAATATTCTTCAATTTGGCTTTTATCATCCGCAGACTCGTTAATCGGTATACGTATTTTTCCACATGGACTAGTCATGGCTTTAGATTTTAGACCTGTTAACTTGCCTTCTATATCGAAATAACGAATTTCTTGGAAGTTGAAAAGATTGGTATAGAAATCAGCCCATACATCCATATTACCCCGCATCACATTATGCGTAAGGTGATCAATGTACGACATGCCAGCTCCAACAGGATTCATATTATTTTCATCACATGGCTCAAAATCAATATCGTAAATAGAACCTTTATCACCATAACGATCCACTAAATAAATAAGACTCCCACCGATACCTTCAATAACAGGAATATTCAGTTCCATTGGACCAATTTGATTGGTTGCAGGCTTAGCTCCGAGCTCAAGGGCTCGTTTGTATGCATACGCCGCATTCTCAACACGAAATGCCATAGCACAAACACTGGGCCCATGAGCTTGTGCAAAGCGCTGAGCAAAGCTGTCTGGCTCATGATTAATAATAAAGTTTACTTCACCCTGCCTGTATAAAGTCACTTGTTTAGACTTGTGTTTTGCAACAGGGGTAAAACCTAATGAAAGAAATAAATCTTCTAATTGTTGAGCATTTTCAGCTGTGTATTCTACAAACTCAAAACCATCTGTCCCCATAGGGTTGAGATCAGTAATTAACGAAGACATTTTTAACATGTAGTTTCTCCAACGTTCTTATATTTATTGTAATAATAAGGTCAAGTTCGATATAGCGCACTCAACACAGCACCCATTTATTATAAGAAGAGGCAGCAAATATTACCGTGCAAAATAGAAAGAGAATTCAAATTAAAA
Source organism: Marinomonas phaeophyticola (assembly GCF_026966905.1). GTDB lineage: Bacteria > Pseudomonadota > Gammaproteobacteria > Pseudomonadales > Marinomonadaceae > Marinomonas > Marinomonas phaeophyticola. Next base: position 4,862 of record NZ_JAPUBN010000011.1, on the reverse strand, counting down.
TACACGATAAATACACTTTTTGTTAAAAATATGATCTTATCTTGCAGATTAGTTCATATATCGTTATTTTTATTACATACATACAAGATTACAGAGATGGGAAACACATATGATTGAATTAGACAATTACGATTGGAAATTACTTAAGGCGCTGCAAAAAAACGCAAGACTCTCAAATGTATCACTATCTGAAGTAATTAACTTATCGCCATCACAATGTTCTCGCAGACTACAAAGATTAGAGCAAAGCGGATTAATCAAAGGCTTCTTTACCCAATTAGACCAAGACCAATTAGGTTTTGGAGTAACCGCTTTCGTCAGCGTCACTTTAGAAAAGCATGGCGAAAATCCGGCACATCACTTTCATCAAGAAATACAAAAAATCCCTACTATCCTAGATTGCTATTCAGTCACAGGAGACGCTGACTATCTATTAAGAGTCATCAGTCCAAATCTAAAAGCCTTTTCAGATTTTCTTATGGATCACCTTATTTCCATAACCAGTGTTAGCCATGTAAAGTCCACAGTCGTGCTAGATCAAATCAAGACCTCACACGACTGCCCATTACCAGAGTAAATTAAACAATATTATCCACTTTTGGGATGCTCCACTCTTCCTTCAAAGATCCTTGATACCACTCCTCCATAGAGGGTAAAGCCCTCATAGCGTCGCTCCATCTGGAAAATTCAGTCGAGACGAATAAGCCATAACCAGCCACTCGCCACATAACAGGTGCATACATGGCATCTAAAATACTGAATTCACCACATAAGAAATCCCCTTCACTTTTGTCTTGAGCGGCAAAAAAAGCCCAGATAGAGGCCAGCCTAGATAAATCACGCATAACCTCATCTGACGGCTCTATTATCTTAATACTACGACAATTCATGGGACATTCAGACCTTAATGCCGAAAAACCACTGTGCATTTCCGCCGCAGCGGAACGAGCGACGGCTCTTAACTTAGATTCTCTCGGCCAAAGAGGCTTATCTGCATAGGATTCAGCCAAATATTCCATAATAGCTAAAGAGTCCCAAATAACCATACCCTCAGATTCAAGTATTGGCACAAGTGCAGGAACGGCTTTATCAGCAGAGAATTCAGATAATGCACTCGAATGCGCAAAAGGCAGCAAGGTTTCAGTGAATGGAATATCGAATTCTTTCATTAACAACCACGGCCGTAAAGACCATGAAGAATAGTTTTTATAAGTGATATTTAAATTCATAATATTTCTCGTTAACAGTAAGGACCTAATTATGTTAATTTAATCAATACAACATAAAAAGCGATAAATACCGTTGAATTAATTCGAGAAAATGGAAGAATGAATCAAAAACAAATTCGCAGTTTACTGACTATTGTTGAGCTAGGTAGCATAGCCAAGAGCGCTAATAAACTGTGTTTAGCTCCCTCCACAATCTCTCAGCAAATAAAAGAGCTATCACAGGAGCTAGGTGTGGAGTTGTTTCAACCTGCTGGTAGAGGCATACAATTAACAGATACAGGAAATAAGCTTTTACCTAGTTTTCGACAATTTCAGCAATTAGCCGAAGATATTAAAGCAGAAGCACAGTCAAGCCACACTGAAGCCCATGGCACTCTAAGAATCTTCGCTCCCAGCTCTATGTGCATCTATCGCTTACCATTAATAATAGACAGGCTACAGGCATCCTCACCTAATATTGAAGTCATTTTAATTCATGAACCATATGACTATCAGTCTGCACTGAGACACAGGGAAATTGATGCCGCTATAACAGTAAGTGAGACGATTGATTCTGAATGGCATAATTTAGCTCTATATAAAGAAGAAGTGCTTTACGTTACTCATCCGAACAGACATAAAAAAGAAAGCTTATCATTATCAGAACTACAAAAAGAGGTATTAATCACTACAGAAGCAGAATGCACATATCGACTGGCTGCTGAAACACATTTTTCTAACGAAAAGATACAACTTCGCCCAAGACAAACTTTTAGTAATGTAGAAGTCATTAAACGCTGCCTTTTAACAAATATGGGGATTGGACTACTGCCAAAATGCGTTATTCAAGAAGAGCTAAACCTTGAGCTATTGAAACACCAAAAAGTATCAGGTACTCCCTACCCATTCCATTCTTATCTTATTTATCCTAAAAACCGATCTATCTCCTCCAAATTAAATGCATTCATAGATGCAGCACAACAAAGCACTTAATCAGTGTGCCTATTATTAAACTAGTTTTAAAGCTTCTGGCAGACACACTTACTGGACGGTATGGCTGAATGTGCACAGCAAATAGTTGGAGTAACGGTTTGAAAGGTAGGTCGGCATTTATGCCGACAAAAAGAGGCTCATCAGGATAAGTTGATTGGTAGCTCTTGAAGAGCAATACAGGTCGGAGCTTATTACGCACACATTGTCGGTCTGAAGTCGCCATTAATCCCAACAGGAGATGTAAGTCGGGATTCATCCCGACAAAAAGTATCATGTTAGTCGATATAGGTATGCTGTGTGGCATTATTGTTGGCCTAAAGGCCAACCTACGGGAGATGTAAGTCGGGATTCATCCCGACAAAAAGTATCATGTTAGTCGATATAGGTATGCTGTGTGGCATTATTGTTGGCCTAAAGGCCAACTTACGAGAGATGTAAGTCGGGATTCATCCCGACAAAAAGTATCATGTTAGTCGATATAGGTATGCTGTGTGGCATTATTGTTGGCCTAAAGGCCAACCTACGAGAGATGTAAGTCGGGATTCATCCCGACAAAAAGTATCATGTTAGTCGATACAGGTATGCTGTGTGGCATTATTGTTGGCCTAAAGGCCAACCTACAGACGAAAAAAAGCCCTGACTGCGTGAGCAATCAGGGCTTTCTAAATAAAACTTGACGACGACCTACTCTCACATGGCGAATGCCACACTACCATCGGCGATGACGCTTTTCACTTCTGAGTTCGGGATGGGATCAGGTGGTTCAACGTCTCTATGATCGTCAAGCAAACGGGTTGCGTTCGTTCTGAGTGTCTGTGTTAAGCCGTTAAGCTTAATCCAGCAGGTTCACTCACAACACGCCAATACGTGCTTGAATCTTTAACAATGCTTTTTTTGAAATAGCGATAACCAAGTATCAAACCAGCACACCATTGCTGATGCTGTCGTAATCTGTGTCTCTATGATCTTTTCATGATGCCGTTTGACCCTTCTCTTTACGAGTTTTCTCAGTCTCTCTTTATCACTCAAAACCACTTTGGTGTTATATGGTCAAGCCTCACGAGCAATTAGTATTGGTTAGCTCAATGCCTCACAGCACTTACACACCCAACCTATCAACGTCGTAGTCTTCAACGGCTCTTTAGGGGACTTATGTCCCAGTGAGATCTCATCTTGAGGGAGGCTTCCCGCTTAGATGCTTTCAGCGGTTATCCCGTCCGAACATAGCTACCCGGCAATGCCACTGGCGTGACAACCGGAACACCAGAGGTTCGTCCACTCCGGTCCTCTCGTACTAGGAGCAGCTCCTCTCAAATCTCAAACGTCCACGGCAGATAGGGACCGAACTGTCTCACGACGTTCTAAACCCAGCTCGCGTACCACTTTAAATGGCGAACAGCCATACCCTTGGGACCGGCTTCAGCCCCAGGATGTGATGAGCCGACATCGAGGTGCCAAACACCGCCGTCGATGTGAACTCTTGGGCGGTATCAGCCTGTTATCCCCGGAGTACCTTTTATCCGTTGAGCGATGGCCCTTCCATACAGAACCACCGGATCACTAAGACCTACTTTCGTACCTGCTCGACGTGTCTGTCTCGCAGTTAAGCGCGCTTTTGCCTTTACACTCTACGCATGATTTCCGACCATGCTGAGCACACCTTCGTGCTCCTCCGTTACTCTTTGGGAGGAGACCGCCCCAGTCAAACTACCCACCACACAGTGTCCTCGATCCCGATAAGGGACCTGAGTTAGAACCTCAAACATACCAGGGTGGTATTTCAAGTTTGGCTCCACTAGAACTGGCGTCCTAGTTTCAAAGCCTCCCACCTATCCTACACAAGTAGGTTCAAAGTTCACTGTGAAGCTATAGTAAAGGTTCACGGGGTCTTTCCGTCTAGCCGCGGATACACAGCATCTTCACTGCGATTTCAATTTCACTGAGTCTCGGGTGGAGACAGTGTGGCCATCGTTACGCCATTCGTGCAGGTCGGAACTTACCCGACAAGGAATTTCGCTACCTTAGGACCGTTATAGTTACGGCCGCCGTTTACTGGGGCTTCGATCAAGAGCTTCGCTTACGCTAACCCCATCAATTAACCTTCCAGCACCGGGCAGGCGTCACACCCTATACGTCCACTTTCGTGTTTGCAGAGTGCTGTGTTTTTAATAAACAGTCGCAGCCACCTGGTATCTTCGACCGATCAATGCTTACGGAGTAAATCCTTCACACTAACCGGCGCACCTTCTCCCGAAGTTACGGTGCCATTTTGCCTAGTTCCTTCACCCGAGTTCTCTCAAGCGCCTTGGTATTCTCTACCTGACCACCTGTGTCGGTTTGGGGTACGGTTCATGTATATCTGAAGCTTAGAAGTTTTTCCTGGAAGCATGGCATCAACTACTTCGTCCAAAAGAGGACTCGTCATCAGTTCTCGGTCTTAAGAGGGCCCGGATTTACCTAAGCTCTCAACCTACCACCTTAAACACGGACAACCATCGCCGTGCTAGCCTAGCCTTCTCCGTCTCTCCATCGCAATATACATAAGTACAGGAATATTAACCTGTTTCCCATCGACTACGCATTTCTGCCTCGCCTTAGGGGCCGACTCACCCTGCCCTGATTAGCATGGGACAGGAAACCTTGGTCTTCCGGCGGGGAAGT
>NZ_JAPUBN010000010.1 GCF_026966905.1 Marinomonas phaeophyticola | reverse complement strand
TTAATGAATCATTATGACAAAGTATAGAAGCGCGTATTTTATGAGATAACCAGTGAATGAAGTTTGAAATATTGTTTCGTTTTGTAAAACTGCCAGTTTTATGATTCACTTTGAATGACTTTTATAGCATCCTCTAGAGATAGCCTCATATAACACCTCTTTATTAAGTTAATATTTTTTAACGTAAAGGCAAATTTAATGAAAAATGTTAGCTTTTTGATAGTTGACGATAGCCCGTCAGTTCGCTCCGTTGTAAAAAGCACCATCTATAACCAACTAGGCAGTCAGCGAATACTGTCTGCAGCAAATGGATTAGCAGCCAAGTTAATTCTTCAAAAGCAAGCCGTTGATATTATTATCTCTGACTTAGAAATGCCCCATTTGGATGGCTTTGAGTTGCTATCATTTATTAGATCTCACCCTAAATTAAAAAATACGCCCTTCATTATGATGACATCGGAAGATAGCAAGGATTTCGTAGTTAATGCTATCGAAAAAGGGGTAAATCAATATCTGGTAAAACCATTTACCACAGAGAAACTAGAAGATGCAATCCGTCGATCTTGGTACAGTGCAGAACAAAGACGTAATGCTCGTGTGTTTAACCTTCCCCCACATGAAATATCGTTAGTGTTTGATGAAGAATATACAACCAAGGGCACAATAAATAACATCAGTGTCTCAGGCATTTTGTGTGAACTGGATTACAGTGAAGCAATAAACTTGTTTGCTAGTTGCAATATTAATATCGTTGTAAAAATTAATGACAAAAAAACAGAGAGAGTAAAAACGCTCAACTGCAGAGTCATTCGTATTGAAGCACAAGATTTCAAAGACAAGCTCAGTAGAGGTTGCCGTGTCGCAGTGCATGTTGATGAGGAAGCTAACGCTGGTAAGACACTGAGATCTCTTAATAAATTAATGGACTCGCTAACAATGAAAGGCTTAAGTAACGACGTTTTTGAAGAAAAAAGCGAAGCAATAAAAGAAGAGTTTTAAAAAACCATTCAATTTTCTCCTTTAGACAGAGTACTGACTATAGGGAACCACCTTATTCCTGCCTGTATTTTTAGCCTGATACAAACATTTATCAGATAAGGTTATCGCATTGTGAATACTGATCAGAGGTGATATTTCACACACACCGGCACTTAGAGTGACATTGATTTTTTCACCGTCTTCAAGACTATATGGCGTTCCTTGAATTAATGTACATATAGATTCAACAAGATTAACCGCTGCATTTTCGTTTGTATCTGGCATCAGAAGCAGAAACTCTTCTCCACCCCAACGGGCCAATACATCACCGTCTCTAATGGCTGTCTTAGCCAGATAACTGACATGTTTTAGTATTTCATCACCGATATCATGCCCATAAACATCATTTACTCGTTTAAAATAATCAATATCACACAAAGCCAATGTCACACTTGAATCACTCTGTTTAGATTGATTGTTTTCCGAAGTCAATATTTCCCACATTCCTCTACGGTTTGTTAAGCGCGTCAATTCATCTTCTTTTGATTCAAGTTTATATTGCCGAGTAAGAGATTTTAGTTGCTCAAAAGATTTGTATCTTGATGCCTCATAGCAAATAGACAAGGCTGAACTCGCCAAAAACGCATAAATCATTCTACTTTTAAACTCGTAAGAATATTCGGTCGTTAATAAAAGGTCATCTGGAAACAGCAACAGCACGCAAATCACAATGAGAAAAATAACATTATAGACAACCCCAATTTTAAGCCCGAAAAATGCTAAGGCCACAGGAGGGATGATGAATATCCAAAGAGGACCACTATTATTTAATCCTCCTGTACACACTAAATATGCACCGAATAACAACACTGCCACCAAAGAAATATGACGTACAGCGTTATGCAAATGCGCATACTTATTTGAGTTAATGATTAGATAGGAAATTAAAAGAGAAGAACAAACAATAAACAGAACAAAAGAAAGGTAATAATCAGATAAGAATAAGGAATTAATAAAGAATATAAAACTCAATAACGAACCAATGCTACCGAACAAACCAGCTAAGATCCGAGGATGATTATCCTCGTCTATGTCAGCACCACCACCTATACTGAAGCGCTTCGCAATTGACTTTAGTATTTTTTCCAAACCCTTAACGCTCCCGGAAATTATTTGGTTAAAAGTAACGAAACCTATCATGGGCTTTTCAAAGAGAATCTAGCGGTACAAAGCCTTAAATTAGAACAGTATTTCACCAGCAAAGGCGCTTGTCTAGAATACCTCAGCATTACCTTTTACTTATTCGCCATAAGACACATCGTCATCATTACTTATCAAATTGTATTTAGCTAATTGCAGTTCAACGTATCACACCAAGGTTAATCTACTAGATTAGGTTGATAATAAATAGCGGTCCCTATCGCTTCCGCGGTTGGGAAAGAGAAACTAGAGCCAAAAGACGTTCTTACTCCACTAAGGCTACCAATACCTAAACCGATACTCGATCCAAGACCTCGAAAGGATAATTGTGTCACTTCCTCCAATATAACACCATTCGCACCTATCTTAGCGGCCTGGTTTTTGAGCTCTTTAATGGCTTTTTCTTTCCTTGCTTCTTCCGAGAAGCCCTTATCACTCGATGCTTTCACTATCCCAATGACTTCATAGGAAAATACAGGAGCAGTTTCAAAGAAAAAAACTTGACTCTCTTCAATTTCCGGTCTTGATTTACCTGTCACCACATGAGCCCCAGACGCACAGCCAAATAAAAACGTAGATAATAGCAACACGGATACGTATTTCATCATTATACTAATCCTAATTTGCGAAACTTACTTTATAACAATGTTACACAAAGACCCTGTATGCAGATAGCTAAAAGTATACGGCATCAAAAAGAACGACTATTTGCTATGATTTAGTCAAATAACAAGAAGCTCGTTTCTAAAGCAATCAGCTAACTCCACGATATATCTAAAACATAAACAAGAGATACTCACATGAGCGAATTACTAGAAAAAGACATATCTTGCCCATACTGCGGGGAAATGATCGAAGTATTAGAAGACAGCCAAGAATACATCGAAGATTGTCAAGTTTGTTGCCGTCCTATCGTCTTCCATATAAACTCCGCATTTGATGGATCGCCCTCTATTTCCGTACATTCAGAAAACGAGGTTTATTAATCTTCAATCTCCCAGCAAGTTTTGAATGAGCAACTAAGCAAGTGGTTCATTCAACCCCGCTAGAGCTAGAATCAAATAGTCTAAAAACACGTTCACCTTTTCTAGAGGGTATTTTCTTCCAGAATAAAACGCGTATAACACAAGATCTTCTGGCTCGCAATCCAACTCGATTTTAATCAGTGATCCATCTTCAATATTCTCTTGACATGAATGAACTGGCAAAATAGCAAAACCAAGCCCTTTCAACGCCGCGACTTTCGCCAGATTACCACTGTTCACCTTATAGCTGGATTGTACCTGAATAACGTGGTTCTGCTTGAATCGCCAAGGCATACCCTGTAAAACAGACAAGCTGGTAATACAGGGGCTATTACGCAATTCATCTAAAGAACTAGGCTCTGAATAACGTTGAAGCAAGCTAGGTGAAGCCACCACACAACTCGGCCATCGTAATATCTCTTTCGCTACCCACCCGGAATCTTCTAATAATCCACGACCAAAACGCAATACCAGATCAAATCCCTCTAATAAACCTTCAGATGGATTTAACTGGGTATCACAGCTCAACTGTATCTGGGGATATTTCACACAAAAGTCGATTACCGCATTCCCAAGAAATGGGAGATCTGGCATAATGATCTTCAAACTCCCTGATAATGAATCCCCCTGTAAAGAGACGTCCTCCAATACATCATCCATGGCTTGTATCAATGGCATGATAGATTGATACAGCTGCTTTCCAGCTGTTGTTGGATGCATTTTACGTGTCGTTCGCTCTAACAATCGCACTTTCAGTTGCTGTTCCAGTAAAGCAACATGCCGGCTGACATTAGAGGTAGGTAATTGAAGCTGCTCGGCGGCTAGCTTAAAACTCAGCTTGCTATAAACCATTCGATAACTAAGCAACCACTGAAGCTCCACTCGATTAATCATTAACTCTCTCATTAAATGGGATAAACAAGACAATCTTACCCTATTTATCCTGAACAATCGTTTTGTCACACTTATTTAAAGTTAATTACTGAGAGGGGATGATGAGATGAGTAATACAAAACACATTGCTATTGTGGGCGCAGGCATCGCTGGGATAGCTTTAGCAATACTCGCGACAAAACAGGGCCATAAAGTCAGCTTATTTGAACGAAATAGTTTAACCTCAAATATAGGAGCCGGTATTACCTTATGGCCTAATGCCCTCTTTGTACTCCAGCAAATGGAATTAGCGAAAGAGGTTATCACTATGGGAGGCGCACCTCACTTTATGCATCAATTTAATCAATATGGGGTAAAACAAGGTGTATTGGACATTAATACGGCGAGCACACTGAGTGGCTTTCCCAGCGTTACCCTATTACGTCGTGACTTTATGAACATCATGGTGAGTGAACTCAACCGTTTAAAAATAAAGACTGACGTGAATCGCACTATAACCACTCAAGACCTTGATGATTTTAAATTACAATTTGATTTAGTCGTCGGTGCTGATGGACGAATGAATTCAATTGTACGTCAATCGCTCTATTCTGAAAGGGGGATCCCACGTTATCAAGGCTTCATTAATATTATTGGTACCAGCCCACTTAAACAGCCGCCATCAGACATAGCCATTTGTGACTTTCGTGGTGAAAAGCAACGCTTTGGTATTGTTCCCATCAAAAATAATCAGTGTTTTTGGGCTGGAGCCTGGAATACGAACATAGATAAAACCAGACCACTCTCTTCTTGGCATGAAGAGATGAATCAGCGTTTTCAACACTGGCCAAAGCCGGTACGAGATGTATTGAAAGCTTACGATAAAACCTCCCTTAATCACCTATTTGTTCACGACATCAACCCACTACCTTATTGGCACAAAGGGAATGCGCTCATTATTGGTGATGCGGCACATGCCTCCTTACCCACATCAGGTCAAGGCGCTAGTCAAGCATTAGAAGATGCCTGGCACCTTACTCAAACGTTACGAGAACACCTTGATTTAGAGCAAGCCCTACACGCTTTTTATCAACTTCGGATCCGCAAAACATCAGCCTCTCAATCTATTGGGAGACAATTAGCACAGCAAATATTCTCACTCTCTGTCGAGAACACAGAACTCCCAGCAAGCATCTTAACGACCCCACCGGAGGCTTTAAGTCAGTTCTGGATGCAAGGGCTCGAGAGTCGATAATGCTTCCTTAACGATATAATAAAGGACATTCATGCCATTATTTTATAATGTCTAACAGGTTAGCCTCACCTCTGAAATAAGAGGCAACTATTCTATCTAGTCCAACTTAAATGAACTTAATGGCATGAAATAATAGTGTAGAAAAAATGCACTTTTGCTTATGGGTTGAAATCCCTTCACGCTTACCTGGAAGAAACTCTATTACGATTTTGATTATTTTATGGTTGAATAGCCGCCTCTAATTTACTTATATATAAATTGATCATGAAAAAACCAATAATATTAGATGGTGGAATGGGCCGAGAGTTAAAGCGCATTGGCGCGCCATTCTCACAGCCATTATGGAGCGCTCAAGCGTTAATAGAAGCACCTAATTACGTTTCTCAAGCTCACCAAGGCTTTATTGATGCGGGTGCGGAAATTATCACGGCGAACAGTTATGCTTGTGTGCCATTCCACCTTGGAGAAACACGTTACCGACAACAAGGTGCAGATTTAGCCCAACAAGCAGCTAGAATTGCTAGAGAAATGGCCAACAAGTCGAAAAAGAAGGTTTTAGTCGCGGGATCTCTACCTCCTGCGTTTGGCTCTTACCGCCCTGATTTGTTTGAGAGTGAACGTGCTCATGATATCTTGAGCACTTTGTTTACAGCCCAAGATGAACATGTTGATTTATGGATTGCTGAAACCATCTCTAGCATTAAAGAAGCTCAAGCAATAATTCATCTACTTAAAGACTCAACAAAACCTTGTTACTACGCATTTACGTTGAGTGATGACGTTGAAACATCCGCAAGCCTTCGTTCAGGTGAATCGGTATTCAACGCGATTGAAGCAATTATTACCGAGAATGTCGACGGCATTTTATTTAACTGCTCTATTCCTGAGGTCATTGAGCACGCTCTACGGGAGACAAAAAAAGTGCTGGTTCAACATAATAAAAAAATCCCTATCGGTGCATTTGCCAATAGCTTTACACCAATCCCAATGGATCACCAAGCCAACTTGAGCGTACAAGATTACCGCTATTTATCCCCTCAAGAATACGTAGAATTTGCAAAAATATGGCATCAGCTTGGAGCAAGTATTATTGGAGGCTGCTGTGGTATTGGACCTGATCACATTGAAGCGCTAGTGCGGTGGAGAAACGGGCTCGAAGACGGCTAGTCCCTAAATAACGGGGCTGACTTTGGGTTTCTACCCAGCCAATTAACAGGTTTAATAGCAACCTTTTTTATCATCAGAGATCAATTCAATCACAGAGCGATCTGTGTGGTTAGTTTACATTAAAGGCGGGGGAAGCAAGCCCTTAATCGGCTTTTACCCTTCTTTGAAGCACACTTTCTAAGGCGAAATATTGATTAAAAAACATAACTTACTAACACTTTAAGCTATCCTTTACATTCTCTTTAATGGACATTATTCGGCCCTTTACGAACCAAGTCTTTACCATTATCAAAAACATCTTGTGTTACCCAACGGCCTAATAACAACTTATGGTTATCATCTAGCACAGCGACAAATGGTCGACCATTGGAGTTGTTCGTTGCCAATGCGATGCCTCCAACATTGTTTAAACCCAAACCACCATTTTCTATTATCAGAAGAAACGTTTCTAACTCGTCTAGTGTTTCAATTACATCATTTTCGTTAATCATTAAATTGTTCTCATTAATACTGTAAAATACTTAGGATACCTGTTGTTACTACTTCATAAAAGAAACCCTACGCTTTTTTTACTTACTTAGCGGTCACCATCATCTCGCAGACACCATCAATTCTACAATTTAATTGGTGAATTGTGTTTCGTAAATACGTTTAATCACGGCTTTCGTACTAATTTTAACCAGCTGAGGGCTCCCCTTCACTTTTAAATCTTTGATAAAGAGCGTTTTATTGCCCGTTTCTAACAATACCCTATTTGAATCTTTTATCTGCAACATCGTCTCCTTTGCAGCCTCGATGTAGTTCCACTCATAAGCGCATTCAGGGAAAATAAGCCGTGCTTGATCTTGGTAAACGTATTCTGATTTACCGTTCGGACAGGCAGGTACAGACATAATATATCCTTCATCAACAATGAATTTTGTTGTAATCGTAACGGGGAGGGGTTATGTAAGAATAGAGGGGGACTGAACTCTACTATGGCGACTACTGAACTAATATAGTATGTCGAAAACATCAATCAAAACCCATTAAAAAATATATTTTAATGGTGTGGGTGACCTATATCTCCTTTTCTGTGATTTATGACGCACCAGCCATAACCCCAAAAAGGATAAAAACCAAGCCCACTAGCTGAATGAATACCGGTCGTTTTGAAACATCCCAATGAAGGAATACAAACACCAAAGAAATAGGACTAATAATAAGACAAGCAATCCCCCATATTATACTCATCTTGAATGTTTCAATAATGAACAGCAGCCCACCAGCAATAACGATTAGGATACCGATAATAACCAATATACTTAACATTTTTACTATCCTTGTAGGCTAACAATATTCAAATAACATACCGTTTATTGTTTAATAATCAGCCTCTGTGTTATTCCATCTATCAACAGCATATTGTTTATTAAAAATATTTCTACAGCATCTTGTTATTTGATACTAAAACGTTTCATCAATACTTTCCACTAGAAAACGAACAAGATTTGATTCACAAGAACCGGAATAACTGACGTAAAAAGCAGTCGTTATAGAAAAGACAGAACCCAAAACAATTTGAAGATGCTGGAGCGTTTATCGATCTGAAGACATGAACCAAATTGATACCTTCCCTTAATAGATAAGGGGAAGGTATCAATAAAGCGTTGTGTTTAGGATTACTGAGAAATTTTAACTCGGATGCGACTTTTATCAACCATGGCTTCATGTAGATTAGAGATGGCTTTTTGAGCTTGGTCGTCATTTGGCATTTCAACGAAGGCAAAACCTTTTGATTTACCAGTCGTTTGATCTAATACGAGATCGCATGAATCGACATCGCCATGAGCCGAGAATAAATTGCGGATTTCTTCTTCGCTGGTTGAGCGAGAAAGGTTACGAACTAAAAGTTTCATAATGAGCCATTGGTGTGTGAATATGATTTGAATTGTCTCACATATTCGCTATACACCAAGTGATTTTATGTATTTTCCTGAAATTATTAACCTGCCCACCATATAGAGACAATCAGTGCCCTGAAAAAATGCCGTAATGACAAATTGGACAAGTAACCAAGGCATCCCCTTCTTTTTCTATTTCTTGCTCATATTCACAAGACAAGCAAATATAAGTACCAACACCGCACTCTGTTCCCGCAATATAACACTCAGCAAGTGGCACAGGGTTATGGTTAATATTATCCACTAGCCAGAGCAAACCGACATCTTCAATCTCGTCAATTTCTTCTTTGACATGCTTACCTTGAGACATAATGGTTTTCCAATTCGCGTCAACCCAAGCTTCCATATACGCCATTTTATGGTGCCAATAGTTTTTCATTAGCTCAGCGTCTTCCAGCAACCAATTCTTCGCTCCGACTAAGGTTTTTTTCGTTTCTTCAACAAAATTGCCATTTTCAGTATTGTTATGGTCATCTTTTTTACCTGAATTCATAACTAGCCCCTTATCTGCCTTCTCATTAGTCACTCATCCCTATAAAATAGCACTATTTTCAATCCTGTTGTCTCTTACGTTAAGAGCTCTGTTTATTAGAGTCTAGAACAATTTAACGTAAAGTCACTTTATTAGTCGTTCATGGGAATAAATAAAGATCATGCAAGAACAGTATAGTCCTAAACAAATAGAACAAGCCGCGCAATCCTTTTGGGATGAGAACAAAGTATTTAAAGCCGTCGCAGACGTCAACAAAGAGAAGTTCTACTGCCTGTCTATGTTCCCATACCCGAGTGGCCGTCTACACATGGGCCATGTTCGAAACTATACCATTGGGGACGTCATTTCACGTTACCAACGCATGCAAGGTAAAAACGTCATGCAACCAATGGGCTGGGATGCATTTGGTCTACCGGCAGAGAATGCCGCCATTAAACACAAAACAGCGCCAGCAAAATGGACAACAGAAAACATTGCCTACATGAAAAGCCAATTGAAAGAGCTTGGCTTCGGTTATGACTGGGATCGTGAAGTCGCAACTTGTACACCAGAATACTACAAGTGGGAACAATGGTTCTTTACTCAATTGGTTGAAAAAGGCTTAGCTTATAAAAAAACGGCGGCGGTAAACTGGTGTCCCGAAGACCAAACAGTTCTTGCTAATGAACAGGTTGAAGATGGTGCTTGCTGGCGTTGTGGTACCACTGTAGAGAAAAAAGAAATTTCTCAATGGTTTATCCGTATCACCGATTATGCTGAAGAATTGTTAAACGATCTAGATCAATTAGACGGCTGGCCAGAAAAAGTAAAAGCCATGCAGCGTAACTGGATTGGTCGCTCTCAAGGCCTTGAGTTCAGTTTTGGTATTGAAGGACGTGATGAACGCGTTTCTGTTTATACCACACGCCCAGATACCATCATGGGGGTAACTTATGTCGCGGTAGCAACACAGCACCCTCTTTCCCTTGAAGCGTCTGAATCTAATGTGGAATTAGCGAATTTCATTGCGGAAAGTAAACTGATGTCCACAACAGAAGCGGACATGGCGACTGTTGAAAAACGAGGTATGGATACAGGTTTTAAAGCTATCCATCCTGTAACGGGAGAATCTGTACCAGTGTTTGCCGCTAATTTTGTCTTAATGGATTATGGCTCTGGTGCGGTAATGTCTGTTCCAGCTCACGATCAACGGGATTTTGAGTTTGCGAAAAAATATGATTTACCCATTAAGCAAGTCATCCAGCCAGCGGGTGACGAATCTATTGATATGGAAGCAGCGGCCTTTACTGAAAAAGGCGTACTTTGTAATTCTGGCGAATTCGATGGCTTAGATTTTGAAGCGGCGTTTTCGGCTATTTCAACCTGGATGTCTGAAAAAGGCTTAGGTGAAATCAAGGTAAACTATCGCCTACGCGACTGGGGAGTAAGCCGCCAACGTTATTGGGGTACACCCATTCCAACCATCAACTTAAAAGACGGCTCAGTTGTGCCCGTTCCAGCAGATCAATTACCTGTTGAACTTCCAACAGACGTCATAATGGATGGAGTTAACTCCCCTATCAAAAACAACCCTGCCTTTTCTTCCATTATGTTCAATGGGGAAGAAGCAGAGCGTGAAACGGATACTTTTGATACCTTTATGGAATCCTCTTGGTACTTTGCTCGCTACTGCTGCCCAGATTCAAAAGATGCCATGCTAACAGAAGAAGCCAACTACTGGCTTCCTGTTGACCAATATGTCGGCGGTGTTGAACACGCTATTCTGCATTTATTGTACTCACGCTTTTTCCATAAATTGTTGCGCGATGCAGGCTTAGTCAATTCGGATGAACCATTCAAACGTCTATTGACGCAAGGTATGGTGAATAAAGATGGCACTAAGATGTCTAAATCAAAAGGTAATACCGTTGACCCTCAAGAAATGATTGAGCGTTACGGTGCCGATACAGTGCGTTTATTCATTATGTTCAGTGCTCCACCAGAGCAGTCTCTTGAATGGAATGATTCCGGTGTCGATGGGGCTTCACGCTTCTTACGCCGTTTATGGGCGCTTTGCTATCGCCACACCAATGCTGGAGAAGTAGGCTCTTTAGATATTGCGTCGTTATCAGGCGATCAAAAAGCATTGCGCCGTAAAACGCATGAAACCATTGCCAAGGTAACGGACGATATAGAACGTCGTCAAACCTTCAATACGGCTATTTCTGCCGTTATGGAATTGTGTAATGACATCAGCAAATTTGAAGATACATCACCTCTAGGGTTAGCGGTTGTTCAAGAAGCGCTTGAGTCTGCTGTGTTATTGCTGTCGCCTATCGTGCCTCATATTGCCCATCAACTTTGGGCGGAATTAGGTCACAATGACAACGTAGTGAATGTTGATTGGCCGACACTAGATGAATCGGCTTTGATAAAAGATGAGCTAACTATCGTGGTTCAAGTACTTGGTAAAAAACGTGCCGAAATGACAGTTTCAGCCAATGCCGATAATAAAGAGCTTGAAGCCGCGGCTTTAGCTCACCCAAATGTCAGTAAATTTATTGAAGGCAAAACCGTACGTAAAGTGGTGGTGGTACCGGGTCGCCTAGTGAATATCGTCGCTAACTAAAATACAGTTTCGCACCCTTTTAGTTTCGTATCTTTGTTTTAAATAGGTGTTATCAACCATAAAGGGTCTCACTCTTTATGGTTGATTTTAATTCAAAGTTAGACACACCGATAACGACTTATTATGGCTACAGGAATAATCGTATGATCTCTAATTATCTTTGGGCCACTCGCCTTTCAATGGTATTGGCATTCACCTTTATCCTTTCCGCCTGTGGCTTTCACTTACGAGGTTCAACTCCGATCTCACCAGCTTTACAAAATATCGTAATCAATTCTCAAAGCGGTCTCATCGTTTTTGACCAAGCCCTAAACAGTGCATTACGTCGTGCAGGCATTAATGTGGTTAATTCAGGCACCCCAGCAACGGGCGACGCATTTGAATTAATGGTGAATCCTTTGTCTTCTCAGGAAACTATTCTCGGTACCGCGAGCAATAACGATGTGCTGCAACTAGAGCGTCAATTAACAACGCATTACTTTATCCGTCAAGCGAATGGAAAATCGCTGTATGGCCCGAGACGTATTTCAACAAGCAAACTCTTTACCGAGCAAGATGCCAGTGTTAATACCAAAGAGGCTTCGGATGCAGACGCGCTTAATGACATGGCGGAAGATCTAGCCGAAAAGCTTCTATTAGATTTGTCCTATGCACCACTTTAATCCGTCATTAATCGTCTTGAAAAGCGAGTACTGTCTCCGATGAAAGTTAGAGCGGATCAGCTAGGCAATACACTATCAAAACAACGTCACCCAATTTATATTGTTGCTGGTGACGAAGTTTTACTATGTCAAGAAGCCGCTGACACCATTCGTCAGTATCTTATGCGAGCGGGCGACATAGAAGAAAGGCTTAGGTTTATTGCCGACAACCAGTTTGATTGGCAAGAAGTGATTCAAGAAACCCAAAGCTTGTCATTATTCTCATCTTGCCGATTATTTGATATTCAAATCGATAAAATGGGGGAGAAGCACACCAAAGCGCTAACGCAATTAGCGCAAGAATTATCCCAAGATCAAGTAATATTATTAACTCTGCCAAAGTTAGATATGCGAGTTCAGAAAAGTAAATGGTTTACTTCCTTAGAGAAGCAAGGTGTCTTTGTTCAAATTTGGCCCATTGATGCCAATCGTCTACCTCAGTGGTTACAACAAAGAGCCCACTCTATAAGTTTAAACTTATCAAGAGAAGCGGCCACATTACTTTGTGAACGAGGGGAAGGTAATTTACTGGCCTTGTCTCAAGAGTTAGAAAAGCTACTGCTTATTCATGGAGAAAATGCGAAGTTAACATTAGACATGATAATGGATTCCGTTGCCGACAGCAGTCGCTATTCTGTTTATGATTTAAGCGATCGACTGTTAATGGGAAAAGTACGAGATGCGCTACATTGTCTGGACAATTTATTTGCTGAAGGCATTGAGGAAAATATTGTTCTTTGGTTAATTAACCGAGAAGTAAATACCCTCGCACAATTAATGGCCGACACCACTGACATGAGCTTTCATCAGGCGTGCCAAGCACAGAAAATCTGGGACAAGCGAATTCCATTTTACGAATCTGCCTATAGCCGTCACAACCTAACAACCCTACGTTACATGCAGAACTATTTAGCTTTGATGGATAAAAAAATCAAAGGGCTAGAGGGGCCAGACATTAAGACAGGCTTTCGTAATCTAGTAATGATGTTGTGTGGTGTTAAACCCACACCAACAGAACTCGATATTTAACATTCCTATGACACTTTATTGTACTAACCATTTTTAGGATTCTACATACCTCTATGCAACTTGTGACCCCCACTATTGAAAACATAAGCACTTGGACAACGCCTATCTTTGTGGCAAATAATGCAGACCATGAGTTTCTAAAGGATGAATTACTGCGCTTCGTTTATCAACAACAACAGAAACAAACTACAAATGTAGCAAGTCAAGTTGCTGTAGAAGCAAAACACGCACTATTCGAAAGTGAATTAACTTTTTTAGAACATGCTCACCCTGAAGTAATGGAACTACGACGTATATTCGAGGAACTAGTCGCGGAAGTTGCCTTTGATGTAAACCGTCACGCTTGGCCTAATGAAGTAGAAGTTGAGGCTAATGTCATTGAGTCTTGGTATCATATTACCCAAAATGGGGGTTACCATGATGCCCATTCCCACCCGAATTGCTCTTGGTGCGGCATCTATTATCTTGATCCAGGCGACGCTTCCCTTGAAGGACGCAATGGCGTAAATCGCTTCTATGATCCTAGAGTCAATGCGGCCCATTATACAGATGCAGGAACGGCTTATTTGGGAACTCAAGGCTATTGGGACTTTGAACCAATTGAAGGCCAAATGGTCATTTTCCCTTCCTATCTAAAACACTCTGCATTGCCCTACTTTGGTGATAAAGACCGTGTTGTCATTGCCTTTAATTGCATCGTCGATATTTATTAACGTAGAACTCAAACTTAGAGCGACGATTCGTTTTAACTCATCCTAAAACGAATCGGGTTAACCTCTTCTCCGTATCAAAACCATCAATCAGATACAGAGTGGTGATTCAATTTTTTACGATACATCCTGTTGACTGTAATACACTACTTCAAGGCGATCGTTAAAGCGTTCCTCCCGCAACCGATGAAAGTGCCTTAATGCCTCTTTCCTGCCATCACTTAAAGACTAGGTACAGTTTACTGACTTTACTCGAAAAAGTTCGATTCATTCTAGAATATTTAGACGTATCGATTAAAATGGGCTTTCCTATGGACTTCAATAACCTTTCAGCCGAAGAAACGTAGGCCTCAGGATCGGATTCACTAAACGTTAAATACTCGTCGAGTGTTATGTCCTCTTTTCTTTGAGCATCATAGCGAGAATGGAGATGATCAAATATACTCATTATAATGTCCCCAAAGCCATTGCGATAAAAAAATACTTTGGTCTATATATCAAATTCTATTAAAAACAACACAGAGGGTACACCACAATCATTTGACGTTTGCTCTCTTTTGCTTTTACACAAGCCACTTTATAGATTGAGTACAGAAATAGATTTACTCAGGTAGTTTTTTGAAAATACGAGTAGAGGGCCCTAATATGGGTCATAACTAATTGACCTATAATTACTTACCCCATTGTAGTGCATTTATTCAAAATATAAGTTTAACGTTTATTTACGCTTTTCAGGTAATAACAATTAATACCTCAGTAACCATTGATCTTTTTATTAAGATAAAGAATAGTAATCGAACTTAGATTTACAGACGAATACTTGGATTAACGATATGTTTTTTAACTTTGACGACCTAACCGCAAATCAACGATATCACTTAATCACTCAAACGGTTATGCCAAGGCCTATTGCATGGATTTTGACCAAAAATGATTCCGGCAATCTTAATTTAGCCCCTTTTTCTTATTTCAACGCCCTTGGTTCAGACCCAGCACTACTGGTTGTCTCTATTGGTAATAAATCGGCAATACTCGGCAAAGATACTAAAGTAAACCTTCTTCGAGAGAAGGAATGCGTTTTGCATATTCCTTCAGAAGAATTAGCTGAAGCCGTCAACATGAGCGCCTCGTCTTTCGCTTATGGAGAGTCAGAAATTACTCAATGTGGCCTCAACTTAGACCCGTTTACAGAAACACTACCTCGGGTATCTGAAGCAAAAATTGCGCTACACTGTCGTCTTTATGATATCCACCCGGTGGGAAACTCATCATTTGATGCCGTTTATCTCGAAATTTTAAGTATGTATGTAGAGAATGAAGCGATATCGCAGGAAGGCAATCATACTTTTGTAGACAGCACGAATATTAAGCCGTTAGGAAGACTTGGCGGCAATGACTTTGCGGCATTCGGTGGCAAAATCACAATTAAACGACCATCTTAATTATTACTAAGGAATCTCTATGGATGTTGCAAACACCGTTAGACAGTTGCCATTTTTAGAAAATGCGTCCGAATCCATTATCGAAAGCATTACTTCGATGGCAAGACTGGTCACACTTACTCAAAACAATGTTCTTATAAAGCATTTTGACCCAGGTAATACTCTGTATTTTTTAATTGAAGGTAAACTTTCTATTTCCATCCCGTCTAAAGAAACAAGCGAGGAACACGAAGTAGGTACTATCAGTGAGATTTATACACCTATTGGATGGTCAGCATTACGTTACCCTTCTCGTTATGCAACTACCTTTACGACTTTAGAAAACACAACTTTGATTTCTTTGCCGATACTTGAATTAAAAACATTGCTTGATGAAGAGCTTGAGTTTGGCAACCACTTTTTACATTTTGTTTACCAAACTTGTTTATCTGTTTTGGCCGATATTCAGAACAAAACCAAACCCTTCTTCTCAAATGAGTCTTTGGCTTTTGATGAAACACGTCCTTTTAATAAAGAAGGCGTGTCAAGCCATAACCTCCTTAAAGCACAAGAAGTACTAGCAGCGTCACCTTTTTTCGAAGGATTTACAGAAACTAACATTCATCGCTTTGCTAAATCATCATTACAATTGTTAGTTCATCAAGGCGATATAATAAGTCAACAGAACCAATATGCCGACGGACTCTATGTACTGTTAAATGGGAAAGTGATCGTTCGATATCAGACTGAAACAGGCGAGATCATCACGACTCGAACTATTTCCCGTAAAAGTGCGCTTTTAGGTTGGTGTACCACGGATGAAGATATTCTTAATAGAACCTCTATGATTGCCTCTAGAGACAGCACCATTCTCTACATTTCCAGAGAACACATTCGAAAAATTCTATTATCTGATCAAGCACTCAATTTAAAGTATTGGTATCGTCTAATATGGCTAGTAGGAACGCATCTACTCGCTGCTCGTATGCGTTATCTATCCCAAGCGTCTAATAATGAAGTGTTCTCCGTTACCAATGTGGTTGAGCAAAATGCCGCTTTACTTCCCGTCACTTCACCTCTTTATAAGATTGGCAAACTACTAAAAAGCCCTGTCACTACGGATGAAGCCTTTGGGTTGCTGTATAAAAGCCTTCACTTTGGAAATACTCTCGAGCGTACTATATCTGGAATGTGCTTAGACATACTAAGAGATGTACAAAGGGAGAATGGCTTTTACAGGCATCTACAAAGAACCTATGACGATATTACGCAATTACCAAGCGATACGCCCGCAACGGACGTACGTAGAAAAAGTGTTTCCCTCTTTGATCAAGCTTTTCAACAAGTGCCTTATGTCATTAAAGGCCTTGAAAATCTCCCTAAAAAGCCAGGAAGTTTATTTATATATAATCATTTAAACCATTCTGCGAGCACTTGCTTACCTAACGGTTTTCAATTTCCTATTGATGCTCAATTTATTAGCAGCATGATTATTGATAAACAATATGGTGTTTCAGGTATCCGAGTAGTGAGAAGAAGTCAAAAAGATGAGTATTGGCGTGATGATTATTATAAGCGATTTGGTAACTTATTTGTTAACTCGTGGGAATCACTTAGCTCTGATGAAGAATTAAATCAACTCTTTATCCAAGCGGGTCAAGCCGCATTAAAATCAAATACACCATTGTTAATTGCTCCAGAAGGCACAGGCTTTAGTACTGATGAGTCCCCCGGATTAATGCGGACACCTATATTTAATCTTGCCGCATCAATGGGAGCCGAAGAACCTTGGATAGTTCCTATTGCCGTTGCAAATTTCGACAAACGAGTTGACCATACAGTTTACTCTGTTGTCATTAAACCTGCGTTTAAATTGTCAAGTAAGGTGGACATTAGCAATGTTGAAGAAGTTGCCGCTTTTGTAAAGGAATACCAATCCACTTTTAGAGGCTATGTTGAAGAAGCCATTCAATTAGCTGAAGCAATTAGTGCGACTCCAGATTTAAGTTATCAAGAAGGATACCGCTCTAATGTCAAAAAGCTTAACCAACTTGAGGTTGAATTTGAGTCAGATGTCCGTGAACTTGAGTTCAGATTGGCTCAGAAGCCTTATGAAGATAACCCAGTTGCATTTTATGGTTCTACTACCATTCGTAACTGGCCTGAGCTTACATCGCAATTAGGCCGTAACGATATAATCAATTTAGGCTTTTCAGCCGCCACACTAGAATCTTGTGTTTATTATTTTGAACGGATTGTGTTACCTCAAAAGCCACGATCTTTAGTTTTATATGCCGGTGACAACGACATAGGTAATTTACATAGCAGTAATCGAGTTCTTGAGCTATATATAGAGCTACTACAAAAAGTAGACTCTCATTTACCTCACATACCTGTGACCATCATTAGCATCAAGCCTAGCCCTTCCAGATCCCAACAGTACGACACGATCGTTAACACGAATGAGAGTCTAAAGCGCTTAGCGAAAACAAGGCCAAATACTCAGTATGTGGATTTATTCTCACTATTATTGGATGACGATGGAAAGATTAAAACGAACTTATTTGAAGATGATTTACTTCACCTAAACGCGCGAGGTTATAAACTCTGGTCAAAAAATTTGAAATTCTTACAAAATTTTATCTTTGATAGCAACTCGTAACTCGAAAAATTGATACACTATTCAGCAAGATAATAAATTAAATATTGGAAAACCTATGACTAACTCTAAGTTCCGATTAGTAACAAGAAGTGATTTTGATGGCCTTGTGTGCGCTGTCCTTTTGAAAGATCTAAATATGATCGATGACATCCTATTTGTTCACCCCAAAGATATGCAAGATGGTAAAGTTGACATTACGGCTAACGATATCACTACAAACCTTCCTTATGTTGAAGGTTGTCACATTGCATTTGATCACCATTTAAGTGAAACCGTTCGCAACAATAAGAACATTGCTAATCATATTATAGACTCTAACGCCCCGTCTGCGGCTAGAGTAGTTTACGACTACTATGGTGGCGTAGAGAAGTTCCCAGGCATTTCAGTGGAAATGATGGATGCTGTCGATAAAGGGGATGCAGCACAATTCTCTGAGGATGAAGTGTTAAACCCTACTGGATGGGTCCTCATGAACTTTATTATGGATGCCCGTACAGGTCTTGGCCGATTTAGAGAGTTTAATGTGTCAAATTACCAGTTAATGATGCAGCTCATTGATTGCTGTAAAGACATGAGTATTGATGACATTTTACAATTAGACGACGTAGTTGAACGTGTTGAACTTTATGATCAGCATAATGCACTAGCTAAAGAACAAATTAGACGCTGTGCAACACAACATAAAAACCTTGTTGTCTTAGACCTAACGCATGAAGATATTATTTATGCGACCAATCGATTTGTCATTTATGCGATGTTCCCTGATTGCAACATTTCTATTCATAAAATGTGGGGGTTAAAACAGCAAAATACCGTCTATGCTATTGGTAAGTCGATATTAAACCGGTCATCGAAAACAAACGTTGGGGAGCTTTGCTTGCAATACAATGGCGGTGGTCATTTGAATGCTGGCACGTGTCAGGTAGAAAATGAGCAGGCTGAAGTTGTGTTGGCCGAACTCATCAAAAAAATCAACGCTGACGGATAGTTCTAGGTTTTTCTCTTCTATAAAAAGCCCAAGATAGAAGCCAGTATTCATTTGCTTCTATCTTGCCATTCCCTATACGCTCTCATGCCTTTCAAGTAATTCGTAAACCTTATCGCTACTCATAGGTCGATGAAAATAATAGCCTTGTAAATAATCACAGCCGAATTCTTTTAGCATTTTCCATTGCTCTTTATTCTCAACACCTTCAGCCACAACTTTCATCGACATACTAACCGCTAAAGCAATAATCGCTTTGGCAACATCATGATCAAAACTGTCTGTGGTAATACCATCAATGAATGACCTATCGATTTTCAGTACATCGGCATTCAGTTTTTTCAAATACCCTAAAGAAGTATAGCCAGAGCCAAAATCATCGATAGAAGACGATACCCCAATATTAAATAATTGATTTAAAATTAATGTGGCGTTATCAGGGTCCATCATCATCGCAGTCTCAGTTACTTCAACTTGTAAAAAATTTGCTAAGTAGGGCTTGCCTTTAACTAATGTTTCAAATGTATGTAACAAGCTAGGCAGGCTAATATGAGAAGCCGATATATTGATTGAGACAGGACACAAGTTAATACCCTGCCGTTTCCATTCACTTTGTTGCCTTACAACCTCATGAATAACCCATTCATCAAGCTGTAAAATCAAACTGGTTTCTTCTGCTATAGGAATAAAGTCATCAGGAGGGATCATGCCTTTTACTGGGTGATTCCAACGAACTAGAGCCTCCAAACTACGAATTTTACCTGTACTAGCCTCAACTATTGGTTGATAATGCAATACTAATTGATTCTGTCGTATCCCTTCTCGTAGTAATGACTCAATCATCATTCGATCGGGGGTAGATTCTTTCAAAAAATCATCATTCCAAAAACGATAGCACCCTTTACCGGCATTTTTTGCTTTATATAAAGCGATATCGGCATACTTCATTGCCGTCACACAATCTTCTGCATGATCCGGTAGATTGACAATCCCCATACTGGCACCGACAAAAATTTGATGTCCCTGCAGATCAAAGGGTTGAGATAATGAATCAATAATTCTTTGAGCGACTTGCTCAACAACTTGGTGAGAATCAATACCTTCTAGAACAATAACAAATTCATCGCCACCTTGGCGCGCAACCATACATTGATTTTGTGTTTCATACATCAATCTATCGGCAACATTCGCTAGCAGTTCATCACCAACATGATGACCTAATGAGTCGTTCACATATTTAAAACGATCAAGGTCGAGATAGATTAAAGCGATAGGTCCTGTGTTTTTCTTAGATGAGTCTAGCTTTTCGATTAAATATTCTTCAAACCTAGCTCTATTTGGTAACAAGGTTTGAGAATCATAATAGGCAAGTTGTTTTAACTGTTTCTGAGCCTTTTTCGCTTCAGATATGTCACTAAAAATAACAAGGTAATTTGTCAACATATCATCATCATCGAAATAAGCTTCAAGGGATAGCCATAGAATTTTCCCTTGTAAACCTTCATCGATAAAAGAGACTTCTCCAGCCCATTTTTGATGCTTGTGAACTTCTTTCCAAATTTGACGGTTTGTTAATCCTTTAGCTCTCAACAATGCAAAACGGTCACGAGCGGCATTCTTAAAGTCATCCACATTAAGATCAAATATTTCAGCCGCTACCTTATTAAAGTTAATCACATTGTGATCTTTATCCATCAAGACATTCCCTTGAAAAGAGGAATGGAAAAACTGGGTAGACAATTTAATTCGGTTTAGAGAGTCCTTATCTTTCGTAATATCTTTTACTAACCCGAGTAATCTAGGAGGCATATTATGAATTTTTTTCATACCCACCTTGAACATTAATATAAAATTCCTTTCCCTGTGGAGTTATAAACCTGTGTTCAATTTGGAACACACTCTTATAAGACAACAAATTTGCAATTGAATTAAATACCCTCTCCCTTTCATGTTCAGGAATACAGGATAAGTATTGTTCAAGACTCCAGTATTGCTCACCATCAGGTAAATCCAGTAATAACAGCAAACTTTTTGACAATACAATTTTCCGAGTTGATAAGTCTAACGACCACGACCCCATACGTGACAATTTATGCGCTTGAATCAAGTCGTTTTGAGATTTTTCCAAAACACGCTTATCATTAACTAATTGAGTAATATCATTAATGCAATACAAGCGACCAATTTTTTCTCCTTGATAAAAGCGAGTTCTACTTTCATATTCAAACAGGCGACCATCCTTTAATTGAAGAACGTCTGAACGGTTATGAAATGTCTTCATGTCATTCAGTATGGTTGCCTCTAATGTTTCAGGGTCTAGTACCTGATCCAAAATATGACGTACACAGGTTTGCCGATCAATTTCACCATTCAGTTCATCAGATAAATGCCATAATCTTTTAAACTCATCGTTAAACCGAAAGGTATCACTCCCCATTTCAGTCACAAGCATTGCATCACGTGCGGCATTAAAAGTCGCTTCAAATAAATGATTGCTTAACTCTAAATTTTCGTATCGTTGGACCAACTCGACCGTTGTTAAATCAATATAATTCTGTAAAAGTGCGTTCTGCTTAGATACTTCTTCGATATAAGCATGAACCTCGTTAATAAAAGCGTCCTGTTCGATGATATTCTTAGGCAGAGAATACTTTTCTAATAAACTTTGTAGCATTATATTCATCGACCACAGCACTCCAACCAGTTACAAGAATCAGGTAATTCAAAAATCAACCTCATATATCATCTGAAAACTTCTAAAAAAATAAGACTTTATTTTAACGCTTTACTAAAGATAATGTGGGATTACATTGTAAAGATTCGCATCCTAATTCTCTGCGCCTTTTTGGAAATTTAAACTTAATCCTTTTGCGGATCTGGCTGGGAAGCCCTTCCAATAAGTATGGTTTTCCAGAGGTTGTTGTTTGTCATCTAAATGATGAGTGCCATCAACCGAATTTGGCACAAGATTTAGGTACTCCAGTTTATCTATTTTCTGCTTTAGATACACATCCATAAAGGCCGTTGAGAAATGTTGAGCAATGTTATTCATTCGCACAGAGTCCCATACTGCATCTGCATAATGTTCGAATGGAGCAAAACCTAGCTCTTTATTGTATTCCCACGACTCTTGAGGAGCCGGCATCGGAGCACCGGCATTATGATTAGCAAAATGGTAAGTCAATAAATAACGATCTGTATTAACACTGCCCTCATAAATCGATTTTACGCCGTTCTCATAGCCAGAAACATCATCGTCCGAACCCGCAACAAACATCACTGGTATCGATATTCCTGCAAGTGATTTATTGTCCCAAAATTCATAATTTTTCCCCCAAGGTGCAAACGCAATAACAGCTTTTAATCTAGGGTCCATTAAGCGTTGATGGGATTCACTTCCCGACTTATGAATAGATAATGCGTTTTGAGGGGCGCCCCAAGAATAGTCGATACTTTTTTGCGTAACTCCCGCGCCAGCAGAAATTACAGCGCCATAAGCCCCCATCGAATAGCCAATTAGACCTGTTTGGTTAGCATCGACCAAACCTTCTAAAAAATGCCCCGCTTTCTTAGATAACTTATCCATCTTATTTAGCACAAACATTTGGTCTAGCGGCCTATTTACCAAAGTACTAGCGAATGCACTTTTATCATGATAAGTGCTATCAGTATGATCGATCGAAACAACAACATAGCCTTTAGACGCTAGATTTTCGCCTAGGTGGCTCAATAAGAATCGATTTCCAGGGTAGCCATGAGAAATAATAATGAGTGGAAAAGCGGTTTCAGTGTCTGCTGGCTCAACATTTCTCTGAGCTTTACCAGTTAAAGTTACCTGAGTTTTGCCATCTCTGAGATAAACATGTTCATATCTTCCTCTGGCATTAGCTTGATGATCTGTTGGGTACCACACTTCTAAAGTCAAGGGACGATCATAATATCGTTGCTCACCACTATCGTTTAAAGCCAGTATATCCAACTGGTTTGTATGGGTAACCTCTAATGTCCTTACACCAATAGGATATGTTCCGTAGGTGGCCAACTCGGGAGCATCAGGTCTAATTTGATCTATCGGATTTGCCCATAAAGTGGTATTCATCATGACACCCATTAATAACGCACTGTTTAATTTAAACAAGAGACGACTTCCTATTATTCTTCGTTGCTATTTTGCCTTATCATGCAGCAAGTTTAAAAGATAAAACAAGTAACCAATAAGGATTCTAAAATGATTACATTACACCACTTAACTCGCTCTCGATCAAAGCGAGTAACATGGCTATTTGAAGAACTAAATACACCCTATAACTTAATAAAACACACTCGAGACAGCCAAACGAATCTTGCACCTCAAAGCTTAAAAGACATCCATCCTTTAGGAAAAGCACCTATAATCGTCGATGGCGATACGATTTTATGCGAATCAAGCAGTATTATGGAGTACATCCTTGATCAGGATCAAAAGCAAAGACTAAGACCCGCTAAAAACACCCCAGCCTATTACCGTTACTTGGAATGGTCTCACTTTGCAGAAGGTTCCTTAAGTCTTCCTCTTATTACCAAATTGTTTATGAGTATGGAACAACGTGATGGTCAAAAACCAATGGACGCTTATATCAATAAAGAGATTGGTGTTGATTTTTCTTATATTGAAAATACACTAAGTAAACAGCCTTACTTTGCTGGTGAAGCATTTACTGCGGCTGACATTATGATGACCATTTCACTCGAGATAGCCGCTAGTATTGGTGTTTTAGCAGAAAAAACACATACTCTAGCGTATTTAGATAAAATCCAAAAGCGAGTTGCCTACATAAAAGCATCCGCTATAGGTTAATAGGCTACGGCTCTTTAGCTACCCGAATAATCTACCTAGGCGTTGCTAAAGAGTGCCGTAAACACTTAATTTCTTTCCTTTTGAGATTTCTCTAACATGACATCAGCCTTGGACCGTAGCTGAGGTTTATGGCGAATAGCATCAAATGGATCATCCTTTAATCGTGTAACGGGCTCTTTTTTGTCCACAGTAGAACGAAATATAAAGGATTTTTTAACAGTATTACTTGCCGGTGGCTTTTGCCTTGATGTTTTTTTTGATTGGAAAAAAATATTCGTAATGATAAACAAAATCGCTGCGCAAGCAAAAACAATCCATTTTAAAATAAAGGATGCAGCAAGGTAACTAGTATCATTATTAAGCTGACTGTATTGAATATAATCTTGATGAATTTGTTCCACCATCCAAAGACACGTGACCAATACTAGCAAGGAAAGAATCACCCGCTTATACTTTTTCCAGATGAAGGTAATAAATGTGAGTCGAAAAAGTTGATTCATCATAAGTTAGCCGAACAAGCTGATACCCAATAAAGCTAAAACCGCTAAGAGTCCTTTCTCTTTCACTTCTGACTTTATCTTTTGCTCTTCTTCTTGCACGACCACCTCAAGATCTTCTTCATTCATCTCCTCCGCTTTTCTACCTGCCAGTACAATACGAGTTTTGGCTCTCGATATGGCTTTTTCTCGAAGTACTTTATGGTATTTTTTTGTCACAGAAGTAAGCATAGTCTCGCTCTTATAAAGTCATTAAACAGATATACACAGTAAGATAGCACAAAGCCGACAAGGTATTAGAATGCAATAGTAATAAAAAAGTAAAGACCAATACCCTAATTTTAGTTATTTCCTATATGAAATTTTACCGCTAGTATTAAACGCTACAGCATTCCATAAAAAAATACAGACATTACCTAAAGCACATAGAAAATGGATAATTTATCAATATGCAACCAACAGAAATAGATCAATTGATACTCGATGAAAAATGGTCAGACTTATCTGATTTTCTGAGCCCTTTGAGAAATACAGATACAGTTGCTCATATTCTGTATGCAAAAAGCATTCTAACCGCTTACGGTAAAGGAGAAGAGAATAATCTCCGCGAAGCTATTTCACTTCTAAAAACAGCCCAGAAAATAGAGCCAAATAGCGCCAGATACAATACCATTTTATCTACTATGTTATTACAATCCGGAGAGAAAGATGACGCCCATCTATTCGCTCTCAATGCCTGTAAAGTTGCCTATCAAGATCCAACTACTCATCTTGCTCTTGCTCGATCTTTTCTCGCTCAAAACAAAGAGCTGAAGGCCTACGAGAGTTTTCAACAGGCATTATCATTCGTACCTGACTCTCAACCAGAATTCAAAGAGGATATCAAACGCAATATACTCAAATTATCCATCATCTGGGATACACCTTTAATAGGTAAAAGGTTAACGCTCAGAAGAGCTTCAGATGAAGATTTCGATTTTTTATTAGCAATAAGAAAAAATGATACCTTTAGAAATCAGTATAATATGTTTCATGGAACCTCCGTAAAATTGATTAAGGACAGCCTAACTAAATCACAAAAAAAGCCAATTGAGAGTGGAAAAGTAGAATGGATCATAGAAAAAAACAGTATCCCCATTGGAATCGCATCTTTGGTTGATATAAATACTCTAAACTCTAGAGCAGAATTACTTATAGGTTTTCCTCATGAACGAAGTGGATGGGTGTCCCTAGAAGCTACTTTTTTAATTTTAGAGTTTGCTTTTCAAAAATTAAAATTAAATAAAATATACAGCTATGTTTATTCTGATAATACCTACAGCCAAAAAAACACACTTCATTTAGGGTTCACACAAGAAGGTATTTTACGATCTCACGTTAAAAGGCCTGGTACATCTAAATACCTTGATTTAATTGTTAATGGCTACCTAGCGAATGAGTTTTTTCAAAGCCAAAAAATAAGCGTATTATTTAGACGAGTGTTAGGAAGAAAACCATCAATCGATCCGTTTTGAGTAGAGAATGTCTAAAAGAAAAACAATCAGTCCAGTTGAATTACCTCTTGTTTTAGCAGGCCCTATTCTACGTAAAACAACACCTAACGAGATCACTTTTTGGCTAGCTACTAGCATGCCTCTTACTCCCTCGTTAACACTAAAATTTAATCAGCATGAGCTATCCTCTAATAATGGAAACTTAGAGGTATCTCATCGCTGCTGCCATGCAGGGAAGCATTTATACCTTCACTTTATTCATATCATTCCAAAAGTCGCGTTACCTTTTGATATTTGGATTGAGTATGACATTCAGTTAAACAGCAACGAATCTAATCAGTCCTATCAGATGCACGATTGGGCTTCAGATTTATACTATCAAGGGCACACCTCCTTAGGATTTATTCTGCAACAAAAAGTTTCTAAATTGTTACATGGATCTTGCCGAAAACCCCACTTTAAGAGTCAAGGTAATACCGATGGATTGAAAAATGTTGATACCTTATTACAAACAACTGACGTTTCAGAGTGGCCGTCGTTGCTTATTTTATCAGGGGATCAAATTTATGCCGATGACGTTGCAGGCCCCATGTTACATGCCATACACCAAGTTATTAATAAACTGGGACTTCCAGAAGAGCAGCTAGAAGGATCTGAACTAGAAGATGACTCTGTACTTCATACGAATAACGCCTTTTATTACAAAAGACACGAACTTTTACCTTACACGAAAGAAACTAAAGAGTTGCATAAACAATTTTTTGGGGGCGCCAAAAAACCCGTATTTACGACAGATACGGCCCGTAATCATTTAATGACGCTCAGCGAAATGATGGCCATGTATTTACTCGTATGGTCTCCCACTTGCTGGCAATTCGTTACTCTAGAATGCCCAGAACAAATAGCGTTAGAGGAACATAAAGATAAATATCAGCAAGAAAAAGAGATTATTTTAGATTTCAAAAAGAATCTTCTAAGCGTTCAAAGAGCACTCGCTCATTTACCTAGCGCCATGATGTTTGATGATCACGATGTCACGGACGATTGGAACCTCAATGCCGCTTGGGAAAAATCAGCCTACGAAAACCCGCTTTCACGACGCATTATAGGCAACGCTCTCATCGCCTACTTACTGTTTCAAGGTTGGGGCAATAACCCAAACACCTTTTCCCATAAAGACATGGTGTCTTTAGAGGCTTTTTTCATAATAGAACAAAGCAAAGCCACGATGACTTCATCACCTCGTTACTCCAGTTTGATCAATGGCATTATGAATGGCCAACGTCACCGCCTCTGGTGGTATTAGATACAAGAACCCGTAGATGGGTGTCTGAAAAAATCCCCAACGGCCTTCAGGCCTTATGGACTGGGAAGCACTTACGGACTTGCAACTGATCTTAAAAGATAATGAAAACGCGGTTATTCTGGTTTCTCCCGCGCCTATATTTGGAGTAAAACTAATCGAAGCGGTACAGCGTATATTCACCTGGTTTGGACATCCGTTAATGGTCGACGCAGAAAACTGGATGGCACATCCTGGCTCTGCCTATGCACTAATGAATTTATTTCGCCACCCTAAAACGCCTCATAATTTTATTATTTTATCAGGCGATGTACATTACTCGTTTGTCTATGACATTAAGTTGAAAGGTCGTAAAAATAGCCCTAATATCTGGCAGATTACGAGCAGTGGCATCAAAAATGAATTCCCCACGACATTATTGGATTGGTTTGACCGACTGAACCGTTGGCTTTACGCACCTTGGTCACCTTTAAACTGGTTTACTAAAAGACGCGGCATGTGGGTCTCAGCCAGAAAGCCGAGCAATGCCTCAAGAGGAGAAAGATTAATGAACCATTCAGGAATTGGTTTGGTTATTCTAAACGAACAGGGACAACCAACATTCATAAGCCAAATCAGTGATCCAAAGAATCCAATTCATTTTATAAAACATGAAAGGGATAAACAGTTCGAATAGTGGTATAGATAAAATAAGCAAATAAACAGGCTTCTTTTATAAGGACGTCAGTAAGTCATTATTTGTCCAAAGAACACAATTTTTCCCTTTTTGTTTCGCTAAATACAACATCTTATCTGCCGCACTAAATAAATCTTCGACCTTTCCAGATGAGTCAGGTACATAAGTAACACCACCAGAACTAATGGTTACTGTATATTTTTTATCATTATGGTGGTATGTATGCTGTAAATTCTCTATTGCTTTTGCACAAGAACCGACCACTTCCATGGCATACTCTTTATTACAGTTAGGCAGTAGGGCAACAAACTCTTCCCCACCATAACGAGCCACTAAATCAATAGAACGCTGAAATTGACTTGATATTACTCTCGCTACCTGCTGAAGCACTTTATCCCCCTCTGCATGGCCATGATGGTCATTAAACTGTTTAAAGTCATCGATATCCATCACAACTAAGGATAATGGGGATTTTGATGTTAATGCTGAATCCCATTCCTGAAATAATCTTTCTTGGTATTTTCGTCTGTTCGCTAGCGAAGTAAGAGGATCAATATTGGCTAATCTTTCTAACATTTTACGCTGCTGCGAGAGTTGTAAATGTAAGTTAATTCGCGCCCTAATAATCTCTGCATTAAAAGGTTTTTGTATATAATCACTTGCACCAAGTAACAAGCCTTTTTCTTCATGTCTAGCATCATCTAAAGCGGTTATAAAAATAACAGGAATCGCACAGGTGCGTACATCTCGATTTAAAATCGCCATTGTTTCAAAGCCGTCCATATCTGGCATTAAAACATCAAGTAAAATGAGGTCAGGTTTTAATTCAATGGCCTTTCGAATTCCTTGCGAACCACTTTTAGCAAGGGTAACGTCTACGTCTCCACGTAATATATCGCTGATGATTTTCAAGTTTATTTTTTCATCATCAATAACTAACACTCGTTGAGTTTCTGTCATTACTGAGTACCTTGAATTTGCGCTAACAACCGTTGGACAATTTCAGCGGCTCTTTCATACTCTACTTCTTCAACGTTCCATACTAACTCCCCAACAAGACTAACATGTTCTGTGTTGGCAACTAAAGAATGTAACGAATCAAAATAGTTTTCAGCTGAAAAATCAGATGTTTGTAAAAGAGGCAAAAGTTCAATCAAAACTTCTTTTAACTTTCCAACATTAGAATCAGGGTAACCAGACTTAGGAATAGTTTTTTGACTAAGTTCATTTTCAAATAAGGGACTTAGTTGACCAATATACCTATCTAGAGAATGCAAAACTGAGACTAAAAATGCATTCGTTCCATTACCATTTAATAACGCTTCCTCTAAAATAGAACAGCTCGTCGATAATTCAAAGGCACCAATATAAGCTGCGCTTGATTTTAGAGTATGAACAAACTCTAAAATTTGATCATTATCTTTACCAACTTCAATTTTAAACAAAGAGTCAACTTGTTGGCTATACTGTTTATAAAAAAACGCACTACATCCAAATAAAGAAGAGGCATTCTCCCCATATTCTGTATTGCTTTATCTACATTTATGGATTCAATTTTTTTATACCAACGAATAAGGCCTCATATTCACTCGGCACACTCTTTTCTGAAATATCAATAACGTCCGTATCAAGCTTGGTATTATCGATACTTACTCTCAAGTATTTTTGAAGTGTTTCGTATAAAACATACTTATTAACAGGTTTACCAATATGATCATTCATACCACTATTATAACTGTCTTGTATCGAGCTCTCATCCACATGAGCCGTCATAGCAATAATAGGTAAAGTCAGTAATTTCAAATCATTTCTGATTTTCTTAGCGACAGTAAAGCCGTCCATCTCAGGCATTTGGATATCTAATAGGACGACATCAAACTCTTCTTCTTGTAGTTTTTTCAATGCTTGTAGACCACTAATTGCAGTATCAATCGAAGCCTTCGTTTCATCTAAATACCCTATAGCCACATGACGATTAATCGGATGATCATCTACCAATAAGATACGACATCCAGATAAATCAGGAACACTTTCTACTTTATCTAACCCATCCAGCGGATCTTTATGTGTCGAATGGGAAGCAGTAGAACCGGAAAATAAAGGAAGAGACATTGTAAACTTAGTCCCTACGCCCTGCTCACTCGATACGTGAATTTGCCCACCCATCAACTCACATAACTGTTGTGAAATAGAAAGACCTAAACCCGTGCCACCAAATTTACGTGTGATACTCGTATCTGCCTGACTGAAAGACTGAAATAACCGGTCAATTTGTTCTTTAGAAATACCTATGCCCGTGTCTGACACTTCACACTGTAAAAGTATCCCTTGCTCTTCATACTCTTCAGATGTAATACGTAAACACACCTCTCCGTGGTCAGTAAATTTAATCGCATTACTGGTTAAATTTACTATAATTTGCTGGATACGAAGTGGATCACCTATAAGAACTTTTGGTACTTTTTCATCGATGTGGCAAAGAAATGTTAGCTGCTTTTCTTCTGCTTTAATAGAGTTCATATTGCAAACTCTTCGTGCTATCTTTTCTATCGAAAATGGAATTCTTTCAACGAGCAGTTTTCCGGCTTCCATTTTTGAAAAATCTAGAACGTCATTCACAAGCTCTAACAAGGTTTCCCCAGACTCTAAAATCTTACCAATAAAATCTTTCTGATTACTATCTAGCTCTGTTTTTAACGCTAAATCACTCAAACCGATGACAGCATTGATGGGGGTACGTATCTCGTGGCTCATTCTGGCAACAAAAGAAGATTTTGCCTGTAAGGCTTCTTCGGCAATTTTTTTAGAATTTTCCAGTTCAATCGTTCTTTCTTGGACTTTTTTATCTAAATTTTGATTTATTTCTTCTAATGCGTAACTGTATTCTTTTAACTTCTCATTCGCTTTGATCGCAACCTGTTCGGCCTCTTTTATTTTGGTAATATCACGGCTGACACCACAAACAAACAAAGGCTCTCCTTGCTCACTAAATATAGGAACAAAAAGGGTATCAAAATAGATACTAGAGCCATCACCTCGAATGCCATTTTGCTCAATTGATATTGGCTTTTTCGCCAGTATCACTTCTCGATAGGTTTCATAAACTTGTTCGGTAACTTCATCACCAAAAATCGCTCTGATATCTAAACGATGTACATTTAGATCCGCATCCAACCCCATAACTTTCTTAGAAGCAGGGTTATTATCAAATAGAGTAAATTCACCTTTATCTTCTACTGCCATGATGAACATCAAATCCGCAGAGTGTTTCCACATCTGCAGAAAACACTCAATAACCATTCCATCATGTTCAGCTTGGTCAAACACTTGGTGTAAGCGCATGAAGCTATTCCTTATTTTCTTCTGAGTCAGATGATTGTTTATTTAAAATCCAGCCACTAGCATTAGCTTGTAAAAAGACTTCTTCGCTAGTGGTTCCACACGCCAACCAACGAAATAGAGTTAGTGTGTTTTTTTCAGTATTTAACGACCCACTTAGTGCGATAGGATTACCTGATAAGCATCCACTTAATGTGATCGACTGCAACCCTATTGAATCGGCATTCATATCATAAAAACCGCGCATTTCAATCGTTTCGCCCTCATATTTTAATGTCCCTTTAATGAGACCAATCTCAACATTAAAAGTGGCTAAATTTAACGATATTCCCTCTTCAGTATCCTGCCATAGCCCTGTTAGAGCACATTTATGCAGGCATGATGTAGAGCAATTAAATAGATCAAAAAAAGAAGGCTGAGGAAGAGAAGAAGAAGTACTTATTGATTTTTTAAAGGTAAGATTATCAATATAACTTCCTATCGCAATACCCTCATATTCCATCGATACTACCAAAGAATTAACAACCGTTAACGTCCCATTACTTTGCAATTGTCCGCAATAAGAAGAGACCCAATGCCAGCTATTATCGGGCGGTGCTTTATGGATAGGCTTCCAAAAAATAGAAAGTACTAACGCCTGTCCAACGTCTTTGGTGACGGGTTGATGACTCACTCGACCAAGTACAAAATACGTTCCAGACGCTCCTGTAGTCGAAGTATAATCACCAAACACCCACCCATCACTCAATACAATCAAGTTCATTTTTGAACCATAACT
Organism: Marinomonas phaeophyticola; assembly: GCF_026966905.1. GTDB lineage: Bacteria > Pseudomonadota > Gammaproteobacteria > Pseudomonadales > Marinomonadaceae > Marinomonas > Marinomonas phaeophyticola. Next base: position 225,888 of record NZ_JAPUBN010000010.1, on the reverse strand, counting down.
GTTTTCCCAGCATCCATTTATTGTCACAGTCATTACTTTGTATCCTCTTAAGAACAAAAAATAGATGCCACCGTTGATTGCCTATTCTGTATGATTTTAGGTCCATCTGGCTTATTAAATAGCCACATACCAATCGGTATAAGCGTAATGCCTTCATTCACTTTTTCAACCGCTTGATATTCATAGACCGTATACAAAAAATCCATTAATACAGAGCCGACAAGGATAAGCCCTTCTACACCATTCAAGGGGCGGAATTGTGGGATAACATGCCCTTGAAACATACCCTCTTCGATTTTTACATTATAGGTTGATGACGGCAACGTTAGCGTAGGTTTATTATTAGGATCATCACCCTCTAAAATGACAGTCAGGTCTTCTGTTTGTAATAAGGCCATTAAAAAAGCGTCATACATGGCACTCGGGGCCCCTTTATACTGAGAAGACCCTGTATCAAGAGCAAATAAGATGTCTTTAGCTAGGCTATGATCACCCATTTTAAATTCGGCCATTTTTGTCGTCCAAAGATACTCACCTCCTGGCTCACTATATTCGCTCCAAGGTAGAAAACAGTATTCTAGAGAATCCTTATAGGACGGATTTAATACCCCCATAGAAACAGTACCCAGATTTGAACTCTGGTCTGTTTCAAAGGCTAAATACGCTTTGTTTTTATTAACGTAGCCTGTTGCGATCAAACTAGCTAAAAAATGAAACGACTCCTCACCATTTTTCTGTCCCCTATTTCGATAAGAAAATAGCTTTGTGTTGACATCATCGTTTTGAGAGCTTGTCGTCAAACTCGGCATACCTATGCCGCCATCCCAATCTAAAGCTTCAAACTGTGTCCCTTCATAGTTTTTAGAAAGGTAGATATCTGACGTGAGTTGAACGTTATCGCCAGTAAAAGCATCTATGTTAGGAAGAGTAAAAATATCATTGCCAGATCTAACTTGCATATCTCCCCAAGGACCAAAGTCAACGGTTTGATCTGTACTCGAAAGCCAATGAAAAGAGGAAGATTTACTGTAGTTGAATTGACCTCCCCCATAATGATGACAGGTGTTGTTATCGCATAAGCTGGAAGTGACCCAAATGAAATTACTGCCTGTATCAAAAGAAAACTTCAGTAATTGCTCTGGAGTCCCCAGATTAATTTCAGCGTACCAAGGAGAAGCTCCATTATTTTGAAAAGGACCTTTTAAAAGAGACAGTCGTATACCCATCCCTGACATTTTCGATTGGTTTTTCATTTCAGACATAAATCGCTTTCCATTACAGGCTATCTATAAAATGAATAGAAGCAACAGCTAAAGGTAGTCTATATATTCAAATTCTGCATAATTTAAATATACGTCATATCATAAATGACATATATAGAAATAAAAACCAACATAATTAACTCCTATAATTATGAATCGACAAATAAACTGATTACTTTAACTTAATATTTTGTATATTCATGGAATGGACAGTAATCGTATAAAAACAATGTATATTCTTTTATAAAATTACTTACGATAACTAGTGTTCAATTTCCATATCATTATTATTCAATTGTTGAGATCTAAATTCCCTAGGGGTCACTCCCTTTAACTCATGAAAACGGCGATTAAAATTGGCTATATTATTAAATCCGACTTGAAAACAAATGGTCGCAATTTGGGAATCCGTTTCAGCCAAAAGATTACACGCCCGGCTAATACGTACTCGATTTACAAATTCAATAAACCGATTGCCTGTCGCTTTTTTGAAGAAACGGGAGAAGTGACTATCTGACATACCAATTAGCTCTGCTGCAGTAGACAAGCTTATTTCATCGCCGTAGTACTGAGAGACGTAATCAACAACGGTATTAATTTTACGCTGCTGGACTTCACTGGTTTTCTGATCAATTTGGGCTGTAGAGAGTAAACGGTAATTCTGGCAGTTTGCCAAGCGGTGTAATAAAGATAGCGTAGAGAGCAACTTACTTAACCCTTGAGCATCGCGTATTTCTTGAAATCTTCGAATAAGCTCGTTTAAATCCAGATCAAGGAACTCTATACCGGATTTGGCCTTTGCCAAGAGAGGCAATAATTCAGAAAATTCAGGTATTATTTTCATGCCTTCAGAGAAAGATTGATGATCAAAGCGAATCGCCATGTCACGCACATCAACTGGGTCTTGATCATTTTGACAGACCCAATTATGCGGTAATCTTGGGCCCACTAATATAATCTGCCCAGGAGAGAATGAACCAATATAGTCGCCAACAAACACTTTCCCTTTAGTTGATACGATTAAATGCAATTCATAATCATCGTGAGCATGCCAACGAACCAAATCGCTAGGAAAGCCATGTTCTAGATATCGAATAGTATCAATAGTATCACCAAGGATTTCATATTCAGGTGTTTTGTTTTTTGTACTAGACATTGTGATTCCTAAAATACTCAGAGAACGTCATACTCTCCTAGAAAAAGAAAACAACAACAGAGAAAGACAGTTGTTAACTCATAACATTACCACCGTCTACATTATATGTTTGCGCGGTAATATAGCTAGCCCCAGCAGAAGCCAAGAACAAAGCAACAGAAGCAACTTCTTCTGGTTGTCCCATATAGCCTAAAGGAACAGCCTCACCCACCGCAATTTTTTTCTCACCTAATTGAAGGTGTTCATATTTTGCAAATAATGCGTCCACTTCAGCCCACATTGGCGTATCAATAACACCTGGTGAAATCGCGTTTACGGTAATTTTATGCTCTGCAAAGGCTAAGGCAGCCGATTGAGTATAGCTAATAACAGCGGCTTTGGTAGCGCAATAATGCGATACGAGCGCCTCACCACGACGACCTGCTTGAGATGCCATATTGATGATTCTTCCCTGTACACCTAACTCAATCATTTTCCTCGCGACTTTTTGCATCATAAAAAAGAGCGCTTTTACATTAATACTAAAAAGACGGTCAAAGCTGTCTTCAGTCGCCTCAATGACAGGCGCCAAATCGAATACAGCCGCATTGTTTACAAGAATATCAATTTTTTGAAATGCATTAAGTGTCTCGATAATTACTTGATCCACCCCATCAAAGTCACATACATCACATCCGATATACAAAGCTTGGCCAGGGTATTTCTCTAATAATTTAGACATGGTCTCAGGCCGCTTTTGGGGATAATCCGTTAACATAACCTGAGCACCGTTAGCCAAGTAGGTCTCGGCAATAGCCAAGCCAATACCGCCTGCGGCACCAGTGATAAGAGCAACTTTATTTGTCAAATCTTGATTGCTTTTTTGCATACTATGATCCTTTATTCTCTGCAAAGGGTAAGTTTGCTACCTAAATATGAATAACCATAATCTGTAGATAGCATCTCGTTCTATAAGGCGATTTTTTATAGAGCTGCTTTAATAGCGCTGGTTAGATCCTTGACAAAGTTAGGGTATTCTTCCGGAACCTTCTGCCATAAAAAACGATCTGTAACAAACGCTTTGATTCCTGCCTCGTCATCCGTAAAAGGCGATAACTTATCAATATTAGGCTCATTATAAGTAATCGATAGTTCACCTTTAGTCACCTTATTGATAAACACAAACCAGCTAGCAATGCCTTCTATCGTTTTACGAGGGTTTCCTCCTAAACGATAAATTTCAGCTAATGTGGGGTAAACAAAAATGGCAAACTTCGCGTAGCCATCCGTACAAATTCGCTCTACGGTATCACCAATATTACTGTTACTAAAACGTTGAGCAATTACTTCATAATAAGCAGGTAGATCGACAATTGACTCCCCAATAGCAGGAATGGAATCTTGTTTAATAAAGTCAGAAAAGTATTGCTTTAATGCCACATCCTGCATCGCTTCATCAAAATACGTAAGCTGTTTTAAGGCGGCCTGATAAGTCACAACCGTATGGCCTGCATTTAGAATTCGAATTTTAGCCTCTTCGTAAGGAGTGACATCCGAGACAAACTCAACACCGACCTCATTTAATAAAGGCTTCTCACCCGCAAAATCATCTTCAATAACCCATTGAATAAAATCTTCACCCATTACGGTCATTTCATCCACTATGCCAAAACGTACTTGTACATCATCAACATGTTGCTGACTTGGCTTAGGGGTAATTCGATCTACCATGGAACATGGAAAAGACACGTTATCTTCAACCCAGTCTATTAATGCAGGATCATTTTTAGCCTGCAAAAATTGAATCAATCCTGTTTTTAATAATTTTCCATTATGACGAAGGTTATCACAGCTTAGTAACGTAATCTTAGATTTAGAGGTCTCACTGCGACGCTTTAAACCGGCATAAAGAAAGGCATATAAAGTATTCCGACCAGACGTAATATCTTCCTCAATGAGAGGATTATCCAGCATCAGTCTTTTGTTTTCATCTAGATAATAACCGCCCTCAGTGACGGTAAAAGTCACCAGTTGTATAGTAGACTTAGACATTAACTCATCTACTGAACTAGGGGCAAACGAGCCGTCAACAAGCTGCACAATAGAACGAATATGTTCGTACTCTACTATCCCATCAGCCGACATAGTTTTAAGAACGTACTCGCCTTTTTGTTTTTCTAATTGTGAAAATCCAACACGATCTTGAGAGCGAATATTAACGCCAACTAATCCCCAATTTTTTCCTGCCGGGAGTGCTAATAAACGGTCAAAAAAACCGCTTGGTGAGCTCGATGAAAAGCCCCTACTCCAAGATGCATGACACCCGCCGTAATGTCATCACGCACATAATTCTGCGTCGACATCCGCTCTGCATTGCGTTTAATTTTGAGAAAATCAGACATCTTCAACTTCCTCAGCAAGCAGCGAAATAACTCGATCACTTTCATTGAAAAGAATCATTTCATCACGATCAATATTAATATTTACTAACTGACCATCTTTAATGTCACTGCGTGCAGATACTTTCACAATAATGGTCTGATTGCTGCTCAATTGAATATGCGCGTAGGCTTCTGACCCCAAGTGCTCAATGAGTTCTATACGCCCATTAAGCTCACCTTTTTCTTCTGATAAACTCATGTGCTCAGGACGAATACCGAGAACAATTGAACTTGGTATAGGGCCACTAATACGAGCCGTTGGGAAACGAATTTCACCAGCACCTAATTGGAAAACCAACTCATTTTCTTGACGAATCATATTTTCCGTTGGCAACAAGTTCATTTTAGGTGTACCAATAAATTCGGCCACAAAACGACTGTTTGGCTGACGATATAGCTCTAATGGTGTACCCACTTGCTCAATCGATCCTGCATTAAGAATCACCACTCGGTCCGCTAGCGTCATCGCCTCAACCTGATCGTGGGTTACATAAATCATTGTAGTACCGAGCTTTTTGTGTAATCTAGCTAACTCTAAACGCATCTGTACACGTAATGCGGCATCTAGGTTTGATAAAGGCTCATCAAATAGAAAGACTTTAGGTTGGCGAACAATGGCACGACCAATGGCAACCCTTTGACGTTGACCACCAGAAAGTTCTTTTGGTTTACGCTCTAGTAATGGATCAAGTTGCAATGAAGCGGATACAGATCGAACTTTTTCTTTAACTTCTTCATCCGGCACTTTCGCTAACCGCAGAGCAAAAGATAGATTCTCCGCCACTGTCATGTGTGGATAAAGAGCATAAGATTGGAATACCATTGCCAAATCTCTTTTTGACGAAGCAAGCTCAGTAATGTCCCGACCATCTAGATTGATCGAGCCGCTAGAGCTGGACTCTAGACCGGCAATGGTTCTTAGCAAGGTCGACTTGCCACAACCAGAAGGACCAACGAAGACAACAAACTCACCTTCTTTTATGGATAAATTAATGCCGCGCAATGCATGGTAACTGTCATAGTATTTTTGTAGTTCAGTAATGGCTAAATAAGACATGATGTAAATTCCTAATTATTATTTTACGGCGCCAAAAGTAAGGCCTTGGACAAGTTGTTTCTGACAGAACCAACCAAAGATAACGATAGGAGCACAAGCTAGCGTTGATGCTGCGGATAGCTTGGCCCAGAATAACCCTTCAGGACTGGAATAAGAGGCAATCATCGCGGTTAAAGGCGCCGCTTCAGAGGCCGTCAAGTTAAGTGACCAAAAAGCTTCATTCCAGCAGAGAACAATAGACAATAGACCAGTAGATGAGATACCACCGATAGACAATGGCAACACTACTTTCATCATTTCATCCCATGGGGTAGCACCATCCATTCTTGCGGCTTCTAAAATTTCTTTTGGCAAATCTTTAAAGTAAGAGAACAGCATCCAAATAATGATAGGTAGATTCATTAGAGTGAAAATAATCACCAAACCAATACGTGAATCCAATAGCCCATTATCTCTAAACAAAATATAGATAGGGACAAGCACACCTACCGCTGGCAACATTTTGGTTGATAGCATCCAAAGCAAAATGTCTTTCGTTCTTTTAGTCGGTGAAAACGCCATTGAGTACGCCGCTGGTACACCAATAATGAGCGCAATAATGGTGGCACCAAAAGAGGTAACCACAGAGTTCATCGCATGTTTCAAATAATCACTACGTTCTTGCACAATACTGAAATTATCCAGTGTTGGCTCAAAGAAAAGTGTTGGTGGTATTGAAATAGCCTGCAGCTCTGTTTTAAAGGAGGTAATAAACATCCAAAAAATCGGGAAAAATAACAAACAAGCGACTAACCAAGAGAAAAAGCCAATGATTAGCGTTTTAAATTTACGTTGTTGATTAAGCGTCATAATAACCACCTTATACCGTTAGGTTCTTGCCAACGGCACGGATTAAAAAGAAAGCCACAATGTTTGCGAGAATGACGGCGAACAGTCCACCAGCCGATGCCACACCAACATCATATTGAAGTAGAGCTTGGTTATAGATTAAATACGCTAGGTTGGTACTATCATAACCAGGGCCACCACCTGTAGAGACAAATATCTCCGCAAAAATAGCCAATAAGAAGATGGTCTCAATCATCACTACCACTGCAATAGGTCGAGCTAGATGTGGAATCGTTAGATAACGGAAGATATCCCAACTAGTCGCGCCATCCATTGCCGCCGCTTCTTTTTGTTCGGTATCTTGCGATTGTAAAGCCGTAACAAAAACCAATATTGCAAAGGGTAACCACTGCCAACTGACCATCATAATGACGGACCCCAAGGGAAAATCAGAGAGCCAATCTATCGGCTCAAATCCGAGTGTTTGAGATATCCAAGCAAAAACCCCATATACAGGATTCATCATCATATTTTTCCAAATCAGTGCATTCACTGTTGGCATGATGAAAAAAGGTGAAATCAACAAAACACGGACAATACTACGACCAAAAAACGGTTTATCGATTAACGCAGATAACGCGACACCGAGTACTACAGTGATAATCAGTACGGATAATAAAAGAGTTAATGTATTAAATATGGCAGGTAAGAAACCTGGGTCCGTCATAAAAAACTCGAAATTCATCAAGCCGACAAAGTTGTTTTGTCCTGGATAAAGTAAGTTATAACGAATCGTTGAAAAATAAATGGTCATGGATAACGGAACTATCATCCAAACCAACAGTAAAATGACTGATGGCGCCATTAATAAGCGAGTAATAGAACGCTTCATGGTGAGTATCTCTTATAGAAAACAATTATCAGCGGGCAGCTATATCAACCCAATCTTGAAAAAGCCGTACGCTTTCGATGAGTTCCGGAAGGCTTTAATCCCAAACCTTCCGGAGTATTCAGCTAGCTACTCATTCTAGTAGTAACCAGCTTGACGCATTTGACGATCAGCCGAAACATTCGCTGATTTCAATGCTTGATCAACCGTCATACTGCCTGCTAATGCACCAGAGACCATCTGCCCTGTTGTTGTACCAATGGCTTGGAACTCAGGAATGGCTGCAAACTGAACTCCGACATAAGGGGACGGCTTTAATGTACTATCCGCTGGGTTAGCGGAGTTAATGGCTTTTAGCTCCGCCTCAGCAAAGACAGCCGCGGCTTGGAATTTAGGGTTTTCATAGGTACTAGTACGCGTTCCTGTAGGAACCGCCGCCCAACCATTTTTATTCCCAACAAGCTCTATGTATTCTTTGGACGTTGCCCAGCGAATAAACGTTTGTGCCGCGTCCGCATTCTTAGTCGCAGCCGGAATGGCTAAAGACCAAGCCCATAACCAATTGGCCCCCTTCTCAGTAACCTTGTATGGAGATTGAGCAAAACCAACCTGATCAGCCACCTTACTTTGTTTCGGATCGGTTACAAATGAAGCAGCGATTGTAGCGTCAATCCACATACCACATTTACCTTCATTGAATAACGCAAGATTTTCATTGAAGCTATTACTGCTGGCACCTGGAGGCCCATATTTATTCAGTAGATCAACATAGAAGTTAACCGCACTTTTCCACTCTGCAGATTCAAGTTGAGGCTTCCAATCTTCATCAAACCAGCGAGCACCAAATGAGTTGGCCATAGTAGACATAAAGGCCATGTTATCGCCCCAGCCTGCTTTACCACGAAGACACATACCGTAAACACCATTGCTTGGGTCATGCACCGCTGCCGCTACATCACGAATGTGATCCCAGCTATCGCGATCGTTAATTTCCATACCCGCATTCTTAACTAGGTCTTTACGGTACATAACCATGGAACTTTCACCATAGAAAGGTGCCGCATACAGAGTATCTTTATAAGACAGACCACCGCGAATAGAGGGAAGAATGTCTTCAACATCGTAATCACCACTCACGTCAATTGCTTGTAACCAATCACGCTCTGCCCAAATTGGTGCTTCATACATACCAATAGTCATGACATCGTATAAGCCACTTTTATTAGCAATATCTTGTGTTACGTTCTGACGAAGTACGCCCTCTTCCAAAGTCACCCATTTTACTTTGATATCTGGATATGCTTTTTCAAATTCTGGAGTGAGTTTTTGCATTTCGATCATGTGGCCATTATTTACTGTGGCGACGGTGATTTCTGTGGCTGCTGCAGCATGAGTTGCCATAATTGCCGTAGCGAAGGAAACAGCACAGGTAACTGTACTTTTAGCAAAGATATTCATAGGTCATTCCCCATTTGGAGTATTTGTTTTTATAGTCTTACCAAATCTTGGATATTATTACCAAGTGCAATAACTATAGGCGAGGAACATGGGACTCTCTAATACATAAACAACCAATATAGATACTTTTTTGACAGCTTTACGCTTTATTACAATTTAAACTGTCAAAAACATATATGTTGATACAATCCGAATCCATATATTAAGGCCGCTAAATATAGATGAGACCATGTCTATGAAAAGAATCAATAGAAGTAGGAAGTAAGAGATGGAGAGTTAAAAACACCTAATTTTTTAACTCTCTAATAGTCCGTTGGCAGACCTGCGAATGTGATAAAATTGGAAAAATCAAGTCCTTATGTCAATAACATAAATAGGTAAAGCTACTCTTTCACTCTTCCCAATACCTTCAATAACTTTCCTGAATCAGTACCTATATAAAGCACGCCATTTGAATCTTGCGCAAGAGAACGCAACCTTTCATTCAAGTCTTCCAAGTAACGTACTTCCGTTGTTTCATCATTTTCATCAAGACTCACTTTATTGAGGTGGCGTAACGCGAGTGCCGTTGACAAAAAGTCCCCCTCCCAATTTGAAAACAAAGCACCTCGATAACGTAGCAGGCTGCTAGGTGCAATTGAAGGAACATATACCTTAATCGCCTTTTCAATGCCTGCTTTCTCTTGACCTTCTCCTACATTAATCGGTCCCCAATATTCTTTACCATGAGAAACAATCGGCCAACCGTAGTTTGCGCCTGCTCGAATTTGATTAATCTCATCGCCACCTCGGGGGCCATGCTCATTCGCCCACAATGTCTGTGTTTCTAGATCGAAAAATACGCCTTGAGGATTTCTATGACCATAACTCCATATTTCATTTCTTATTACATCATTTGCTATAAAGGGGTTATCCGCAGGCACACTACCATCTAAATTTAATCGCAATATACTACCCGCATGATTAGCGCCATCCTGAGCATTTTCTCGCTTTCCTCTTTCGCCAACTGAGAAAAAGACATGATTTTCCTCATCAAACGCGATTCGGCTACCATAGTGCTTGGTTGTTGAATTGGCCGAGTCGGTTACCAAAAGGTCTTGCCAATGGTTTAATGCTCCCGCTTCCAGCTTAGCTCTGGCAAGCGTAGTCGCCGCACCTTGGGTCGTTGGTTTAACATAGGTAAAATACAACCATCCATCCTTTTTAAAGTTAGGAGATTTAGCGACATCCAATAAACCACCTTGCCCTCTGGCATCGACCTTTGGTAAACCACTCAAAGCCAGCTTATCCCCATTAATAAGATTAACCCTGTAGGCTTCACCCTTCTTCAACGTCACAATGGCATATTGATCATTTAGGAGACTCAGACCCCATAAGGTGCCATCAAATTGAGCCACTTGATCCACTTTGAGTGAATCGCTGTTTTGCTGACTCATGGCATTCATACTAAATAGCGTCAGTATAAAAAAATAGACAATTCGGTTGGTCATTTTCAGGGGCCTCAATCGCTATAGCCTATACAAATTACAGACTATGAGAAGTGAATTGGAAAGCAGAACAATCACTTTATAGCAACATAAGCTGAAAGCAAACCTGAGAGAAGAAGATAGATAAAATATTAACACTTCAACCTATTCCAAAGACAATAGCCTACCTCGAAGACCATAAAGTCTGTATAAATCAGCTTAGCGAGTGGTTTGTATTCGACCTGCTAAGAGGCTAAACACAACACCACAACAACAAATTATGAGTACTAAGCCGGTAAAACCGCTAATCCCATAGGCAGTAATCACCGTCGCGAAGGTGGGCGGGCCTAACGTCGCGCCTAAATTTCCGAACTGAGCAATTAACCCATAGCCCTGAGCTTGTTCTACGGGGTTACGTGCAAGCATCGGAATCATGCCTAACGACGCGCCCGGTATCATCCCAAGAAATAATACAGTCACCCCAACTATCACGCTAAACAATAAGGTCTGATCCAGCAAAAATGGCAACAGCAGTGCATTTAGGGCAACACCAGAATAAGCCATCAGCGCCACCCTTTGAGGGCGCATGATATATTGCCCCAAAGCACCCGCTAGAAAAGTGCCCCCTGTGCTAATGAGAGGCAACGCCACTAGCATAGTAGCTCGAATCCGCTCTGCCTCTACAAAACGAGGAACATACGTCAATAATGACACTAAAGTACAGGTATAAAACAAAAAAACCAAACTCGGAAGTAAAGCTCGAGGATTACGGTATATCGTTAGCATTTGAGAAATAATTCGACTTTGCCCTCCAATCACAGGGACAAAATCCAGCACTGAATTTTTTCTTAAAAGGAAGTACACAACCACGCCGGCACAGCTAATTAAAAAGGCGTGACTCAAAAATAATCCTTGTAATCCCAACTGATCCAACATGCTTTTACCCAGCCAACCAGTAAGAGCAAAGGCGACGCCAAAAAAAGTGCCCCATAACCCCATAGTCAATGACTTATGCTGGGGGGCACTTAATTTTGCAATCAAGGTTGGTGCCGCCACCACAACCCCCAATTGAGAAAAACCTTCTAGGACACGTGTCAGTATAAACACACTAAAATGAGGTAATAAAGATTGAATAAAAGACAATATCCCACCTAAAAACAAGGCACTAACTAAGACTTTTAAATAACCTATTTTATTAGCAATCATACCGGCGAAAACGCCAAATAGAAGGCCTGCAATACCCACTACAGACAGGGTTGCGCCAGTCAACGTCGCTCCTGTCTGATAATGCATCATCACCGCATCGTAAGAAATAGATAATTTCGCAAATTGCATGGCCGCACTCACACCCGCTATCCACAAAAAAATCACTTCTAACCATTGAGTATGAGTATTAGGTACAGACTGAGTCATGTCACATCCTTAATGAATTTGGACGGCAATTCTACAATAAAACCCGTCTCATCGGGGCAATTAATCTGACCTTTTGATCAACTTCTTTCTCGCCAAATAACGCTAGCATGACTTCAGCAAACGCTTGCCGCCAACTAAAATAGTCGTGTCCTGCCGCGAATTCTTTATAAGTGACGCTATAGCCTTTAGAATGCAATACTGTACGCAAATGACGATTACTTTCTAATAGACCAATACCACTTCCCTTACCTGATTCAAAGACACCGGCACTCAAGAAAAAGCGTATCGGCTTCACATCGGTAGAGGCGACCCAATTGGCGATGTATTCCTCATTTTCGGGTAAGGTATTTGCTGGTGACCACCAGTAAGAGCCCGACATAGAAAGTACGTTACAGAAAAAATGTGTGGGTAACGTAATTCAATTGAGCTGGAAGCAAGTCCGCCGTAACTGGAGCCAGCAAGGACAGTGTGTTGAGCATCAATATTCATTTTTAGCTCACGTTTTGCCCAGGGGAGCACCTCTTCTACAAGCGCTTTAGCAAAAACAGGGTTATCTGGTAACTCATGACCACGAGACAAGCGACTTGCGTTATCAATAAAAATCGCCGCCACAGGAGGCAGTTGATTACTTGCGACTAAGTTGTCCAAAATGACTGGAATCGGTACTTTTGTAGTGTATTTCAATCCATCAAATTGCAGCAATAAAATAGCATTGGGATCATTAGCATCAAATCCAACAGAAGAAGAATTAGTATCTCTATTTCCTTTATGGTGGGTGACTCCGCAATGATGTTTTTCCGCTCAATACCTAAAAAACTGGCTTTACAGAACAGCAATGGCGCGTCATTCGAGTATTAAATGATAATGGCTAGCTTGAAGCCCGTCAGTTAGCAGAGAAATGCTGTATTTTAAGCCCAAGCCTAACCCGTATTATTAGCCGATTTGAAAAAGAGGGTCTGATTATTCGTAATAGGTCGCCTCAAGATCAACGAATCACCCTACTATCGTTAAGTGATCAGGCAAAAGAGGTATTTGAGGAAATTAGTCCTAAAGTTGATTTAGCCTATGAACGCTTAACGAAAAAGTTAGGGAAAGAGAAAATGAAGGCTTTAAGTCTACTTCTGAAATACCCAAACTTGAATCAAAATAGTTCTACACTTCCAGGACAAACCAATATTAAGTGCATACTGCTCATGCCTATATGCACTTTTCTTATGATTTTTATATCATCCCATTGTGAATATAACTAGTACGTAATACTAGAACAGCTTAAATCATTCCCTAGATCAACACTGCCATAACTCGGCTCAGCTTGCGCCTTATTCAAGGCTAAAGAGGCATGCTGATGCTTTTCATCCATTGGTAAACGATTTGAGTCTTGATAAATTGGTTTAAAGTTATCATTAGACCAAACCATCTTACGTTCGTCTCTTGGTGATGTACCAATATGTTTACGGTAGCATCGACTAAAATGCGGAGTAGAAATAAAGCCACAGGCCGCCGAAATTTCCACAACAGACATACTTGATTGCTTGAGTAGCTGTCTTGCCCTATCAAGGCGTAATTTCAAATAATAACGCGACGGGGAGCAATCTAAATATTTATGGAACATCCTTTCCAACTGCCGTCTAGAGACATCCACAAACACGGCTAATTCATCTAGATCAATAGGCTCTTCTAAGTTATTTTCCATGAGTTCAATGACATCAACTAACTTAGGTTTGAAGCCTCCACCACTGTTCACTTGACGTAATAGAACACGTTGTTGATCCATTTCTGTACGAATACGATCACAAATAAACATATCAGAAACCGCACTCGACAATTTTGAACTGTGTTCACGGGCGATTAATGTCAAGAACATATCTAAAGGTGCACTGCCACCAGAAGAGGTAAAACGCTTATCGTCTATCGTAAAGAGTCTGTTATTACAGTTCACTTTAGGAAAATTTTCTTGCAATATCGTGAGGCATTCCCAATGGGCGCTGCAATTATAACCATCAAGCAAACCAGCATACGCCAATACATAAGCACCAGTACAAATCGCCCCCAGTCGAACACCTTTACGAGCTTGCTTTTGTAGCCAACTCACCTGCTTAGGACTGAAATTTCGAGTGATATTAACGCCACCAACTACGACTATCATATCTAAATCCGGAGCGTCTTCAATAGAAGAATCCGGCGTTAAACTCAGACCATCACTAGCCGACGAAGGTTGTCCTGTTTCCGTCATGACATGCCAAGTATAAAGCTCCTTAGCCGACAACTGATTTGCCATTCTCAATGGTTCGATAGAAGAGGCTAAAGCAATCATAGTAAAATGATCAAGTAGTAAAAAACCAACTCGAGTGGCTGGTTTACTATTAGGAGATGGGGATGAACCAGTTACGTTGATCATATTTATGCCCTCTTAATTAAGTGTTTTCGATATGAAGCAAAAAACAAACCAATCGAACACTTTTTTTATTATTTTTAATCAACTAGGTAATTTCATAGTTATTACCGCTGACTCGATGGAGAGAGCGGCAATTTAATCGCTAAACAAACAATAAGAGGTTAGCTTATTTTATAGAATGTAGCGCACTAATAACGACACTTGTAACTCGGTTTTAACACAAAAGCAATATTTTTAATATTCCACACTGATGTTTGATTTCACCACGGTACAACAAGATAAAACATAACCGTCCGCAATGTCCTCATCTGTAATGCCACCGTTGTGTTCCATTTGTGTTTCACCTTCTTTAACAAGCACTTTACAGGTACCACAAATCCCCATACCACATGCTTTAGGAATGTGCAGATCCAGCTTCGCCGCCGCATTATGAATCGTTTCTCCTTCCGCGATTTGAATACTTTTACCATAGTTTGCAAACTCAACGGTTAGCAAGTCTTCTCGGTTGATCGAATCGGCTTCGGCTTGAGCCACTTCAGCAAGTTCGATAGCATCTTCTACAATTGAGTTTGGCGTCGCTCCAAAAGATTCTTCATGATAACGGCTCATATCAAAACCCTTTTCTTGCAAAAGCGCTTTCACCGCTTTCATATAGGGTTCTGGACCACAACAAAAGACTTCTCTTTCCAAAAAGTCAGGAGCAATCATTTGCAGCTTTGCAAAATCCAAGAAGCCACGATAACCATTCCAAGTTAAACCGTTATGCATTCTTTCAACAATCATATGCAGACTAAAATTACCTATCCGAGACGCCATATGATCCAGCTCTCTAGGGAAAATTAAATCTCTAGGGGTACGTGCACTGTGAACAAACGTTACATCTACATCCGCATTAGTATCAAACCACCAGCGAGCCATAGACATAACAGGCGTAATGCCTACTCCACCTGACAAAAGCAACACTTTTTCAGATGGGTTATCAATACAGTTAAAATTACCAATTGGACCATGAACAGCCAGTTCTGCACCCACATCCATATTGTCATGTAACCAATTTGAAACCACACCACCAGGAACCCGCTTAACAGTAATAGAAAAACTATAAGGAACAGACGGTGCACTCGATATGGTGTACGAACGCATGACTTGCTTACCATCGATCTCAAGCTCTAAGGTTACAAATTGTCCTGGTTTAAAGAAAAACAGAATGGGTTGCTGTGCCATAAAACAAAAGGTGCATACATCCCAAGACTCTTGGATAACCTTTACACAGCGAACATTGTGGCGACCATTTACCCAAGTTTGTGTATTAACGGGTACAAAGTAGTCGACATTAACTCCAGTGGTATTTGAATTTGTCATGATGATTCTCTCTCACAGCATCGTTGCGTCACTTCATTTTTGCATTGTCGGTCGACTCTTATTATTGCAGTTAACCATTCACGACAATTTGTTGCTCATAGTGACCATTCCTTAACTGAAACTACTTAGATGCTCAAAAGTGAGTCGATTTTTGTCTGACCTATGTCGTTAACAGTCATTTTAAAATTCGAACCTTGTGTGAGGATTGCGATATATACAGTGCAGAGCAATTTACGGACTTCACTAAGTTATACACCATGCTTGTCCTCCGAAGGAAAAGAATAACAACCACTCTTTTTGTCATTAAGGCCGAAAAAGATGAACCAAAATGATTTGCTAAATTTACGCCATGCAACACTAAAAGAAGCACGCGATGAGATGTCGAATTTACTTTCTTCTCGTGCGGCTAACCATTCATTGGATGCGCCTCTTTATAACGACCCGCATATGTTTCGTATTGACATGGAAGAAGTATTCCAAAAAGAGTGGTTATTCGTGGGCATGACAAGCGAAGCCCCAAAAAGGGGCGATTATTTTACGGTGGAAATAGGTCAAAACCCGGTACTGGTTATTCGTGATGCCGATGGCTCCATCAACGCCTTCCATAATACCTGCCGTCACCGTGGCTCTCGTATCTGCACAGAACACAGAGGAAAAGTCGCTAATCTCGTCTGCCCTTATCATCAATGGACCTATGATTTAAAAGGCAACTTGCTATTTGCTGGTACAGAAATGGGTGATAGCTTTGATAAGCAGAAACATGGTTTGAAACGCGCACACTGTAAAACCGCTGGAGGATTTGTTTTCGTTTGCTTAGCGGATGACGCCCCTGAAGGCGATTTCGATGATTTTCTACACACATTAGAAGAATACATGGAACCTTATGATGTAGAAAACACTAAATTGGCTATTGAGTCCAATATGTACGAGAGGGCAAACTGGAAACTGGTGCTTGAGAATAATAGGGAGTGTTACCACTGTGCAGCAAATCACCCTGAATTATTGAATACCTTACTTGAATGGGATGATACCCAGGACCCAAGAGCCCCACAAGATTTTCTGGATCATTACCAAGCACAGTCGGATAAATGGGATGAAGAAAATATTCCCCATCAACACAAAAGTTTTGGCCCAGGACTACGCAATCGCATTGTGCGCATGCCACTGAAGAAAGGCACTAAAGTCATGACTATAGATGGAGGTCATGGCTGCAACAAAATGCTGGGGCGGGTGAAAAACGCAGAATTAGGCTCCATGCGAATCCTGCATTTACCAAACTCATGGAATCACATGCAGTCAGATCATTTTATCGTCTTTCGTGTGTTACCTATTTCAGCTCAAGAAACACTGGTCACAACGAAATGGTTTGTCCATAAAGATGCGGTTGAAGGTGTTGACTACGATCCTGAACGATTGCGTAAAGTCTGGGATGCCACTAATGAACAAGACCGAGTGTTAGGGGAGCAAAACCAACTAGGAATTAACTCCATTGCCTACCAACCAGGTCCTTATTCTGAAACCTATGAATTTGGTGTGGTTAACTTCCTTGAATGGTATACAGATACTATTTTAAAACACATAAAAGACAAATAAAGCTGTCTTTAGGTTAAAACACGACCGATCACCCTTTTGAACCCTAACGGAAAAACGTGTTAGGGTTTTTTTATGCGGCTATTCAAGTAACATTCTCAAACACACATGTGTTGCGGCGCTTTTAATGCTATTCTCCCTCTTTTATTTTAAATGAGAAATTCTCATACAGATCAAGAATAAAAGCATTTTCTTTCTAGACAGTTTCTCTCTACCATCTCTTTCAGACCATCATTATCTTGATAAGGACTCCACATTGAAAGCAATTCTTTCCGGCGCGGTTTTCTCCCTTGCATGCTTTTCATCAGTCTCTTTTGCTACTTCAGATTACCCACTTACTATTGAAAACTGTGGCTATAGTCAAACCTATTCCAAAGCGCCTAATGCACTTGTTTCTGTTGGGCAAGCCGCCACTGAAATTCTTTATAGCTTAGGTTTGTCCACTAAGGTAAAGGGAACCTCCGTCTGGTTTAATGACGTTTTACCTGAATTTGCACAAGAGAACCAGCACATTCCCGTATTAGCAAAAAACGACCCTAGTTTTGAATCTGTACTTTCTAAACGCCCAGAACTGGTGGTGGCTCAATACGAATGGCACATTGGTAAGCAAGGCACGGTCGCAACCCGCGAACAGTTCCATGACATGGGAATCCCTACTTATATTTTACCAATGGATTGCGACCACAAAGACAATTCCGTTGGCTTAGATGGCACTCGCTTGAATCCTTTCTCTACGGACTCACTCTACAAAAGCATCGATCAACTGGCCGCCATTTTTAATGTTACCGAACGGGGGAACCGTATCATTGATCATTTAAAAGAACGTGAAGAAAAAGCCATCAAACGCGCCCATCTTGCTATGGAGGAGCAAGGCTCAATAAAGCAAGAGTTTTCCGCCGTCTTCTGGTTCTCAAGTTCCGCCATGAATACAGACCCTTTTGTCGCTGGAAAAATAGGGCCAGCCGCCTATTTAATGGAAGCATTAGGCATAAACAATGTCGTTCAATCCAATGAAGAATGGCCAACAACCGGATGGGAAACCATTGCCAAAGCGAACCCTGACATGATTGTCATTGCCAAAATGAATCGTCGCCGCTTCCCAGCGGATGATTACTTGAAAAAAATCGAGTTTCTAAAAACAGACCCTGTCACCAAAGAAATGCAAGCCGTTAAAAACGATCGTATTGTCATCATTGATGCCTTGGAGATGGATGCGACCATTCGAATTATAAATGGCTTAGAAACGCTAACAGAGGCCGTGGTGAAACACTAATATGACGCCTTTTTCGGTTCCTACTGTTACGCTAAAGCACTCCTACTCCGTGTCATTGATCGCTTTTTTATTGTTATTATTAGCATTAATTTGTGGCATTTCCATTGGTGAAACAAATATTGCGTTCAATACTGTTTTGAAGTCATTAGCAAACAAACTGTTTAATGCCTCCTATGCTATTAATACGATTGACCAAGGCATCATCTGGAATTATCGCTTAACTCGAACCTTAGTCGCCGCCTGTTGTGGTGCGGCCTTGGCGGTAACAGGTTTGGTACTACAATCTCTATTAAGAAACTCATTAGCCGACCCCTATTTATTAGGGATTTCAGCAGGCGCTTCAACTGGAGCCGTCATGGTAACCATTGCTGGCGTAGGTGTTGGCGTCTTAACCTTGTCCGCCGGCGCCTTGATCGGAGCTATTTTAGCGTTTACATTTGTCGTGATCTTAGCGGTGTTAGCCTCCGGTAATCGCATGGGGAACCTCTCAACGCAAATCATTCTTGCGGGCATTGCTGGATCACAATTGTTTAACGCTCTGACGGCTTTTGTTATTGCGAAGTCGGCTAATGCAGAGCAAGCCAGAGGCATCATGTTTTGGCTATTAGGCAATTTATCCGGCGTTCGATGGCCCGAGGTCAGCTTAGCCATTCCGACTCTCCTTATTGGTTTATTAGTGATTATTTGGCACGGCCGTTCCTTAGATGCTTTTTTATTCGGCTCTGATGCCGCCGCTTCTATTGGTATTCCCGTAAAGCGAGTACAAACTCTGTTAATTTTTTCTACTGCGATGATGACGGCCGTCATGGTTTCAATGGTTGGAGCAATCGGCTTTGTTGGTTTAGTGATACCGCATGCAGCGCGCTTTCTTGTCGGCACAAAACATCTTGCATTGATCCCTACTTGCGCAATAACAGGCGCTGTCTTCTTAGTAATCTGTGATATAGGTTCACGTATTGTTATTCCAGGTCAAGTTCTCCCTATCGGTGTTGTGACCGCCCTGATAGGAGCCCCTTGCTTTGCTATTGTCCTTATTAGAGGTCAAAGAAAATGAAGCTAACGACCCAAAACCTTTCTTTTTCCGTGGCTAAACGTCCGTTAATCCATAAGGTGTCCCTCCAAATCGAAGAGGGTGAAAAAGTGGGATTAATCGGTCCAAATGGTTCAGGTAAGTCCACCCTTTTGCGGTTGCTTAGTGGATTAACAAAGCCGTCTCATGGGCAAATTTTTCTGGATGACCTCCCCTTACGCCACTATTCTCGGCGCCATTTAGCCCAATTAATGTCTTTCGTGCAACAAAAATCCAATACGGAAGACCGCATTAGAGCGGAAGATGTGGTTGCTTTAGGGAGGACTCCTTGGTTAAGACCTTTCGAACGTTGGGATGAAAAACATCAAAGTTTTGTTACAGATGCATTCCATCAAGTAGGTATGTGGCACAAATATGACCAACTCTGGCATACCCTGTCAGGGGGGAACAACAACGGTTGCATATTGCTCGGGCATTAGCGCAAGACACTCGCCTCATTATAATGGATGAGCCAACGAACCATCTAGACATTAAAAATCAACTGGTTGTTCTTTCTTTATTAAAACGCATTCAGCGCACTATGTTGATTGCATTACACGATTTAAACCATGCGCTACATTGTGATCGTCTTATTGCCTTAAAGGATGGCTGTATTGTTGCTGAAGGCTCTCCTAAACACTTAATTACACCTGAGTTTATTGAAGATATTTTTGGTGTGAAGGCACGTATTATTGAAGATAAGAATTATCCGACCGCCATTCAGTTACTTTCTTAAAAACCTTGATTTAAAAACGTATCTTTCCTCGACCCTAGTGTCTTTGCTCATTATTTAAACTCAATATCGCCAAGATAGAATAAAACGCCTTTCATTATGACGAGCTCATGTCATAATGAAAGGCTTAACAGTCATCATATTCTCTATCTATCACCCTTTACAAAGTAGTAAAAGTCCCACCTCTTGATACCGCTTTTTGATACGCAGGATTGGCTTCGACCTGAGTAATAAAACGATTAATATTAGGGAATTTAGTTAAATCCATACGAGTACTCGACGCTTGTAAAGGAAAGCTCATTTGAATGTCTGCAGCACTTAATTCCTTTCCTAATATCCAAGTATGTTCACCTAATGTTTTTTCAATAAAAGCTAACTGGGGCCCAATACGTGGCAAGATAAATTTTTCTTGAATTTTATTGCTCAGTACCTTTGCGATAGGCTTTATAAAAAAAGGCATTGGACCTTGCGACATCTTCATCATAACCAACTTCATTACCAGCAAAGGCATAAAAGAGCCTTCAGCAAAATGTAACCAATAGCGATAATCCAACAACGCTTGACCCTCTGTCGGTCTCAAGCGTTTCTCGGTATCATATCTATCCAACAGGTATTCAATAATCGCACCAGACTCTGCGACGATTAAATCACCATCGGTAATCACCGGAGACTTTCCTAGCGGATGGATTTTTTTTAAAGATTCAGGTCCAGAAGCCGTTTCAGGGTCTCGCTTATATTCAATGATTTCGTACTCTAAGTTAAGCTCTTCTAGCAACCACAAAATACGCTGAGAACGAGAGTTCTCTAGATGATGAACCTTAATCATACAAAACCTCAACCGTTTATTGAAAATAGACCAGTATTTCACTCTTATATTACAAACTATACGTTATAAATGAGAGTTCGGATGTCTTGCTGATAATGTATTCGATCAAGGCGGTCCGTTGAAATACTAATTATGTATCGCATCCACTTTTAGCCTACTTCAAATAAGAGGCGAATGAGGCCTATTGTCATGAAAGGTCTCAACTTATGCAATTGCTTCACATTTTAGCAAGACATTAGGAGATAAGCTTAATAAGATTATTCCCAAGCGTTTTTTCAATTTTTTAAGAGGTTTTAATGAATCATGTACTTAATATAACCGTTAATAACATCCAAGGTATTGTGACGCTGTAATATCAGAGATTTGCGGACCTTCATAAATACAATACCATTAGCCCCAAAATCAATACTTACTGACAAGCTCCTCTCTTTTACTCAATTTATCCTCTTACTATTTTGACGATATGCTCAGATTAACGTTGAAGCCTCAACTTGATATTAACAACCTTCTTTACTTTTCATTTATACAAAAAAATTGCTAATTCCATTGATAATTTTATTTGTAGTATTATAGTATTTTACTTTACATGAAGTGAGCAGCCTAGTAATCTTCTAAAAAATAATGAAAAGCACTCAGATTTTTATAATGTAAATACTTGTATTCAACCCGGTCTTTTTTGACGTTATAAAAAGTTTGAGCGTACGATCTGGCAGGAGTTTGAAATGGAAATAGATCATAAGCAGCTTGCTAAAGAAGCTATAGAGCTGGCTAAACCCTCGATAGAAAAGCTGTTTAACCAGACCAATCGGCAAGAACTGCATATTGTGATTATGGATCCTAGGATAAAGCCTTGGGAATCAACGTTTGAAAATGCAATTTTGCATGAAGAATCCATTAAAAATTCTTCATGGAGCATCCCGTTCGATGTTCTTGCTAGAAAAAAAGCCGTCCAAGCGTGGCGTGATCAAAGTGCAAATATTAATCATCAAACATTACATCCTTCGTCTCTACGTAATGATGATGTGCTGTTTTATGGTTCCTTTGTCTATGGAAACATTGTTGTCGCATGCAGTGGTGTTGAACCGTGGTTTGATATGCTCATTAGTGGTTGGATTGCTCTCGCTTTTGAACAATTAGCCATAAACGACTACCAACAAACCAAAATAGACAACCCAACTAAAGCGTATAAAAAAACTAAGAAAATAACTATAAAAATATAGGATTAAATTTATGAAAAAAATAATGAAAAACATCATTGTTATGGCTGGTATTTTTGCCTCTGCATCGGCTTTCACGGCTGATTACCCAAGTAAAAATATACGCTTAATTGTTCCTTTCGGCGCAGGTGGCGGTACGGATTCAGTCGGTCGTACAATTGCTAATAGTACTAAAGACATACTTGGTACAAACATATCCGTCATGAACCGAACGGGTGGCGCGGGTGCAGTAGGGATGAGTTTTGGTGCTCAACAGAGAGCTGATGGCTATACCTTAACTGTTGTTACTCGTGAAATTGCTTCATTGCCTCAAATGGGGTTAATGCAACATACAGCAGATGATTTCAAACTCATCCGTATGGTCAATCTAGATCCTGCTGTAGTGCTTGTCAGTAAAGACAGTAAATTCAACAGTATTAATGATTTAATAGAAGCTGCGAAAACTAATCCAGGAAAAGTAAAGTTTGCGTCAACTGCAGCGCCAAACTTCTATTTAATTGCGCTTCAAAAAGACCAAGGTATTCAACTTAATGCCATCCCTTACAATGGTTCTTCAGAAGCGATTCCATCCGTATTAGGTGGGCATACGGAAGTTACTATGGTTACTCCTGGTGAGGCTATATCTCAACTAAAATCAGGTCAATTAAAAGCATTAGGCGTAATGTCCAAAGATCGTATTTCTTACATTCCAGATGTCCCTACTTTAATAGAGCAAGGTGTTAATGTAACAAGTGGTACATGGAGAGGCATTGCCGCTCCTAAAAATACGCCAGATGAAATAATCACAACACTAGGTAACGCATTCGATAAAGCCATGGCTTCAGATGATTTTAAAAAATTCATGGCGCAAGGTGCAATGACTATTCATAACATGGATATGGCTGAGTTCACTCAATTTGTTAAAGACGATACTAAATCTTTAAGTACATTAATACAGTAACGACAACTAAGGTAGGAGTCGCCAATATCGTTTTGTCGACTCCTTCGTCGTTACTGAGTGTAGTTTATCTCAAAAGGGTTTCGTTCTATGTTTAATAGAGACATCGTTTTTCCTGTGCTTATCATTATTTTTAGTGCCACAGTTTTAGCGCTCATACCTCAATTCTCAATTCCGTCTTATGGTCAGCAAGATGCCAGCGTAGGCGCAAAATTTTTTCCTACCGTTCTAGCCATCTTACAAATAATAATTTGTATTGCGTTACTGGCACAACGGAAAATAAAACAACTTAAAACAACCGCATCCGCAAGTATATTTTCAAAGATGTCATTATTTGGCTTAGGCTTCTTAATAGCGTATGCCGTGTTAATAAGTTTTCTTGGTTATCTGATTGCTAGCCTAATTATGTTCACACTCTATTTGATTTTTTTAAAAACCAAGAAGGCCTCTTATTACCTATTTGCTTACTTTTTTGTTGTTGTAATTTATTACCTATTCAGTCAAGTTTTTTTAATTTCACTTCCTGAAGGTATCTTGTAGAGGCTTCTATGATTGATTATTTATTAAGCGGCCTTGGCGCTGCGTTTAGCTTAGCCGTATTTCCTGTTTTAATATTTGGTGTATTAGGCGGTATCATTCTGGGTGCATTGCCTGGTCTAACAGCCACGATGGGGGTAGCCATATTATTACCTTTTACCTTTGGAATGGAAGCAACCGCAGCGATGGTTATGCTTATTGGGGTTTACATTGGTGGTATATATGGCGGGTCTATCTCTGCAATCTTATTAAAGACGCCAGGAACACCCGCATCTGCTGCCACTGTGTTAGATGGCTATTCGCTAACCCAACAAGGTCAGGCCGCCCGAGCGTTAAGCATCTCTGCTGTAGCTTCATTTATTGGTGGTTTGGTGAGTACCATTATTTTAATTGCCATTGCCCCTACGTTGGCGAAATTTGCGCTTCGATTTAATGCGCCAGAATATTTCGCATTGGCTCTATTCGGTTTAACCATTATTGCCAGTATCTCTTCCAGAAATATACTCAAAGGATTACTCGCTGGTACGATTGGATTGCTCATCTCAACCGTCGGTCTTGACCCTATAAGCAGCGTTCCTAGATTCACATTTGGCGTAATGGACCTTTATAGTGGCATCAATGTCATTCCCGTATTAATTGGTTTATTTGCTATTTCAGAAGCATTAAATCAATTGGAAAAGTTGGGGGTAAAAGCACAAATCGCAGAAAAATTTAGTAACAAATTAATGAGCTTAAAAGACCTTAAAAGTATCCTCCCAACCTCTATAAAAAGTGCATTACTTGGTACGTCAATAGGCGCTGTACCAGGTGCTGGAGCCGATATATCTGCATTTGTATGTTACAACGAAGCTAAGCGCGTATCCAAGCAACCTGAAGAGTTTGGCAACGGTTCAATCAAAGGTCTAGCAGCTGCCGAATCAGGTAATAATGGCGTAACCGGTGGTTCATTAGTCCCTTTATTGACTCTTGGCGTTCCTGGAGATGCGGTTGCGGCAGTATTATTAGGCGCATTAATTATTCAAGGGTTAACGCCTGGCCCTCTTCTATTCAGCCAAAACCCAGAAATTGTCTATGGCATTTTTAGCTCTATGCTAGTTGCTAACATTGCTATGCTGGTCATTGGTTTATTGGGCATTCGCTTTTTTTGCCAAATATCTAAAGTGCCTAAGCTATTAATGATTCCAATCATTATTTTCTTATCGATAGTTGGTGCTTATGCAATAAACAACTCGATGTTTGATGTGGGGATCGCCATCGTGTTTGGCATTCTGGGCTTTGTTTTAGGTAAACTAGAAATTCCATCCTCTCCCATATTGCTTGCCATTATACTGGGCCCAATGGCTGAAACGAATTTAAGAAAGTCATTACTCATGTTTGACGGGAGTTGGGCATTTTTATATGAAAGGCCGATCGCATTAGCCTTTATAATGCTGGCTGTATTCTCAGTATGGTCAACCATCAGAAGAAATAAAAAGACGACATGACAATGCGTTTAGGTTTCTCGGCATCACTTTAGTAGTCGCTGAGAAACCTAAACATCTTGATTAAATTGCTATTACATTCCTCAAAAGGTCGCATCACATCCATCTATATCTATTTAGAACAAAGTAATCCGGTTAAGTCATGACGCTTATTTAGTATTAACCAAATGAATAAAAATATAAGAAGAGTTGCAGAATTTAGCGGCTCTTTAGATAGAACCAATGCAAGTATTATTAAACGCTGGGTTGTAACGGAGTTAAAACATTCACTTGAAAATAAGACCTCTGCCCCACATTGCTGTAGGGCAGAATATCATTAGATACAGCGATTATTCAGACTAGCTGTATTTTAGCAATTAAATTTACGTCACTGTAACTATTCAACCTTCAATCTGCCTTTAGCTCCATGAAATAGTCAAATATTTCAGGGACATTGCCATTCCCCATATTTAAATCAACACTAGCCTGAAGATTAGCAGAAGTCCCTTCAGCGATTAGAGAACGAGTTCCTAGATCTTCCACCATTTTCAAGAAGTAACCTAAATCTTTGTTTGCATTGGCAATAGAAAAACCTAAATCACTATTGTTATCGACGACGTAATTTTTACAAAACTGCATAAAAGGTGAATTAGATGGACCGGTAGACATGATGTCAAACAACTGTTGACGGTCTACTCCCGCTCGATCCGCAACAGCGAACGCCTGAGACATTGCCGTAACCGTTGTCATGCCCATGAAATTGTTGATCAGCTTAGTTGTGTGGCCCGCACCTAATGCACCTAAATAAAATACATTTTCACCTTGCTGCTCAAGGATAGGTTTAACTTTTTCAAAGTTTTCTTTATCACCCGCGGCCATAATATTCAATAAGCCGTCTTTAGCGTGAGCAGGAGTACGACCAAGAGGAGCATCAACCATACCTGCACCTTTGGCGGCCAAATCGGCACCTATTTTACAAGTAGAAGTAGGAATAGACGTACCGAAATCGATTAATACGGCTCCTTCTTTGATACCCGCTAAAATACCAGCTTCACCATATACCAATGATTCCACTACATTCGAAGTCGTCAAACACAGCATAACGATGTCACTCGCTGCAGCCAATTCTTTAGCGGATCCAGCTTCCGTCGCACCACGAGCAACACACTCAGCAACGGCCTCTTTATTCAAATCCATAACAACAAGTTCAAAGCCTTTATTCTGAAGGTTCTGAACCATATTTCCGCCCATTAGGCCAAGTCCGATGAATCCAATAATAGGTTTTGTCATTTTTATTCCCCTAGCGATTAAAACATCAATGAAAATTTAATCATCAATTTAATTGTATTATTATATTATAACAACACCTTTTCGATAGCAAAATAATATCGTTGTTTTAAATGAGGAAATCGACAACCCTCCAATCAAAGGTCACTGAATTTTTAGCTATCATTTTTTCAGAGAAAATAAAACAATTACACTTGAATACACATGGGCTTAAAAGGAAAAGGAGATGGGAATAAAGAATGCTTTTGTGGGTCTATCGTAACCCGCTATAACAAGAGTCTCTTTCAAAGCCGATTTAATAAATACACACCTGAATGAATAGATCACTACCGTTAAATCGACAAAAATCAAGGAGCCAGCCCTTTTTCGGGTGGCCCCTTTGACTATCATAAGGTTTTACGTTGTAGCTTGTAACACGACACATTAAGCCATGGCTAAGTTTGAATTTTCTAGTAATTTTGCATCAAGATATAATTGCCCTTCACGACTACGCTCCAAGCTCGTCTCTACTTTATAAGCTTCACCTAATAAAGGCATTGCCAGTACATCCGAGGCATTCCCTTGAGTTTGTATTTCTCCCTTGTCTAATAGCATTATTTGACCACAAAACTTAGCCGCTAGATTTACATCATGCAATGCTGCCACGGTAATAAAACCTCTTTCAATAGTGAGCTTTTTAATAATGGTTAATATTGAAAGCTGATGGTGTAAATCGAGTGCACTGGTTGGTTCATCCAATAAAATAATCTTTGGATTGACCACTAGAATGCGTGCCAGAGCCACTAATTGCTTTTGTCCACCACTCAATTCACTGATATTTTTTTCAGCAAGATGAGCAATATTAAGCAACTCCAGTACTTGGGCGACTTGGTGTACGTCGGATGATTTTACGCGCCAACTTACATTTTGCTTGAGAGACACAAGTACAGATTCGAACACAGATAAGGCTAAGCTACTATAGAAAGCTTGTGGCAAATAGATGACTTCCCGAGCACGTTCCTTTTTTGCGCAAGTACGAAGATTCTTGTCCCCCAAAAAAACGTCTCCGGAATGCACTGGAATCAAGCCCGCTATAGATTTAAATAGTGTCGATTTACCTGCGGCATTAGGGCCCAATAGCGCGGTAAAACTTCCACGATGTAAACCTTCAATACTCAATTGATCTAGAACGACATGGGAACCGTAACTCACGGTTAAATTGGAAACAGATAGACTCATAGGTTTTGCTCCTTTGAGTGCCTAATAATAATGGCAAGAAAAACAGGGACGCCAATAAGCGCGGTGATAATGCCTATAGGGTAAATAATTCCTGGCGTTAGCGCTTTACTTACAATTGAAGTAACGCTCAACATCAAGGCCCCTAATAAGGCCGACAAGGGAATAAAATAACGCTGATTTTCACCAACTAACAATCGAGCAATATGCGGCCCCACCAAACCAACAAAACCGATAGTACCGACAAAAGCAACCGCTGTAGCCGCCAGTAAAGAAATACATATTAATATTTCAATGCGCAATCGAGCTAAGTCTACCCCCATACTTAATGCACTCTCTTCCCCTAATCTTAAGGCAGTTAATCGCCATGTACGCATCATACAAAAAGGCATAATAATGGCTAATAGACTGGTACCCCAAAATATTTGCATCCAACTCGCTCGATTTAAAGAACCCAGCATCCAAAATACAATTCTTTGTAATTGCGTTTCAGAAGCACCGTACTCCATCATGGCCAACATGGCATTAAATGCAAAAAATATAGCGATACCAAAAAGTATAATAGCCTGAGTCCCAACCCCTTTTATACGCATCAGTAACAGCAGTAAACCACACGTAACTAATGCAAAAATAAACGCATTTAGCGTAACCAGTAGAGAACCGACATTCGCCACAAAACCAATACCCGTTACGATGGCGAGCGCCGCGCCAAAACTGGCGGCTGACGACACACCTAGAGTAAAAGGCTCTGCTAATGGGTTATTCAATAATGTCTGCATTAAGGCGCCAGAAATCCCCAACATAGCACCCACAATCACCGCTGTTACGGCAATAGGAAGGCGGTAATCCCAAATAATCACTTCTAATTTAATTCCGTGCGATTCCCTATTCATCAGCACGTCAAGAACGGTTGAGAAAGAAAAATTTCCTGGACCAATACTGACGTCCAGAACCAAACTGATGGCGAGTAAGACAACGACTATGGTTAACATTTGTATTTTCTTACTCTCACTTGCCACAAAACCACTAATTAGATCATGTTGCTTTTGTAATATTTCATGACCTTGGTTGGATACTTTCATTTTGCTATCCATATAACTAACCCGACTTTTAAAGGAATATCTTTCGTTAAATCACAGTACTTTATGTGGTATCAGCTCCCCTTTTGATAAAAGGCATTTGCGTATGCAATTTATCAAAAGGGAAATCATCACATCATCGATGCATCAATCTAGCTTCTGCCAAAAAACACCGCTGTAATCTATAGGAAGGAACTTATCGTGCAGCTCGACGAACTTTGCCTCGGGATCTAAGTCTTTAAAGTCTTCTGGGTAAAACCATTTTGCAAAAGTCTGCAGTGCAATAAAGTGATATGGGCTGTTATAAAACTGGTGATACATTGAGTAAAAGTGCTTTGATTTAACGGCGTCTAATTCAGACCACCCCTTTCGATCTGCCAGCGCTTTTAAGCGAGTTTGTGCCAACGCTGGCGTGGCCTCATAACCTAAAAGCACAGCGGCTGTATTTGGATTGGCTTCGGACCAGTTTGCACCAGTCCCAATAATGTAATCAATCTTATCGGTAAAAATCACTTCAGGATTGACCTTACCACTAAATCCTGGGATTTTACGACTTCCCCAATTGATACCACCCGCTTCATCAACTAAGCGACCTAGATTAGCGGCACCAAAGGTGTTACAACATTTATCAGGGTTATAACCTGCCGCCTGCTCGATAAACACCATAGGTCGTTCTTCTGGTGTTTTAGTTAACACTACAGAGTTCACAGATCGCATTTGCTCTACGTAATAATCAATAAACGCATTGGCTTCTTTTTCTCTCCCTAGAACCTTACCAAGCATGAGCAGGCTGGGAACCGTATTTTGTGTCGGTCTTTGACGGAAATCGACAAAGACAACTTTAATTCCCACTTTATCTAGTTTTGTTAGCAATCCACTTTCCTGTGCTTTAAGTAGATTTCCTAGATTCAAAATAAAAAGATCCGTATTCAAAGTGATAATTTTTTCTAAGCTGTAATCGCCTGTATATGGACTCCCTAGGTTTTCAATTTTCGCTATTTCTGGAAACGCATTAAGGTATTTTCGATAAGCATCCGGGTCATATTGAATCAAATCATCTTTCCACCCAACCACCCTAGCAAGAGGATTTTTCTTATCTAATAAAGCCAAGGTATAGGCTAAACGCCCTTCACCTAAAACGATATTTTGAATCTTGTCAGGGTCTACACTGACTTTACGCCCAGCAATATCCGTTACTTCTATTACTTCAGCAAATGCATTAAAAGCCACACCTAAAAATACCGGCAGCACACATTTTTTAATAAACGAACACTTTAAACTAATCACTTTTTATCCCTCGATGAATGACTTCAGAGGGACATTCTACCTATCGAAAAAGAGCAAGTAAATACAAATGATAACCATAATCATTTATATTTACTTATTTAATATCGCCTTTATGGCGCATTCCTCTCAGAAG
This sequence comes from Marinomonas phaeophyticola, assembly GCF_026966905.1. GTDB lineage: Bacteria > Pseudomonadota > Gammaproteobacteria > Pseudomonadales > Marinomonadaceae > Marinomonas > Marinomonas phaeophyticola. The sequence goes on along the minus strand of NZ_JAPUBN010000010.1, from coordinate 195,539 downwards.
GATTTGATTTAAAATCCATAATTTTTCCATGAGGATTAATCTCCGCTCGATGCTGTTTTGATGCCTGAGCCCACCACTCTAGCTGACTAAAAGAGCGATCAAAATAGTTAAACCAAGAGTCCTGCTCCTCTTCTAAGATCAATGACCCATCTTCCGCAAAAGCTTCTTGTGCTTTTGGGATATGTACCATTGCAGAAACAGGAAGACAGCCAAGTTCTGAAAGAAACGTTCGCATACCAATCGCTGCACGCATGCCTCCCCATTGACCTGCAGAATAGGTTACGATGGCGCTAGGTTTATACGAAAATAATGAACTACCAAAATGATTTAATAAGTTCATCAACGCAGGACTCATTGAGTGATTGTATTCGGGGCTTATCATAATAAATCCATCGGAGGACTCTATTCTCTCGGCCAACGCATTCAATGAGGAGGGAGCCTTGCCTTTTTGATAAGCAAAATGCGGTTTAAATACATTGTCTAATGGGTAATCTAAGGCATCCACAAATTCCACTTCATGGCCTATATATCTAGTATTCAAACAAGCAAGGCACGCTTTCAATACTCTTAGACCTAAACGAGCAGGTTTTGGCGGTGTACTATCACGAACAGTGCCTAAAAAAACGAGAAATTTCATTCATCTGACTCCTTCTATTTCCATACCATTAACGCGTAAAAGTCATCCTAATTTACGATATAAAGACCGTAAACTCACACCCGCTATCTGCGCTACTTTTTCTTTATCGTTATCATAGAACGTCATAAGATCTAACAAGTAGCGTTTTTCCGCGGTTTTTAAATCAACCCATTCAGCCTCTTTTTTATGACTTTGTTTAGAAACAGGTTGGGGCTCTGAAAAACGAAATGCTTTCTCTTGCTCATGATCAATACTCAAACATTCTTGAATAGTTCTACGCTCAATCAGGTTGGTATCCGTTAAAATAATCGCTCTATTCAGTAGATTGCTAAGCTCACGAATATTTCCTGGAAAATCATATAAGGTTAACAGCTGAAAAGCGGAATTGGTCAGATGGTACTCTTTTTTCTCACTAATTCGACGTAATAAGCTTTCTATAAGCACAGACAAATCCTCTTTGCGTTCACGTAACGAGGGAACAGAAATAGGGAATACATTAATGCGATAGTATAAATCCTGCCGAAACTCGCCGGTTTTTACCATTTGCATGAGATTCTTATGGGTCGCACACACTAAGCGAAAATTAGTATGCTTAACCGTAGACGATCCAACAGAGCGAAAAGAACCAGTTTCAATAAGACGCAATAACTTCACTTGCATGGAAAGAGGAACATCACCTATCTCATCCAAAAACAAAGTACCGCCATTCGCCAGTTCAACCAATCCTGTTCGATTATTATTCGCTCCGGTAAACGAGCCCTTAATATGCCCAAATAGCTCACTTTCAAATAATGAGTCCGTAAGGCCTGCGCATTCTAATGTAACTAAGGCATTGTTCGCTCTCTTACTGCTTTGATGTATCGCTGTTGCGACTAACTCCTTACCACTCCCCGACTCCCCTAGTAATAAAACAGACGCCTCACTTCGACTCACTCGAGCAATCTTTTCTAGCATTTGGTTAAAGCGCTTACTTGTCCCCACGAGTTTATCACCCATACTCTCAGCACTGGCCACGTTAATGGTTTTCAGCAGTTCAACAAAAAAAGTAGCCGGCCTTGAGAGTCATTAATAGGCAACATTTCTACATCTACGTGCTCTTTTCCCCTCGGTGTTTGATGTATGTGAAGCACCCGCTCTTTATGGCCTGTTTTAAGAACCGTAGATAATGGACAATCCTCCCCAGCCTCGTCACAAGGAACAGAATAGCCATGAGACACTTCATAGCAGCGATGTTTTCTATCTAAGGTCATCGCGCCAAATTCATTCTGATAAAGCTGATTGGTTGCTAAAATTTGATAATCCACTGAAACCAAAATAGCGGGACAATCATACCCCTCTAGCATACCTACCAACCCTTCATGTGAAGGGTAATCCGATGCAATGATATTCATAGTTTTTTGTCGCCAATGTCAAATCAAAAACCAAATCTGTCAAAAAAAACAACATTAGTCAAAACTAATTAAAGAAGAGATCAAAAAATTAAAAATAACTTCTAATATTTCAACAACTTAAAATATTAGAAGTTATTGGCATGCTTACTGCTATATTTAAATCATAGAACAATCCAGCTCTTACATAGTAATAAGACAAAATAGAGAGATACAAATAATGATTAATACAGTAATCAAACCCAATGTCGCTGCTTTTTTTGATAAAGACTCTAATACTTTTTCTTATGTTGTGAAGGATCCTCATTCATTCAGCTGCGCCATCATCGATAGCGTTTTAGATTTTGACTACGCTTCTGGTAGCACGACGAATACCAGTGCTGATGAGATCATAGATTATGTCGTCACTCACAAACTAAAAGTTGAATGGCTAATTGAAACTCATGTTCACGCAGATCATCTTTCCGCATCACCTTACCTACAGAAAAAATTAGGTGGGAAAATTGGAATTGGTGAGCACATTACTAAAGTACAGGGCACCTTTGGTCACATATTTAATGAAGGTTCTGATTTTAAAGCTAACGGGGCTCAATTCGACCATTTATTCAAAGATGGAGAGCTATACGATATCGGTTTAATGCAATGTATTGCTATTCACACACCTGGACATACACCCGCCTGCTTTACCCATGTGTTAGGGGATGCCGTATTTGTGGGCGACACCTTGTTTATGCCTGATGCGGGCACCGCTCGTGCAGACTTTCCTGGTGGCGATGCGGGAATACTCTACGATTCCATCCAGAAAATTTTAGCACTACCTGATGATTATCGTATTTTCATGTGTCACGACTATTGCCCAAATGGCCGTAAATTGGAGTTTCAAACAACCGTAAAAACACAGAAAGAAGAAAATATTCATGTAAAAAGCGATATCCATAAATCAACCTTTGTGAAGGTACGTGAAGCTCGTGATAAAACGCTGTCTATGCCGAGGCTGATCCTCCCTTCACTACAGATTAATATGCGTGCTGGACATATGCCTAAAGCGGAAGATAACGGCTTAGTTTACTTAAAAATCCCCTTAAATGCGTTTAAATAAACTCTTAATATATATTGAAACGCGTAAATAATGGAATTCTAAAGATGACAATTGATCGCATATTTCCAGCTCTGTCTTGGCTAAAAAGCTATACACGAACACAATTTGGCCAAGATGCAACGGCGGCGTTCATTGTAACCATGTTACTGATCCCTCAATCTCTCGCTTATGCCATGTTGGCTGGAGTACCTCCTGAAGTGGGCTTATACTCCAGTATTTTACCATTAGTACTTTATGCCTTCTTTGGTACCAGTACGTCCTTGTCTGTTGGCCCAGTTGCCGTTGCTTCATTAATGACAGCAACCTCACTGGCCGCCATTGCAGACCAAGGAACAGTCAGTTATTTAACTGGGGCCATCACCTTAGCCCTACTATCAGGCTGTATGCTCATTATGATGGGAGTGATGCAGCTTGGCATGGTCACTAATCTATTATCCCACTCAGTCATTTCTGGTTTTATCTCTGCATCAGGCATTATTATCGCTCTCAGCCAACTCAAGCATATTTTGGGTATTCAAGCCCATGGAGACAATGTCATTACTCAATCTCTTAGTATGTTAGAGAGCATTGGGGAGTTCAAACCAGTAACCTTTGCGGTCGGAATATCTGTCGTCTTATTTCTTTTATTAGCACGACGTTATGCGAAACAATTATTACTGATGCTCAACATACCTGAAAACTATGCCACCTCTTTATCAAAAACAGCACCTATTATTGGTGTGCTATCCAGTTTAGCGATTGTTTATGCCTATAACCTTCAATCTCACGGAGTGGCAATTACAGGAAATATTCCCGCTGGCCTGCCGCAGCTAGGTCTGACTTTCCCATCAATTGAATTAATTCGTGACCTCGCTTTACCTGCCTTGATGATATCCATCATTGGTTATGTCGAATCCATTTCAGTAGGTAAAACTCTAGGGGCAAAGCGACGGGAAAAGGTACAGCCTAACCAAGAATTAATTGGTTTAGGGGCGGCTAATATTGCATCTAGTATCTCAGGTGGGTTCCCTGTTACTGGCGGCTTTTCACGTTCTATTGTTAACTTCGATGCAGGAGCCGTAACACAACTTGCTGGTGTCATGACGGCAATAGGTATAATGATAGCCTCTCTGGTATTGACCCCTATCCTATTTTTTCTCCCGAAAGCAACATTAGCCGCGACTATAATTGTCGCCGTAACAAGCTTAATTGATTTCTCCATTCTTAAAAAAACATGGGCCTTCTCCCGCAGTGATTTTTACGCTGTGTTAGCCACCATAGTGATTACCTTATTGTTAGGAGTTGAAATAGGAGTCGCCTCTGGCGTTGGTTTATCCATCTTGCTTCACTTATCTAGAACATCAAGACCCCATGTGGCAGAGGTTGGCTTAATAGAAGGTACGGAACATTTTCGTAATGTAAAACGCTACGATGTGAAGACCTATCCCCATCTTCTGAATTTACGTCCCGATGAGAGCTTATTCTTTGTGAACGCCGCTTTCTTAGAAGATCATATAATAGACAGCATAAACCTTAGAAAAGAAATTACTGACGTGGTGATTCAATGCAGCGCAGTAAATGAAATTGATTTTAGTGCCTTAGAGATGTTGGAAGCGTTAAATAGCCAACTTGCCACTTTAAATGTCCGCCTGTCCCTCTCTGAAGTAAAAGGCCCAGTAATGGATCATTTAGAATACAGCGGCCTCCTACAGCACCTAAGTGGAAAAGTGTATCTATCTCAATACCAAGCCTTTCAAGACCTGTCCAAAAGAGTCAATCTATGAATATAAGGCACCTAGCACTCCAATAATCATCATTATGATAGCAAAACCTCAGATTACTCGTATTTAAAGGATCGATAGAAATTACATGACGAACAAAATAGCAATATCTGATTCATCACATAATACCCACCATGACGATTATCCAAGCATACTATGCCCAAACAGCCATTCAGGTGGTAACGAGAGTACTTATCTAGAAAAGATAATAGAAGTAAAACAGACAATAAAAAAAGGGGAGATGATTTTTCGTCAAGGGGAAGCGTTTCAGTACATTTATATCATCCTTTCTGGAACCGTTAAAACCTACACGATAAGCCAATCTGGAGAGGAACAAATCACCTCCTTTTACTATCCAAACGATCTTGTTGGCTTAAATTCGATTGATTCTGACACTTACCCAGACTTTGCAAAAGCACTCGAAACAACCTCTTTTTATAAAATCGCCTTTAACCAGCTAGAAGAATTGGACAGAAAAACACCAAACTTAAAAAATAATCTATTTAAAATCATGAGCCATCAGATACATGAAAATCAACACGTCATTAGCCAGGTAGGAAAAGTGCAATCGGAAAGACGCATTGCCTCATTTTTATTAAATGTCGCCTCTCGGTACGAAAGGCAAAATGGTATAGGACACCCTTTTAAAATGCCGATGTCCCGAAACGAAATTGGAAACTACCTTGGGTTGACGGTTGAAACAGTAAGTCGTGCGATGACTAAATTACACAAAAAAGAATGTATATATATCGAAGGCAAGCACGTAACCATTCTAAACTTAAATATGAAAGAGGATGAAAAGTCCTTCTTGTCACCCTGCAAAGAGTAAAACTTACCGTTATGTAAGATAGTCAGAAATTTGTACATCATCAATCTGATCAGAGTTCATATATGCTTTAGCATAAATCAAATAAGTCTTAGACTCTAAAAACAATCGAAATATTTCTGGATCAATATGCTGATCTTTTACCATAAAGGACATGATTTTAATTGCTTCAGAAAGCATTTTCCCTTTTTTATAAGGTCTATCTACGGCCGTTAATGCCTCAAAAATATCGGCCACTGCCATCATTCGAGCAACTGGAGACATCTCATCTCGAGTCAAACGTTTAGGGTATCCTGTACCATCCATTTTTTCATGATGCCCACCAGCAAGCTCAGGGACGGTTCTCAAATGTTTGGGAAAGGGCAGATTCTCTAACATTTTTATGGTCTGAACGATATGCTCATTTATTTTATAGCGATCTTCAGGGGTCAACGTTCCTCGCTGTATTGAAAGGTTATGTATTTCTCCACGATTATAGAGGAGCTCAGGAACCTCCATCTTGAACCCCCATTGATTCCCTTCTGGTAACTTCTGAGATTCTGGTCTCTCAAAAATATGTTCAATTCTGTCTGCCAGCAAAGGCTCTTCAACAGGTAATGCAGAAGCAGGCACTTTACTTTTTCTTTCTAATTCTTCATGAGAAATTCCAACACGGTCATCTAGGGTTCGAGTCCATGTTTTTTTAGCAATATCATTCATACGACCCTGCTTACTTTCATCTAAATATACCCCCCTTGGTTCAGATTAGCAATAAATTCAAAATCATCATCGAGTTGAGAAAGCGCTACATTTAATGACTCTTCATTAAGCGGAATAGCAGCTATATTGAGCGCTTGACGTAAAAAACGAATTTCTTCTTCGCGTTTTATCACTTCCACCCGCATACGAATCTCATGGATTCTGTCGTAGATGGTTTCTAACTTCGTTGCCTTATCGACGATAAATTCTGGGGTTGTTACCTTCCCACAGTCATGTAACCAAGAGGCAACATGAATCGCCTCCCAGTTATCGCGAGATAAGCGAAAGTCTTTGAACGGCCCATCGTCAGCTTCATTAGCCGCTTTTGCAATCATCTTGGTTAATTCGGGGACTCGAGCGCAATGCCCCCAGTATAAGGGCTTTTTGCATCAACAGCACCAGCGATAAGTTGAATAAAACTTTCAAATAGCTCACGTTGAGCCGCAATTAAACGTCGAGCTTCAACTGATACAGCGGCCGACCCCGAAAGAGCTTCAGTAAAACGCACTAAAGCAGGGTCTATATTGACCCTTTCAAAAAGCAATATGACACCAATAAGCTCATTCGTTCTATTAAATAAGGGGGTTGCCAGCAAATGCGATGGCGAGACCTCCAAAGCGTCCCGTAACTCCCCTAACCCCATATTGTCAAGCTCTTCACGTGACACTTCCATGTTCTCTGCCACTTTTTTTGTGGTTGCTCGCACAAGCAATGAATCTCTTAAAGAAAGTGGTACTGTGGGTATTTTTACCTCAAGTGATTTTCCCTTGGCGATACGAGAAGCAAATGGAACCAACATGGTCTCATCATTATCCGTCAAATAAAGGACGCCTGCTTGAGTCTCTGTAGTAGCGATTATTTCATCCAATATCTTTACTAGAAGAGTATTAAAATCTTCCTCGGCCGCAATAGTACGATTGATTTCTAGGAAACGAGATACCGTAACCCGCAATCGTTCAATCGCATAGGCTAATTCAGATGCTTCCTTAACCCTAGAGCGCACGGCGATAGGATTAGTAAAGTCAAAGGAGGCAAACTTCTGAACCTCACTAGATAACTGACTCAAAGGCTTAGTAATTTGGCGAATGATTAGAATGCCAAATGGGATAGAGAGAAGCAGAATAACGATAATTACAATGCTTTGATCTCGAATGACCTTTCTCGTGGTAGCAAACAAATTATCCGCGGGTACCGCAAGCAATAAACGAACGTCTGTTTCCATCCCAAAATCTAAAGGCCTGCTGGAAACAATCCACTCCCTCCCCATCAACTCAACCACACCGTGTTTGTAGGGTCCAGAAAGCCCTATTTCCTGAGCTACTTTATTTAAAATAGGCGACTCTAAGTTCGAAATATTCTGGCGAACTACTTTTCCGGTTTGAGCCTGCTTAACGACTTGAGAAAGATCTGGATACGCGATCAAAGTACCATCGCCTTCTGTAATCGCAATTTCAGAATCTGGTGTCAATCTAAAGTTTTGTACTTCGGATGTTAACTGACCTACCGTGGTATCAAAGCCTACAATGGAGGAAGCACTCACTGAACGTTGTGAAATCGTAACGCCAATTTCTCCAGTAGTAAAAAATGCGTACGGTGGGCTCATAGTCGACTCTAGACTACTCTCGCTAGCCTGAAACCAAGACCGCTCACGAGGATCAAAAGCATAGTCTGATTTTAACTGAACCTCTTGTAATCGAAGATTTGAATCATACAGCCTGTATTCTCCTATCCTCTTACTATCCACACCTAGAGTAATCGTTTGAACAAGGTACGTCGTGCTATGTTTCAGTTGAAATAACGACCGAAGCTCGTCATTATCTATTTTCCTGATAAGAAAGAACTCTCCATTTGTATAGCCAACATAAATGTTTCTAATGGTAGGGTTGCTTTTAAGTGCGTCTGCTAATACAGGTAACCTAGATAAACGAGTACTTAAATCCGACGCAATCGTAATTTGATCATGAACTAGGATACCCAGTTGCGATTGGACGGGGTCAATTAATCTTCGAGCTCGCTCACGAACCATCATGCCAATCGTCTCAAATTGCTCTTCCAGTGCGGCTGTCAGAGCATCATTCACGCCCTTATACCCAAGAGAAAGTATCGTACCTCCAATAGCCAGAGCTAGAGTAACACTGGCGGCAATAAGTAACGTCTGAATAGAAACAAGCAACTTTGTCGGCTTACGGTTTGACATGGGAACAAAAAGTCCTTTTATTTTAATTACCTAAATAGTGAATTTTTTCTGATTGACTGCATTTCTATTTCTTATCTTAGTATGCACAAAAAACCAATATTATTTGACTATTTTTTACAAAATCTGGATTATTATTCTTTCTAGCTGATAGCTGTAAGGGCTTTTCTATGCGGTCACTCCTTCTAACCTGTGTATTATTCTTGGTATGCATTACGGACGCTTCCGCTACTAATTCAGATCAATTTGGATGCAATGGCAAAATAATTACTGTTGGGGTCACGGATTCAGGTGTCATGTATCATGACGGGAAAGGTATAGACGCTGATCTGATTCAACTGTTAGGAGAAATTACTCTCTGTGAGTTCCATCTAAAGCTCATCTCACGAGAAAATGCTTTCCATTTAGTGGAGCAAGGAAAAATAGACTTAGTTCCTAGCACAACTCGAGAGCCGCATCGAGAATCATTTGCTTGGTTTATCCCTTACTATGAGGTCAGAATTTTATTATTGACCAATGAAAATAGACTGCCTGTTATATCAAGTTTAGAACAATTCAAAAAACTCGAAGGGGTCAGTATTGCTCGAGCAACAGGAAGTGGGTATGGAACCTATTTCAATTACCACCTATCAGAAATGGAATCATTGGGGATGGTACGAGGCTATCCTGATTACGGAAAAACCGTCGTCGCACTATTAAATGGAGAAGTCGATGCCACATTGAGCGTACCGCTAGTATACCGCCTATTCTTTGCAAAAGGAGAAGAGCCGTTACCTTTAAGGATAGCAGACATCTCTCCTGGGACTCCGACTACCGTTTCATTAATGTTAGCTAAACATAGATTTTCAAGTGCACAAACAGCAAATTGGTTACGAGTTATTGAGACGCTTCGATTAAATGGCCGTCTACAAACAATCATGGAACGCTATCTATCAAAAGATGAGGCGCTTTCAATGCTAAACGTTAGCGGCTTATAATTAACATGCTTGTTATGTGCTCAGTCTATTCCGATATAGAGATAATCTAAATAGCAATAACACCTTAATTAGCGGATAAAATGAAACTAAATAGGATGAAGGACTACTCATTAAGTCACTGTCCCGTACTTCAATACCATTAGCCAAAAATATCCCTCTTAACGAGACCTATCTTAGATTTTCTCAAATGAACGGTGTCACCCAAGATTAAAACCCCGTAAAATTCTGTTTTTTAGTACCTGAGTGCTGTTAAGTGAAATGATATTCATAAAAGAGACTTTAGAATGACCAAACAAGTTCAAGTAATCGCAACGCACAATGGCAACTTTCATGCAGATGACGTCTTTGCTGTCGCCGCACTTAAACATATTTTTCCCTCTGTAGAATTAATACGCACACGTGACTTAGACGTCATAGCCAAAGCCGATATTGTGCTAGATGTCGGTGGAATATACGACGCCGAAAAAAACCGCTTTGATCATCACCAAAAAGGAGGAGCAGGCGCACGTGAGAACGGCATCCCATTTTCATCTTTTGGGCTCATGTGGAAAAAATACGGTCTAGAAATATGCGCAGGCAACCAAGAAGTCGCCCACTCATTGGATAAAAATTTAGTCTCCGCCATCGACGCAATAGATTGTGGACATGTAGAAGGTGTGGCAACAGGAATTAGCCTGAGTCAAACCATCTCAATGTTTAATCCTACATGGCAAGAAAAAGACGATCTAAACGCCTGTTTTGATGAAGCCGTGATCTTCGCATCACGCATATTAACTCGATTCATTGCGGCAGCAAGTGGTGGCGTAAACGCAAAAACCATCGTCGCCACGGCCATCGAAAAAGCGGCAGATCCAAGAGTAATTGTGTTAGAACAATACACGCCATGGAAGACCACGGTGCTTAAGTTCTCGCAAGACGCCTTGTTTATGATTTATCCATCCCAAACAGGAGAGTGGCGCATACAAACCGTGCCAGTCGAATTAGGCTCGTTTGAAGACCGTAAAAAACTTCCCGAATCTTGGGCAGGACTGTCTGCAAAAGAATTACAAGACGTAACCGGTTTAGAGGATGCCATGTTCTGTCATAACGGTTTATTTATCGCAGGCTGTGCCTCGTTTGAAAATACAATGAAAATGGCAAAAATGGCGTTGGATTATTAAAAATTAAAATAGAATAAGAGGCTCTGTCGCCAGCCTCTTATTCCAGTGATAGGTTTTATTTGGTACTTAATCTGTTTCAATTAGCATTTTGTGAGCAAACTTTACAAAATCTACTGGTGTGAGTATACCTATAAGTTTGTCGTTCTCAACAACGGGCAGACAACCGTATTTATTTTCGATAAAAAATTCAGCCGCTGTACTTAAATCTATGCTGGGTGCGATGGTGAGTATATCTTTGTTCATTGCTTTAGAAATAGGCGTTTGCTCTTCTTTTATGCTGATATTCTGTGTGCCAAATTGGCTCACTAGATAAAATGCGTGACGCAAATATTCCCTTTGTGTCAGCATTCCCACGCATTCCCCATTATCGTTGACGATAGGGATATTTCTAATATTTTTTTCATGCATTAATGCTTTCGCTGCAGCTAAAGAATCATCTTCTTTTAGCGTTGTCACGTTTTTTATCATTAAATCGGCAACTTTTTTCACACCTGTAATCCTCTTTGGCAATTGAATTTAGTCTAGGTCGTATGGAATAAAATGGGAAGTCTGTATTTATTATTTAAGATGATACGAGACAGAGGCAGGCAATACAAAGATAATATAAAACGTCCATCATTTTATTGATGTTTTATTGATCTTCTACTTCTCAACCTATCTATTTAATGCAAAACCACACTATTTCAAATTAACCTAAGTCACATGTTAATTGTATCGGTCGAGCGACGTCCTAATGAAGTACTGCGCCCTAAAGAGCTAATTTGAAGTAAGCATTCTAAAGTATTGTTCCGTAATGAAAGTATATCCCCATAAAACACTTAAACATTCACTGTAATTTTCATTTTCTAATACAACCAATTAGATTAAAGTATCGAACAACCCATTTTTCTAGCTTCCATATAAGGTTAACACATGTTTTTTGGCAAAAAAAAATTACAGGCTCGTATTATTGAGCTAGAGCAAAGATTGGCTGAGTCTCAATCAGTAGAAGAAAATTTGCAATCAAATATGCTCTATTTTTCATTAGATCAGAACGGGGCAATAACAAATGCTAATAGTCTCTTCTTAAAATCGACAGAATACACTCTTGAAGAACTTAAAGGCCTATCATTATCAGACATGTTACCAGCATCAAAAGACAATAAGAAAAATGTTGAGGGCGTAACTGGTGCTGTTTCAAGAAAAAAACACTGGCATGGTGCGCTTAAGATCGATTCTAAGAATGGAAATAGAATTTGGCTTAGGTCCATTGTGCAGCCAATTGCAAAACCTAATTCAAGCGAATTTCAGTTTAAAGTGTATTCAGCTGAGCTTACAAAGACGATATCTCAGTCGTACGAAATGAAAGATCTAGTTACTGCCCTAAACCGATCTACAGCCACAATAGAGTTCAACCTTGATGGGACAATCATTACGGCGAATGATAACTTCATCAGATCTATGGGATATCCTCTAAAGGATATCGTTGGAAAACACCATAGAATGTTCTGCACTCAAGAAGAAGCCAAATCTCCAGAATATCAATCATTTTGGAAGGACCTTCAATCTGGAAAATTCGTTTCTTCTAGGTTTGAAAGAATAAGCGCTTCAGGTAATAGCGTCTGGTTAGAGGCATCTTATAACCCAATACATGACCAGAATGGACGTCTGTATAAAGTAATTAAGTTTGCCACAGTGATCACCGATTTAGTGAATCGTGAAATTGCTATCAATGAAGCATCTCAGATAGCCAATGACATTTCTAAAAACACGGTCCAAAATGCCATTGCTGGAAGCTCCGTAATCGATAAAACCATTACGAAAATGAAAGAACTTACTGAACAAATGGAAGCCGCTAGCGATGGCATAGCACGCCTAAACGAGCAGTCTGACAAAATTAGCGACCTAGTTTCAAACATAAGTGGCATTGCCGATCAGACGAACTTACTCGCCTTGAATGCAGCCATTGAAGCCGCACGTGCCGGAGAGCAAGGGCGTGGGTTTGCTGTAGTGGCGGATGAAGTAAGAAACTTAGCATCACGCACAACCTCCTCTACAGAAGAAATAATTGCTGTTGTAACAGAAAATAAATCGCTTACTCAGAATGCTGTGAACTTAATTCAAGCGGGCATGGTTATTACTAATGAAGGCTTAGAGCTCTCTACTGAATCTGGAAAAGTGATGTCTGAAATCAAAGTCGGATCGAGTGAAGTCGTTGAGGCAGTAAGTAAATTTGGAAACTCACTTTAACCGATATCTACAACAGCATTATTTAATACGCACTTAATACCTTTGATAATCACCAAAGGTATTATTGTTAAGTTAGTGACAGATATATTCAGCCTAACTATTAAGCTAAGTATATTTATGCGTTATCCATTAGGAGTCGCCCAATTAACTCTTTGCTGATTTTAGCCGCCACCATAGCAGTTATATCTGAAGGATCACGTAATGGGTTTAGTTCAACTAAATCTGCTCCAACAAGCGTGCCTTTAAAGTTATGGATGATGTTTAAAGCGTCTCGAACACTTAAGCCACCGGGTTCATAATGAGAAACACCAGGGGCAAACGCAGGGTCTAAAGCATCCAAATCAAAAGAGAGGTAAACAGGGCCATCAAAACAAAGATTTCCAACACCATTTAAGTCTCGCATTTCATGAATTTCTACATTAAAACGTGCCGCCTGCTCTCTTTGATGCTTCGTTAGAGTTCTTATACCCACTTGTACTAAGCGGTTTACTTTTCCTGTTTCCATCAAACGAGCAAAAGGGGAAGCATGACTAAACAGATTATCTTGCATATTGTCATATAAATCTGGATGGGCATCGAAGTGTAAAATACTTAAATTCGGATACTTTTCAAGATGTGCTGCTATAGCAGGAAACGCTACAGAATGATCTCCCCCTAAACTTAATACTTTATTTTGACTATCATCAATGATGTCCTTAACGCTTTGCTTAATTGTGTCATAAGCTATAGAGCCTTTTAAACCATTTAACTCTACATCACCGGCATCACACCATATATCACTATCATTTAAATCAACACCTGTCTCTGTAAACATATTTGCCGATGAAGAATGGAAGGCTTCTCTAATTCGAGCAGGAGCCATTGCTGGGCCACTTAGATAACTAGAATTATTATCTTGAGGAAGACCTAACAAATATATTTTTGTAGAGCTAGAACTCATACATTGTTTCCTTTTATTTAGTTAGCGTCTTAAGATGATAGCAATTAGACTTGTCATATAGAGCAGATAAGCTATCCAATATTGATTTAACATATATACAAAAAAACCATAAAAGGTCATTTTGATGAAAACTCTCGATTCTATTGATCAAGAACTTATAAATTTGTTATCAGAAAATTCACGAACCCCTGTTTCAGAGTTAGCTAAAAAAATGAATGTAGCTCGAACGACTGTAAATAATCGACTTGAGCGACTAGAAAGAAGAAAGGTAATTGAACGTTATACATTAAAGCTAAGCTCTACTGAATATAGTGGGTGGTTAACGGCTACCGTGCTAATAAAAATGAGCCAAGAAAAAGCCACAATAGTATTTTCTAGTCTAAAAAAATCACAATATATTCAGAAAGTCGTAACGCTATCGGGAACATTTGACCTGCAAGTAACTCTACGAGTAGACTCGACTGAGACATTAGATAGGGAGCTGGATTATATCGGTAAGATTGAAGGAGTAATTAGGTCAGAAACGTTCATTCAATTAAGTACTAAGATTAATAAGGAGATCTTGTAATATGTTTTTTAACATCAATCTTTGAATGAATTAAAAAAGAATCCTAGCTCAGATTGAGCTACTTTCCTTAAAAGAGAGAGGAAATAAGAAATGGTTGCGGGAGCAGGATTCGAACCTACGACCTTCGGGTTATGAGCCCGACGAGCTACCAGACTGCTCCATCCCGCGACTGATTAAACTATTGATTAATATAGTTTATTATTCAAAATATAAAGATAAGAAATGTAACTGAATTAATATTTAGTATTGGTTGCGGGAGCAGGATTCGAACCTACGACCTTCGGGTTATGAGCCCGACGAGCTACCAGACTGCTCCATCCCGCGCCATACTAAAGTATTGATATAGTTTAGATTTTATCTTTTAGTGCTAGAGAAATTATGTGGCTAAATTAATATAAATGGTTGCGGGAGCAGGATTCGAACCTACGACCTTCGGGTTATGAGCCCGACGAGCTACCAGACTGCTCCATCCCGCGACAAATTAATTCTGCTTACTTTAGTGATAATTTCATTTGATGAATTGGTTGCGGGAGCAGGATTCGAACCTACGACCTTCGGGTTATGAGCCCGACGAGCTACCAGACTGCTCCATCCCGCGACTAATTATCTTTCGTTGGCAAATAAATACAAACTGGTCATTTGCTACTTGCTGTCTCAACGAGGTGCGTATTATATAGATAGGATAATCAGAGTCAAGCACTTCTATGAAATATGTCTATATTATTAGAAGATAGTTGTTGGGGGACTTCTTTTAAACCAATCATCTTAAAAAAGTGATGAATGCCATTAGACTTAGATTGCATCTCTTGAGCGTAGCTGGATAAAACTTGTTTTGCATCCTTAGGCATCCTTCCCCAATGCTGAAGACAACGAACTAAACTTGAGTCCTCTATTGTGGTTATGAGCCAACCATTGTAGTTTTCCTTAACTATCTGAGAAATCGGAGAATTACAAACAAATACGACAGGGATACCACAAGCGTTAGCGCAATGAATAAGCCGTCCATCATGACAAATTCGACTGGAAAAGACTAAAAGGTCTATATCTTCGAGTTCATTATAGCCGTGCAATAGAATAGACGCTTTCTCTAAAGAACGAACACTGGAATGATATTGTTTAATAATGGTGGCTAAAACAGGGCCATTAGGATCATCAGAAATAACGCCCACTTTACCAAAAAATTTTATTTTTTCAGACATTGTCGGAATAAAATGTAACGTTTCTTCTGAGGCTTTCCATTTAAAGTGCTCAGAAAATTTTTGAGTATATTTGTCAATCACAGCGGAAGTACAAACAACAGAATCTAAGTAATCCGGAAGCGAGTTACAAATTACAGGGACTTTTAGAGCAGGTTTTAACAGTTTTACTAATACATTTGCATGGGCCCCAAATGCAATAATAATATCCGGACTAACTCTATGAACTTGATCAAGCAAAGGCCTCATTCCATATCGAATTTTTCCAGCACGAATGTCGTGCTCGCAATCAATTTGCGTAATATTTAAACGCACCTGAAAGTCAGCACTTTTCTTATCAAAAGCACGTATAAAGCTCTTCAACGAACTCGTTGCACCACGTGCATCCCAAATTAACATCACATTATGCATGTTATTCCATTCTCGAAAGATATTTTTTAATTATAGTAGGTGATTTCTGACTTAACAGTTTTTTTGTTCATTTTCACAATATCTTGCAAAAAGCTTGCTGTATGATACGTTTAAAAAATTTCCATTAAGAGGATTATTTATGTCAATTAATGCAATACTTAAAAAGTCAGCTATACCATCTAAAGAAGAAGCCATAGTTGGAAGAAAAGAAGCAATAAAAATCACAGGTATTCACATTATAACAAAAGATGATATGACTCGTCAGCCAGAAAAGAGTGAAGCCATGATAGTGTTAGGCATGGGCTGTTTTTGGGGTGCAGAGCGTAAATTATGGAATACTAAAGGCGTTAAGGTAACCGCTGTAGGGTATGCTGGCGGACATACTGAAAACCCGACATATGAAGAAACCTGTACTGGTCAAACTGGTCATTCTGAAGTCGTTAAAGTCATTTATGACAAAACGATTACGTCTCTAGAAGAAGTGCTGCAAGTTTTTTGGGAAAATCATGACCCAACACAAGGTATGAAACAAGGAAACGACATTGGTAGCCAGTATCGCTCAGTCATTTATACAACAAGTCCAGATCAAACCGAGATTGTTGAAAAGAGTGTTGCCTCTTATCAACAACGCTTAATTGATGCCGGTATGTCTATGATCACCACAGAAAGAGAACCTCTTGACACCTTCTACTATGCAGAAGAATACCATCAGCAGTATCTTCACAAAAACCCTACTGGTTATTGCGGTCTATCAGGAACAGGGGTATCTTGCCCTATTGGCCTTTCTGTATAAAGTAAATCTAGCGCGGTGAGCATCTGCCAATAGATCTTTTCACCGCTTTTTTCGTGCTCAATTCAAAAATTCTGCGTTTATTAATTCACTTTATTAAAGTGAATTAAGCTTAAACAAACTTAATTGAATCATCACCTCTAAGTCATCCAGCTCTGAGTCCTCGAATGGACAGACCTCTTTTTCACCCGTCTTCATCATAGTAAGTTCTAAATACTTGAGCTTTTCAACTACGCTTATAGCACCTATCGTGCTCGCGGCTCCTCTAAAAGTATGTAACACTGCACTTATTTGCTCTTTATTACTCGAGTTATTTGCGTCTCTAAGTTGCTGAAAGAGAGACCCTGCATCTTCCTCAAAAGTAGCCATGACTTTTTTAAATAATACTTTGTTACCAGAGAATCGTTGCAACAACGCTTGTAATGATTCCGTTTTTATATCGTCATCATCAATGTCCTCAGCAATAAACGAATAAACCATTTCGTTGGTTTTCTCTTGAGTCCAAAATAAAATTCTTTCTACAACAAATTGAATTTCTATTGGTTTACCTAAATGATCATTCATACCTGCATCTAAACAAGCTTTGATATCAACAGAAGAAACGTTAGCTGTCATAGCTAAAATAGGTAAGTTTATTAAACGAGAATTTTCTCGAATTCTTCTCGTGGCTTCAAGCCCATCAATATCAGGCATCTGCATATCCATTAGCACGACATCATAAGTCGAACCTTCTGCAGTGGCTTTTACAACCCCTTCAATACCACCCTCGGCAATATCTACATTCGCCCCTTCCATTACTAATAACTCTGTCGCTACTTGACGATTTAAAGCATTATCTTCAACCAATAGCACATTAATCCCATCTAATTTTGACTCTTGCTTGAATGGTATGACGATAGAATCGGGTGACAATGTTTGATCATTTAATACAGAATGCACTAAGTTTAATAATTGAATAGGTGTTGATGGTTTATTAATCACATCAGCAATTGGCAATTTATTAAGATTTTTTATTTCTGACAAGGCGCCTTGTGCAAATGCAGTAATAAGAATCACTTTTGACGTGAATGCCTCACCCTCTGTTTTCATCAAGACGTCTAACATATCAATTCCTGACATGTTAGGCATTTGCCAATCTAATAAAATCACATCATAGGCACGCTTTTCATCTGATAAGCTACGAATTAAATCTAATGCTTGTACGCCATTATTTGCAACATCCGCATGCCATCCTAGATTTCTAACCATATTGGCCAGAACATCGAGAGCAACCTGACTATCATCAACAATCAGAACGTCCAGTTGATGATCTAAGTATTCTTTATGCTTTTCATAAACTGAATATTTATCACACTGATAAGTAATGGAAAAACTAAAGGTGCTTCCTTTACCTATTTCACTCTCTACTTTTAATTCTCCTCCCATCAATTCAATCAGCGTTTTACTAATAACCAAACCAAGACCCGACCCGCCAAATTTTCTAGCAATTGATGCTTCGGCCTGACTGAATCCATGGAATATTTTATCCATTTGCTCAGGATGAATACCGATGCCAGTATCGGTAACAGAAAACTGTAAAGTGGTACTAGTATTCGTTCTAAGTAGCTCCTCTACTTTCAAGACAATGTTTCCCTCCTCTGTGAATTTGAAAGCATTGCTAGTCAAATTGATCAGTACTTGTTGTAACCGTAACTGATCACCGATCAGAGTCGCGGGGATATCGATAGGTAAATCGAACAAAATCTCTACGGCTTTATCCGATTGGTTACCAGATAAAATAGTTGAGAGCTCTTGCATAACAGATTCAAGCTCAAACGAATGTGTTTCCAGTTCCAACTTACCAGCATCAATTTTAGAATAGTCTAATATGTCGTTTAACAATGACAGTAACGAACTCGCAGCCGAAGTGGCTTTAATAGCATAATCTTTTTGTCTACGAGTCAGTTCTGTACGCTGTATAAGGTTCAGCATCCCCAAGACAGCATTCATTGGCGTTCTTATTTCATGACTCATATTTGCAAGGAAGTTTGATTTTGCCTTACTCGCGTCATCAGATTGTTTTTTTGCATGGCGCAGCCACGCCTCCAATTCAACCTGAGAGGTAATATCACGATTAATACCTGTTACCTTTATAGCAGACCCATCTTTGCACCTTTCTATATAAGCTCCAGCTTGAATGTGATGCACCTCTCCATTAGGCTGAATAATCCGAAAAACAGGATTGAATACACCATGACCAGAAACAGCTTCCTGCAAAGCGATTTCCGCTTCAACAGAATCTTCTGGATGCAACCGAGAATACCAATGATCATAATTCAAATTCTCTGGAAGTTCACAAACATCGTACCCATAAATTTCGTACATTTTATTATTCCAGGTGATCTTATTAGAGGCGATTTCCCACGTCCAAATCCCCAGTTCCGCCACTTCCGCCGCCATTAATAAATGATTACTTGCCGCCGCCAGTTCTGATGTTCTTTGTTCAACTTGTTGCTCCAAATTGTTATTGATTTCTAAAATCATCTGTTCATTCTGTTTCTGATCCGTAATGTCTCTACAGGAAACAGAGGAGCCAATCACTTTTCCGTTCTCATTTGTAATGGGGGATACCGCAATTGACACGTCGACTAAAGTACCATCCTTTCTTTGCCTAACAGCGTCAAAGTGAGTAATACTGTTACCTTGAGAAATTTTTTCAATATTGTCTAACTCATCTTTTTTATCTAATGGAGTAACAATAAGATCCATTAGCTTTTTACCAATAACTTCATCCCTTTTATAGCCAAACAGCTCACGAGCCCCCCTATTCCAACTCGTAACAGAACCCTCCAATGATTGACCGATCACCGCATCCAATGTGCTTTCAATAATTGAAGCTAACTTGGCTTGCTCTTGAATCACCAGATTACGATTTTGCCGAGTTTGATTCATTGCACCAACTAATGCGGAGATCAAAAAGCTTAAAAGCAAACCAACAAACGCAACCACGTTAGGAGAACTTAAATGCATAGCATCAACAAAAGCAGGTTTTATTGCGTATTCGCTCTCCCAAATACGACCAAAAACTTCATTTTTTTCTTAATGACAGATACAAAATTTTGTTCCCCACCATTTAAATCACTGTCATAAAAAACATGCGGGGAGTTTGGGATCGTTACATCACTAAGTGAAAAGTGTTCAAACTCTTGGTTTATCGTTTGGTCCGCTAATACTTCCTCCATTATCAAAGGCGCATAACTCCAGCCATAACTTTTTTCCTTTCGCTCTTCAACAGAATCAGGAGTCTCCCCCTTCATAAAGCGGCATTAGAATAAGAAAAGATTGCTGAGGCTTACCCGTTGCTTGGACTAACGTAATAGGTGCACTTATTTGAACTTTCCCTGAAATAGCCGCACTCAATGCGGCTTCCTTTCGATGCTTTTCTGAAGCAATATCTAATCCTATCGCACTCATATTTCGAACGACTGGCTCGATGTACTTAATAACAAATCGCTCATCACTATTGTCGTTTAATTCCCTTACCGTAAAGTCTGGCCACCCATCTACTCTTGATTCATCTACAAAACGTAATTCATCTTTAGGTAGAACTCTTTCTATATAACCAAACCCTCTTGCCCCAGGAAACTCCTTATCAACATTACGAGTTTGGCTGTACATTTTAAAAGCATTACGTGTCATTGCTTCCTTACCAACAACGATCAAAGAGCCTCGCGCTCCGGCTAAACCGTATTCATACAGTTGAATCCGAGTTAAAGTTGATTCCATTCGTTTATCTGCCGCTTCATGAGCCGCATCGAGTATGTATTGCTTATTTTTTTTGAAACACTTAAAGCGCTAGCAAAGGTTAAAGTAAGTCCCAAAACTAGACAGGCAATTGCAAACTTATTTTTACCTATTGCGGCAGATTTTCCATTCATCTTATGACCTTATGCTCCGAAAGCAGTCGCTCAAATTTAAAAAAGAGGTGATTTTAAGCATAGTCCATGATTAACATTTTATTATAGTGTTAAGCTTTTCCAAGAAAATATCCTTAAATGTCCAACTATCAATTGCGGTCATAACGTTATGAGTAATGAATAATATTATGAAATATCGTTATATCCATCGATTTATTTCTATACCCATGAGGTTTATCTGCTGAAAACCGCACCACCTCACCTTTAGACAGAGAGGTCCATTTCCCGTCTATACAAATTTCCATGACACCAGTAATCACAGTTACTAATTCAATAACGCCTTTATCATGCGGCGCAGATATACTTTCAAACCCTGGTTGCAATATTAATTCAAATAACTCAAAGCCCAATTGCTTTTCGTATGGAGACAAGGTTTTTATACTTAGCCCCTCATTCGATATTTCATGCACCTTATTTAAAGCTTCTTTTGTGGCATTATTTTCTTTCTGATCTAAAGCGTCATGAATAGGCGCTAAAAAATGACTTAAAGACAAATGAAAGCCCGTAGCAATCTTCCAGAGCGTGGCCACTGTAGGGCTAGACTCCCCTCTTTCTATTTGGCCTAACATCGCTTTACTGACACCGGTTTCAAGAGAGGTTTTATCTAAACTCCATTTCCGTCGAGCTCGCTCTTCTTTTAACTTAGACGCTAAATATTGATTTATTAATTTCAAAATGACTCTCAAACATTCTATTTAATACATTTATTAATACTATTTTTTATTGTGCGTTATTGCGCACAAGTGCTAATATCACTTCAACTGTTATAGCGTACACAACTTATAACCTTTAGACTTCATTTATTAAAGGAAACAATGACTTTTTATGGATACACCAAAACTTTCTCATATATCCTCTGGTTTTGTGGCTGTTTTAGTTGGATACACAAGCTCAGTCGCTATTATCTTTCAAGCGGCAATAGCGGCTGGAGCAAACAGTGACCAAATTAGTTCTTGGCTATGGGCTTTAGGAGTAGGTATGGGAACAACCAGCTTTGGATTATCTCTATATTATAAGACCCCCATTCTTACAGCTTGGTCAACTCCTGGTGCGGCATTGCTTGCAACCGGATTAGCAGGCACAAATATAGAAGAAGCAATCGGGATATTCATTTTTTGCTCCGCCTTAATTACCCTTTGTGGTGTAACAGGCATTTTTGAAAAAGTCATGTCCTATGTGCCTCATACTCTTGCTTCCGCCATGTTAGCCGGTGTTTTATTTCCCTTTGCTTTAAATGGTTTTAGTGCACTCAGTACTCATACATCATTAATAGGCTCTATGATTTTGACCTTTTTTATTTTAAAAAAGTTTTGGCCTATTTATGCTATTCCAGTTGTCTTGATCATCGGAGTAGTCATCGCATCAAGCCAAGATTTAGTCATCTATGAAGGCATAACATTACAGTTATCAAGCCCTATATGGATCAACCCCACCTTTTCAATAGAAAGTATTCTAGGTATTGGCATACCATTATTTATCGTCACCATGGCTTCTCAAAATGTCCCTGGGTTAGCCGTATTAAGATCCCATGGGTATAAAACATCTTCATCACCACTTATTAGTTGGACGGGAATTACAGGTATGTTACTCGCGCCTTTTGGTGGGTTTGCATTTAATTTAGCCGCTATTACAGCTGCAATTTGCATGGGAGAAGACGCCGATAAAAATAAGCATACGCGTTACTTTGCTTCCATGTGGGCCGGTGTTTTTTATATTGCCATGGGATTATTTAGTACGACGGTTGTTGCCCTGTTTACCGCCTTTCCTCAAGAACTGATTTTTGCTATTGCGGCACTGGCCTTACTTGGCACAATTGGAAATAGTCTTTATCAAGCATTGTCTCAAACATCAGAACGAGACGCAGCCTTAATTACTTTTTTGATTACGGCATCAGGTATGTCTATTGCTGGTATTGGCAGTGCTTTTTGGGGGCTTGTCATTGGATTAGGTGTTTATCACTTTTATTTATATAACAACTATAAATAAAGAATTAAAGGGTTAAGTCTGTTTAAATATATGATTCTGTTCTAATATAATTATTCGCGCCTTAATTTGAGCGTAATGAGATTACATAAAATATAAGAAGACACTAACTGAAGCGAACTAGGAGAGTTAAATGAGTCTATTTAAGAAAGTATTTAAAGCCGCCACAATTGGTGCTGCTTTATTTGTCGGATTAAATTCAGCGTCTCATGCTGTTGATTTAAAGTTCTTTACGATAGGTACAGGCGGTACTGCTTATACTTACTACCCTGTTGGTGGTGTCATTGCTAACGCTATCTCAAATCCACCGGGATCTCGCCCCTGTGCTGAAGGCGGAAGCTGTGGTGTAGAAGGCTTAATCGCTTCAGCCGTGTCATCCCGTGGCTCCGTAGATAACGTCAACGCGGTGTTGTCAGGGTTACGTGACTCTGGCTTTGCGCAATCGGATGTGGCTTATTGGGCCTACACAGGCACAGGTACAATGGAAGGTAAGAAGCCTGCCAAAGACTTGCGTACCATTGCCGCACTGTTTGAAGAACATATCCACCTAGTAGCGCTTGCAAGCAGTGGCATCAACTCTGTTGCTGATCTAAAGGGCAAACGAGTTTCTTTGGACGAGCCAGGTTCTGGTACTTATGTTGACGCTAAGCTCATTCTAGACGCTAACGGCCTATCAACTAAGGATGTAAATGTAGAAGCCCTTAAAGGTAATGCCGCATCAGAAGCATTACGTAACGGAAAAATTGATGCATTCTTTACTGTTGCAGGCTATCCAACAGGAAGCATCGTTGAACTTGCTTCTGCAGAAAAAATCAAATTAGTGCCAATTGACGGTCCAGCCGCTAAAGCCTTGACTGACAAATACGGTTTCTTTGCACAAAGCAACATTCCAGATGGTGCCTATGAAGGTGTTGATGCAACAGCAACTGTTGCCGTTGGCGCACAATGGTATACAAGTGCAAAACAAGATGAAGAATTAATCTACAATATCACTAAAGCATTATGGAATGATAAATCCCGTACACTATTAGATGTAGGCCACTCTAAAGGCAAAAGTATTACTGTTGAGTCTGCTCTAAATGGTGTTGGTGTTCCATTACACCCTGGTGCAGAACGCTTTTATAAAGAAGTTGGCATAATTAAATAATTTCAAGTTTTGAACGAACAATGACACGGGTGCTTATTTAAGCACCCGTGTTTTTTTATTTGATCTTACTGGAGCTATTATGTCATCAGATCTCAAGAAAGAGCTAACCCCAGAAGAATTAGCCGCTATTGAACGAAAGTACGACCCAGAGCTGGCCTTTAGACCTACTGGAAAAATGATGGCGGCGGTCATCGCCACTATTCTAGTATCCATGTCAGCCTACCATTTCTACGCTTCAGGCTTTGGATTAGTTCGAGAAGTTCTCCATCGAGGCCTACACATTTCGTTTGTTCTTGGATTGGTTTTTTTACTTTTCTCTTATAAAAAATCCACCTCCTTAGACCTACCCAAAGCAACCTGGTATCGCATCAGCGGCGTATCGATTCTTGATGTTATTTTCAGTATCGCGTCAGTGGCTGCTGCACTGTACCTACCATTATTACCACCAGAAATCTTAGCTGACCGAGTGGGTAACCCCTCTGAAATTGATATTTTAATGGGGACCATCTTACTGGTCTTAACCCTGGAAGCAACGCGCCGCTCTGTCGGCCCAACGTTACCTATTATTGGCTTAATATTCATTGCCTTTGCACTTTTTGGCCCCTATGCTCCCGGAGCCTTGAAGCATGGTGGTACCAGCTGGTTAGGACTAATAAACCACTTATACTTAACCAATCAAGGAATTTATGGCGTTGCGATTGGTGTCATGGCCCAATACGTCTTCTTATTTATTTTGTTTGGTGTCTTAGCTACCCGTATTGGTCTAGGTCAATTATTTATCGATCTGGCTATGGTCATTGCTGGTAGATATTCAGGTGGTCCAGCTAAAGTAGCCATTTTTTCCTCCGCTTTTATGGGCACTATTTCAGGATCTTCTATTGCCAACACGGTGACCACTGGCGCATTAACCATTCCCGCCATGAAGAAGGTAGGTTACCCACCTCATTTTGCCGGTGCGGTTGAAGCAACCTCCTCTACAGGAGGCCAAATCACACCTCCTATTCTGGGTGCCGCGGCGTTTATCATGGTGGAATACCTTGAAATCCCTCTAAAAGATGTATTAACCGCAGCACTTTTCCCTGCGCTACTGCATTATTTCGGCATCTTTATCATGGTTCACCTTGAAGCTAAGAAATTAGGTTTACGAGGATTACGAGCTGAAGAATTACCGAAAGCAGCGTTGGTAATCAAACAACATTGGCTATCCATTATTCCCTTGGGCATCTTGGTCTATTTCATCTTAGATGGCAGAACACCGGATTTTGCCGCTGTATATGGGATCATTGCCTGTGTTGTTGTTGGCTTTCTTAACCCTGTAAACCGTTTATCGATCAAAGATTTATGGGATTCTCTAGCTGTTGGAGCGAAAAACACACTGGCCGTTGGCGCCGCAGCCGCAACCGTAGGTATTGTTGTAGGGGTAGTAACACTTACTGGTGTTGGCTTTAGATTAGGTTATGTTGTTGTCCAAACCGCAACAGATATGGGCGCAGTCATTGGTGATATCTGGCCACTAAACTTCTTCTCTGTAGAACAATGGGCTCTCTTCGTTTCATTAATACTCATCGCATTAGCGTGTATTATTATGGGCGCTGGTATTCCAACTACGGCAACCTACATCATTCTCGTTGCAGTTGCGGCTCCCGCATTAGCGCAACTTAATGTCCAGCCTTTGGTATCTCATTTCTTCGTTTTCTATTACGGAGTACTTGCTGATATAACGCCTCCCGTGGCATTAGCCGCCTATGCGGCAGCGGGTATTGCAGGAGCCAATCCATTTAAAACAGGTAATACCGCTTTCCGTCTAGGCATTGCAAAAGCACTTGTTCCTTTTGTCTTTGTGTATTCTCCGGCGCTATTAATCGTTGTCGATGGTTTCACCTGGTACTCTTTCTTTGTCACCTTGGTGGGTGCGATGTTAGGTATTGCCACTTTAGGAACCGCATTTGCAGGCTATCTATTCACTCATATGAGCATGGCTCAGCGTTGGTGGTTTGCCCTTGTCTCCTTCCTATTTATTGCGCCAGGACTCGTTACCATGGCCATTGGGCTTGTTTTACTTGCTCCAATGATATTCTTACAGCTACGCCAAAGGAAACTAGCCTAGTTCTTTAATTCGCACGATAAAAGGGTGTTTCTAAAAATAAAAGCACCCTTTTATTCACTACCGCCGTAATACTATACCGTCATAAAACTCTTCTAGGCCATCTATTCATCGTTAGCAATAAAAGTCATAGAAATAGAGTTTACACAGTGACGAATATTTTTTTCTGTCAGGTACTCACCCTCAAAAACATGACCTAAATGGCCTTCGCAATGCGCACAAACAATTTCAATACGACGCCCATCAGCATCCGGGACGCGTTTCACTGCACCAGGTATTTCATCATCAAAACTTGGCCAACCACAGTGGGAAGGAAACTTATGTTCAGAGCGATAAAGAGGTGTTTCACATTGCTTACAAGCGTAATACCCCCTTCAAAGAAATCGGTATATTCTCCAGTAAATGCTCGCTCAGTGCCTTTATTCAAAATAACACGCTGCTCTTCTGCCGTAAGAGTGTTGAATTCTTTTTTCATAGCAAGTTTGCTTCCTTAGAATATAAAAAAACATTGTCGCACTGATTTCGCTTGATAGAAATGCGTTCTAACGTCAGTTACTAAGGTTTTACACATTTAGCAAACAGAATTCTTGTGTAGTGTAGACATTAATGTTTTATAGAGAGTTAAACTAGACTTCTATATTCCTTGGAGAAACTGCTATGAAACCTTTACTGCCTATTGCACTTAGCGGCATGATGATAGTGAGCCTCACGGCGTGTGGTACATTAATTTACCCCGAAAGAAATACACATAATTCCAGTAAGCTTGATTTAAGCATTGTGGCTTTAAATGCCATAGGTACTATTTTATTTTTCGTTCCTGGCGTGGTTGGCTTCGCAGTCGATTTTATTACTGGTGCTATTTACCTACCAAATGGTCAAGTCTCTTACCTAGATGAAGCACAGCGTCTGCATTATCAAGACAGAGGTAACATTAGCCAGAGGGAGATCAATCAAATATTAAGCCAGCACTCTCTTGATTTTCAAAACATCAACATTGAAAACTGGCAAACAAAAGACATTAAAGATGCATCTCAAATAGCTTTATTACAACATCAAGGTTCGTTAGTACTTAATCATCTGTTATAGCCCAAAAATATATTATTAAAAAAACGTTATCGCGTTGATCAAAAAAGAAGGCGCACTAAAGCACCTTCTTTTTTATTAGCACGAACCAAGAGCGGATTATTGTTTAGACACCGCTAAAGCCGTCCCCATACCACCGCCTATACAAAGCGTCGCTAGCCCTTTTTTGGCATCTCGCTTTTGCATTTCATGAATTAAAGAGACAAGAATGCGGCAACCTGATGCACCAATAGGATGCCCTAAAGCAACCGCACCACCATTCACATTCACTTTACTCACATC
Source organism: Marinomonas phaeophyticola (assembly GCF_026966905.1). Taxonomy (GTDB): domain Bacteria; phylum Pseudomonadota; class Gammaproteobacteria; order Pseudomonadales; family Marinomonadaceae; genus Marinomonas; species Marinomonas phaeophyticola. The sequence continues at coordinate 168,071 of NZ_JAPUBN010000010.1, read as the reverse complement.
CCAACCTAGCTCTTTATTAACACTTAATGCTTGTACAGAAAAAGCTTCATTTGCTTCAATTAGCTCTAAGTCATTTACCGACCAATTCACTTTTTTCAAGCATTTTTGGGTTGCCTGTATTGGTCCTGTTCCCATGATTTCAGGATCTACACCGGCGCTAGCATAACTTTCTATGTAGGCTAATACAGGAAGACCTAAAGCATGGGCTTTTTCCTCAGTGGTCACAACCACCATAGCCGCACCATCATTGAGAGTTGATGAGTTTCCTGCTGTTACGGAGCCCTCTTTTTTAAATGCAGGTCTCAGTTTTCCCAGCGTTTCTGAAGTTGTTTGTGGTCTGGGCTGCTCATCGGTGAGGACAATGACATCATCACCTCTTCGTTGCGGGACTTTAATCGCAATAATCTCGTTCTCAAAACGCCCCGAAGACATGGCTTCACTGGCTTTCTTTTGTGATGCAGCAGCAAATTCATCTTGTTCAGCACGAGAAATATCCCAACGTTGAGCAATATTCTCGGCCGTCATCCCCATATGATAGTCATTAAACGCATCCCACAGCCCATCGGTTACCATGGAGTCAACGAGCGACCAGTTCCCCATCTTTTGTCCATTACGACTGTTAGGTAGAACATGAGCCGCTTGACTCATAGATTCTTGTCCACCCGCCACCACCATTTGCGCATCACCAGCAATAATCGCTTGGGCGGCTAATTGCACGGCTTTTAAACCTGATCCACAAACTTTATTAATAGTCATAGCTGAAACATGATTTGGCAAACCAGCATTAATGGCCGTTTGCCGAGCGGGGTTCTGACCACAACCAGCCGTCAGTACTTGCCCTAAAATCACTTCATCAATATGTTCCACTAGCTGAGGCTGATTATTCAACATACTTGCTAACAATTGGCGACCTAGTTCAACTGCGCTCAGTGAAGCCAGTCCGCCAGAAAACGCACCTATAGGAGTTCGATTAGCGGCTACAATAACTATTTTCATATTATTTCACTTCCTTAAAAGACAAAAATTAAGAGAACTGCATTTCCGGCACATGGTCAGGCACAATTAATTTACCTTGAGTTTTTTCTATAATCTCTTCGACACTGACACCAGGAGCGCGCTCTTTTAAAATAAAAGCACCATCTTCAATTTCCAACCACGCCAAATCAGTCAGTACTTTTTTTATACAACCTTTCCCCGTTAGCGGTAATGAACAAGACTCTAACAGCTTTGAATCACCATTTTTTGAAGCATGAGTCATAGTGACAATAATATTGTCAGCACCGGCAACAAGGTCCATCGCCCCACCCATGCCTTTAATGAGCTTATTTGGAATCATCCAAGACGCAATATTCCCTTGTACGTCTACCTCGAAAGCACCGAGAACGGTTAGATCAACATGACCACCACGAATCATGGCAAAGGATTCAGCCGAGGAAAAAATAGACGCTCCCGCCACGGCTGTAACCGTCTGTTTTCCGGCATTAATCATATCAGCATCGATTGTTTCTTCTGTTGGGAAGGACCCCATGCCTAACAAGCCATTTTCAGATTGCAGCATGACTTCCATCCCTTCAGGCACAAAATTTGCTACTAAGGTAGGAATACCTATACCCAGATTCACATAAAAGCCATCTTGCAGTTCACGCGCAACACGCATTGCCATTTGATCTCTAGAAAGTGTCATAACATCACCATAATACTGTTGAAATAAAAAAGGGTTAAAAGAACGTATCGTTAATTGAATTAACTCAAGATGACCTGGTTACGACTCAGTTAAAGTGCGTTTTTCAATGCGTTTTTCAAACTGCCCCACAATTAAACGATCTACATAAATCCCAGGAGTATGAATATGTGCAGGGTCCAGCTCACCCACTTCAACCAACTCTTCCACTTCTACAACAGTAATTTTCCCAGCCGTTGCCGCCAGTGGATTAAAATTTTGTGCCGTATGACGATAGATCACATTGCCATAGCGGTCGGCCTTCCAACCTTTTACAATAGCAAAGTCACCGCGAATGGATTCTTCCAATAGATATTCTCGACCATCAAATTCTCTTACTTCTTTGCCTTCCGCTACAGGCGTACCAACACCGGTAGCCGTATAAAATGCAGGAATGCCTGCTCCACCAGCACGCATTTTTTCAGCTAAAGTACCTTGAGGTGTTAACTCTACTTCTAACTCACCATTTAATAATTGCTTTTCAAATAACGCATTTTCCCCAACATAAGAAGACACCATTTTACTCACTTGTCTGTCTTCAAGGAGAATGCCCAACCCAAAACCATCGACACCACAATTATTCGATACAATGGTAAGGTTTTTTGTTTGGCGCTTTTTTATTTCTGATATTAAATTTTCAGGTATACCACACAACCCAAAACCGCCAGCAATCACGGTCATACCATCTTCTAAACCAGCCATTGCTTCTTCATAGCTTGACACCACTTTATCGAAACCTGCCATTTTGATACTCCTTTGAGCATTAGATGTTCATATAAATAAATTAAATGTCGTTTTGACTTGTCCTGAGTGTGTATTAGTTTTATATATTAGTTAAGTTTATTTTTTCTATTTATTAATCAGGTTTTTCAATGAATGTGAAACAGCTTCGTGCTTTTGTAACCGTTGCCCGTACTCTTAGTTTTGCGGAAGCAGCCAATATTCTCCACCTATCTCAACCAACATTGAGCCTGACCATTAAAAATCTAGAAGACTTATTAGGCGGTCGACTATTGAGTCGGACAACTCGGACGATTGCATTAACACCTGAAGGCGATGCGCTGCTTCCGATTGCTAAGCAGCTGTTGGCACAATGGGATAATGCAGAAGAAGAAATTCATCAACGTTTTTCATTAAAAAAGGGGAAAATAGCCATCGCGGCCATGCCTTCTTTTGCCGCCTCCTTATTACCTGAAGGCTTACTAAACTACCACCAAAAATACCCTAAGATTAAAGTCGAAATACATGATGTACTTGCCGATACGGTAGTGGATATGGTGCGTCAAGGGCGATTAGAAATAGGTATTTCTTTTGATCCAGGTAACAATGATGACTTAAATTTTAAGCCCTTAATGAAAGATCGTTTTATTGCCGTTTTACCGAAAGACCACCCTTTAAGAACAGCAAAGAATATCTCCTGGAAAATATTACTTGAACATGATTTTATTACACTACAGCGGCCTTCCAGTGTTAGACAGCTCATTGAAGAGACATTGGAACAACATAATTTAACACTTTCAGTTGCCTATGATGCCCATCAATTAGCCACTGTAGGAAGAATGGTTGCAACGGGGTTAGGCGTCGCCGTTGTGCCGGCCCTTTGTGAACAACAGATGCAAGAACAAGGCGCGTATTGTTTGCCTGTTATTGAGCCTACAATAGCAAGAGACATTGGTATTATCACCCGTAGCCGCACCCAATTATCCACAGCGGCGATTGCTATGATCGATGTCCTTATACGTACCTTCGAGAAAAGAGTAAATTGATAGTCACGACGTTAATTAGATACAAAAAAACCAGATAATGACTCTTTAAAAGTCTCTATCTGGTTTTACCATCACCCTAGTCTATCAGTAAAGACTAATAGCAATTAGCCTGTTTATTCTGAGCCACTAACGCTTGATACTTGGCTAGAGGTGCGGCCATGTTATGATTCAAATCATCTATTCGTGTAGAGTGCGATGGGTGAGTAGACATCAATTCTGAAGGCTGTTCACCAGAATTTGCACTCATGTTACGCCATAGTTCAGTACTTTCTCTTGGATCAAACCCCGCTTGAGACATCAAATCAAGCCCCATTAAATCGGCTTCTGATTCATGAGCTCGACTAAAGGGTAAAATAATACCGTATTGGGCGCCGAGTCCCAACCCTTGAAATATAGCTTGTTTTACTGGCGTACTCGCGCCACTTAGTTTTTGGCCAAGAGCCAAGACCTGACTGGTCGCAAGTTGTGTAGAAACACGCTCATTACCGTGACGAGCCAATACATGACCAACTTCATGCCCCATAACTGACGCCAACTGAGACTGATTGGTTGCTACCTCAAGCAATCCAGTATAAACACCGATTTTATAACCAGGTAAAGCAAATGCATTCACTTGAGGGTCGTCAAATAACACAACCTCCCATTCTTGGTCTCGATATTCATCCGGTAAAACGTTAATAATGCGATCGGCTACACATTGTACATTCTTTGTTAGAGCGGTACTGGTAGACGTTTTTACCTCTTCTTTCATGGTTGTAAAGGATTGCACACCCATTTCATCAAGCTGGCTATCAGGTAGCAATACAAATTGAGAACGACCCGTTGGAGAAGAAGTACAAGCAATCAGGGCAATAGACATCGCTCCAATAGTTAGGTGGCGTAAAAAGCGCATCTTCATTCAAATATCCTCTAAATTAAATCGATTTCTAGTGTGATTCGGTAGTTAAATCAACACCAATATCTCGGGCAAATTCAGCCGTAGCAACAACGATGCCTTCGCCGGCTAGATTGGGGGCTATCCCTAGTTTAAAACCATCTCTTACCATGCCAGGTAACCATTTACTTGAAAAATCAGCAAAGGCTATTACGCTTGCGGAAAAACCTTCATATTCTTTCCCTTTCCACTGCTCAGCTAATGATGAGTCATTCCAAATAGGTAAAACCTTCTCACTTCCCAACTCGATGATAAGACAACCTTGATCATCTTGTAGCACCCAAACATCCTGTTTCTTTTTACAATGATTCACGACTTCATCATAGCGAGTATTACTTTGTAAACGGAAAAAAGTTTCTACTTGTTGATCATCAAACGACATGTACTTACCTATCTAATAAAATTTTTGCCATCATATCACAGCACTTTATGGAACCATAAACTTCATGATTTATCGATGAATCTTAATAATTCAAATTGGGTAAATCATTCGTGTTTGAATCCGGGCTTTGTATTCCTTCATGCTCATCCATTGAGGGATCAGAAAATAATGCCCCGATAAATACACCGGCGGCCGAAACCAATCCCACTAAACAAACAATGGCGAATATCGCTAGGTACTTCTTCACTCTTTTTCCTGCTTTAATAGATGTTATGTCGTTGATAAAAGAACCGCTGTTTGTAGACGAGTCTGCCCAAAACGAGACATTTTTTCAAAGTCTTCTCTGGCGATTGGCACATATTGACAGTCTACACTAGAATGTTCATTACTACTTGGATCAGGATCATGTACATAAATACATTGATCATCGTAGCCAGATAATACCACCCAATGAGGTGCTTTTTTACCATCCATACGGTAGGTACTGATCAAAATAATAGGGATAGCACCGCCATCAAATGCCATTAAAAGATCAGATAGTGTCATTGCAAAGTAACGGATGGGGACCTGCTTATCATCACACTCTTTCGCAAACATAGAGTGTACTCGAGTAACAATGTCTTTCTTCAACGCATCACGAACACCATCCACAAACAAAGGAGATTTATCGCTTAACCATACTTGAGCAACCGCGCCTCTTTTTTTAGCAGCAAGGGCCAATCCCATAGGATGACATCCTCCGTGTCCAGATGTCATAAAAATAGTTGTTGCTTCTCGCCAAATTTGCAGCTCATCATCAGGATCGGCCATATAGGATTTAACCAATGCGGCTAACCCCATCTGCAATGATGCTGGACCACACGTAAAAGGTGTCCCTTGCTGAATCCAAGGCAATGCAACAGAAACGCGTTCTTGAGAAAGATGGCGAATGCGTTTTTGCATCCTCAATGCATTACTTAAATCTTCATAATAGGCATCATAATGACCAAACTTTCGATACCCAAACTTTTCATACAACTTAATTGCTGGAATATTATGTTCATTGACCTCAAGTCGTAATACAATTTTATTTTTAGACAGCGCTTCCTGCTCACTTGCCTGAAGCAAAGCTTGAGCCACCCCCTTCCCTCTTGCCAGATGACTTACGGCTAAAGAGTATAATCTGGCTAAGCGTGTTCCTTGGTGTAAATGCAGTAAAGAATACCCCACTATACTTTCTATAACAGTGCCATCACGCTCTTCTATTTCGCAAGCCATTAACAGCGCACTGTTATCAGAGTTAAGCGCATGCCGAAAACTTCGACGACTTATTCTATCCGTTTTAAATACCGTATTTTCAAGCTGAACAAGTTCGGCTATATCTTGGCTAACTGCGTTACGAACAACGATCTTCACTGCGTTTCGACCCACTTCATTTCAATAAAAATAAAGCCGGATTCTATGCTTGAAAATAGGGAAAAGATAGATTAATAATCCGTCAGAAATATATATTTTAAGGCTATTGTTATTCTGTAAAAATAAGCGCAATATCCGCGAAATTTCATGGCCTTTTACAGTAAGGAAGCCACCCCTAATGTCGCAAACGTACATTGTTGTTGATCACACTAAAGACTGGTCTGCTTTTTTAGAAAGCGACCGTGTTGTGACCTTTAGTCAGTACTTAAATATGACGGATAAACATCAAGGCCGTACTCGTATCATCAATTTATGTAAAAGCAACAAGTACCTGTCTGATGGTTACTATTGCTCCCTATTAGCGGAAAGCCGTGGACATCATGTTATGCCTTCGGTAAGAGTACTTAATGATTTAAGCAAGAAGGACTTATATGAACTGTATTTTGCTGATTTATTAGCTGATTTATCGAAAAAATTGACTTCGCCTGAAGAAGAAAAAACACTAAAAGTACGCAGTGTTTTCGGTAAAACGGTCGATGCCACGTACAAAGAATTGGCGCGTAAGCTATTTGAAAAAGTCCCCTGTCCAGCATTAGAAATCACGCTAAAGTTTCGAAAAACATGGCAAATAACTTCTTTGCAAGCAATCTCTCATCAATCATTAAGTGATGAAGATGAAACCCTCTTTGCCGAGGCCCTAGAAGCCTTTAGTAATAAAGTATGGAATACCAATAAATCACGTCGCTCAGCTCGCTACGATTTGGCTATTTTAGTAAACCCAGAGGAACACCTTCCTCCGAGTGATGCAATGGCTTTAAAAAAATTCGTTCAGGCAGGCAAGCAACTCGATATCCAAGTAGATCTTATTGGTCCAAAAGACATTATGCGCTTACCTGAATACGATGGATTATTCATTCGTGAAACCACCAATATTGATCACCACACTTATCGCTTTGCCAAAAAAGCAGAAGCGGCCGGTTTGGTAGTGATGGATGATCCTCAGTCCATTATGCGGTGTACGAACAAGGTGTATTTAGCCGACTTATTCCGTACTCATAAAGTGCCATGTCCAAAAACGAGAATTGTTCATAGAAGTGAAGAAAACATTGAGCAGACTTTAGAAGAGAATATTGGCTATCCGATGGTCGTAAAAATTCCTGACGGCGCCTTCTCAAAAGGCGTAATTAAAGCCAAAGATAGAACAGAACTAACCAATAGCTTAAATGACTTGTTTAAAAAATCTTCTTTGCTTTTAGTACAAGAATATTTATACACTGAATTTGATTGGCGTATCGGTATTTTAAATAATAAGCCATTATTTGCCTGCCGGTATTATATGGTGAAAAATCATTGGCAGATTTACCATCATAGTGCCACAAAAAGTGAAAGCGGTGGCTTCGATACTTTACCGACATTCGAAGTGCCAAGGCGTGTCTTGCAAGCCGCCATTGCAGCCACAAAACCGATTGGCGATGGATTATATGGTGTCGACGTAAAAGAAATAAATGGCCGTGGTTACGTTATAGAAGTAAATGATAATCCAAGCATTGATCGTGGTGTCGAAGATAAATACCTAGGAGAAGAGCTTTATATGCAAATCATGGCCGAATTTTTACGGCGTATGCAATTAAAACATAATCACTAAACAGAGCAGACGGCAAATGCCCCTATTACTTGGGGCGTTTGCCTATAATTACGTTTTACCTATAGCGCAGGTATTAAGCGAGCCAGTATTCTATGTTGTAATGGGCTCGCTCTATTCTCCTTCCTGTCGACAGATAAATGAAATACTTGCTTTTCATAACTAAGGCCTACCTGATCAAAAATACGAATGGCAACAACTTGACTAGAGAGACAATAGCCACCTGTATTAACACAGCAAATAAAACAGAGCCAGGCGTTTCCTATCGATGGCTTAAAAACTGACAACAGCCTATTTTACTCGTTCTCCATAATTGCCTAATACCGCTATAGTAGCCTTGAAATAACTAAACCGATTTTTTCTTAATTTAATCACTCAACTCTTACCTGATGATAAACAAAGCTCCTACTGCATTCTCAATTTTAGAATATCTTAACAATCCTTTACCAAATGCATATTTCATAATCACTATTTCAGTGCCAGAATGTTATCTATTAGAAGCGTACTATCTCATTGCGAGCAAATATAACCAACGAATGGTGTAAAGATGTCTACAGGCAAGCCAACCATACTCATAGTAGATGATGAATCCATCAATATTAGTATTTTAATGTCATTTTTAAAAAGTGATTATCGAATTATTGCGGCGAAAAGCGGAGAGCAAGCCTTTGATAGGCTAACAGACGAAATCCTCCCGGATATCATCTTACTCGATGTAGTTATGCCGGATATGGATGGCTATCAGGTATGTAAAAAAATAAAAAGTAACCCTGTTACGCAACATATTCCTGTTATTTTTATTTCTTCAATGAACAATCACCTTGATGAAACAAATGGTTTTGAAATGGGGGCTGCAGACTATATTACTAAACCAATATCCCCCCGTTGTCTTAGCAAGAGTCAAAACTCACCTTAATTTAGCTAGGGTAAGGCAGTTACTTGTTACACAAAACCAACAATTAGAAAAAACCATTCAAGAAAGAACCGATGAATTGATTCAAACACAGGATATTACGATTCTGGCCTTAGCGACTCTTGCTGAAACACGAGATAATGAGACGGGTAACCATATTCGAAGAACGCAGAATTACGTTAAAGCGCTTGCGATAGAGTTATCCAAAGAACCTCAATACAGCCACTTTTTAACTAAAGAGAACATTGATCTATTATTCAAATCCGCTCCTCTGCATGATATTGGAAAAGTAGGTATTCCAGATAACATTCTCCTTAAACCCGCTAAGTTATCTGAAAATGAATTCCAAGTTATGAAGAACCATGCATCACTAGGTGATGAAGCCCTTTCAAAAGCCGAGGAACTCTTAGGAAATGGTAATATTTCATTTTTAAGATTTGCTCGTGAAATAGCATCAGGGCACCATGAAAAATGGGATGGATCTGGCTACCCCAACGGATTAGCAGGGGAAGATATTCCCTTTTCAGCTAGATTAATGGCGGTTGCTGACGTCTATGATGCTTTAATTAGTAAGCGCGTATACAAACCTGCGTTTACACATGACAAAGCAATTAGCATTATCGAAGAAGGTTCAGGCAAACATTTTGACCCTGAAATAGTAAAAGTATTTTTAAGAATTCAAAATGAGTTCGATCAAATTGCAAATCGTTTTTCAGATAGTGACTAATTGTTAAAATAAAAATGCATTAATTACTTTATTTAGATACGTCTATGATTGATTATTAAGGATATTGGCTACTGTTTCAGAAGCTAAACGAAAATCCATACTTTCTATTTGATCAATTAATACTATAACTTGTTGATTTTCAGAATAGTGTCTAAGTTCTAAGATATAATCTAAACAACTTAAATCACCTAGTTTTAGTAAAGGAAGCACATCCATTAATATCGCTCGATAATCCCTTTTTAATTCAGACTTCTCATCCTGGACTAACAAGGTTTCATATTGTCTAATATCATATAGCTTTCGTTCTATTTTTTTCGTAAGAGATATTAATCGTTGCAATTGAAAAGACAATATACTTCTATCATATTCTTCCTCCATCATCCCTAATAACTTCCCCACTTCCACAATACCTAAGTTTAATGATACACCTTTCATGTTATGACAAATTTTCTTTCTATTAGCCGAATCATCTAAAAAAATGGTTTTTTCCAGTTGGGAAACTTTTTCCTTCAAATCATTTATATACTTAAATAAAAGAGAATAATATCTATGCACATCACCACTGACATTGGGAAGCGCAAAATCGGTATCTACCCCCACCTCCTTGAGTGAATTTAATACATTTGAATACTTACCATAGTCAATTAAAACAGGATAATCGACAGCAGGTGATGAGCTTTCAATAAAAGAACTCTTTTTATCCATAGTTAACTGAGATTGAATAATATCGAATAAATTAACGGGATTAATAGGTTTACTAATAACCCCTCTCATTCCACATTCTTTCATATAAAGTTTATCTTTTTCTAAAACATTGGCTGTCATCGCTATTATAGAAGGTGAATCATCGCCCAGAATCTGTATTATTTTTTGGCTAGCTTCATACCCGTCCATCATAGGCATTTGAATATCCATTAAAATAAGGTCAAAAGAGATTTTTTTATTTTTTCAACAGCAAACTTACCATTTTCCGCACAGACAACGTCCATGCCTTTTTCTTTTAATAGCGCTAAAACAATGGTAGTGTTAATTTCATTATCTTCAACTAATAATATTTTTTTACCAGAAAAATCAAAACAACTTTCAATATCATTTTCACTAGAAATTTTTCTTGACACCAACACTCTATTTAAATTAGAAATGACACTTGCAGGAGTAATTAGATTAATATGTAAAAAACAGTCTGGCTCAACTTTAATGACTTTATCTGAATGATTTTGATGCTTTTTCCCAAAATATAAAAGAGGGGTTGACTTAAAGTCTGACTTAAGTAAAGAAGAGAGTGGCAGATTAGAAGCGCTATTGTCAAAAGCAATGATCGCATCCAAACGAGACATGGATTCTAGATTCATCTCATTACCTAATGAGATTGACTTGATCCCTTGGGCAGCTAGTAAAGCTTCTATTTCCTTTGTCAAACCCGCCACACCAATTGTCTTTCTATTTTCAGGTTCTTTTCTAGGGTTTGCCTTGCTTATAGCATCACGATCAAGAAGATCCGTACCCGCGACTTTTAAAGGCAAGCATATAGAGAAAATCGTCCCTACACCAACTTGGCTTTCTACAGAAATATCGCCCTCCATTAAGTCGATAAACTGCTTACAGATAGACAAGCCAAGGCCGGTGCCACCAAACTCTCGTGTTGTTGTGGCATCGGCTTGACTAAATGAATCATAGAGTGCTTCTCTATAACTTTCAGACATACCGATACCAGTATCTGATACACTAATTGTAAGCGTTTGAGCATTATGACTTGCTTTTCCCACAAAAATAGACACGGCACCTGAATGGGTAAACTTAATCGCATTACTCACTAAATTCAGTAGTATTTGATTAATTCTCAGTGGGTCCCCTAAGTAGCTATCAGAAATAGAAAAATCTCTTTCCACAAAAAATAAAAGTGATTTTTCTTCAGCCTTAACATGATTCAAGTCATAAAGACTTTCTAAGAGGTCATCAATTGAAAAAAGACGTTCTTCTAACTCTAACTTACCAGCCTCAACCTTAGACAAATCTAAAATATCATTAATAATCAGCAATAAATTATTCGAGGATTCTTGTATTTTTTCTAGATAATCCCGCTGTTTATCATCAAGTTCAGTATTGTTTAACAGATAGCTTAAGCCAATAATACCATTCATTGGCGTTCTAATTTCATGGCTCATTGTTGCAAGGAAGTCGCTTTTGGCTTGAGTCGCCGTTTCTGCTTTCTCTAATGCTTCCTTTAAATTAGCAGATAATTTTTTTGAAACTAAATAGGCCTTATTACTTTCTTTCTTTTGTCTAAAAAGAGAGTGGATAATTAAAGTTACAGAAACGATTAGACACGAGAGCAATACGATTAATGATGTAAATATTGAGACTAAAGACTGTCTACTTTCTACTTTTTTAATGGCTCTATTTTCAGAAATTCCAGAAATCATTTTTTCAGATTGCTTACGAATATCATTCACTTTTTCACTAATAAGCATCATATTTTCATTTGAAACATCGTCATTAGAAAACAGTATAATATCTATTTCATTAAGAATTCTAAGTATATCATTTAGTAAAAAAATGGATTCCGGTGTTTTTTCAACAATTTTTCTGAGCGCCCCCTGATTTAAGATATTGGCTCTACTATAAAGAATTTCAAACCTAAGCCTAACCGAGTCTAAACTAACTTTTTTAGATCCAGATATAAATAATAACAATTCATTCGATAACTTCAGTACTTCAGATTCTAACTTATGAGCGGCCCAAATTTCATTTTCCGCAGCAGATGTCACTAAATCATGTTGTTTTTCATAGACTAGAAATAATAAACCAGCACTTAAAACCAAAAAAATCACACTAATAGTGGTTAAGTATCCTGCATGCAGCTTTTTTAGCACTTTATTATAAAAAAAATGACTTAATTTTTCTTTAATGCTAAGCATAATGAGTTACTCAATCTCAATCGATTTCACTTGCCACACAGAACGATTATGAATAACTTCACTATTTAACTCAGGAAACTCATCGAAAGGATAAACAACAAATAAAGGCCCTTTATCTCTAATTCGTAATACTTTACCATTTTGTCTAAAAGCCAAAATCACATTATATTTTTCTACATCTTCTATTGGTATATTAGCCGTGTAATCGTTTAAAGCCGTTATTTTCAGGATGGATCCTTGCGCACCGACATAATTTAATAAATCTTTAATCAAAACACCGCTAAAAACAGATAAACCATCTGTCCAAGGGGTTTTAGTCGCTCTTTCGCTCAATCCAATGGATTCAAGCATAGGAAGATCAAATTCAGCTTTCTCTCCACCATTATTAGTAAGCGCTATATTACCTGTCACGGTTAAGACAATAGCCTCTGTTGGCTTAACCATCGATTCAGCTAGAGTTAACGTAGAGAAAAAAACGGCTGTAAACATAATAAAAAATCTTGATATTAATAAAGTCATCTTGCTTTCCTTAAAGTCATTATTAATAAAAATATACACTTTTTGAGGGAATCGTATGTTGTAAATGTGTAAAAAAACACCAAGAGAGTCCAGCATCAACCTATTTATTATTAAGCTCTAAAGCATATTCCCACTCTTCAACGAAACGTGTTTGTTTTGCATAATCCCGACCCAATAATAACTGTTGGTTCAGCTCTATCATTCTCGTAGGGTGAGATGGACTTAACCCTTGATCATCTTGATTAAGGTTCCAATTTATCGGATACAATAAGTTTTCTGATCTCATAATATTCTGCCCTATATCGGAAAGCAGAAAATCTAAAAAGAGCCCCCTACCCTTGCTTGAGTTGAATTTTTAGGAATCAAAGCAACTCTCATTAACATCAAGGTGTAATCCGTCGGCATTATCATAATTAACCAGGGATTCTCCAATACTCTTTTATGTGCATAAGAACCCAATAAGTTATAGCCTAATACAATCCGGCCACTTTCAATATCATCAATTATGTCACTTGAGCAGCAATAGGTTTTTACATGATGGCTCCCAAATGCTTCTAATAAACGCCCCCAAGTAATGTCCGCTTGCCTTGAATCCTGACTCGCGAGTAAATAACCGACTCCGCTGCGTCGAATATCATACGTGCCTATGCGTCCTTTAATATCATTACTGTATTTTCGAATGGTTTGTAGTAATTCTTGTCTATTATTAGGGAACTCAGAGTTTGGAAACAAACCTCGATTTGCGACCATTACAATAGGTTCCATTGAAAAAGCAAAAATCTGATTGCGCCATGATGCTATTTTTGGCAAGGCATCGGTCATGATCGATTGATAACTTTGAGCGAAACCATCATTTACTAATTTCAGTTGTAAATCCATGGCACTGCTAATGACAAGCCCAGCGTTTGGTTCCGACTTTTCATTGATCACTCTATTGTATAAATCCAACGTTCCCATTTGATCGTATTTAATACTTATGTCAGGATGGGCCGCAATAAAGTTTTCAATCAATGGAGCCAAGGTTGATACATCCACAGTAGAATATAGCGTTAAGCTCCTAGGTGCATTTTCATTACCAAAAATCGACACACCATCAGCCGCAATAGAAAATGTAGCAGACAATCCATTGAAACAAATAAACAGAATAAATAGGCCGTACTTCATACTTCCTCCTCATGGTATTCCGGTAATAAAACTTCAATAGTGGTCCCTTGAGGCTCGGTATCTGTAATCGAAAGCATCGCATTGTGTCTATCCGCAATGTCTTTTACCATCGCTAGACCGACACCGCTTCCTGAAATTTCATATTGGCCTCGATAAAATCGGTCAAAGACTTTAGTTTTATCGTCATCACTTATGCCAACACCGTAATCGATTACCTTAACACCAACAAAACCATTTGTTTGGAATACATGAATATCAACCGACTTAGACGATTCGTCATCGTGTACGCGACTATAACGAATGGCATTGTCTATAAGGTTGGAAAACATTTGCTGCAGCGAAAACACATCTCCTAAAATTGAAGCGGCTGGAGCAGATGAATCGAAAGATAAATAGATTTTTTGTTGCAAGGCCGAAACGGCTAGATCCATACATATTTGCTTTACCAACCCATTCATTTCAATTTCAACAAGACCTTGGGTTTGCAATCGATGGGAAACTACCGCCTGGTTAAGTAACATGGTAACGGTCTGACTTAATTTATCGCTTTGCTGAACAATTTGCTCTAACGCTTCCTGTTGTCTTTCGGGTGTAGTTTGGTCTCGAGCATTCTCAGCAAGCGCTTTTAAACTAGAAAGAGGGGTTCGTAATTGATGAGCAGACTCGGCTGTATAATTTTCTAACTGTTCTAAATTTCGCTGTAATCGAGCCATAAAATGATTAATAGACACTTTTAATTGATGTGTCTCTTTTGGAGTATTAATCATGATCGGAGTCAAGTCACCAGGTTGTCTTGACTCCAATACATCTTCTAAACGATGTAATGGACGTAATACAAAATGGCTACCAAAAGTAATTAAAGCAATGGTTACAAAAACAATCAAGACGACGACTTGTAACGCTCTGGAAGTGATTGAAGAAGACATTTCCTCCCGAGACAATCGAGTTTGAGCCAATAAAATCCGAATAGTTCCTTGAGTATTCGGCTCAGTTAAGCCACGTTCAAGCCAAGCCACACGGATTTCTTCACCAGAAAACGCTTGATTATAAAACTGCATTTCTCCCAGTTTTGATGGCTTAGGTGGCTCTCCTTCTAATTCTTTGTAACCAGTAATAAAACCGTTTTCTGAACTGTCTACTCGATAGAAAATACGATCATCATTTGCCTGTGCCAAGGTGGAAAATACAGACCAAGGAATATCAATAGAGATTTTTCCTCGCACTAAGACAACATTTTCATCCATTTGAAGAAGTGCGCTTCTAAGCAAACGATCATAGGATAAATCAGCCAAGCGTTGGCTATAATTAAAAACCAGATTGATAACAATAATAGCGATAATGCTGATAATACCAATACCTGCGACAATAAAGCGTACACGTAAAGAAGGTGCCTGCTTTAACGCCTGTTGCTCTTCCTCAGTCAGACTTTGGTAGCTTGGTAATTTCTGCCACATAGCCTAACCCCCTTAAGGTACTAATGACCAATGAGCTACCCGACAGTTTTTTCCGTAATCGACCCACGTATAATTCAATTGCATTTGGTCCCGGACTTTCATCAAAGTTAAACAAGTGCTCTGTTATTTCATCTTTACTGAGCACACGGCCTAAATGCCCTAAAAAAATTTCCAGTAATTGAAATTCTCTACTGGTAATCGGCTGTACTTCACCATTAAGTAAAACTTGTCTAGCATCACGGTTTACCTGTAAATTGCCATGATCGGTTATGTTTTTCGCATACCCATGATGACGTCGAAGTAACGCGCGACAGCGGGCTTCAAGTTCACCAAAATTAAAAGGTTTAGTTAAATAGTCATCTGCTCCAGCATCTAACAGACGAATACGATCATCTATTTGATCTTGTGCCGTTAAAATTAAAACTGGGGTTGGATTATCGCGGGATCGTAGATTTTTGAGTACTTGTAAGCCTGACAAACCAGGTAAGTTTAGGTCAAGAAGAATCAAATCAACCGTTTGATATTTCAATATGTCCGATGCTTGCTGTCCATTCATAACTAAATCAGCCGCATGACCAAGACTGTTTAAGCGCTCACATATCGCTTCTCCAAGCACTTTCGTATCTTCTACTACTAACACTCTCATGAGTACACTCTCTACGAATAAACTACTATCGACAAAAAAGTTTGGTCTTTAAAAGCACAAAATTCGGAGCAAAATACCATTCACTCCGAATTTTATACGCTGTATAAAGTATAGTCCGCCATTGCACTAAACTTCATGTATTTTTAAACATAAACTAAATCGAGTGTTTAATCACCTGTTTTAGCCTGTTTCATTTTCGATCTCACAATAGGTCCAATGATCATTGGTAAGACTAGCCCTAGGATAGCCACCACCCACAAACCAATACTCAAACCACTATTGAAAAGAGCACCCCAATCGCCATCAGATAATACCAATGCATGACGTAAGCTTTTTTCCATTTCAGGACCAAGCAACATGCCAAGAATAACCGGCACTAAAGGTATATCGACTTTTCTTAAAATATACCCAACAACACCAAAAGCCACCATAAAATACAGATCCAAAGCACTATGGCTAACGGAATAGATCCCTACTGACGCCACCAGAGTCACGATAGGCATCAAGTATTTCGGTGGAATGCTCAACAACTTAACAAAGATGCCAACCATAGGAATGTTAAGTAATAACAATACTAGGTTACCCACAAATAAAGCGGCAATAACACCCCAAACTAGATCCGCATTTTGTTGAAATAACATTGGACCAGGAGTCACATTAAGCGATATTAACATAGCGAGAAGCACCGCCGTTGTACCACTTCCTGGCACACCTAAGGTAAGCATAGGAACGAGAGCACCGGACGCCGCACCATTATTCCCTGCCTCTGGCGCAGCAACACCCCGCGGGTCTCCTTTACCGAACTCGCCATTAGCGCCGACAATTTTCTTCTCTAACGTATAGCTGACAAAGCTTCCTAGAGAAGCTCCCGCACCAGGTAAGACACCGGCAACAAAGCCAAGTAATGCACCACGAATAGAGGAAGGAAGTACTTTTATCACATCTTTCATGGTTAATTTAAGACGATTTACTGCCACCTTTTTCATGCCATCACCAGCATGTTTTTCAATAAAGAAAAGCAACTCACTGATTGCAAATAAACCTACGATTGCAATAATGAAATCGACGCCTTCAAACAATTCTAGCGTATTGAATGTATAACGCTGCACTCCAGAAGAGATATCAATACCTACGGAAGCAATCATCAAACCTAACGCCGCCGCCATTAAGGTTTTAAATTGGTTTTTACCCGTAATACCACCTAGCGTCGCAAACGCCAATGCGAATAGAGCAAAATACTCTGCTGGTCCAAACTTGAGGGCAAACTTAGCAAGAATAGGAGCCAAAATAACCAAGCCAATAGTCGCGATTAAACTACCAATAAAAGACGCAATCGCCGAGATAGCCAATGCTTCAGCGGCTTTACCTTTTAAGGCCATTGGATAACCGTCTAAACAGGTCATCATAGCCGGTTCATCACCTGGAATATTTAGCAAGATGGAAGAAATACGTCCACCATACATAGCACCAGCATAAACAGAGGTTAATAAGATCAAAGAAGAAGTTGGGGATAAGCCTAAACTAAAAGCGAGCGGTATTAAAATAGCCACTCCGTTTGCAGGGCCTAAGCCTGGTAATGCACCAATTAAAGTTCCTAAAATAGAACCGATAATGGCAAACATAATACTTTCAGGTGTTAGTGCTACGGCAAAACCTTGCATTAATAAATTGATTGTTTCCATCTTTAAAACTCCAGTAAACCTAATGGCAGTGCTAATTCCAGCACATTATTAAAGATTAAGAACATAACCACTGAACTGATTGTTCCTGTTAATAGGCTATTTTTAGGCTTCGCACCCATTCTCCAACATAAATAAGACACAATCATAATGGCTGCAGGTATAAAGCCTAAAGGCTCAATGGCCCATGCAAATACCAAAATAGCTAATGCTACTGCAGAGAGTTCTAACAGCATTTTGGACGCTGGCCAAGCTTCATCAGGATCAGGTTTAAGGAGTAAATAAACCGCACTAATACCCAATAAGAAAGATAAAATAATAGGGAATGTTTCTGGGCCTACAGATTCACCGCCACCAAAAGGTTCAGGAAATTGAGTTGCTTCCCAACCGTAGCCAAAGGCTAAAATCAGCATAAGCATGCCAAACACGCGATCATTTAAACGCATGACACAGCTCCATATTTAAGAGTTTACAGTTAAATAAAGAGACGAGAGGATGCTCTCGTCTCTTAATATTGACTACACGGGCTAATTATTTAATTAGACCAATGTCTTGAGACAATAGACGAATGTCTAGAGTTTGATTTTTTACAAATTGAGTGAATTCTGCGCCGGTTTTATGGAATGGCATTAAACCATTTTTCGCCATAACATCTTTCCACTCTGGAGTCGTATACAATTCATCAACTGTTTTTACCCACCAATCGTATGAATCACTACTCGCGTTACCTGGGACGTAAAAACCACGCCAGTTTGGTGCAATCGTACCGATGCCTTGCTCCATTGCCGTTGGTATATGATTAAATGGCTCAGGCAAACGTTCTTCTGACAGCACGGCTAATACACGTAGATCACCAGAATCCATAAAGCCTTTTATTTCTGACACATCACCTGTGTAAGCATCAATATGGCCACCAACTACTTGAACAATGGCTTCACTCCCACCATTAAAGGCGAGATACTTGATTTTTGGAAGATTATCAACCTTGGCTTCTTTTGCTGTGATCAATACTTTTAAATGGTCCCAGCCACCTGTAGCACTACCGCCAGCGAATTTAACTGAATTTGGATCACTTTTTAGAGAATCCATTAATTCCGTTAGGTTTTGAAATTTAGAATCTTTGCTTACAGCGATAACACCATAGTCAGCTCCCAGTGTACCAACCCATTTAACTTGGTCGGCATTCATACCTGGAAATTGTCCTTGTGCAAGACGCGTTGTTGTCGCTGTACTTGCCGCCACAATAAGGGCATCGTCTTTAGAGCGTTTACTCACTGTATGGGCAAATGCAACACCGCCACCAGCACCGCTCATGTTAACAGTCTGAACGTTGCCTTTAATGTACTGTAGATCTACTAAAGTTTTACCAACACTACGACAAGTAAAGTCCCAACCACCGCCTGGATTTGCTGGAGCAATACATTCAGCAGAGCGAGCAGGCTCGAAAGCTTGAGCTTGGCTTACTAGAATAACGGTTGAAAAGGTACTTGCGACGGCAAGTTTAATAGAAGTAGACAGAACGGACTTACGATTCAGCATAGGTTATCTCCTGCTTGTTATTTTTTTTATAAATATACTAGTACTTATAGAATGTACCAATGCCAAACAAGATATATCATCAAACTGTCGCTTACCTGTCATTTGTGATTTCTTTTAGTTCAAAAAAAGACCCTTTATAAAACCCATCGTATTTTGTGACGCATGACAGATCTTATTAAGAGTCTTTTACTCTCTAATTAACAATAAACTTACCTCCCTAAAGATTGAAGGTAGGTTTCCAACTCTGCCATCCCTGTGGGTAAATCCACTTTTACACCAAGATCTCGCATCGTACATCCCAGTGCGTGCAATGCTCTAAATAAATTATGCTCTCGACATTGCTCCCCCATTTGACCAATTCGAACAATCGGCTGACCAAAGGAACCCGCAATCTCAACTTTATGTTTATGAGAAATATGATGGCATATTCCTTCCGCCGTTAAGCCGTCAGGAATAACAATACCGACAACCGAGTTTAAACGGGACTCAGGGGGAACAAATAATTCAAGCCCCATGCCTTCGATACCATGCTGTAAAGCCAAAGAACAACGTAAATGGCGCTTAAAGCGTTTTTCCAAGGTTTCTTCACAGACCAGTTTCAAGGCCTCATGTATGGCCATAATGCCCGATACAGGAGCCGTATAATGATAGCCATTATTATGCCAAAAGTTCTCGGCTAACTTAGCATCCAAACACCATTGAACAACGGGCTCTTTACGAAGCTTAATTTTACTCCAAGCTAATTCGGAAAAAGCCAACAAGGAAACGCCAGGTATGGAGGAAAGGCCTTTCTGCCCTCCTGTGATTACCGCATCCACCTGCCATTCATCCATTTTTAGCGGCATGGTACTTAATGTACAAACCGCATCAACAACCAACAAGCAATTATACTCTTTCGCAAGCTTGCCTATTTCTTTTAAATGGATGTTATAAACCGTATTGGATGTTTCACCTTGAACCATAGTAATGATCTGAGGCCGAACTTTTTCAATATGCTCTCTTACCCAGTCAGGATTAGCCGCCTCTTTTACAGGAGTGACAATTTCAGTAACAATACCACCAACACGAGCCGCCATTTGAGCCATTCGGTTACTAAAGAAACCATTTGAAATACTAAGCACACGATCATTTGGCTCAACCAAGTTTGCCGCCGCCATTTCCATTGCCGCAGACCCTGGTCCCGCAACACCTAAGACCCATTTAGAATTTGTTTGAAACACATACCGAGTCATTGATTTAACTTGATCAATAACTTGAGACATAGTCTCACCCAAATGATTAATTACCACCGAGTTTGCCTTTGCTACTCGGTCAGGAATAGGAACAGGGCCTGCACCCATCATCAATAACGGCTCTTGTGGCAAGATTTCATGTAAAGACCGCAAAGAGGGGCAAGGAACAGAAGAAACGACAGATTCACTCATGAATACAAACAATCCATTAATCAAAAAAATTTAAGGTAAACAGCATAAAATATCGATATTTTACGTTCTGCAAAATATTATCCTAAAAGTATACGCTTATATTATTTTAAAACGGAGAGTCTTTTTATAAAAAAGTCACAAACACCCCAATCAATCAAAATCCCATTACATCCTTCTCTTTATCATTGTTATACGCAGTGTTTTTTACTTTTCTCTATGGGATAATCAAGCTTAATTTAAACAGTAAAGGTCATCATCATGATTACATGCGGTATAGAAATAAAAAGCAACGAAGCCATTCTTTGCTTATTATCTAAAGACAGAGGTTTATTTCAAATTATCGATTGCCGCCAAATTCGTATTCCTCTTGTTCAATCCGAAAATACGGAAGCGATGAGAAAATACCAATTCACGTTAAGAAAACTCTTTGAGGATTACAATGTTAATCAAGTTGCTATCAAAGAACGTCCAACAAAAGGTAAGTTTGCTGGATCGTCAGCAGGATTCAAAATAGAAACCGCTATCCAACTGATCGACTCTGTTGAAGTAAAGCTAATTAGCGGTAATGAACTCAAAGAATCGATTAAAGAAAACCCATTCCCTATTCCATTTTCAGATACTGGCCTAAAAGCATTTCAAGAAGGCGCATTCTCCGTTGCCTATGCCGTAAGCAGTTCAGTTTAAGCTCAATCAGGTGGGTTATTCCTATTTAATCCACCCTCTCTTCCCATTCAACTCCAACTCCACATCTTTGTTTTAATAAACTTTAATGGAATGAGTTTGTTAAAAGCAAAATTCATTTCTACACTTATCATTAGTTTCACTATTATTAATCTAGGTTACTCACCAATTACATAAGCTTAATGTTCGTTGAAGAATATTCTGTTAATTTTACCTCTAATACTTGGCAACGAGCTTATCGAGAGAGATACGATTTATGTCAGATGATCTTATAGACTTTATGGATGAAGAAGATTCAATTCAAGAGACAGAAACAACAGTTAATAAGAGATTATTAAAAGTACTTGTCGTAGATGATGAAGAGGACATGCATTCGGTAACCCGATTGTCGTTAAAAGGTCTATCATTTGATATTTTCGATATTTCATTGATTCATGCATATTCTGGCCATGAAGCGTATCAAGTTCTCCAAGAACAAGCCGACATTGCCGTTATTTTGTTAGATGTGGTTATGGAATCTGATTTTGCTGGATTGGATCTCGTGCAAAAAATTCGTGAAGAGCTGCATCTAGAAAAATTACGCATTATTTTACGAACAGGTCAGCCTGGGAATGCTCCCGAGGTAGAAACGATTGAAAAGTATAATATTAATGACTATCGCTCGAAAACAGAACTTTCAAGAGAACAGTTGTATGCGTGTATAATGACCGCGCTACGCAGTTATGATCAATTGGAACGCTTAGATAACCTTGCATTCAAAGATGCTCTCACTCAAGTGTATAATCGAAATGGACTGATTCGTTTACTCGACTTTTTTGCCCCTAAAGACGGTTTTGATTATTCCCTTGTTATTATCAATATCGATCAATTTTCAGCATTAAATGATAATTTCGGTCCACTTCATGGAGATAACTACTTAAAAATACTCACTGATAAGCTTTCCGCAATTCATGAAATCACGGTCCTAGCCCGATTAAATTCAGATCAATTTGCTTTTTTAGTTCAATCTCATGAAAAAAACATCCCTCCTATTTTAGATAAGATACGTCAGCCGTTGATGGTGAATACCATGAAGCATGAGGTTCAGTTTGGATCAGGCATCGCGTTGTGGAATAGTAAAGTAACGTCAACCGAATTGATCGCCCATGCCACTATTGCTCTTAAAAAAGCAAAACAAACTGGTATCAATCAAGATGTAGTATTTACTGATTATATGATTAAGGTCTTACGAGAACGATCTCAAATGCTGTCTTCCTTGCAGCAAGATTTTCAAAAAAACAGACTTTTTATGGTATACCAACCCCAACTCAATCTTTCCACTAATACCGTTATAGGTGCTGAAGCATTAGTAAGATGGCAAGATGCATCAGGCCATATGGTTTCTCCTGATGTCTTTATTGAATTGGCGGAACAGTCCGGTTTTATCATTAATCTTGGAGAATGGATTTTAAGAAAAACATTCTCTGACTGTAAACCTTTATTAGATAAGTACCCAGACTTTAGAATAGGTGTTAATGTGTCGGCTTTACAATTTCTGCAGTCCGATTTTGTCAATACCGTCACTAAAGCACTTAAAGAGCAGAATATCCAAGGACACAATGTCAATTTAGAAATAACGGAATCTATTGGAGTGCTAGAGTTTGACGACTTGACGGTAAGATTAAAACAGCTTAAAGAGCTTGGAATAAGCATTTCAATTGATGACTTCGGTACAGGTTTTTCAAATTTATCTTATCTAGAAAACTTGCACATCGACCGATTAAAAATCGATAAAATATTTGTTAGTAAACTTGAGACACAATCTGGCCGAAGCATCATTGAAATGATAATCAACCTAGGTAAAAATTTAAAAATGAATGTTCTTGCTGAAGGCGTTGAAACAGAACGACAACAATCGCTTTTACTTGATATGGGGTGTGTTGAAAGCCAAGGGTTTCTCCATTCACACCCTATTTCATTAAAGCAATTAGAAATTTGGCTGCATAATAGAATAGCCTCTACATAAAATAGGAAAGCATCTATGCCACAAAGCATTCAATTTAGGTTATTTGTTTGGATAATTGGAACTTTGCTTTTTATTTTATCTGCGACTAGCTGGTATTCGTATAGCGCTAATAGAACAATGATCAACGAAGGCTATCAATTAATGCAACTCCAATTAAGTAAGCGTCTGTCACTCTCGCTTTCTAACGGTTTTTGGCAGCTGGATATGGAGTACATTGAGGATATTTTGGATGCTGAGCTATTAAATGAAGCGGTTGTTGCTATCAAAGCCAATGATCAAGAAAGCATTTCTATCAGTCGTCAAATCGGTCCTGATAACAAACCAGCACAATTGAGTAAAAATGCCATTCCTCCCCATGAAGATATATTAAAGGTGGATATAGTCCATAACAACACACACCTTGGTGTAGTGGAAGTTTTTCTCACCACGAAACCATTACGAAATAGAATTGAAAAATCTCTGTGGGGGGGACTAGCCGTACAAATCATTGGGATTATGTTCATTGGCGCATTACTCTTTTTTATATTAAAAAGGTATATTTTCACCCCCATTAACAATTTAGAGCAAGCGCTTTCGATTGCAAAAAATTTGCGTGTAAAAGAGAAATATGAACTACCTCATCAAACATTTTTAGAGTGGACCGTTCTGGTAAACGGTATTAACGAAATTATCCAAAAAATCAGTCTAGAACTAAGCTCCAGACAACAAGCCGAACAAAATGCCTTAATAGAAAAAGAGTACGCGGAACAAGCCTATCAACAGCTTATCGAAACTCAAGACACTCTTGTTCAGGTAGAAAAAATGGCAGCCCTAGGTCGACTAGTCGCCGGCATGGCACATGAAATCAATACACCAATAGGCATCACATTGACCTCAGCATCTCATTTAGAAGGCTCTACAAGAAGCCTCCATAATGCAATGTCGAATAATCAGCTAAAAAAAAGCACGTTAGACAACTACATAGAAACAGCACTTGAATCGACACAATTGATTTTAAATAACTCAAGAAGAGCCGCCGACTTAATACAGAGCTTTAAGCAAGTGGCTGTCGATCAAACCAACCAAACAAAAAGAGAATTTGCCCTCCACGAATATTTACACGAAGTTATTCATAGCTTACGCCCGAAACTTAAATTAGGTACGGTAAATGTCCACATTGAATGCGATAAAAGCATCGTTATGAACTCCTACCCAGGAGCACTATCTCAAGTCATTACAAACCTTGTCCTAAATGCCACTATACATGCCTTTGAAGACAAAGCGCTTGGAGACATAGCGATTTTAGTAGACAGAAATTTTTCGGATAAAATCATCATTAAAGTTGAAGATAACGGTAAGGGTATTCCAGAAAATTTAATACAGAAAATATTTGATCCTTTCTTTACCACAAAACATAACCAAGAAGGGACAGGGTTGGGGCTCCACATAGTGTTCAATATCGTTACCCAAACGTTAGGAGGAACCATTAACACAGTCAGTAAAGTCAATGAGGGGACTTGTTTTACCATTAACATCCCTACTGATGCACCAGAACTCGATAATGACGTAGCAGAAAGAGATTAATAACTTAAGAATTCATTAACTAGCATGAGCAACGTGCTTTTTTGCATAAAGAACCGTCAGCACGCCACCAATAATAAACGCTGCCGATACTACTAAATGCAAACTTAAAGATTCTCCGACGAAAATAATACCGCCTAACGCAGCCAGTACAGGCACTAACAACTGCAAAACCGCTGGCGCAGTCCCTTTTAGGGAAGGCAGTACAGAGTACCAAATAGCATAGCCTAAGCCAGAAGCAAGTACTCCTGACGCAATAGCAAGAACAACGCCAATTGATGTTAACTGCAGAAAATCAAACGTGATAAGTAAAAGTACCAATAGAGCCGGAATTGTACGCATAAAATTACCAAGGGTGTCTTCTAAAGGCCTTTTCGACAGTTTGCCATTAGCACTGTATAACCCCCATGCTATTCCTGAGAGAGACATCAATAAAAAGCCGGATAGTGAGGGAGTCGTTAATGTTGGGTAGACTAAATAAACAAACCCAGAAAAGGCGAATATCACCCCAGTCCATTCACCTTTAGACAATCGGCTACCAGTCAAAATATTAATCAATATCATTGTTATCTGTACTGCAGCAAAGAGAATTAAGGCACCTAGCCCAGTACCTAGAGTCAGGTAAGCATAAGAAAAAGAAAGAGCGTATAAAAACAAATAAAATCCCCCTTCCAACTACCAAATTGAGTCAACTCAATCAGATTCGTATCCTTTACTTGACCTTGCTTCACCTTATTAACTAACCACCATAAAATAACTAGAGTAATTGCACCTGAAAATAAGCGAATTAACGTAAAACCATATGCATCAATAGCACCATGACCTAGAGCCAAGCGACAGAGAATGGAATTACCAGCAAAAGCAATCAATGCCAACGAGGTCCCAAGAATTACATTTGTTGCTTTATTATCACTCATCACACACAGTCCAAATTTTGATAAAAAACCGTCCACCTTACCTTTATAAAGCAGATAAGGGGTAATTGAGTACAAAAGTCCAAAAAAGTTCCTGACATATTCGAATAGGATACGTGTTTATATATAAAAAACATTACCTCGCAAATTTAAATAGTAAAGGAAGTAAATAAGCATGTATGCTTTTTAAGTACTCTGGATGCTAACATGAGAATTTCATCATAGAAAAACCGCCCATAAAACCAACGTTTAGGACCGTCTCTATAATATTGATATTACAAGTAGGCTGGAGTAAAGTTGAATGCATTAATTCAGTAGTCATTGCAAACTATCGTCTCACTATGAAAAAATGAATGCCAACACAGAACTCAAGGAGAGTCTTTGCTTCATTTGCAAGCTACATTATAACCCCGTACCTTTTAAAAAATTAAAACGCTTTGGTCGAATAAAAAAACCACTCGATAACAACACCAATATGGCTATTTATTAAAATAACTCATCTAAACAGTGGCAAAACAATAAAAATGATTTTAAAACCGCTTTTCACCCTAATAATAATGCTTGTCTCTTCTACTTTAGTAGCTTCATCAATCGATAGCGCCATCAATGAGCTACTAACTCCCGTATCCCATTTTATTGCAGGAATTGTTTTCTATTCTATTTCAATCTCGAGTGTAGACATTCCGTTAATCGTAATTTGGCTAGTTTCAGCAGGAAGTATTTTTACATTCTATCTTGGCTTTATAAATATAAGAGGTTTCTCCCATTCTATTCGATTAGTGAAAGGCCATTACGAAGACCCTGATGACGTCGGTGAGATTACGCACTTCCAAACCCTTTCCACCGCCCTATCAGCAACCGTTGGGTTAGGGAATATCGCAGGGGTAGCGATAGCCATATCAATTGGAGGGCCTGGAGCCACCTTTTGGATGATATTGGCAGGCGTTGTCGGCATGTCATCGAAATTCTTAGAATGTGCATTAGGAGTGAAATATAGGGTTATTAATCACGATGGCACCGTTTCTGGTGGCCCTATGTATTATTTAAGTTGCGGACTCAAAGAGCTAGGCTATGAAAAACTAGGACGAGTCCTTGCCGTTTTTTTTGCTATCTGCTGCATTGGCGGTTCTTTTGGTGGTGGTAACATGTTTCAAGCCAACCAAGCCTATCAGCAAGTTGTATCCGTAACAGGAGGAGACATTAGCTATTTTGCCGATAAAGGCTGGCTTTTTGGTCTTATTTTATCTTTTCTTGTTGCTTGCGTAATTATTGGCGGACTAAATTCTATCGCAAAAGTAACCTCTAAAATCGTACCATTTATGGGCATTGTCTACTGTCTATCGTGTCTTGTGGTGATCACAATGAATTACTCACAGATACCGAGTGCCTTTATCGCGATTTTTCAAGGGGCCTTTTACCCTGAAGGCATTGCCGGTGGTTTCTTAGGTGTTCTCATTCAAGGATTTAGGCGAGCGGCCTTCTCCAATGAAGCGGGCATTGGTTCTTCATCCATTGCTCACTCAGCCGCCACAACAAAAGAACCCATTAGCGAAGGCTTTGTCGCTTTATTAGAACCCTTTATCGACACTATCGTGATCTGTACCATGACCGCGTTAGTGATTGTCATTACCGGTACTTATAAAAATGAACTCGGACTAAGTGGCGTTCAATTAACTTCAAGTGCATTTGAAAGTGCGTTTTCATGGTTCCCTTATGTATTAGCCATTTCCGTTCTTCTGTTTGCTTTTTCAACCATGATTTCTTGGTCTTATTATGGCGCTAAAGCATGGTCGTATTTATTTGGATACAGTATAAAGTCAGATGTATCTTATAAGTTATTTTTTTGCTTTTTCATTGTCATTGGCTGCTCTATGAGCCTAGACCCTATTATTGATATTTCAGATGCCATGATATTTGCAATGAGTTTCGCCAATATTATTGGACTCTTCTTATTAGCCCCAAGAATTAGATGGGATTTAAAAGACTACATGAACCGCTTAAAAGGGGGTGAGATTAAAGATTTTCAAGAGAAAAGAACCGCAAGACTAAGAAGCACAATGGATTTTGACTGATCGCTTTTTAGTTTAAACCTAAAAGCATTTGTTCAGAACTTATTTTAGAAGGCAGTTTGGTCTGTTATTAATAACAAACAGACCATAAATATAATCAAATGGTTAAAGAAACACTTTTTCCTGCCGATAAGCGTAGGTGCATGTTTCATAATAGGAATTTAATTAGCGTATTCTTCATAAAGAACTATAATTGACAATATTCTATAAAGATCTTGAAAGGCATGTATTTATATAGACCAGATAATCTTAGTTTCTAAGATTCATCCGTCGCAACTTTCTATCACACAAAAGGTACTCTTTATGGTTATCAAAAAGACACAAAAGCATATTGTAATTGGTTCCATTTTTCTTGGTGCTGCCTCATTTTCTATGGCTGAGACAGTGAACACAACAGCTACAGTGACGGTACAAAACGCTTTCAACTTAGTTGAAGCGACACCATTTACTGTTGGTACAATCAGGGCAACAGCTGACCCAGCTGGCACCGAAACGGCGACAGTAGTTATTCCTGCAGATGGATCCGCTCCAACAGCGGCAACGTCTGGTGCTCCGGCGGCTGTATCAGTATTAACCGCTGGCACTCCAGCGACCTATACTGTAGACAGTGCTGCAGGTTTCACTAGCTTAACGCTAACGCTTCCTGCGGCTCCAATAAACCTCACTGCGGCGGCTGCACCTCCAGGCACACCAAAGTTCACCCTAGGTACATTTACTGGTTATATTACTAGCGGTCCAAATAACGGTACAGCTTATGCTGCGGCAAACTTGCAAACGGATGCGACGGGGGCGGTTTCTTTTTCTGTTGGTGCAACATTAACAACCGATGCAGCCGCTTCTACATCACCTTATATTGATGGTGACTACACAGGCACTTTCCCTGTAATCGTTATTTATTAATAGGTTACCTTGCAGAATCGAAGCATTAGGCTAATATAATGCTTCGATTCAACTTATTATGGAGAGTAATAAAAGTATGAGATTAATACTAATTTTTTGCTTTCTAATTTTACATTCAGTTTCATTACTGGCAGAAGTGGTAAACATAAGACCATTATCATTTGGGCGTATTGTAATTAGCGACAACTCCACCATTGGCGAGTACACTATAGACTATTTGGGTAACATTACAGCGACAAATCATTTTAGAATTATAGAAGCGGGATCTCCTGCCGAATTCTTACTATTTAATTACCCAGCCAACGCGCAAGTTTTCATTACCCCTTCGGTGATACAAGCATCGACAAGTAGCACGCCTTTTTCGACAGGGCAATTCACCTTAGTAAATTTAACCTCTCCTGGCTCTATTTTTATCCGAACAGATGGCACCGCTGAAGTTGGGGTCGGAGGCACATTAAGGACCTCTGGCTCAGGCAGCATGAATTACAGCGATGCGGACTATACTATCAATCTCCAAATCTCTTTTGACTTTTGACTTTTGACTTTTGACTTTTGACTTTTGACTTTTGACTTTTGACTTTTGACTTTTTATTAATACAGGCACTTACATGAAAAAAAATATGCTTAACATTTTCATCAGTATTTTTTTATGCAGCTTTTCTCTTTCCACATTTGCCAGTTTACTTATTTCACCTACTCGCTTGGTACTGGATGAAAGATCGCGTTCTGCCAACGTCATATTAATGAACACTAGTAATGAAATCCAAAGCTACCGATTAGATTGGAAAGAACTCAAAGCGCTTCCAGAAGGCGGTTACCGAGAACTCTCCCAACAGGAGCTATTATCCTTCCCTATATTGAGTAGAATAGCTAGATTATCACCAAAACAAGTCACCTTAAAACCAGGTGAATCTCAAACAGTAAAGGTTTCAGCTCGTAAACCAAGAAACCTAAATGATGGAGAGTATCGCTCGCACCTTCAATTTACCGCCTTACCTAAAGTTGAGGTTAATGCCTCATCACCATCTACAACCAGCATAAAACTCAATGTGTTACTTAGCTATTCCATCCCCGTGATATTTCGGCTTGGCCAGTTCCAATATGGCAATAAAATCAATAATATTTCACTTAAACATGATAAAAAGAATAACAAAGCAACCATTAATATTGAGTTGCAAAAGCAAGGAAAATACAGTTTATCCGGTAATTTATTCGCATACTGGAAACCGTTAAACTCATCAAAAGAAACCCGTGTCGGTATCCTGAATGGATTTAATTTTCATCATGAGCTCGATAATATTGTGGCAAAGGTTGCTTGGGAAAACTTTACATTGGCTGCAGGTACGCTGCGAGTGGTTTATCAAGGAACACAAGAGTTCAGTGGTACCAAGTTGTCTGACTACAGCTTAACCATTACGCCAGCCATGGTAAAATCGGCCCTAAATTAGTATGACTTTCTATCCTGTAATTTTAATTCTTCTAGTTGGCTTATACAGCTCTCTTACGCTTGCTGACGAGAAGAGTTTTCTCTTACAACTTGAAAAACTAAAACAAAAATATCAAGCATTAGAACAAGGAAAGTCTCTCCCCAGCGAGGCATCACTCAGTAAATCGACTGAAAAGATAGGCATCCCGCTAAACACACAAAACATAGGTATTCCTGTAGGTGAGGAGTTAGCCCTATCAATGTATGTCGATGCCATCTACCTTGGGGATATTTTTGCCGAAAAATCAACAGATTCAGCCATGTTAGGCATCAATGCTTTTGTGACCTTGCTGGATTTTCCTATTTATTTCTCCAATGATTTAGTGTCAGCCCAAGGCTGGTTTTTTGAAGAAGCCAATCGCTTCTCCCTAAATAGCGTTGAAAACACGGTGAGCGTTGAGATTTCTGGCCAAGCGAATCTACTGTCTTCTGAAAACTACGTAATCAGGGATGATGACATATACATCGAAAGTAAACTGATTGAAGAGTGGTTTGGAGTCACCTTTGATTTTGACTTTAGACGGCTGCAAGTAAAAATCTCTTCTGAGCGGGCACTTCCTATTCAACTCCAACTTGCAAGAAGGAATAAAAAAGCGGCTGAATCCTTACCTAGCCGAGAAGCCTCATTACCGCTAAAGGAAAACCCTTATAAATTTTTTACCACACCCGTTGCTGACTTACAAATCAGCGTAAATAAAAAAGAAAACAATAACACGACGTCTACCTATTCAATATTAGGTTCCAACGATCTGGCTTATTTTAATGCTCAATACAGCTTAAGTGGCAACAATCAAGACAGTCTAACCGACTTTAGGTTAAACCTATCGAAAGAGTCTTCTGATGCTAATTTATTAGGCCCCTTAAACGCAACATCGATTGAAATCGGCGACGTACAAGCCACAACCATAGGAATAGACAGCTCTACTGGCTTATCGCGAGGTATTAGCATTAGTAATAAACCACTAACCAATCGCAGCAATCAATCACGAATCGACATAAGTGGCGACATCCAACCTAATTGGGATATTGAACTCTATCGAAATGGTCTATTAATTGGTAATTTGTTTAGTCTGCAAGACAATCGATATGAGTTTAAAGATGTTGATTTATTATACGGCAACAACCAATTTGATATTATATTCTATGGTCCGCAAGGACAGACTTTAAAAGAAACCCGTCAATATTATATAAACAGCAACGATTTTGACAGTGAAGGGAACTACGATATTTCGTTAGTAGACCGTGGCGAGTCCCTTTTCGATATTGAAAATAAAGCGCAACAAAATCAGAATCCAGGTATTGAGCTAGCCGGTGTCTACACCAAAGGGTTAACCAGCTGGTTATCCACTTATGTTGGAGCCAGTACTTTATTAGACAAGAGTGAAACCATAGATAACCCTGAAAGTCGTTACTCAGCAGGGGCCGATATCTCTTTATTTAATCGAGTTTTACTAGGAATGGACTTTATTGAAAGTTCTAATAATGAACGTTCTAATGAATACACCGTCAGAACCGTTTTAGGTAATCAATCGGTAAACCTGTCAGCTCGAGATAACCAAGAAATCAACGCAACAACGTTAGAACTTGAGAACAATAAATCCTACAAAGCGTCTATCTCAGGAAGGCTTTTTTCAAACAACCCCATCAGTTATCAACAAAGCATAGAGCAATTTATAGACAATAACGATACAAAAACAAACTCTATTACCAATGACATAGGCTTTAATATTGGGGATGTGTCCGTCAACCACGGATTAAAATGGCAAACAACGGATTCAGAGAGTGATATAGATGATCAATTGGCCGGAAACATTAGAACCAGACAAGTATTCGGCCCTGTTTTTCTTCGCAACCAACTGGATTACACAATAAAGCCACATACAGAAATTGATCAGCTAAAAACGGAAGCAAACCTCTATCTATCAGAGGATGTTGACTTAAAACTCTCCTATAGCAGACAATTCGATCCTAACGTGAATATTTACGGCGCCGGGGTCACATGGAAGCCTGACGAAATTATTCTTTCTAGCAACTTTTTATATAATGACACTTCAGGTTGGAATGTTAACCTTATTGGCCGAGTCAGTCTTGGGCAAAAGGAAACAGGCAACAGCAATGTGTTCTTTGTGACCCAAAAAAGCTTAGTAAATCGAGGGTCTATTCTGATTCGAGTTTTTGAAGATAAAAATAATAATGGCACTTTTGATGTTGGTGAACCCCTACTTAAAGGAGTTAAAGTAAAAAGCCTGCAAAACTATAACAGCGCAATCACTGACAGCAGCGGTATAGCCATACTTACGTCTATGCAAAACAATAAGGCCAGCGATATTGTAGTAGACACAGCGACCTTACCGGATGCTTATTTGAAGCCACAAACGCCTGGCGTCTCCATTTCTCCTAGACGAGGCTCAGTAGACAGTTATGACTTGGCTATTATTCAAACAAGTGAGATAGAAGGGTCCGTATTTATTGGCCAATTGGACAGCAACAAATACGCCTCCTACGCGACAGTTAACTTACTGAATACAAAGAATGAAGTGGTGGACAGCACAGATACAGAGTACGACGGTTACTACCTTTTTTCAGATGTCCCTCCAGGCTCATACAAAATCAATATAAGCCAAGAATACACAGAGAAAAGAAGCTTATTACGCTCTGAAACCATTGATATTAAAGTAACCAACACCTCAAAAGTGCTAAGTAATATTGATTTTGCACTTAGAGAACCAAGAAAATTAAATGGTTACGTTGCACAAATTGGTGTATTTAGCTCTACAACAACACTCAATGCCTATTGGCTGTTACTCAATAAAAAATACCCCTCATTTAATCACCGTAAAACAGCTTATTACGATAAAACCGACAACAAGCTGTTTCTATACAGTGCCTTTTTTAGTGATGAAGGACAAGCAATGAATGAGTGTGTACGCCTTAGAAACAATGATATTCCATGTATCGTTAATCCTAAAAACTTAAATTAATTTAAAGCTCTTCGCCTTGATACATACCAATAAAACAATCTTGATTACGCTTTTTCAAATCAGAACAGTACTGATTACCAGCTGATCGGCTTTTAAATGGACCCACTTTTAACGCCCAAAGCGATTTGTTTTTCACCACTATTTTTTCTTTAATAGGGTTCACTGTCGACATCAGTTCAGGGAAACTACCTTGAAGCCTTAACCAACCTTTTGCTAGTTGAATTTCATTATCATAGGCCGCCACTTGAACAGCAAACTGCTGAGTTTTTATTGCGTTTCTTGTATCCGACACAAGCGCTTTTTTAGTCAACGGTTTAGATGGCGTATTAAATTTCGCTTGAACATATTCTGGCACCGCCTTCTCTTCTTCATTACTCTTATGCGAAGTGAGTATGTTTTCTACAGGAGATATCGGAGGAGTAGCCTCAACCAATGGTGTCGCCTCGATTTCGCCACCTAAATTCGGCGGAGAACTGGACAACTGACTGGTATTCAAGCTTTGGATGAGCAATTTAAAATCTTCTTCTAAAGCAAGTAAACGCTCGATGTCCGGTTTTACCGCTTCCCATTCCGTTTTCTGTTGTTCCAGTTGTTTTTTTAACTCTTGGGTCGCCAATAATGTTTTACTATCATCTGTTGACGGAGTGGATGAACAAGCAACTAAAACAACTGCCGATGCTACCAACACATTCTTATAAACACCTTTAGATAAGCCATTATATTTCATACGTCATTAGTCCTAACAAAGTTCATCATGTAAAAACAACACCTCCACCCCATAATAAAACGCCATATCGAGCGCTTTTACCTATAAAAACCAAAGGAATAAAAAGTCGTAGAGGCGTTTTAAAAATACCTGCGATTAAACTGATTCCATCACCAATAATCGGTAGCCAACAAAATAATAAGCTCCAATACCCATACCGTAAAAAACACCTTTCAGCATAGTATAATTTATCTAATTTAACATAGAACCAACGGCTGTTCTCAAACTTCCGACAGTATTTGCCTAGCCAAAAATTAACAACAGAACCTAGAGTATTAAAAATGCAGGCCACCAGCCACAAAAAGGAAGCCGACAAATTAGCATCATTAAGATAATATAAAAACAGAACTTCAGAACCCAAAGGCAAAATAGTCGCTGAAACAAAAGCAACAACGGCCAAATTTAAATACTCATTCAACAAGCACTGCCTACCTTCTAAATATGTGTTTTTTATTTGCTGTTTAATAAAAGCATTTTAATCTTCTTTCTCTATTTTGGCACCAATATTACTTATTCTTTAAGCCGCTTTCATTGGAAGATCGCTAGCATCCAGATTAAATCAATTCTCAGATGAGCTTCATTGAGAAAAACAAAGTGATCGTAACCTTTTTTGTGCAGCTATATCTATTAACGCCCCAAAACAAAGCACCTGTAAATCATCCTATTCTCCACCTTACCTTCAACTAAAATCTTCAGTATAGTGTTAGCATTCATACAGTAATTTGTCTTACTTAAGGCTATGGCTTTTTCTTTTAATTAGGAAACAAAAATGACATCGGGACATCAGAATACGCTTGATTCTCTCTACCAACATATTCAACAGGTTATTCTCTCTCGTCAACATCCTGTAACAGGACTCTTTCCGGCGAGCACCAGCATTAACGCCCATGGTAATTATACTGACGCTTGGGTACGAGATAATGTCTATAGTATCCAAGCAATATGGGCCCTTTACTTAGCCTATAAAAGAAATGGCAATCCACAACAAAGAGCTCACGAGTTAGAGTTCTCTTGTATAAAAATGATGCGCGGTTTGCTATTTGCCATGATGCGACAATCTCATAAAGTAGAAGCCTTCAAATACAGTCTTCACCCTAAAGACGCTTTACATGCAAAATACGATACCAAAACCGGACTAGAAGCCGTTGCTGACGATGCTTGGGGACACCTACAAATTGACGCCACCAGCTTTTACTTATTAATGCTGGCGCAAATGACAAAAGCAGGCAGTAAGCTCATATTTACCCGAGATGAAACAAATTTCATTCAAAACCTAGTGTATTACGTATCACGTACTTACCGAACACCTGATTTTGGGATTTGGGAACGTGGTAATAAGGTGAATAATGGTAAAGAAGAAATTAATGCTAGCTCCGTTGGTATGGCAAAAGCCGCAATGGAGGCATTAGATGGCCTCAATTTATTTGGAGAAGAGGGCCCCGAATGGGCCGTAATTCACTCTTTCGCTGATGCAGTGACTCGTGCGGGCTCTGTTTTACAATCCTTGTTACCGAAAGAATCACGCTCTAAAGAAGTCGACAGTGCATTATTAAGTATTATTAGCTTTCCGGCCTTTGCGGTAAACGATGAGAAATTAGCTCGACGTACTCGCCATGAAATTATCAGTAAATTGGGCGGTGAATACGGTTGTAAACGCTTTCTTTTGGATGGACATCAATCTGTATTAGAAGATCAAAGCCGTATCTATTATGAATACGATGAACTTATCAATTTTGAACATATTGAATCCGAATGGCCATTATTCTTCACCTACCTTTATATAGATCGCTTGTTTGCACGGGACTGGGAAAGTGCGAATCACTACCGTAGAAAACTAGAAGGTTTGATGGTAGAAAAAGATGGCCAGCGTCTATTGCCAGAACTTTATTATGTACCACAAGAAAACATTCTTGCGGAAAAAGAAAACCCAGGTTCTCAGAAACGTATTCCAAATGATAATTTACCTCTCGTCTGGGCCCAAAGCCTCTACCTGGTTGGGAAAATGCTCGATGAAGAGCTGATCACTCCAGATGATATAGACCCACTTGGTCTACATAAAATTCAATACCGACGCGGGCCTGTAAGTACCTCCATGGTTGTATTAGCCCAAAATGCTGATGTTAAACAGAAAATAGTGAATGCAGGGGTACTATGCCAAACCATAGATGAAATCAGGCCGCTCAAAGTCATTAGCTCAGCTCAACTTGTTGGAACATATCGTCATTTAGGGGAATCAGAAAACCTTGGCCTTAGCGGTCGTCCTAATAGAGCACTCAACAGTTTATCTACCTCACAACTGTTTTACATTAATGATGAAAAATATCTTTGTTTATCTTGGATTCAAAATGAGGATAAAGACTACAGTAAAGTTGATCCAAAGCTCTTTATCGAGCATATTTGCAATGAATTAAAGATGATTAAAAACAATTGGTATTATCCTGAAAATGCCGTTTTTACCGTACTCATTGATGATGCAATCACTGAAATGAAAAACAGCGATGAACTATTTGAGTTCTTAAGAAAACTTCAAAATCATGAACTAAATGATTATGAAGTTATTCCTCAATCGGCTAAAAATGCGTATAAATCAGGCAGCCGCCGTTGTATGACAATTGCACGTAAAAATGGCTCCTCTTTAGGTGCTAATCTCCCTATAAATCAAACGCCTTGGCCTTTAGCTAAACACAAAATCACTAGCAAATTTTCAGCCTCAGAAGATACCACTGAGTCCTTGCTCTCACGACTTTATAACCAGCCTACTCTCAATGATGCAGTATGTTGCTTATTAGAATTAGGTGCGCGTAAAGCATTAATGAATACTGTGCCAATGTCCACACCCGCCGTCACCTCCTACAGCGTATTAAACTCGGTATACACTGAAGCATTATTATCAGAGAACTGGAGACAGGTAAGGCAGCTCTATTCTCTCATGATCGAACCGACAACAGATTTAGCCACATACATCGCAGATATTACCGTACGTCAGAGACAACTCGTCATCGGGGAAAATAACCAAACAGAAATCCATATAACTCAGCCACTTCATCAAGTCGAGATTCTGGACTTGTTAAAGAAAATATCAACCTCTCCTTTATCTCTGACAATTAACCACGAACTTATCTCCGTAGTCGGCACAATAATAAGAGTTCACCCTAGCTATTTCACCGGTGTCAGAACCATTCGACTGTTTAATTTAGTCCAACTTTGCGCTAGGCAATTTGATCCCGAAGCAGAAAGAGACGCTTACGAAGTGCTTTCTGATATTGAACCAAGTCAAATCTATTTTGCATTACGTGATATTTTAAAACAAAAACATTTACAATTTCCTAAAGATACGTCAGGGTTAGACTTCAATAAAATTGATTTCAGTGGTGTGGATACACAACTTAAAGACATTGATTGGTTCGATTGGCGTGTTGAACAAGGCATGATAACAAGCCTACCGGATAGCCTTTTAGGGCAACTTTGGGACACATTAAGTCATGCAAATAGTATTGTCTTTGGTGATTTACAAAGCAACACTTGTCTCGACTGTCAACGAACATTAAATTCAATGACAAAAGGAGAGGATACATTTGCTCTCTTAATTGAATCGTTGACCTATGGAATACATCCTAGTTGGTATAAAAGTTTAATTTTTGAAGCTTTGCATGCTTTTATTCAATTCTGTAATCAACACCCACATTCTGTTTTTGAGCACGCGGTAAATTTACCTGTTTTAGTCAGCCACGCGGCAGAAGATTTTGCTAAGCAGCATAACTTAAAACACTCTAGTTCGAATCATACAATGAATGCAAACCTTGATGATTTTGCCCAATTAACACCAAACAAAGTAAACCAATATTTGCGTTGGGCGGTCAGCAAGCTGCACAATCAACAAGAAAATGCTGATTCCAACCATTAATAAAATTTTGCTGGAGATGTAAATGGATCTGTTACAAGACTTATTGAATGCAAGATGTTCCGACCCTTTTGGGTGCCTTGGATTACACCCCAACCCATCAGGAAAAGGGCTTAATTTAACGATATGGCAACCAGGCGCAGAAAGTGTAACCGTACTTAATCTTGCAGACGATAAAGTCCTAGGTGAAATGACAAAAATCGCTGATGAGGGCCTTTTCACATTCTCTTGGCCTCGTCGAAGTAAAGCCTTTAATTATAGAATTAAAGCCGTATTTAAAGATCATGAATTAATTAGGGTTGATCCTTACCAATTTGTTGAAGCCACATTTTCTGATTCCGAACATCATACGGCTAATCTCTATAAAAATCAGGGGGCAAATAAAGTCAGTGTGAAAATAAATTCAAAGCTCACCATTGATGGTACTCGTTTTGTGGTTTATGCCCCTGCAGCCCGATCTATTAGCGTCGTGAGTGATTTTAATGCTTGGGATGGACGAACCCATCCCATGTCAAGCAACGGTGATGGCTTATGGCGACTGTTTATCCCAGATGTCGGACCTAATCAATCCTATAAATATGAAATACGCGCCAATAATGGTGAGCTATTACCTCACAGAACAGATCCATATGCTCGTTATATAGAGCAATATCCTTCGTTCGCTAGTGTTACTTGGTTTGATAAACCTTATCAATGGCAAGACGATGATTGGGTCAAACAAGAAAACATTGACCACTACGAACGACCAATGAGTATTTACGAAGTTCACTTGGGTTCTTGGCGTAGAAAAGAAAATGGACCTTTAACTTATTTAGAGCTCAAAGACCAACTGGTTCCCTACATCAAAGATATGGGTTATACCCATGTTGAATTATTACCGATTACAGAATACCCATTTGATGGCTCTTGGGGTTACCAACCAGTGGGATTGTATGCCGTGACGTCTCGGTTTGGTACACCAGAAGAATTTAAAGCACTAATAGATGCCTTTCATATGCAAGGTATTGGCGTCATCATGGATTGGGTTCCCGCCCATTTCCCCGCCGATAGCCACGGATTAGGGAATTTTGACGGGACCTCACAATATGAATACCCTGATCCCAAGAAAGGCTGGCACCCTGAGTGGAATTCACATATTTACGATTTTGGGAAAGAACACGTTGTAAACTATTTAATTAGTAACGCGGTCTATTGGCTTGAAGAGTTCCACATCGACGGGCTAAGAGTCGATGCTGTTGCATCGATGCTTTATCTTGATTACTCAAGAGAAGATGGTGAATGGATTCCTAATGTGGATGGTGGTAACCATAACTATGAAGCCATTGCTTTCCTAAGAAAGCTCAATGAAACGGTCTACTTAAATCACCCCCGCTGTTTCACTATAGCAGAAGAGTCCACCGCCTTCCCTGGTGTATCCAAGCCAACATATATGAATGGCCTTGGGTTTGGGTTTAAATGGAATATGGGCTGGATGAATGACAGTCTTGATTACATGTCGAAAGACCCTGTACATAGGAAATATCATCATGGTGAAATCACTTTTAGTATGGTGTATTCATTTGATGAACAGTTTGTATTACCACTCTCTCATGATGAAGTCGTTCACGGAAAAGGTTCTTTAATTACAAAAATGCCCGGTGATGGGTGGCAAAAATTCGCTAATCTCAGAGCTTATACTGCATTCATGTTTATGCATCCAGGTAAAAAATTAAACTTTATGGGCAATGAGATAGCCCAAGGTCAAGAATGGAGCCATGAACGCTCCTTAGACTGGCACTTACTCGATATAGAGTCTCACAAAGGTCAACAATCGGTCACTCGAGACCTCAATAATCTCTACAAAAATGAGGCCGCACTTCGATTAGATCATTCTGGAGACGGATTCGAATGGGTATGCCATGACGATGGTGAAAACAGTATTTTATCCTTCCTTAGAAAAGATAAAAATAGTAAAGAAAATCTCCTTGTTGTAACCAATTTTACACCGGTTCCACACGAACACTATCGCTTAGGCGTGCCAATTGAGGGGGATTTTAAGGTGATTTTCAATTCTGATGCTGGTATTTATAGCGGAAGTGATTATCCCCTATCTCCGTCATACCGTACTAAACGAGAAGCGTCCCATGGAAAAGCATTTAGTATTAACCTGCAGATACCTCCTTTGGCGACGATTATTTTGAAGTGGGCACCTAAAGAATCAATATAAAAGCAGGCATACTGTATCATTGGATTTTGTATAATGAATGATTTTATTTTGGAACGTGGTCATCCAAATCCCCTTGGGGCCAGCGTAACCAAGAACGGGATTAATTTTGCCGTTTTCTCTAAACACGCGACTCAGCTGTATCTTTGCATATTCGAAAATGATGCTGAAATAGCCAGGTTTCCATTTACAAACAAAACTCAATTTATTTGGCATATTGAGATTAAAGGGTTATCTGACATACATACCTACGGGTTTCGTGCTGAAGGCCCTTTTGACCCAAAACATCACCATTTATTTAATATCAATAAATTATTAATGGACCCTTACGCAAAGGATTTCACTGAAAAGTTATCTTGGCACCCAGATCAGTCCACTATCAACTTAAATGGTGACATTAATAACGAAGATTCGGCTCATTGTGTTCCTAAGTCCATAATATTTACTCCCCCTGCTCAAAACCGCCCTCCTAGAATAGAGATACTTCCACAGCAACGTTGTCTCTATGAACTGCATGTTAAAGGCTTTAGTCAACAATTAGGTATTGAAGACCACCTCAAAGGAACCTATTTAGGTGTTGTAACAAAAGAAGGGCTAGGCCATTTAAAATCGCTTGGCGTATCCACCATTCAGTTAATGCCATGCTTTAGCTTTGCAACTGAAAGTAGGTTAATGGAACTTCAACTAACTAACTATTGGGGCTACAACCCGATTAGTTTTTTTGCCCCAGAAAAAAGCTATGCGATTGATGATGCCATTATTGAATTTAAAGCCATGGTAGATGGATTACGTTCAGCCGGTTTTGAAGTCATTCTTGATGTTGTTTATAACCACACGGCAGAAAGTGAATTACACCAATCCAGTGTGTGCTACAAAGGGTTAGATAATGCCATTTATTATCGAAATGAAAATGGTCGCTATTTGAACTACACAGGCTGTGGGAATTGCATTGACACCTTTCAAGAAATGAGCTTGAGGTTAATTATGGACAGCATGCGCTATTGGGTTGAAGAAATGGGCATTGATGGATTTCGCTTTGATTTAGGCGTTGACCTGGGTAGAACACAACATGAATTTTCACCTAACGCCCCTCTATTACAAGCCATTATGCAAGACCCTACTTTACAAAAAGTATGCTTAGTCTCTGAGCCATGGGATATAGGCCCAAACGGTTATCAAGTTGGTCAATTTCCAAATGGTTTTCTTGAATGTAATGATCAATATAGAGATACGTTAAGACGTTTTTGGCGAGGTGATGAAAGTCAAACTCAAGCCTTAGCGACTCGATTAATGGGATCAAGAGATTATTTCCATAAAGGCTCTAAAAGCCCTTTAACCTCAGTAAATTATATAACTTACCACGATGGCTATACGTTACGTGATTTGGTCTCTTATCATCGCAGGCATAACCTTGCCAATATGGAAAACAACCGCGATGGGCATGGTGATAATATCAGTCAAAACTTTGGTACTGAAGGCCCATCAACTGACGATAGCATTAACCAACAGCGCTTAAATCAGCAACTATGCCTGCTTGCGACCTTACTGCTTAGTCAAGGAACTCCTCATATTCTAGGTGGTGATGAACTTTCTCACACTCAAAACGGTAACAATAATGCCTATTGCCAAGATAATGAAACCACATGGTTAAATTGGGGTCATTCATCAGATAGACTAGCCATCACTTCTGCAATTTCCACGCTCTTAGCATTAAGAAAACAACACCCTATACTAGCAGAAACACACTTACCAGATGATCCTCTCTATCAACATCTAGAAGCAGACGTAATAGAATGGTTTAATGAAGACGGTCGATTGATGTCAATAGAGGATTGGAATGAGCCAGAGCGGGATTTCCTTAGCGTTTTAATGTCTAGAGGGTCCACAACAAAATCTTCTCTCTGGGTAGGTTTTTATCGAGAAGATACTCCAATTAACATAATTTTTCCTAAAGGGACTAGAAAAATTCGATCTCTATTCAATACAAATGGTATAACACTTAAAGAAGATTATATTGAATGCTTATATCGTAGTGCTTTTGTCCTAGAAATTGATCGATTTGAATAAAGCGATACGTACAAAATTAGCATTGAGCTAACGATACCCTAACAAGGGATTGAATATTTTTTATACTAAAAAACAAAATACGCTTTTTATGTTAGGTAAACAGATAAATAGGAAACTAAGTGAACGATATTACAACACCTGATTTTACCAATCTTAATGACTTAACTGATGCAAACCAAAAAGGCCAAGTTAAAAGCGATGCTAAAAAGAAAATCTTAATTATTGAAGATTTAGCCGAAATGCGCTTTATGCTTAAGTCATTAATGTCTAGCTTAGGATTTAATGACATCGATCTCGAAGCAACAGGTCAAGCGGCATTAAAAGCCGTAATGCAAAAGCACTATGACATCGTTTTGTCCGATTACAATCTTGGCGGTACGATTGATGGGCAACAGATTCTAGAAGTAACGCGCAAAACATATGCTTTAGATCATTCAACTATTTTTATCATGATCACCGCAGATACCGCCTACGAAAGTGTCGTCAGTGTTTTAGAGTATCAACCTGATAGCTATCTCGTTAAGCCCTTTCCTCCGGAAGCCTTTGTAAGAAGATTAAAGCGAGTTCAAGAACAGAAAAAAGTATTTGAAGCCGTCAACAGGCTTCGTATGGAAGAAGATTTTGAGGGTGTTGAGTTAGAAGCCAAAAAAATCATGAAGAAAAACCCTTCTTATAAAAATATTTGTTCTAAAATCATCGGTGAATCACTCTACTCAAGGGGGTTATACAAAGAAGCTAAAGTCCATTATTTACTTATTCTCCAACAGAATAAAAACCTTGCTTGGGCCTATTACGGCATAGCACAGTGTGAGTTCAAATTGGGTGCCGTTGCTGCCGCAGCAAAAAACCTTGAACAAACCATCACCGTTAGTCGCCATTACCTCTCTGCTTATGATCTCTTAGCCGATGCGTATGAGAAACTGAAACAACCAGAGAATGCTCAAGCGGCACTCCAAAAAGCCATTGATGTTTCACCAAAAGCGTTAGAAAGATCAACTCGTCTTGGGAAATTAAGTCAAAAAGTGAAAGACTGGGAAACGGCAGAACTATCATTCGCCCGAGTTGTACGTCTGGCTAGAGATTCCAGCTATGAAAAAGCAGAAATTTATTATGACCATTTAAAATCGATCACGGATTGCCTTGCCCATGGAATTGATAACGGCAAGCTTATGGATAGATTTAAACGCTCCTTAATACGTCTTAGAACCATTGGCAAGCAAAACCCAACAGCGATTTCAAACTCCTATCGTTTAGAAGTCCAACAACTGCTAACTAGAAAGTACCCTGAAGAAGCAAAAAAGGCGTGGCTAATGTGGCATCGCCTTATTGTGAATGGTAAAGCCAGCGCCATCTCAGCCGCGCAAGAAAAAACGCTGAAAAAAATGTTAGGGTTATTATAGTATTTAAATGATCCCAACTAAACTTACGCTCAAGTTACAGGGCTTCCCATAAAACGCTGTAACTTTTATAGAAATTTATCTTATGTCATTACATCCCTTTGAAAACCTAACTCCTGATTTTATTTTAGATGCGGTAGAAAGTACTGGAGTATGGTCTGATGCCCGAATTTACCCACTAAACAGTTACGAAAATCGCGTTTATCAAGTAGGCATTGAAGAATCTCAACCATTAATCGCAAAATTTTATCGACCGGATCGATGGAACAAACAACAATTACTCGAAGAACATTCAATATTACGCGCTTTAGTCGCCTCCGGTGTTTCCGTTGTCGCACCTATTGAATTTAATGATAAAACATTATTTGAACATAAAGGCTTTCATTTTTGTCTCTATAACAAAGTTCCGGGGCAATCACCGGATGCGGATAATATGGATCATCTCTTCAGAACCGGTGAGCTGATTGGCGAAATGCACAAAGTAATGAAAGGCCTAAGCTTGCAGCACAGAAAATACTTAATGCCCTTAGAGATTATCGAAACCTCTTCTCAGAAAGTTCTTACTAGCCACTTAATGCCAACAAGTTTGAAGGTAAGATACAAAACATTAGTTGATGACATCACTCGTAAATCCGAAAAAGTTATCCATAACTATTGGCCTGAGAACACGCAAATCATTCACGGTGATTGTCACAGAAGCAATTTACTGTTGAGTAACGATCAATTATACCTTTTGGATTTTG
The DNA here is from genome assembly GCF_026966905.1 of Marinomonas phaeophyticola. Taxonomy (GTDB): domain Bacteria; phylum Pseudomonadota; class Gammaproteobacteria; order Pseudomonadales; family Marinomonadaceae; genus Marinomonas; species Marinomonas phaeophyticola. The sequence goes on along the minus strand of NZ_JAPUBN010000010.1, from coordinate 123,576 downwards.
ATGATTGTACTACAGGGCCTCAAATTCAAGATATTTGGTTACATTTATCCGGGGATATAACACAACAAAAACAACAGTTAAGTGAATTAATCGAAGGTTATGAAAGCGATCAAGAGCTTGATACAAGACAACTGCCTTTGATTGACCCATTAAAAGCCATGCGGTTAATACAATATAGCGCTTGGCTACTCGATCGTTGGGCAGACCCAGCTTTCCCCAAAGCCTTCCCATGGTTTGCTACTGAAGATTATTGGCTAAATCATCTAGGGCAATTAAAAGAGAGCCTGACTCAATGGGGTGAGTTAACCAAATAATTCACTCTAATGACCACAATGAAAAAATTGATAAGCCATTTCTTATTTAAAAAGGCTTTCATCGAGGTAAAAGTGACCAGAAATTAGGGCACTTTTTTCTTTTCGCTTCAACCTCTTTATATAATATTCCGTTTTCAACGCATCACTTTTTGTGCCAATTACTTGCTGCCATATAAGAACTAACGGGCCTTTACCTTTTAAATACTTAGCCCCTCTTGCGGAGCCTTGATGCTCTTTAAAACGGCGATCCACGTCCGTGGTAACCCCTGTGTATAGGGTATTTAAACGAGTTTGAATAATATAAACACTCCAGACAGGAGTAGGTATAACACAGTCTTTCTCCGACATACTCATTACTCAGCGCTCCATTAATAAGTTTTATTAAGCAATGACCATAAGCAGAGTACTTGCTGTAGCGCCACCCATTACATAATTGAATAAACGTTTTCTCTTAGGGTTCGTTAATAATCGGCCTATCGAAACCCCTAACCCTGCCCACAAACAAATTGCAGGTAGCCCTAGTGACGCAAACAAAACGACAATCCAAATGGCGGATGCAATATAAGCATCACCCTCCATACTGAAAGTACTCACACAGCCTATAGTCATCATCCATGCTTTGGGATTAACAAACTGAAATAAAGCCGCTTGCCACCAAGAAAAGGGGGTGGTTGGAGCCAATTCTTTTTTATCCGTGTCATCCTTTACAGAAGCAAAGGTGATTTTATAAGACAACCATAATAAATAAGCGGCTCCCAACCACTTCAAAATATCGTATAGAATAGGAAAAGTATTAAACATTACCCCCAACCCGGTCAGAACAGACACTAATAGCATAGCAACACCCAATAATATGCCAACGATATGGGGCACAGTCCGCATAAAACCAAACTGAGCCCCTGAAGCCAGCAGCATAATGTTATTTGGTCCAGGAGTTACCGAAGTAACAAAGGCAAACAATGCAACCGATAGTAAGAATGTCCATTCCATTCATAACCTCCTTTTAAGCAGCAGTAAATCCAACAACAAATTCATCATACTCATTTTCTTTAGCTCCTGATTAATTTCGTCTAGAGTCATATCTATATCGTCGTATCGAGATGAATCCAGTTTTTTCAATTGTTGCCGTGTTACAAACCTTTTGGCAACGCTTTTGATATGACTTAATGCCGCTATTATTAACATTACTAACCTCTTTAAGAAAATTCTTTCATTTAGGTAAGCAGTTTAAAAGAGAACGAAAAATCAATACAGATGTAAAAAATATAAAACCAAACCATACAAAGTAGATAAAACCACTCTGTATGGTAATAATATCCGAAATCTGTATGCTTAAAACTATCAAATCGATCTTTTTTCTTTTACAGTTAATACAGATACACTATTCATGGACATTTAGATGACGCTTTATGAAACCTTAGCAAACCACTTAAAAGAACACATTCAACAAGGCTTCTTTCCTGTAGGTTCTAAATTACCTTCAGTGAGGCAACTTTCACACGAACACAGCGTCAGTCTATCTACTGTACAAGAAGCCTATCGACAGCTTGAATTAGAAGGTATGGTGGAAGCGAAACCAAAGTCTGGCTACTTTGTCAGAAAAATTGAAATTCGTACACCATTACCTACCACAACAAGACCCCCCCAAAGACCCATGGAAGTGTCCCAGTGGGAAGAAGTATTAAACTTGCTCTTATGCAAATCAGAAAGTGGTTTTTTACAACTACAGCACGCCATGCCGGACATGGAATCGAGCAGTTTAAAGCCTCTACTAAAAAAACTAGGGGATTTAAGCCGCCATAGGCCAGACCTAGGGTTACCTTATGGGGACATTAGGGGTTCAGAAGAGCTAAGAGAGCAATTGGCCCGTTTAGCGGTTGCATCAGGTTGTTTACTTCACCCTGATGATCTCGTTGTTACCTCGGGCTGCCAGGAGGCCTTATCTGTTTGCTTAAGGGCAGTCACACAACCAGGAGACATTGTCGCGATTGAATCACCAAGCTTTTATGGATCCATGCAGGCCATCAAAGCAGCGAACCTTAAAACAATGGAAATCCCCACCCACTCTGAAGATGGTTTGAGTTTAGAAGCTTTAGAGCTGGCATTAGATCAATGGCCGATAAAAGCCATCTTGATTACTCCAACTTGTAATAACCCAATGGGGTATTCACTCTCTGAAGCAAAAAAAGAACGTCTTTATAAACTGGCTCAAAGTTATGATATTTCAATTATAGAAGACGATGTTTACGGGGATATCTCCTATGATTTCCCACGTCCAAAGAGTATTAAATCTTTTGATGAAGATGGCCGAGTATTATTATGTTCTTCATTTTCAAAAAGTGTTGCACCAGGCCTTCGAGTCGGTTGGATCGCTCCTGGTCGCTATAGGGACAAGGTCACTCATATTAAATATGTAAGCAGCTCCATGTGCCCTACCTTGCCTCAAATAGCCATGGCTGACTTTATAAAAACAGGGGGGTACGAGCGTCATGTCCGCAGGATGCGGCTGCAATACCAACAAGGTCGAGATCACTTTCTAGACGCCATTCAAACCTATTTACCAAAAGGAACTCGAGTTAGCTATCCTAAAGGCGGTTTTGTTTTATGGGTTGAGTTGAACGACAATATCGATGTGGCTAAGCTTGCGATAATGGGGCGAGAGTGCAAAATAAATATTGCACCAGGTATGTTATTTTCTTCTACAGGAAAATACCGAAACTGCATGCGTCTTAACTTTTCTGATCAGAGTATCGCTGATCGTGAAAATGGCGTTAGAAAACTCGCCTATGTCATCAATAAGTACAGTAAACAATATAGTTAACTCTGTATATTAAGACACTATTTGTAAATAAATTATAAAGTCTCTATTAATCATCCTAAATCTTCGCTAATAATGTGGTCTTATAAAAGTCATATTAATATTGCTTAATAGAGATCGAGCATGAAAACTCCTGTAAAATGGTACTCATTCATTATTGCATCATTCTTTCTGTCTGCTTGCAGTAGCAATAGCTCAAATACACTCACAGAAAAAGCCCATTCAAGCACAACCGAGATTTTAGAAAATCATTACTTATGGGATGATGAGGCAGAATACGATGATGAAAACAATAATAAAAAATTAACCGATTTAATTGACCTTCCTGAATTAATACCTCTAATTCAATTTGCTCATGCTAATAATCCAAACTTATTACAAGATGCGCTAACAGCTGAAATACAATCCCAACGAGTGAAAAGTACACAAAATAACACCCAACCAACACTCGACGCCAACGTTAATGCCAATAAATCGGAAGGTAGCAACCTTACGTTTAATCCGAGTGTGACAGTCCGCTGGGAGGCGGACTTGTGGCAAAAACTCGCATTAGAAGAGAAAGTCAGTGTTCATTTATATCAGCAAAATCTCGTTTCTTTAGAAGCGGCGCAAGACAGTTTATCAGCAAAAATCATTAAAAATTGGTTACAGCAAGTTTACCAACAACGAATTATTGACATTAATACTCAAAGAGTTGATCTATTAGAAAAAAATTCGTTACTTGTATTAAAGCAATTCAAAAGTGGCTTAGGGTCATTAGAGGATAAAAATACCGCTCAAACGGCCAGTGAGAAAGCAAAATCTACACTCTCAAATGACAAAGAAAATTTAGCGATAACAAAACGAACCTTAAGTTTATATCTTGGTTTAAGCGATTCGCTCGACATGCTTCCAGAAAGATTAATTAGTAAAGATTATCCTGATATCATTTCCCCATTATCAAAGTTTGGGTTACAAGACCTTCAAGGACGACCAGACCTTAGATCTGCGTTCATCAATATAAAAATAAATGAATTGAATACCGATATTTCCTATAAAGCCTTGCTGCCCTCATTTAATTTACAAGCGTCACTAAGTAATACTGATTCCTCTCTCAAAAATGCATTGTTTACCTCCCCTGTCTGGTCTTTATTAGGGCAGTTAAGCGCCCCCATTTTTCAACAGGGACAACTGAAGACAAACATAAAAATTGCCGAATTAAAAACAGCACAAGCTTATCAAAACTATCGAGAGGTGTTATCCAATGCCTTATTTGAAGTTGAAAATGCCATCAGTCTGGAAAGTTCATTGGAAAGCCGACAAAAACACATAGAAAATGCCTTAAATAACTCGAGAAAAAGTCTTCAGCAATACAGAAAAAAATATCGTTCAGGTTTAGTTGACCTGAGTAATCTAATAAATGCTCAAGAAAATACATTTAACTTAGAAGCCGAATTAGAAGGACTGCTCTTTCAGCGGCTATCAAATCGAATTGACCTAGGCTTAGCACTTGGACTAAGTGGAGCAACCGTTTTAGGAGATCGTCTTTAAATGAAACGCTACTTACAATGGATTCTATTCATTTTAATGCTTTGTCTACTAGGAGGTATTTATCTATACGTAACCAGTGCAATCGAAGCTAAGAATCAGAAAGTTTCCAAGCCGCGTCCTCCAGCAAAAGAGCAAGTATTAGATGTCTCTGTTCTCTCGGTCACGGCCCAAGAACACACGGCAAAACTAACCGCTAGCGGAACTACGGCAGCACGCTTTCAGTTGGATTTGTCTTCTAAAGTAAGTGGTGACATTAAACAAATGAATGCCAATTTTGAAATAGGCAATAGGCTCAATCACGGCACTGAATTAATAAAGCTTTCGAATATCGAATTGACTTCAAAATTAAGCCAGGCGAAAAATCAGCAAGCCAAGGCCATCCTCACATTAAAAGAAGAAGAGCGCTTAGCGGATCAAGCTGAAACCGAGTGGCAAGCGGCAGGGCTCAAAGGTGATCCTGACTCAGAATTGGTATTAAGAAAGCCACAACTTGCTGTCGCCACACGAACTCTACAGGAAGCTCAAAGTGCGGTGGCTGAGGCGCTAGATGACATAGAGAATCTATCCGTGAAAATGCCTTTTAATGGCCTGATTGTCGAGAGAAAAGTGTCACCCAATACCCAAATTTCGGCTGGTGCTCTTGTTGCAACCATATACAGTACGGACCGTATCGAGATTAATTTGCCATTATCCAGTAGCGACTGGCAAAAACTCCCCTCTCCAGAAATAATGATTGATACTAAATGGCCCGTCCTTGTTCAAGCTGTTGATCAATCCTCTGCATGGCAAGGTTATGTACTAAGAGCCGCGAATCACATTGATCCTGTCACCCGAATGCGCCATTTAGTGATCGCCGTAGACACCCCTTTAGACTTGTCTCCAAAGTTACTCCCAGGCCTTTTTGTTGAAGTTACCGTTACTGGTAAACCGCTTTCCAACCTCTGGCGCCTGCCGAATTCATCACTCAGGCAAAACAGTGAAATTTGGTACATTGACAAAGAAAGTAGACTACAAGCCTTCTCCACATTGCCAGCCTTTGCAGACAGTGACGCCATCTATATCAAGGTACCTGAGACGCTCAATCAAAGCGTACAAAAAGTGCTTATAAAACCGTATAACAGCTATGTGAAAGGGACACTTGTTAACCCACTGGAGGTTGCCCCTAAATGAGCTCATCAGAAACACATAAAGGTGTCATTCCTTGGTTTGCCTCTAACCCAGTGGCCGCAAATCTATTACTTTTCCTAGTTATTATTTTAGGGGTAATCACCGTTGGGGATCTGAATAAAGAGACCTTCCCGAGTTTAGAACCAAATAGAGTCAATATTTCTGTTAACTTTGATGCTGGCTCAGCAAAGCAATCAGAAGAAGGCATCGCCATCACCATAGAGCAAGAGTTGGAAAGTGTTATTGGCATTAAAAATATTACCACGACCTCCAACTCTAGCGGGGTTCGAGTAAGTTTAGAAAAAACAACAGATTATGATATCAATTTACTGGAAAAAGATGTCAAAGATAAAATGGATGCCATCCGTTCTTTCCCTGAGGATGCAGACCCTGCGGTTGTGAGTAAAGCGACACGCCAATCTCATGCTATTTGGCTACAGATTTATGGCGAAGCCGATCGGCGTACACTACAAAGACTCGCCTTAGAATTAAAAACCGATCTTTTAAATCATAATAATATTAGTCAAGTAACAACCTCAGGGATGCTTGATCCCATCATTTCAATCGAGATTGATAAACTCAAATTACAAAGCCATAACCTATCACTCAACGATGTTGTTACTAAAATTAACCAAGAATCCAGCCCGGCTAAAGTGGCTTCATTACGAGATGAGGATATTTACCTTAAAATAAAATCATCTGATCAAGCTTATATAGCCAGTGAATTCTCCTCTATCCCAATTAAAAGTTTAGCAACAGGAGGACAAATAACCCTAGGAGAAATCGCTCATATAAGTGACAACTTTAATACAGACGACTTTATTCTTTCTCGTTTCAATGGCCAAAACAGTTTAGCGTTACAAATCATAGCCACCGGAGAGGATGATATTTCTGAATCGGCACTTGCCGCCAAAGAAGTCGTCGATCAATGGCTATCCTCTGGTCGCTTGCCTAAAAATATGCAACTTAGTTATTGGGAAGATCGCAGTGAAACCATCAACCAACGACTTGAGTTGATGGTAGACAACGCAATTACAGGCGTACTGTTGGTATTTATTTTATTGGCTATTTTTTTAAACGTTACCGTCGCTTTTTGGGTCGCAATGGGGTTGCCTTTTATATTCTTTGGCACCTTATTTATTATGGGGACAGACTCTATCGCTTTGACCCTTAATATGTTCACTACGTTTGGCTTTATTATGGCTCTTGGTATCGTTGTCGATGATGCCGTTGTGGTCGGAGAAAATATCTATTCTGTTCGTGCCAAAGAAGGAGACACACTTTCGAATACCATAAAAGGAACGATGCAAGTAGCTGTACCCACTTTATTCGGTGTCTTTACAACGATTGCGGCTTTTTGGGCCTTGTCCAATATTGAAGGTCGACTAGGGCAAATTTATGCACAGTTTGGTCTGGTTATCGCCATTTGCTTAGTCTTATCTATCATTGAATCAAAGCTGATTTTACCAGCACATTTAGCTCACTTAAATACCCAGAGAAAAAACAGCAACAACCCCCTTATCGTTATTTGGCGTACGGTGCAAAATACAGCAGACTTTGGTCTCAATTGGTTTTCAAAACGGATTTATCAACCCGCGATTGTACTCGCGCTGCAGTATCGCTATGCCGTTTTAATACTTTTTATCAGCGTCTTTATTTTAGTCGTTTCTATGCCATTTACGGGCGCTATTAGAATGAGCTTTTTTCCGCAGATTCCTGGGGATACCATTCGTGCCAATGTTACTATGTTTAACGATGCTAGCTATGGTCAAACCAATGCGGTTTTGCTGCAATTAGAAAAACAAGCCTACGCAACAGACAAAAAGCTCACCCAAAAAAGTGACGTACAAGAGAGTGGTATTGCAAACTTACAAGTGTCTTCTAATAGTGATCAAGCAGGAGCACTGAGAGTTGAACTCGCGGTAAATGCACCTTATTCCGCCAAGGCGTTCTCGCAAGCTTGGCAAAGACAAATTGGCCAACCAGAAGGAGTACAAAACCTTCGTATTCGTAGTTCCAGAGAAACCGTAGATGCACTTAGAGTCGAGTTAAGAGGCAATGATCAAACCCTCTTATCTGCGGCAACTCAAGCGATGTTAAGCGAATTAAAAACATTACCAGCGGTTAGTGGTGTGGAAGAAAATAAAACCCCAAAAGACCCACAAATTAGCCTCACGCTTAATGAACAAGGCCGTGCAATGGGACTCAATACGAAAGAATTATCCAATCAGGTCCTAGGTTACTTTTCTAGCACCGAAATTCAATCCTACCAAAGAGATAATGATGAAGTTGAAGTTCGTATTGGTTATCTAACTCAAAGCCAACAAAGTCCATCACAACTGTCTGACACCAAAATACTACTGGCTGATGGCACTAGAGTTCCTTTATCAGCTGTTGCTGATATGGAAATGCAATCTGCAGACACAAGTATTACCCGAATTAATGGCAAGCGCTCAGAATACCTTTCTGCCGAAGTTAATAAAGATGAAATGACGTCAACAGAAGTAGTTGAGTATTTAAAAAGCGCCGTAGTACCGAAAATGCAAAAACAGTTTTCAGGGGTAGACATCTACTTTTCAGGGGAGGCGGAAGAAAGAGAAGAAACACAATCGTCTATGATAGAGATGTTTATCATCGCCCTTCTGATTATCTATGGATTACTAGCCATACCGCTAAAGTCATACAGCCAACCGATTATTATTATGACGGTTATTCCATTTGGAATCATTGGCGCTTTACTTGGCCATTGGTTTAACGATCTTTCATTAGGCATTTTGTCACTCAATGGCATCATTGCGTTAAGTGGTGTGGTGGTAAATGACAGTTTGTTATTAGTTTCACGCTTTAATGACATCAAAAAATCAACAAGTCACATAACCCAGGCCGTCTCAGAAGCGTGTACCAGTCGTTTACGAGCGGTATTACTAACCTCTTTCACTACCTTTGCAGGCCTGATACCTATATTGGGAGAAGAATCTCGACAGGCACAGTTTTTAGTTCCAGCCGCGGTATCCTTAGCTTATGGTATTTTATTTGCGACCGTTATCACCTTAATTTTGATCCCTATCCTTCTTATGATTCAAGAAGACATAAGACGGTTATTAGCCTCAAAAAAGGCATCTGAACTAGACACTCAACAAACTGCAGTATAGTTTCAGGATTCGTTCCTTAAGAAAAACTGTGTTATCACATAAGATAGCCGAGTCATTTCATCATGCCCTCGGACAATATTCAAAAACCTTTAGCTCTATTTTGTTATTTTATTAACCTAGTACTATACTAGGTTAATATTTATTCAGGAGGTTATCAGCATGAGCATCCAAATCAACTCTGTATCGAGCTTTGTAAACAGCAGTGTATCTACTGGAATTTCTCAGAAAAATGAGCAACTTTCAAACGGAAGCCGTATTAACAGTGCTGCTGATGATGCGGCAGGTCTGCAAATATCAGATCGTTTAACCTCTGGAATAAATGGCAACCATCAAGCGGTTTCAAACATTATTAATGGCAGCTCTTTATTGCAAACAGCAAGTGGAGGCTTGAATCAAATCAATGATAATTTACAACAATTACGCGAATTAGGGATTCAAGCAGGAAATGGCACTCTGAATGACAATGATAGAGCGGCCATTCAACAACAAGCAAATGGTATTCTACAAAGTATTCAAGACACCATAAGCAGTACAACCTTTGGTGGAGAAGAGCTATTAACCAAAGACTCCAGTCTTTCTTTCCAAGCTGGCGCTGAATCGGGGAATAACATTGATGTAGACACTTACAATGTCGACTCACAGTTAAACACAGCAGGTTTATATAATGTGGATTTTACCAACCTAGCCTCTTTAACCACCTCTTTAACGTCGATTGACACCAGTCTAGAAAACATAGGTGTAATCCAATCGGAATACGGCGCTCAGCAAAATGCGTTTAGTAGCCGGGTGGACTCATTACTGAATGCTCAAGAAAATGAAACAGCCGCTCGATCTCGTATTAAAGATACGGATTATGCAGCAACAGTATCAGATCAGATCATTCAAAGTATCTTGGAGAAATCCTCTGTTAGTGTTCAAGCTCAAGCAAACATATCCAATACCAGAGCTCTCAGCTTGTTAACGCCGTAGAACATATTTCTAGAAAAACATTATAATTTCCCTAAAAGCATCTCAGTTGAGGTGCTTTTTTTGTTCTATGAAAAATTTTTCGATCTTTTTAACAAAAAATTTTTACAGCAAAAAAAAATTAAATTTCTAAAAAAAGCCTTCCTTAAAATAAAGTTGCATCAATCTTAACAAAGACTTAGAGTTTTGAAACATAATCCTATAATAATCAATAAATTTGGAAATTAATCGTTATGGATTCCACTGACATAGCACTACTTACTTTAATTCAACATGATGATAGTATTTCTATCGACGAAATAGCTCAGCAAGTAGGCCTTTCAAAAACGCCTTGCTGGAGACGTATTCAAAAGCTAGAACAACAAGGCTATATAAAGAAACGAGTCGCGCTATTGGACAGTAATAAGCTGAATCTTAATGTTTCTGTTTTTGTTCAAGTAAAAACGAATCACCACGAAAAAGACTGGTTAGAAACCTTTTCAGACGTAGTATCTCAGTTTCCAGAAGTGATTGAGTTCTACCGAATGGCTGGAGAATACGACTATCTATTACGAGTGTTAGTAAGCGATATTCAATCCTATGATCGCTTTTATAAAAAACTAATAGAAAAAACATCCCTAACAGATGTGACCTCAAATTTTGCAATGGAACAAATAAAATATACCACTGAGCTACCGCTTTCCACCGTATTGAGTAAGCCGTAGCTCTCTATAAGAGAAACGGTCTATGAACGATACGCAGCAAGAACAAAAACACGCCTTAATCGCGAACCTTAGAAAAAACGTTATTGGTGATAATACGTTTATCCAAACCCCTTTTGGAAAACGTAAATTGACCTATGCGGATTACACCGCATCGGGAAGAAGCCTACACTTTATTGAGCAGGCCATTCTTCATTCCGTACTTCCTTACTATGCTAATACGCATACGGAATCAACTATTACAGGCAAGCAAACCACTCAGTTTCGTGAGGATGCCCGCCACATTATAGAAAAGTCGGTTAATGCCACAGATGAGGATCTGATACTTTTTTGTGGTTCGGGCGCTACGGCCGCGATTAACAAACTCATATCCATGCTGAATATCCCTCTCTTGACTACGCAACATGGCATCAAACCCATTGTATTTATTGGCCCCTATGAACATCATTCAAATGATCTACCTTGGAGAGAGGCCGAAGTGAAACTGATCAGAATTCCCGAAGCCAAAGCAGGAGGCGTTGATTTAAAAGCCCTTGAAGACGCACTCATCCATTACCAAGCCGTGCCGGTAAAAATAGGCTGCTTTTCTGCTGCATCCAATGTCACAGGAATAAAAGAAGACCAAACTGCAATCACAAATTTATTGCATAAACACCAAGCTCTTTCTTTTTGGGATTTTGCCGCCGCCGCACCCTATGTTGAAATAGATATGAACCCCAATGTATCCGATTTATCTGCTGATAATCAGGCCTTAGCGTATAAAGATGCGATTTTCTTTTCTTGCCACAAATTTATTGGAGGTCCTGGGACACCCGGTATTTTAATCATTAAGAAGCATTTGATAAAAAACACCATTCCTTCAACAGTCGGTGGTGGCACAGTCTCTTTTGTCAGCCATGATAAGCACAGCTATCTACCGGTTGGCGTTCGAAGAGAGGAAGGAGGCACTCCCAATATTATTGAGTCTATTCGTGCTGGCATGGTGTTTAAAGTGAAGTCAGATATAGGGGCCGAATACATTGAAAGCCTAGAACAAGAGTATGTCAACCAACTTGAAGACCGTTGGAGAAATCATCCTAATATCGAAATACTCGGTGCCAGTACAAAAAACCGACTGACGATTACTTCCTTTAGAATTAAAACGGCAACAGGTTACTTGCATCACGGTTATATTGTAGCGCTATTAAATGACTTGTTTGGCATTCAGATGCGTGGTGGATGTTCTTGTGCAGGTCCTTATGGACATGAATTACTCGGGATAGACGATCAAAAATCAGCGGCGATTACATTCGCTCTTAGTGGCGGTAATCTAATTCTTAAACCTGGGTGGGCACGCTTTAATTTAAACTACTTTCTTTCCCAAGAAGAAGTAAACTTTCTCTTCGAAGCCGTTGAGTTTGTTGCCGAGAATGGCATAAAGTTACTGCCTTATTATCAATATAACGACAAAAGTGATTTATGGCTTTTCCAAGGGAGTAGCTTATCTACTCAATCACTTTTCGATGCCTTACAGTCAGAGATCAAATTCACTGAAGCGTTAACGGAACAAGAAAAAATAGGATTATGGAAGTCTTACCTAAGCTTCTCTAAACAGCTTATTACTGACGTTAATTTGCAGAAATTCAAGCGATGCCATCAACCTTTTAATGACGATTTTGAAAGCCTGAGAGAATTCACGTTAGCAAAGGACACCCAAGGCACTTGATATTCGTCATCATAGCATTAAAACACCTTGCTTATTAAAGCGGCAAGAGACTAAAGTCTTATTGTCGCTTTTTTCATTTTCGGCAGAATAACTTATTTTAATGACGCAGTATTCGCGTTCTCATGTCGCTTTCTCATTCTTGTTTCTCAGTGTGAAAGACATGCTTTATACGGATAAAGTACTATGACTTTTCTTTGGATATTCTTAGCGGTCCTCTATATTCTTGGCCTTTTCTGGATCGCTATTTGGGGAGACAAAGAACAGCCGAAAATCAAAAAACTGACTCGCAGCCCAATAGTCTATAGCTTCTCCTTAGCTATTTACTGCACCGCATGGACCTTTTACGGCACTGTTGGTGAAGCGGCGAGATCTGGTTGGAACTACTTACCAATTTTTATCGGTCCTATTTTACTGTATTTATTTGCTTTCCCTTTTTTAAAAAAGCTGACCTTAGTTAGCCGCAAACAAAATATCACCTCCATTGCGGATTTTATTTCATCTCGTTATGGCAAACGCCCTCTTACCGCTCCGCTTGTAATATTAATCGCTTTGCTAGCTATTATCCCCTACATTTCTTTACAACTAAAAGCCATCGGCTCCAATTTTTCCTTGTTTGTTAATCAGCACGATACTTCACCAAATATCATCGTCCTAGTGGCTACAGTCTTAGTCGGTGTCTTCGCTATCTTATTTGGAACGAGAAAAGTGGAAGTAACGGATTACCGATCAGGTATGATGCTTGCGATTGCATCTGAATCTCTTTTTAAGCTATTCGCCATTTTGGTTGTTGGCTTCCTTGCCGTGGTCACCTTAACAGGCGAACAGCAGAGCCAGTCTTTTGATACGATCGACTTTAGCGTTTGGGAGATTAGTAATCTGTTCTCTTTTTCTTTCATTATGCAAACATTAATGGCGGCAGCGGCTGTCATTTGTTTACCTAGACAGTTCCATGTCACCGTTGTCGATCATCAGGATGAAAAACAATTAAAAATGGCCCGTTGGGTCTTCCCTCTTTACTTACTTATTTTTGCCTTGATTATTCCCCCAATTGCCATTGCTGGCCAAAGCCTCTTTGGAAACTCGGTCAATGCGGACACCTATGTGATCCAATTCGCCCTTAATAGCAACAACATCATTATTGAAATGTTAATATTTTTAGGAGGGATATCAGCGACAACCGCCATGATCATTATTGCTACATTTGCATTAAGTATCATGATCAGTAACGACGTCATTTTGCCTCTGTTATTAGCACGAGCAACGTCACAACAACAAGCGATCCCACTTTATCGTAAACAAATACTTATGATCCGTCGCTTAGTCATAACAGGAGTATTAGTACTCTCTTATCTATATTATCAGGAAATGGCCAACAATGAGCCTTTGGCTGGCACTGGGCTCATTGCATTTTCTCTAGTATTACAATTGATACCGGCAGTAGTCGGCGGTCTCTACTGGAAAAAAGGCCATGTTACAGGTGTCTATTCAGGGTTAATACTCGGTTTTTTATGCTGGTTATTATGGATGTTTATCCCCCTTACCAATAATGTGTCATGGGCGATAACTGACATTGAATCACGTACGGATATCATTATTTATGGCGCTTTTATTAGTTTAGTGGCCAATGTATTCGGCTATATAGTTGGTTCACTTTTAGGCAATGAAAGATTGGTTGACCGAATCCAAGCGACCGCCTTTGTTAACCCAAATGCGGAATTAGAAAACCGTTTTTTCAAACCTAAAAGTAAGGCGGTGAATAGTGACCTAATCGTTTTACTAGAAACCTTTTTAGGCGGTAATCGCTCTAAACAGGTACTCTCCGAGTTTGAAAAAGATCAGGTACAAATACTCGATCCAAGAGCCACCCCAAATAGGCTATTTATTGATTATTGTGAACGTATTCTAGGTGGTGTTCTTGGCGGCTCCTCTGCTCGGACCATTATCAATTCTCTCTTGATTGACAAACAAATCAATATTGAAGAAATCGTCACTTATCTTGATGAGACAACCCAAGCCATTCAATTCAATCAAAACTTACTCTTTATCTCTATGGATAATTTAGATCAGGGCATCAGCGTTGTTGATAAAGATTTAAAACTGGTCGCTTGGAATAAAACCTACACCACTCTCTATCCTTATCCAGAAGGCATGTTAAAAGTAGGCCTAGAGGTTGAAGAGCTTATTCGCTTTAATGCGTCCCGAGGAGAATGTGGTGTTGGTGAAGTCAACGCCTTGGTAAACAAACGACTTGAGCATTTACGAAAAGGAACCGCTCATAGGTTTTTACGCCGACGTTCCAGTGGTCGTGTCATTGAAATGGTGGGGAACCCCTTACCAAATGGTGGTTTTGTCACCAGTTTTACCGATGTCACCGAACATATTGAAAGCCAACAAGCGTTACAAGAAGCCAATATCGATTTGGAAAAACGCGTCGTTGCCCGCACTCAAGAAGTACAAAGTATTAATAGAGAATTACATCAAGAAATTGAAAGGCGAGCCACGGCTGAAAAAGAGTTAATGAAAGCAAAAGCCGAAGCCGAAAAGGCGAATATAGATAAAACAGAATTTTTAGCGTTAGCCAGTCATGATATCTTACAACCATTAAACGCGGCTCGCCTCTATTTGGGCGCATTACATTCATCTCCATTAGACAATGAAACACGATCTACGCTTGATAAATTAACCGCATCCGTACAGTCCACTGAAACATTAATATCGACACTGCTAGAGATTGCTCGATTAGACCAAGGAGCGGTTAAACCAAGACTCAAAGACTGTTCTCTTGAAGAATTACTGACACCCGTTATCAATGAGTTTAGTGTTATTGCTAATGAAAAAGGCTTACAGATTCGTACTCGAATGCAACACGGCTATGTTCATACAGACCCAGTTTATTTAAGACGTATCGTCCAAAACTTTGTTTCTAATGCCGTTAAATATACTCAAACGGGTAAAGTATTGATTGCCTGTAGAAAAAGAAAAAGATCATATCAGCATTCAAGTATGGGACACCGGTATAGGAATTCCTACAATAGAACAAGAAAAAGTATTCGAAGATTTTTATCGTTGGAAAAATACCCAAGAACCCGGCCTTGGGTTGGGATTAGGGTTAGTTAGAAGGATGCAAAAAGCACTGAGTCTGACAATGCAACTCAATTCCACTCCTCATAAGGGAAGCTGCTTCAGTATTACCGTACCTTTAGCAAAACAGCAAACCGTGCTGCCAACTGAGTCAGAAATACAAACTTATGAAGAGAAATCCAATCAACCTACTTGCTCTATCTGGTGTATAGATGACGACAAAAATAATCTGGATGCCATGCAAACTCTCATGAACCAATGGCATTGTGATGTCCGCTGTTATTCTGATACTTTTAGTTGTTTAAGTTCCCAAGGCGTTCCTGACTTATTACTAGTTGATTATCAACTTGGGGAACATAAAAATGGTCTTGATTTGATATCAACCTTAAGAAAGAGAACCTCTCTAAGCATACCTGCAGTATTGCTTACTGCGGTTCAAGATGAGGAATTAATCTTACTCTGTAAAGAGCTCGATATTGTCTATATGCAAAAACCGGCCAAGCCTGCACGACTACGAGCATTAATTCGATCTTTAGAGAAAAAATCATAATATATGCACAATAACATCATATAATCCAAGTCTATATAAATCACTTGGATTGTGACATGACTGCCTATTCGACACCCGACGTTTCTACTCCTAATAAAAGCCGTCTCTCGGCTATGGAGTTTACTATTCTTACCGCGACACTGATGTCCATTGTTGCGATATCTATCGATGCTCTACTACCTGCTTTAGGCATTATTGCTAAAGACTTTATGATAGAAGATACGAACCGTGTTCAATTGGTTATCAGTGCATTATTCTTAGGCTTATCATTAGGACAATTAATCTGTGGCCCACTCTCCGACTCTACAGGTCGTAAACCCATCCTTTATGTAGGCTTGGTCGTTTATGTTTTCGGTACGATTTTTTGTTTTATGTCGACCGATTTAGACACACTACTTATCGGCCGATTCATTCAAGGCCTTGGCGTTGCAGGACCCTATATTTCGGCTATTTCTCTGGTGAGAGACCAGTATAAAGGCAGAGATATGGCAAAAATCATGTCGTTAGTAATGATGATCTTTATTTTAGTACCAGCGTTAGCGCCATCTATAGGTCAAGTCATCTTGCTTTTCACTAACTGGCAAGGAATCTTTGTCATGTATCTAGTGTACGCGTCTATCATTTTTGTCTGGATATTCACCCGTTTGGATGAAACCTTACCAAAGGCGAAGCGTATACCTTTTACAAAAAAGGGTTTTTTTGACGGTTTTAAAGAAGTGATGACCAACAAACCCACTACTAGTTTAACCGTTGCCATGGGAATGATATTTGGTTGTTTAATCGGTTACTTAAACTCGTCCCCTCAAATATTTCAAGAACAATTTGGAACGGGCAAATTATTCAGTGTGTATTTCGGTGTATTAGCCCTATTATTGGGCTTTTCTTCTTTAATGAATTCTAAATTTGTACAACGTCTTGGAATGCATTTAATTGCCTCTCGAGCCTTTAAAGCCATCATTTTAAGCTCTTTGATTTTCTTCATTGTACAGCTTTTTATAACAGTCCAATTATGGATGTTTATGTTATATGCTGGCAGTCTCTTCTTTAGCTTTGGCTTGATTTTTGGCAATTTAAACGCCATGGCTATGGAGCCAATGGGACACGTTGCAGGTATTGCTTCCGCTATTATAGGTTCAACCTCCTCAATTATGTCACTGATTATAGGCACGATTATAGGACAGCTTTATGACGGCAGCACACTGCCTATGACGGTAGGCTTTCTAATTATGAGCAGTTTAGCGCTATTCCTATTAACTTATGCAGAAAAACACAAAACCCCACAAGAAGCAGAATAACGAACAATACTCTGCCGATATCGATATTTTATCTCATTTATAAAATAAGCAAGCAAGATGGATTATTGATTCGATTGCTTGCATTTTCGTATTTAGAGCACCACTGTATTTTTAGATAATGAAACCCTATGAACGGCGTTTTAACCCCATGATTAGCCACTATTGAGCGACAGAAACTAGGACAAAAACATGACAAATTTAAAAATCGATATCGTATCTGATGTAATGTGCCCATGGTGCATCATTGGCTATAAAAATTTAGAGCGCGCTCTTAATGACATAAAAAGCGACATCACAGCTGATATCAGCTGGCATCCATTTGAATTAAACCCAGACATGCCAATTGAAGGGCAAGATATCAACGAACATTTGCAAGAAAAGTACGGTTTATCTGAAGCCCAAGGCCAGGAAAACCGTCAACGCATTATTGATATGGGTAAGCAATCTGGTTTTCACTTTGACTTTGACGGCGAACGTATCATGATCAACAGTTTTGATTGTCATCGCTTATTAGCGTGGGCTAAAACACAAGGTAAACAAACAGAGCTTAAATTAGCCATGTTTCAAGCACACTTTTCTGATCAAGCGCTCTTAAATCAAGAACAACAACTATTAGACGTTGTTGGGTCCATTGGCTTAGACACAGCGGCAGCAAAAGCAATTCTAGACAGTGACGATTATGCACAAGAAGTAAGAGAAGAAGAGTCTCAAATGCAACAAATGGGCATATCTTCTGTTCCAACCTTTATTATCAACAACAAATATGCCATTAGTGGCGGCCAGACGAGTGACACGTTTAAACAAGCTCTGACTCAAATTAGCCAAGAAATAGCCGCAAGCGCTTAATGATTAGTAGATTGAGGTATTCACAACGGATGCACTTATCGCCGCGCGAAAAGGAATACCTCAACCCTCTATTAGCGAATTTCGGTATTGTCAGACGCTAAGATTCCAACATAATATTAGTCAACCAAACCGTTTGATAAGGGGAAAGCGTCACCACTTCGTTTAAATTTGTAACCGGGGTTCCTGCAATAAGATCGAACCAAGTATCAGTAGATATAAGATTTAATTCCCCTAATCTCAGCTCTACGTCTTCTTTAGAAATGTTGCTAACACAAAAAATACTTTGTTTTCGATCCGAACTTTGACGCCAAAAGCCAAACAACTGCAACCCTAAATGCAAAACAAACTGAATGGCATTAGGATGAAAAGCCAATTGTTTTTTCCGTATATCGATTAACTCAAGCATTCTTGCAAGCACTGTATGATGGGAGCTTGAGGTATTAGCCAGCTGCCGCTCCAGTTGTGAATAATCCCACCGATGACGGTTAATAGAGCGATTATGATGCGTATTTTTCAACTTTTCATAATCATTACGAGTACCCAGCATACTGTGAATATAAATTCCTGGAATGCCTTCTAGAGCAAACATAATGGCATGGGCACAAATAAAGCGCTCTAACCCCCATTTATCTTCTCCTTCCACCGTTCCTTGTAGGGCATCGAACAAAGAAATATTCATTTCATAGGGCTTTTGCTCACCGGTTTCTGATGTGCGCCATGAGATTCGCCCTCCAAAACTTTGCATCGTATTGACTAATGTATTGATTTCTATATCACTCAATAAGCCTTCAGCAGGCCTTAAACCAATACCATCATGGGAAGCAATAAAGTTAAAATAACAGGTGCCATTTTGGGCAGGAGGCATGCTCATTAACCAACGTTTTAAATACAAACAATCGCCAGTAATTAAGGTATTCACTAATAGCGGTGGCAATGAAAAGTTATAAATACAATGAGCCTCATTGGCATTGCCAAAATAGGTTAAGTTTTGTGTATTCGGAATATTGGTTTCCGTAATCATGATGGCTTCAGGCTCCGAATGCTCAATTAGAGTTCTCAATAATCGAACCACTTCATGAGTCTGCGGTAAATTAATTGAAGCACTAGTCAATTCCTTCCACAAGAAAGCCACCGCATCAAGTCTAAATATGCGCACCCCCGCATCCAAGTATTGGCGAATTATAGACACAAAAGTCAGTAACACTTCAGGATTTCTAAAATCTAGGTCGACTTGGTCATGGCTAAAGGTACACCATACATGTTGTAATCCTTTCTCTGTTTCGACGGGTCGCAATAGTGAACTCGTTCGAGGTCTAACCACTTGGGACAAGTCATCATCAGGACTGGCCGTAAAGAAATAATCACTGCCTTTACCCTCCCCTTTAATGAAGTTTTCGAACCAAATCCCTCGGCTAGAACAATGATTAATCACCAAATCCGACATTAATTTCCGTTTTTTTGCTATAGCACTAATATCAGACCAATCGCCCAATGACTCATTAACACTGGAATAATCAATAACAGAAAAACCATCGTCGGAACTATAAGGAAAAAACGGCAATATATGCACACCGTTAACGCTTTCTCCTATGTGTTCTTCTAAGAAGCTATCTAAGGTCTTCAGCGGCTTGACGCCCTCTTCTAGGAAACTGTCGCCATAGGTAATGAGTATCATATCCTTCTGCGACCAGTGGTTTGCATAAGGAACAGGCTCAACACAGTGAGTATTTAATCCCATCATATCAATTAGATCTAAACTCAATTCCTTATAACTAGTCTCTATTTCGACTCCATCGTAAATAACAGAGAGCTGTAGTTGTAACTTTTCTGCCAGTTGCGTCAATATGTTCATAGGTTTACCTGCCCTTATTTAATGAGTGATGCGGTCTCTTTAAACTCTTGGTAATCCTCTTCTACTGCATTTTTCAGTTCATCCAATACATTAGGCATGGCACTAATGACACGATTCCAAGCCGGTATAAAAGGCGTTTCCATGGGATTATCTAAAAATTGTGTTCCGGCCTGCATAATATTTTTAGCAAACATTTCCACTGACTTTTCTTCCGTATGAATGTCCAGCGTCAAACCATTGATAATGGCGTCATTCTTATAGGTCTCTATATAGTCTAGGGCAATCCGATAGTAAGTTGCTTTTATTGTTCGCATGGTTTCAGGGTTAATGGTATAGCCTTGAGTAGCTAATTTTCTGAAAAAAGCTTTCGTGATATCAATCGACATTTTAGACAAGCCTGCATTATCATCTTCCAATGATAAATCTTGGTGCTTGTGATCGTAAGAATCAGCTATGTCCACCTGACAAATACGATTGGATGCATAATTACGATGCATTTCAGACAACACACCAATTTCTAATCCCCAATCACTCGGGATCCGTAAATCCGTTAACACATCACGTCTAAAGGAGAACTCACCAGACAATGAATATCGAAAGCTGTCCATAAAGTCTAAATATTCATTGTGTCCTAATACCCGCTTTAAGGATTTGATTAACGGTGTTACGAGCAAACGCGCAACTCGACCGTTTAGTTTTCCATTGGCGAACCGAGAATAAAACCCTTTACTAAATTCATAGTTAAATTGAGGATTAGCCACGGGGTATATCAATCTAGCTAATAAATCTCGGTCATACGTTAAAATATCGCAATCATGCAATGCAATTGACTCAGACTTAGCCGATGCCAATACATACCCCATGCAATACCAGACATTGCGGCCTTTACCTAACTCTGTAGGCGCAAGGCCCATTGATTGCAACTTTGCATCTAATGCCTGTAACCTTGGTCCATCATTCCACAAAATTCTATGATGCTGTGGCAACTCGCCAAAGAAGGCAATAGCATGCTTATATTGCTCTAAAGAGGCTCTATCTAAGCCAATTACAATCTCAGATAAATAAGGTACTTGAGCAATTTTATGAATAATATCGGGTAATGCTTCCCCTTCTAACTCTGAAAACAATGACGGTAATATCAACCCTAACGGACGTTTTTTCGAAAAGTCGGTTAGCTCTGCTTCTAATTCACTGGTGCTGCGTTTCGTAAGATTATGCAGGGTGGTTACGATTCCATTTTGATAAAAATCTGCCATAAGGATTGCCTCTATGTAGTAAAACTAATGTAGTAAAACGAGAGAATTGGGCTCTCGTATACTGAAAATAAATACTGTGAAAACCAGCCGCTTAAAACGCATCACGTTTAGACCCCGTGGCTTTACCTTCACTGAATAAGATTTGATCAATGGCCTCATTCCAACCCATAGGTCCAACAGCCGTTGTTTGAATGACCCCGCTAGTACGATTTAGTACCGGAAAGGAATGGGATTCAGAACGAATTTGTACTGCAATATCGGCGACTTCCAGCATAGAGCTATCATTCTCTCCATCCCCTAATGCAACGGACGTGTTTGATTTAAGAAAAGACGTCAACCATTTCATCGCCCGCCCCTTATCTGAATTACCACCAACATGAACAAAACGCCCACCTTTAACCACGCTAGCGCCAACACGTTTCATCTGTTGAGTAAATTGATTCAGTTCCGCCTCAGACCCATGCCATTGCAGGGGCTCACCAAACTCACGCTTAGATGCCGCTTGAGCTTGTTCAAGATTAAGCCCTGTTATGGATTGAATCTCAGCCACAGACATTTTCGAAAACCCCGTATGCAAATGAGAAAATTCAGCGCCTTGATCCTCTAAAAGAGACAACCAATATTGACGAGATTCAATAAAAGCCTTTCTGTAATAGCAACCTTTAGCACTTGATCCTAAAATCACCTTGGTAATTTTATTCTCAGCGGTATAACGCTCAAGCAAATCCACTTTGGATGAACATAAATCTAATAAAAAAGATTCGGGTATATAAACGGCCGCACCATTTTCTACAATAAACGGACTATTCAATTGTAACTGTTGCAGAATAGGCAATAGCTCATCAAAGGTCTTACTGGTATTTGGAATAATAGGAATTTTCTTGTTTTTTAATTTTGCTAAGGCAGGAATAGCCGCATTGAAGCTATAAGTATGATGATCAAGTAAGGTGCCATCTAAATCAGTAAAGACAATAAATGAGCAGTTCATGGCTTACTCCTTACTGAGCGGAAGCCAATCCCTAGAAAAACCTTATTTGCACCAAATTGGTTCGGTAGAAATCTCCCAACTCGGTGCTGTAGCCAATTTAGTGCAGCAATACTAAATTGACACAATTTACGCTTTTCTACCGTCAACACCATTAAAAATAGGGCTTTCATCTTACGCACTCGACCTTAATTGTTACGAATAGATAATAACTAACAATTACTGTGCCAGTGTGAGCAATTTCTATAAATGAATGAACGAAAAGAATGATCAGTATAAAATAAACGTTACTTGAATAACGCTGTGTCTCTTGTTATTCCATATAAACAATGTCGTGCCAATGGGTGTTCCTTTGGCAATGCAGGATGATCGAAGTCTTGATCTTGATTTTTCATACCAAGTTTTTTCATAACGCCAATAGAAGGCAAATTATTTAAATTAGTAATGGCATAAACAGAATCTGCGGCTAATGTTTCAAAAGCAAATTTAAGAGAGGCTTGAGCAGCTTCTAACGCATAGCCTTTACGCCAATGGTTTGACGAAATACGCCAACCTATTTCCACAAAAGGAGCGTTCGGCATTGCCGCTGCTTGATAAATAATACCAACAAAGCCGATAAAAGCGTGGGTATCCTTACGTTCAACAGCCCAAAACCCCCAACCCCGCTGGTCTATATGATGACGTAACTTGCACACTAATTCATCACTTTCAGATCGAGTTAATGTTGATGGAAAGTGTTCCATAACTAAAGAATCCGCGGTCATCTCAGCAAAAGGTTCAAGATCCTTCCCTTGCCATTGGCGCAATAGTAAACGTTCTGTTTCTAGCGGTAGATGATCTGTTTCTTCAATTTTATTTAAATGCATAGGGATAAACCTCTCTATCAAATCCAGGGTACATACATTAAAAATCTATTATGTACTTTCTAAAAAGTATTTTCCGTTAATCTATTTTAAACAAAAAAAGCCCCAATAAATGGGGCCAAAATGACAAAAGTCGTATGACTAACAAAACAACTTTTTAACGCTCTTTATCTACTAAAAGGCATGTTGCGCCTTTGTGTAGTTCACTATCTATAGACGTTCAAACACAGTAGCAATCCCCTGCCCCAT
This sequence comes from Marinomonas phaeophyticola, assembly GCF_026966905.1. GTDB lineage: Bacteria > Pseudomonadota > Gammaproteobacteria > Pseudomonadales > Marinomonadaceae > Marinomonas > Marinomonas phaeophyticola. The sequence goes on along the minus strand of NZ_JAPUBN010000010.1, from coordinate 100,246 downwards.
GCCTATACACATGGTAGCCAAACCAAGCTTAGCGTCTTGTTGCTGCATAACATTTAACAAAGTAGTCGCAATACGTGTACCTGAACAGCCCAGTGGATGACCCAGGGCAATCGCACCACCATTTAAGTTTACTTTTTTATCAAGGTGTTGCAGCAGCTTCAAATCTTTCAGTACTGGAATTGATTGTGCCGCAAACGCCTCGTTTAACTCGACAATATCGATATCAGCTATCGTTAATTCCGCACGCTTTAAGGCTTTTTTGGTTGCAGGAACAGGTCCGTAACCCATAATCGCTGGATCACAGCCAGCCACGGCCATACTGCGAATGCGGGCTATAGGAGTTATTCCTAACTCCATTGCTTTTTTACCTGACATCAGAATCATTGCAGATGCACCATCAGATAAAGCAGAGGACGTACCTGCGGTTACTGTACCCACTTTTGGGACAAACACCGGTTTAAGATTGCCTAGAGACGCCATTGACGTTTCAGGGCGAATCACTTCATCCGTCTCTACCAGTACTTTATTACCGTCACTATCATGCCCTTCAACAGGAATGATTTCATTGGCAAAACGTCCAGCTAAGGTGGCTTCTTGAGCTAATCGATGAGATCGAACACCAAACTCATCTTGCTGTTCACGGGTCACACCATGCATTTTGCCTAGCATTTCAGCCGTCACACCCATCATCATAGATGCTTTGGCCATGTGTTTAGATAAAGCAGGGTTAACATCAACCCCATGCATCATAGAGACATGACCCATATGCTCTACTCCACCAACGATGAAGACCTCACCTTGGCCTGTCATAATCGCTTGCGCAGCGGTATGAATAGCAGACATGGATGAACCACATAAACGGTTTACTGTCTGTGCGGCACATGTCATTGGTAGGCCACTTAACAAACTTACTGCACGGGCCACATTAAAACCTTGCTCAAGTGTTTGGTTAACACAGCCCCAAATTAAATCTTCAACCTCTTTCGGGTTTACTTTCGGATTACGTGCAAGCAATCCTTTAATCACTTCGGCCGATAAATTTTCAGCTCTAACATGACGAAACGCACCGTTTTTAGATTTTCCCATTGGGGAACGGGCAGCATCGATAACAACTACATCATTTTCATTGAAATTCATTGATATTCTCCTAATCCTATTCTGACCAAAGGTTAAACGGCTGAGCCATAATAAGTGTCATTGTTTTGTGCCATGGCACGCATTTTTGTTGTCGGCTCATATAGCTTACCAAGATGGCTAAAACGGTCCGCCAAATCACAAAATGCTTGCAACCCCATTTGATCAAGATAATGCAATGCTCCGCCTAAATAAGGAGGGAAACCAATACCGTAAATCAATCCCATATCCGCTTCTGCAGGAGAACCAACAATTCCCTCCTCAACACAGCGTACTGTTTCAATACATAGAGGAATCATCATACGCGCAATGATATCTTCTTCTGTAAGCTCCGTTTTTGACACTACTGTTGGTGCTAAAATAGAGTGAATTTCGGCATCGAAAATTTTCTTCGGTTTACCTTTACGATCGTTTTCATAACGGTAGAAGCCTTTCTGGTTTTTCTGACCAAAGCGCTCTACTTCAAATAATTTGTCTATAACGTTAATGCCTTCATGCTGCATTCTGTCAGGAAAGCCTTTTGCCATTACTTCGTCTGCATGGAACGCCGTATCTAATCCAACCACATCCAGTAAATAAGCGGGTCCCATTGGCCAACCAAATTTTTCCATAACTTTATCAATTATTTGGAAATCAGCGCCTTCTTTCATCATCGCGGAGAAGCCACCGAAGTAAGGAAACAAGACGCGGTTCACTAAGAAGCCAGGGCAATCATTCACTACGATAGGGGTTTTGCCCATTGCTTGTGCATAGGACACAGTACGAGCAATGGCTGCATCACTGGTTTTCTCACCCCGTATAACTTCAACCAATGGCATACGATGCACAGGATTAAAGAAGTGCATACCACAGAAATTTTCAGGACGTTGTAAATTTTTAGCCAATTCCGTAATGGAAATAGTTGAGGTATTAGACGTTAAGATAGTATCCGCGCTAATGTGATTTTCTGTTTCAGCTAATACCGCTTTTTTAACATTAACGTTTTCTACCACGGCCTCAACCACTAAATCAACATGGTCGAACTCACCATAACTAAGAGCTGGCGTAATACCATTAAGTGCTTTCATGGCTTTCTCAGCCGTCATACGGCCACGTGAGACTTGACCGCCTAACAGCTTATTCGCTTCACTCAAACCTAACTCTAGAGCTTCATTACGAATATCTTTCATAATAATTGGCGTTCCTTTTGAGGATGACTGATACGCCACGCCACCGCCCATGATGCCAGCCCCCAAAACAGCGGCTTGTTTTACTCGTTCAGCACCTTTAGAAAATTGGCCCGCGGTTTTCTTGATTTGTTGGTCTTTTAGGAATAAGCCAACCAGTGCTTTAGCAACAGGTCCTTTAGCCAGTTTCACAAAACCTGCTATTTCGGTTTCAATGGCTTTTTCACGAGTTTGACCAATCACTTTTTCAATGGTTTTAATAGCAACCATAGGCGCAGGGTAATGTTTCCCTGCTTTTGCCCCAACAACACCACGAACGGATTCAAAAATCATCATTTTTTCAATGGGTGAAAACACCATGTTGGCATTATTTTCTTGACGACGTTGTTGATATTTCAACTTACCATCTACGACTTGTTGGATTAAATGTAGAGAGGACTCTAAGACGTTATCTTGAGCTACAACGGCATCGACCGCACCGTCTTTTAGTGCATCAGCAGAGCGCTTTTGCCCCGCACCACAAATCCACTCACACGCATTATCAACACCAATTAAACGCGGTAGGCGAATGGTTCCACCCCAGCCAGGATAAATACCCAATTGTGTTTCTGGCAAACCAACCTTGGCAGAATCCGCCATAACACGGTAATCACAAGCTAAACATAATTCAAAGCCACCACCTAATGCGATACCGTTAATAGCGGCTACGGTCGGATAAGGAAGATCGGCTATTTCATTAAAGGTTTTATGAACTTCTCTCAGCTTATCGGCAAGTTCATTATCATCAAGAGTAAACCAAGTTGTGAACTCGGTTATATCCGCACCTACAACAAATACATCTTTGGCGCTGTTAAATACAACACCAGCCACATTTGGTAGGGTCTTAACAGCTTTAACAGCCTCCCCTAATTCTTGTAAAGTAAGCAGATTAAACTTGTTTACCGACTCGCCTTGTAAGTCTAAAGTAACAAGAACAACACCTGTCTCTAATTGAGATACTTTGACGGCTTTTCCTTCAAATATCATGTTTGTCTCCGATTTTTATTATTGAGTTCTATCTACTTAGAATGAAACTAAACAAACGAGTGATACATCACCACTCGTGCCTCAAATTAATTAAAGTGATTTTTCCAATTCAGGAACGGCATCAAATAGATCGGCTACTAAACCGTAATCCGCTACTTGAAAGATAGGGGCTTCTTCGTCTTTATTGATTGCCACAATGACTTTCGAGTCTTTCATGCCTGCCAAGTGCTGTATAGCACCAGAAATCCCTACTGCAATATATAAATCTGGTGCAACAGTTTTACCGGTTTGCCCAACCTGCCAATCGTTTGGTACAAAGCCAGCATCAACGGCCGCACGGGATGCACCAACGGCCGCACCCAATTTATCGGCAACCGCTTCAAGCATCTGAAAGTTCTCTCCATTCCCCATTCCACGACCACCAGAAACAATAATACTGGCCGCGGTTAACTCTGGACGGTCTGACACGGCTAACTGTTCACTTACGAATTGGCTATTTTCTGAAATAATCACTTGCTCTAAAGTGGTAATAGTGGCCGAACCACCTTGACTCGCTACTGGATCAAACCCTGTCGCACGTATCGTCATCACTTTAACCGCATCACTTGACTTCACTGTCGCTAAGGCGTTGCCAGCGTAAATAGGACGAATAAAAGTATCGTTACTAATCACCTCAATCACGTCTGATAACTGAGCCACATCTAACAACGCAGCAACACGTGGTAATAGGTTTTTTCCAGCGGTTGTTGCCGGTGCTAGAATATGGCCATAGCCCCTAGCAATATCGACAACTAACTTACTAATATTTTCAGCGAGCTGATGCTCATAAGCACCATTATCTGCAAGCAAAACCTGCGTAACGGAGATCGCATTAGCCGCCTGTTCAGCAACTGTTTGACAGTTCATACCCGCCACTAATACATGAATGTCATTCGTGATTTTTTGCGCTGCAGCGATGGTATTTAACGTACTCGGTTTTAATTCTTTATTATCGTGTTCTGCAATAATTAATAGGCTCATGACAACACCTTCGCTTCGTTTTTAAGTTTTTCAACAAGCTCTGCAACAGAACTCACTTTAATACCGGCTTTACGATCAGATGGCGGCATAACCGTTATTATTTCAATATTAGAGTCAGTATTTACCCCAAGTTCTTCGGCCGTTTTCACATCAAGTGGTTTTTTCTTCGCCTTCATAATATTAGGTAAAGAAGCAAACCTTGGCTCATTCAACCGTAAATCCGTCGTTACGACAGCAGGTAGTGTCACTGAAAGAATCTGGAGTCCACCATCAATTTCACGGGTCACTTTTGCAACATTGTTTTCAACAACAATCTCAGAAGCAAATGTCGCTTGAGGATAATCGAGTAATGCGGCAACCATCTGACCTGTTTGGTTATTGTCTGAGTCAATTGCCTGCTTGCCCATAATAATCAAATCAGCCGATTCGTCTTTCGCCACTTTCGCAATCAACTTGGCGACGGCTAATGAATCCAATCCATCTGCCGCTTCTATCTGAATGCCACGATCTGCCCCCAAAGCTAATGCGGTTCTTAATGTTTCTTGGCAGCTTTTCGGCCCCACAGAAACGACGACAATCTCTGAAGCAATTCCTTTTTCTTTTAGTCGAATCGCTTCTTCTACAGCAATTTCACAAAATGGATTAATCGACATTTTAACATTCGCTAATTCAACAGCAGAATGATCCGCTTTGACCCTAACTTTTACGTTGTAATCTACAACACGTTTGACTGTGACTAAAATCTTCATAAAACCTCGATCTACAATATTCATTAGGTTGACTCTAGATGCTTTATTTAAGTTATTCATTCCTTAATTTATTAAGGTGTTCTATAGATAACAAGAACAAAACGAGAATCATAAAATCATCTAACTAATACTAGTTTCATTGAGATTTTCATCAATAACAAAAAAGCCTCAGTTCACTGACAAAAAAATCACCCTAGTTTTCTTTGAACGTGATACAAAGAAAACTAGGGTGATTAAATAACTCTTTTTAGCCTCTAAAGTAAGGACTACACCGATAAATTAACCGACTTTAGGCCTCGATAAAAATCGTTTAAAGGCATTGTGCGCTTCTTTAGATTGAAGTCGGTCTTTGAAAATACGACCTTCTCTCATTAGTGTCATTTGCACTTCATCTTGGAAACGCTGCTTCAATAAACTTTTACTTAACAGCACCGCTTCTGGAGGTAATTTGGCGGTTTTTTCCGCATATTTCATCGCCAAAGCAAACGCTTCATCGTCCTCACATAAATGGTTTATCATGCCTATGCTGTGAGCTTCTTCCGCATCAAATGGTTCACCTAAAATCAGTTTTTCAAAGGACAATTGATGGCCCGCAAGGCTAGGCAATAAATAACTTACCGCCGCCTCAGGAACAACACCTAATTTAACAAATGGAAAACAAAGAGAACTATTACGGGCTGCAAACACCATATCACAATGCAGTAACATGGTGGCCCCAATACCTACCGCTCTACCTTCAACAGCCGCAAACAAAGGTTTAGGGTATTGAGAGAGTGTTCGTAAAAACGCCATTATGGTAGACATTTTATCGGGTTGTTGCGCTATTTGAACAAATTCAGCAATATCATTACCAGACGAAAAATCGGCCCCTTCGCCATGAATGACAGTAACTAAAATATCTTTATTCGACTCACCCTCTTCCAGAGATTGAGTCAGACCTTGATACATATCTAGTGTGATAGCATTTTTTTTAGAGGCACGATTTAAACGAATAGTTTGAACGCCGTTCACAACATTCGATTGTATAAAATCACTCATTTTTACCTTCTTAATCATGGCTAGATTAAACATCTTTATAAGCCACTGCACCGTGACTTGTATTTCAAAAAATACACGTTTAGAAGAAAGAACTTCCTCACGGCCCAACAACCTTTTATCTCATTGACTGAGCAATTATTCATCCCTCAATGCACGACGCAATACTTTACCGACATTTGTCTTTGGCAAATCATCACGAATTTCAATGCATTTTGGCACTTTATAAGCCGCTAGCTCTTTACGACAGAACATACGTAAAGCGGCTACATCTATTTCTTTTTTCGGGTCTTTCAATACAACAAAGGCTTTTACGGCTTCCCCAGTTTTTTCATCGTATACGCCAATGGCAGCCGCTTCTAAAATCTCCTCATGAGAACTTAGACAGTCTTCGACTTCAGATGGATAGACATTAAATCCAGAGACTATGATCATATCTTTTGCACGATCAACTATCTGTACATACCCATCAGGGTGTCTTTTAGCAATATCACCGGTAATAAAATAGCCATCCGCTGTCATTGACTCACGCGTTGCGTCTTCTCGTTGCCAGTAACCTTTCGTAACTTGGGGCCCATATACGCATAAAACACCTGCTTCACCTTCAGGTACTTCATTGTTTTCATCATCAATAAATTTCAACAAAGTATCATCAACAGGCACTCCAATCGTACCAATTTGTTCTTTTCCTACTGGATTAAAAGACACAACCGGAGACGTTTCTGTTAACCCATAACCCTCAATAACAGTACGACCAGTGACTTTTTTCCATTCATTAGCCGCGGCATGAGTTAACGCCATACCACCGGATGCTGTGACTTTTAAACGAGAAAAATCTAATTTTTTAAAATCCTCATTGTTACATAGCGCAACAAACAACGTATTTAAACCAACAAAGCCAGAGAAACGCCATTTTTTCAGCTCTTTAACAAAGCCAGGAATATCTCTTGGATTTGGAATCAAAATGCTGTGAGCACCACGATTTAATAAAGTTAGCCCATGAATCAGGAAGGAATAAATATGATACATTGGCAAAGGGGCAATATAGAGCTCCTCACCAGGTATACAATGATTACTAAGTCGGTCTCCTAACTGATGTAAGTTAGAAATTAAATTAGCATGCGTTAACATAGCCCCTTTCGCAACACCTGTTGTACCGCCGGTATACTGTAAGACAGCAATATCTTCAGGCTGCTTATGGACAAGGTTAACCTTAAGCGACTGACCTTGTTTGATCGCTGTGAAAAAACTCATGGCTTTTGGCAGGGAGTAAGCCGGCACCATTTTTTTAACATACTTAACAACGGAATTGATAAGCAGCTTTTTAGGCATTGGATGAAAGTCTGCTATTTCAGTAATAAAGACATGTTTTATGTCCGTTTTGTCGATGATACTTTCAACATTGTGAGCCATATTAGCAAACACAACCAACGCCTTAGCCCCAGAATCGTTAAATTGATGCAGTAATTCTTTAGGAGTATAAAGAGGGTTGGTATTAACTACTATCAAACCCGCTTTTATGGCACCAAAAACAGCAATAGGAGATTGGATAACATTAGGAAGTTGAATCGCAATACGATCCCCTTCTTTTAAATCTGTATTATTTTGCAAGTACGCAGCGAATCCGCTTGATAACGTATCAAGTTCGCCATAGGTAATCGTTTTACCCACACTTGTAAAGGCAGGAAGGTCTTTAAATTCTTTACAGGCGTGCAGGAACACATCAATAATTGACTGGAAATTATTAGGATTCAGGTGCTCTGGAATCCAGCTTCCCGGCTTTCTTTTAGCAGAGGTGTCTGTAGTCATAGTAACGCTCCTGTTTGTTTTTTTTATAGGAGAAACCTGTCACGAACAAACCCAACTTTCGAACTGATGCAAAAGTTGGGTTTAGCTTATGTTAGTCGATATGTTACAGATTTCCCGGACGAACTAGTTTGGGAAAAGTTGCGTCAGTTTAGTCGCTAACATAATATCACCATCGGCACGGATTTTACCTTGCATAAACGCTTCCATACCGTCTAATTCACCGCTCATAACATTTTGTAACGTTTCTAGGTCCATGCTTAACGTCACCGTTGCATCATCATGTTCACCTTCTTGAAGGGCACATTTCTCATCTTCGATAACAAGGTGAAAGTGGTCACTATCATCAATTTCAAACTGAAAAACCGCTTCCATTCCATCCGCTTCTTCAGTATCAAAACGTTCTACCATAGCTTCAAACACTTTTTTTGTATCACTCATTAGATATATTCCTATTCAATTCTTGCTTATTAAGCTATTTTTTAATGGCCTAATACTCATTATAAAATTCATCAACTTGCCTATTGCCTATGAAATGCATTCACTATTTTTAGGCAATCACGAAATTTTCTTCTTCCATTGATAAAAGGTTATCCGCCCCGGATAACATCGCGGCAACGTGCCCACGAGTTCGAGGTAACAAACGTTCGTAATAGAAAGTCGCTGTTTGTAGCTTAGCGGTATAGAAAGCCACCTCATCCGTACCTTCATCTAACTTAGTCTGTGCAACAACCGCCATATTGGCCCAGAAATACGCCAATACGACATAACCAGAGAACATTAAATAATCAAATGACGCGGCACCAACTTCATCTTTGTTACGCATCGCTTTCATACCAATTTTTAGGGTTAAATCCCCCCATTCGCCATTTAATTTATTTAACTCACTGATCAATGGCTTAACTTGTTTATTGCCTTTATGTTCTTTACAGAACTTATGCACAATTTTTGTGAACCGTTTTAACGTTGCGCCCTGAGTCATAAGGACTTTACGACCTAATAAATCCAATGCTTGAATGCCTGTTGTACCTTCATACAACATAGAAATACGCGCATCACGTACATTTTGCTCCATCCCCCATTCAGCAATAAAACCATGGCCACCAAACACCTGTAGGCCTTGGTTAGCTGATTCAAAACCCGTTTCCGTCAAGAAAGCTTTCGCAATGGGTGTTAATAAAGACATAAGCTCATCAGCTTCTGCTTTTTCATCCGATGAGCCTTTCTTAGTAATATCAACCAGTTTAGAACAATAATGCACAAGTGCACGCCCGCCTTCTGCAAATGCTTTTTGCGTTAGCAACATACGACGCACATCTGGATGTACAATAATTGAATCGGCCGGTTTATCCGGTGATTTAGCACCAGACAGAGAACGCATTTGTAAACGATCTTTCGCATAGGTAACAGAGTTTTGTAATGCCCACTCACTGTGAACCAAACCTTGTAATGCCGTTCCTAAACGAGCGGTATTCATAAAGGTAAACATGCAATTCAAACCTTTATTAGCAGGCCCGATCAAGAAGCCCTTTGCACTATCAAAGTTCATAACACACGTCGCGTTACCATGAATGCCCATTTTATGTTCAATGGATCCACAAGAAACACCATTTCTATCGGCGATAGAGCCATCTTCGTTAACATTAAACTTAGGTACAATAAATAACGAGATGCCTTTCGTTCCCTCGGGCGCTCCCGCAATACGAGCTAATACAATATGCACTATGTTGCCAGCCATATCGTGTTCGCCCGCAGAAATAAAGATCTTAGTACCCGAAATAGAGTAAGAACCGTCATCGTTAGGCTCGGCTTTGGTTTTTAATAAACCTAAATCCGTACCGCAATGTGACTCAGTTAAACACATAGTGCCTGTCCATTCACCAGAAACAAGCTTAGTCAAATACGTCTGCTTTTGTTCATCCGTACCATGACTTTCAATGGTATTCATCGCTCCATGACTTAATCCTGGATACATGCTCCAAGACCAATTTGCAGAAGCTACCATTTCAGTCACCATCATACCAAGCGATTCAGGTAGACCTTGCCCCCCACTTCTTCAGAATGAGCTAATGCTGGCCATCCACCTTCAACATATTGTTGGTATGCTTCTTTAAAGCCATCAGGCGTTGTAACAACACCATCCGTAAAAGTACAACCTTGTTGGTCACCTATACGATTTAATGGTGACAATACACGCTCAGAAAACTTAGCCCCTTCTTCTAGAATGGCATCAACCATATCTGGAGTGGCTTCTTCGCCGCCAGGTATGTTGGCATAATGAGTTGAAAAATTAAGTAACTCTTCAGTGACAAATTTAATATCACGTAACGGTGCTTTATATTCAGGCATGTTCTCTACCTCATTTATTGTTTTATCTTGTCGTTACACTCATTAGTTCAATGGTGCGCTTATGCATTAAGAGTGGAGGATAAACATAAATCTCTCAATAACAAAAGCCTCCATAATACCTGACAAAAATAATCACAAAATCAAGCAACAAACATAAAAGCATAATATTTGACAAACTTAACTTAGAGATACCTTAACAATTAGTTAAATAAAAACAATAAGTTATATTAACTTCGAACACATTTCTTTAATCAAATCATCCCAAACTGAATCGGCCAAACCAATCACTTCAAAACGACTACTTTCCACCCAAGGTGACAATTCCATCATTAGCTCACCTCTCGATGCATTAATAAATAACCCTTGCCCTTCAATTAAACGAAATACGCCCTTAACACGATAAACGTCTTCTATAGACACCATTTCTAGCAAGCTCAACCTCAATCTCTCTTCAGAAAACACCCTCGAGTCTGGCCAACACCAGCCCGCCACTTTCATCCCATCTTGCTCTTTTACATAATAAACTTGATTTGTTAGGGGTGAGTGTTTTTTTAGATAATGGGAATCATGATGATTGTCGTGATTGTCGTGATTGTCGTGATTGTCGTGATTGTCGTGATTGTCGTGATTGTCGTGATTGTCGTGATTGTCGTGATTGTCGTGATTGTCGTGATTGTCGTGATTGTCGTGATTGTCGTGAGGATGCAAATAATCCCCTTCACTGCCTATAAACGCTTCCTTTATTAAGTCAGATGCCCCCATTAAACCAATATCTAGATTTTCTAGAGATAACGTCATCGGATCAGTGGCAAAATAGTTTTTTTTTGCTTTTTGTTGACAAAAGGACGAAAGCTGCACAACATCCTTATCGCTATAGCAATCCCTATGACTAAAAACAATCGCATCCGCCACATCAATTTGGTCATTAAAGATTGCATGTTGAGTATAACGACGATCAGCAAGGTTACGGGCATCCAGAACACAAAATACGCCCGTCACAATCAAGACTTCTCGATACTCTAGCGCCTTCAATTTTTGTAAAATTTGCTTTGGATGACCTAAGCCCGACGGTTCGATAAAAATGCGATCAGGATTTTGCTGCCGAATCAGTTGATTTAACCCCAGCGCAAAGGCAGCTGATGTCGCACAACAGACACAACCACCAGGTACTTCCTTAATAACAACCGGATGCTTGCCACCATCAATTAAGCGCTTCCCCTTCACGACCTCTTTCTCTAATAGCGCGGCATCTAAGCCTATATCGCCAAACTCATTTACCAACACAGCCCAACGCTCATACGCTGGCGCTTGTGCCAACATATGCTGAATCAAAGTCGTTTTCCCCGCACCAAGAAATCCCGTTATCATTGTCACTTTTATACCTTGGTAACGCATGCTCATACCTTCTTAGTTTTACCATGATGAAAGCACCCAATATACTGATCTTGACAAAAAAGACATTAAGACAATAAAAAACGCCACCAATGGCAGCGCTTTAGCTTAATACACTATTAATCTGGACTACGGTTTTTCTTTAATCCTCTGTATCTGCATGAGAAGCAGCATTAAACGCCTCTAGTTGATCAAAATTTTCCAGCCAAAAATAGGAGCTGATTAAGCTAAACTGACGAGATAATCCACTATCTACTACCTGCTTAAGCTGCCATACAATACCAGGGGCCTGAGGAAATTGCTCCCCTTGTATCTGATCTTCATATAAACGATTTATTAAGGCGTTATCATCTTGCCCACTTGCTAATAATCTCACAATAGAAGAGTTGAGTGAGTTATCAAATATCTCCATATCTTCAATATGAAATGCCGTCACCGTCATCGTAAACTCAACGCCTGTTGGCTTCGCAAAAACGCCATTAAACGCTTCTCGTAATAAGGCATAAGCATTAAAAAAACGCTCATGATATAGGCAGTCTGAATACTCTTCCCAGGAACGATCATCCAGCATATCATGACTTATTTGATCCACCTTACCCGGGGATAAATCAGGGAATAAATGCGTTAGCACCACCTTAGCGGCTTCCGCAGGTGATTGATCATTTAACGACATCATACACATTTCTTTAAGTTCTGCGGCATCCATGGTATCGAGATCATCATCAAAATTCATAATCATCATAAGGGCACGATAATCCTCATTTGACCATGCATTTTGGATTTTGTTAACTTTGTGGAAGGAATCAATTTGAACAGTAAATTTAGTTTGCATCTAGCACTCCTATTTGAACGCCAATATTGCAGGGAATTACGGTGGCCGTCTTGGTAACAGACCTTTATAGAATTGAATTAAGAAAAAGATTAAGTAACAAATGTACATTGATATACGGCAACATACTATCAACATCTCAAATACGTACTTGTGAGCTTCATAAACCACAAAGCGCCCTATACCCTAGAATATTAACAGTCCTTTACTAATCATATATTCTAGACGTTTGCATTTATTTACTTAAACACAAATAGAAGCAGCATCCGATGGAGATTGTCATATAGGCTTACAATAGAATGTTTTAAAAAATAATGCGGACATACATCTATTGATTAAATAATTAGGTGGGGGCTCGTACACTTTCAACCACCCACCTATAATCACCTTAATTTACTATTATTTTAACAAAATATTGATACAAATCTTTAATAAGTATATTCAACAAAATCTGAATGAGTAAAAGATTGAACGCCTACTAAATCAGTGATGTTGTCAAAAGTAATTACATGATCTCGATTACTAGACGTGCTCCAATCATTGTCATACCACAACTCAGCATTACCAGAGGTTGTATTATGAACAAGGACAAAAGCCTCAATATCCGCACCTGTATCTGTAGAAATCTGTCCATTATTTAAAGAGGACTGCAATTCAATGACTTTATCTGCATCTGAACTACCGATATTAGTAATGGCAAGCCTGTTTTCAATATAATCAGTCAGGGATAAAGCTACACCATTCGCAGTAGCATTTGTATTGGTAAAATCAAATTCATTTAAACCAACTTTATCTGTTCCTTGATTAAAATCAGTAATAACATCCGTTTGATTATTGTATCCAGATAACCTGAATTGATCCGCCCCGCCATTACCAATTAATGAATCAGAACCGCCTTGCCCATAAATGATATCGTCATTACTCCCGCCCTTAATTACATCATCAGAAGACGAGCCAGCAATACGTAAAACACCAGTAAACGTACTGGCATCAACATTTGCTGCATCAGAAAAACCATTTAATTTATTACCATTAGAAAGGTTTGTTCCAACTTTAGCCATAAGACTAAGGTCATGAGACCCAGTAATATTAAATACGGACGTACTTGAGTTTCCAATAGCAGAACCAAAATAACTATTGCTTTGACTCGTTTCTATCACATGGGCATTGGAGCCCGTTCCAGTAGAATCCAGTGTTAATGAGGAGATATTAGAGCGTATTTCAATACCGTATCTTTCATTATTATTTGATGTCGCCGTTAATATGGTTTCACCATTTGTAGCATCACTACTACGCATTTCAATAGTGGCGGTATTACCTGCATTTTTACCTTCTAGACGAAGAGCATAGCTCCCACCAGAAACTATATCGGTAGAAAAAATACTTCTGTCATTTGTCTCAAGATTCGATAAAGTAAAACCATTATTTGTTGATGTTGTACCGGTAAAAAGAAAATCATTGATACTGGTAAAATCGGATGCACTTAAGCTCTCTGCTCCGTTAGCTCCTTCCAATAGCTCAATCCCAATAACTCTATTTAACGCATCGGCATCTAAGTTATTAAAACTAAAGGTTGCTAGGGTATCTTGACCATCGCCTCCATTAAGTGATGCAGACAAATTGACCGTACTGTTCTTCAATACAATACGATCATCAACCGAGCTTCCGATAAATATAAAATTGCTCTCTTCACTATCACGAGCATCAATATCTATACCACCAGCAGTCATCGAGGATGCATAAATGGTACTTAAGCCCGTAAAATCATTGTGGTCATCCATCACTAAAGTCGCATCACCTGAAATATCCAAGGTCGAAAGGGTCATCTTATTCAACCCTATTGTGATATAGGATGCATTTGTCGAGCTTATAATATGAGCAATTTCAAAACTATCATCATCCAATTCATCTGCATGAATCGTACTAAAAACGCTAAAATGTTCTTTTGTTCCTGCTCCATTTAAATCAAGCGTAAACGCATCGGTAGTTCCTGAACGATCACCACTAAAATGGGCAAAAAACAGCCCTTGCGTTCCCAACATACCAACTTTCGTCATAGGATCAATATTGATTACTTTAGTATGTGCACCAGATATGGAGCCCTTATCCCAAATATGAGCTTCTCCTATGACATTTTCAAAATTGAACTTAAAGGAGTCTGTTGTTTGATTTTTTAGGTAAAAATTCTCAATGTTCGATAGTAATGGCGAAATAGTATCGCCCCCATTACCCGAGTTCATTACACTGGCAATCCGCAAGTCAAGTTGGTCAGTACCGCCAGCACCATCAATAACATCAGCATTAGATAGTGTCGTGGCATTGCCTGTAGGATCATTAACAGCGGAATAAACATCGCTACTAGCTGTACCCGTTAGGTTATCAGCAGCACTCGTCAGTAGCACCTTATTCGCTGAATAGGCATCAACGTAGGCAGCCGCATCTTCAGGTGTAACCGTATTAGAGGACGTGACGTCATTCATCAGCCCGATTAATACAGCGACATCCGCAGGAGGGTTGGTTCCTACAAATATTTTAGATACTTGAGCCTTATTATTTAATAACGTGGCGTATGGTACAAAAGGTGTAGGTAGGTTCTCTTGAGAAAGATAATTAATAGCCTCAAAAACGATAGCTCCGAACCCTACCCCAGCATTAATTTGTGCAGTGAAAAAAGCTTCAGCCTCAAAACCCGCGCTTGAAGGGTCTGTACTAGAAGTTAAGCCAAAGTTGTGCATCATCACATCGACTTGACTTTTTACAGTGACCTTTCCTCCCATAATGGTTTCTTTAAAAATGGATGTACTTGCAAGGAAGTTGGATAAATCTAATAAGCTATTCCCTGAATCAATAAAGCTAGCAAACGCCGACAAATTGTTAGCATCAATACCGCCATTAAACAAACCTATAATCGTTTTGAATATCTGATTTTCTTGCTGATCAGTAATCGCCATGCTGATTTCTCCAAATTATTATCTATTCTAATTAAAATAAATGATAGTTTTCTAAAAAAGAAAATTCAAAAATCTATCTAATGGGAGGAATACACAATCCCAACGTAAATATTAGAATATAAAATTAAATAAGTTCACTACACTACCACCATTTTTTCTTTTCAACACAAATATTCAGAACATAATAGAAACAAGAGTTACCACATTAATTCCCCCCAAAAAATATTAACTAGAGATTTCAAGGACTTAAAAAATATCGTAAAAAAAGAAAAAACTACTGCATAAATCAACATTCAAAAAAAAAATCAAAAATTACAATCAGTTAGAAAATATAAGAAGATCTAATTACAAAAACTTACAACCTTCATTAAAATTACAAAAAAAATAAAATGTAGCCTTTTTTCGAACGCTTCCTGCAAACTTTGATCAAGGTGGAGTTATCTCTACATTCGTAAAATAGACTTCGTGAGGTCTCAGATGAGCTAAAATCCTTTATAGCTTTTAATAAGTTCATCATTAACAAAAATTTCATAACTGTGTGGCCGAACCCCTCCAAATACTAAAGGCCGAATACGCTCTAGACGTATATTATGCTTTTCATCTAAGCCAACAGTGAATTCAAACGTTTGTTTACGACTTATAAGGAAACTTCGCTCAGAATGAGTTGGTTTATTCAAGGACCTCATTTCACCATTTTCTACGTAAAAGAGGCTACCGGTAATCCAGTTACGTTGAATGATAAGGTTAGTTTTTTCTGTTTCGCCTAGAGCTACCGTAAGGTTCATATACTTTCCAAGTGGGCTGAAATTTATGCGTTAAGTTTACTGTATTTCAGTTAGCTCACAGCGTTAAAAAGCCCTACCTTTTTCACACTAGTACCCTATAGGCTCTAATGAAAAAGGCAAGACTAGATGTAGTTCTTTAGTATAGGCAACTCAATAACATACTAGCTAAACTTCTCATCATTACTAATACGACTCCCAACTGCGGAGCTTTGATCACGATACTTGGCGTTATCGCGTTTGTTATACGGGCGATCGGCCGGACCAGACATGGTTTCGAAGTTAATCGCACCAATGGTCATACCTGGACAAACGGCTAAAGGCAGCTTCCCCCCGTTCAGAAATTCTAAAACAATACCACCACTCCAACCAGGATCAATTCGATGTGCGGTAACGTGTACCATCAACCCTAAACGGGCCAAAGAAGAACGGCCATCTAGCCAACCAACTAAATGTTCAGGAATGGAGATAGATTCTTTAGTGACACCCAATACCAGTTCTCCGGGGTGAATAAAAAAAGGTTCTCCATCAGGTAAAATAATCTCATCACCCATTACCGATTCAATGGTTTTATTAAGCGCTTCTTTTGGCCCACTTAGATCCAAATAAGGTGCAGGGTGCCCTTGAAAAACTCGAAAGGAATTACCCAAAGTTAAATCTACAGATACCCCACTGATAGAATTGTTATCGGGCCTTGGATCAATGGTGATAACGCCCTCATCAAGGGCGGCTATGATATCTCGGTCACACAAACGCATTATTTTTCCTTAGTCGTCACTCATGCCTATAGTTGGCATTTCAAAAGAAGTATTTGAATTGGCAAGAGTAGCACCAAGCTTGCGCGCAATCGAATGATAAATTGCCGCCACATCACCTTTTTCGTCACTTACTACAGGAGGTGCACCGGCATCACTTTGTTTACGAATCGCTAAACTTAAAGGCAATTTTCCCAATACGTTAACATCAAATTCTTGCGCTAATGCGTCCCCACCCTCGTCACCAAAAATAGCCTCATGATGACCACAGTTGGAGCAAATATGAGTTGACATATTTTCTACGACTCCCAGCACAGGGATATTTACTTTACGAAACATCTCAATACCACGACGAGCGTCCAATAAGGCAATATCTTGAGGCGTGGTGACAATAACAGATCCCGCTACTGGAACTTTTTGTGACAGAGTCAGCTGAATATCCCCCGTACCCGGCGGCATATCAACAAATAAGAAATCCAAATCATCCCAATCCGTTTGGGTTAATAGTTGCATCAGTGCACCCGTAACCATAGGTCCACGCCATGCAACAGGAGTATCTTTGGTCATTAAAAAAGCCATAGACATCACTTGTACGCCATAGGCAACTGGTGGAATAAAAAACTTTTCATCGCGTACTTTAGGCCGAGTCTCCGCATCAAAACCCAACATCATCCCTTGGCTAGGACCATAAATATCGGCATCCAATATACCAACCTTTGCGCCTTCTTGAGCCATGGCTAACGCCAGATTGACGGTTGTGGTAGATTTACCTACACCTCCTTTCCCAGATGCAACGGCAATCACGTTTTTAACCCCTGCCATACCAGGTAAGTTACCCTGAGTACCATAAGCTTCGATTGTACTTTCAATACTTAAACGAACGGGGCGTATTTCACCTAATCGGCTCAAGGTACCTTGAATACGATTGATCAGGCTTTGTTTCTCTGTTTGAGCGACATAAGGTAAGCGTAATGTAAGCATTATAGACTCAGGTTGAGTCGATAATTGCCACACATCGCCGTAGTCCGCCCCTGAATTCACATCTTCTAAAGCCTTTAATTCAGACAATATTTGTACGTCGGTTAGCATGAAACGCTTCTCCTAAAATGAAATACCGCGAGCACAGGTAAAATTACGCTCATAATTGTGAAAAAATGGGGGCATTTGCCATAAAAGCAAGCCCAGCACTTGCACCTATTTCAGTGGTTCTTATAATTACGCGGTTAGAATTTTAATAGCGACCCGAATCAATCTTTTCTTCTATTCCTAGATTATTAACGAATATAGCGGATTTGATCCGATAAAGATTCGAGCGCCACACTTAAATCCACAGGTTATTTTGTTGATGTGTCTATTTACCCATCATAAAAAACTACTGGAATGTCATCATATTTAATAGGCTCACATAAAATGGCACACTCGCAACGCAAAATTTTAGTTACTAGCGCCCTTCCTTATGCAAATGGACCCATTCATTTAGGTCATATGCTTGAACATATTCAAACTGATATTTGGGTACGCTTCCAGAAACTAAGAGGTCATTTATGTACAGCGGTTTGTGCAGATGACGCACATGGTACCGCCATTATGATTAAAGCCAATAATAATGGAATTACCTCTGAAGAACTGATCGATGGCGTGCGTAAAGAACACATGGCCGATTTTAACGATTTTTTAATCGGTTACGACAACTACCATACGACCCATTCTGAAGAAAACAAAGCGCTATCGTCTTCTATTTATAAAGCGTTACGTGAAAACGGCAAAATTTCTGTTCGCTCTATCGTTCAAGCTTATGACCCGGAAAAAGAAATGTTCCTTGCGGATCGCTTTATTAAAGGGACGTGCCCTAAATGTAAAGCAGAAGATCAATACGGCGATAATTGCGAAGTCTGTTCAGCTACTTATACACCAATGGAGATGATTGACCCTCGTTCTGTTTATTCAGGCGCCACTCCAGTTGAAAAAGAATCCGAACATTACTTTTTTAAACTGCCCGATTTCCAAGAGTTTCTAGCAAAGTGGACTCGCAGTGGCACCTTACAAGATCAGGTCGCAAATAAACTCTCAGAATGGTTAGACTCTGGTTTACAGGAATGGGACATCAGCCGTGATGCACCTTACTTTGGGTTTGAAATCCCAGATGCACCAGGTAAATATTTTTACGTTTGGCTAGATGCCCCTATCGGCTACATGGCCAGCTTCAAAAACCTTTGTGATCGTACGGAAGGTTTAGAGTTTGATGACTATTGGGGAAAAGATTCTGACGCCGAACTGTATCACTTTATCGGTAAAGATATTATTAACTTCCATGCGTTGTTCTGGCCAGCCATGTTGCACTCTGCTGGTTACCGTACTCCAACTGGCGTCAACGCCCATGGCTACGTTACGGTTAATGGTACTAAGATGTCCAAATCTCGCGGTACTTTTATCATGGCAAGAACCTACCTCAATCATTTAGACCCTCAATACATTCGTTATTATTTTGCGGCTAAGTTAAACAACAGCATCGATGATATCGATTTAAATCTTGAAGATTTTGTACAAAGAGTAAACTCGGATGTGGTAGGCAAAATTGTCAATATCGCCAGCCGTACCGCTAGCTTTATCAACAAAAAATTCGACAACACCCTCTCTACTGATATTGTTGAAATGGAAATGATACAAAGCTTTATTGATGCAGGAGACGTGATTGCGAATTTCTTTGAACAAAGAGAATATGGCAAAGCCATCCGCGAAATCATGCGCCTTGCTGACATAGCCAATACGTATATAGCGGATCAAGCGCCTTGGGTATTAGCGAAAAACGAAGAAACGCTTAGTAAGGCACAAGAAGTTTGTACCGTTGCACTTAATTTATTCAGTATTTTGATGACCTATTTGAAACCCGTTATGCCAAACCTAGTCACGGATACAGAGGTCTTTTTAAACAAAGAACTGACATGGGACAATCGTAGCGAATTACTTTTCGGTAAGAATGTAAATAAATTTTCGCCTTTAATGGGTCGTATTGACGCGAAGCAAATTGAAGCCATGATTGAAGAGTCCAAAGAGGCGGTTGCCGAAGCAGCGAAAGAAACAACAACTACCGCTGAAGCAGTAGAGGAAATAAGTGAACTATCGAAGGAGCCAATTGCGGCTGAAATCGATTTCGACGCCTTTGCTAAAGTCGATTTACGTGTTGCACTTATCGTCAAAGCTGAGCATGTACCAAAAGCAAATAAGCTACTAAAGCTTACTTTAGATATCGGCGGTGAAACTCGTACTGTTTTTTCTGGTATCAAATCGGCTTACAAGCCAGAAGATTTAGAAGGCAAACTGACGGTAATGGTCGCTAACTTAGCACCACGTAAAATGAAGTTTGGTCTATCCGAAGGCATGGTCTTGGCCGCGGGCCCTGGTGGTGAAGAAATTTACTTAATGGAACTGCATGACGGAGCTAAACCAGGCCAACGTATCATGTAAAATAGAGATCAAAAACAATAGGAGTCGGTAATTACTGTGTTTACCGACTCCTATTTATGGCTGATCTTAACAAAAGTAAGTGTCTAGAATAGAATAATAAAAGCCACTCTTATAAGAATACCTTATTAATTATATTCTAAATAAGACTAAAGAATACGCATTTTTAGTTTTGTTAGTTATAAGCCGCTTGGTATAGTTACGCTGCAAATAGGTTCCTTTTGCGCGCATTACTTTATAAACCCACCATAATTTTTATTTGGACGTGAGATGACTGAATATCTCTTAATTTTGGTCAGTACTATATTGGTAAACAATTTCGTGCTGGTACAATTTTTAGGTCTTTGCCCTTTTATGGGTGTTTCGAGTAAATTAGAAACATCGATCGGTATGGCAATGGCGACAACATTCGTTTTAACCTTGTCGAGCTTATGTAGTTATTTGACCTTCGAATACATTCTACGACCTTTTGGACTTGAGTATTTGAAAACCATTTCCTTTATTCTTGTCATCGCCGTAGTCGTACAGTTCACGGAAATGGTTGTTCGTAAGACCAGTCCTCTTCTTTATCGTGTTCTGGGGATATTCCTACCACTTATTACTACTAACTGTGCGGTATTGGGTGTGGCCTTACAAAATACCAGTAAACAGCACGGTTTTGTTGACTCCATTCTTTATGGGTTTGGCGCCGCAGTGGGTTTCGCTTTCGTATTAATTTTATTTTCTGCCATGCGCGAACGTATTAATGTTGCTGATGTACCCAGTGTATTTCGTGGCTCAGCCATTGGTATGTTAACCGCAGGCCTGATGGCTCTTGCCTTTATGGGCTTCACTGGCTTAGTTCAAATATAGGTGCCCCTATGACAACCATACTTATCGCTGTAGGCATACTGTTACTGCTTTCTCTTATTTTCGGAGCAATTCTAGGATTTGCCAATGTCCGTTTTCATGTCGAAGGTGATCCTATTGTAGAGCAAATTGACGCGATTTTGCCACAAACACAATGTGGGCAATGTGGACACCCTGGATGTCGTCCTTACGCTGAAGCCATTGCGAATGGAGAAGCTATCAACCACTGCCCTCCTGGAGGCCAAGCTACAATTCAAGCACTAGCAGACTTATTAGATGTGGAAGCCATTCCTCTAGATGGGGATCACGGAGAAGAAACCGCAAAACGCGTTGCTGTGATTCGTGAAGATGAATGTATTGGCTGTACTAAATGTATTCAAGCCTGTCCTGTTGATGCCATCTTAGGTGCCGCTAAACAAATGCACACGGTGATTGCCGATGAATGTACTGGCTGTGATTTATGTATAGAACCCTGTCCAGTAGATTGTATTGATATGGTTGAAATAGGTGTGACGGCAAAAACATGGTCATGGGATAAACCCGTTGGTCCTATGTCACGCCCTGGAAATTTAATTGCTACTGACCGTCAACCTTCAACGGAGGCCAGTCACTAAAATGTCATCTGCCGCAACGATTTTTGATTTTCACGGTGGTATTCACCCTGAACAGAACAAGACCCAATCTTTACAACTCCCATTGGGTAAACCTAAGCTTCCTCAAGAACTGATTCTGCCGCTAGGACAGCACATTGGTCAGGCATCTCGCCCGTTAGTCCATGTTGGTGATTATGTTTTGAAGGGGCAAACGATTGCTATTAACAATGGTTTTTTAAGTAGTTTTTTACATGCTCCAACTTCTGGTCACATCAAAGCCATTGAAGAAAAAGCCATTGCTCATCCATCAGGTTTACAGGATGCATGTATTGTCCTTGAACCTGACAATCAAGAAACATGGTGTGAGCTTCACCCGTTACCCTTATGGCAAGAATCCACTAAAACAGACGTATTAACCTATCTTGCTGAAATGGGCATTGTCGGCATGGGAGGCGCGGGGTTTCCAACTCAGGTGAAGCTGCAAGGTGCACAAAAAAACAACCTTGAATATTTGATTATCAATGCCGCCGAATGCGAACCTTATATTACGGCGGACGACATGCTGATCCGCGAGAAAACAGCACAATTGGTGCAAGGTATACAAATTTTGCAATTCCTTGCAGAAGCCAATGAAGTATTAATAGGTATTGAAGACAACAAGCCAAAAGCAATCGAACGGTTACAAAATGAACTAAGAATTCGTCATCTTGAAAAGCAAATAAAATTGGTTGTTGTTCCAACGAAATACCCATCCGGTGGTGAAAAACAACTGATTCAATTGCTCACAGATCAAGAAGTACCAAGCGGAAAACACCCTATAGATATTGGTATTATTTGCCAAAACGTTGGAACCTGCGTGGCTATTTACGATGCAATCGTGCTTGGAAAACCGTTAATTTCACGCATTACGACTCTTACTGGTGACGCACTTTCTCAGCCACAAAACGTAGAAGTCCTTCTGGGCACACCTATTGAGCACCTCCTTAATTACGCGGGCTGTGATGCGTCTCAATTACAAAGGTTAATCATGGGTGGCCCTATGATGGGCTTTACCTTAGAAAACCATGCGGTTCCTGTCGTAAAAACAACGAACTGTATTCTAGCGGGTACGGCAAAAGAGTTACCTCAGCCAGCACCAGAACAAGCGTGTATTCGTTGCGGAATGTGTGAACAAGTCTGTCCTGCGAGCTTGCTACCGCAGCAATTATTATGGTTTACCAAGAGTCAAGAATTTGAAAAAGCAGAACATTACAACCTCTTTGATTGTATTGAGTGCGGCGCTTGTTCCTATGTGTGCCCTAGCAACATTCCATTAGTGCAATATTACCGTCATGGAAAAAGCGAAATTAGAGAAGCTCGCGAAGCGAATATTAAATCGGATCATGCAAAAATTCGTTTCGAGGCTCGTAAAGCACGACAAGAAGCAGAAGCCGCTGAGAAAGAAGCGAAACGTTTAGCTCGAACCAAACCGGCCCCAAAGAAAGACCATGATAAAAAAGTAGCCGCAGGTACACCTGAAGCCGCAAAACCATCGACGGCAAATGATGCAAGCAAAAAGTTAAAAATAGACATTGCTATTGCTAAAGCCAAGTTGAAAAAATTAGAAAAAGCCCTCACTACAGCCCAAGAAGAAGAGAGAAGCGAATCGATTTCTCAACTCCAGATTGAAGTAGATGAACAAAAAAACACTCTCAGCCAGTTAGAAACTGAATTAAGTACAGTGGCACCGGCACCCGTTAAAACTGCCAAGGTCACCAACTCAGAAGAGGCGGCCATTAAACAATTAAAAATCGATACCGCCATCGCAAAAGCAGCGGTTAAGAAAATTGAAAAAGCCATTAAACGGGCAGAAGACATTAATGCGCCAGAACTGGGTGAACTTAATCAACAACTTGAGACAGCCACATCACGTGCCGCTGAATTGGATAAGTCTCTGACGGCGGCGAAAGACGCGTTTGAAAAGTCTTCTACGGAGAAAAACTCGATCACTGTCGAAAGAAAAGGGCCGTCAGACACGGATCAAGTGGCCAGCAAAAAGTTAAAAATTGATATAGCTATTGCCAATGCGGCTGTTAAAAAAGCCAAGAAAAACATAGACGCGATGAAAAGTGACGGTTTAGACGAGAGTGCTATCGAAGCATCAGGGTTGACGAAGAAGTTAAACGAGAATGAAGCTAAAGTTACCGCACTACAAGCGCAATTAGCCCAACTAACGCCATCATCGACAAACACATCTTCTGATACTAAAGCAGAAGCACCAAACCCATTGGCCGATCAAATTAAAAAACAAAAAATTGCCGTCGCTTTAGCAAAAGCACAATTAAGTAAACTCAATAAAAAATTGGAGAAAGAGCCGGAGAATGCCGCTGAGATACAAATCGCCATCAGCGAAAAGCAAGCCGCTCAAATGGTCGCTGAAACCGAGCTGTCTCAACTCCTCAACACGCAAGAGAAAAATTAAATGGCACTTTTAAGGATTACTTCTCCTCATACTCAAAGAGCAGGCCGCAAAACCTCGTGGGTTATGTTAATGGTTATCGCAGCGACGGTACCTGGACTGGTGGTGCAGACAGCACTATTCGGCTGGGGTACGCTAGTTAATATCATGATTGCCATTGTGGCCGCGTTAGCCAGTGAAGCGCTTATTTTAAAATTACGTCAACGCTCCATTGCATTCTTTTTAAAAGATTACAGCGCGGTACTGACAGCCGTATTACTTGGCCTAGCCTTACCTCCAAGCGTTCCTTGGTGGTTGACGGTTACCGCCGCTTCGTTTGCGATTATTTTTGCCAAACAAGTATATGGCGGCTTGGGTAATAACCCTTTCAATCCTGCCATGGTCGGTTATGCTATTGTTTTAGTTTCTTTCCCTGTGCCTATGACACAGTGGCTAGGTTCAGCCGATCTTGTCATCGCTCAGGCGACCTTACCTTTGACGGATTCACTAGCGGCCATTTTATCCAGTGCGCCTGTTATCGACAGCTATACAATGGCTACGCCTTTAGATGCATTTAAACATAAAGAAAGCTTAATGAGCTCGGAAGCTTTTGCCAGTATCGAAGGG
Source organism: Marinomonas phaeophyticola (assembly GCF_026966905.1). Classification (GTDB taxonomy): domain Bacteria; phylum Pseudomonadota; class Gammaproteobacteria; order Pseudomonadales; family Marinomonadaceae; genus Marinomonas; species Marinomonas phaeophyticola. The sequence goes on along the minus strand of NZ_JAPUBN010000010.1, from coordinate 75,284 downwards.
CTAAGTACTGCCAATCTATCTAACTGGTTTTATGTCAATATGGCTTACCTTCTTGGAGGGTTAGCTTTACTTTATTTGCGTATTATCACTTGGCACACCCCCGTGGCATTTCTCGGCGCTTTGGCTGTGATGGCCTCACTATTCTATATGGTGGATTCCAGTAATGCCGCTACACCCTATTTTCATTTAACCACTGGGGCCGCCATGTTTGGTGCCTTCTTTATTGCTACCGACCCTGTATCCTCATGCACAAGTAATAAGGGCAAACTGTTCTACGGTTGCGGCATTGGTGTCTTAATTTACATTATTCGAACCTGGGGAGGTTACCCTGACGCGATTGCTTTCGCGGTGTTACTGATGAATTTTGCCGCACCTTTTATCGACTACTACAGCCAGCCACGAGCATACGGTCATACAAAAGCCAAAAAAGGCCTGAAAATTGGAGACTCTAAATAATGGATCTTATTGCCTCTATTCGCCGAAATAGCCTTGGATTAGGCCTCTTTGCTGTAGTCACCGCAGGAATTATTGCCATCACGAACCAATTAACAAAAGAAACCATTGCCAATAATATTATTGAAGCTCAATTAGCGGCATTTAGTGAAATTTTGCCAACGGATCGCTACAACAATGAACTTTATACAGATGTAATAACGCTGTCAGATCCACTGTTAGGCTCAACAGAACCTCACCATGCGTATTTTGCGAGAATGAATAGCGAGGTAACCGCTATCATCTTTGAAACTACGGCTCCAGGGGGCTATAACGGGAATTTAGATCTGCTCGTCGCCATAGATAAAAATGGCATAGTCACAGGTACACGTATCATCAGCCATAAAGAAACACCAGGGCTTGGTGATAAAGTAGATATTAAGAAGTCTCCCTGGGTTAATGGCTTTGTTGGTACCTTCTTAGATGAAAATGCCGAGAAACATTGGCAAGTAAAAAAAGATGGTGGTGCTTTTGATCAGTTTACGGGGGCCACCATTACCCCTCGTGCCGTGGTTCGATCCATAAAAAATACACTAACCTACTTTGAACAAAACAAAGACAGCTTATTAAAACGTTAACCATCAGGTTTTAGCCGTTACAGGATATAAAATGAGTGATAACAACTTAGTTGATGACACAGTAGAAACAACGAAAACAGGAACAGACTACGCCGAAATCGTTTACAACGGCATTTGGAAGAACAACCCAGCCTTAGTCCAGTTATTGGGTCTGTGCCCTCTTCTAGCGGTAACGAGCACTGTTGTTAATGCCATCGGCCTAGGTTTAGCCACGCTTGTGGTATTAGTCGGATCTAATATGGCGGTCTCTTTAATACGTAACTATGTAGCAGACGCCGTACGTTTGCCCGCCTTTGTTATGATCATAGCGTCATTTACCACCTGTATTGAATTATTAATGCAAGCTTATACCTATGAGCTCTATCAAATTCTGGGTATTTTCATTCCACTCATTGTGACCAACTGTGCAATTTTAGGACGTGCGGATGCTTTCGCTAGTCGTAATCCCATTCTGCCTTCAGCCTTAGACGGCTTTATGATGGGGCTTGGGTTTATGATCATTCTCGTGGTATTAGGAGGCATGCGTGAGTTAGTAGGTCAGGGAACACTTTTCTCTGATATGTCACTGTTGTTTGGCGATATAGCAAGCGACTGGAAGTGGGTTGTCTTTTCTGATTATAACGATGTCCTGTTCGCTATTTTACCTCCTGGAGCCTTCATTGGTTTAGGTCTTTTAATTGCGTTGAAAAACTACTGGGATCAAAAAGAAAAAGCGCGCATAGAAGCCAAGAAAGAAAAAACCGCTCCTGGCTCGAAACGCGTTCGAGTAACAGGAAATGTGGCTTAATAAAGGCGGCAATAACACACTCTTAACGTTAGAATTAATCGCATAATAGCGAAAAATAAGCTCTGTTTTGATGACATAGATATAAATAGGGATAACATACAGTGAATAAGCAAAAAAGACATGAGATTTTTAGCCGCTTACGAGCAGAAAATCCAAACCCAAAAACAGAGTTAGAATACAACTCACCGTTTGAACTGCTTATCGCTGTTTTATTGTCTGCACAAGCAACAGATGTCAGTGTCAATAAAGCCACCAGAAAACTGTTCCCTGTAGCCAATACGCCTGAAGCCATACTTGCTTTAGGCGTTGATGGCCTCAAAGAATACATCAAAACCATTGGCCTATTTAACGCTAAGGCTGAAAATACCATAAAGACATGCCGCATGCTGATTGAAAAACACAATAGCATTGTGCCGGATAATCGAGAAGACTTAGAAGCCCTACCCGGCGTTGGCCGTAAAACAGCAAATGTGGTCTTAAACACTGCCTTTCGTCAAATCGCCATGGCAGTAGACACCCATATTTTTCGCTTTGGTAACCGCACCAAAGTTGCTCCCGGTAAAAATGTATTAGAAGTCGAAGCCAAGCTATTAAAGTTTGTTCCAAAAGAGTTTTTGCTAGACGCCCATCATTGGATGATTCTACACGGACGCTATATTTGCGTCGCCCGCAAACCTAAATGCGATGCTTGTATTATTGAGGATTTGTGCGAATTTAAGGAAAAAACGTCAACTTAACATGGCAGCATGGCAGTAGACACCCATATTTTACAATTCGATAACAGCACCAAAGTTGCTCTCGGTAAAGATGCATTAGAAGTTAAAGCGACTCCCCTTAGATCAGGAGTATATGAGAGTCCTGCAAGTTACTTCGATTTGAAATCGATACGATCTTTTATCTAATTGAAATCGATCAATGACACCCATTTTTAGTTTTGTTCTATGACACCCATTTTTAGTTAACCCATTTTTAGTTTTATCTGAAGGTTTACTAATTTCACTACTCGAGAGATCACCGATGATCAAGAAAAACACGAAATTTGAATCAGAAATGAGACTTACAAAAGTAAAGCCCTATAAAATAAGGAGGTTTAGACAAGCAAAATTACTAACAGCTTAGTCAGTCACATCTAGCTTGAAATAAGATACTTTTTGATGTCTAGGCCAGTAATCGACAACAGCGTTTATTAGGCCTAGACCTTGGTTGAGCATTTTTGTAACGGGTAATACTGTGCTCCTGGCCAACTACGCCATGAGTATTTTGCTCAAACTGAATGGCGATGGTTAGCCAGTTATCAGACGATATTCCAAGCCGCTGTAAAATGGGTGTAAGTGACAAGTCAATCGCGCCTCTTTTGTCTTGTCGGGCAATACGACCTGTCATATCAACCAGTTCAAGATAATCCGTTAACTTAAATAGAATTCCCTCGCTTTTCTCATTTCGCTCATTACCAATAAAAGGGTGCAGGGCTTTAGGTTGAGTACCTTTTTTCGCTGATTTGACTCGCATCTTGATACTGGTGAAGTCCGATGTTTCAGGCGTGGGTGCGATATTGGCTCGAATTGGATTAAGGTCAACATAGGCCATACAAGCCAAAACAGAGGCTTCGTCTAACAAGGTTTGAGATTTAAAACGCCCCTCCCAAAATCGACCTGTACACTCATCTTCACGGTTCGCTTGCCGTGCGATGGGTTCGTTTAACTCCCGCATAAACCAACTGATATCTGACAACCTTGAACGATAGTTTTCAGCAGAACTTTCAGCTAATTCAATAGCATACTCAGGCATAGCCTCACCACGAGCGAATTGTTGAGTGAACAATGTGCCTTTATGAAGAGAATGCCACCGCCTCAACACTTCGTGTGTAGACCAATTTTTGGCTTGCTTGTCATCGACATGAAGAACTAAATGAAGGTGGTTACTCATTACCGCATAAGCACAAATATCAATGGAAAATATCTGCGATAAAAAGAGAATACGCGCTTCAATCCAACCGCGACGGTGCTCAAAGCTTTTTCCTGTCACTGAATCTTCACCACACAAAAAAGCACGGCGAACGCATCGACTGATGCAATGGTAATACGGCGTGTCAGACAAACTGACTTGTTGACTTCTGGCCCTTGGCATAATCTCTTCCTCATCCATGAGTTTGGTTTTTCAGTTTAGACAGTGATTAAAGAAACATCAATAAAGTTATGGGTGGCCTGCATTATTATACAAAGTTAGCTTATGTTTTTGATGCCACATGATCCAGCATCCTAAAAGCACCAGTAAAAAAGCATCGGCAGCGATAATAATATAAACGAGCTCTAAAGACTGCGTCAGGTCATAAATATAACCTGCTACTAAATTCCCCACTGTACCACCTAAGCCAAAAGTCACCATACAAATACCATTAATTTGCATGGTCGCCGTTGAACCAAATGATTGTCCGACCCAACCGGCAACGACTCCCCACATAGGGAAATACATCAATCCATAACCAAACCCAGCAACAGGGGAAAATAAAGCAACATCATAGAGAAAGGTAAGCAGGCAAACGAAAAACACACCAAAAATGACCAGTAAAGCATATGCATGGCCTTTTGTGTCTGCCAACTTACCAATGAGAAAGCTTGATAAAATACCGCTAATACCTGCTACCGTCCAAGTATAACCCCCCAGATTAGAAGCCAGTCCTAATCCATCAAGGTAGGTGTTTAGCCAATTAGAGAACGGCATAGTAGAAAAACCAACCAACAAACACACTAAGCAAGAGAACCTTGCTACAGGATGCTTAATGACAGTATTCAATAGTTGCTTGGAAGACAACGCTCTCCGGCTTAATATAATATCCTCTTCCATATCATTTACGGCTTGCGATGATATGAGCTTCATTAACATACCTAAGGTCAGAACCACAACAAAAGCCCCATACAGGGATGCTATTAGCCAACTGGCTTGCCAACCGAAAAGAGGCACTACGAATAAGATCACACAGCCATTAATAACATAACCCCAGGCCGTACCACTTGAAATCGTGGTTAAATACGTCGAACATTGACCCTTCTGGGCATGACGGCTAACGATTTCAACTATGGTCCCCCAGCTGATGGAGGCACTTGCCGCTAATAATGTAAGCGCCATAATAATAAATATCGGATCATCAAGAACCGACAGGCTAAACAACAATACACTCGTTAGGGCCCCTGTCGAAATGGATAATCTAACCGTACCAATCCTATGCCCAATACTGCCTAATAATAAAGCACCTGCGAGGTAAGCAATTTGAGTTAGCGCTCCAATTAGCGCTAACTGCCAATGAGTTATACCTACTTCAGCACGCATCATAGGCACCAAAGCGGCAAATAAAAATAGGCCAAATCCATGGCTGAGAAGCTGGTTAAGTGTAAAAACAAATGCCATGAACATAACCATATTCCTTAATGAAAAATAATCAGAGCTTCTGCTCCCTTATTATTTAGGAGAGAGCAACAGATGCCCTATCCACCCCATAGATAAGCAGCCATTATTCACTTTTATTATTTAGAGATAACGCAAAACACGACTCTTTTTTACATTCAAACGACAAAACTTCGACTTCCACAAAGTATTTATTAATCAGTATGTAAATTAAAAACTTATACTTCGATAATGTGATTTATCGATATAAGAAAGATGCTCTTTTTTACCTTCCATGCGACAATCTTATACCTTAAAACCAATCTAAAAATCATAAGTGTTAAGGGTTTGTATGTTGTTGAATAAATGGCTAAGTTCGGTTGCAGATGTTGGCCGTGAGATGTTGTCTCGCAAGAATGATTCCCGAAAATCAAAGACATTAGAAGAATATTGCGCTGACTTAATGTCAAATAAAGGAGAAGCTCTTGGAACCGCAATTGCGAACGAAGTCGCCACTTCGTATCAAACCGCGGACGATGAAAAAAAGTTGAGCTTCTTCCAGCATTTACTAGAACAGTATTCACCCGACCCTGAAGCGGTTATTACTCTCGCTAATGCCTATCGTGATGAACCTAGCTATGACTCTTATGTTGCTTTAAGCGAAGCTATCGAGGCGCCTCGTCAAAAATTATTTAAACGCATGAATATGGCCTCCAAGGGAACAGAAGTCATTGTGGCTTTACGTAAAGACTTTCTGCGCCTCGTAAAAGACCATCCTGAGCTTAAACCGATTGATTTTGACTTACTGCATTTGCTTAAATCTTGGTTTAATAGAGGGTTTTTAACCCTAGCAGAAATTGATTGGAATACTCCGGCCGTTATTCTAGAAAAGCTGATTGAATACGAAGCCGTGCATTCCATGTCTGGTTGGGATGATCTAAAAAAACGGCTGGGGCCGAACCGTAGGTGCTATGCTTTTTTCCACGCCTCATTACCAAACGAACCCTTAATATTCGTAGAGGTCGCGTTAGTAAATGGTTTAGCGAGCGCGATTGATCCTTTAATTGATCCTAATCCCTATGATAATAGTCATAATGACGTCCTAGATACGGCCATTTTTTATTCTATTAGTAATTGCCAATCTGGATTAGCAGGCATTTCATTTGGTAATTTTTTAATCAAACAGGTGGTCATGGAGCTAAAAAAAGAATGCCCTCAATTAACCCAGTTTGCAACATTATCTCCTATACCAACCTTCCGACGTTGGCTATCTCATGAATTGGATAATTTAGAAAGCCGATTTATTAACAGCAGCTCGCGCACAACGTTAAGCCTAATGAATGAAGTAAATTGGCCTGCTAGCCAAGAACATTGCGATTTATTACAACCTATTTTGATGAAGCTTTGCGCTCAATATCTCATCAACGCGAAGAAATCAGGTAAGCCTTATGATCCAGTAACACGTTTCCATTTAGGCAATGGTGCCCGTATTGAGCGCTTAAACTGGCTAGGGGACAAATCAGAAAAAGGGCTAATGCAATCAGCCGGTTTGTTAGTAAATTACTTTTACGATATAGATGAAGTCGAAAAAAATCACGAGGCTTTTATGAATAAAGGAACCATTTCCCATTCAAAAGATTTGGCTAAATTATTGCAAGTGTCATAATTATTTAGCTCTATGAGGCCTCTTATCACGCCTCATAGAGCTCTAAGGGCAAACGGTCTGGATCTTGAAAAAAGGTAAAGCGTTTGCCCGTGAACTCATCCACTCTAATTTCCTCAACCGCTACTCCTTGATCTTCTAAATATTGTTTAGTTTCTGCTACCGACTCAACAACAAAAGCCAGATGCCTTAGTCCTTGTGCCTCAGGTGTTGAAGGCCTTTTAGGCGGGTTAGGGAAAGAAAAAGTTCAATTTGCCCACCATCAGGTAAACCTAGATCGAGTTTATATGACTGTCTAGACTCACGGTAATTCTCAGCAATAATCTCTAACTTTAAAATTTCGCTATAAAAACGCTTAGAAAGCGCATAATCAGAGCAAATAATCGCCACATGATGAATACGCTTAAACATAACTTACCTTCATTTTTCCTCTCTCCTTCGACTAAAGTCGGACTTCAACTTTGGTTAAGTACTGCTAAATTAGGCTTGCAAATAAAAATAATTATAAGGAGATCGCCTGTGGCAGATCAAAAAAACAACGCTGAAAATTATTGGAAGGCAAACGTCAGACTGATTATAGGCAGTTTAGTCGTTTGGACTTTCGTTTCCTATGGCTGCGGTATTCTACTGCGCCCACTACTTTCTGGAATTGCCATTGGCGGTACAGACCTCGGATTTTGGTTTGCTCAGCAAGGTTCCATTATCACGTTTATTGGGATCATTTTCCATTACGCATGGAAAATGAACAAGCTCGACAAAGAATATGGGCTTGAGGAGTAGACAGCCATGAGTCAATTTTCTATTAATCTATTATTTGTTGGCGCTTCCTTCGCTTTATATATAGGTATTGCTATTTGGGCACGAGCAGGATCAACAAAAGAGTTTTATGTGGCAGGTGGCGGAGTTCACCCAGTGATGAACGGTATGGCCACCGCGGCCGATTGGATGTCCGCCGCCTCTTTTATCTCTATGGCTGGTTTAATTGCGGCGGGAGGTTACGCCAACTCAACGTTCTTAATGGGATGGACGGGGGGCTACGTACTCTTAGCCATGTTACTGGCACCTTATTTACGTAAGTTTGGTAAATTCACTGTACCGGATTTCATTGGTGATCGATTTTATAGCCCTGCCGCACGTTTAGTCGCGGTAGCCTGCCTGATCATTGCTTCTGTAACCTATGTTATTGGACAAATGACAGGTGCTGGTGTGGCCTTCTCTCGTTTCCTAGAAGTCAGTAACGATGCAGGATTAATGATCGCTGCGATTGTTGTCTTCTTATACGCCGTTCTTGGTGGAATGAAAGGCATTACCTATACTCAAGTCGCTCAATATGTGGTCTTGATTATTGCCTATACCATTCCCGCAGTGTTCATTTCACTGCAACTAACCGATACCTTTATCCCTGCAATCGGCTTGTTTTCTGAGCATTCAGAGTCCGGTATTCCTTTATTGCAGAAATTGGATGAAGTGGTGAGAGAACTTGGGTTCAGAGACTATACAGCAGATGTAGACAATAAACTGAACATGGTGTTGTTTACTTTATCCTTGATGATTGGTACCGCGGGTTTGCCACACGTTATCATTCGCTTCTTTACGGTTCCTAAAGTAGCCGATGCTCGTTGGTCGGCTGGTTGGGCACTGGTTTTTATCGCGCTCTTGTACTTAACGGCGCCAGCGGTTGCTTCTATGGCCCGTTTAAACCTATTAACAACTATTTATCCTGAAGGTCCAACGGCAGAGGCCATTGCCTATGAAGAGCGTCCTGATTGGATTCAGACCTGGGAAACAACGGGCTTAATACAGTTTGAAGATAAGAACCAAGATGGTCGCATTCAATTCTACAATGAAAGTCCTGCGTTTGCAGAAACCGCTACTGAGCGTGGCTGGAAAGGAAATGAATTGAAAGTAAATAATGACATATTAGTACTGGCTAACCCAGAAATAGCTAACTTGCCAAGCTGGGTAATCGGTTTAATAGCAGCAGGAGGATTGGCGGCCGCTTTATCTACTGCAGCAGGTTTACTGCTAGCAATTTCTTCAGCCGTCAGCCATGATTTAATAAAAGGTTCCATTAATCCCAATATTTCAGATAAACATGAACTTCTGGCCGCAAGGATATCCATGGCCGTGGCGATTATTGTAGCCACTTATCTTGGATTAAACCCACCAGGGTTCGCTGCTCAAGTTGTCGCCCTAGCCTTTGGTATTGCCGCCGCCTCAATTTTCCCAGCGTTAATGATGGGGATCTTCTCGAAACGCATCAATAGCAAAGGCGCCATTGCGGGTATGTTAGCGGGTCTATTATCAACGGTTATTTATATCTTCCTATTCCTAGGTTGGTTCTTTATCCCTGGCACAGCCTCTTTTGCCAATACGCCGGACAATTGGTTATTTGGTATTTCACCGCTATCCTTTGGAGCCATTGGCGCCATAATAAACTTTGCGGTTGCTTTTAGTGTGTCTTCTATGACTGAAGCACCACCAAAAGCAATTCAAGACTTGGTAGAAAGTGTGCGCTATCCAAAAGGTGCTGGAGATGCGATTGATCATTAAAAAACAACAGTAATAAGCATCACCAAGCCAGAGTATTGATTCAGTACTCTGGCCTTTCTATTTTTAATAAGAAGAGAGATATTATGTTTTGGGAATTAGTAGCAACCGTTTTCGCTGGCATCAGTTGCGCAGGTATTGCCTTATTTCTACGATCAATAAGTCGAAAAAAACTCCCCTCTTGGCTCATTCCTGCTTTTGCAGGCATTGGTATGCTAGGGTTTCAAATACAGAGTGAATATACTTGGTATGATCATCAGGTAAGTTTATTGCCACAAGGTGTCGTCGTAATAAAAACCGTTGAAGAGGAAGCCGTGTGGCGACCTTGGCGCTTTTTTTATCCGCAAACCTCACGCTTTATTGCAGCGGATATCAAAAATGCCGCGACGAACTCATTAAATACAGATGTGATACTCGTGGATTTATATTTCTTTGAACGCAGGCATTTAGCAAAAAGAGTTCCTCAAGTCATTCATTGTGGAACGTCCTCTCGGGCCGATTTTACTCAAGACCTTAATATCAAAAACACCCTTATTAATGCGTCTCAATGGACTCCATTAGAAAAGTCTGACCCTTTATTAGTGAGGCTTTGCCAAGCTTAAGCAAGCCATTGATTCCTCTTTTATAAAGTCTAATCCAGAGATAAGCAACATAGATATAGGAACTCGCTCTTGGGTTCCTTGCGCTCCATCATAAAAGCAGTATGTTTACTTTCTTGCTCTATTCTTTCAAGGTACACTTCCCAAAATAGACTCTTATATAGTACTAGTGCTAAGAAAGGTATGTCTTTTAACTCACTATACTCTTCATTAGATCATGGATTTAAGAACTTATTATGAATAAAAAAGCGTCACAAGCGTACGTTAGATGTTTCTGGGTTGGCCAAATGCAATTGATTAATGGAACACGGCTACCGGTTCATTGCACCCATATTTCAAACAAGTTTCTTGAAGTAGAAGCGCCACAAAGTATATTCGGATCAAAAAAAGTCAAATTAGAGCTCGACGGTTCTCATAATGGTAAAAGCAAAAAGATAAAAGCCATTTGTTCTGCCGATCTCGATGTCCTTAATGAGCACGATAAACATTATATAAAATTACATTTTGAACGTATTAGTGAGGATGATATCCACTTTATTGAGCAATTTGTAGAAGCACATGTGTAATTTATCCACGCCTCAGCGTTTACATGCTCAGTATTTTTGACATATTAATTCCAGTGATATTAAATCCGGCATCTTGATAAAGTTTTAACGCGCGTTTATTTTGATATGCCACTCTGAGCTTTATTTGCGTTATCTTGATGGACTGTAATCTTGTTTCTAATGCAGACATAGCGAGCTTACCAAAACCTTGCCCTCGAAAGGCTTCGTACACATAAAAGTCATAAATAAACGCCGAATTATCGTCTACATTAATAGAAAACCACAAATAGCCAACTAAAGTTGGAAGTGAATTGTTACCCTCTAATTTGGCATCGATACAAAACAGATCATGAGCATTTTTTTCTAATCCATTTGGAAAGCTCTTATTCAAATCCTGCTTTGCCATTTCTATGGCCACATCCATCGCATGACCATAGTTGGCCACGATCTCATGACTGTAGTCATCAATAAAATAGTTACAATAATTCGCGAATTCATCTTTTCGCATTTCTCTAAGGGTTATCATCAAGGTCACTTTCTGCTTTGCTGTTGAAAAATCGGACCCTAAATCTACTTTGGACAAAGGGTCTGACCGTTTATTAGCTCATTTACGAAGCTAAATGTTGTTTAAAGAACTCGATCGTTCTTGACCAAGCCAATTTAGCGCTCGTTTCATCATAACGAGCTGTAGAATCATTATGGAAACCATGATTAACGCCTTTATAAACAAAAGCCTGATAATCAACCTTATTTGCTTTAAGAGCGGCTTCATAAGCTTCCCATGTCGCGTTGACTCTTTTATCTAGCTCTCCAAACTGTAACATCATTGGCGCTTTAATATGATCGATATTGGCTTTTGGAGGCGTTCCATAAAAAGGCACGGCCGCATTAACTGTCTCAGGCATTTCTGCAGCCAACATATTACTGATATAACCACCATAGCAAAACCCAACAACACCTAATTTACTATTACTGAATTCATGGTTCTTCAAGAACAAGGCCGCAGCTTTGAAGTCTTCTTCCATTTTTGCGGAATCTAATGATTTTTGCAGAGCACGACCTTCATCGTCATTGCCTGGGTAACCACCAACAGAAAATAAAATATCGGGAGCAAAAGCAATAAATCCCATTTTAGCCAATCTACGAGCAACATCTTCAATGTAAGGGTTTAAGCCACGGTTTTCGTGTACCACCAATACCACAGGAGCGGTCCCTTGAAGCTCTTTCGGCATTACTAAGTAACCCTTGCCTTTCCCATGACCCTGAGGTGAATCAAACTCCTGATAACTCGCTTTAATGTCAGAGTCATTAAAAGAAACCTGCTCAGCCAATGCATAATTAGGAATCAAGGCCCCAGCAACCATACTCATACTTAACCCAGCCACTCCCAATGCACCTAAGCGAGATAGAAAAGTGCGTCGATCTATATCTCCATGGGCGTATTCATCATACCAATCAAATGCTTCTTGTGGGATTGCTGACACAGCGGATGACGATAATTCAGTTCTTTCACTCATGACATCTTCCTTTTTAGCTAAATAATTTTTTAGTACGCATTTTGATACGTAAATAGAGTTCATTTGGATTTAAAATGAGGGTGATTTCCTAAACAATAAAAAAGGCCTCATCTGAGGCCTTTTCGCAATAACAAAAATCAAACCACCTATTTAAGATAGTGTTTTTTCGAATAAGTTCAATAATCTTTGGCTGTCCACTTCCATACACACCTGTGTCATAGGTACACCATCCCAATGAGGTTCTGGGAATGACATGCCTTCAGGCGCAAAAATAGTTTGACCAATTGCAATGCCTTCACAAGCAACACGAATGGCCCCTAATTCGATTCCAAAAATATCGGGCTCCATCGCATAAGCAATAGTAGAAGCATCATGAAAAAAACAACCTTCCACATTAAGGCGATCACGATAAAACTGAATATAATACTGAGATGCTTGATGTAAAAAGTCTCCATGCTCTGGACGAGATTCTTTAATGCGCTCTAACAAACTATTTTCCAGCAAGACTTGATGTGTTACATCAAGACCGATCATGGTAACTTGCCAGCTTGCCGTAAACACTTTATCGGCCGCATGCGGATCATTGATGATGTTCGCTTCCGCTACAGGGGAAACATTGCCGTATTCTATTGCAGCGCCTCCCATCAAAATAACTTCGTCAACTAGATCGGCGATTTCTGGAGCCATCTCCAATGCCGTTGCTAAATTGCCTAGAGGCCCCAAGGCAATCAAAGTCACTTCTCCGGGATGCGCTTTTACTGTATCAATAATAAATTGGGCTGCACTAATCTCTAACGCTTTACCTTTTGGGTCTGGCCAGTTGATATTACCGAATCCATCACTCCCATGAACAAAGTCAGCATGAGGTCGGGGAGTAATTTCTAAAGGAACAGCTACACCTTTCGCTACAGGAACATCAACGCCCGCAAGTTCCGTTAGAATTAAGGCATTTTTGGTCGCCAAATCAACTGGCACATTACCAAAGGTCGTTGTTAAACCCAAAACATCTAATTGCTCGGTTTCAAATGCAAAAAGAATCGCCATTGCATCATCTATTCCAGGATCAGTATCAATTATTACTTTACGAGACATAGAACACTCCTATCTAATTCTGTTGAGTCAACCACTTATTGTTCGACTAAAAAATTATCTACTTCTTGTTTTGTTGGGATCGCTGGGGCAGCGCCAAGACGAGTAACGCAAATAGCGGATGCGGCACAAGCCCGTGTTAACGCTTCTTTTATAGGACGTTTGTCCATCAATGCGGTCAAACAAAAACCAATAAAGGTATCTCCCGCTGCGGTAGTATCAACAGGCACCACTGTAAAAGCCTCTACATGGATATCATCCTGCCCACATAAATAACGAACACCGTCACGGCCTAATGTCATTAAAATGGCTAATTCAGGGTATTTTTCTTGCAAAGCACTTTTAGCATCATCAATAGAAGAAACTTGCATTAAATCCATGGCTTCCACTTCATTAACGATAAGTAAATCAATAAATGGCATTAATTCTTGAGTTATATCAACATCCATTGGTGCAGGGTTAAACGCGACAGAAATCTTTTTGCTATTGGCTTGCTGCACGATATAGTCAATTTGATTGGTCTCATTTTGTAACAATACCCAATCATCTGGCTGGACCTGATCTAAAACTTGATTAACTTGATCATGGCTAAGGGTGTGGTTAGCACCAGCAAACAAGATAATCGCATTCTCAGCGTCTTTATTTAGCTGAATGATAGCGTGCCCTGTAGCGGTATCGGTGCGAGAAATAAAAGACGTCTCTACACCGACAGCACTTAATTCTTCTACCACAGCATGATCATTCGCATGTACAGCCCCAACATGATACACATCGGCACCGGCCTTAGCTAAAGCGATAGATTGATTAGCTCCCTTACCACCTAGCTGCATCTGATAAGATTGAGATGCCATGGTTTCACCTGGACGCACAAAATGATCCACTTTATATAGGTGGTCTAAATTAATAGAGCCAAAATTATACACTGCCATTTTTTATACCTTTTTGAACCCTTAGCCTTAAGAGTATCGTTAATCTGTGTTTCGCTTTTCTTTAAATTGAAAATTATGTTTCAACGAAAAGAGAAAAGAAACAAAAAATTCAAACATATTACAGAAAATACAAAATAAAAAAACGCCCCTCTCTTACGAAAGGAGCGCTTTTGTTTTAGTTTTTAGAACTATTTAGGCTCTTTAACCTTATCTAAAAAAGAGCGGCCTTTTTGTGCGGCAATTCGCATACGCAACGCATTCAATTTAATGAAGCCCGCCGCATCTTTTTGATCATAAGCGCCCGCATCATCTTCAAAAGTCGCAATCGAGCTATCGAATAAGCTGAATTCAGACTGACGGCCAACAACAATGACATTACCTTTATACAGTTTCAAACGAACTGTACCTGTAACGAACTCTTGAGACGCATCAATCAAGGCTTGCATCATACGACGTTCTTCTGACCACCAAAAACCGTTATAAATCGTTTTCGCATAGCGTGGCATCATTTCATCTTTAAGATGGGCCGCTTCACGGTCAAGAGTAATGGACTCAATCGCTCTATGCGCTTTCATCATGATGGTGCCACCAGGAGTTTCATAACAACCCCGCGCTTTCATACCAACAAAGCGGTTTTCTACGATATCAGCACGACCAATACCATTTGCTCCACCGACTTTATTCAGTGTTTCTAAAATAGTCGCAGGAGACATGGCTTCACCATTAATGGATACTGGGTCGCCTTTTTCATAACCAATTTCGATATAAGTCGCTTCATTTGGAGCGTCTTCAGGAGAAACAGACCAACGCCACATGTCAGACTCTGCTTCTGTCCATGGATCTTCCAACATATCCCCTTCATAAGAGATATGAAGCAAGTTAGCATCCATTGAATAAGGTGATTTCTTCTTCGTTGTTGAAAAATCAACAGGAATACTATGTTTTTCACAATAGGCCATTAGTGTTTCACGAGAAGTTAAATCCCATTCACGCCATGGCGCAATCACTTTCACTCCAGGTTTAAGCGCATAAGCACCTAATTCAAAACGAACCTGGTCGTTACCTTTGCCTGTAGCGCCATGAGAAATTGCATCAGCGCCAGTCTCATTGGCGATTTCAATTAAACGCTTAGAAATAAGTGGACGTGCAATTGACGTTCCTAAGAGGTACTCGCCTTCATAAATTGTATTCGCACGAAACATTGGGAAAACAAAATCTCGAACAAACTCTTCACGTAGATCTTCAATGTAAATCTCTTTAATGCCCAACGCCTGAGCTTTGGCACGAGCAGGTTCAACTTCCTCACCTTGACCAAGATCAGCAGTAAAAGTGACTACTTCACACTGATATTCTTCTTGAAGCCACTTCACGATTACGGAAGTATCTAGGCCGCCAGAATAGGCTAAAACAACCTTCTTCACGTCAGACATTCTTTTATTTCTCCTTATGAGATTGAGTATAAGCAGCTGGATAACTTTAGCAGCAGCCTAACTTTAAATATTTAGGGGTGACCTAGTTTAAGTTTTCACTGTTTTCTTAGCAAGCAACAAACACAGTATTCATGATTTCATAGAGGAAGATTTACTCAAAAAGAGATTATTCTTCAAACTTTTCTAGGCGAATCGTCACTCGGCGATTACGTTCTCGACCTGTAGCCGTACGATTCTCTATTACTGGATAGCGTTCACCATGGTATCGAGAAATGATTTTTTCTGCCGGAACCCCTTTGTCTAGCAAGTAAGACGTCACCACTTCCGCGCGTACTTTAGATAGCTCACGATTGTCTCGGCGGGAGCCTAAAGAATCCGTATGCCCATCAATATAGATGTATTCGACAGATGGATCAGAGGAAACATACAAGGCAATTAGGTCAAGTCGATTTTTTATTCGAGAAGAGAGTTCTACACCTTTGTTAGCAAACAATACAGCTGAGCGAGCTATTTGATCGTAGTTAACCGGTAAAAGGCCGGACAAGCATCGACGGAATTCATTATAAGCAGGAGCAAAATTAATATTAGATAAACTGATCTCGATGGTTTCCCGATTACTTTCCCAAGCGGTTCCAGCCACAATGGGATGACGACCATTGTCTAATGACGTTAACATCCTTTCAGCCACCTTTCCCCCTACCTCAACCGTTAACCCATAGCCAGGATAAGGTAGAACATCTAAGGTTTCCGGGTTAGAGCCTGGAGCCCAACTTGGAGCTTGGGAAATAATATAAACATTTCCAGGCCCCATTTTTTCATTCGTTGGTTCCAATATAAATTTCATGGGTTCGCCCGCTTCTTTTATAAAATGGCCTTCACCATAATTAGGAACAGGATGCGTTAAGCTACATGAAAAAATATCGCCTGATAATAACCACTCTGCATTTTCAAAGCCTGATTGATAGCGCGTTAAAGCATGTGAAGGGCTTGCTACACAGAAAATAACAGCGGTTATTAAGACGTTAATTTTATGTTGCATTGCATTTCCCATTTAGAGTCTCGTTCAAGCTATAACTAATATGTTATCATCCTCATCCTATCTAGCCATATAAATCGAGCAAATGGCAGAATAAGGATTCTCTTTTGTCAAACCAACAGACTTTTACTATGCATGAAATAAAAGATCGTTTTCGTGGCTTTCTACCTGTCGTTATCGACATAGAAACCGCAGGCTTTAATTCTAAAACAGATGCGCTACTAGAAATTGCCGCCAGCATACTCCGAATGGATGAAAATGGTGAACTCTATATCCATGAAACCGTTGAGTTTTTAGTGAAACCATTTGAAGGTGCTAATTTAGAAAAATCAGCACTAGAGTTTACTGGAATTGATCCATTTGCCCCAGACAGAAATGACATGAACGAACAAGAAATGTTAGGTCAGCTGTTTAGTAAGGTTCGCAAAGAACTAAAATCCGTTGAATGTAAGCGGGCTATTTTAGTGGGTCATAATGCCTCTTTTGACCATGGTTTTTTAAATGCAGCGATCACGAGGTGCGAAATCAAACGTAACCCATTCCACCCTTTCTCCAGCTTTGACACCGCCAGTTTAGCGGGTCTTGCTTTCGGTCAAACCGTTTTAGCGAAAGCCTGTGAAGTCGCTGGAATTGAATTCAGTAATGCGGAAGCGCATTCTGCCAAATACGATACCGAGAAAACGGCAGAACTCTTCTGTGAAATCGTAAACAGATGGAAACAAATGGGCGGCTGGGCCTTAGCAGACCCAAACATGGAAGAGAGCATGGCCTCTTTTATGTAAAACAGAGATTACGCTTTTTTTACACAACAAAGGCGTTAAAAGCTTCTTTTAGCGCCTTTACTATTTGCCAATTTTTACCTAATCACCTAACGTATAGTCTACATTTAACGGAATACGAGGCATGCACATTAAACGCATAGCGTATATAGGCTTAGGTTGGGTTTCTCTGGTTGCTGGGGTCATTGGCATTTTCTTACCTTTACTCCCAACGACGCCTTTTGTTTTGCTGTCCGCTTGGTGTTTTTCTCGATCTTCTACTCGGTTTCATTCATGGCTCACACAACACCGTTTTTTTGGTCCTATTGTGCGTGATTGGCAGTCTGGGAATGGCATACCTAAAAAAACACGTAATCGAGCGATTGTGTTAATGTGGTTAAGCATGGGCATATCAATGATGATGATTGCGCGACCTTGGGCTACTTTCATGCTGATCATTATTGGCACCATGACGAGTATTATGCTGCTTCGTTTACCCATTAAAAAACCGTAACCTGGATAGGGTCATTATGAATAATTCGCCATCAATTCCATTTAACTTACGCCGTTTAGGCATGATTATTTTATCTACTCTCTTCGTTATCGGGTTTTTAATTTGGCTACTGCTACCTGTTGTCACAAAAACCCTTTTAAATAATTATTTTCAGCAACAAAATGCGCAACTTATAATCAATGAGTTAGACATCAACCCTTTTCAGGGATCCATTCTTGCGAAAAATGTTGAGGCTTATTCGATTAATGGCGAGTCAAAAGAAAAAGTGTTGTCTCTTGAAAGCTTTAAAATTGATTTATCTTATGCCGCTTTGCTTAATCAAACGATTTATGTCAATACACTACGCTTGAATGGTTTAGAGGCGCCACTGGTGCAGTCAAAAGACGCATGGCATGTTGCAGGACTTACTTTTCCAATCCCCCCGGCCAACAATAAAGATCAGGACCAAGCCGACTCTGTTATTGATTCCTCTGCTGAGCAGGAAACCGTGTCAGATTGGAAAATCGATGTTCCCAAGATTCAGATTTCCAATACCCGTTTATCTTTAGAGCGATTTAACCAAACCACCCCAGCTTCCCCTTTTAAAGATACCTTAACCATCAATAAAATTACGGTATCGGATATTGAAGGCCAAGCCAACGTGTGGAATGCCAAAGCGGATATTGACCTAGACATCAATCAGTCTATTGTTCGCTTACAGTCAAGCTTCACCTACAATCCTGAAAAAGTGTCTGCGGTTATTGCTCTTGATGAATTAACTTTCGATTCCACCCAATTCAGCCATTATTTTATCGACAATGAACCGACCCCTCAGATAATGATTTCCTTATCTGGTGATATGGAAGTAGAACAAGATTTAACCACCTCTAAACCCAATCTTTCCCTATCGAGTCATGCTTTTTCAATGTTGCTGGATGACATCAATATCCGTACACCAGATCTGTCATTTTCATCCGATAAAATTCATTTAGAAACCCTTAATTTAGACTTTAACTTATCTAACGGTGAGCACTTTAGCATTCAAACGGAGGCCAGTTTGGAAGCCGATGCATCAAAACTCACCATGATGACGAAAGCCAATGACCCCAATCTGGAAAACGACACCAATATTTCAAGCAACAGTAACCTTTCAAACAAGACCAACGCGCCAAAAATAGATGTTTTCCTTGAAAAACTGTCAACCAATACAAAACTGACTGTCTCTCAAAATGACAAAGAATTAAACCTCTTAAACCCATCGTCAAACGTCGAATTACTCGGCTTGAGTGGCCAGCTGGATGACATTAAGATTACCAATGAATTGAGTCATTTACTGCTTACTGATCTTGCTTTAAAACAAGATTCAAACAGCAATATAAACGTGGACGGTAGCCTATCTTTTAATTCGAAACAATTAGATCTAGATTCAACCCTAAACTCACTTAATGCCCATTATCAAAGCATTCAATTCGCCAGTCAGGTAGCACTCAACAAAACACTGGAAAAGTTGAATGTAAATACGCTCAATACCTCTTTAGTCACCAACACCCTTGGATTTACCCAAGGCCCTATGACCCTAACAAACGAAGCGACCGATCTAAGCCTGCCAACTCTCAACCTAGAAGTGTTTTTAAATGAAACAGCCTCTTTATCTGTCGATTTAGAGACCCAACTAAGCAGTCAAAATACCTACTTCAAAAATGCCGATGATTTTGCTCAATATAAAGAGGTGTTTTTTTCTGGCAGCCTGGCTCTCGCTCAAAAAGAACAGCTCATTTCAGTTGATGGGAAAGCCCTTAAATTTGAAGCTCACGACCTTGCAGCCGATCAAGTTGGCTACAAGCTAGATTCAAAATTAATACAATTCTCTCTTCCTAATATCTTGTTGCAACAAACCTCTGAACAAGACATTGAATTAACCGCAGATCCAAAAATAGACTTAGAAGCAATCAATGTCTTTGATGCGGATAATGACCAACTGCTAGGACTCGGCTCACTATCAAGCTCTCCTGTGCATATAGAAAAAACACCATCATCCATGACGTTAAAAATGGACGATATTACCCTTGCCAATGCCATCATCTCTAAACCTAACCCAGATCATGGAGAAACGCAGCATCTCGCCAAATTTTCTAAGCTTCACGCTAACGCTTTAGACATCTCAGACACCAAGGCTACCATCCAATCTGTCATTCTAACGGACTTACAATCCAACCTGTTATTTGATGAAAAAAGAGAGTTGCGCAATCTCGTTTTCGCTAAAGCCGACCCTGAACTAGAAGAAATAAGCGCTAATACGACGAATGCAACATCAGCAAAAACCGCCACAGAGGCGAACGAGTCCCATTCTGCGCCACAAAATACAAGCGCTGAAGAAGCCATACCAGCCGCTACATACCATGTGCAATTAGGCGAGTTTAAAATTAATGGTGACTCTAACATTCACATTAATGATAAAGGCATCTCTCCCAGCTTAAATCAAACCATTTATATTGATGACTTCCAAATCACTCAAGTTGACACCAGTAACCCAGAACAAGCGACCCATATTCTTCTAGATGCCCGTAATGGAAAATACGCTACGATCCATTTAGAATCCGACATTATTCCATTTAATGACAAGCTCACTATGCAGACATTGGTCTCCACTAGAGAAATAGAATTGACGCCTTTCTCACCCTATATTTCAGATATTCTAGGTTACACAATTGAGTCAGGCCAATTGGATGCAGACATAAAACTAGACGCGGATCAGGGACAATTAACCGGCGACTCTACTCTCTTATTGAGACGATTCGATTTAGGTGGAAAAAATGACCAACCAAGCAGTAACAGCCCGAGTGTTATCCCTTTAAACTTGGCTATTGGTGCTTTGAAAGACGCTCAAAACAATATTTCTTTAAGTATGCCTATGTCTGGAGACATCGATAACCCCTCTTTTCAATGGCAGAATTTTTTAATTATCCCCATTCGAAAAGCCCTTTATAGCGCATCAAGCTCTTACTTAATGCAAACCTTCGTACCTTATGCCAACATCATTAGCGTGGCACAAATTGCAAGTGAGCAAATATTTAAGCTGCGTATGAAACCACTAGTGTATACCGCTGAGGATATTGACCTTGCGGATGACCAAGTGGAATTTGTGAATCAACTCACCGCGTTACTAAAAGACAGAAACGATACCCAATTGAAAATGTGCTCTATCGCCGTTCCTGCAGATTTGGGCATAGATAATGTAGCTGAGCTAACTAAAGAACAGATTCAATCTCTAAAATCATTAGCTCAACTACGTGCTGAGAACCTAAAAGATCGCTTAATAAGCTCGGGAGAAATATCCTCAGCGCGCTTGTTACTATGTTCATCGGCCATCGACGATAAAGCGGAGGCGTCACCAAGAATTGAATTTGAATTTTAAAGATTGATCTAGGACAGCCGAACATGGCTACATAGATAGATAACATCAAAAACACTGATGCATGTCAGTCTATATTTTGCAGACAATGCTAATCTTACTGCATCATAAGATGACGTAATAAGGAAAGAATCATGCCTGTAGAACATCATTCATTAGCGAATGACTTACCTGAATTTAAAGAAGAAATTCATAAGTTAAAAATAAATAATGCTCATTTTCGTAAACTTTTCGATGAATATCATGAACTCACTCGCCATATCGAAAATATGGAAAATGAAGTTGTGCCAGCAACAACACAAGAAGAAGAGGAAGCAAAACACCGTCGTCTTGCGTTAAAGGATGAGCTCTATCTGATGCTTCAAAAAGAGAAAGCATCGATCGCTTAATTTCGCGACATTCTCGCATTCCAGCGAACACCCAAAAAACACTTTCAACGCTTAATAGCTTCTATTAGGCGTTTTTTTAAGATTCTTCTTTTAACAAAGCTAAAAACACTTGTGCCGCATTGGACAGTGTTCTTTCTGTATGGATTAAACAACCAATGCTGCGTTCAATGTGAGCATCTGCTATGTCTAAAATGCACAGTTGATCGTCAATTAAGTTTTCAGGTAAGACACTCCAACCCACTCCCGCAGCCACTAACATCTTTATTGCTTCTAAATAGTTGGTAGGTACCGATGCGATTAGATTAACCTCCTCTTGATTAAATAAGTCGTCAATCAATCGTCTTGTATAGGTAGATTTTCCGGGTAATACTCCTGAAAAGTGACTAAGTGATGCCAGTGAAACCCTTTTATGGCTGGCAAGCAGATGATCTTTAGAACAAACAAACTTGAGTTTTTCTGGCCAGAGTGGGATAAATCGAAGTTTCTCATCGATATTAGAGGGCTCAGTAATAATTGCCAGTTCCAATTTTCCTTGGAGAACATCCCCATAGGCTTGCTTTGAATTAATAAAATCTAACGCAAACTCAACTTGAGGGTGATTTGCAATGTACTGTCGAATCGGTTGCGCTAAATGGTGCAATCCTATGTGCTGCGTAGTCGCTATAGATAATTGTCCTGCTACGACGAAAGAAAGATTCTGCACGGCGGTCAACCCGCTTCTTGCTTCCTGTAGCAAACGATATGCGTGGGGTAAAAACACTTCACCCGCTTCTGTTAAATAAATACGTCGACCAATACGATCAAACAAACGACACCTTAGTTGATCTTCTAAAGATTGAATCCTTTTACTGATACCGGGTTGTGTAAGGTGAAGTTTTTCCGCCGCTAGCGAAAATGAATTTTCTTCAGCTGCGGTAACAAAGGCTTTAATTGCAATAGTATTCAAGATGCTCTCCCGTTAAGAATGTTAACAGACAACCTAGTTTCACATAATAGTTAGTTATCTATTAGATAACAAATTGCATTTTGCGTTATCCAAAATAAACCTTAGTATGCCATCAACTCTTCTTCACCTATTTAACTGAGCACAACGACCATGATGTTGATTCGCCCAATTGCAAAAAAAGATATTGATGCCCTCCATACTATGGCTAAAAATGCCGGGGTTGGCTTTACCTCTCTCCCCGCTAACATAGAGCTGTTAAAAGAAAAAATTACCGCCGCCGAAGTCGCTTTTAATAGCGCTGATAATAATGAAGCCAATCAGAGCTATCTTTTTGTTTTAGAAGATACTGAAACGAATAATATTGCCGGTGTATGCGGTATAGAATCCGCCCTTGGACTCGATTCACCCTGGTATAATTACCGTTTGGGAACTTTAGTACACGCTTCGCCTTCCCTGAAAGTGTATGGCCAAAGCAAAACCTTAAGTCTAAGTAATGACCATACGGGTTACTCTGAATTATGCACGCTTTTTTTAAGTCAAGATTATCGCCATAGCAAAAATGGCAGTCTACTGTCTAAAAGCCGCTTTATGTTTATGGCTAGCTTTCCTAACCGCTTCCATCAAAGAGCCATTGCAGAAATGCGCGGTGTCAGTGATGCTGAAGGCAATTCTCCTTTTTGGAATGGACTAGGAGCACATTTCTTTTCTATGCCTTTTGCTCAAGCCGACTATTTATCTGGTTTAGGGAACAAATCTTTTATTGCCGAGTTAATGCCAAAACTGCCAATTTACATCGATTTGCTAAGCCCTTCAGTACAAGAAGTTATTGGTAAAGTACATGAAAACACACTACCTGCACTGAAAATGTTAGAAAATGAAGGTTTCCAAAATCTTGGTTATGTAGACATTTTTGATGGTGGACCGACCATTGAAGCCGACGTGCGTCATATCAGAGCCATTAATCAGAATAAGGTTTATTCGGTAAAAATTGGTCAGCCAAGCTCAACTGTGATTGACCTAGTTAGTAATACTGAATGTTTAGGGTATCGCTGCACTTTAGCAAAAGCAGACCGACTGGCTTCAGGAGAGTTGCTTATCGATGCAAAAACGGCGGCCGCACTCAACCTTCAAGTAGGTGATCAAATTCGCGCCGTTCCACTAAGCTCAACAACAAGCTAAGTTCGAGCGCTAACTAAGTTCACTGTCGCTTCAGGTCAGGTTAGCTTCAACACCAGACTATTTCCAAGGTCGAGCCAAGTTCAAAACAACAGTTTCAACGTAACCGTTCAAACAACACTAGGCTCGGCAAAATACTCATTATTCTTGATTTTTAGAGCGTTAATTATGTCAGTAAAACAGACACAACTTTCTGATACTTTAGTTATGGTTCGTCCCGTTGACTTTGGATTTAATGAGCAAACGGGTGGCGACAACGCCTTTCAACACAAACCGGATGTGGGTGAAAATGTAACAGAAAAAGCCTTGATCGAATTCCAAAATATGGTGGATAACTTACGCTCTGTGGGAATTACAACGTTAGTATTAGAGAAAGGCCAGCATAATAAAAAAACACCGGATGCGATTTTTCCTAATAATTGGTTTTCTACCACAGCCTCGGGAACACTTTTAGTTTACCCTATGTATGCCGAGAACCGCCGCCAAGAAAGGCGCATTGACGATCTCACAGAGCTACTCGAAGCGCATAATTACTCGGTCAACGATACTCAGATTGTTGGCGATTTTAATGAAACACAAGAAATTCTGGAAGGGACTGGCGTGCTGATTTTTGACCATATCCACAACAGGATCTTTGCCGCTCAGTCGGAGCGCTGCCATCCAGAACAATTAGATCGCTTTGCCACCAAAAGAGGCTATCAAGAGGTTTATTTATTTCAAACAACCAGCTCTCATGGAACGCCTATTTATCATACCAATGTCATGATGAGTGTCGGTGATGGGTTTGCGGTGGTTTGTGCTGACAGTATTACCGATAAAGAAGCGTACCAGACTCTAAAGTCCGCATTAGCCATAGACAGAGAGGTGATTGAAATCAGTATGGAACAGACTGAAAAGCATTTTTGTGCCAATATTTTGCATGTTAAAAATGATCAGGGTCAACCCTATATCATTATGTCTCAAAGTGCTTATAACGGCTTTACGTCATCTCAAAAAGCACAGCTTGAAAAATACGGAACCTTACTACCTAACCCCATTGAAACCATAGAAAAAATTGGTGGTGGCAGTGCTCGCTGTATGATCGCTGAAGTTTTCTTGCCTAAAAAGGTCCTATGACTCAGTAACAGCAGAATAGAAAATCTTTAAAATATCCGACCTTGCGTAAAGTAACCTAATCCCAGTTTGCTTTACGCAAGGCTTTTTTCTGACCATCTTTCTTTTTAGAAACAACACGTCGTATTTTAGAGGCTTTAGTAGGTTTCGTTGGACGACGCGCTTTTTGCACCTTGATCGCATCCAAAATCAATGCTTTCAGGCGATTTAAGGCATCTTCCCGATTCAATTCCTGAGTTCTATGTTGTTGGGCTTTTAATACGACTTCCCCATCTCGAGTAATACGCGAGTCACTCATGGCCAACAGTCTTTCTTTATGAAAAGCCGGTAAAGAAGATTTTTCAATGTCAAAACGCAGATGTATCGCAGAAGACACTTTATTGACATTTTGCCCACCCGCACCCTGCGATCGAATGGCGGTTAACTCTATCTCTTTATCTGGTATCGAAACAGCTAATGAAATTTGTAACATAGGATCCTATTTTCATTGTTTTATTTGAATAATCTTGAACAAACAAAGTATAACAGTCTCAGAACAAGTTCGCTTTTCACATCGTTTCTATATGAGAAATCAGATACAATTATTTCATCATTTTATCCATTACTATTAAAAGGAGCACAGAGCTTGACTCAGTTTCGCCCATGTATCGACTTGCACCAAGGAAAAGTGAAGCAAATTGTTGGCGGTAGTCTGAACGATAAAGGCGCCAAAGAAAATTTCATCAGTGAGTATGATGCAAAATACTACGCTTCTTTATATAAGGAACAAGGCCTTCTTGGAGGACATGTTATTGCATTGGGAAAGGGCAACAAAGCCGAGTCATTAGAAGCACTTAAAGCCTACCCACAGGGATTACAATTCGGTGGCGGAGTGACAGCAAGAAATGCTTCGGAGTTTCTCAACGCTGGAGCATCCCATGTTATCGTCACTTCCTACTTATTTGAAAATGATGAGTTTTCTTGGGATCGATTGGATAAAATTAAAAGAGAGACAGGAACGGAGCGCTTAATATTAGATTTGAGCTGTCGACGTACTAATAATGGCTGGAGCATTGCCACTAACCGCTGGCAAACAGTTACATCGACAGCCGTTAATAAAGAAAACTTGATTGAATTAGCGGATCATTGCGATGAATTTTTAATCCATGCCGCCGATGTTGAAGGACTGCAATCTGGTATTGATGAAGATCTCGTTCGTTTATTAGGAGAGCACTGTACGATTCCCGTTACCTATGCTGGCGGCGCTCGTTCTATAGACGATTTACAAAAAGTGCATCAGCTTTCTAATGGTAAAGTTGATCTAACCATTGGTAGCGCTCTCGACATATTCGGAGGCAAAGGCATTACACTAGAAGAATGCATTCATTGGAATAAACAGCACGCTTAAACGCCATGCCAAGTATTTAAATAATTACTTAGACTGCATTCGCATTAATTTCAGTGAGACAATCAGTCCAGTCGTATTTTTCAAGAGTAGGATTGGATTGATCTTTTTCATTCCTCGACTTGCCCTTTCCCATGCATCATAATTACCGCATCTACCGTCAAGCGCTGCAAAAGCAGTCTACATTGAGGTTTCACATGACAATGCAACACTTAGGGCTAGCCACTCTGGTTCTATTAATAAGCGCCTGCTCAAGCACACAAGTACTTGAAGAAGAAAAAAATCAAACAAATACACCCACTCAAGTTGAGAAAAATGCCACGAATAAAGTGATCAATATTAAAACCATATCAGCTCCCGAGATAACGAATAATACCGACAGTGGAAAAATAGAAATCATACAGGCCGTAGATACTGCGATTGAATCTGATAGTTTGATTGAAAGTGAGCTTCCTGAACTGCTTAAAATAAGAAAAAACTTACTGACAAACATTAGTAATAAGCTAGACCACCTCACATTCGATACAAGTCGTTTGACATCATTAACACATCTTCAACTCGCTAACTTTAAAAAAGATGAACATGATATCAATAAGGTTCAAGCAAACATTAAACAGCTAAATGAATTAGCCGTCGCCATTCAACACGAAGAAGATCTATTAAAAAAACGTATTGAAGAACGAAAAATCAACCCTAAGAAAGCCGATTTAATACAAGTATATGTATCTGAAACAACCGTGGCTCACTCTGATCAAACCTATAAAACATTACCTCTCGTGGGTGAATGGACAAGAGGAGAAAGCCGAACAATTAATGTTAAAGACCAACAATTGTTTAACTCTCAGTCTTCTGAAAAAATCTCTATTAGCTTTACCGAAAATTATAACCTCTTAATAAATGGGCAAGCGGTACTATTAGTAGATCCTTCCAGACTAAAAAAACAAGCTGACTTTCAAGTAAGTAATATCGATCGTAATGCCATTATTACTGGACAAATTGACTATAAACTTAAATAAGATTCAAATAAAAAAGCCTAATCATCGACTCTATAACGCACTAATAAATGGTTAATGCATTAATAATGCTTAACCATTTATTTACCGTCTTACACAGGGCGGTTTGCAATTAATATATAGATAACAACGGGTATGTGCAGAAATAAAAAGAGTTGATTATGCGCGACTACCGCTAAGATAAAACTGGCCACTGAGGTTAATTGAATTAAAAAAGAAGACATTTTTCCTCCCTCATTTTTAGCCAGTTTAATCACGGATTTTTGAAAACTCTCGCTCAAGGTCAAATTTCTTAGATGTAACATGTCTTTCCATCTCCGTAACACGACGAGTCGCATCATCTAATCTTTCTTTAGCTCTTCTCAGACGAACATTTGCGCTGTCAGTATACTTAAACATTTTTTTGGACGGTAACTGTGTTGACGCTCATCGTATTCGTACTCATAAGAGTCTTCCTCAGGTCTTACATCTAGAAACCACCAAAGACCTATATAAGCGATGACACAAAAACCGCCCAAGAATAAGAAGCCACCAAAGGTAAATAAGCGTACAACCCAAGCATCTACATCAAAGTGCTCTGCGAGGCCTGCACATACACCGCCAAGATAGCCTTTCTCTTTATTACGATATAAGTTTATCCCCCATCCCTGTTGTTTTTGGCCTTTAATGTTACCTTTACACCTGTATTTCATAATCCTACCCTCAATAATTAATTAAACCATGCCACTATGAATCAAAACTATCAGATTGAGTATTACGTCTGGCTTTAACGTCTTCTCTGTAACGCCAATCAGGACTCTCTACATCAAGAATTTTTTCTAACGCATCAATACGGTCTGTTAGTTTGTCAGCAACCATAAGCAAAGATTCCAACTCCTGTTTCTCTGATTGCTCAAGACCCTTGACAGACTTTGTCTTACTTCGATAATGCAAAAGTAACCAAATAGGCGCCACAACGGTCATAAATATAATGGTTGGCACAAATAAAAAAACGGCCATACTCATATCAAAATCCTTACTATTAAAAATGCATTGTTTTCTTTAAAGTGAAATCAAACCTTAGTCTACTTTCGTCATTTTTTCTTTCAAACGAGCCAATTCATCACTGATTTTGTCATCATTTTCTAATGCATCAATTTGTGATTTTAAATCTGTTGAAGATTCTGTACCAACATCCATTGATTCAATTTGACCTTCCAAACTATCCATACGACGTTCAAATCGCTCAAATTTATCAACCGCATTATCTAAAGTTGATTTACTGTTTTGACGCTTTACTCGTAAACGGCTTTCTACAGTCGATTGACGCATCAACATCGCTTTTTGCTTCGCTTTAGCATCGGTTAATTTTGTTTGCAATTGTCCGACTTCTTCGTTCAAGTGATTCAAATGATCATCCAGGGCAGCTAACTCTTCATCAACGAGATCAATTTCACGCTCGATTTGCTGTTTTTCATTTAATGCGGCTCTGGCTAAATCCTCGCGACCTTTGCCTATCGCAAGCATGGCTTTCTTTTCCCATTCTAGTGATTCCTGACGCATTCTATCGACACGTCGGCCTGTTGTTTTTCTGTCCGCTATTACTCGAGCAGAACTAGAACGCACCTCAACAAGTGTTTCCTCCATTTCCTGAATCATCATACGAATCATCTTTTGCGGATCTTCAGCTTTATCCAACAAGGCGGTTAAATTACTGTTAATGATATCTGTCATTCTTGAAAAAATACCCATTTCTAAATCCTCAT
This sequence comes from Marinomonas phaeophyticola, assembly GCF_026966905.1. Taxonomy (GTDB): domain Bacteria; phylum Pseudomonadota; class Gammaproteobacteria; order Pseudomonadales; family Marinomonadaceae; genus Marinomonas; species Marinomonas phaeophyticola. The sequence continues at coordinate 46,259 of NZ_JAPUBN010000010.1, read as the reverse complement.
AGTTCGTTTTTGGTTAAGTTTGTTTTCATTAATAATATGAAACATATTACAAAACCCATGCCAAAAAACACAAAGCATTGATTTAAATGAATTAAATTAGAATTTTAGTATTATTTTTTAAAAATCAATAAAAAATAAATGGTAAATAAAACCATTCAATGGTGAAATAAACCAAAACAAATGGTGAATAAAACCTTATGAATCCACATACTCAGCGAATTATTGGCAGTTCACAAACGCTTTCTGATACCTTGGATCATGCCTCTTCTTTAGCAAAAATTGATCGGCCAATTTTAATATTTGGCGAACGCGGTAGTGGCAAAGAAATGATCGCCCAACGGCTGCATTATTTATCCCATCGATGGGATCAACCCTACATTACAATCAACTGCGCTGCGATTAGTGAAAACCTAATGGAAAGTGAACTATTTGGCCATGAAACGGGGGCATTCACTGGAGCCAGTAAGTCTCATAAAGGTCACTTTGAACGGGCAGATAAGGGCACTCTTTTCTTAGATGAGTTAGGAACAATGTCCCTACGATTACAAGAAAAACTACTACGGCTTATTGAATATGGAGAGTTTGAAAAGCTCGGTAGTACTAAAACACAATCGGTTGATGTGAGAGTCATTGCAGCGACCAATGCCAATTTAGTCAATATGAGCCAAGAGGGAGAGTTCAGAGCCGACCTGCTTGATCGGTTAACATTTGATGTCATTCAAGTCCCTCCTCTCAGAGAAAGACATGAGGACGTAGAAGAGCTCGCTCACTTCTTTGCAATCAAACTTTCTACAGAATTAATGTGGGATTACTTTTCTGGATTTACAGAAAATGCACTGAACATTTTGAAATCCCATTCTTGGCCCGGAAACATTCGTGAACTTAAAAATGTGGTGGAAAGATCGGTTTATCGCTGGGGAGATCAAGACTTACCTGTTGATAAAATCATTATTAACCCTTTTGAAAATAACTACTCCTTTGACCCACCAAACATTACCCCTTCACATCCTCAGCACACACATAGCTCACAGTCTTTTCTACTAGATAGCAACTTAAACCTTAAGGAACAAACTCAACAACTTCACATTCACTTGGTAAAGGAAGCACTAAAAAACAACCAACACAATCAAAAAAATGCGGCATCACAATTAGGACTCAGTTATGACCAAATTCGTGGATTAATTCGAAAATATCATCTAAATTTATAAAAATTAAGCCTCATACGCTATTAAATAGTCTCACTATTCAGATAATAGCGACTTAATCGCACTGATAAAAAAAGAAAATAGAGGTTAAAACAGATTATTAAAATTTGTTGACCATCGATTTTTAACCTATCATGATACAAACTTTTCACATTAAAACGCTGGCAAACGATAAGGGATAAAATGCAACTTACTCGATTAATTTACGCAAGCACAATCAGCGATGAATTATCCGTTGAAGAAATAAAGTCGATTGTGAAAGCCGCTCGACAAGGTAACCCTGCGTCAGGATTAACTGGTTTACTGTATTTTAACCGTCGTTACTTTTTACAATGTTTAGAAGGCGCGAGAACAGAAGTTAACGATACCTTTCATCGTATACAGAAAGACAAAAGACATAAAAACATCGTGATTTTAGAATACAACGAAATCACCGAACGCATATTTCCAGATTGGAGTATGGGGTACTTACCTGAATCAAACACAACTCAAACTGTCTATATGCGTTTTGCCAACAACCCTATATTTAACCCTTATTTGATGAGGGGAAAAAGTGCATTAGGGTTAGTGAAAGCACTTAAAGAGACGCTTTCTACCAAATAACCTCACCACAAGGTTAAGAGACCTCACTTTATGCGCTTTGCCAACCACTTCGCAATCACAGGCAACAAATACGTCGGCGCTTGAATCGCCCCTGCAAGAGGGAGAAAAGCTGGGCCTAACAAACCTCCCGCAATGGTATAGGTTAAAAGTACATTTCGGTTACCAGAAGCAACCGCTGCAACAAAACCAAGCTCAATCCCTTTGGCACGATATAAGAAAAAACCCGTGGTAAAAAATACAGCGCAAAGAAATGTTCCTATCGCCAGATATTGATAGGCCATCATAGGAGATTCATCCCACATCAAACGAAACTCTCCAATCAGACCAAAAGGAAAGGCAAACACCAACAATACGGTATAAGGTGCCACAGCCATTAGAAACCGTGATACCTTTTCTGGACGTACGAAGCGGTGAAGTAAAAAAGACAAAAACATCGGCCCAAAAATAAATACCAACAAACGAATGCTATAGGTTTGTACATCCAATGCAATATCACCCGCTTGCGTTACCAACAGTAAGAGGTAAATAGCCACAGGCAATAATAAAGTACTGGCAATAGTCATCGCCATCGCCATTAAAACATCAAAACCCAATACTCGAATAATCGCGGGAGTCGCAAATAAAGAACCTGTGGCCGCCACCGCACCGATAGCCAACATCAAGTCATCACTTACACCCAGTAACCATGAGGAAGTCACACATAAAACCATCAACCCAAATGAGTGATAACAAGCATACTTCCAAACCATAGGTTTAAGCAGCACCTTCATTAATGCAGACTGCTTCATACTCAACAGCGTCAGGACCATTAAGCTAAATAGAACGTAGGGTAAAAAAGGGAAAAAAGCTAAAGAATATTGAGGGCAAAGAAAACCCACAATAGCTGCAACAAACATAAATACTAATGAATGCTTTACAAGAAAAGACAACATAAAAACACAACCACACGAAGAAATAGCACGTTAACAACAGTAGAAAACGGTAAAAAAGAAAAATGCCCTAACGTTTAAACGAATAATGCTTATTTTCTTCTGGAAGCTCAGGTGCTTCAATGGGCCAATCCTTACGAGCAACATCAAACGCTTCCCTTAGATTCGCAAGCTCATCTTTGCTAACATACTGTTGAACGTCTTTTTCCAATTGACTGGCCTTATTGTCAAACATCGCCTTTGATAAGGTCAAAGTTGGAAACAGCACTATTTTGTCAGACATAAATTTTCTCTATTGCATCCATATCTAGATATCTATCGTCACTCTATGGATAATCTTAAGCAAACGCAATCCTCAAACGTGCAAACTCTTGGAAAAGCTATGAAATTTCTAATATCACCAGCAAAAACGCTTGATTTAACAAGCCAAACCTCAACAGATTACTCTTCTGTGCCCGCCTTTCTTAATGAATCACAGATTCTTATTGAAACCATTCGACCTTACACTCCCGCAGATATTGCTCATCTAATGAAGCTAAGCGATAAACTTTCCACTCTCAATGTAGAGAGGTATCAAGACTGGCAGCATGAACATACCAAGCACAATAGCCGACAAGCTATCTTTACTTTTATGGGTGACGTTTATACTGGCTTAGACGCCAACTCCTTAAGCCAAGAAGATCTTCTTTATGCTCAAGATAACCTGTGTATTTTAAGTGGTTTATATGGTCTCTTAAAACCACTCGACTTAATGCAAGCTTATCGACTAGAAATGGGCGTCAAACTGGAGAACCCGAAAGGTAAAAATTTATATACATTTTGGAAGGACATTATTGCAGACAAAATCAATCAGGAATTAGATAAAGATGAGCTGTTAATCAATCTAGCGTCCAATGAATATTTTAAATCTGTTGATACAAAAACATTGAATAGCGAGGTCATTTCACCCGTGTTTCTAGATGAAAAGAATGGTCAATATAAAGTGATTAGTTTCTACGCAAAAAAAGCCCGTGGACTGATGGCTCGCTATCTCATACAGAACCGCTGCCAAAGCTATCAAGAACTATTGAGTTTTGATTATGCAGGCTATCAATATGATGCAACACAATCTAAGCACAATGCGCCGGTTTTTTGTCGACCAGAAAGTGCTCAGTAATGTATTAAAACTTATCGTACCTTAAAATACCATCAGCCTAGCGATCTTACTTTTAGAGCAAAAAGTGATCGCTAACGCGCCTCTTTACAGAATAGGTTGATGCCAATATCATGCTAACCACTGCCCTAGAGTCACCCTGTCATTACCAGAGTAATCTTGGCACGTTACGACATTTTTATACCCTAGCGAATTTAGAATGTCTTGGCTTCTTCTCGCTTGTTCAAAGCCATGTTCGAATACCAGCCAGCCAGAAGGGGCCAAATAATGTAACGCCTCTTGAGCTATACACTGAATATCTGCATAACCCGATAAATCAGCCACTAAAGCGGACTTAGGTTCAAATCGAACATCGCCCTCATCAAGGTGATGATCAGCCTCATCAATATATGGGGGATTTGAAACAATGAGGTCAAAGCCTTTTTTCTCAACACTTTCAAACCAGCTACTTTGATATATGGAAGCGGTTAAGCCCAATTTTTTTGCATTTCCACGCGCTAGATGCACAGCGTCCTCGATCAAGTCGACGGCATGCACTTGCGCTGTGGGTCGTTCTGAGGCAATAGACAATGCCACAGCACCCGTGCCAGTACCTAAATCCAACACCAGAGGCGTAGCAATATCGACTATTTTCTCTAGAGCCATTTCAACCAATACTTCGGTATCCGCTCGCGGTATCAGAGTGCAAGGCGACACGTTAAACTCTAACGACCAGAACTCTTGAACACCAAGCAGATAGGCAATAGGCTCCCCTAAAGACCGAGCCTTAAGTAACTTATTAAAAGCCAGCTTTTGCTCTAAGCTAATCTCTTTTTCCGGCCAGGTATATAAATACGAAGTACTAACCTGAAGAATACTCGCCAACAATAACTGTGTATCTAGTTGCGCCGTATCAGAAAGGGCTGCTAATTTAGCCGCCCCGTCCTTTAAACATTGATCAATTCTCATATTATGAATTGTCGTTACTTAAGGCCGCCAACTGCTCAGCTTGATGTTCACTGATCAAAGGATTTACCAAGGAATCTATTTCACCAGCAACAATTTCATCCAGCTTGTATAAAGTAAGATTAATACGGTGGTCTGTCACCCTACCTTGTGGGTAGTTGTAAGTCCGAATTCGCTCAGATCGATCACCACTGCCGACCAAAGATTTACGTGTTTCAGATTTTTCGGCGGCATATTTTTCATCTTCTGCCGCCTGCAACCTTGAAGCTAATAGAGACATGGCTTTGGCCCTATTTTTATGCTGAGAACGCTCTTCCTGACACTCAACTACCACGCCTGTTGGAATATGAGTCAAACGAATTGCCGAATCTGTTTTGTTTACGTGTTGACCACCTGCGCCAGAAGCCCTGAAGGTGTCTATTCTCAAATCTGCTTTATTGATTTCAATTGCATCCACTTCATCCATCTCAGCCATAATAGCGACGGTACAAGCTGAAGTATGGATACGCCCCTGGGATTCTGTCGCAGGAACTCGCTGAACTCGATGCACGCCCGATTCAAACTTTAATTTGGAATAAGCCCCATCACCAACAATACGAGCGATCACTTCTTTATAGCCACCATGCTCGCCTTCATTAGAACTGATTACTTCTACTTTCCAGCGTTGCGTTTCCGCATAACGGGAATACATGCGAAATAAATCACCCGCAAAAATAGAGGCTTCATCACCACCGGTTCCAGCTCGTACCTCCAAAAACACGTTACGGGAATCATTAGGGTCTTTTGGCAGCAATAATTTCTGTAATTCTTCAAGTAGAACATCTTTTTGCAGATTGCCTGATTTAAGTTCTTCTTGACCCATTTCTCTCAAGTCAGGATCGCTGTCTGAACACATCAATTCCGCTTCATCTATATTTTCCATAACCTGCTGGAAATTAGTAAAGCACTTAACAACAGGCTCAAGCTCTGCGTATTCTTTTGAATAGGACCTAAACAAATCTTGATTCATAATCACTTCAGCTTCACCGAGTAAAGCAGACAATTCATCATAACGATCAGATAGGTTTTCTAGTTTAAATTTAATCGAATCTTTCATTATTTTTTTCATCTGTAATGCCCAACACTTGAGTCGCTATATTTAACGCGTGCTGATCTTCATTTGCTCCCGCCACTCTCAGATATTGAGTTGGTGAGTTAATCAGTTTATTCATCAAGCTATGTGCGAGTTTCTGTAAAACCTGTTCTGGTGTTTGACCAGCGTCAAGACTTTTCATGGCTTTCGACAATTCAAGCTGTTTGGTTACTTCTGCCTGCTGTCTATAATTAACAATTATTTCTGAGACTTTTCTAGACTCAATACTTTTTCTAAAAGCGACAACCCCATCATCAATAATCACTTCCGCTTCTTTTGCCGCATCTAATCGAGCTTTTTGATTCTCTTGTATAACAGAATGAAGATCGTCTACCGTATAGAGATAAATATCTTGAATTTCTTCTACTTCCGGTTCAATGTCTCTTGGTACCGCAATATCAATTAACAACATAGGCTTGCGGCGACGCTTTGCAATCGCCTTTTCAACCACACCTTTACCAATAATAGGCAACTGACTTGCTGTTGATGAAATAACAATGTCCGCCATCGGCAAGTATTCAGAAATATCCGACAAAAGAATGGCTTCAGCACCCATTTCTTCTGCAAGTATCTGCGCTCTAGTCAACGTTCTATTCGCGACAATGATTCTCTTTATACCACTTTCTTTTAAATGCTTAGCAACGAGTTCGATTGTTTGTCCTGCACCAATCAATAACGCCGTACTTTTTTTAACATCCGCAAAAATCCTTTGCGCCAGACTTACTGAGGCAAACGCGATTGACACAGGGTTCTCACCTATAGACGTATCCGTACGAACCTGTTTCGCTATTGAAAAGGTTTTTTGAAATAAAGTTTGTAGATTTGAGCCTATGTATTTGCCTTCTTGAGAAACGGCAAATGCAGACTTAACCTGACCAAGAATCTGAGGCTCACCTAAAACCAGAGAATCCAAGCCAGATGCAACCCGCATAATATGACGAACACTGTCATCTTCATGGTGCGCGTAACAGAACTTACGTAACTCTTCTAAAGGAACATCATGGTATTCACTTAGCCACTCTACAATTTTATTTATTTTCCCTTCATCATCCACAGAACAATACAATTCCGTTCGATTGCAAGTAGATACAATGACGGCCTCTTTAGCACGTTCGTGATGAACCAGCTCACTTAGAGCGTCAAACATTTTCTCTGGAGCAAAAGCAACACGCTCTCGGATAGAGACAGGGGCAGTTTTATGGTTGATACCAACCGTGACAAGCGGCATTCAAAAACTCTTCTTCAAGACTGGGGGCGTAAACACAGTTTCGATGTGTAATCTTTCTATTAGACTTTCTATATAGATAAGTCGATTGTATGTATACATCGAATTTTAGTGCGTGCATTATACGTGTTATTCGTGCATTTTCGCACCCCATGATGTCAATAAAATCAAATCTATGTGATAGGGATTGCCTAGTATTTCATCAAAGGCTCTATTTTGATGTTGGCAGCACATCGAACGAACGTTACTATAATGAGAATCAGTTTTAATTGAGAAAAGCATGCCATTTCCAATATCGCTCAAAACAACACATTATACTTCACTCATAAAAGCACAAAAAAATCGCTTTTTTCCACCGGTCTATAACCTAAAGTCTACTTTTGGTTTTGCTCTGCTAATTCTATCTTTATCTGGTTGCAGTGTCTTTACGCCTCAAAATCAGGCTTCAACAAGACTTAAACCAGTCGAAATAGATCTACACAAAACACCAATCCAAAGTGCATTAATTGCCGAGTTCTCACTTGCGAGGGGAGAGAAAAAACAAGCGGTTGAATTTTATTTAGCGTTAGCTATTTCAGAGCAAAACAGCACTCTCGCAGAGAAAGCAACCCTCATTGCTCTATCCCTGAATGATCCAGCACTCATTATTCAATCAACGGACATTTGGCTTTCTTTAGACAAAAAAGCAACAAACAGCTATTCAATTCGTTTTAGAGCATTCGCAATCCAAGGTAATAAAGACCAAGTTGCAAATACAATCGTTCGGGCCTATGAAGAATCCATTCCATTCGATTTTTTAAATAGAACCATTAACTCATTTGCTACCACGCCAAAATATTTAGCCATAATTAATGAGGCGATTCACTTGCTCCCTCAAGACTTGCAATCTCAAACAGAGATACGATCAGCCTTAATTCACACGGTCTATTTGCAAGGAGATTTTAAGTCCGCAAAAGAAGCCGCTCAAACACTTCTTAGCGAAAATAAAAACAATAAAGCCCCCTTACCTTCAGATATTTACTTCATTCTTGGATTGACTCAAAAGCAAGATGGAGAACTTCAAGAAGCGATTCAAACACTAAAACAAGGGCTGGCATTATACCCTGAAGAATACACATTGATTTCATCCTTAATCGATTTCGAAATGAATGATAAAAATTTTAAATCCGCAAAAGATCATTATCACAACGCGACCCTCCCTGCGCTCTACAAAGCACAGCTGTCAATTCATTATATTAGTCTCTTAATTCAACACAAACGCCCTGCGGACGCACTAAAAGCATTAACTTCAATTGATTACCAAGCCTCTGGCTTCACTGATCGATTTTACTTTTTAGAAGCCAATGCTTATGCTGATTTAGACAAGAAAAATACAGCTATAGAAAAATTAAAACATGTGAATGGTCAACTTTTTACAACAGCAACAGAACAGATCATCATATGGCTTTATGATTTAAAAAAAGAGCGGGAGATTAATGATTTTGTGGCGACAAGATTCGAGCAAAGACAAAATACTGAGACCATTTTAAATGTTATGCAGTACCACGAAGACAAAGAAGAACCTCAACTCGCATTGGAACTTGCCAAGATTATTCTTAACCAATCATCAGATATGAATGACGTTCGCTATAAGAAAGCCTTATTAGAGGATTCACTTGGTAACTGGCATGAAACAGAGAAAGAACTACGCTTCTTACTTAAGAAAGAGCCCAATAACGCTAACTATTTAAATGCACTAGGATATACATTATTAGTTCGTTCCCAACAATATAGTGAAGCTATAGACCTCATTTCATCTGCCTATAGACTCGACCCAGACAACCCTGCCGTTATAGACAGCTTAGGTTGGGGATATTTTTTAAACGGGAATTTTGTTAAAGCCGAGTCGCTGTTGAATAAAGCCTGGGGACTCTTACCTGATGCAGAGATTGCCGCTCATTATGGCGAAGCACTCTGGGCCCAAGAAAAATACGATGAAGCCGTTGCCGTTTGGCAAGAAGCATTAAATGGCTCACCAAACCACCCATCATTAAAAGAAACGCTTAATCGACTCCATCCATCTATGCTCGAATAAGTGCACCTTTACAGGATTAAATTATTATGCGAATAGGCTTTATTATTACAACGCTGATTTTGATTTCAGGGTGTAGCAACACCCCTAAAGTCAGCACACCAACTCCCGTCACTGTTGATCAAATAACTCAATGGGAGACGGTTGGGAGAGTTGGCATACGCACAGAAGAAGACGCATTATCTGGAAATTTTAATTGGTTCCACAACAATTCAAAATTTGATCTTTCTATCATTGGTCCATTTGGCCAAGGTTCAACACATTTAGCTCAAATATCCCCTGGGAATGTCGAATTAAAGTACAATGATGTTGAGGTTAACGGCACATCCGCCCGTACCTTACTTAGCGAACAATTTGGCTGGCAATTTCCCGTTGAGCAAGTGTCATATTGGATAAAAGGACTACCGTCGCCAAACAGCCCGTATGAAATACAAAATGGCTTCAATAGCGATCGCGCTGAAGAGATCATTCAAGATGGCTGGACAGTAACCTACAAAGAATACACTGAGGTTGATGGGCTAGAATTACCCAGTAAACTGCAAGCTTCTAATCCGCCTTACAGAGTCAATCTAATTATTACACAATGGACAATCAAATAAACTCACTTACCTTACCCTCTCCCGCAAAGTTGAATCTTTTTCTTCATATCATAGGGAGAAAAGAGAACGGCTATCACTTGCTGGAAACCTTATTCCAGTTTATTGATTTACACGATACCATTCGCTTCACTGTAAACAGGGAAGATCATATTCGTATTTTCCCTCATATTGAGGCTTTACCAGAAAAAGACAATTTAATATTCAAAGCAGCGACACTTTTACAACCCTTTCGACGTAATAAAGAATCGGGAGTACATATCCACCTAGAAAAATCACTACCAATGGGAGCAGGTATTGGTGGTGGGAGTTCGAATGCGGCCACAACCCTTCTTGCTCTTAACTTGTTATGGGATTGTCAGCTATCTCTTAGTCAATTGGCTAGTCTTGGCTTATCCCTTGGTGCCGATGTCCCTATTTTTATTCATGGAAAAAGCGCTTTTGCACAAGGTGTAGGTGAACAACTTACCTTCCTTAGACCCAAAACCCCCGTCTATCTGCTGGTAAAACCAAACGCCCATGTGAATACTGGTCAAATTTTTACCGATAAACGTTTGACAAGAGACACCTCGAGCATCAAAATATCGCACGTCTTAACACTGGACGGGCATAACGATTGTTTAGATGTTGTAAGAGATATCTATCCGGATGTAAACGAAGCGTATCTTTGGCTTAAAAATCAAGGAGATGTAAAGCTTACGGGGACTGGAGCATGTCTCTTTATCGCATTTGAACATATAGAGGATGCTGAACGGGTAAAACAAGAACTACCTGAAAAATGGCAAGCTTGGATTTGCAATGGAAGCAATACCTCATTAACGCACCAAGTACTTGACCAGTGGGTAGCAAAAAATCGGAAAATTTAGGCAATTAAGTTAATACATATTTTTGCGAACTGGAGACAGTTACTTTCCGTATTCGCCTCTATTCATCACGAACAATTTAATACAAAAGGTATTCACAGTGTCCAAGTTGATGGTTTTTACCGGTAATGCAAACCCTGAACTCGCTCGCCGAGTAGTACGTCGCTTAGGTTTACCTATTGGTAATGCTACAGTTGGCAAATTCAGTGACGGAGAAATCACAGTCGAGATAAATGAAAACGTTCGTGGTAAAGACGTTTTTATTATCCAATCCACATGTGCACCGAGCAATGATAACTTAATGGAACTGATTGTAATGGCTGACGCATTGCGTCGTGCCTCTGCAAGCCGAGTAACCGCTGTTATCCCTTACTTTGGCTATGCTCGTCAGGATCGTCGTGTACGCTCCGCTCGAGTTCCTATTACAGCCAAAGTTGTTGCAGATATGATTTCTGCTGTTGGTATCAACCGAGTGTTAACCGTTGACCTTCATGCAGATCAGATTCAAGGATTTTTCGATATTCCTGTAGATAACGTTTATGGAACACCCCTGTTACTAGACGATTTACAGCGCCAAGGTTATGAAAATATCACCGTTGTCTCCCCAGATGTAGGTGGTGTTGTACGAGCAAGAGCGTTTGCTAAGCTTTTGGACGATGCAGACCTTGCTATCATTGACAAACGTCGCCCTCGCGCTAATGAAGCGCAAATCATGCACTTAATTGGTGATGTAGCGGGTAAAACATGCGTATTAATCGATGATATGTGCGATACTGGTGGCACATTATGCGCTGCGGCTAAAGCATTGAAAGATCATGGAGCTGAAAGGGTCTTAGCTTACTGCACACACCCTATTCTTTCTGGTAAAGCCATTGAAAATGTAAATAATTCCGTTTTAGATGAATTGGTTGTTACTGATACCATTCCGCTAAGACAGGACGCGCTAGAGTGTCCTAAAATTCGCCAATTATCCATGTCTGATATATTGGCTGAAGCTGTTCGTCGCGTATGCAACGAAGAGTCTATTAGTGCTATGTTTGGTGCCTAACTCAAAACCAAACGCATTTGCTCGGGACCGGTCGCAGTCCTGGGCTAACTAACCTTAATTTAGGAAAATAAAATGTCATTAACTATTAATGCAAACACTCGTGAACTTCATGGCAAAGGTGCGAGCCGCCGCCTACGTAAAGAAAATTTAGTTCCTGGTGTAATCTACGGTGGTTCAACTGAGCCTCAGTCTGTTTCATTCGCAGTAAACGAGTTGAACAAAGCCATTGAAAACCCAGCTTTTTTCACTAGCATCATTGAAGTAAACGTTGCTGGTAACCCAGAAAAAGCTATTGTAAAAGCACTTCAACGTCACCCAGCACGTCCTGAAGTTCTACATATCGACCTTCTTCGCATTGAAGAAAACACCGTTATCACAACTCGTGTACCACTTAGCTTTGTTGGCGCAGCAACGAGTGCTGGCGTTAAAACTCAAGGCGGCCGTTTGGTTGTAGAAGCGAAACTTGCTGAAGTTCGTTGTTTACCAGCTAACCTTCCTGCAGAGCTTGTTGTGGATTGCACAAACGCTCAACTTGGCGATATTTACCACCTTTCAGATGCCGTTGTTCCTGAAGGTGTAGAGCTTGTTTCATTGTTGAAAGGCGAAGATCACAACCAACCAATTGGTCGTATCGACAAGTCTAAACGTTAAGATTATTGAAGGTAGTATTGTGGCGAGTTTTAAATTATTAGTTGGGCTAGGTAATCCTGGTACAGAATATGATAACACCCGTCACAATGCTGGCGCTCAATATATAAAGGCACTGGCTCAACAGAGTCAGTGCCTTTTACGTTATGAAAAAAAGTTTTCCGGTGAATTTGGAAAAGTTTCTATTGGTGGAAAAGAATGTTTTTTACTCATTCCAACCACCTATATGAATTTAAGCGGCTCAGCCGTACAAGCCCTATGTCAGTTTTACAAAGTACTTCCTCAGGAAATATTAGTCATTCATGATGAATTAGATCTCCCTCCTGGCACAGCCAAACTCAAAGTAGGTGGTGGTCATGGTGGTCATAATGGGCTCAAAGACATTATTTCAAAATTAGGCAATAACCGTGATTTCGGTCGTTTACGTATCGGCATAGGTCACCCAGGCCACGCCAGTAAAGTAGCGGGTTATGTATTAACCAAAGCCCCCTCCACAGAGTTTCTAAAGATTGAACACGCTATTGATGAATCCCTTCGATATACAGATGATATCGTTGCTGGCAACCTCAATAATGTGATGAACACACTGCACAGCTTCAAAGCTTAAACATTTATATTATATTCAGGAATTATTATGGGTTTTAATTGCGGCATCGTCGGATTACCAAATGTCGGTAAATCCACGTTATTCAATGCACTTACCAAAGCGGGTATTGGTGCTGAAAACTTCCCTTTTTGTACAATAGAGCCAAATGCAGGTGTGGTAGCCATGCCTGACCCTCGCCTTGACGCCCTTTCAGAAATCGTTAAACCTGAAAGAGTGTTAGCAACCACCATGGAATTTGTGGATATTGCAGGCTTAGTTGAAGGCGCATCGAAAGGGGAAGGCTTAGGAAATAAGTTTTTGGCCAATATACGTGAAACCGACGCCATTGCGCATGTTGTGCGTTGCTTTGAGGATGAAAACGTTATTCACGTTGCCAATAAAATCGACCCAAAAGCCGATATCGAAATCATTAACCTTGAACTAATTTTTGCAGACATCGAATCGGTTGACAAACAGATTTTCCGCACAGGAAAAAATGCGAAAAGTGGCAATAAAGAAGCGATAGCTCACAAAGCTTTCTTAGAAAGACTAAAAGCCCATTTAGAAGATGGATTGCCAGTTCGTTCACTTGAACTCACAGATGATGAAATAAAAGAAGTAAAAGCGCTTCACCTCCTTACCACAAAGCCAACTATGTACATTGCTAACGTCGCTGAGGACGGTTTTGAAGATAATCCACACCTTGACCAGGTAAGAGCTATTGCAGCGGCTGAAGGCGCTATGGTTGTTCCTATATGCAATCAACTTGAAGCTGAAATTTCTGAACTTAATGCAGAAGAAATGCAAGAGTTCCTTGACGAGATGGGAATGCAAGAGCCCGGCTTAGACCGAGTGATTCGCGCAGGCTACGAACTATTAGGGTTACAGACTTACTTTACTGCTGGTGTAAAAGAAGTTCGTGCCTGGACAGTAAAACAAGGCGCAACAGCTCCTCAAGCCGCTGGAGTTATTCACACGGACTTCGAGAAAGGCTTTATTCGTGCTGAAGTCGTCGCTTATAACGACTTTATCTCGTTCAAAGGAGAGAGTGGTGCTAAGGACGCAGGTAAGTGGCGCTTAGAAGGGAAAGAATACATAGTAAAAGACGGGGATGTGATGCATTTCCGTTTCAATGTATAAATTTATTCAATTGTTATAGATATTTTCAGAAAAAAGCTTGACCCGATAAGGCCTTATATGAATAATATCGCACCCAGAGACAGGGGATCGCACAAAAGATAATTTGTTTCTGGTTTGTAATTGGGGTATCGCCAAGCGGTAAGGCAACAGGTTTTGATCCTGTCATGCGTAGGTTCGAATCCTGCTACCCCAGCCATTACAACATAACTGTTAGAAAAGTAATTATGGCTATGTAGCTCAGTTGGTTAGAGCACATCACTCATAATGATGGGGTCACTAGTTCGAATCTAGTCATAGCCACCATTAATTACTTAAAAAATTGGGGTATCGCCAAGCGGTAAGGCAACAGGTTTTGATCCTGTCATGCGTAGGTTCGAATCCTGCTACCCCAGCCATTTTTTCTAATATAGTTAAGGCTATGTAGCTCAGTTGGTTAGAGCACATCACTCATAATGATGGGGTCACTAGTTCGAATCTAGTCATAGCCACCATAAAATTTGGTTATTTGGGGTATCGCCAAGCGGTAAGGCAACAGGTTTTGATCCTGTCATGCGTAGGTTCGAATCCTGCTACCCCAGCCAATTTCCTTATTGTAAATATCACTTCTTATCTATTCTAATCTTTTTTTGAACTTTACATAACGTTAAAAATAAGATGCAATCTTTGTTGGTCAAACATAAGTCCGAAAGTTTATACTACTTAAAACCTTCAAATTAATATGGATAACCTTACTATGAGAGCCGCCCTTTTACTTTCTTCTTTGGTCCTTGCTAGCACTGCACAAGCAGATGTTTTAGGCTTAACCGCTGAAATTGGTGCCTTTTCCCCAGATTCAACAGTTGAATTCTCTGATCATGGAACATCAAGTGACTCAACGGATATGGATGCAGATAGCAGCCGCTACTATGGCATTGCCTTTGAACACCCACTCCCGTTAATTCCCAATATTCGCCTTCAAGGTACAGATCTAAAGTCTGAAGGAACAGTCACTTCAAGTGTTACCTTTGAAGGACAAAGCCTGTCAGGTGATGCCAAGCTCGATTTATCCCACACGGACTATACTTTTTACTATGAGTTTCTCGATGGGCTACTTTGGCTGGACCTGGACGCAGGCTTAACTCTAAGAGACTTTGACGGCTCAATTGAGCTAGACACAGAAAAGAGTAGTTTATCTGCTGTTGTCCCTATGGCCTATCTCTCAGCTTACGCAACGATCCCTGGAACCAGTGTGTCTGTTGGTGGTGAGCTGAAAGCACTCTCTATCGGCGATTCAAGCATCACAGATACAACCATCAAGGTGAAATATGAAACGCCATTCTTAGTAGGTATTGAAGGAGGCTATCGTTCTATGGATATCGACCTAATAGATGTAGATGATAAAGATGTTAAGAGTGAAAGTTCTGGAGTCTTCATCGGCGCCTTTATCGATTTCTAAGTAGAACATTTGATTTATAAAAAAACCGTAGGTTATCTATTAAAAGGTTAAACATACTTTAAATAGAGCCTACGGTTTTTTATCACATTACTAATGTATTATTGTTTAGTAAAACAGATCTCATTATCTTTTGTATCAGCCACAATCACGTCTCCACTCACAAACCTGCCTGACAACAATTCATTTGCTAATGGGTTCTCAATCCAGCGCTGTATTGCTCTTTTCAGCGGCCTCGCACCGTATACAGGGTCATAACCAACCTCAGACAAGCGAGTCAGAGCCCCCTCACTCATGGTCATGCTAATACCCATCTCTTCTAAACGCTGATTCAAATGATGCAACTGAATACGTGCAATACCTTGAATTTGAGACAACATAAGAGGATGAAAGACAACGGCCTCATCAATTCGATTAACAAATTCAGGACGGAAGTGCATACCAACTACCTCCATTACCTTTTCTTTAATCTCTTCATATTGACTGTCATCACGATATTCTTGAATCACATCAGAGCCGAGGTTAGAGGTCATAACAATAACGGTATTACGAAAATCCACTGTTCGACCTTGCCCATCCGTTAAACGACCATCATCTAATACCTGTAAAAGAATATTAAACACATCTGGATGCGCTTTCTCGATTTCATCTAGCAGCAAGACAGAATATGGACGACGGCGTACTGCCTCAGTTAAATAACCTCCTTCCTCATAGCCAACATAACCTGGAGGAGAACCAATTAAACGAGAGACGGAATGCTTCTCCATAAATTCAGACATATCCAAACGCACCATTGCCGCTTCTGAATCAAACAAGAAGGTTGCCAGCGACTTACATAACTCTGTTTTACCAACCCCTGTAGGGCCTAAAAATAAAAAGGAACCATTTGGTCTATTTGGATCAGACAAACCAGATCTAGAGCGTCTCACAGCATTGGCAACAGCACAGACAGCTTCTTCTTGCCCTATCACAGATTCATGTAAGGCCTCTTCCATACGCAATAGTTTATCACGCTCACCCTCCAGCATTTTATCTACAGGAATGCCTGTCCACCTTGAAACAACCGTTGCGATTTCCTCTTCACTAACACGATTTCTAAGCAACTGAGTTTGCCCTAATTCTTCTGCTTGACTAGCCTTTTCTATTTCCGCTTCTAACATAGGAATCACCCCATACTGAAGCTCCGACATTTTCGCCAGATTTCCCTCCCTACGAGCCTCTTCCATTTCATGTCGCACAGACTCGAGATCTTCTTTTAACTTTTGCCCTCCTTGTACAAGGGCTTTTTCAGCATTCCATATTTCGTCTAAATCAGAATACTGCTTTTCTAATGTCTCAACTTCAGAGTCAAGTTCTTTCAAGCGAGTTTTTGACGCCTTATCTTTTTCTTTTTTGAGCGCTTCTTGCTCTATTTTCAATTGAATTAAGCGGCGCTCTAAACGATCCATATCTTCTGGTTTAGAATCCATTTCCATCCGAATTCTACTACCTGCCTCATCAATTAAATCAATGGCCTTGTCAGGTAACTGCCGATCAGTGATATAACGCTGAGAAAGCTTAGCCGCGGCAATGATCGCAGAGTCAGTAATATCCACCCCATGATGCACTTCATAACGCTCTTTTAACCCTCTCAAGATGGCAACAGTATCAGCAACAGAAGGCTCTTCAACCAATACTTTTTGAAAACGTCTCTCCAAAGCGGCATCTTTCTCAATATATTGACGATATTCATTTAATGTTGTGGCACCAACACAATGCAGCTCTCCACGAGCCAGTGCAGGCTTTAACATATTACCCGCATCCATAGAGCCTTCAGATTTACCCGCGCCAACCATGGTATGAATCTCATCAATAAAGAGAATTACCTGACCCTCTTGCTTAGAAAGCTCATTCAGCACAGCCTTTAAACGCTCTTCAAATTCACCTCGATATTTGGCACCAGCAATCAAGGTCCCCATATCTAAAGAAAGTACTCGCTTACTCTTTAACCCTTCAGGCACTTCGCCATTAATAATACGTTGCGCCAATCCTTCTGCTATCGCTGTTTTACCAACGCCAGGCTCACCAATCAATACTGGGTTATTTTTTCGACGGCGTTGTAAGACCTGAATTGTTCTACGTATTTCATCATCACGGCCAATAACAGGGTCCAGCTTGCCTTCAGCCGCTCTCGCGGTTAAATCAACGGTATATTTATCTAGCGCTTGACGATTCTCTTCGGCATTTGCATCATTAACACTTTCGCCACCTCGGACTTGATCTATTACAGCGGCAATATCATTTTTGGTGACGCCCGTTGCTTTTAAAGCCTTAGCCAGGTCATCTTTACCTTCAAACATAGCCATCAAGATAAGTTCAGATGAAATAAATTGATCTTTGCGCTTTTGCGCTTCTTTATCACCTAGGTTTAATAGTCTCACCATTTCAGGGGACATCTGCACATTACCGTCGTGATCATTGACCTTTGCCAAACGATCTAAAATACCATTAAGAGATTCTCTTAATTTTGTCACCTGTACGCCGGACTGCTGAAGAATAGGTCGCGTACTACCACCTTGCTGATCCATCAAGGCAATTAATAAATGCACTGGCTCTATATAAGAATGGTCCTGCCCTAGAGCAACAGACTGGGCATCAGACAGCGCAAGTTGTAACTTACTTGTTAATCGATCAATTCTCATTACTAAACTCCTTTATAGAGGAAAATTCTTACTGTATCTGCCTAATTAATACGTCCCAAAATATCGTTTTCAATGGAGAAGTGTCAAAAAAATGACACCAATCAAATATATGGCTTCTTTTCAAACAATAATGTCACTCTACTCAAACCAAATGACACTAGCCATTCTGCCTGTTATCCCATCCCTTCTATAGGAATAGAACTTATCCCTTTCAGTAAAAGTACAATGGTCACCACCATATATTTGATTTACTCCCATTAAGCTGAGTCGTTGTCGAGCCAGCAAGTACAAATCACCCAACCATTTATCTTCACCTAAAGCAGTAAAGGCCTCTACAGCCTTAGAATCACGCTCAAGGAAGGCCGCTCGAACCTCACCTCCCACTTCAAAAGACATAGCGCCGATAGCAGGCCCAAGCCAAGCCATGACATTCTCAGCCTCTTCGAATTTACCTACCGTTTGCTCAATTACACCATCACATAACCCACGCCAACCTGCATGTAACGCAGCGACTTGAGTGCCATCATCATTCGTTAACAGGATGGGCAAACAATCTGCCGTAAGAATGGCACACACTTGATTCTCTTTATACGTTATCGAAGCATCGGCTTTGTTATCCAGGTTCTCGTCCTGTAGAAGCGGTAACTCAAGCACTTTAGTTCCATGGATTTGATTAAGCCATACAAGGGTATTAGGCATATCTGTATGTTGCTGAAATAGTCTCCGGTTACTCGCCACTCGATAAAAATCATCACCAACATGTGCCCCAAGATTTAATCCCTTGTATTCATTATCACTTACACCGCCAATACGGGTAGAAGAATACGCTCGAACATTCTTGGGAGCAGGCCAATTAGGATGAATAACATGTAATTTTGTTGATAAATTGTCACTCAAAGCACGCTCTCCTAACTTAAACGAATAACGAAATAGTATTCCAATAAAAAGAAAGCAGCCATTTGGCCGCTTTCTTTTTTATTGCTATGACAGATTGCATTAATGGTTACTCAATACCACTAATAATACTCAGAATCGTCACTACCAGATTCTTCCATATCTTGCTTCAAAAGCTCAATTAGATGTTGCATATCTTCCGGCAAATCTACTTCCCATTCCATAAATTCACCACTAATTGGGTGGGTAAGCTCTAGCTTCTTAGCGTGTAAGGCTTGACGTCTAAACAGTCGAATACCTTCTTGGAGCTCAGGAGAACAGGCTTTTGGCATTTTCAAACGCCCTGCATACTGAGGGTCCCCAACAAGAGGGAATTTAACAAAGGACATATGTACGCGAATTTGGTGTGTACGCCCTGTTTCCAACTTCAGACGGATATGGGTATGATTTTTGAAACGTTTTACCAAGCGAAAATGCGTGATTGCCTCTTTACCATGTATAGGTTCAACAGCCATCTTTTGTCTATTATGAGGGTGACGACCAATAGGCTCGTCGACAACACCACCACCCGTCATCACACCGATAGTAATAGCTTCGTACTCACGACCCATACTGCGATCTTGAAGCTGTGAGACTAGATCTGTCTGAGCCGCCAATGTTTTGGCCACTACCATTAACCCCGTCGTTTCTTTATCTAAACGATGAACAATACCAGCTCTCGGCACATGACCCACTTCAGGAGCATGATGCAATATAGCGTTTAACAAGGTGCCGTCTCTATGACCTGATGCTGGATGCACAACCAGCCCAGATGGTTTATTGATAACTAAAATATCATCATCTTCATAAACAATACTTAATGGAATATCTTCAGGTAAATGCACTTCTTGATTTTCCACAAGAACACTTAATGAAATAGTTTCACCACCAAATACTTTTTCTTTAGCTTTAACTTTTTTACCATCCACTAGGATGGTACCTTCTTTAATCCATGATTGAATTCGAGATCGAGAGAAATCTTCAAATAATTCGGTAGATACTTGATCCAACCTTTGACCACTAAAATCCACTGGGACTTGGACTTCTTTTACAATACGCTCTGCCATACAATGTACTTAAATTGTTGATAAGTGGAAATTACATAAAATTCACACATCATCAAGTGATAATAAAAACTCAGCTCTGTTATTATTGAACGCAGTGTTCTAACTTAGAGCTACAGATAGCCAATTCGGTAACTTTTACTTATTTAAGGTTTTAATTATACATGGGATTTCATCAGACGTTGCTGCGATTCATGACAATTACAAGTTTTTCTTTGCTTGTAGTCGCTTGCTCAAACAAAACAGTACAAGAACCTGACCTTCCAGAACAAGAATACTATGAGAAAGCACAAGCTGCACTAGAGGATGGGTTACCCACCACGGCAGCGAAACACTTAAAAGATCTCACTAGTCGCTATCCATTTGGTGAATATACGATACGAGCTGAACTTGATTTAATTTATTCCTATCTTAGTGCTGGCGACTTCATCGCGGCTCATGTGAATGTAGAGCGCTTTATTAAAAACCACCCAGACCATTCTTCTTTAGATTATGCTTATTATATGAGAGGTCTAATAACTTATAAAAGTACAGAGAGTTTCCTAGGAAGGTATATTGCACTAGATCCTAGTGAAAGAGACGTATCAGAGTTAACGACATCATTTAATGAATTTTCTCTGTTATTAGAGCGATATCCTAATAGCCAATATGCACCCGATGCAAAAGCTCGGATGGTGTATTTAAGAAACATCATCGCCCGACACGAACTTCAAGTAGCTAACTATTATTTCAAACGTAAAGCCCCTTTATCCGCACTACGTAGAGGACAAACGGTTTTAGAGCAATACCCTAGCTCTGACTCAATAGAGGACGCATTAGGTGTTATTATTCAAGCCTACATTGATTTAGGCCAATTTGATCTGGCTCAAAACAACATCGAAGTATTAAGGACCAGCTACCCTACCTCTAAATTTTTAGACAAGGATGATAAATTTATATCTCCTCGTTTACCGAAAGACGCGGATCCTGACTTTTTATACTGGGTAACATTAGGAGCAATTGATTAATGCTTTTTAAAATGATCATTTTCTGAGTCTTCAGAGAATGGTCATTTTAATAGTCAATGTATATCCCCGTTTTTAAGGAAATATTACCGACTCTTGACCATCATACCATTGCGAATATTTCTTCATTACAATCAAAAAAACATCTGACTTTAAAAATTTGTCTAGCCATAGTTTTAAATATTGGTACTGCGTATTTTCAAACCAAACTGTGTCTACTGCCGAAAATTGTCTTATAAATGGAAAAACGGCAATGTCCGCCAAAGTCATCACGTCACCTAATAAAAAAGACGTTTTACTTAACTGATGCTCTAGCTTTTGTAAATACGCCTCAGCTTTCCCCCTATAAAAAGCCTCGGAGTGACTTGGAAATCGATCAGCATATTTATACTTATCTAGCCACGCCTTAAAATCATTATCATTTTCATCAAACCATTCTAAAATTTTAGTTTGCATACATACATCATCTGGCCACAATTGAGACGCGATTGTAGAACCGTTTTGCTCAAGCTTCTTTCGCTGAATAGCCCAAAACATAATGTCTTTACTTTCCTGATATCTTTCATCGCCATCTACCAGCTGCGGAACGGTAGAGCGGCCACCCAAAACGAGCAATGCATCTGGTTTATCTTTTAAAACCACTTCTCTTAACTCAACTTTATGACCTAACAACGCCAGCGTATAGCGAGCTCTTATCGCATATGGACACCGTCGAAATGAGTATAAAACTGCCAATTTATTCTACCTTTATCAACCTTTAAATTAGGTATAAAAAAACCACGACACGCGTGGTTTTTTTATACCAAGCATAACTAAACGATCGTTACGTTTTCAGCTTGAGGACCTTTTTGTCCGTCTGTAACTTCGAAACTGACCGTTTGACCTTCTTGCAAAGTACGGCGACCCGTTCCATTAATTGAACGAAAATGAACAAAAACATCTGCTCCACCATCACGCTCAATAAAGCCAAATCCTTTTTCATCATTAAACCATTTAACAATACCTGTTACTAATTCACCAGACATACAAACCTCATTACTTATTTAATGCTGCCCTTTATCGGGTCAGTCTATTTCTAACCTTAGAACCAACTATTCAAAGGAATCCTTATTTTAATGGCTTAATTAAATCAGACAGACCTCTAAGTCTATCTAACTTAAGAAAAACCATTCCTCGATAATATGATGTACGAAATCAAATGGGAAGAAGCACAAGAAAACTTCATGAAAATTTCATAAGAAGATCACAATTAAAATAACAACACGCACCAAAATAAAACAAATAGGCGTGAATATTGCATCATTTTGATACGGAAACAAAAAACGGCTTTTGAAATATTTTTTTGCACCACAAGGGAACAAAGAAATAAATAATCGCACCACAAAAGCACAAGAGAGGACTCCTTAGTGGATCAAATTAATAGTGCAGTAGAGGCGCTCGTATCAAGCGCCAACACTTTATTCATTCTTTTAGGCGCCATCATGGTTTTTGCCATGCATGCCGGCTTTGCATTTTTAGAGGTTGGAACGGTAAGGCAAAAAAATCAGGTTAATGCATTAGTTAAGATCATGACGGATTTTGCTATTTCTGCTTTAGTTTACTTTTTTATCGGTTATCAGATTGCCTATGGCAGCCATTTCTTTTCAAGTGCCGCCGAATTATCCCAGAATAATGGCTACGAATTGGTTAAGTTTTTCTTCTTAATGACTTTCGCCGCCGCCATTCCAGCGATTATCTCTGGTGGCGTCGCTGAAAGAGCCCGATTTTATCCCATGCTCATTTCGGCAGGTATTATTGTTGGTGTTGTTTACCCTTTCTTTGAGGGCATGATTTGGAATGGTAATTATGGGTTTCAATCATGGCTAGAAACTCAATTTGGCGAGGGGTTCCATGATTTCGCTGGGGCGGTCGTTGTTCACGGTGTCGGTGGCTGGGTAGCATTTGCAGCCATCCTGCTTCTTGGCTCTCGTACAGGTCGCTACCGAAACGGCAAAGTCGTCGCTTTCGCCCCTTCAAATATTCCATTCCTTGCATTGGGGGCTTGGATTCTATGCATTGGCTGGTTTGGCTTCAATGTGATGTCAGCCCAAACCCTAGACGGTGTGAGCGGATTGGTCGCTGTTAACTCTCTCATGGCTATGGTAGGCGGCATTATTGCGGCCATGATACTTGGTAAAAATGACCCAGGGTTCATTCATAACGGCCCCTTAGCAGGGCTTGTCGCTATTTGCGCAGGCTCAGACATTCTGCACCCAATAGGCGCTTTGATGACTGGCGCAATTGCTGGCGCGCTGTTCACATGGCTATTTAACCTAATTCAACAAAAACTGCCTAATATAGATGATGTTCTTGGAGTCTGGCCTCTACATGGTATTTGCGGTGCTTGGGGAGGCATTGCTGCTGGTATTTTTGGCTCTGAAGCAATGGGTGGTCTTGGCGGCGTCAGCCTAGTATCTCAAATCATTGGCACCTTTGCAGGCATCAGTATTGCATTACTTGGTGGGTTAGCTGTCTATGGCACGATGAGAGCCTTCAGCGGTATCCGCTTATCTCAAGAAGATGAGTTTAATGGTGCCGATTTAAGCCTGCATAAGATCAGCTCAACCAGCAAAGATTAATCTTGTAAAACCAGTTACTACTGGTTCTTTTTGCCCTAGCCTACCTAGCTAGGGTTTTTTTTATGCTTTTTTTAAGCTTTATAGTAAAGTAGCCTATGAAAAGACTCTCTCCAAACTCAAATTATAAGTCTCTACCAACATGCGTATTACTCTACTCACTCACCTTCGAGAACTAAATAAATGTACAGCAACAGGACCTTTAGTTAAGCAAGTATTGTCGACACACTGCAACATTATTGAATGGCGCAGAAAAGAACCAAACAAAGAGTTAATGTCATTAGATCCATCTACAACCGCTTTAGTCTTTCCAGTTATTGAAACGGCTACCTGGCCAATTTCTCGATTGACTGAAACCGAGCTTCCCGGGATTCATCACTTCATTATTTTAGACGGCACCTGGCAAGAAGCGCAAAAGATGTATCATAAAAGCCCCTATTTACATTCCTTACCTCACTATGAGCTTAATACTGAATACCAATCTGAATATCGCCTTAGAAGAAACCAAAAAGCGGTAGGTTTATGCACGGCCGAAGTTGCCATAGAAATCTTAAAACGCAAAGGATTAAATAAGGAGTCAGGTGCTCTTTATCAAAGATTTACACATTTCAATACTTAGAATAGAAGGTTTTTTCTGACAAAAAAAGCACACCTAATAGATGTGCTAAAAATCCCATAACAAGAAACGACTTTCAATCTTAAAATGGAACCTTGAATGATCATACTTTACAGTTAGACCTTCCAGTAAATGGAAGGCCTAAGAATAAAGTGAGAGCAGATGAAATAATCAGTTATACTTCATCAAAAATCTTAGAAACCGTAGTATGCACCCACGGCGGTGAAATCAAGTTCATCAGCTGTTTGCTGTCCAGCTTCAACATAAACATATACGTTATCACCAAGATTATAAGTTGCACCTAATGCATATTCATCATAGTCATTTGCACCAGATAGATCTAAATCAACCTGCTGGAATGAGCCATATAGACGGCCAATGCCATATTCATAGCTAGCACCTACACCCATACGAGTATCAACATCAGTATTCTCTTCGTATTTAGCAAGCAACGTCATCGCACCATCTAGTTGATAGCTTGCAGACAAACCAATTGTTTCATCTGCATTAGGAGTATTATCAAGAGTGTCATAACCCAAAGCCAAAGTAAGCGCATTTACACTGTATTTAACGACAGCCGTTAACGCCTCACCCTCTTCAACTTGAGCGGATTGCACTTCAGACTCAGCATCGCCTTTTACCTGGGCAGAAAGTTGAACTTCAAATCCACCAAATGAAGGACTGAAATAAGCAATCGTGTCACCTTCTTTAGTTGTTGCAGATCCTTCAATACCTGCAAATTCAAACTGATCTAAACCATCTTGAATTGCATTATTATAGATACTATCAAATGTACCAATTTGAACTTTACCGAAGTTACCTTTCGCCCCAACATAAGCTTGGTCTAGATTCACGCTAATGTCATTCGTTTTTTCATCGGCATCGGCTTCTAGTTCATATTTGAAGAAACCAGTAAGACCTTCATTCAACTTTGTTTCACCTTTGAAACCAAAAGTTGAACCATTGTCCGTAATCTCACTTTCGCTACTTCCACCAACCAAATCAGAGTTATGGTAAACAAGCTGGATATTACCATAAGCATCTAAATAAGAATCGTCCGCTGCTTGTGCGAAAGAAGTAAAAACAGCACTAGAAACAGCAATTGCAATTAAAGATCTTTTCATCGGTTATTCCTTATTAAATTATTGTACTTAATCTGTCGAAACGCTCTCACCGAACGCATTCGGTAAAAACAATATAAGCCGAAATTTTTTGTAAACAATATGAACACCTATGATTACTTTTTTGCTCAGCATTCGATGCGAAATTACTCTGATATGACACCAATTATGAACTTACAACATCATGACCAAAATTACACATTAGAAAATAACATCTATAAATCAATAACATAAAAAATAAAACAGCAGATAGATCAATTTAAAAACAAATCCAATCCTGACTTTATATTGAAAAGAGCCCATATCACGCCCTACCTTTGACTAGATAGAGCAAAAACAAAGGAAACAACATCCTTGATTGTTACCTACCTATCACTAAAGAGAGAAAAAATATGAAAATGACAACAATGAATGGTTAAAACCAGAACAAATCAGGGAACTAATACAGGAAGAGGAACTTAAGAACATAGATCAACCTCCATTTCAGTAGTTAGATTTATAAACTATGAGATGGAGGTCGATAGTTTTGAGCTATTCATTTCAAATGATGCTACGGCATGACTTTTAGGTCAAACCCACCTAACCCTTCAATAAAAACTTGCATTGTTTCTCCAATATCAACTGGCCCAACATTTTCAGGTGTCCCCGTCATGATCAGATCGCCAGGGTGTAACTCAAACACTTTAGAGAGGTGGCTAATTATTTCAGCCACAGACCAGGTTAAGTTAGATAGGTTGCTTGATTGCCTTACCACACCATCCACTTTTAACTCAATTAAACCTTCATCTAAAAGACCTACCTGTTGCGTTGTTTTAATAGGTGTCAATGGGGCCGAAAGTTCAAATGACTTACCAACCTCCCATGGTCTCCCTTTCTTCTTTGCTTGTGTTTGCAAATCTCTTCTTGTCATATCCAGACCGATCGAATACCCAAAAATGAAATCAAGCGCATCTGATTTCGAAATGTCTTTGCCACCCTTAGACAAAGCAACAACTAGCTCGGCTTCATACTCATAACGCTCAGTACCTGCTGGGTAGGGAATACTAGACAGACCGGAGAAAGGCACCTCTAAAACACTTGAAACATCCTTACAAAAGAAAAAAGGAGGATCTCTATCTGGATCATCTCCCATTTCTCTTGCATGCTCAGCATAATTTCGACCCACACAAAATATTCGATTTACAGGAAATGCTTGATCACTTTCAAAAATACTAAGAGAGACCACTTCTTTAGGGGGAAAAATAAAATTTTGTTTTTTCATGGTATACCACTCATTTAAATGCCAACAACAACTTAAAACCACTAATAGAAACTATCCTAGCTCTTTTTAATTGACCCACATCAAGATAAAGAAGTAAACCCTTATCGCCATAAGCCTGACCTATGGATAATACACAATTTTATAAATAGTAGTTTTTACAATGCTTCAGAAACTTGCTCGGAACCTACAGCTTAAACAAATTTTGGCTTCCTTTGGGTTGGCTGTATTCTCATTAATAGCCATATTCTTATATCTATTATGGGAAGAACATCACAACAAAGAAAATGACTTCGTTGTTTTTCAAGAAAAGCTTATTCAACAGCAGAATGTAGAAATCACTAACAAAGTTAACGAAATCTTTGAAACAATCTCTTTTGAAAGAGATGAGAATAGGGAGGAACTCAAACAATCTATTGAACATGAAGTACTAAGCGCTCATATTATCGCAACAAAAATATACCATGAACTGCAACCTATCCTTCCTGACCATAGAATTCAGCACACTATTATAGAAACACTGAGAAACATTCGTTTTTTTGATGGGAGAGGCTATTTTTTTATAGACGACCTAAATGGAAGAAACATACTCATGCCTACGTCTCCTGACATAGAAGGAACGTATGTAAAAACAATACAAGATGATTCTGGAAAATATATCGTTAATGAAATATATAAGGCCATCAACTCAGACAAGCAAGCAGGTTTTGTCATATATCGATGGCCTGTTCCTCACACTAATAAAGAGAAATATGAAAACAAACTGTCCTTTGTTAAAAAATTCACCCCATATGGATGGGTGATTGGCTCAGGAGACTATTTAACTCACGCAGAAGAAAGCAATAAACAAAACCTACTAAACCGTATTCAAGGACTGACAAATAATCCTATTACGTTTATTGAAATTCAAGATACAGAAGGCAATACACTATTCCCTAGCCTCTCAGATAATAGGTTAAATACAGATAATGCTGCGCAATTAGACCAAACCAATATAAAAATGCGTGGCAGTGATTTAATAACTACTCACTCAGTAACAGAGAAAGACTGGGGATGGGAAATTATAGGAGGATATGACCAGGCGAAGCTTAAAAAATATTCAGAAGAACAGTGGTTAATTCATACAAATGAACAGAGCAACAATTTCAAAAAACTCATTTTTGGACTTATGGCTGTCAGCGTCTTCATTCTCCTCAGTGCCCTTCTTATGTCTATTTGGATCACACGCACCTTTAACCTTTACAGAGAAGAGCAAGAGCGGCAAAGCAATATTTTACGGCAAAACCAAACCGAATTAGAACTAGATGCACGAGTGTTTAACAGCACAAGCGAAGGAATCATAATTACAGATAGCAACAATCAGATTATAAAATGCAATTCTGCTTTCACCACTATTACAGGTTATACAGAAAATGAGGTGAAAGGAAAAAACCCTTCTTTTTTAAGCTCAAAAAAGACACCAGCACACGTCTATAAATCGTTGTGGGATACTCTTAAACAAACAGGTCATTGGCAAGGAGAAGTTATTAACAAACATAAAAATGGATACTTATTTCCAGAATGGTTATCTATTAATGTATACAAAGATAAGAACAGCGATACCATTAGCTATATTGGAACCATTACAGACATCACCTCAAGAAAAAGTATCCAAGAAAAATTAGAACGATTAGCGCATTTTGACTCCCTAACAGATCTCCCTAATAGGAGGCAATTAAACGATTTTATCAAACAAAACATTACGGACATCACCAATGAAGGACAGCACCATTTTTATATCTTATTTATGGATCTTGATAATTTTAAATTTATCAATGACAGTTTGGGACACGCAATTGGAGATAAAGTATTGCAAGAAACCGCAAAACGCTTAGCCGAACTAGCGGGAGCCACAAATCTTGTATGTCGCCTTGGTGGGGATGAATTTGTGGCCGTGATAAAAGACCCACTCTTCATTCAAGGTATCACCTCTTTTGTTGATAATTTAAAAAATACTATTGGCAAACCTATAGAGATTGCAGGTAATGCCTTAATCGTAACTCCAAGTATTGGTATTTCTCAGTACCCTAAAGATGGGGAAAACCACGACACCTTACTAAAAAACGCCGATGCCGCGCTGTACCTAGCAAAAGAAAATGGTCGTAATCGCTATGAATTTTTCACTTCATCTTTAAGCAGAATGGCCGCCGAACGAGTTTCTTTAGAACGAGACCTACGCAATGCATTACAGAAAAAGCAGTTTGAGCTTTTTTACCAACCTCAAATAGACCTAAAAACAGGCGAACTAATAGGATGCGAAGCGTTAATAAGATGGCATCACCCTAAACGAGGAAGGGTTCCTCCGGATGCATTCATCCCCATTGCAGAAGAAACAGGCTTAATTGTTGAAATAGGCCACTGGGTTCTAGAAGAAGCGCTACAACAACTGTCATTATGGACAACAGATAATAGTTCATTCAATATGGCCATTAATTTTTCAGCAAGACAGTTTAATGAAGACGTACCCGAAGTAATGAAGTCTCTTCTTCAGAAATACCAAATAGATGGAAAAAAGGTCACTCTTGAAATAACAGAAAGCCTTTTAATAAAACAACCAGATCAAGCAATAAATATGCTAACAAAAATACGCTCGTTAGGCATAAACATCGCCCTAGACGATTTTGGAACAGGGTTTTCCAGTCTGTCTTACCTTAAAAAGTTTCCTCTTGATAAACTTAAAATAGACCGTAGCTTTATCAAAGAAATGCACCGCAATAAAGACGATATTGCGATTACAAAATCCATTATTGCAACAGCAAAACATTTCGATTTAACCACCATAGCCGAAGGAGTTGAAAACGAACAACAAGTAACACTATTACAGGAAATCGGTTGTGATCACATACAGGGATACTTTTACTCGAAACCTGTCCCCGCATTTGATATGCAACAAAAAATCAAACAAAACACGTCAGGAAAGCTTCAATTAGTATTTGCCTCCTAAACCTGGCTCAATTCAATACAGGTCAACCAATACTGACCAGAAAGAAACTGAGCCAATAACCACTTACCACATTAAGTCATCTGGAATTTTAAAGTCTGCATAAGGATCATCCTCATCTTCAATATCTTCCTGCCTATCATTACATACCAGCACATAAGACTCATTTCTTTGATTAATTTTGGCCGCAACAGGTTCTGCAACCAATTCATAGCGCTCATCCAATTTCACGATGGCCAATAGACCTGCCGCTAATTGATTGTGCATTTGCTGACTAATATAAAGCTGCTTCACCTTTTTATTGTCTTTAAAATGATAAGCGATGTCGCCTTCTTCTTTAGGAATTCGATTCATTTCTATAATTTGACGAATTTGAGCCTGTACAGCCTTCTTAAACGCAGCCTCTTCTTTTTGCTGATTCAGTAAACGATCCTTTTCAGCCTTTTCCTCCCTTTGTCTTTTAAGTTCCAGCTGCTTCTGACTTCCATCTTCAGCGGTTGCCTTACCATTTTTCACATTTTGCTTATGCTGCAACTTTTCAGCCTTTAGTTTTTTCACTTTCTTTTTATCAACCAACCCAGCCTTCATAAGCTGCTCTTGAAGAGATATCGCCACTTTTAATTCCTCCAACTGTTTTTCAAATAAAAGCCTAAAGATAAAAACTCTTATTTTTTATAAATAAAAGGTATATTACGACTCTAATTAATTTCAAATACTCAACTGGACCCACATAATGGACATGAGTTTTACCTATATCGCCCTTCTTTTAGGTACGGGCTTTATCGCAGGCATTATAAACACATTAGCAGGCGGTGGCTCTAATCTTACACTACCAGCACTGATGGTCATGGGAATGCCTGCCGACATAGCGAACGCAACCAACCGAGTAGGCGTACTTTTACAGTCCATTACGGGCATCATTGGCTTTAGAAAAGCCAAAAAAATAGACACCTCTGATATTGTCCCTGTTCTTATTCCAACATTAATAGGAGGTGTTGTAGGCAGTATTATAGCCTCTTTTGCCCCTTCAGAGCTGCTAAAACCCCTCTTACTGTCCGCTATGATAGGCATGACAATTATAATGCTTATTAAGCCAAGTATTATTTCTCCACCTCCTGGCACAATACCTCATAAAATCAATGAAAAACCAAGTGCTTGGGTTGCACTTTTTATTGCCGGTGTTTATGGCGGCTTTGTGCAAGCTGGTGTTGGGTTTATCCTAATAGGAGCCCTTGCAGGGACGCTGAGATACGATCTAGTAAGAACGAATGCCCTTAAAATGGTGTGCACTTTAGCTTTTACGACACTTGCTATAAGCGTTTTCATTTGGAACGACCAGATTTTATGGGTACCTGGACTGACGTTAAGTGTTGGAACGGTTCTAGGATCCCACTTAGCGGTAAAGTTTGCTCTTAAAGCAGACCCTAAGACACTAAAATGGTTCTTGTTTGTAATGACGCTCTGCGGAAGTGCCGCGGCATTGTTATCTGATTAAGCTATACCTGAAATGTTCGCTTCCTGAGAATTCATCTCCTTTTAGAAAGGTCTCTTTGAATATTAGCCTTTCTAACTCTTGCTTGCTTTACATTGTAATAAATAATGTAAAGTTAAGCTCGCATATAAAATTTAGACATAAAAAAAGACGACATATTGTCGTCTTTTTTAAAAGATCAAACCGCTCTGGAGCTAACCAGAAACGTATTCCTTATAAAGGAGTAACGTTTTGCGCTTCTGGACCTTTTTTACCTTGAGCTACTTGAAACTCAACTTTTTGACCTTCAGCTAACGTTTTGAAACCGTTAGAGTTGATCGCAGAAAAGTGAACAAAAACATCAGGGCCTTTATCTTGAGTGATAAAACCGAAACCTTTAGTTTCGTTGAAAAATTTAACTGTACCAGTTACTACTTCAGACATATCTTGTATCCTGTATATATATTTAAATCTCACAAAAGAATTCGTTTCTCGTGCGAGGCAGTGCTAAAAAACTCGGTATTACTTATGACTGACAGGACTGAGTATTACTGAAGTAATAGCCGTAACTCTGGACATAAATATTGCCAACTCTTTATAACGACTTCATTGTATCGTTCTATTTTTTCAGGGTCAACCATATAATGACTTTATTTTTAAAAACATAGGAGTATTTTAAAATACTATTATTAATCAATACCTTAAAAGATAAAAACTTTTTTTCACTCATATAAAACGAATAAAAAACATTTTCTCACAAACCTTTGCCCACTAAATCACCTCAGCACACTCTTTTGCTTTTATAAACTAGGTTCTTTTAAGTAGGTAGATTACACTTATTTGATACAGGCATGTTTTATGTCAAAACACCAACAAATTACTATTAACAACCTCTCGAAATTACTGAATGATAGAAAACACACGTAATAGACAACAGAAGGATTTTTACATGAAGGTCGCCGTATTTTCCAGCAAGACATATGACGAACAAACCCTCACAAAAGGAAATGTTTATTCAGATATTGAATTGCATTTTTTTGAAAGCAGATTAAGTGCAGAGACGGTTAGCTTAACGACTGGTTTTGATGCCATTTCCTGCTTTGTAAATGATCAAATAAATCAGTCTGTTTTAGAACAACTGTCTAAAAACGGCATAAAAAGCATTGCACTAAGATGTGCAGGTTATAACAACGTCGATTTAAACGTGGCTAATAAGTTAGGAATATCCGTTTATCACGTTCCAGACTATAGTCCTGAGTCCGTTGCCGAACATGCCGTTGCTCTAATAATGACATTAAATAGAAAAACCCACAGAGCGTACCACAGAGTAAAGGAAGGTAATTTCTCTTTGGAAGGTTTGATGGGATTTAATCTATCAGACAAAACGGTTGGCTGCATAGGAACAGGAAGAATTGGCCAGGCATTCGCAAAAATAATGAAAGGCTTTGGTTGTCGTGTCTTGTGCACAGACATTAAACCAAATCAAACGTTAATCGATTTAGGATGCCAGTATGTTGATTTACAAACACTTTATGAACAGTCTAACATTATCAGCCTACACTGCCCTCTTACGGAAGAAACGAATCATTTAATAAACAAAAACAGTATCGAAAAAATGCTGGATGGCGTCATGATAATCAACACAAGTCGTGGTGCTCTAGTCAACGCTCAAGAAGCAATTGATGCACTTTATTCTGAAAAAATTGGTTATCTTGGGTTAGATGTTTATGAACAAGAAGGCGCACTTTTTTTGAAGATATGTCAGGCACTATAATTCAAGACAGTGTATTCCAACTTATGCTAACGTTCCCTAATGTTGTTGTTACTGGCCATCAAGGGTATTTTACTGACACGGCACTCTCGCATATAGCCCATACAACGTTAGAAAACTTACATCATCACAATCATAAGAAGCCAAGCAACCGTATGCTTACTCACAACCATTAATCAACCGAATCACGTGGTATCTAAGACTAAATCTTTATGAAAATAACACTAAGACAATTACAAATTTTTGAAGCGGTAGTTCATACTGGCTCCGTAACAGCAGCAGCAGATTTAGTGGCGATAAGCCAGCCAGCCGCCAGCCAAGCGTTGAGAGAATTAGAGGCGCTTTTAGGTAGACCTCTATTTAGAAGACACGGGAAGCGCTTACAAATAACCCCTCAAGCCAGAAACCTCCTTCCTCAAGCGAGAGCAGTTCTAAGTCAAATAGAACAAATTGAGAGTATGGGCGGCTCTGGAGAGTTAAGTGGTTCATTACAACTTGCTTCGAGTGTGAGTGTTGGTAACTACCTACTACCAAGACAAATGGCTGAATTTAAAGAAAAACACCCAAACATTCGCTTCAACTTAGAGATTGGTAATACTCAAAGCGTTATTCAACAATTGCTAACAGGCAAAGCTGAAGTAGGCTTTATTGAAGGCTACTGTCAGCATGCTGAATTAGTCGTAGAGACCTGGCTACAAGATGAAATGGTGGTATTTGGTTCAGCCCTATTAGAAAGCCCAGACGAACTATCTTGGGATGACTTAGCAAAAGCAAGCTGGGTAATGAGAGAAGCTGGCTCAGGTACGCGCAATGTTTTAGAGCAAGCCATTGGCGCCAACTTACCACAATTGAATATCAGTTTATCATTAGCCCATATGGAAGCAGTAAAACAAGCCGTTATATATAAAATGGGCTTAGGCTGCTTATCAAAATTAGCATTAAAACAAGAATTAGATGCAGGATTAATTAGAGTATTTAAAACACCACTAAAGCTGAACAGAAACTTACTAATTGTAACCCCAAAAGGATCCGCGCTAACTCAAAATGCGCAAAAATTTGTCGAACAATGCCAAGAAGTTCAACTGTCCTCATTGATTGATTAAATTATTGATCCAATAAGTGCTGAGGTAAGTCATCATTGATTTCATACCAGTCGGGCTTACAAGATACATAGATATGACAATCGGGTTTTACATTCATTTCATCATCAATTACAGACAAAGGAATGTCTAAATGATTAGGATGATCTTTATTATAGTAATAAAGGTTACTACCGCACTCCTTACAAAAACCGCGTCTCACTCTTTCAGACGATTCAAAGCGACGGACTTTTTTTTGCCAGAGATCCATTCAATATCACTTTTTAAGCTCACGCCATAAGCCACCCCACTTGATCCATGACTCTTTCTACATTGATTACAATGACAAAAAGACGCACTGATAAAAGGGGCTTTTATCTCAAATTGGACAAGACCACATAAACATGATGCTTTCATATTCGGTTTCTAGAAAGTGAGTGAAACAAACGATGTTTACAAACACTAACATTTGTCAGCAAATTTCTCTAGACACTCACCTTCATTTATAAAATATTTGCCATTTTATCGTTGAGGTTTTGATATTTATCTGTAAAATAAATTCACACAAAAAATACATTTTAATTATTTTATAAAAATCATGAATATCAATAGAATCGATCTTAATTTATTAATTTATTTAGATGTCCTACTGAGAGAGTGTAATGTAACTCGTTCAGCAAGTAAGCTAAACATCACTCAGCCAGCAATGAGCAATGGATTAAAACGATTGCGGGACTTACTGGGAGATCCTCTACTCGTTAGAACCAGTGAAGGCATGAAACCAACCGAGAAAGCCCTTCGATTACAACCAATTGTTAGAAAAGTATTGTTGGAATTAGAGGAAGCGCTGCAACCTGCAGCGGATTTCAATGCAAAAACCAGCACTCGGGTTTTTCGCATTATGGCCAGCGATTACGCCACGTCCACGGTCATCCCATTACTTTTAAATCGCTTAAGGGAAAACGCACCAGGGATAACTTTAGACATCATGACACCAAGTGATGTTACATTTCATGATGTTGAAGCAGGGAAGATCGATATGGCAATCAATCGCTTTGAAGAACTCCCTCAATCTTTTCATGAGAAAAGCGTGTGGATGGACTCTTTTGTTTGCTTGATGAGCGTACACAACCTTGTACGGCACAATTTCAATCTAGAGAACTATCTGGCATCACAACATATTTGGGTTAGTAAAACAGGGTTTGGAGTCGGTGTTGGCATGGACCCAACGGATGTTCAAAAATTAGGTTGGGTTGATGAAGCATTACAAACTATAGATAAGAAGCGTAGCATTCGTGTTTTTACTCGCAGCTATCATACCGCAATGCATCTATCTCTTGAACAAGATCTTATTGCAACCCTTCCTAGAAAAGTGGCTATGATTAACAAAAACAACCCTGACTTAGTTATTTTAGAACCTCCTTTTGAAATCCCTCTTATTGAGTTAAAAATGATTTGGAGTCCATTACTGCATCATGATGCAAGTCATATTTGGTTTCGCCAACAAGTAAATGAATTAGCAAAAGAGTTTCAGATACAAAACAATTATTAACCACTTTCTGTCATGCTTTAAACATACGAAGGCAATCATAATTAAATCGATGCAGGCGATTAATAAGAAACTCGAAGTAAACACATCACCTCTAATCTCGATGGCCCATCTTCAACTTCATCACAAATGCGCACTTTACTAAATCATAAGAGAAATAAAAGTATTGAAAAAAAACCGCTGTCTATAGGAACAACGGTTTTTATACTTACCTAAAAACTAAACTTAAAGCTTATCACCACTTTCAGATAGGTAAGAAGCTACACCTTCAGGTGTATTTACCATACCTTTGTCGCCTTTATTCCAACCAGCAGGACAAACTTGACCATTCTCTTCAAAGAATTGTAACGCTTCAACAACGCGTACTAACTCATCCATATTACGACCAATAGGCTCATCGTTCACAACTTGAGAGCGTACAATACCTTTTTGATCGATTACGAAAGACGCACGCATCGCTACGCCAGCAGGGTAATAAGAATCGCCACCTTCAGATTCGATACCATAAGCTTTTGCAATAGCATGATCCATATCTGCAGCCAAAGTATACTCAACTGCGCCAATGCCACCTTCGTTTACCGGAGTGTTTCTCCACGCATTGTGAGTGAAATGAGAGTCGATGGACACACCTACCACTTCAACGCCTAATTTACGGAATTGTTCCATACGGTGAGACATGGCAATAATTTCGGATGGACAGACAAAAGTAAAATCTAGTGGATAGAAGAAAACAACTGCATATTTTCCTTTAATTGTGTCTGCCAAGTTAAAAGAATCAACGATTTGGCCATCAGCCAAAACAGCTGGAACAGTAAAATCAGGTGCTTGCTTACCAACTAAAATTGTCATTTACGAGATCTCCATAATGAATTGCGTATAAAATCTTTTCTAAAATACATTATTGCCGAGATATTATATCGTCAAACCTAAGCGGTAATCTGATTAATAATTTCAATAAGGGCAATAATATTTATCTATTACATGCAAAATAATGCATATTATTCTGTTTCAGAACCTACAGCTTCCGTAATCAAAGTTTGCAATTCGCCGTTCGTTGCCATTTCAACCACTATATCACAACCTCCGACAAGCTCACCTTTCACCCATAGTTGAGGAAATGTTGGCCAGTTAGCAAATTTCGGTAACTCTGCGCGAATATCAGGGTTTTCCAAAATGTTCACAAAAGCAAATCGCTCGCCACAAGTCATAAGCGCTTGTACAGTTTGCGCTGAAAAACCGCATTGAGGAGCTCGTGGAGTACCTTTCATATATAAAAGGATAGGATTGCCGTCAATTTGTTCTTTAATTGTATCAAGTGTACTCACGTTAAAACCTCTTGTTTCATAGTAGTGATTATTTATATCTTATGTTTTATCAAGTATTTCAAAAACACTTAGCGGTATATTTTTCATAAGACTTTGTGGGTGTTTATATGGGTTCTACAAATAGAATACAAGCCCTATATGATATTTAGGGGAGTTTCTGGACTTTACTAACACGGT
The DNA here is from genome assembly GCF_026966905.1 of Marinomonas phaeophyticola. Lineage (GTDB taxonomy): Bacteria > Pseudomonadota > Gammaproteobacteria > Pseudomonadales > Marinomonadaceae > Marinomonas > Marinomonas phaeophyticola. The sequence goes on along the minus strand of NZ_JAPUBN010000010.1, from coordinate 9,039 downwards.
TCAGTGTATTACATTGGCCGATTACTTTTTAAATTAATATCTACAGGAGTAACCCCACGTGTCCCCAAGGCATTTTTTAACGCTAATGGATCTTTCTTCCGATGAACTGAAGCAGATTTTAAATCGTGCCTCTGAACTCAAAAAAATACATCGTGATGGGACTCTATACCAACCTTTAAAAAATCGTGTGCTAGCCATGATTTTTGAGAAATCCTCCACTCGTACACGAGTCTCTTTCGAAGCCGGTATGGCTCAATTTGGAGGCCACGCCATTTTTTTATCGCCAAGAGATACGCAACTTGGCCGTGGAGAGCCAATTGAAGACAGTGCAAAAGTCATTTCAAGCATGGTGGATGCGGTTATGATTCGTACCTTTGATCACTCTAGCATTGAGACTTTCGCTAAAAACTCATCTGTACCTGTTATCAATGCATTAACGGATGATTTCCATCCGTGTCAGTTACTCGCAGACATGCAAACTTATCAAGAACACAGAGGTTCAATAGAGGGCAAGAAGGTTGTTTGGGTTGGTGATGGCAACAACATGTGCCATTCCTATATTAATGCCGCTGAGTTGTTAAATTTCAATTTAGTGGTGGCTTGCCCTAATGGCTACGAACCAAACAAATCTCTCGTTGATCAATACGCACATAGAGTAACAGTCGTACATGACGCCAAAGAAGCTGTAAAAGCAGCGGACCTGATTGTTACAGACGTGTTTGCGTCAATGGGGCAAGAAGATGAACAAGACAAGCGCTTAAATGATTTCCAGTCCTTTCAAGTCAATAACGAACTTATGTCACTCGCAAATCAGGACGCTTTGTTTATGCATTGTCTACCAGCACACAGAGGGGAAGAAGTGACAGCCGATGTTATTGACCACCCAGAATCGGTAGTGTGGGATGAAGCCGAAAACCGACTGCATGCACAAAAAGCATTGCTTGAATTTCTTTTGTGCTAACGGCATTGAGTAGTTTTATTAATACATAGCAATCAACTTCACCACTTCAACTAATGACTGTTTAGTGGTGATTTTTAAATGCTTCTTTTGCATAAGAACAAATGAACATGAGTCTCATTGAAGTTAGACATCTAAAAACCCTTACAGCCCTTAGAGAAACAGGTAGCCTTGTTGAAGCTGCAGAAAGAGTCCATTTAACTCAGTCGGCCTTATCTCATCAACTAAAAGATTTAGAAGAGAAGCTCGGCTGCCCTCTGTTTATACGAAAAACCAAACCCGTACGCTTTACCAGTGCAGGCCTTCGTCTACTTCAATTAGCCGATGATGTTGTACCTTCTTTTAGAAGCGCACAACGTGATATTCAACGCTTTGCAGAAGGTGAAAGCGGAAGGCTACACATAGCCATAGAGTGTCACAGTTGCTATGAATGGCTAATGCCAACAATTGATTACTTCAGAGAGCACTGGCCGGATGTTGAGCTTGACCTCTCAACAGCATTTAGCTTTATGCCTTTACCCGCGCTAGCAAGGGGAGACTTAGATCTAGTCGTAACATCAGACCCAATTGAAATCGCCAATATAGAGTATATACCTCTATTTCAATATGAATCTCAAATTGCTATTTCACGTCATCACAAGCTGGCAGAAAAGGAATTTATAGAACCTCAAGATTTAAAAAATGAAGTTCTCATAACGTACCCTATCGATTCCGAAAGATTGGATGTGTTTAGGCACTTTCTTGATCCAGCAGGGATAAGACCCGCTAAAATTCGGCATTGCGAACTCACCTTAATGATGATGCAATTAGTTGCAAGCGGTAGAGGGGTATGCTGCCTCCCTAATTGGGCATTAACAGAATACACAAACAGACAATATGTCACGACAAAATCCCTTGGTGAGGAAGGTATATGGTGCAAACTGTATATCGCTATCCGTAAGGACCAAAGAGACAGCTCCTACATTCAGGACTTAATAAGTACCGCTTCACATACCTGTTTTAAGAATTTAAAAGGTATCCTATCCCCCGACCTATAATCTATTAACTTACATCTTTTTTATGATAGTTTTTAGACCAAATAAAACTGAATTTTGCACCACCTAAATGACTGCTATCAATCAGTACGGCACCACCATGCCAAAAAGCAATTTTTTGAACTATTGCCAAGCCTAACCCGTACCCTCCGGAGGCCCTCGTCCGACTATTATCTAAACGCTGAAAAGGAATAAACACTTTGTCCCTGTCTTCAAAGGCAATCCCAGGGCCATCATCATCAATATCGACTTGCCAAGACTCTTCATCACAAACAAAACTCACCTTCACCCTACTTTTTGCATACTTAGTTGCGTTTAAAATAAGATTTTGAAGAGCTCGATGGAGATGATGAGAATCTGCCGATACTGAGCTCTGTTCTGAGTTAATGTCGACTTCAATATCAAAGTCTGATAGCAAAGAAACATTACTTTCAATTATAGACAGAATAATTTGATTAATATCCACTTGAGTGAAATTTAGAGTTAGCGCCCCTTCCTCTAATTTCCCATACGTTAATACTTCATCAACCAATGTATTTAACTCTTCCACATCGCCCTCAAGGCCATAGATAGTAGAGAGCACGTCCTCATGAACATCATCTTTCAGAGCTTCCAATCCAAATCGCAATCGAGCAATAGGTGTCCGCAATTCATGAGAGATAGCATTGGTCATATCCCTTTGCACCCGAAGCAAACGTTCAATATGTGAAGACATAGAGCCAAAAGAGTCCGCCAATTCCTCTAATGCCCCACCACTATCAGAGAGATTCTCGGGAAGATCAACCACCCCCCTAGCAATCTGTTTAGTAAGGATTTCAAAGGTTTTCCTTCTCGACTCCAATCGCAGCAATTCTTTCCAAATAAGAATAAGCATCAATATAATAGCTATTGCGACAATACTGGTAATTAAAAGCGTTAAATTTACAAGGGAACGTAAAGTCGCCTCTACTTTTAAAGAAGGCTGGCCTTGCTTAACCCAAATAAAGGCACCATTTCCTACATCAGAATGAACAGTATAGAGACCATCGGAATGACTGGGGAAGCTTTCAGTATCCATTGCACTTACACAAGGTAAGACATTTAAAAATGACTTTTTTTCAGAGTAACTATACAAAGAAGAGGCGAAGATGGGTTTTAATAACAACTCAATTGAGTAGTATCGAACTTTATCAGAGATAGTTGAAGAGAAAGCAATCTCATTATTTATATAAAAATTGATTTGACCATCAGTGATATTAGTCGTATCAAACAAGTTTTCCTCTAATGCGGCTAAAATTTGGTCACTAGGCAAAGGCGTACTAGCATTTTTAATATCCCATTTATAGTGAGATAGAGGAACATCATGACCCATCATTACATTGATGGCACTTAACCCAACATCCGAGCACATTAAATTATTCGCTCGATACTGTGTATACTTTGACTGAGCAAAATATACAGTAACAAAGCTTATAAGCAGAATGACCACCCCCTACAACAAGGTTGCGATAAAGCTGCCAGCTACTCGTAGTCACACTAAAATCAACCGATTAAAGTTATATTTCTTTAACAAAAAGATAGCCTTTACTTCGTATTGTTTTAATTTTTCTTGGATGGATAGGATCATCTCCTATTTTCGATCTAATTCGAGAAACGCGAACATCTACTGATCGATCTTGACCATCATATTCAATACCACGTAATTCGCCAAAAATTTCTTCTCGGCTTAAAATTCGTCCAGCATTACTTGCCAATAACCATAAAAGGTCAAATTCCGCACTGGTTAAATCAATTTCTTCACCAGAAACCCAAGCTTCACGTCGTGAATTATCAATTTCCAATGGACCAAATGTTAGCAAGCTGTTTTCTTTACTTGATGACGCTGCCAATTTCGGATCGACATCTTGAGTACTGCGTCTCAATAAAGATTGAATACGAGCTAAAAGAACTCTTGGTTTAACAGGTTTAGCCACATAATCATCCGCACCAATCTCTAAGCCAAGAATTTGATCAACATCATCGCTTCTGGCGGTAAGCATTAATATTGGAGATTTGTATTCTGAACGAACACTGCGACACACGGTAAAACCATCCGCACCAGGTAACATTAAATCGAGAATAACGAGGTCTGGCTTCGCCTCAAGAATACGAGTGATGGCTCGACGACCATCAGACTCTATATCTACAACAAAGCCATTTTTTTGCAAGTAATCTTTTGTCAATAACGCTAAACGCTCATCATCTTCTACTATAAGAATCGATTGAGAGTGATTGTCTATCATTTGGTATCCCCTTTTGTACACCTCTTAAAATGAGCTGATAAATTTACTTTACTGTTGGTAACTAGAAATAAATTCTTTCATTTTAAGTACCCGATCACGGTTTACATCCATGTCTGAATACCCAACTCTAGACGCAGAGCGTATGTGAAGTACACTATCTGCTTCAGGCCAATAAAGCTCAACATCATCAACAAAACCAAAGAATGAACTTTTTATTTCAACATAGAAATAACCCAACTCACTCGAAACGATACGTGCATTGCCCTGGTCTAAAAAATACTTTTCTAACAATAACTGCATTTCAAGATAAGATTGCTTATAAATTATCGGTTCAACATAATGAACTTCATCTGATACTTCAGCTTGAGAAGAAATACAATTAGGTGACGTTGGACAAGGCATTAAAAGTCCATCTGTTATGCCTAAATTTTCAGGCCTATCGTTATTTATATTAATATAAAACAAAAAACCTACAAATAACGCAGTAATAAATACCAGTATCCAACGAAACATGTACCACTCCCCTCCAAAAACATGCAGTTACATTTATAAATTATCGGAATGTTCTTTTACCCGATTTCTTCGGCTTAAATTCGGCTTTATCAGATGTTTGCCAATCAAACCCTTTAGGGCGTTTCTTTCCGCCTGTTTTCGAATTTTGACGTTTCGCGTCTTTTTTCTCTTGCACCGTTTTTGCGGATATCGCCTTCAATGGTAAATTAACCAATGAACATAACCCATTTACCTCAAGCTCATCCATTTCAACAAAACGGCCTACTTTAGCTTTTGATGGCAAAAATACTGGTCCAAATCGTACCCGTTTTAAACGGTTCACTTTCGCCCCTTGGGATTCCCACATACGACGAACTTCACGGTTACGACCTTCCATCAAGCAAACATAGAACCAACGGTTTATACCTTCACCACCACCGTCGACTATATCGGTAAACTTGGCAACGCCATCCTCAAGAAAAACACCTTTCTTCAAGTTTTTAATATTCTCATCCGTAATTTCACCCATAACACGGACTAAATACTCACGATCAATTTCTGTGGACGGATGCATTAATCTATTCGCTAATTCACCGTCTGTTGTAAACAGAAGCAAACCAGACGTATTAATATCCAGACGACCTACGGCTATCCAACGTTCACCACGTAGTTTTGGTAAACTATCAAAAATTGTTGGGCGGCCCTCTGGGTCTTTTCGAGTACAAACTTCGCCTTCAGGTTTGTTATAAATAAGCACTCTGCGGCTTTCGCCTGCTTCTGAAATCTTTACAGGATAGCCATCCATTAAAATTTCATCAGAAATCTTTACTCGATCTCCTAGCTTAGCAACTTCGCCATTAACTTGTACTCGACCTTCACGAATACGTGTTTCCATCTCACGACGAGAACCTTGACCAGCTCGAGCTAACACTTTTTGTAACTTTTCGTCCATTACGACCTCTTTATGGGAATGCTTCTCAGCAACCCGATGTGTGACTTTAATACATGCCATATAGCATAATAGAAACATTATAATCTGCAATCTATGTCTTTACACCCCTCATTGATAAATATACTCAACTCATATCAAGTAAGGCATGTAAAACCCAAAGAATCAGACAAACTAAATTAAAAAAAGCGAACCTTCCTGTTTTTGATAGCGATAAACTAGCGCTTTCAAATTTCTATCTAAATCTTTTTCTGGAAAGCCCGTTGCATTATTTATACGATATTCAAAAATAAATGCCTCTCCAGCATGCTCTGATATTAACGTCTTAAAGCCCTCTTCTGATAAATCAGGACTGTTTGCACATAATAATAACTGCGCGCCATTGCAGGTGATATCAGGTAAGCGTCGTAAAATTTTCTGATAATCTTTAGTTAATTCAAAACTGCCTTTTTGAAAACTAGGTGGATCAATGATGATAAGATCAAAAGGCCCTGTTTTCCTTAATTTTCCGAACGATTTAAGAATATCATGCGGGTAAAAATTCACATTTTGAGTGAAATTATTCAACTTATGATTTACTCGGCCTTGCTTTAATACTCCGTTATTCATATCCATATTGACAACAGATTTCGCACCACCTTTCATTGCCGCTAATGAGAAACCACAGGTATAAGAAAATAAATTCAGAACTTTCTTATCTTTAGAATGAGTAAGAATAAACTCCCTGCCTCTGCTCATATCAGGGAAAATCCCTGTATTTTGATGTTTGAGTAAATCTACCTGATACCGCAGACCATGCTCTCTAATAATATGAGGGTTCGGTAAATTGCCATACAAAACCTGGCTTGTTGTTGCTCTCCCCGCTCTTTGCTGGAAAACCAAACCATCAATATTATCAACAATATTAGCTATTTTAGCCCATATAGCGCTAGCCAATTGATCTAGTTCTAGTTGTAGAATTTCTTGGTAGGATGTTAAAAACAGAAAAGGAGGGTAGAAATCTAAATTAATATGCTCTAGAGCGGGAAAGCAATGACCTCGACCATGGAAGACTCGCTTTAATTCATTCGAGCTAAAATCGCTTTCTTCAAGCGCGTTCAGTATTGGGGTATAGCAAGTGGAATTCGTCATATTAGCTCCAAGGAATCAATTTGGAGCATTATAAAGTAATTGTATATCAAGAGCAGTAGATCAACCCACCATATGAAAGATCAATAATCACTAAGAAAACGAATCACCTAGAACCAACCTAAAACTCTTGTTCATACATTAAAATATTTATTGAAATGGTGATGGGTCTCCGGCACCGACACGTATAATTTCTATATCATCGGTATCCATTTTAACAACCGTTGTCGGCTCCATACCACAATAACCACCATCGATAACCAAATCCAAGGCATGCTCTAAAGTATCGCGTATGTCGTATGGATCTGTCATTGGCATGGTTTCACCGGGAAGAATCAAGGATGAACTCATAATAGGCTCACCTAATTCTGCCAACAAAGCCTGTACAATATTATTATCAGGCACACGGATACCTATGGTTTTACGTTTAGGGTGCAATAAACGTCTAGGCACCTCGGAGGTAGCATTAAATATAAACGTATAAGGCCCTGGTGTATTGTGTTTTAACAATCTATATAACGTGTTATCAAAACGAGCATAAGTCGATATTTCAGATAAATCACTGCATACCAAAGTGAAGTTATGCTTATCATCTAAGCGACGAATCGCACGAATACGATCTAATGCGGACTTATCCCCAAGATGGCAGCCCAGAGAGTATCCACAATCTGTTGGATATACTATCACCCCTCCTTTGCGGATAACCTCTGCAGCCTGTTTAATCAAACGTACTTGAGGGTTTTCTGGGTGTATTTGGAAAAACTGACTCATTTAATACTCCAGCAGACTGACAAGAAAATCTATCTTAGCTGCAAAACAAATAGTAATAGGATTTTATCATAACGATTTTTCAACTGACTACCAATCTTGCCAGACCGTTGGTATTCTCGCTTCATCAAAAGATGAAAACTTTCCAACCTGACACCAAGGCCCATAAGGCCCATGAAAATCGCTTCCTACCGATGCCTTTATTTTATGCTCTTTTATTAATCCTTCTAACAATCGAACATTCTCAGGCTTGTCATTACCAGAGGAGACCTCTAAAGAAGTACCACCGTATTCTACAAAATCATAAACCAGCTTTTTCAATTTTGTCATGGTAATGGGATACCGTTTAGGGTGAGCCAAAACCAGCTCCATATCGCCCCCTTTTAAGGCAGTGGTAACAGACTCTAAATCAGGCCATACATCTCTTAATTGACCTAATCTTTTATTCCCTAAATAGCGATCAAATGCTTTATTTGAATCTTTAACTAAATTTTGATTCACCATAACTCTGGCAAAATGAGGGCGTCCAATTTGGCTTCGACCAGCCTCCTCCATCGCCTTGTCAAATAAGTCGGGTAATCCCTGTTTCATTAATAGCAAGGCTATTTTTTTGGCTCGGTCTATACGTATAGACTGATTGTTATCGAGCACTGTTAGTAACTCAGCATGACTCTGTGGAAAATTTAATGCGACCAAATGAATAGGAATTCCTTTCCATAAGGTTGAAATTTCAACTCCTGACACCAAATTAATGTTATAAATCTTAGCGGCTTCTCTTGCCTCATCTAAACCTGCAATGGTGTCATGATCTGTTAGAGAAAAGAGTTCTATATTTTGTTCAGAAGCTAAAGACAAAAGCGCTGTTGGAGTTAATGCTCCGTCAGAAAAATTGGAGTGGCTGTGAAAATCCACCCTACGATGTAGTTGAGAAACGTTCATTCTCTCCTGTTCATTCATGTCTTTGATCGTTATCATGCCTACAGCATACATAATTTGGTTTTTATATGAAAATTTTATTCGACTTTTTACCCATTATCATCTTCTTCGCCGTATATAAATATACAGGAGACATCATAATGGCAACAGCCGTCCTAATACCAGCAACGATTATTCAAGTGGCTTATAGCTGGATCAAGACAAAAACAATTGAAAAAATGCACATTGTTTCTCTTGTTTTAGTGGTCCTTTTAGGTGGCGCTACGGTTTTACTGGGAGATGGAGACTTCATTAAATGGAAACCAACCGTTGTAAATGGTTTGTTTGCTTTAGCTTTTCTAGGCAGTCAGTTTATTGGTGAAAAAAATATTATTCAACGAATGATGGGAGATAAAATAGAACTCCCATTTAAAGTCTGGCGCACACTTAATCTGGCCTGGGTTGGTTTCTTTATTGTTTCTGCTTTCGCTAATTTATACGTTGCCTTTCAATTCAGCGAAGAGGTCTGGCAAA
>NZ_JAPUBN010000009.1 GCF_026966905.1 Marinomonas phaeophyticola | reverse complement strand
TACTGAACGAAGTACACTGAAGTAAAGATATTGGCTACCCATTTGATAGCTATGTTTGTTGCCACCTTTTAAGTTGCCTGCAGAGCCAACAGCATCACGGAAAGTCCATAATAGCTTGAAGAGTATTTAGCTGAGTACGCCATGATTTGGGTGTTCACAAATCCATTTTCTTCTAATGCTTGGCGAATCGCGCCAATACGGCCGTCCATCATATCTGAAGGTGCAACAATATCTGCACCAGCTTCTGCGTGAGATAAGGCTTGTTTAACTAAAATTTCGGTGGTGATGTCATTAAGGATATACCCCGTGTCATCAATAATGCCGTCTTGACCGTGTGTGGTAAACGGGTCTAGCGCTACGTCTGTCATCACACCTAATTGCGGAAAGGCTTGTTTTAGTTCACGTACTGCACGTTGTACTAGGCCATCTGGGTTGTATGACTCTTCAGCCATTAAGCTTTTCTTATCAACGGGTGTCACTGGGAATAGAGCAATCAGTGGGATCCCTAGCTCAACTAATTCTGCGGCTTCTTTTAATAATAAGTCGATAGAGTAGCGTTCAACACCTGGCATTGAGGCGACTTTTTCAGTGCGCTGAAAGCCTTCTAGCACAAACATAGGGTAAATAAGATCGTTCGCCGTTAGCGTGTTCTCAGACATTAAGCGACGGCTAAAATCATGTTTACGCATGCGGCGCATTCTGCGCTGAGGAAAGGCACTAGTAATAATATTCAATTTCGACTCCTGGATTAAATCTGGTCTGCTTCTTGGGTGTAATAACACGCTTTGTTTCGGCCACTGCGTTTTGCTTGATACAGGGCTTTATCTGCTTGCTCGAGTAATAACATAGGGTGCTCATCGCTGTCGATAATATCTGCACTCACACCAATACTTATTGTTAACGGTATATGATTATCGTTATGTACTATTTTTGATTCGCTAATTGCTTGGCGGATCTGTTCGGCAACTTGTAGGGCACCTTCAGCTTCGGTACTTGGCAGGATGATAGCAAACTCTTCACCACCAAAACGTGATACGAGATCGGTTGGGCGCTTTAAATATTCATTGAGCATTTGGGCAATTATTTTAATGGTGTAGTCACCCGTTAGATGGCCAAACTTGTCATTAATATCTTCAAGTTTGTCGATATCTACCATTAAAAGTGCCATTGGTGTTTGCTGACGGCGGCTAATCTCGGATTTCCTCTGCAACGAGGCGACGGTCAAAGGCACTGCGATTTTTAACACCAGTAAGGCTATCAATGGTATTTTGTTCAGTCAGCTTTTGATTTGCTTCATTAAGTTCTCTTAGGGTGATCTCTAACTCTAGCGTGCGTTCTTGTACCATGTTGCTCGAGCTTTTCACTGTTTTCAGACTCAGCAATTAATGCTTCTTCGCGAGCTTCTTTAATTCGTCGTGCTTGTTCCAGTGCTTGTTCGCTGAATTTTAAACTTGGCTTTACGCTCGTCGTTGTAACGTAATGCGAGCACGCCCGCCATAATGATCACCTCACAAGTTAGCCCTATCATGGTGGGGACGTGAGGTGCGATATTAAGCTTTAACAGGCCAAGATACAGTAAGCCAGTCATGATGCAACCCACCAATAAGGCAATTCTGCCTATGGCGTATAAAGTGGCATTGCGTTGACCGACAAATGCCTGGATCAGTGAAAACGTCACTAAAATGGTACTCACGGTTAATACGACAAAGACTAAGATATAAATCGCTGAGCTATATGGCATAAATGGCATTACAGCGGCAAGCGAAAATGCCATGAAAGCCATTACTCGGCAAATACGCAGCATTTTGAGATTATGGTATTTAAGCTGTAATACTTTTTCGGTAAACATTAAGGAAAACCCCAATGTTAATGGAATGACAAAGGTAAAGATGTATTGCTGCATTATGGGCCAATTAGGCCATAAATATCGGAATGAAACACCATGTATGCTGGCTGTAAGTAAGGTTAACCCTAGTACATAGCCGCTATAATAACTGTAGCTGAACGATAATGAAGCAAAGGCGATAAATAAACTGAATAGGCTAATCGCAATTAATAATCCAATTTGCAAACCAATATATAAGTTTTTGGTTTCAGTTATTTGAGTTAAATCATTTGGTGACCATAACACCATCGGTGTATTAACACTGCCTAGGCTGTCTATTTTGATATAAAACCTGTGAGTATCGCCGGGTTGTAAATCAATAGGGTATAAAAAATATTACTTTTGCAGCGGGCGATGAGTGAAGGGAAGTGAGTCCCCCATTTTTTGCGCGTCAACTAACTCACCATTAATCAAGTGATAAATCACAATACTGTCGAGTAGTGGATTATCTAAAGCGATAATCCGTGTGAGGTAATCGTCTGGGTTATAAATACTGAATGTCAGCCAATAATTACTGAGTCCCATTTTATGAGGCTGATTAGCCGGGAGCTTTTTTTCCAGGTGTGTTCGGGTTGTTCTAATAATTTGCTGAATAGGCTTATGTCGTTAGTTTTATTTATATAAACCCAGTCTATTAAGTCAATTTTAGTAATCGAATCTGAGGTCAGTCTTAACGGTACTGTTTGTAATGAGTCAGCCCAACTGAGTTGACTTAACACTAACAAACATAAGCCCAATATAAGACTTAAGCTGCTTTTTAATGATAAACCTGCACCGTTAAGCCTGTACATTAATCGTCAACCATCAATGGTGGGACGTTCAAACTAAAAAACTCACTGCTATTGCGGTAGCAATGTTGCGCCAGTTCATCGGGTGTTTGCTGGCGTAAGGCTGCAATGCACTCAACAATATAAGGTAAATATTGCGGTAGGTTTTTACTCGACTTAGGTTTAGGCGCATGCTGCGAGGCAATAAGTATGGACTGTCAGTTTCAGCCATTATGCGGTTATTAGGGATTAAGGGCACTAGCTGTGCAAGTTCTTGTCCGCGGCGTTCATCGCAAATCCAGCCTGTTATACCAATATATAAATCGGCATTTAAACAATCTTCAAGTTCATCTCTATTGCCGGTAAAGCAATGTAGTAAGCCTTTAGGTAATGCGCTGCGATATTCATTTACAATGGCAATAAAGTCTTGATGGGCATCGCGGCAATGCATTAACACCGGCATATTAAGCTCACAAGCTAGCGCTAATTGTTCGGCAAACGCTTGTCGTTGAGCAGGCCTAGGTGAAAAGTCACGGTTATAGTCAAGGCCGCACTCACCAATGGCAACTACACTGGGTTGTGCAGCAAGCTGTTTAAGTGTTTGACGGCTTTGAGGGTGCCAAGTTGATGCTTGATGAGGGTGAACACCAGCAGTGCTGAACAACTGCTGGGGATATTGTTGGCAAACAGCGTTGGCTTCAGCGCTTTCATCTAAATCGCTACCAATAACAATCAGCGGCGAAACATGCTGTTTTGCCGCATCATCAATGATCGTATCTATGTCGTGCTTTAACCTTTCGCTGAGTAGGTTAACCGCGATATCGATGTGTTGAGTCATAAGAATAAAATGGCTTAGGCTACTTTAAACGTTTCACTCGGGTGGTGGCATTACGCTCATCACTGCCCATTAAAAATGAATTAAGCGCACCAGTTTCAATATAAATATCATGGCCTTTTTTCACTTTGTAACGTTCAGCGTTAGTTTGTTTCCACACTTGACCGTTATCTAAGGTCACTATGAGGGCACCACCAGGGGCTTTTGATACATCGGCAACGGTAAAGTACAGACGACCGACTTCATCTTCAATGACTCTTTTCTGTAATCCAAAATCATTGACGCTTAGTTCGGGTGATGAGGCAGCAGTAGGCACTTCAATTGCGGCAGGTTTGACTGGTTGAGGTGGAACACTGGCGATAACGGGTGCAGCAGGTTTATTTGCGGCAACTGCATCGGCTGGTGCTTTGGCTACGGCAGGAAGGCTTATATTCGCGCTTGGATTAGCGTTAGCGGCTAATTCGTCATAACAGATTAAACGTTCAAGGCTGTCTGTTTTTTGAGCGCAAAAAGACAGTTGTTCGCCAAGTTGAGTGTTGGCCTGTGCATTAACTGATACCAATAAGATACCAGTCGCAATTAAACATAAGCGCATTGTTATTCCTTATTATTATTTAGGGCAGTGGAACGTTTCAGTTTACTGTTTGTTGCAACGTTCAAAAGGCTAGCAAAAAAATGGCCAATTAAGGCCATTTTTATTAGCTATCAGCGTGCTCATTCTCTGGCACGTCATCTTCTTCATCTTCTTTTTTACTGTAAAAACGCGCAGCTATCAAGCCACCTTCAAACAATAACAGCATTGGTACTGCTAGCATAGTCTGAGAAATAATATCGGGAGGTGTTAACATCATGCCAATCACAAAGGCACCCACCACGATGTAAGGGCGTTTTGCCCTCAATTCATCAGGTGTTGTTGCGCCAGCCCAGCATAATAGAACAACGGCTACCGGTATTTCAAAAGCCAAACCAAAAGCAAAAAAGAGCTTTAAAATAAAGCTTAAGTAACTACTGATGTCTGTTGCAACTTGTACACCCTCGGGGGCGACACTGGTAAAAAAACCAAATACAACAGGAAATACAATGTAGTAGGCAAACGCGATACCTAAATAAAACAACAATGTGCTACTGGTTAATAATGGCACGACCAAGCGTTTTTCATGCTTGTATAACCCTGGAGCTACAAATGACCATATTTGATACAGTACATAAGGGATAGCAATAAAAAATGCTAACACTAGTGTCAGTTTAAAAGGGGCAAAAAACGGCGCGGCTACATCGGTTGCAATCATGCTGCCAGTTTCAGGTAGCGATCGCATCAAAGGCAGTGCTATGTAGTGATAGATATCGTTTGCCCAATACACAATAGCAATGAATACAAGTAATACACTGCCAATAGCTTTAAGCAGTTTATTGCGTAATTCAAGTAAATGGCTGATAAGCGGTTGCTGTTGCGACATGAATTATCCGTTAGATTTAGGAGGTGAACTGTTCTCAGTCGTTTTTTCGGCTGGTTGCTCCACTGTCGTGCTCGATGTCGATGCTGTCTCGGTGGTTGGCGTTTTAGGAGAATCGTCTTCAACTTTATAAGGTCGATTAACTGATTCAGCTGCTTGCTTTAACTGATCAATCGACTCTTTTAACTCAGGCGATAAATTAGCTAAACCTTTGCTTTCCGCTTTTTTTAAGTCAGCATGTAACTGCTCGATTTTAAGTTCTTGCTCGAGTTCATCTTTGACAGAGTTAGCCATGCGCTTGAGGGCGCGTATCCAACCTGTTACCGAACGTACCGCCACTGGTAATCTTTCGGGCCGAGAACAACTAGCCCCAAAATACCAATCAGCAGCAGCTCCATAAAGCCGATACCGTCAAACATAATAAATTACGCCTGTTTATCTTTAGATTCAGGTTGCTTTTCAGCTGCCTGTTGCGAAGTCGCTGCAGTCTGCTCTTGTTCTGGCTCTTTGTCTTCGAGTGATTTCTTTTCTTCTTCAGGTGACATGGCATTTTTGAAGCCTTTTACTGCTCCACCCAAATCACCGCCTAAAGAGCGAAGTTTTTTAGTACCAAATAATAAAATGACAATTAACGCAACAATTAGAAGCTGCCAAATACTGATGCCGCCCATGAAGATTATCCTCTTTCAATAAATAATGGTTTATGCAAAACGTGATGTTAAAAGGTTACAATATCATCCAATTCTTTAAGTATTATGAACCTCTAATAAATTAGTGCTAGCTAAAATTTACGATTCTTTGGCCTAGATCTCCATCCTATTGCCCAAATCAACACACCAGCGCCAATGCAAGTATATGCAGGCCATAGTGTAGCTGTTTGTGAAATTAAAATTGTGCCGCAGATCAATAATACCGCAGAGGTGATCAATAGATAATTACTTTTGTGTGATTTTTGTTGATAGCGCAAGTACTTATCTAGCATTTGCTGTTGAGTACCCAGCAGTTTACGGCCTACTTTTAAGTTGTCGTAAATGAGTTCTGGAAACTCTGGCAGTTTGTCTGCCCAAAATGGCGCGTTAGATTTTACTTTACTGAACATGGCTTTGAAGCCAACTTGCTCTGCCATCCACTGTTCAAGGAAAGGTTTGGCTGTTTGCCATAAATCTAATTGTGGATAGAGCTGACGACCTAAGCCTTCGATGTAAAGGAGGGTTTTTTCAAGTAATACCAGTTGTGGCTGCACTACAATGTCAAAGTGGCGTGCGGTGCGAAATAGTTCTAGTAATACATGGCCAAATGAAATCTCGTCTAATGGTTTATTAAACATGGGCTCACATACTACTTTTACTGCCTGTTCAAAGGCGATAATGTCGGTGTGCTCAGACACCCAACCCGACTCAATATACAGTTGGGCAATACGGTGATAGTCGCGATTAAAAAAGGCTAAAAAGTTTTCTGCTAAGTAGCGTTTGTCGACCTCGGTTAAGGTGCCCATGATGCCGCAGTCTAAACCAATGTAAAATGGGTCATCTGGGTGTTCTCGGCTAATAAAAATGTTACCAGGATGCATGTCAGCATGGAAAAAGTTATCACGAAATACCTGGGTAAAAAACAGCTCTACGCCACGTTCTGCAAGCAGTTTAAAGTTGGTGCCTTGAGCACGCAGCGCTTCGGTGTCTGATACTGGAATACCGTAAATTCGCTCCATGACCATTAAGCGTTCATAGCTGTGTTCTTCATAGACAAAAGGCACATAAAGCGCATTTGAGTCGATAAAGTTATTGCGTAATTTAATGGCATTCAGCGCTTCAAGTTTTAAGTTAAGCTCACCTAAAATCGTGGTTTGGTAATCTTCAATCACTTCAGCTGGGCGTAAACGATTACCTTCACCGAGTATGGTTTCAAGCAAGTTTGCCGTTTGGGTCATTAACTGTAAGTCGGCCAGTATTTGCTGCTCTACGTTAGGGCGCAGCACCTTAAGTACCACGTCTTTACCGTTAGATTTTAATACTGCGGTATGCACTTGCGAAATGGACGCTGACGCCAATGGATTGTCGTCAAAATCATCAAAATAGGTGTCGATAGGAGCGCCAAGTTCGGCTTCTATAGCCTCACGCGCAAGGGCTGAATCAAACGGCGGCACTCTGTCTTGCAACATGGCGAGTTGGTAAGCCCATTCGTCGTCGAGTAAGTCGCGGCGAGTTGACAGCATTTGGCCAGTTTAATGTAAACTGGCACTAGATCTTGCATGGCGAGTTTTAAGCGTTCAGCAGGAGATTTACGTTTGTGCTTATTGCGGATCCAAAATAGGCTGTTACGTAAAATGACAAAATACCAAGGCTTTTTGTGTCGAGGAATGAGGTCATCTAGGCCAAAATGCAGAATGGTTTTAATGACATGGTAACCACGCCTGATACTTGCAAATGTCATTGAGTTATTTGCTCTCTTAATTTGGCTATTTTGGTTTCAATTTGCTCGGTTTTGCTCACGAGCTCTTCTAGATTATCACGAAAATGTACGATCTCAATTTTGTGTGGTGCCAGTCGGTATTCTTCGGTGGTTAACTGACTCACGTGTGCCCGTGATTTAAGCATCACCTGTTTAATCTCTTGGCCTAGTTGCTTAGCGCCTGTGATTAACTTGTGGGTTGGGGCATCGCCGAGATAACGCGATAAGGGGTCGGCAAAATCGAAATGAATATGCTGTAGGTAATAACTCAGCGTTTGCAGTAGCTGAATATCACCCTCTAAGCTGAGTTTATCTTGTTTGATCAACTCAGTTAAATTGGCGCCTTCGGTTAACTGGTACAACGTCGATGCATCGGCATTCACCGTAACCGCAACATCTCCTTCGTAATGGCTCATCACTTGTATTTGTTTGGCAAACACTAAGTATATGGGCCAATTGAGCTGACTTAATTGGATGCAAATCACTTTGCCATGCAATGATTTCTGCCTGGCATAATCATCTTTAGCTTGTTGCGGTAATCGATTAAAACCGGTTTCGATTGCCGCACAAACTAATAAAGCAAACTGATTGACGGCCATTAAAACTTATAACCTTTGTGTAAAGCCACAACGCCATCGGTCATATTGGTGTAATCAACCTGTTCAAAACCGGCATCTACCATCATTTGCTTTAAGGTTTCTTGATCAGGATGCATACGAATTGACTCGGCTAGGTATTCGTAGCTGTCGGCGTCTTTAGTGATAAGCTCGCCCATTTTTGGCAATACTTTAAAGCTATACATGTCGTACACTTTACGCATAATTTCATGCTTAGGTGTTGAAAACTCAAGTACCAACAGCTTGCCACCTGGCTTTAATACACGTTGCATTGAGCGTAGTGCAGCATCTTTATCTGTGACATTACGTAAACCAAATGCAATGGTAATGATGTCGAAGTGATTATCAGGAAACGGTAATGCTTCTGCGTTTGCTTGTACATAACTGACGTTATTAACAATGCCTTTGTCGCGCAGTTTAGTGCGACCCACTTTAAGCATAGAGTCATTGATATCAGCTAACACCACTTGGCCACGGTCACCCACTAAATGTGAAAACTTAGCCGTTAAATCGCCTGTGCCACCGGCTAAATCTAGGACTTTCATCCCTGGGCGTGCAGCAGCTGTTTCGATAGTGTGGCGCTTCCAAAAGCGGTGAATACCGAAAGACATCACGTCATTCATAATGTCGTATTTAGCGGCCACAGAGTGAAACACATCGGCAACTAAGTCCGCTTTTTTATCTGCTTCAACGGTTTTATATCCAAAATGCGTGTTCTTTGGTTCGCCCTCAGAACATCGGTATATTCCTATAATGTGCGATAATTAAGTGCGAGTGTAAGTCATTGCGAATGATTGCTGAAACACTGTGGTGCTAGAGTGTGACAACAATCAATTAGTTGTCTTGTCCGCACGCGATGGGTAATTCACATCATCTTGAACGCTACAATGAACTCGCGTCGATTAACCTTGGTAAAAATGACCATCAAAGGCTAAAAAATTGCTCTGCATTAGAGCATAAAATTAGCCTTTAATGAATAGCTTCAGTGGATTCTAATTCAAGCGAGCTAGCCGTCCTTGAATATAAGCATAAATTAATTCGCTCAACCCTTGGCCTACGTCACAATAACCCGCAGCTTCACCAGCGTGATGACATGACGGGGCGGCTTCTGCAAAGTGTACGTAACTGCACGAGTCAATGTTTGGCAATATAATGTACATAATGGCAGGCATCGAGAAGCGGAATACCGGCAAATGTGGCCGCGCTACTGGGCATATTGGCAATGGCATCAACGTCGAGTTCTAACGCGACGGAGTAATTGAGTTTGATTTAATCCTGCTGCAATGTGCTTTAATGCGGTGTCGAGCTGCAATTCTCTGCGCACCCAAATTTGTTGAAAACTATGCCATGTTGCGCCAAATAAACTCAGTTGCTCTAAAGTCGATTCGCTATTTTTTAGCTCGTGCAGCCCCAAAATATGGTAATGGTCTAACGCACCATTGGCTGCAAGCGTAGCTAAATCCATTACCGCTGTGACGACCTTCTCGGAGTCTAAAATCGCTGTGGGGATCTAAATTTACCGCGGCAACGGGAAGACCTGTGTAGGCTTTAATGGCCATTAATAGCCCGTACGCATTATTGTGACCACCACCGATGACAATGGGTTCTAATCCTGCTTGAAATAACTGGCTTGTGGCATCAATAACAAGTTGATCAAGTTCGGCTGTAGCCTGACGAAGTGCATCAACGCTGGTGGTTGAGTCTGGTTGTGTGGTTAAACTTATTTGGCCGATAATGGCACATTGGTTACCGTGTAAAAAACGATTTGATTGTAAATTTAAAAATTGAGCCATGCAGGCGTGTAAGGTTTCACTCGCGCCACCACGACCGAAGTTTGCCCGTGCACTCAATATCTTCAGCAATGGCTATGATGCCAAACTCGCGCGGCATTGGCTGCAAGTTGAGCGTTTTCAGCCAAGTTCAGTTTTGGATTAGCCAATAAGACTTGCTGGCCTAATTTGGTTTCATTGGCTCTGATGCTCAGTAAAGCATCACAATGTTGTTGGGTAAACGCGGTAAACATTGGTGTGTACCTCACATTGGCTGAATATTGACATAAAAAAACCAGCATAGCTGGTTTTTAGAAATCGTGTCGCCCTAGATGATGTAAGAGCGCTGTCGTTGAGCCTGAGCTATTATTCAATATCTAATGGTTCAGGTGACAAAATGACGCCGGTATTATCAGCGTAAATATGATCGCCTGGTAAGAAGGTTACACCACCAAAGTTAACCGGAATTTCAACTTCGCCAACGCCATTGCCTTCAGCGCCAACAGGAATTGATGCAATAGCTTGAATCCCAATGTCGAGCTCCTCGAGGGTGTCGACATCACGAACCGAACCATAGACAATAATACCTTCCCAGTTGTTTGCAACGGCAAGTTCAGCAATTTTGGCGTCAACTAAGGCGCGTCTTAGTGATCCGCCGCCATCAACTAACAGAACTTTACCTTCACCGTCTTCTTCTAAAGCATCCGCAATCAAGCCGTAGTCTTCAAAGCATTTTATGGTACTGATTGAGCCACCGAAGGAGCTGCAACCACCATAGTTACTGAACATAGGTTCGACGACATCAACTACATCTATATACATGTCGCAGAGTTCTGAGGTGTTGTATTCCATATTTAACTCCTGTTGGGCAGCAACGGTAAATTGCTGGGTAAAGCAAAGATAAATGAATTATATGAGCTTTTTGTGAAAATAAAAGCCTTATCAATCACCAGATTGCTGTAAATCAACTTATTGCTAAAACAGGTTAATTTG
>NZ_JAPUBN010000008.1 GCF_026966905.1 Marinomonas phaeophyticola | reverse complement strand
GTTTACAGGCTAAAATTGTTATCCCAATGGCAACATCGCTGGCGTTTGGTATTTTATTCTCAACCGTGGTCACCCTTATTTTAGTGCCGATTTTGTACATTATTTTAGATGATATAAAACGTGCATTAAGACGATTCTTTATCTGGTGGTGGCAACCTAAAACGGCTGCAGAGCCATTGAGGGTCAGAAGAACATCATTAACTCAACATAAGTGAATGAGTTAATAAAAGCAGAGCAATTTTCGCTCTGCTTTTTTATGTGTTATGCGAGCCAAACAACAAAGTCTTTGCGGTTATTTCGCTACAATATGCCGATGTTAATTTAATCATCACAATCATTATGAGTACTACAAAGCCCACCTTAATTTACGATATCGGTCATCATCGTTATCTCAACATTACTGCTAGATGTACTTTACGATGTCAATTTTGCCCCAAACACAATGGCTCAAAACAGGTGCATGAATACGACTTATCATTAAGTAAGCCCATCACCGCAGAAGACATCATTCCGCTACTTGGCGATGTCACACAAATTGAAGAATATGTATTTTGTGGCTTTGGCGAATCAACTTTAAACTTGAGCTGTTTATTGCAAGTCGCAAAAGAAATTAAAGCCCGGGGCGGTAAAGTCAGAGTCAATACCGATGGATTAGGCAATCATTTTCATCGTCGTAATATCCTGCCAGAGTTAAGCCAGTATGTAGACAGTTTATCGATTTCACTCAATGCCGACACCCCTGAAGGGTATTTGCAGCACTGCCGACCTAAGTTGGCGAACTCGTACGAAGCGCTGCTCAAGTTTATTGAGTTAGCTCCGCAATACATTTCGCAAGTGCAGGTCACGGCCATAAATGGCTTAGACAACGTGAATATTGAGCGTTGCCGCGCTATCGCTGAACAATACGGTACTCAATTTAAGCAACGAGAATTAGATAAAGTTGGCTAAACTAGACATTCTTCCTAGCGCACCTTCATGCTATATTGCTGACAAGTGAATGCTAAAAAAAAAACTCAATGTTTAAACGCAAAGTAGTAAGCTCTTCTAATCCGTTATTAATTTCATCACAAGCCGCGCGATGGTCACAGCAGCATATTTTGTCGCTGCTCAGCCAATTAATTATCCTGCTCATTGCGGTGTTTATTATCACCAATATGGTTGTTAATTTAGGCGAACGTCGTTTGCAAGAAGACTGGGCAGATCAACGCTACAGTGAACTGCAAACTGTCGCCTCGTTGGCATCGGATAAAGTCGCGTTTCTACAATTTAGAACTCAAACTTTTGCTAAAGCTGAGTTACTTAGACAATATTTACAACAGCCTTCAAAAACGCAACAACGTAAAGTCACCGACAGTTGGCTCTCTCTCACACAGAACATTCCTGAACTGCTAGGGTTATCTCTTTACGACCCGCAAGGAAATTTACAATTTTCAACCACAGACAGTTTCGACAACCTGCAACTACCCGCCATGCTGCTAGGCTCTGGCCGCAATATGGGTGGCAGCGACATTTACACATCGCCCATGTCATTCACACCAATAGATGGCCGGCTTGAACCTTACTTTTATCAATTGTCTTGGATAGAAAACCCCGACCAAAGCGTTAAAGGTTACTTAGTCACTTACAACTCAATCACAAAATTACTTGAGTCAATCAAACCGGCATTTTTTAATCAAAACTCGCCTATGTTGTTTCTCGACACTCAAGGCTTTTTATATGCTGGAGCAAATCAACCTGAACCTTTAAGCAATATGCCAGACTCATTAGGGTCAAGCGTTAAACAAACTTATCCCGAATTGTGGAAAGACATGGCAATGAATAATTTTGGCCAGTTTTATAGTAACGATGCCACATTTGTTTATTTAAAAGTTGAACTCACCAGCCAATACGAAACCAAGAGAGAATACTTTTTATTGTCGTATATCCGTCACGATGATATTGCCGCCCGTTACCTAGAATGGCGCATGGTGATTTTAATTGCTGGCGTGTTAATCGCTTTACTGGCGTCGGCCTTGATCGTATTACGACATCTGTTTGTGCTTGAGCGCCGAGCTAAACTCAATAGCTTACAGTTAAGCCAAGGGTTGTTTAACAGTGAAATAAGCTGTCTGATAGTTAATGATAGTGGCCGAATAAGCAGTGCCAATCTAAAAGCAGCCAAAGCACTAGCCTTGTCGATCGACACCTTAACAGATCGTAACTTCCAACGTGTATTGCAACTCGATAACGATCGCTTTGAGCAAATAAAAGAAGCGTTAGCGCATCACCAACAATGGCGCGGCGAAGTGAGTATTGAGAGTGTTAATAGCACGTTACAAACCCACATAAGAAGTGAGTTATGCCCCAATAGCAAAGAGTCATATTGGTTGGTTACCTTTGAAGATATTACTATTTTATATGACAGCCAACGCCAAGCCTATTTGTATCAACTGTTGAGTGACAGTGCTGTAGCCACAGCATTAACTGACTCGAGCGGCAAATTGATTAAATGTAATAGTCAATTCGATCACCTCATGAAACTCAATGGTGAAACCGACATCCCAATTACTGATTTGTTGGGTAATGAACTTAAAAACCAGTGGCAAGACATTTGTGCCCAAATTAGCTTACAAGGTGAATGGACTGCGCAAATCATGCCGTTTACCCAAAGCCGTTATAATCAGTGCCTAAAAACAACCTTGGCTGGGCAACTTACCTTTGATGGTGATATTGAGTACTTAATTTGCACCTTTGAAGAAACGGCTCCCACGATAGCCGTACACAATAGCAGTAATGTATTTGGCCATAGTAGCGCCATTGTTTTGCGCTTAACCGAGCTTGAACATCACTTTAATAACCTCAATGAGCAAACCAAAATTCAATCGAGTTTGTTAGTCATGGACATTAACCCAGAAGGTATTTTCAGTAGTATGGGCAACATGAGTCAGCTAGAAAAACGCCAAAAAGACATTGAACTTCAGTTGTTAATCGAATTACCGCTTAATTATCAAATAGCCCAGTGGCAACTTGGTAAATTGGTCATTTTATTGCCCGACACCAATGCCACTAGTGCACATCAATACGCTATGAATGTAATGCACTGTTTAGCGGAAAACCAGTTGGCAGAAGGGATTAATATTGGTATTGCAGGGTATATGTCGCCGCAAAGTTTAGAGCAATATCTTGCCAATGCTGAAATTGCGCTAAAGCGGGCTAAGCAGTCGGTTGACCAAAACATTTGCCAAGCATTTACTCGCCCAACCTATACCGACCACCTCAATTAACAATAAGTCGTACCTTGACTCAACTTAAACGGTTAAGGTTCGACTTGGTGATGATCAACGACCTGAGTCTCTTCGTGTAAGTTACTGTCAGCTTCAGATGTAAAAGGTTGGATGTTATCAGGCAGTTTACTTTCGGTAATCTCAACAATATTTGAGCGATTCATCGTGACTTTGAAGCGAGCATACTCTGGTTGTTGCTTGCCATCTCGTAACACTGCAACAAGATTCACTTGATAGCGACGCTCAACAGATTCATTACTGATATTACCTTCAGACTCTTTATAGATTTTAGCTTTGCCGCGTTCTAAATGACGAGCAAATGGCACTAAGCTAAAGTTAACTTGTTCTTGAATTTCAGAATATCCGGCCTCAAAGGGTTTATTGGCCACTTTAGTGGCAATACGGTAATGCAACACCGTCGAGTCGACCTTATTTTGGCTATTTCGATGTTTCATGATTTCAGAGACGGTGCCAGGAATATCCTGTGAGCGCATAAACTCAAGCCAAACTAGCTGTTTAGCGACAATAGCTTGAGTGCTTGTGTCGCGTAAAATACGACTCCAACGTGGACGACCGCGTTGAATGAAACGCCACATGGCATTACGAAAGTCTTCTTTAAAGATTTCCCTGAAGCCATAAATCACTGCAAGCGTAAGGACAAGGGTTAGGGTTAGGCCATTAAAAAGCCTTGGGCTTTAATAATTAACGCCGACACAACCAACATCACTAAACCGGTTGCAAGGCCTGTTACAAATTTTTTCAGCCCAACACCAAGTGGTTTTAGCTCTTCTTTTAATACCACGCCTTGTTGGATAAGGCGTCGCAGCAACAACATTTTATTTGATATCCGATTGGCATCTTGCTGGGTTTGCATCGAATTGTATTTACACACTTGTTCGCGATAATAATTTTCGCTCCGACATAAATCCAACACTTTATCTTTCACTTCGCTAAAGTCTGCGCTGCGAGGAGAATAAGCTAATATTTTTAAGTAATTGTTGCTCACGAAACCAAGAGAGGTAATTATCTGCGTGTTCAAAATACGACTTCCACTTGGGATCGCTTGGTTCATTACGACGAAACTTTTTAAGTAATTGCATCACCACATCACACAGCTCGTCTAATGCCAGATAAAACTCATCTGGCATCACTTTTTTGGCGCAGCTCTTTACCGTCAGTTTCGATCGCGACAGCAAATTGATAGGCAAATAAATTAAGGTATAAACGAAACTCTTCCATCGTCCGCTTGTTTAAACTAATAAAACGAGACTGAACGAGTGGCAGGTGCAACCCTTTAGAGTAATACGAACGACGGCCTAAAATACCACTGTGGTAATATTCTTCTTCATCGAGAGTGTGTGAACCGATCCCCATCTCTGTAGGTAAATAGAAGTACAAATCAAATGTACGCTGATCCTGGAGCCATTTGATGGCTAAATTTGATTGATAACGCTTCTTCTTGTTTTACTTTAACTTTTGCCACTGTTTTAAATTACATACCATTTAAAGTTTCACCGATGTTATCGATATTAACCTAAAGATGGATTTATTCAATGTGGCTGAGGCAGAACTGCCGGGATTATCTCACAAGACCAAATACTATTACTGGGTATAAATGTTAAAGTTGCCTGCAATTGGTCATCGTTAATACTGTTGAGTTGCACCTCTAGCGGTAAAGTTTCACCATTAATAAGTTGCGTTTCATCTACTGTTAACTCATTCAACAAATATCCAAGTAAGATACTGTCATCATTTAATTTTTTACTTTTTAGTTGCATTTGTAATTGGTAATTTAAAGCGCCAAAATCGACCTTAACCACATGTCCTTGCAACACAATCGATTCGGCTGGTAATGACTCATTACCTAAATGGTAACGCAAAGCAGCATATTGATTTTCAAGTGTGAAGGTTAACAATAATTCACTGACAACAGAGGAAGCAGCTTGGGTTTGTGGCAGGTCAAAATAACCATCGGCACGGCAAGACAAGTGCCATTCTTGATGCGAGGGAACAAAGCGTTCAAGCGCGTGGTGAAAGTAAATAAGACGAACACCCACGTTAATACAAACAACAACTTGCCTCGCTTTGATTGCAATAATCGCCGCGCTCTTTTTCGCCACTTTACTCCTATTCGGTTAACCACAAATGAGCACCTTATGCAGCCATTCTTGAGTGATAAACGGTGAGTGCATGTCATTTACAGATAATTTAATATTTTTAAACTGCAATGATTGTGACTCAGATTGACTCAAAATAAAGCTCACATAATGACGATCTGTAGAAATCGCGGCGCTGATTGAGTTCCAACGTACATCATGGCACTGCTGTAATTGAGTGGATAAACAATCAGCATGCAAAATAGCATCTTGTGGGGATTGATTATCAAATACCGATAATTGCACCACTTGCCCATCTGCAGTGAGTACCTGCCTTATGACATCAGCTTTTGCAAATAACGGAGGATTAAGGTTAGACAACACAAACAGTAGCACGGCCAATAATGCCACAATAATAATCCCGTATTGTCCACAGGTCAGTAACCGGTTAGGTAAGTCGAGTATTTTAGTATGTTTGCCCTGGGTGGCAGGATAAAGAATGACACCTTGCTGTGGGATGTATTCTACAAGGTTTGAATGCTTGGCACATAAGTAATCAATAACATGATAAATAATGCCGACAAGTTCATTATGAGGTAATTGATGGGCACCGCTGTCAAGCA
>NZ_JAPUBN010000007.1 GCF_026966905.1 Marinomonas phaeophyticola | reverse complement strand
TGACAAGTAACCCTATAAATATCATTTGCATCCTAAAATTATGGGTGAGTTCGATGACCGCGCTTTATTGAAAGAGTTTGATCAAGCTGGTGCTGGGGGAGTACTGTTCCGTCTGCGATTGTAGAATAGGTGGCGAGTCTGAAGAGATACGAGAGCCTTTTTTCTCTATTTTAACAGAGCTAGATCTGGCGTTAGTGGTGATTAATAGTGCGGCTAAAGCTTGGTTAAATTAAAACACTTGGTTCAATCAAAAGTAGGGAATGATTTCTTATCAGGATCTATATTTAATTCATGGGGATGTATGATGGCTCTTTTAACAAATCAAACTGATATAAATGATACAGTGCTACGTTCGGTTGCACATATGCCGACTAAAAGTTTATCTGTATTGATGGATGCGTCGTTCGCAAAGGCTCTGTCTGATGCTGACTTTATGCGCATTGCTGTATTACTCGCAGAGAAGAGTGATACTGAAGGCGGATGTCCAATTGGGGCGGTCATTATTGATAATGAAACTCGAAAGATTCTCGGAAAGGGCCACAATACCTTAGTACAGGAAGATCATCCTTATAATCACGGTGAAACGTCGGCTATACGAGATGCGGGGAGAATAGACTTTAGTAAAACGACGATTTTTACCAGCCTAAGCCCGTGTGATGTCTGTGCGACTTTAATTTATATGAGAGGCTTTCAGCGTGTGGTTGTGGGTGATATTACTAATGCGGGTGGCAGTGAGAATCAGCTACGTGAGAAAGGAATCTCAGTTGAGATTTTAGAGGATCAAAAAGGCATTGATGGCTATGCCCGATACCGTTCAGCAAAGCCCGATCAAGATCTTGAAGATTGGCAAGGAGTCAGTGCGGTAATGCATAAGTGCTCACTATGAAAAAACGGTCTACCTAGACTTGGAGGTCGTTTTTACAAGGTCTTTTTACTGTTTTGTTTTTTGCAGAAACGAGAGACCTTGTAGCAGCACCATAAGTAGAATAAGTGTAATGACAACGAGATTTCCGTATTGTACATAAGGGGTTGTCCCCATAGTGGTCTTTATTGGTGCGGTCAGTGTTGTGCGAATAAATTGTGGCGCTTGAGCGGTAATATGGCCGTTGTGATCGATGATAGCAGAAATGCCTGTATTAGTTGATCTGACAACGTATCGACCTGTTTCCTTAGCTCTAAATTGGGCAATTTGAAGATGCTGGACAGGACCAAAAGAATCACCAAACCAACCATCGTTACTCACTGTAATAAGAAAGTCACTGTCTTTTACGAGTGAGCGTACAAGTTCAGGGTAAACGATTTCATAGCAGATAAACGCGGCAACTCCCCATTCTCTTGCTTGTAATACGGGTTGATTTCTTTCACCTGCACTGAAAGTAGACATAGGCATGCCGAATAAATCCAGTAGTTTGCCGACGTAGTTAGCGAAGGGAACGTACTCACCAAAGGGGACAAGACGCTGTTTGAAATACAAACCAAAGCCTTCCCCCATCGCCCAAATACTATTGTGGTAACGTTCGTTTTCCTGATTGTAGTAAGGGATACCAGTAATTAGTGTTGTATTGGATTCCATGAGAACGTGTTGGAATGGTTTTAAGTGATTTTCTACTTGATGATATAAATAAGTAATCGCCGTTTCGGGCCAGATGACTAAGTCACTGTCTAAATGATCCATGGTTGCACTCTGATAGTAGCTAAGTGATTTTGAGGCTTGCTCTACTAACCATTTCTCATTTTGTTTTAAGTTTCCTTGGACAAGGGTTGTTTTAATGGTGTCTTTTTCAATAACCCATTGGATGTTATTGATAGACAAAAATACGCCTGTCCCCCATAAAAGGATGACCGCTAATAAACTGATCATTTCTTTTTTCCATTCGTCTTTTTTTGCCAAAAATAGGCTGATGGGGACGCTAAAACTAAGGAGGCAGGCGAAGGTTAATAACCAAATCCCGCCAATAGGGGATAGTTCAAAAAGTGGACTCTTTTCCATACTATAGCCCGCTAGTAACCATGGAAATCCTGTAAATAAATGGCTTCTTAAGTATTCAGTAAATAAAAAAGTCAAACTGATAATGAAGGATTTAGATAATGTGGGAGTAAATAAAAATAAGCGAGAACAAAGGTAACCAGCTAAAGCGTTGAAGGTGGATAGAACCGTAATAAATGCAAAGGTAATGAAAAGAGAGAGTGCTAGGCCAACTTGTCCATAGTTCGCAATACTGACAAATATCCAAGAGACACCCGCACCAAAGTAGCCTAAGCCAATAGAAAAGCCGAACCAGGCGGCTTCTCTGTGGGATTTAGATTGGGAGAGTAGCCATGAGAACCCCGCAATACTTGTGGCGATAGCAGGCCAAAAAGAAAAAGGAGCGAAAGCAAATACGCTGAGTGCACCAGCAATGATCCCAATAAAAAAAAGCCTTAAAAAACGTTTCTCCATGAAGGGTTGGAAAAGAGTTCGCATTTAAGGCTTTCCTATATGGTAATGAAATAATGTGGTTATTTAAGTTGATAGACTAAAGTTGTTCTCTGTCTTCAAGCACTTCAACATGCAGTGTTTTGACTCGGCGTCCATCTGATTTCATTACTTGGAATTTATACCGATCAATAACAATTTCTTCTCCCCGCACAGGAACATGACCAAACTGTTGAACTAGGATTCCTCCAATGGTGTCAAATTCTTCATCACTGAAGTTTGCTTTAAAGAAGCTATTGAAATTATCAACTTCACATAGGGCTGGAACAATGAAATGACTGGAGCCATCTAAAGGCTTAATATCTTCATCATCATGCTTGTCTGTTTCGTCTTCGATTTCACCGACTATTTGTTCTAATACGTCTTCTATAGTAACTAAGCCAGAAACACTGCCATATTCATCTAACACAATGGCCATATGATAGCGCTTAGTCCTAAATTCGTTTAACAAGACATTCAGACGTTTACTTTCTGGAATAAAGTTTGCTGGTCGTAACTGATTAAGGATATCCTCCATTGTTATTTCAGAATCCTTGAATAACAATGGTAATAAATCTTTAGCGAGTAAGACGCCAAGTATTTCATCCGAATCTTCACCTACAACAGGGAAGCGGGAGTGTGATGAATCAATAATTTTTCGTATCGTCGTCTTTGGATCATTGTCTGATTTTACAACCACCATTTGGGACGGAGGAATCATGATGTCCCTGGCTTGAACTTCAGAAACTTCAAGCGCGCCCTCAATGATAGTAAAAGCATCTTGATCAATGACTTCAGATGAAACCGCGGCTTCAAGAAGGTTGATAATGTCTTTACGATTCTTAGGTTCGTCATTAAAAGCTTGAGTTAAACGCTCAAACCAAGATTTTGATTGCTGATCGTTTGAGGTACTCGATCGATCTTCACTCATATTATTCTGATCTCACTCGTTTATCAGATAAGGGTTAGGTATGCTAAAAATCTTCAAAAGATCAATTTCCATTGATTCCATTTCTTCAGCGTCATCGTCATCTATGTGATCATAGCCACGAAGGTGTAATATGCCATGAATTACAAGATGTGCCCAGTGATTAAAGACAGGTTTTTCTTGTTCTTTGGCTTCACTTTCGACAATCTGTCGACAAATAATTAAATCGCCTAATAGCGGCAAATCTAAACCTGGGGGCGCTTCAAAAGGAAAGGACAAAACATTGGTTGGTTTATCCTTACCACGGTATTCATGATTTAACGACTGACTTTCTTCTATATCCACAATACGAATAGTGACTTCAAATTCATCGCCCATAGTAGGTAACGCGACTTGAACCCATTCTTCTAATTGTGTTTGACTTGGTAGGTTAGAGGTATCTTGAGTGGCAACCTGTAAGTCTAATTCCAAAACAGACATTATTTTTCCTCAAGCGCTTGGTAAGCCGCTTTTTTGGCTTTACGCTCTTCTTCCTGTTCAACGTCAAAGACTTCGTAGGCTTCGACTATTCGTTGCACTAATGGGTGGCGAACCACGTCTTCTGAACTAAAATGCGTCATGCTAATGCCTTTGACA
This sequence comes from Marinomonas phaeophyticola, assembly GCF_026966905.1. GTDB lineage: Bacteria > Pseudomonadota > Gammaproteobacteria > Pseudomonadales > Marinomonadaceae > Marinomonas > Marinomonas phaeophyticola. The sequence continues at coordinate 70,988 of NZ_JAPUBN010000007.1, read as the reverse complement.
TTTTTCAGTACATGCATCGCATGGGATAAACCTGAATTAGTGCCCCGGGGTAAATCAACTTGTGTTGTGTCACCAGTAATAACAGCAGTAGAACCAAACCCAATACGAGTTAAGAACATTTTCATTTGCTCGCGCGTTGTATTTTGGCTTTCATCAAGAATGATAAAAGAGTTATTTAATGTGCGACCGCGCATAAAGGCTAATGGTGCTATTTCAATGACATTTTTTTCGATCAACTTTTCTACTAGTTCGAAGCCAATCATTTCATACAATGCATCATATAAAGGGCGTAGATAAGGGTCAATTTTTTGAGCTAAATCGCCTGGTAAAAACCCCAGCTTCTCACCCGCTTCGACGGCAGGGCGAACCAACATGATACGCTCAACACGATCACTTTCAAGAGCTTCAACGGCACAAGCAACGGCTAAGTAAGTTTTCCCTGTTCCTGCTGGCCCAATACCAAAGTTGATGTCGTTTTTACGAACTTCACGTACGTAATTATTTTGATTATTACCTTTTGGTTTTATATGCGCTTTACGAGTTTTAATTATTTGGACTTGTTGATTTGGATCGCTTTTTAATGATGCTAAGGCCGACTCTTGAAGATATAAGTGAATAGTTTCACGTGTAATTTCATTTTCGGCAAGAGCTTCCCTGTACAGGTTCTCTAATAAAACCTTTGTGGCACTTACTCTGTCAGCATACTTACCGGATATGTCGAATAATTCCCCCCGGTAGGTTATTTCTACTTCTAATCGAGATTCAATTAATTTGATATTCTCATCAAGCTTACCGCACAGTGCCGCTAAAGCGGGGGTCTGTGCTGGAGCCATGCGGATTTGTTGTGAAATAATAGTTTCCAAGAGATTCCTTATAGAGTTAAACGTCTGCGCTGATGGATCTTATATAATTGTGTGTTAAAGATCAAAATCGTCTTCAAGCTCGGAATTAACTAGTTCCCCGTGCAATGAATTAGGGGACGTCTGAGTAATCAATATATCAGCAAATTTACCTATTAATCTGGCATCAACCGTAGGAAAATTGACCAGACGATTGTTTTCACTACGTCCTTGCATTCGACCTGGGTCTTTAGGAGAAAAACCGCTCACAAGAATTCGCTGAACTGTGCCCATCATATTAGCACTGATATCAAATGCTTGTTGAATAATACGGCGTTGTAAGATAGCTAAACGTTGTTTTTTAAGTTCTTCAGTCGTGTCGTCCTCAAGTTCGGCCGCAGGAGTGCCTGGGCGAGGACTATATACAAAGCTAAAAGAGTTATCAAAGCCAATCTCTTGAATAAGATTCATGGTGTCGATAAAGTCTTCTTCAGTCTCTCCTGGGAAACCAATGATGAAATCGGAAGAGATGCTGATACCTGGTCTAGCGTCTTTGATACGGTTGAGTTTATCAATATACGATTGACGATCATGACCTCGTTTCATTGCCGCTAATATTTTATTTGAACCACTTTGCACAGGTAAGTGTAAATGACTAACCAATTTTGGTTGTGTACGGAAAGCATCAATTAAACTATCCGTAAATTCCACTGGATGGGACGTTGTAAAACGAATACGTTGAACGCCATCAATCTCTGCAATAGCATGAATAATGTCAGCGAGATCAAGTTCATCTTCATCTTCTTCGGAACGGTAGGCATTAACATTTTGTCCAAGAAGATGGATTTCACGCACACCTTGTTCTGCTAATTGAGACACCTCATTTAAAATGTCTTGAAAAGGGCGGCTAACTTCTTCTCCACGAGTATAGGGAACAACACAGAAAGTACAGTATTTACTACAGCCTTCCATGATTGAAACGTAAGCTTCAGCTCCATCGACTCTGGGTGCTGGTAAATGGTCAAACTTCTCAATCTCTGGGAAAGTGACATCGGTTATAGGAATGTGTTTATGGGCTGCATTTACCATTTCGGGTAATTTGTGAAGTGTTTGAGGACCAAAAATCATATTTACATGCTTGGCACGTTTTCGGATAGAGTCTCCTTCTTGACTAGCGACACATCCCCCCACACCAATAATTAAATCAGGGTTTTTATCTTTCAGCTTTTTCCAGCGACCAAGCTGGTGGTATACCTTATCCTGGGCTTTTTCTCGGATAGAACAAGTATTCAGCAGTAATACATCTGCTTCTTCTGCGTTTTGAGTAATCTCCATTTCATGACTGTCGCCTAATAAATCGGCCATTCTGGACGAATCATATTCGTTCATTTGGCAGCCATGAGTTTGAATAAAAAGTTTCTTTGCCATGTAATTTATAACCTGAAATAAATTGTCAGTTTGACTTTGCATCCATTATATTGGGCTTTAATGAATATGCCCAGTGTTGGACCTAAAAGTCCTTATTAAAATGACAATTTATTATAGAAAGTATGGTTATTGCCTTAAAAAACTTAAAACCGCTTAGGTGTTACCTGAAAATGAAGTTGATATTGTAAGAAGGCTGGTGTTACTACGCGTTTCATTCCACAATATATCGAAAGATAATGAGATGGAATCTTTCGATGAAGATAAAAATGATCGCCAGTGCGGCTATAATTAGTGGGAATCTGCTGTACAGTGTAGCGGTAAGTGCTGAAGAAGCGTTTTCCTCAATTCGCTTACCAAATTTCGAAGTGGGAGCAAGTGGAGGGCTGCTTTCATCTGAGCAATATTATGGCCTTGATGTGACCATTAATATGCCAATTACAAGACTGATCACGACGCAATTCTTAATTAACAGCGATTACCTTGTTGGCAATTCATCTAAGCAAAGTTACTCTCAATCAGAAGTAACTGGTAATGTTTTTATTCGTAATGGTTCCGGTAAGTTTGGTACTGGTCTGGGGTATAAAGAACGGAAACCGAATGATGAGGAATTGGACAAAGAAAGTAGCACCATTTTAAATCTTTATGGAGATCTTTACTTCGGTGACTTAACGGTTGGCATGGCGGATACTAAATATGAAGATGAAATTGATACGTTCTCAGGCCAGTCTTTAAAGGTTGAATATTACTTAGATGAAAATAGGAAGTTTTACCTTCGTAAGGAAAAAGTCATTCGAGAAGATATTTTGATTGTCGGGGTAGCCCTGCAACCAGAAAAATTTTCTAATCAGGCGGGGTTAGACTTAACTTTTGAAACTGGAGACGATCATTTTTATATTGGTTTAGGGGTTAGTTATTTTTTCGATACCCACTTCACACTAAAAAAACGTGATAGGGATTTTCGCTAGATTATAGATTAAATGGTGTGTGACTGTTTGCGATTGATTACTTGCCACTCTATTTCACTGACAGGCATGACGGATAAACGGTTTCCCTTTTTTAATAGGGGCATATCCTTTAATTCAGGGCTCTCTTTTAAACTTGAAAGGGAAATGATTTTTGGAAATTTACGGACAAATTCAAGATCGACCATGAACCATTTAGGATTATCTGGTGTCGATTTTGGATCAAAATAATGGTTGCTTGGTTCCCATGAAGTATGATCCGGGTAGGCCTCAGTGATTACTTTTGCTATTCCTGCAATGCCAATGTTTTTGCAGCTAGAGTGATAGAAAAAGACCAGGTCACCTTGCTTCATATTTTTCATATGATTTCGTGCTTGGTAATTCCGCACTCCGTCCCATGATGTGGTTTTCGTCTTTAAGTCGTCAATAGAAAACACATCAGGTTCAGATTTCATCAACCAATAATTCATTTTTTCTCTCGCAATTTCATTTTACTACAGTTTTTAGGTTTCGGATTAAGTTTACTCAATCTACAATGTAATAAAAGAGTTTGTACGCTCTATTGATGGTAAGTTTCACTGAGGCATTATGAGTCAGTTTGCATGTAAAGAATTTTCAGCATTAGAAAAAGAGCTTAAAGATGATCTTTTAGAATGCTACGTTGAGGCACAAGAAGAGATAGAAAGTATCCTAAATCAAATTGAGGATGACGGTTTTTCTTTTGAGAAGCTGGATAATTTATTTCGCTCTTTACATAGCATGAAAGGCAATTGCTCAGTCTGTTTTCTAGATCCTTTGGTCGATGTATTGCATAAACTAGAAGAAATAGTAGATGGTATGCGCGGACGTTATATAGGATACGATTATCAACTAGGTTCTTTAACGAACATTATCCTTGAAGAAGTCTTTACTTTATTACAGCAATTATATAAAAGTCATGGTGCCGATCGAGATATCTTAGAATTAATGCAGTCAAATTTAGATGAACTGTATGCCATGGAAATTGACAGTGCCAGACCTGAAAAAGCGGCCCAGATTATAAAAAGCATAGTTAATTTTAAAGAGGGTGTGTTAGAAAAAGAAAAGAGCAGTCTTAGCCTATTGATAAAAGTCGAATTTACCGAATTGCAACAAGAAGACATTGATACGTTTAAGGGACTCTCTTCAAAACTGAATCGTTTACTTGGTTACTCTCCGGAACGCGGAGAACGGATATTGAAACTGTGTTTACTTATAAATGAAGAATTAAAGTATCCGGAAGACCCTGTTCAATTAAGTGCGGCAGCCTATATGCATGATATGGGAATGGCGGTTGTTTTAAAGTTTGAAGAAGGTAACCCAAATAGAGAAAAAGCGATTTCAAGTCATCCTATTGTCGGAGCTCAATTGCTTAGTAAGCATGAAGGGTGGGAGCAAGCCGTTGCGATTGTTATGGCCCATGAAGAAAAGTTCGATGGTAATGGGTTTCCTGAAGGTTTGGTTGGATCTCTGATTCCGACTGGTGCATTTGTTGTCTCCATGGCGGCCATGTTTATTGATGTTGTTTGGGGGAAGTCAGGTGATGAGTACAAAAAAAGTGCCATGCGGGCCATTCAAAAAGTAAATTTAGAAAGTGGAAAGCATTTCCCTCCCCACTTAATTGAAGCTTTTAATCGAGCGGTACGTAAATTGCTCGTTGCGAAAAATAAATAATCATGTAGTAAAACTGAGAATGCTGTTGACTGATTTTATCTCCTTAAAAAGCCCATGCTACCTTTAATTTACCACCCAAACTACAGTATACCTTTTCCCTCTGGCCATCGTTTTCCGATGAAGAAATTTGCCTTTTTAGCTGAGTATTTGAGAGAAATTGGTATTCTGACAAACGATAATTTGTTTACTCCTAGTCCTATGTCACTAGCGCTGTTGATGAAAGTTCATGATGCGGGTTATGTAAGACGTTTTGTTCGAGGGCAGCTTTCTCCAAAGGAAATTGGAGAAATAGGATTACCTTGGTCTGAGTGGTTAGTAGAGCGGACCTTAAGAGCGGTTTCAGGAACGGTGTTAACGGCGGAATTGGCATTAGAGTTTGGATTGGCTTGTCATTTGGCGGGTGGAACTCATCATGCTCACCCCGCTTATGGTTCAGGTTTTTGCATTTTTAATGATTTGGCTGTCGCCGCCTCTTCTTTGCTGGAGCAAGGTAAGGTGGAGCGCGTAATGATATTGGATTGTGACGTGCATCAAGGGGATGGTACAGCTAGTTTCTTTGCCAACAATAAACAAGTGATAACCGTATCTTGGCATTGTGAAGAAAACTATCCTCAAATTAAGCAGGCCGCGGGCATTAATATTGCTATTCCTAAAGGCGCGACAGATGCTCTTTACCTCTTCATTCTTAAGTCAAGGTTAGCAAATTTGCTAGAGCAATATAGGCCAGATTTTATCTTTTATGATGCGGGTGTCGATGTGCATCAAAACGATCGTTTAGGTTATGTTAACTTAACTGATGACGGTATTTTTCAACGGGATTTATATGTTTTAAAAACTTGTCGAGATCAATCTATTCCCGTTGCAGTGGTGATTGGGGGAGGTTATGACAGAGATGAAAGGGTTGTTGCTAAGCGACATAGTTTGGTTCACCAAGCCGCTAAGCAAATAGTAGGGATTCTTTAAGAGATTTTTTGTCCTGTAATACTGGTTAACGTCTCCAATTTAGTGGCCTTAGAAAGGGCAGGGAGAGACGAATTTCACCCAGGCTTGAGTAAAAGGGTGGTGGAACTCCAACCTGTAGGCATGCAGTAATAAACGATTATTTTCGGGTAAAATGTCTTTGTCGTAAAATTCATCGCCAATAATGGCATGACCAATACTCTGCATATGAACTCTTAGTTGATGGGATCGCCCCGTAATGGGGATGAGTTGCACCCTGATGCCGTTATTTTTTTTGCGAGAACTTTCCAGTGCGTCTCTGCGTTTTTTCCCCATTCTTTGCAGATCTGTTGTCTCGGTCTATTAGGCCAATCACAGCGAAGTGGTTTTCTAATTACACCCTGTTCCCCAAAGTAAGGTCCACGAACCACCGCCTGATATTCTTTTTCGACAATACGTTCACGAAAATGTTCGGATAATCGGCGATGGCATTCTAAGGTCTTGGCAACCAGAATCAGACCGGATGTTGCATAGTCTAATCGATGTACCGCATGGGCTTCTCCAAAATGCTGCTGAGCACGATAAATAATGGAATCCTGTTTGTTGGCGCCTCTACCAGGAACCGACAAAAAATTTTCAGGTTTATTTATCACGGCAAACCATTCGTCTTCATATAAGACCTGCAGCACTAATAACTCAGCTGCTGCAGGTCTGGTAATTAAACTTGATTCTTGTGCTAAGTTCATTATGGTTTGGTAGTCAAAATAACACGAATCGCATCCAGTCTAATGGTGTATTCGTCAAGTTGTTTTAGGCCTTCATTCATATTACTATAAAGCTGTTCTAGCTCTTCAGGCGATATGGCTTCGTTATGCTGTTGTAACTCCGTTAATCGATCAATTTCGCTCTGCCAATTGTGCTGATAATCCTGTTTAGCGGCTTGAATGATAGGACGTGCTTGATCCTGTGCATTCAATTGGTGGGTTTGCAGTACCTCTAAGAGATTCTTACGTAACGCGGCCACCCATTGTTCGGCAACACGGTTCGGTACCCCTTTTAGCTTTTCAGCCCACTTGTCGGCGGTAAATTGTTTATGAAGGAACTTACCATTAGAGTCAGACAGTTGCCACATTGGTGTAATGGGTAAGGACTGACTCAGTTTTAATCTAGGATGAGCACTTGCTTCGATAACAAACATACTTTCAATGAGAACCGTGCCTTCAGGCAGCGCACTGATTGGCAGTGTGGCAGAGGTTAATCGACCTGATTCAAAAGCTTGTACTTCATCCATTAACATAGCAATAAGTGGGTGTTCCCAAGTGGCAAATGCTACATCTTCTCTTTGGCTGGCTTGACGGCGGTCTAGAACAAGCATTTTACCTTCGTCATCGACACCAGGAAGCACTTCAATCATCATGTCGGTAGAGGGGCGGATAAACCAAGCGCTCTTATCTTCTGTATCATCCATGCATTCAGCATAAATATTAAAGGCATGGGTAACGTCTTCAATGTATTTGTGTAACCCTTTGGTTGCGCTTTCTTCGATGGTATTAATTAGTGCTCTTGCTTGCTCAGGGCGACAAGACGTCATTTCAAGCAGCCGGTTACGACCTTCTTCCATCCGTTTTAGTAACGCTTCATGATAGGTATGCGCTTCGTCTAATAGGGTTTCATCATCATCGTGACCAAGTAAATAGCTTTTTAATTGCTCAGCAAATGCATGATTGACTTGATCACCATTAGACGTGGTGCGGCAAAATGCATTTAGTCCCCTGTTATACCAATTAAAGAGCCTTTCTTGCATGCTGCCAATTAGGTAGGGTACATGCACATGCACATCATGGGTTTGCCCTAGACGGTCTAATCGACCAATACGCTGTTCAAGCAAATCTGGGTGTTCCGGCATGTCGTACATCACTAAATCATGGCTAAACTGGAAGTTTCGACCTTCACTGCCGATCTCTGAGCATATCAGAATTTGAGCACCTTCTGGGTCGGCAAAATACGCTGCAGCGCGATCCCTGTGTATTAATGGCATTTGTTCATGGAAGTTAGCACTTTGGAAGCCCGCAAAATTGAGCTGCTCGCTTAACCATTGGGCGACATCCGCCGTATGACAAATAACTAGAACCTTGTCTGCTTGGCATTCTAAAAATTCTTTTAACCATACCCAGCGTGGATCATAGGCCCAAAGGGAGGTATCAACATCTGCCTGTGGGTAGGGATAGTTTTTTGCGTTTGCGTACACATCTGTCATTTCCAGAGGGTAGCTAGTCAATTTACGTTTTGGGAATCCTCCGATGGCTGAGCGAGTGTTCCTGAATACTTCTCGGCCTGTACCATGTTGGTCGATTAACCAATCAATAGCATCTGCGGCGGCTTGAATTAGAGTATCACCCTTAATGTTGTTATTTAATTTTTCAAACCATTCTTTTGCTTGCACTTGAGGTAAGTAATGACCAAAGGTGCTAGGCCAATCAATAGCGGTTACCGTTTCTTTTCCTTGAGATAAAGGAAGCAACATTTCCGCTAAATTAGCGGCTTGCTGAAACTCATTTTTTTGCGTTTTATAACGCTCAAAATCATAATAATGATCTGGATCTAAAAGTTGTAAACGGGAGAAGTGCTCTTCTTCACCGGTTTGTTCTGGTGTTGCGCTTAATAATAATAATGACTCTGTTGTTTGAGCCAGCAAAGCGGCTGTTTGGTAGTCTTGGCTTGGAGTTTCGGGATGCCAGTTTAAGTGATGAGCCTCATCAATTACCACCATATCCCATTCCGCACTAAGCATATCTTGTAATGCTCGTGGGTGATTGGATGCCCATTCCAAAGGTGCTATTACCAGAGGCTGTTGTTCAAACGGATTGTCATCGTCTTCATAGAGTTCTTGATAAACGGATTCATTGATTAATGCAAAATGTTGATGGAAGCGACGGAGCATTTCCACTAGCCATTGGTGTTGTAAGTTTGTTGGCGTTAAAATGAGCGCGCGCTTACAAAGACCGTTTAACATTCTATGATGTAAAATCAAACCTGCTTCTAGGGTTTTACCTAAGCCAACCTCGTCGCACAATAAGGCTCTAGCCACTGGTCTATTAGCAATTTCGTGTGCTAAATAAATTTGGTGTGGTAGCAGCTCGGCTTTTAATCCCATTAACCCGCGTACTGGAGAAGAGGCTAAGCGTCCTTGATTTTCTAGGGTGTGGCGACGAAGATCAAACCACATGCGACGAGCCGGAGAAATGGATAAAATAGCATCCAGTTCGTTTTTGTCATTTCTTGGAAATTGGATAATACTTTCTTCTAACCAATCATCACCAATGAAGTATTCATATAATCCATCAATTTCACGAACGCCTTCTATTAGGAAAGGCTCGTCTTGGAAGTACAGTTCGTCGCCAACAGTTAATGTACGGCGGACTAAACTAGTTTGGCTCACAGAATAATGACGGTCTGTTTCCGCATCAGGGAAATGTAGAGTAAAAGACTTGCTTTTTAATTCAACAATAATACCGATACCGAGATCTGACTCGTTACGGCTACTCCATCTTTGTCCAGTTTGATACATAGTGATTAATAATCCAATCTAGTTATTTGTTGTCTAATTCAGGTTCAATAAAAATAATGCTGCCTTGACCAAGGTTCTCAAGGGCTGTTTTTTGTTCTTGCCACGAGTTTGGGATAACCCCTAACTCGATCGTGATATCTGTATCAAAGTGTTTTGCTTGTACCTCTATGTCGCTTTGTTCCAACCAATATTCCACTTTACCTAATAAAGAATAGGACACTTTTATCGATACTGCATGGCGTGGGTAGACTTCTTCAAATACGGTTTGACTGAGTGCTTGCTGAACCGCTTGACTATAAGCTCTCACTAAGCCGCCAGCGCCTAATTTAACGCCCCCAAAGTATCGAGTGACCACAACCGTCGTTTCACCGAAATTCGAATGCTGCAATACATTCAGCATCGGTTTGCCAGCGGTACCCTTTGGTTCTCCATCATCACTTTGATCCCATAAGTGCACATTGCTGGGAGCGCCAGCAGCGAACGCCCAACAATGATGATTTGCATCAGGGTATTGAGTACGAATGCTGTCAATAAATGCTTTGGCTTCCATTCGACCACAGGTTCTTTTTACACGAGTAATGAATTGACTATTTTTAATTACAAGGTCAAAGCGTTGTTCTTCTATTGGGCTTAGGTAGTAATCCATGTAAACTTATTATCTATTGTTTTCTATAAGTATTTTTAATACAGAAGGGTCGGTGATTACATGACAGATTGGCTTGTGCCTGCACTATGGAGCTTGTTGGGCTTAGGTTTAGGGGCCATTGTCGTCTCTTTTATTGCGTACTCTATTGTACAGTCAATCAAGCGACAGTGTCAGCTTGAAGCGGAAAAAAGCCAAAATTTGTTGAATAATCACAATCAATTATTACAACAGATGCGAGAGCAAATACATGTGATGGAAAAAGAAGCGATTACATTAGAGCAACAATTTGCGTCCGCTCAGCAAGTTTGGCAAGAAAAAGAAGTTTTCTACCAGGCGCAAAAACGCCAATCAGAGGTGGAGTTTAAGCAGTTAGCACAAGACATCATGAGTCAGCAAGGTCGCCATTTAGCCGCCGAGAATGAAAAACAGATATCTTCTTTATTGGAACCATTAGGTCAAAAAATTCACTCTTTTCAACAGCGGGTTGAGCAGAGTTATAGTGAAGAGGCTAAAGAACGCTTTTCTTTAATAAAAGAGATTAAAGGACTCCAACAGTTAAACCAAAAAATTAGCGATGATGCGATGAACCTAACCGATGCCTTGAAAGGACAAAATAAAATTCAAGGCGGTTGGGGGGAAGTCATTCTAGAGCGTATTTTAGAGCGTTCAGGTCTAGCAAAAGGCAGAGAATATAAAACACAGGTGTCACTTCAAACTACGGCGGGTAAGCGTTATCAACCCGATGTAATTATTTATTTGCCAGATGGGAAACAGGTAATAGTCGATTCAAAGATGGTGTTAGTCAGTTATCTTGCATACGTTGAGGCGGACACTGATGAGGAAAGAAAACGTTCACTAAAACAACATTTGGAAGCGGTAAGGCGTCATGTAAAAGAATTGAGTGCGAAGGAATACCATAATTTAGAAGGTGTCACTTCTTTGGATTTTGTTTTACTTTTTATACCAATCGAAGCGGCGTTTGGTCTGGCTTTACAGGCGGATAATGGATTGTTTAGTGAAGCCTTTGAACATAATATTATTATCGTCGGTCCCTCTAATTTGTTGGCGACATTAAGAACCATACAAAATATATGGCGCAATGAAAAGCAGAGTCAAAATGCCCTAGAGATCGCTAAGCAGGCGGGGGCCATGTATGATAAATTTGTTGGTTTTGTTACTGATATGGATGATATAGGCAATAAAATCCAGCAAGTAAACCGAAGTTACGATGGTGCAATGAAAAAACTGACTACGGGGAGAGGTAACCTCATTAACCGTGCAGAGCAATTAAAAATAATGGGCGCGAAAACCAATAAGCAACTAACGATACAGGACGAGCATGGAGAGGGTGCGGATGTACATTTGCCGTTAGGAGAGACAACCCTGCCTAAATAATCCTCAAGGTTGTTCGTTGTTTTAGAACTGCCAAAAAATACTTTTCTTATTGGAATAAGGCAATGTAGATAAATCTTGTTCTATGCCTGCGGTCAGTTTTTGTAAGTTAGTGCCTTCAGGTACGGTTAAAGCGTTCCCTATGAGATCAATTTCTAAGCCACTATTGAAATAGTGTAACCGAGTTTTTTCCAGATGCAGGTAAGCTGAGTGTCTGCGTAGTAAAAATCCAAGATCCGCCATGATTTGATCTCTTTCGTGAAATGCAGTGGTTTTCTTCTCGCCTTTATGTGTTACTCCTTCCGGATCAATATGTATTAAGACGTCTTCTACAATGGCATGTTTGGATTTTATGGTATGTATGACCTTATCGCTAATGTAGTGGCCTTCGCTGACACTGATATAAGCCGGCACATGGATATGCATATCTAAATGGATTTTCCCAGCCATTGAACGCGCTCGAATATCATGGGGTTTCATTACATTTTTTAAGCTGTTGGCTGTTTCGGTAATTTCTTCAATCACTTTTTTATCAGGCGCGGTATCAACTAATTCAGCAATATTCTCTAAAATCATTTCAATAGCAATTTTACCAATCAAGATAGCCACTAAAATAGAGGCTACTTTATCTGCCCAAGGCCAACCAATATAAACCCCACCTAAGCCAGCGAGAACCGCAATGGAGGAGAGCGCATCACTGCGGCTATGCCAAGCATTTGCAACTAGCATCTTACTGCCAATTGCTTCTCCTGCTTTTTTTGTATAGTGGAAAATGGATTCTTTGACGATAATAGTGGTGATTATGGCAGCTAAGCCATACCAGGTCACAGTCGGCGTGCTGTTATTGATCATAGTGTCTAGGGCGATACCTAGAGCGACGATGATAAGAACGAGACCAAGAAATACCGTCGTTAAGGTCTCGAATCGACGATGTCCATAGGGGTGTTTCTCATCAGGAGCGGCATGGGAGTTACTTGCTGCCATATAGACAAAGACATCCGTTACTAGATCGGACAGAGAATGAATACCGTCAGCAATCAGGGCTTGAGATTGCGATAAATAACCGGCAATAATTTTAGCTAACCCAAGAATAGCATCCCATCCCGCGCCTACTAACGTTACTTTTTTAGCAATTTCTTGTTCTTTAAGATTTTTTTCAATAGTTTTCATAGGAGAAAGTATAGTGCCAAATAATTCATAAAATAGGAGTAAGGCGATTTTGTACGATTGAGATCTATTCTTATGGACGATTGTATTATATAAGCTAGCATCGTTTCTCCCCAATGTTATCCACCTAATTTGTGGAAAACATTGGGGGCATACAGGCGTTATATACGGCACTCTACGCTAGGCTTATGACGATCATGTTAACGCCGTCTGTTCCTCTTGATTGATTTCAAACCACAGGCAGTAAGAGGCAAAAAATTCTCTAAGAGTTAATGTCATTAGTGCGAAATTTGCATCAAGATCAGCTAAACCTCCACCTTGTGAATCATTAAATGCTTGATCTTTGAGAGTGTCATCAAATTTTAGTTTACGTAGTGTTAAGTCTTCATGTAGAACAAAACTCAGCTTTTCTGTCCACTTTAGGCCTAAATTCATGACCATCATGCCTTGTTCTATGTGCCGAGTAACATCTTCAGATAAAGGATCCAATGCTTTGAAACGAATCTTTGCCTTTTCTTCTGAGCCATCTTGAATCTCACATTCATCACCTGTTTCTAGGCTGGCAGGTAAATCATTGTTTAATAACCACTCACTCATAATACTAGACGGTGATGCCAGTGCTTGCAAAGGCGTCATGGAAAAACTTCCAAGAGTTGTTTGTATCTGTTTAAAAAGCAGCTCGGTTAGGCTTGCATTGGTGCTATTTACAATTAAAATTTTTGCTTTAAGATCAAAATAACACCAGATGTCAGAACGTTTAGAAAACGCTTTTGGTCTTAGTGTAAAAACCAGCTCGTCTTTCAAGTCCGACTTTTCCTTACGACCTACCTTGCGACCTTCTAACAGCTCAATTTCGGATACTTTATTTTCTAATTCTTCGCGAACGACAGAAGAGGGCAGCACTTTTTCTTCTTTGCCTGCTCTTATCATCAAACAGTTATTTCCAATAAGAGACCATTGCTCACTTTTGCGGATAAGAGGTAGCCAGCCAAAGGAAAACTCTTCCTGGCTACCGCATTCTTTTAGAGGGAAGTCAGGTAATTTATCAACTAATTCATTGGTATCGAGTGCTTCTACATTTTTTAATTGGAATATTTGAATATTATTAAACCACATGATTAGCCCTTAAGTGCTTCTTTAAAGTGTTTACGACAAACAGATAAATATCTGTCATTGCCTCCGATCTCTACTTGTGCGCCTTCTCGTACAGGATTGCCTTCAGGATCGACCCTAATAACCATCGTTGCTTTACTTCCGCAGTGGCAAACGGTCTTTAGTTCGATGAGTTTATCTGACCAAGCTAATAAGGCCTGGCTGCCTTCGAATAGTTCGGCCTTAAAGTCTGTACGAATACCAAATGCGAGCACTGGAATATTCAGGTCATCAACGATGTCAGTTAAATCGTATACTTGTTCTTTTGTTAAAAACTGAGACTCATCAATGAGGATACAGTCAATGTTTTGAGTTGTAAGCGCATCTTTAACAATTTGAAGTAAATTCGTATGTTTATCAAATAGCCGAGCTTCAGCAGAAATACCAATTCTAGAGGAGATCTGTCCGACTTCATAGCGATTGTCTAAAGCCGCCGTCAAGAGTAAAGGCTTCATGCCTCTTTCTTGATAGTTATGCGCTGATTGTAATAAAACGGTGGATTTACCAGCGTTCATTGCGGAAAAATAAAAATATAGCTTTGCCATGGGTTTATTCTATAGTTAGTGGTAATTTAAATGATTATAACAAACAACAACGAATAAGAGGTTTATATGTGGGGAAAGGGTAAACAAATCCAGCAACTAGAAGAAAAGCTTGAGTTACTAGAATTAGACCGAACCGCCTTAAATCAGGAAATGACAGAACTGCTTTCTAAACATCAGAAAGCCCAGACAGAATTAGAATCATTGCGCTTATCGGCAAAACAAAAAAATACAGATGGCTTACTATTAGATAGCCTTGGTCTTTTATCTGGCGTGCGTGACTCTATTGAAGGCAGTATGCATGCGCTAAATAATGAAAGTAAGAAGCTGGTAGATTTTGAACAGACGGCAAATGAAAGTGCAGAAGCGATGAATGCACTACAAAAAGCCATCGACATTATTCAGAATGGCGCAGTAGAAAGTAATTCAAGCGTAAAAACGCTGAAAACATTAGCAAGTAATATTACTCAGTTCGTTGGTATTGTGAGTGGCATTTCAGAGCAGACCAATTTGCTGGCGCTGAATGCCGCAATAGAAGCGGCTCGGGCAGGTGAGCAAGGTCGAGGCTTTGCTGTTGTGGCAGACGAAGTCCGTTCACTTGCTCAAAAATCGGGAGATGCCAGTGCTGAGATAGCGCAATTAGTGGAAGCCATTGAGAAAAATACAGGGATCGCTGATGGTCACATCAATATGGTGGCAACAGGATGTTCTGATTTGGTTACCCTAACGGGTGAAACTGTGCGAAATGTGCAAGAAGTTATTAGCACGGCCTTAAGCACGCAGAAAGAATTGGATCATGAGGCGACAAATTGTTTTTTACATACGGTTAAAATGGATCATATGGTGTGGAAAGCAGAAATTCATCGTCTATTCTCTGTGGATAAAAAGCCGGATGTATCTTCTATATCGGACCATAATAACTGTCGTTTAGGTAAATGGTATCTTGCCGAGGGTAAAGAACAGTTTCAAAATAGCTCCGTCTTTAAGCAGCTTGATGAACCCCATGCTCAAGTTCATCAGAATGGCATTGATGCATTACTTGCAAAACAAGAAGGTGATCTTGATAGGGCTATCAAGCATCTAGCTGCGATGGAAGCCGCCAGTGTGCAGGTGATTAATTTATTGAGTCAGTTAGAAACCCATTAAGTCAGTGTGGTTTTGTAGTTAAGTAAAATGGTTTCTAAAAGTGCGTATTTTTGAAAGGATTTTATTCTTTGAGTACGCGCTTTTTTCGACTAGTTTTTCTTTTTGAGTAAGCCAGTGCAATTTGCATGGTTAACCATTCTGCTCGCTTGATATCTTGTTCTAAGCAGAGAGTATCGAGCTTTTCTATTGTTTCTTGATCTAATATGATTTCTAGACGTTTAAGTCCCAGTTTTTTTCTTTCGCCCTTTGTATTTGTTTATTTTTCTTTAGTTGTTCTTTCCTTGGTAAGGGTTGAGTGACGGGGCGGCCTCGAGTTTTGCCAAATAAATCGATAGTATTGCGGTCTGATGATGATTTTGCCATGTTTATGCTTAATAAAGGTGTTTAAAAAATGGAAATAGAAGAGTTTGAATCCATTATGATGACAGTAATGGTATCCGGGTTGTGTCTTTTTTTACTGTTTATTATGTTTGATTTAGCGCGCAGAGCCAATGCGGGCCGCCTCGGTACTTTTATAATTGTAGGTGGTCTAGGTTTGGGGATGATGGCGTTCGCACTTAAAGGGATTATCATAGAACTGTTAACTGGTTTCTCTGGGTAAATAGAAAAGCGGGACATTTGTGGCTGTTTGTCTAGGTAACTTATCTGTAATGAGAGACAAGTTACCTAGAAATCCTAACGATCTTTATTGATTCAATGAAATGAAGTCTAATAATATTTCACCGGCTTCATGTTCATAACTGTCTTCGTCTGTTGGAACAATGTCGTCAACCGATTCAATGAGCTCTAGCCCAAGTGCTTCGCGACGTTTATTTTCACGAGCAATTTCATCCTGTTCACCTTTCTTTTGTTGCTCAAGTCTGTCTTGTTCATTTAGAGAGATCGTCTTTATATTCTCCGTTCTTTCTTTGATGTAATCGATTTGTTCTATCACTGAAATGAAATTAGGGTCTTGTTTTATGCGTCTGTTGTGCTCTTTCGTTAACTTTGGTGTTATTGATGGAATATCCCAATAAACAGGGTAGCGCGTTTCGTGGATTTGATCCCAAGGTAAAGGGTTGTCTAAAGCGCTTTCCCCCACCGTATCTTCATCAAGTAACGAAGGGAAGGTAATATCAGGGACGACGCCCTTGTGTTGCGTGCTTTCCCCAGATACTCGGTAGAACTTAGCTTGAGTGATTTTCAATTGGCCTTTATCAAGCGCTTGTAGAACTTGCACCGTACCTTTGCCGAATGTTTGCCCTCCAAGGATGATACTGCGCCCATAATCCTGTAACGCTCCGGCAACGATTTCTGAGGCAGAGGCGCTCATGCGATTTACCAAGATAGCCATTGGACCACTATAGGTTACACTGCGATCTTGATCTCCTAAAATACTGACTCTTCCGCTGGCATCCCGGATTTGAACAGTTGGCCCTGAGGGGATAAATAATCCTGCAAGAGCGTTGGCTTCTTGTAAAGAGCCTCCACCGTTGCCTCGTAAATCGAGAATTAACCCTGAAATGTCTTCTTTTCTCAGTTCTTCAATCAACCTTTTCGTGTCGCGAGTGGAGCTTTTGTAGTTTTGGTCTCCCGCTTGAATGGCGGCAAAGTCAGAATAAAAAGTAGGTAGTTTTATAACACCTATTTTATAGTTTTCACCGTTTCGCTCAATCTCCACAATATGTTTTTGTGCAGATTGGTCTTCTAGTTTTACCTTTTTACGAATAATAGAAATGATTTTGCTAGTCTGCCCATTACCTTTAGACGGGATAATTTCAAGGTTCACCGCGGTATCTCTTTCTCCTCGAATCATATCAACGACATCATCTAATCTCATACCAACAACATCAATCATCTCCTCGCCGTCTTGACCGACGGCAATAATTTTGTCATTCGGTGCAAGGTCACTTTGAGAGGCCGCCGGGCCACCAGGAACCAATCGAACAACTTTGGTTGCTTCATCTTCCTGTTGTAAAACGGCGCCAATCCCTTCAAGAGACAGACTCATATTGATATTGAAGGTTTCCGATGCTCGCGGCGCAAAATAACTTGTATGAGGATCCAAGCTGGCGGTTATTGAGTTAGCAAAAATTTGAAAAATATCTATTTCGTCGGTTTGTTCAATTTGCTTCAGTTGATTTTTATAGCGCCTTGTTAAGGATTCAATTATTTTTTCCTCAGTTTGGTCATTCATTTTCAGAATTAAGGCTCTATTCTTGATTCGTTTACGCCATATCTCATCCAGTTCTGCTTGCGTATCTGACCAGTTTAATTGATCTGGGTCGATATTAAGCACTTCGTCTTTGGTGTAATCAAATCCTTTAATCATAGCGGGTAAGTCTGCTATTAGTTTATTTAGTCTGGTTTCCAAATGCTCTAGAAATACATTGTAAATAGTGTAGGCGACTTCGGTGTCTCCAGACCTTAACGCGTCATCAAAAGTAAGCTTATACTTGGAGAAAGAATCTATATCACTTTGTAGAAAGAAGCTTTTACTTGGGTCTAAATAATCTAAATAATGATTGAAAGCCATTGAGGATATTTCATCATTGATGACGGTTTTGTTATAGTGAACTCGTTCTAGTATTTCAACGAGTTGTTGAGATACTTCTTTATTTTCGTCTAATGGCTTAAGCTTGTTGTAAGCAAACGTATGGGAGGCAGAAAGCGTTGCCCCCATTAAAAGGCATATAAATAAGTGTTTATAATTCATCTGGATTCGGTTCTCTTAAATAATTATCCATATTCATTTTGAAATCATATTAGACATGATGCAATATGACCAGTTAATCCGTTAAAAAGTCTTTTTTAGATTCAGGCATTTCAAAAAATTATGAAAAATCAAGCTTTTAATCAGTCTCTATTATCATTTTTGCACAATTCACCGACGCCTTTTCATGCTGTAGATAGTATGAAAGCTACCTTGCTCGATAAGGGGTTTAAAGAGTTAAAAGAAAAAGACCATTGGGTGATTGAAGAAGGTGGTCAGTATTTTGTAACGCGCAATGCATCGTCGATTATTGCTTTCACTACTCCCACGCTAAATTTTCATAGTTCCGGTTGGCGAATGATTGGTGGCCATACAGATAGTCCATGTTTGAAGTTAAAACCCAATGCTCATGTAGTACGTTCTGGCTATCATCAGTTGGGTGTTGAAATATATGGTGGTGTGCTTTTACACACATGGCTTGATCGCGATCTTTCTTTGGCAGGACGTATCACATTAAAGTTAGATTCAGGGGAGCGTATAAGTCGTTTAATCGATTTTAAAGACCCCATTGCTGTTGTTCCTAATTTGGCTATCCATTTGAATCGAAGTGCAAATGACGGCTTTTCAGTGAATCCACAGGAAGAAATGTTGCCAATCTTAGGTCTAGCTAAATCAGAACTTGAGCTGCAATCGGTTTTGATGAAACAAGTTCGTAAACAGCATCCAACATTAGGAGGGGCTGAGATCTTAGATTTTGAATTGTCTCTTTATGACACTCAAGCCCCTTCGCTTGTGGGTTTACATAAGGAGTTTATTTGCTCTGCTCGATTAGACAATCTGTTAAGCTGCTTTGTTGGCTTAGACGCTTTATTAGCGGCTAAAGAAAGTCATCAACCTGCATTATTGATTTGTACGGATCATGAAGAAGTGGGCAGTTTATCGACCAGTGGAGCCAACGGTCCTTTCTTGGAGGATGTATTACAGCGATTATCTCCAAATCCTGAGCACTTTGTTCAAGCCATTAATCGCTCTATGCTGATATCAGCAGATAATTCTCATGGATTACACCCGAATTATTCGGCTAAGCACGATAAATTACACGCGCCCATGATTAACTCTGGTGCAGTTATTAAAGTAAACAGTAATCAACGCTACGCGACAAACAGTGAAACAGCTGGTATCTATCGTGATCTAGCTAAGCAGGAAGGGTATGAAGTGCAAACGTTTGTGGTTCGTTCTGATATGGCGTGTGGTAGTACGGTAGGTCCTATTATGGCCGGTGGAATTGGTGTTCCAACTATTGATATAGGATTGCCCACATTTGGAATGCATTCAATTCGAGAGTTAGCAGGTAGCGAAGATGCTTATGGTCTCTCTAAAGTGTTGGCTCGTTTTATCAATACACCAGTGCTAATGTCTTCAGAAGAAGAGTAAGGCGCTTTGCTATATTCGGTTCGCTTTTAAGGTGTTAAATAAAGCCTTTTTCTCTTGGTCTAATAAAAAGCCTCATCATATCTTTATGGTGAGGCTTTTTATTATAGCTTAGTAGTTACTTCAACCAAGCTCCTAACTTACGAATTTCATCTTCAGATAAATTACCTGTAAGTTCTAATAGATTTAACTTTTGAACGACAAAACCATAGCGAAGCTGCTGATAAGTATTCTGAGCGTCATAAAGGTTTGATTGCGCTGTTAATAACTCAACAAGATTACGAATCCCTGCGTCATAGCCTGCTTGAGTCGCTTCTAAGGCACTTGTTCTTGATTTTACCAGTTGCGATTGTGCTTCTATTTGAGCCACGGACGTTTCAAGGTCAAGATATAGGCTGCGTAAGTTAAGTTCTAGCGTTTGTATTGCTGCAGCGCGGTTTTCTCTAACGGCTTCAGCGGTTGAAGACGCTTTCCTAACAGACGCATTTATCGCACCACCCTTGTAGAGTGGAACACTGACTCCGATACCAATAGAGGCATCAGTTGAATTACCATCAGAGCTTTTATTTGGGGATGAATCCGCATCAGATTGACTTAATGCACCGGTAAGAACGACGGTAGGTGATCGACCATTGGATTTTTCAATTTGAATATTCTTTTCAGCTGCTTGAACGGCCAAATCAAGCGTTTTAATGTCCGTGTTTTGTACTTTTGCCTGTTTAATTAATTGCTCAACAGTTAAGTCATTATCAAGTTGGATTTTATAGCCCTTTGATAGTTCAGGGATTGAAGTAATCTGTTTACCGGTTCTTTGAAATAAAGCTTGTTGAGCTTTTAAAACGCTTGAATAAGCGGATAAAGAGTTTACTTTTACGGCATCATAGGCGGCTTGAGCATCTTGCAAGTCGGTGATTGAGACTAAGCCCACATCAAATTGTTTTTTAACTCTATCCAGTTGACTGGCGTTACTTAATACTTGAGCTTCTGTATTTTTCAGCGTTGCTTGTGCTGTTAGTAAGTCAAAATACTCGGTCAATGAAATTAGAGCTAAATTTTCCTTGGCGTTTTCATAATTAATGGCCGCGCTATCGAAATTGATTTCAACAGCATCAACCGCATAACCTAACGCAGGGGAATAAATGGGGTAGTTCATATTTAGTGATAGGGCATTCGATAGGGTAGAACCATCGTATGATCTGCTGTCACTATTTGTATATCCAAGGTTTCCATTAAAGGTAATGCTTGGGTATAAATTGCCTTTTGTAATGGTGACTTCTTCTTTTTGAGCGTCGTAAGTGGCTGCCGCTGCTCGTAAGCTTGGATCGTGTTCTTGCGCCAGCTTGTACACTTCAAATAATGATTCAGCGTATAGGTTACTAATACTGGCCGCCGCAATAAACGTCGCTAGAATATGTTTTTTCATGAATATGTTATGCCTTTAAGTATGAAAAATAATAATATTACCTTAGAAGATATCATTGCACAGCTATCTTATTGGTATATCTTACATGAATGGCAGCCATATTGACTAAATGTCTGCCATTCGTTGTTTATAGGAATGCCCTATTATTGTGTCAATGTTACGGTGTAGCGTAGTGTTTTTGTTTGTTTCGGAGGTAAGCTTCCGATGAAGCGTCGTGAATGGATTCCATTTGGTTCTGACATGGCGCCAGAGGTATTAGTTATAATGCCATTCATGTTGTGAGAGATGTTATAGTTTTGCTTTTGAACTGATAGGTTTTTTATCTCTAGCTCCCATGTTTGAGAAAGAGGTAGGCTTCTACCGGAGGCATTAACTAAGGTTAATTTTCCTTCTAGGTCATGGCTTTGATTAGGTGTTAGCTCTAGTATTTGATCTAACCGGGTTTGCTCTAAAAAAATATTGTTACTTGGCAAGTATAAATCTTGTTGCTGCCAATAAGTTTGGTAATTCCCTGGCAGGGTTTCTTTGTCTAATTTCACTTCATAGGCCTGTTGGAAACCTAATGTCTGTTCCCCTAAAAATTGAGGGTGGGTTGAGACGGTTGATTTAATGGTCCGTTTTAAAATCTTCAGTTTTTGTTGTTGAATCGGTATCAAATATTCGGTTAATGGTTCAATGTCTAGCTTTCTGTTATTCAAAGGAATGATAATTTCATCGTTCGCATAATTGACGGATGGTGATGCCATGTCAGCGACCGCGAATGCTCTTTCACTTTTGAATCTGACATTAGACGAGGGTGTTTGCGATAAATGCAAAATGGGGTCTTGTAGGGTTAAATTTTTGTTTGATAAATTTGATATTAGTGCATTCTCGATGAGCTTAACGAAATCTTCTTGGAAAAGAATGCTGAGTTTTGGTTGCCAAGACAATGAAGGCGTCTGATAGGTGATATTGCCGGTATAGGTATTTTTTTCCGTGTGGTTCAATTGGGATGGGCTATTACTTGGTATTAAGTAAAAGTCGGATATTGGCAACAATACTGACTTTTTATTGATTATTAAGGCAAATGTAGCCTGAGTGACTTGAGTTAATTGTCCCTGAAAGCTTAAGTCTCTCGATTTATGTTCGACTTTCACTTCTTGATTTAAGTGTTTTATCCATTGGGTTAAATGGTTATCTAAGGCCGTTGATATCCCAGTAAACATGCTATCAAGAGGGAGTAGGCTGCCACTGGTAATGGGTAGCTGTGGTTCGGCACTTTGTAAGTTTTGTTCTACAATTTGGCTAGAACCAAGGCCTATGACCGCATTAATATTCGCTTCAGTAGAATATCCGTAGTTAGATGCCAGTAAAGAAAATGAGATTGCAGCTGCATACGAGTATTGATTAATATGGGTCATTTTTAATCCTTCTAAATTAATGAGCAGGTAAAGAGTAACAAATTTCATGTTACTCTTTTATATTATTAAGGTTATCACTCATTATGGAAAAATAAATAAGGTAATTTGTGCAAAAAAAATACTTCTTATCGATGGGCTGAATCTTATTAGGCGTCTTTATGCTGCACTAGAAAGTGAACAGGACATAAAGAGGCGTATTGAGCGTACTCAAAGTGCTTCAATCGATGCACTTGCTAGACTTACAAAGCAATTTTTACCTAGTCACGCCATTGTCGTCTTTGACTCAAGTGGAAAAACATGGCGCCATGAAGTGTTTCCTGAATATAAACTTGGCAGAGTCCCTATGGATGATGTACTGCTGGATGCCTTGCCTAAATTTGCCGAATTGTTTCGCTTTAATGGGATTGTTTCTATACGGTTAACGGGTCTAGAAGCAGATGACATTATTGCCACTCTTGCTGTCAAGGCGGCGGAGAACAGCATTAAGTCTTACATTATATCAACGGATAAAGGTTTTTCTCAGCTCTTATCAGATGAAAATATTCTACAATACGACTGTTTTTCGAAAATAGGCTATGACCGTATTTGGGCGGAAGAAAAGTATGGGGTTTTATGTGATCAGCTAGGGGACTATTGGGCTTTAGTTGGAGACACAACCAATCGTATTCCTGGGGTGATGGGGATTGGCCCTAAAACGGCTTTAGCCATTATGCAAAAAGCCACAAACATCGAATCAATTTATAATGACCTTTCTCGTTTTACCGACAAACAGCAACAAAAACTGTCTGGTCATTATGAGCAATGCTTATTAAGTCGCCGGCTCGTAACGTTAAAAACCGATATTGAAGTTGGAGTGCGACTATCTCAACTTGTGTATCCATGTGTAGGACGAGAATAGAAAAGAAATCATGCGTTGGCGTACTTTTCTATTGTAAACAAGATTATAATGCTTCCAAATTTGAAACAGGATAAAAGAGAGAACTCATGTCTGAAGTAAGAACTCGCATAGCGCCTTCACCAACAGGTGATCCTCATGTTGGAACCGCCTATATAGCACTGTTTAATATGGCTTTTGCTCAAAAGATGGGCGGTAAGTTCATTCTTCGTATCGAAGATACGGATCAAACTCGTAGTACGCCAGAATCAGAAAAAATGATTTTGGATGCGATGCGCTGGTTAGGTTTAGATTGGGCTGAAGGTCCTGATGTTGGAGGCCCTTATGGTCCTTATCGTCAAAGTGAGCGCGGTGATATTTATGCTGACTATGCAAAAGAGTTAGTTGAAAAAGGTCATGCTTTTTATGCATTCGAAACGTCTGAAGAATTAGATCTGATGCGTGAGGAACAAAAAGCACAAGGGCAACAGCAAAAGTACGATGGTAGAGCCTTGTTGTTGAGCGAAGATGAAATACAAGCGAAACTTGACGCAGGAACGCCTTATGTAATTAGGATGAAAATTCCTGAAGAAGGGACTTGTGTTGTAGAGGATATGCTGCGAGGACAGATTGAGATCGAATGGTCTCAGGTAGATATGCAAGTGCTGCTAAAAGCAGATGGCATGCCTACTTACCATCTTGCGAATGTGGTTGACGATCATTTAATGAAGATTACTCACGTTATTCGTGGAGAAGAATGGATTAATTCTGCACCTAAGCACATTCTTCTTTATCAATATTTTGATTGGGAAATGCCAACACTGTGTCATATGCCTTTGTTACGTAACCCAGACAAATCAAAATTATCGAAGCGTAAAAATCCGACCAGTATTCTGTATTATCAGCGTATGGGCTATTTACCTGAAGCAGTAATCAATTATCTAGGTCGTATGGGTTGGTCTATGCCAGATGAGAGAGAGAAGTTTACTCTTGATGAAATGGTTGAGAATTTTGATATACAGCGTGTATCTTTAGGTGGTCCTGTTTTTGATGTAGAAAAACTGAGCTGGCTAAATGGTACTTGGATTCGTGAAAATTTAACGCACGATCAATTTGCGTCTAAGTTTGTTGATTGGGCGTTAAATCCTGAATACTTGATGCAAATTTTGCCTTTGATCATTCCTCGTGTCGAAAAGTTTTCAGATGTTGCCGATGTGGCTGGTTTCTTCTTAAAAGGTCTGCTACCAGTGACTAAAGAAGACTTTTCTAGTATGAAGATGGAGGAAGAAACTCTACGTAAAGCAATGCAGTTCTCTCTATGGAAGCTTGAAGCATTACGTACATGGGAAAAAGATGAAATATTCTCAGCCCTAAAAGAGTTAGCTCAAGCGTTAGAGGTTAAGCCAAAAGATTTCTTTGCTCCTTTGTTTGTTGCTATTTCTGGTTCTACGGCATCGGTATCTGTTTTTGACTCTATGGCTATACTTGGCCCTGATTTATCAAGGGCTCGACTAAGAACGGCCGTCAATGCATTAGGTGGACCTTCTAAGAAGGAAGCAAAACGCTGGGAAAAAGAGTTTTCGAACCTATAAAAAGCGCGACTTTTAAAATGCCCTAAAAAAAGCCAGTATTCAAAATACTGGCTTTTTTAGGTCTGTTTATATTAAATACATATTCTATGTGTTTAATTGGTTGTAAACACACGAGTTTTCTTATCTAGATCGGTTACTAGATCGTGAATGTGATTTGTATTGCCGGCAATGCTATTGATAGATTCAGTATCACCTTGTAATTGCTGTGCAATGCTATCCATTTCTTGGCTCATGCTAACCGCAGTCTTAGACACTTCTTGGATAGACCTCGCCATGTCGACAGAAGAGATAGAGCTCGTTTGAGCGTTCTCTTCTATGTCTTTCATGGCGGTTTCTGCTTTTGCACCGTATTCTTCAATGGCTTTTAAGCTCTCTTGACCGCTTTCCATGGTTTCAATTGCGTTTTTGGTTGAGCCTTGAATTGTACTTACGATTTCAGTGATTTTAGATGTAGCATCAACCGTTTTTTCGGCTAATGAGCGCACTTCATCTGCAACGACAGAGAAACCTCGACCCGCTTCACCAGCTCTTGCCGCTTCGATAGCCGCGTTTAGAGCTAAGAGATTAGTTTGGTTTGCAAGGTCGTTGATCATGCCAATAACATTATCGATGTCTTTAGATAGTTGGCCTAGTTCATTCAATTGAATGCCGGTTTTAGTCACTACTTCGACGGTCTTGCCAAGGTTTGATAGGGCACCTTTAATCGTTTCTGCCCCAGTTTTAGCAGACTCATACGTTTCTTGCGACTGTCTACTTAAATCATCAGTTGTTGATGATATGCTAGAAATAGTCATTGAAATTTCATCTGTTGCAGCAGCCAGAGAGTTGGTTTGCAAGCTAACGGATTTATTACTTTCGGCAATGCTATTTACTGAAGTGTTTAGGTTGCTCACCATGGTGTTTACTTCTTTTGTAGTAGAAATAACATCACTTACTACCGATCCCAGGCCTGTTGTCATTTCATTAACAGAGCCACACAAAGCGTCAAATTCATCATTGCGTTTAGCATTGACAGAAAGGCGAGCGGTTAAATCCCCTCCTTTAACTTTCGCCAAATCTTTGATGATTTGATTCAGGGTGTTATTAACGCTTTTACCAATACCAGCCATCATTATCGCGGCAATAAGAGCAACAATAATGCTGACGCTAATCAATGTGAAGCTGGCTTGATTCGACATGGATTTTGCTGTGTTTTGGGCTTCAGTTACGACTTTTTTAATGTAATTCCCCGTTTCTAAACGTGAAGCGGAAAATAGCGTGCGCTGGGTGTTAAATTCTGCTGTTGAACTTTTGACCTTTTTCTCTTGAGATGAGAAAGCTTGAACAGCATCATAGTACTGGTTAATTACCTCTCCAAACCTTTCTTCTAAACCAAAGTTTTGTACACGTTTAAAGAATTTATCGTATTTAGTTTGAAAAGTTTCTGAGTTTTCGTCATTAGGATCAAACAGGTAGTTTTTTTCAGCTTCTCGAACGGGTAAAAACTCTTGTTTAATCAAACTTAGAAATGACACCTGTTCGAATACCGTAGCCCCTAAGGTTTCTATTGATCCCATCAATCCTGAATTGATATCAAAACCAATAATATGACGTTGCTGAACAAGATCAATTAAGGCAATAGAGTATTGATCTAACTGGTTTTTAGTATTGCGAAGTAAATCTTTACCCGTCTTGGTTTCAAGGGTTTTTATGTCATTATCAAGAGTACTGGCAAAGTTTTGCGTGTTGGTTTCCAGGTCATTAATGAATTCTTGGTAATTACTGTTATCGACGGACTTAAGCGTTTCATATTTTTCCATCATCATAATCGCAAGACTGTCTAGATTCTTTTCAACCGCAGTTAGACTTTGTAGTTTTACGGCAGAGCTCTCCTGAGAATTCAATCCATTTAACGCTACGATGGTCACAATCACAAATCCAACTATCGCAGAAGCAAGAAGGGCGATTAGTTTTGACCTGAAACTAAGGTTTGACAGCATGATACATCCTTTAATTATTTTCATTATTGTACAAATATAGTTGATGTGTAAGGGAAATACTAATACAAAATTAAATTATCAATTACTTTATTTGTTAAAAATCATATTAAGGGCGCACTTTTTTATTTAAAGAAGTGTAAATATTTGAAATAAAATAGTAATCAATTGTAAACTCCCTATAAGTAGGCTTTTTTTCTATATGTGATAAGCAGAAAGTTCTATTTTCATCAATGTATTCCCTATTAAAACCGCTTCACCTTTGTAACGAGCCTCTCCGGTTGACGTAAACTCAAATTGGTATTCTCTAAGCACTTTCAGTTGGCCCGTAGACCAAGTTACTTTCCATTTATGTAATGCGACTGATTGATCCAGAAGTTGCACTTCATGTTTTTTACAGTGGGCTTTTACATGTGAGAAAGCCAGCTCTCTAATTGAGTTAGAGTTCCACCAGAAATAGGCTATTGACCCCAAAATAACAAAAATTACAATATCAATTAATTCTATGTGCATTTTTTTCTCGAATGTTAAGTGGTGTTTGGGAACATTATCCGTCTTGTGAATCTAGGTAGTCACTAC
This sequence comes from Marinomonas phaeophyticola, assembly GCF_026966905.1. Taxonomy (GTDB): domain Bacteria; phylum Pseudomonadota; class Gammaproteobacteria; order Pseudomonadales; family Marinomonadaceae; genus Marinomonas; species Marinomonas phaeophyticola. Next base: position 43,548 of record NZ_JAPUBN010000007.1, on the reverse strand, counting down.
GATTTAAGCCGTATTTTTGCATCTTTTGATTTAAGGTTCTTCTTGGGAGTTGAAGTATTTCGAGTGCCTCTTGAATATTACCTTTGCAACGCTCTAGGCTAGAGTCGATGAGGCTACGTTCGTAATCTTGGACTTTTACGCTTAATGGCAGTGGGCTATATTGATAGTTGGGTTCTTGGGTGTGGTAGCCGTTTAAAATTTTAGCAATGGTCGTATTTGGCTCTAGTACATAGCGTAACGCAATATTTCGCATCTCCCTGATGTTACCAGGCCAGCTATAAATCATTAGTGTTTCATGGTCTATAGGACTAAGTTTTTTTAATGGAACCTTCTTTTCGTCGGAAAATTGGCGGCAAAAGTGTTTGAAAAGTAGAGGAATGTCGTCTCCTCGTTGCCGCAGTGTGGGTAAATGTATTTGAGAGACATTTAAACGAAAGAAAAGATCCTGTCGGAAACCGTCTAATCGTTGTAAGTCTGTCTTGGCGGCGGCAATAACACGTAAATCAACATGAATAGGCTGGTTGCTACCAACTCGCTCCAGAATATTCTCTTGAAGTACCCTTAATAGTTTAATTTGCATTGCAATTGGCATGCTTTCAATTTCATCAAGGAAAAGAGTGCCGTTACTGGCGTTCTCAATCTTGCCAATGCGTTTTTTATTGGCACCAGTAAATGAGCCTGCTTCATGACCAAAGAGTTCGCTTTCAAACAGCTCAGCTGGAATAGCGGCGCAATTAATCGCTACAAAAGGGTGCCCTGAACGATGGCTAGTTTGGTGTAGTGCTTGAGCGACCAGTTCCTTACCACAGCCAGTATCACCATAAACGATGACATTCGTATCCATTTTTGCAAAAGTGTTTACTTGCTCTCTTACTTGTTTGATCGGGTAGCATTGACCAATAATGAGTTCTTCTAAACCTTCTAACTCATCAAGATAGCGGTTTTGATAATGCTGATCTAACCAAAGTTGACGTTTTTTTATAGCCTTTTCAACCGTAACGGAAAGCCTTTTAGGGTCAAAGGGTTTTTCTAGAAAATCAAACGCACCGTCTCTTAGTGAACTAACCGCCATATCTATGTCTCCATGGCCTGTTATCAGAATGACAGGGACATGGGGGTCTTTTTCTATTAATTTTGCGAGTAGTGTTAAACCGTCAATGGGAGCCATGCGAATGTCACTGATAATGACACAGTTTTCATTTTCATTGAATTTGTCTAGTAACTCTAATGGGTTGGTAAATTCAATTACTTCGTGATCAGACAAACTCAGCCATTGGGCGGTTGTTGACCTGACTAACTCATCGTCATCTATTAGCCAGATTTTGATGTTAGGTGAATTTTTTTGATTCTGCATCTATTCCGCTCTTTGTAAAGTCAAGGTGAAAGTCAGTCCGCCCTGTTGTGAGTGTCCCACAATAAGTTGACCTTTCATGTCGTTTGCTAAACTTGCACTAATGGCTAAGCCAAGGCCAAGTCCTTTGCCAACAGGCTTACTGGTATAAAAAGGCTCCAGTAAGTGAGGGAGTGTGTCTTTGCTCGTGCCTGGTCCGTTATCGCTGAGCTCTATGATGAGGTTCTTAGAGGCGGTATCCAGTTTGGTTTTGATGAGTATTTCAGGTGCGATAGCGTTTTCTTCACAGGCTTCCAGGGTATTTTTTATGAGGTTAGAGAAAATCCTCTCGAGTCTAGTTGGCTCTGCATAAACGAACGTATGTTGAAATTCTTTTATAATTCTTAGAGGACTAGTTTGATCCCCAAGGCTGACTAAGGCATTCGTAAAGCATTCTTCACAATTTGTTTTGGTCAGATTCTCCGGTCTTCGATAGGCCAGTACTTTTAACTCGCTTGTTAAGCTATGCATTCTACTGACGAGTTGCTCAAGCTTGACTAACGTTGCTTGCGTTTCTTCTATATTGTTTCTTTGTAGAAGCAGTTCTGCACTGTATACCAAGGTTCTAATGCCTGTTAATGGCTGGTTGAGTTCATGTGCGATGGCGGTAGACATTTGACCGATTGCGGCCAACTTTTCACTTCTTAACAATTCTTTTTGGGTTTGTTTTAAGGCTTCTGTCCTTTCTGAGACACGTACTTCAAGTTGTTGGTTTATTTTCGTGAGTGCTTGTTCTGCTTGTTTTCGCTTACTGATATTGATGACTGTTACTAGATAGCCTTGAGAGTCCGACCATTCTATAGGAGACACGGATAATAGTGCTGGAAAGGTTTGATCAAGTGATTTTTTGAAAACTACTTCTTGTTCAATAAACTTATCATCACTGGCACTTTGAAAAAGGGTATCCAGTTGTAAGATAAGTTTTGGGTCGCAATCTTCTATTGATAAAAGATTTCGTAAAGAGGTTCCAATAAGGTCATGGTCTTTTTGAAAGTATCGGTGTCCCGTTGGGTTAATAAAAGAAATTACGCCTTGATGAGTTAATTGGATTAAACCGACATGGGTATTTTCAATAAGCGCCCTTTGTAATTGGGTGTTTTTTGATACGAGTCGTTGGTTTTCAACGGCAGAGGCTATTTTTAAAGATCGTTCTCGCCTGTAAAGTAAGAAGGTAAGGATGAGCGAAATCAGAATAACGCCGCCAAAAGCAATAAAATTAGCCGCTCTGACAATTTGTTGTAACGGTGTTAAAAAGTGTAAGGTCCAAGCAAGATCATCCAGTAATACATTTTGTAAGAGAAATTTCTCATCATTGCTTTCATAAAGTTTGGATTTTGTTTGATCGACAAACCGAATAGAAGAAAGTTTTTTGTCCCATTCAAGATCAAAGATATTTTTTGAATTATTGGCTAAAAAAACTTGATGATTCTGACCGGTAATGGCTATGAGATCGCCAACAACAGTCCAGCTTTCTATCAATCTATTTAGGTTAACTCTAACGCCAATTGAGCCAGTAATGATGTTGTTTTGATAAATGGGAGCAAGAACAAGGTGAGTGATTTGTTGATTGGTTTTATTGTATCCAGAAAGAAGAATAGATTCTCCTTTTTGGCTTTCTAATTCAATTTTAAGGTGGTGAGGCTCAAAATAATGACTTAAATTATCCGCTTCCGATTGAGTGCTAGAGAGAAGCACTTGACCTTCATTGTCCAATACAAACCAAGCCTGTGTTTGGGACGCTTTGTTTAGGTCTTCTAGTTGCCTTTCTATGGACGTCCGTAAAAGGGTATTGTTAGAGGCGTCAGGATCACTAAGAAAGCGTCTGATGCTTGGGTTTTCCGTAAGAGTATAAGGTAAGAAGCGATAATCTTTTAACTCTCTTCGAAGATCGGCTACATAAGTGAGCAGCTGATCTTCGCCTGCGCGATGCTTATTAATCAATAATGCTTGTAAGGAAATCGCCTGAACGCCCCAAAATACAATATATAAAGCAATAAGGCTAATAATAAAAAAAAGCGTTTTATTCTTTTTATAAGGAATGCCCATAGTGTCAGTATCAAGTCTTTGCTGGTGAGAGTTTATTAAGTCGATTTCAGTGTATTTCTACATTAAGTTAAAAGAGCTTAAAAGTGTAATACCAAAGCTGGTTGTAAAAATAGAAGCAAGAGTAGTGATCACAATGATATTGGCGGCAAGTTTATCGTTTCCTCCAATGGATCTAACCATAACATAGCAGGCGGAAGCGGAAGGGGCTGATGACATGAGCATTAAAACACCTAACTCCATTCCACGGTAACCCAGTAAATAGCCGCCAAATGTGGTTATGACTGGAATAAAAATGAGCTTGCCGAAAGAGGCTAGCAGCGCATTTGAAAAGTCGCTTTTCATTGTCTTAAAACTAAGTGAAGCGCCAATACATAGTAACGCTAAAGAGAGAGTCATTTGGGCGAAGTAGTTGCCTGTTTTTAAGAGAATGTCAGGCATTTTAAGGCCTGAATAAGAGACTAATACTGCGGATAAAATGGAGATAATAAGAGGGTTCTTTAGTACTTTTATTATGGTGCTTTTAAGGTTTGTATCTTTATTCACGGCTTTGTTAAGAGTGATAACAGACAGAATATTAAAAAGGATGGTTACTCCTCCAAGATAAACGGGTGCTACCGCATAAACGTCATCTCCATACGCATTAACACAGTAGGCTAGACCTATAATGCCCATATTGGAGCGAAACGCCCCTTGGATAACGACGCCTCTATCGATTTTCTCTTTGATGTAGTGAGCCGAAAAAAACTCGAAAAAGAGGTAAATTACAAAGACCGCAATAACGCCATATATGACGAGAGAAAAGTCAGTGTTTTCTGAGAGTGGGGTTTTAGTGATACTGAGAAAAAGCAATGCAGGTAATGTGACGTTGAAAACAAGTTTTGAGCCTACATCGACAAAATTATCATTAATCAGCTTAATTCTATAAAGCAAAACCCCTAATGCCAATATCAGAAATATTGGCATTGTTACAGAGAAAGAAAACTGTAGAACCTCAAAAAAATTATTCAATAGAGCAATCTCTAATCGTTATTTTCAAATCTATAACCAGCACCGTATACGGAATGGATAACATTAAGTTCAGGAGCGATCGCTGAGATCTTTTTACGCAGCTTTTTGATGTGGCTGTCTATTGTTCTATCACTTACAACACGGCTGTCTGTGTAGATGCTTTTCATAATCACTTCACGGCCAAATACACGTCCAGGCTCTTTGATTAACAATTGTAGTAATTGGAATTCAACGGTTGTGAGATCAATAAGTTCACCTTTATAAGTGGCTCGAATGCGATCAACGTCCAGTTCGAAGCCATCTGTTTTTGGCTCTTCGATCTTATCAAGGGAAACACGGCGTAGATTCGATTTAACGCGGGCAACCACTTCACGAGGGCTGAAAGGTTTGCAAATATAATCATCTGCCCCCATTTCCAACCCAATTAAGCGATCAATTTCTTCTGCTTTTGCGGTTACCATTATGATAGGAACAGAGCTAAATTGACGTATTTGTTTGCAAATTTCAATGCCATCGAGCCCTGGTAACATTAAATCTAATAGGATTAAATCAACATGTGAGTTCTTAACATAGTCAACGACAATGTCACCACGGTCTAGGTGATGGTGCTCATAACCAGATTGATCTAGGTAGGCGCCAACTAGTTCAGCTAATTTGATTTCATCTTCAACAATTAAAATTGTGCTCATAATAATTTATCTAATCCTGTTGATTTAACGGTAGATTGATTTTAATACCTAGGCCACCTTGAGGTGAGTGATATGCACTCATACTACCATTATGGCCTTCAATAATTTGGTTACATATCGCTAACCCTAAACCGCGTCCACCTGTTGCGCGGTTACGAGAATTTTCGACACGGTAAAACTGTTCAAAAATACGGTCTTTATCTTCCTCGCTGACTCCTGGGGAGGAATCTTCGAAACGTATGACAATGACATCTGATGTTTTGCTGATACTAATGTTAAGCGATCCTGGTGCATCAGTGTACTTCAATGAGTTGTTCATTAAGTTAGAAAAAAGTTGGAACAATCTGTCGGTATCAGCCATAAGTTCATATTTGGCTTTTTTATCAATTTCTAATTCTAGTGTAATATTCGCATCATTAAAGGTTCTTGTCATTGATTGAACTGTATCTTTAAGAACTTCATCAATATTAGCTGGTTCCATATGGTAATTTAAACTGCCCATATCGTGCATTGATAATTGGTTAAGGTCATCAATCATACGACCAATATGAATGGTTTCCTGTAATAACGAGTTAAGGGAATCAGGAGTGACCTTAATAATGCCATCTTGAATCGCTTCTATTTCACCTCGCAAAATGGCAACAGGTGTTCTGAGCTCATGAGCCGTATCGGCCACCCAGCGTTTACGTGCCTGGCGAGTTTTGTCTAGGGTTTTCGCGAGGTTGTTTAAATCTCGACCTAGATCCGATATCTCGTCATGCCCCTTTACTTTTAATCGTGTATCAAATTCACCGGCTGAAAGCTTTCTTGTGGCTCGTCTCATAGAGCAAATCGGTGTGCTAAGCCATTGAGCTAACGGCCATGTAAGCAAGGCTGCGATGGTGAGCATAAATGCAGAGATAAGCAAAAAGGCTTCACCCTGCTGCCTTACAAAGCGCAGTGTTTGATCTTGCACCAGTTCACGAACCGACTTTAAACCGACATAACCAACAATTTTATCGTGCACTATGACTGGTTCGGTTTTTACTTTTTTAAATTGCCCATGACCAATGATGGTTTTTTGATTTTCATCAAAGAGAAGAAAGCGGATGCGATAATATTTAGATGGATAGATCAAATCCAAGTTTGGGGTTTCTGGTGGCGGAATCAGATCTCGCATATTTTGTAATTGCGTCTTTTTCCATAAGACTTCTTGGCGGCTCTCATCAATTAAAAAGTCCCAATTATTATAGTAAAGATAAAGGTTGGCGCTACGAGTGGACATTTGTTCTACAAACTCGGTATCTCGCTCAGCCGTATAGCTAACAAAGCCTCTATCAAAGCTCCATTGAAAAACTTGCCACATAGAGACAATTACAAGCACATTACTTAAGACAAAAATAGCAAAGAGTTTGTGTCTTATTTGAAAGTAGTGGAAAGGGTTTCTCATTGTGCTCGCTTAATCTTGTGGTTGTTTATGTTTGGTCCTATTAAAAATAGTCAGCCGCACTTCATATAACAAGGATATTCCTTTAAAGAAATTAGAACTAGCACCATGCTGTGTAAAAAATAAGGAATTCAAAACTAAAGTATCTTATGTTCAAGTACTTAAAGAGTATAGCTCACATTTCAAATGCCTTCCTAAAACGTTTCGTGAGAGCAACAGGTTTAGCAAGGCATTAAAGACGTGGTTAGATTCTACGGCTCACTTTATCCAATAAATAATAGATAGATTGGTATGGGATGCCTGCGTGTTCACTTAATCCTATTTCACAGGTGCGGCTGCTAGATACGCCTAATGTCGTGTTTTTTGGTAGCTGGGGCTTTAACGTGCGTAGGGCTGATTGGTTTAACTCAGGTGTGAAAAAACCTTTATCGCCGGCAAATCCGCAGCACGCTATATCATCAGGAATAAAGACCTTTGTGCTAAGTTGATTGGCAAGAAATGCCATTTTTTCGGCTAATCCGCTTTTTGTTGTGCTGCAGGTTATATGTAGGCTAATTTGTTCTTCAGACGTTTGAATGCTGAGGTTAGGTAATAAGTGTTCAATAGCAAACTCAATAGGGTCGTAACAAGTTAATGAGTCTGGTAGTTGTTCAAAAGCTCTTGCGGCACACGGGCTAGTATCAAATAGCACTGGGTATTCGCCATGATTGGAGGCTTGTTCGATGGCGTTGATAAGTTCACTGCGCTTGTCATTGGCAATGTCTAGAAACCCCTTGCTTTGAAAAGGCATGCCGCAACATAAATTGCTAAGGTTCTTTGGATAGAGGATGTCAAATCCTGCTTTTTCTAATAGATTAAAAATAACTTCTGTAAGTGGGCGTTGATCCTCTTGATCTGGACCTACTCCCATAGTTCGAGAGGCGCAGGAGGGAAAGTACACGACCTTTTTGCTGTTGCTAGAGATCTTCTTAGTGTCTGAATATATGTGTGATGCCTCCGGTGTCCAATTATTTGCTTTCGGTAAATTGGGTCGCCATTCACCTACCCTGCCTTTTGATAGCGTGTTGGTGGCTTTCGTGAGTGTTTTCATTAAATGGTTGCCAAAAATATGTCGTCCAGCATTGGCTACCGTCAAGCCTAACTTAACTCCTTTAGTGGTTTTGGAAAAATGGTTTGCGAACCAAAGAGCCTTTGTGTCTTTGTCTGCATTTTTTTCTTGTCGTAGTTGTCTGGTTAAATCGCCTGTATTGATTCCCACAGGGCATAAGGTGCTGCATAGACCACAACCTGCGCATGTGTCATCTCCATAGAATTGATAATCGGCCGTCAGTGTTTTTAATCTGGCCTCATCCTGCTGATCATTTTTAAGGCGAGATATCTCCCTTTGCACAACAATTCGCTGTCTTGGTGTCAGCGTTAGATCTCTCGAAGGGCAGCTTGGCTCACAAAAACCGCATTCTATGCAAGAATCAATAATTTGATTGGAGGCTGGTAATGGTTTGATGTTCTTCAGGTGAATGTTTGGGTCAGTGTTTAAGATCACTCCCGGGTTTAGTAGGCCATCTGGGTCGATGATTTTTTTTAATTGCTCCATTACTTGGTAGGCTTTGCTTCCCCATTCTTTTTCGACGAAAGGGGCCATGTTACGGCCAGTACCATGTTCTGCTTTTAATGAACCTTGATAACGGGTAACCGTTAGATCTGTGACATCCTCCATTAATCCCTCATAGCGTTGCTGTTCTTCAGGACTGTCAAAAGATTGAGGGAAAACAAAGTGCAGGTTGCCTTCTAAGGCGTGACCAAAAATAACCGCGTTATGATAATTCCACTTTTCGAATAAATGATGTAAATCTTTAACCGCTTCAGCAAGGCGATCAACGGGGTAGGCGACATCTTCGATTAATACTGTGCTGCCTGTGGTTCTTACTGCGCCAACCGCTGGAAAAATCCCTTTTCTAATTGACCAATACTGGCTGGTGATCGCAGGGTCTTTTTGGAAAGGCGCTTCGATATTTGAGTGAACGTGATTTGCTGAAAGTGTATCCGTGATCTCTTGTATTTGGTTATCCAGTTCGCTGTTGTCTTTTGCTCGGGTTTCGATAAGAAGTGCGGCACAGCCTTTAGAAAGAGAGGGCATGAGCGGTGACATGGTGTCGTGGTGGCGAACAGAAGAAATAGCCGCCCAGTCCATGAGTTCAACTGCTTCTACAGGGCATTTTTTAAGAAGGCTAACGGCTTTGCAAGCAAGGTCAATAGATTCAAAAAACATCAAAGAGGAGGCTTTGAAAGGAGAATCAATCACAGTGTTGTAGCGAATTTCAGAAATAAAACCAAGCGTTCCTTCTGAGCCAATCATTAAGTGCTGTAAAATATCAATGGGATCTTGATAATCCGTTAATGAATTTATAGCGTATCCAGTGGTGTTTTTAAGTCTGTATTTGTAACGGATTTTCTCGACGAGTTTAGGGTCTGAATTAACGCAATCTGAGAGGTCCTTTAATGCAGTTAGTAGGGATGACTTTTGTTGGCGAAATTGTGCAATAGAGTGTTCATCTGATGTATCTAGCTGTGTGCCATCAGCCAGAATAAGTTTCATGCTGTCCATCGTATAGTAGGTATTTTGTGCTGTCCCGCAGCACATGCCAGAAGCATTGTTGGCCGCGATACCACCGATTTTAGCCGCATTAATAGACGCTGGATCTGGGCCTATTTTACGTCCAAAAGGCGCTAAATATTTATTTGCTTGTGAACCCCTAACTCCCGGTTGTAATGAAATTTTAAGACCGTTGTCGAGAATGGTGTGTCCTTTCCAGTTATCGCCTAGTGTGATTAAAATAAACTCCGTAATAGCCTGACCTGAAAGGCTAGTGCCTGCGGCCCGAAAGGTAACGGGTATTTGGTGTTTTTTTGAGGTTTTAAGAACATGAATGATTTCGGCTTCGCTATTGACTTGTATAACGGCTCTTGGTGTTAACCGATAGAAGCTGGCGTCTGTCCCGTAGGCCAATGTTCGCAAACTGTCTTGTATGATTCTCTCTGATGGAATGGCGTTTGATAAGTCTATGAAAAAGCTTTGGAAGTTCATTGTGCTCTCTTTATTGGTATTACCAATTGTTTTTATTTATGAATAAACCATATTAACTATCCCTGTATAAGTCAATATATTTAAAGATAATGGCGGTTTTTCAATTTTAAATATTGGTAATACCATTTTATTTTGAAATTACCATATCAAAACCTTTGTTTTTTAATGAAATTTTTGTTTCTTTTCTTGTTTAGATAAATACTATGTGTAGAAGAGTCCATTCGGATGACTCACATCAATTTGAATTTTTGTTTTATGTGTTTTGTTGAAACTGAAAATAATATAAGGGGCATTTCCATGCAAAATACCGTTTTTCACTTAGGATTAAATCGTTCCATGCTAGAAGGGGCAACTCTCGCCATCGTTCCTGGCGACCCTGAACGCGTATCTAGAATCGCAGGTCTAATGAGTGGTGCTAAGAAATTGGCTAGTCATAGAGAATTTACGAGTTATCTTGCTTATCTTGATGATAGGCCTGTTGTGGTTTGTTCTACTGGTATCGGTGGTCCGTCTACGTCCATTGCGATAGAGGAGTTGGCGCAACTTGGTGTAAATACGTTTTTAAGAATTGGTACCACGGGAGCAATCCAACCGAATGTTGATGTAGGTGATGTGATAGTGACTCAGGGTTCTGTTCGACTAGACGGGGCGAGCTCGCACTTTGCTCCAATGGAATTTCCAGCGGTCGCTAACTTTGATTGTGTGACGGCTTTAGTAAACGCAAGTCGTGAAATGGGATCAAAAACTCATATCGGTATTACCGCATCTTCAGATACTTTTTACCCAGGCCAAGAAAGATATGATACGGCTAATGGTCATGTTGCGGCTCGTTTTGTTGGTTCGTTAAAAGAATGGCAAGCGCTAGGCGTGTTAAATTACGAAATGGAATCCGCTACTTTATTCACCATGTGCGCCGCGAATGGTTGGCGAGCAGGCTGTGTCGCTGGGGTAATAGTGAATAGAACCCAGCAAGAAATCCCGAATGAAGAATTGATGAAGCAAACAGAAAGTGATGCGGTTGCGATTGTGGTTGCGGCGGCCCGAAACCTGTTAAGTGAGTCTTTTTAAAAGGGAGAGAGGGCCTACGCTTTTAGATTGTTTTGGTTTGGGTGGTTCCCTAGAAGGATACTTCGCGATAAAATCGAACTTTCGATACAACTTAATAGGAAAAACCAAATGGGCAGAGCCTTCCAAAACCGCAAAGAGTCGATGGCAAAAACGTCTGATCAAAAAGCGAAAGTGTACAGTAAATACGGTCGTGAAATATACGTTTGTGCTAAGTCTGGTGGTGTTGATCCTAATGGTAACTTAGCACTACGATCAATGATTGATCGTGCCAAAAAAGATCAAGTACCAACGCATGTTATAGACAAAGCACTTGATAAAGCGAAAGGCGGCGGAGGTGAAGACTTTGATACTGCGCGTTACGAAGGTTACGGTCCTGGAAGTACCATGGTGATTGTGGATTGCTTGTCTGATAATCCAAATCGTACCTTTGGGGATGTTCGCACTTGTTTTAACAAGGTTAAGGCGAAAATTGGCACTCAAGGCAGTGTGAGTCATATGTTTGACCACAGTGCGATTTTCTCTTTTTCTGGTGATGAAGAAGCCGTATTAGAAGCGCTAATGGAAGCCGATGTTGATGTCACGGATATTGAAAATGAAGACGGTAAAATCACTGTGTTCGCTCCCCATACAGATTACGGAAAAGCCAAAAGTGCTTTGATGGAGTCGTTTGATGGTATCGAGTTAGACGTTGATGAAATTCAATTTGTGCCTCAGAACACCATAGAAATTGAAGGTGAGACAGTTGAGCAGTTTGAACGTTTCTTAGATCTACTGAATGATCTAGATGATGTGCAAAACGTATATCACAACGCTGAATACTAATTATAAATTAATACAATGTTAGTTAGAGAAAGGGAATTGTTATTCAGCGATTCCCTTTTTTATTGTCTACAATTTAGGATAAGCAAGAGGAACCTACTATGAGTGAAAAACCATTACCTCCAGCAGACGGCGAATGCTGTGAAAGTGCCTGTGAGCCCTGTGTTTGGGACACATACTATGAAGAATTAAGAGAATGGAAGGAAGAGCAGAAGAAAAAAGAAAGCGATGAAAACTAGCTGCTAGCAGATAAAAACATGAGTCATTTAGCGGTTTTTATATTTGATTTATGTGGTTTGAAAATAAATATTGTCGACAATATGTGAGAATATTGACTTTTAATTTCTTTTAAATTCATTTATTGTTGACAATATTGTTATTGATTCATGCATAACGCTCTTCATCGGATCAATGAAAAACAACTACTTTAAGGGGATAACCATGGCGAATACACTTTCCGCAGGCGCTCGATTTCGTAAAGCATTAGAAGACTCTAATCCGCTACAAATTGTTGGAACTATTAATGCCTATCACGCGATGATGGCGACAAAAGTAGGTCATAAAGCCATTTATTTATCCGGTGGCGGTGTAGCGAATGCTTCTTATGGTTTGCCTGATCTTGGAATGACCTCCCTTAATGATGTACTGGAAGATGTGCGTCGTATCACGGCCGCTGTTGATACGCCTTTGTTGGTTGATATTGATACCGGTTGGGGCGGTGCATTCAATATTGCCAAAACCGTGAAAGATATGACCAAAGCAGGTGCGGCGGCCGTTCACATTGAAGATCAAATCGCTCAAAAACGCTGTGGACATCGCCCGAATAAAGAGATTGTTTCTTTGGAAGAAATGGTTGATCGCGTGAAAGCCGCGGTTGATGCTCGTACCGATGACGATTTCTTTATTATTGCGCGTACCGATGCATTTCAACAAGATGGACTTGAAGCTGCCGTTGAGCGGGCTCAAGCGTGCTTAGAAGCTGGTGCGGACGGTATTTTTGCGGAGGCGGTTCACACACTAGATGATTACCAAGCATTTTCAAAAGGTATTGGTGGTCGTCATTTATTGGCCAATATCACTGAGTTCGGGGCAACGCCTTTATTTAATAAAGAAGAATTGGCCGCTCACGGTGCCAGTATGGTGCTTTACCCACTTTCGGCTTTCCGTGCAGCAAACCAAGCGGCATTAAATGTCTTTGAACACATCTTACAAGATGGTGACCAGAAAGCGGTTGTCGACACCATGCAAACTCGTATGGATTTGTATGATTTCTTGAATTACCACGACTTTGAGCAAAAACTAGACGAACTGTTTGCTCAAGGTAAAAACAAGTAAACCGAATTCGGAAGAGGAAAAATAAAAATGGCTGAAGCTAAGAAACTCACTGGTGCGGGACTTCGTGGACAATCAGCAGGATCAACAGCGCTTTGTACTGTTGGCAAGTCTGGGTCTGGATTAACTTATCGTGGTTACGATATACATGAATTGGCTGAGAAATCGACCTTTGAAGAAGTCGCTTATTTGTTGCTTAAGGGTAAATTACCGAATCAAGCTGAATTGACGGCCTATATCGAAAAAATCAAATCTTTACGTCAATTACCTGATGCGCTTAAAACCGTGTTAGAGCAAATCCCAAAAGACGCCCATCCAATGGATGTTATGCGTACAGGTTGTTCTATGTTGGGCAATTTGGAAACAGAAGCCAGCTTTGCTGATGAGCAAGACATGGCGGATCGTTTGTTGGCGGTATTTCCATCGATTATCTGTTACTGGTATCGCTTTAGTCATGATGATGTTCGTATCGAAACCGTAACCGATGACGACTCTGTTGGCGGCCATTTTTTACACCTTCTAAGAGGCGAGAAACCAAGTGAATTGCATGCGAAAGTGATGAATGTTTCATTGATCTTGTATGCTGAGCACGAATTTAACGCCTCCACCTTTACCGCGCGTGTTTGTGCTTCTACCTTGTCTGATCTGCATAGTTGTATCACTGGTGCTATTGGCTCTCTTCGAGGTCCTTTACACGGCGGTGCTAATGAAGCGGCTATGGACATGATTGAGCAATGGTCTTCTGCTGATGAAGCGGAAGCGGAAGTGCTTGGTATGTTGGCCCGTAAAGATAAAATTATGGGATTTGGGCACGCAATTTATAGTACTTCAGATCCTCGTAATGGCATTATTAAAGAGTGGTCTAAAAAACTTTCCGATGATGTGGGTGATACCGTTTTATACTCAGTTTCTGAACGTGTTGAAGCCGTTATGTGGAGAGAGAAGAAACTCTTTTGTAATGCGGATTTTTTCCACGCTAGTGCCTATCATTTTATGGATATCCCGACAAAATTATTTACGCCAATTTTTGTGTGCTCTCGCCTTACGGGTTGGGCCGCTCATGTATTTGAACAGCGTGCGAATAACCGTATTATCCGCCCAAGTGCAGACTATACAGGGCCAGAACCAAGAAACGTAACACCGATAGAGTCTCGGACCTAGACTCAATCCCTTTCAATCAGGTAAAGGGTGTAGTGTGCACTGCACTCTTTATTTTCTGCTACTGCTTTAAGTGAGTTCCTTATCATGAATACCCAATACAGAAAATCCCTTCCAGGAACGCAACTGGATTATTTTGACACTCGTGAAGCAATCGAGGCGTTAAGCCCCGGTGCCTATGATGAACTGCCTTATACTTCAAGGGTATTGGCGGAAAATTTAGTGAGACGTTGCTCACCTGAAACCTTAGATGCTTCCTTAAAGCAGCTGATTGAACGTAAGCAAGAGTTGGATTTTCCTTGGTTTCCCGCGCGGGTGGTGTGCCATGATATTTTAGGGCAAACGGCTTTAGTGGATTTGGCCGGTTTACGTGATGCCATCGCATTGCAAGGTGGTGATCCAGCGAAAGTGAATCCAGTGGTACCAACGCAATTAATTGTAGATCATTCCTTAGCGGTAGAGCACGGTGGGTTTGATAAAGATGCATTTGATAAAAACCGAGCTATTGAAGACCGTCGAAATGAAGATAGATTTCACTTTATTAACTGGACGAAAAAAGCCTTTAAGAATGTCGATGTTATTCCTCCGGGTAATGGTATTCTGCACCAAATAAATTTAGAACGCATGTCTCCAGTTGTGCATTCACGTGATGGTGTGGCTTTTCCTGACACCCTTGTTGGTACTGATAGCCATACTCCTCATGTAGATGCATTGGGTGTGATAGCCATTGGTGTTGGTGGTCTAGAAGCGGAAAGTGTGATGTTAGGTCGTGCTTCATGGATGCGTCTTCCTGATATTATCGGGGTTGAATTAACAGGCAAAAGACAAGAGGGTGTTACGGCCACCGACATCGTATTGGCCTTAACAGAATTTTTACGATCTCAAAAAGTGGTGTCTTCCTACTTAGAATTTTTCGGTGAAGGGGTTCCTCATCTCACCCTTGGTGATCGCGCGACTATTTCCAATATGACACCAGAATTTGGTGCGTCGGCGGCCATGTTTTATATAGATCAGCAAACGATTGACTATTTAACCTTAACCGGTCGTGAACCTGAACAAGTTGCATTGGTAGAGAACTACGCTAAAACGACTGGTTTATGGGCTGATAGTTTATCCACGGCGCGTTATGAAAGAGTGCTTTCTTTTGATCTTTCCAGTGTAGTTAGAACCATAGCAGGTCCATCAAACCCTCATAATCGTGTACCAACCTCTGAATTGGCGGCCCGTGGGATTTCTGGTGTAGTAGAAAACGATGAAGGCTTAATGCCTGATGGAGCCGTGATTATTGCTGCTATTACCAGTTGTACCAATACCAGTAACCCTAGAAATACGGTTGCGGCTGGTTTACTAGCTCAAAAGGCCAATGAGTTAGGCTTAACTCGTAAACCTTGGGTAAAAACATCCTTTGCACCAGGTTCAAAAGCGGCGCAGCTGTATTTAGAAGACGCTAATTTACTGCCTGAACTGGAGAAACTGGGATTCGGCATTGTTGGCTTTGCCTGCACGACTTGTAACGGTATGAGTGGTGCATTGGATCCGATGATACAGAAAGAAGTGATTGACCGAGACCTATATGCTACCGCCGTATTATCTGGTAATCGTAATTTTGATGGTCGAATTCATCCTTATGCAAAACAAGCCTTTTTAGCATCACCGCCACTTGTTGTCGCCTACGCTATTGCCGGAACCATTCGTTTTGATATCGAAAAAGACATTCTAGGTGTTGATAAAGAAGGCAATGAAATTACCTTGAAAGACATCTGGCCAAGTGATGCAGAGATAGATGCGATTGTTGCGAAAAGCGTTAAACCTGAGCAATTTAATGCTGTCTATATTCCTATGTTTGAGATTAAAGAAGACACTAGCGCAGCGGTAAGTCCATTATACGATTGGCGAGAAATGAGTACCTATATTCGTCGACCTCCATACTGGGAAGGTGCGTTAGCGGGAGAGCGTAGTTTATCGGGAATGCGGCCATTAGCCATTTTAGGGGACAACATCACGACCGATCATTTATCTCCGTCTAATGCCATTATGAAATCCAGTGCAGCCGGTGAATATTTAGATAAAATGGGGCTACCTGAAGAGGATTACAATTCGTATGCGACTCACCGTGGTGATCATTTAACCGCTCAACGGGCGACCTTTGCCAATCCAAAACTGTTAAATGAAATGGTGCAAGAAAACGGTCAGGTGAAACAAGGTTCTTTAGCAAGAGTTGAACCAGAGGGCCAAGTAACACGCATGTGGGAAGCCATTGAAACCTACATGGGGCGTAAACAACCGCTAATCATAGTGGCGGGTGCGGATTACGGGCAAGGTTCCTCTCGTGACTGGGCCGCCAAAGGGGTCCGTCTGGCGGGAGTTGAAGTCATCGTTGCGGAAGGGTTTGAACGTATTCATAGAACCAATTTAGTTGGCATGGGAGTGTTACCGCTGGAATTTGAAGTGGGAACCAATCGACATACGTTGGCCTTAGATGGAACCGAAATCTTTGATGTTCAAGGCGCTCGTACACCAAGAGCGACCATGATGTTAGTGATTACACGTACTTCGGGTGAACAAATTACTGTGCCTGTTATCTGTCGTTTGGATACAGAGGAAGAAGTCTCGATTTATGAGGCAGGTGGTGTGTTACAACGCTTTGCCAAAGACTTTTTAAGTGAAGCGGAAAGTGTTTAAGACCGCTATATTTGAATCAAATGACAGTGTAGGAATGGTGTTATGATAAAACCTCAAATTAAAATTCCCGCAACTTACATGCGTGGCGGTACCAGTAAAGGCGTCTTCTTTAAATTAGAAGACCTGCCTGCAGCAGCGCAAGTAGCGGGTGCGGCTCGAGATGCTATTTTAATGCGTGTTATTGGCAGTCCTGACCCCTATGGAAAGCAAATTGACGGCATGGGGGCGGCGACTTCAAGTACCAGTAAAACGGTGATTATTGCTAACAGCAGTCGAGCAGGGCACGATGTGGATTACTTGTTTGGTCAAGTTTCTATAGATAAAGCGTTTGTTGATTGGAGTGGCAACTGCGGTAATTTATCTGCCGCTATAGGGCCCTTTGCCGTGGCAAATGGTTACATTGATGCGAGTCGAATCCCAGAAAATGGTGTGGTGGAAGTGCGTATTTGGCAAGCCAACATCGAAAAAACGATTATTTCCTATGTGCCCATTATCCATGGTGAAGTGCAAGAATTAGGTGATTTTGAATTGGATGGTGTGACTTTTCCTGCCGCCGAAATAAAGTTGGAATTTTTAAACCCTGCTGATGATGGCGAAGAAGGGGGTTCCATGTTTCCAACAGGTAATGTGGTTGATACCTTATACGTGCCTGAGATAGGGGATTTACACGTCACCATGATCAATGCGGGTATTCCAACTATATTCATCAATGCCGAGGCGATTGGGTATCACGGTGCCGAGCTGCAAGATGATATTAATAATGACGAAAAAGCCCTAGCCATGTTTGAATCCATACGTGCTCACGGTGCCATTAAAATGGGGCTAATTCAAACCTTAGATGAAGCCAAAACTCGTCAGCACACACCCAAAGTCGCTTTTGTTTCCCCTGCGAAAAGCTATGTTTCCTCCAGTGGTAAAGCCATCGAGACGGAGAATATTGATCTCTTGGTACGTGCCTTGTCTATGGGCAAGCTGCATCACGCCATGATGGGTACAGCGGCTGTTGCCATTGGATCAGCGGCGGCCATCCCGGGTACTTTGGTGAATTTGGCGGCTGGTGGCGGTGACAGAGAAATGGTCGAGTTTGGCCATCCATCTGGCACACTTAAAGTCGGCGCCAAAGCCATTAAAGAAAATGGTAATTGGGTTATCGAAAAAGCCATTATGAGCCGCAGCGCTCGTGTTCTAATGGAAGGCTGGGTCAAAATTCCGCCTCCAGAATGACCTTGTAGATTGCGTCTGTAGGCCAACAAACCTACCTCTCCGTACAAATTTTCTGGGAGCACACATAACAAAAAGCCTTCGTTTTTTTGCTTGCATCACTGTCGTTGTCAGCACAGAAAAACGAAGGTTTTTCTCATCTAGGGTAGGTCACGCCTTCAGCCCGACAAACAGCTAAAGAGTTGACCCTCTTTTTTCTCTAAGCACGTTATCGACACCTTTTCTTTTGCTTTTTTGAAGAGAAGGTTAGAATGGTGTTTAGTCATGAGCTTGAGAATAACTTATTAAGTAAGTTCAACGTGGTGTAATGGATTGAAGGGTCAGTATCGATGCAAGCATATAGCGGTTTAGGTAGTCTATAATGGGGTTAATTTTACTGCCTTTAGTCATTATTTTCGCGGTGATAACGGCTCTTTTCGTAAGAAAAGGTTTTAAGGGCGCAAAGCTTGATGCAAAAAACGCCCAATCCACATCTAAACACTGGGCAAATATCATACTTCTCTCTAGCTTATTTGCGATACTCTCATTGGTGTTTACTTTGCTTAGCAAGGTCAATGAAAATCTCTATCAATTTGATTTGGTCATTTATATCCTCTTTACACCGATGACTGGGTTAATTATTCTAGGATTATTACTCCCTAAATCAAGTCTAGTATTACGTAATATTCGCCACGCACTCTACATCGCCACATTGTTTATTTTTCCACTTGCGCAAATTATGCAAGAATATAGCCTTCCATGGTTCAATATACTCACCCACATTTAATCACCGAAAATAAATAATACAGGCCACCCATTGACAAATAATACAGGCCACCCATCAAATAATACAGGCCACCCATCAAATAATACAGGCCACCCATAATTTTATTGATGTTTTTTTAATCACTAAATAATACAGGCCACCCATAACTTTATTGATGTTTTTTTAATCACGGTCTAAACTAGAAAAAACCAAACTCAAGGATGAGGGGAAAGTTATGCCAAGGGCAAGAAGTCAACAGGTCCGTTTGTCTGACACTCCGTATTACCATTGCATCAGTCGATGCGTTCGCCGTGCTTTCTTGTGTGGGAAAGATTCTGTAACCGGAAAGAGTTTTGAGCATCGCCGCGGGTGGATTGAAGCACGAATTCTCTTTTTATCTCAAATTTTCTCTATTGATATTTGCGCTTATGCGGTGATGAGTAATCATTTGCATATTGTATTGCACATTAATGAAAAACAAGCCAAAAGTTGGTCAACTCATGAGGTGTTAAGGAGGTGGCATTCATTGCATAAAGGGACGTTATTTACTCAGCAATACGCTCGTGGTGAAACCATGCCCGCCTATGCAATTAAACTGGCTGAGCGGTCTGCGGAAGCGTATCGAGAAAGGTTGTCTGACATCAGCTGGTTTATGCGGGAGTTGAACGAACCCATTGCACGACAAGCGAATGCTGAGGATGAGTGTACAGGTCGCTTTTGGGAAGGGCGCTTTAAATCTCAAGCCTTGTTAGACGAAGCGTCTGTTCTAGCTTGTATGGCCTATGTGGATCTTAATCCGATTCGAGCTAATATAGCAGCGACGCCTGAAACATCGGACTTCACTAGTATTAAGAAAAGAGTAGAGTCTGCCAAGAAAATTACTCAACCAAAGGTGCTGTATCCCTTTATTGGAGATGATCATAAAGATAAAAACGAAGGAATTTTGTTTAAGTTAACGGATTATCTACAGTTAGTTGATATGACAGGCCGCATTGCTCGACAAGATAAAAGAAAGACAATTGATTTATCGCTTTCACCCATTTTACAACGGCTTGGAATATCGTCTGACAACTGGTTAACCATTGCGATTAAGTTTGAGCAAAATACCCATGGGATAGTGGGGCAAGAAAATAGTATTACTCGTTATAAAAACGCTCAACCAAGGTCTAGGCCAAATAAAAGGTGCTGCAAGTTATTAGCCTAGCGTAAATAGCATCCCCCCCAAACCATTCTTATGCAATAGTAAGTAATCCTACTCGCCTGATATATGAATAATCGTCGCACTTAACCAATTTCTATCGGCTAATTGGCTTAAATACTTACTTTTCTCTTGTTTTTCTCGTTGTTTGAATTAAAAAATTTGATCAAATTTCTGATTTATAAGGTTGGATGTCCAGTACTTACTTCAAATTTCTGATTTATAAGGTTGGATGTCCAGTATTTACTTTCGTTAAGCCTGTTAGTGTATGGGTCATTAATCCTGTACTAGAATGTAGCAAAGCCGTCGATCATATTTAACATGTTGAACGCCTTAGAACACAATGAATTATTAGAATTTTGATCCAATATGTTCACTTTTAAATTGGTGAGTATTAAACGAAAGGGAGTAAATAGGTATGGTTTCTAATATCAAAACACCTGGTGTGTATATAAACGAGATAAACGCTTTTGGCCACTCTGTTGTTCCTGTTGCTACAGCGGTGCCGGCTTTTATTGGCTATACCCCTAGTGCGGAGTTTCAAGGAAAGTCTTACTCTAATAAGGTACAGAAGATATCGTCTTTTGCGGAGTTCCAAGAAATTTATTTAACCTCTTCATCATCTTCTGTAGCCGAACCAGCGGTTCCATATCATCCAGAATATTACTTGATTGAGCAAGACGCAAAGCCTAACAAGGGAGATTACCTTCAACTGGACGGGCGTTGCTACTGCATCGTGCCGGACCCTAGTACCATTTATTATTTATACAATAGTATTCGACTGTTTTATCAGAATGGTGGGGGCGATGCGTATATTGTATCTGTTGGTTCTTATGGCCCGGTAAGCGGAAAAGCGGGTAATGTAGGAGAGCAGATTGTTAATCCAAATGTACAGTTAGCCGATTTGCAACGGGGTTTAGCATTATTAAAAAATGAATCAGAGCCTACAATCTACATTTGTCCAGAAGCGACGCTGTTATCAATAGATAATAATGGGACCTTGATGGAATCTATGTTGTCGCAAGCGAATGACCAGCAAACCGCGGTTTGTTTGTTTGATATTATTGGTGGTAATACTCCAGATCCTATTACATATACTTATGATATTGACACCTTCCGTAATAAAACAGGTTCAAAGGGGTTAAAATACGGCGCTGTTTATTATCCATTTATTGGTACGACTATCATGCAGAGCTATGAGATGAATTATAGCAATTTGTTTGGTGGTGATGCTCAGCAGTTAAAGCGAATCCTGAGTCCTACTTCTGCACCTAATAGGGTAGTTGAGACGATTATTGACATGATTGACCAACCTTCTAAAGAGAATCCACTGTCAATATCTCAACTTAATGAATCTTTGCTTAACGCTTCTGCAGAATACGCTCAAATCATTAATCATGTATTGAGTGATGCGAATGTATTACCTCCAAGTGGGGCAATGGCGGGGGTTTATACCGTCAATGATAATGAACATGGTGTTTGGAATGCTCCCGCGAATACCAGTATTGTAGGTGCTTCTAGCCTTCCTATTCACTTGACTGACGCGCAACAAGCCGATTTGAATATCGATGCGGTATCAGGTAAGTCGGTTAATGCGATTCGCTTTTTTAATGGGCAGGGGATCTTAGTTTGGGGAGCAAGAACGCTAGATGGTAATAGCCAAGATTGGCGTTACATCTCTGTTAGACGCACAATGACGTTTCTTGAGCAATCCGTAAAACTAGCGGTTGCTGCTTATGCATTTGAAGACAATAGCGCCAATACTTGGGAGGCTGTTAAAAGTGCGATAAGTAGTTTCTTGGTAAGTATTTGGAAAGAAGGGGGGCTACAGGGAGCAAGTGCTGCAGATGCTTTTCAAGTCGAGTGTGGGTTGGGATCTACTATGACCGCTGACGATATCCTGAATGGCTTTATGAGAGTATTCGTCAAGGTGGCTTTAATACGTCCTGCTGAATTTATAATCCTAAACATTGAACAAGAGATGGCGATATCTAGTTAAAATAATTAATCGAGATGAATGGAGGAGTAACTAGATAGTCTAATGGCGATTCAATGGAACACATTGCAGTTGTCTTGAAATGAGTGCCTCATAAGGCGAACCTAAGCCGCTATTAGATAAAGTTAACATAATCTGATAGCGGCCTTATTTATTTCGCTAAAGTTGCTTTGCTTTTTCTGTCAATTGAATCGCCATATCACAAGCATTGGCGAGCTCCGTGCCTTTTTTCAAGAAATGGCGGCGAAAGTAGTCTTTATGTTCGTCATGTTCGTGAAAGTTGTGAGGCGTTAGCACTGCCGTTAGTACAGGGACTTCTGTTTCTAATTGAACCTGCATTAACGCGTTACAAACGGTTTGTGCCACAAAGTCATGACGATAAATTCCACCATCCACCACTAAGGCGCTAGCCGCAATAGCAGAGTATTTGCCACTTTTTGCCAACAGTTTCGCTTGTAGCGGGATTTCGTAGGCACCTGGTACGGAAATCGTCTCTATTAAGGCTTCGTTGTAGCCACGGGAAATGAGTTCATCTTTAAACCCATTTACGGCATTCATTACAATATCTTCGTGCCAAGTAGCATGGAAAATAGCGATACGTTTTGTTGCTGGTGTGAAATCAATAAGATTCGTTGAGCTCTGATTCATAGTAAATTCCTAAATTAAAGGTGAATCAGGGCGAACGGACAGGCAAATACACCATAAAAATATGGCATACCTTATATTATCGCTATAACAAGTATAACGATGCAGTGAGGCTTGTCTGACACGCTCTCTATCATCCGGACTGTAACCGTCGGCTCTGGAGTCACACCAGATCTGCTGACCCTAAAAGAAGCATGTCTAATAGGCGCTCGCGGGCTTAGAAATAGACCTCCTTACCGCCGGTGGGGAATTTCACCCCGCCCCGAGAACGAACCGGAATAATCCGATGAGTGCGAATATACTTTTTTTAACCAAGGATTGTCAAAGAGTGTTTAAGAAGGCCGCTTGTTTACTCAACAATAGGTAAAAGGCGAGTTATACTTTCACTTTGATTGAATCTACCTAAGAGGCTGTTAAAAAAACGCCTTATGGGTGTAAGTTAGTTTATAAAAGGACTGAATACGCTTATTGCTAGACAAGCGAACTCTGAAAACAAAGGTACAGGGCGTTAAGGAGATTATTATGAGTAAAATTGTCATTTTTGGGAACTCAGGTTCAGGTAAGTCAACGTTAGCAACAAAATTAGCATTGATAAATCACTTAGCGCATTTAGACCTCGATACTGTGGCGTGGAAACCCATGACACCACCAGAACGCTTGCCTGTATCTGAGTCTTGTGCACAGATAAGAGCCTTTACATCAATTAATTGCAATTGGGTTATAGAGGGTTGTTATTCTGATTTGTTAGACGTTGTGATTCAACAGGCTGATGAAGTGATATTTCTAAATTTACCTGTTTCTGTATGTATAGAAAATGCAAAAAATCGACCATGGGAGCCACATAAATATGAAAGTAAAGCCGATCAAGATGCCAATTTAGAAATGTTGATTAATTGGATTTCACAATATACCGTTCGTGATGATACCTTTTCTAAAGCAGCTCACGAGCGGTTGTTTAAAGATTTTCAAGGGAAAAAGACCATGTACGAATCTAATGAGCAAGCGACAAGGGAATAGGTTCAAGTGTGATGATTTTATTCTACGGTTAAGCAAAGTCATCGACCTTATTACTCGCATTTAACAGTAATGCGGCTGTGTCTTTATATTCTTCAAAAGCGCTATCCGAGGCAAGATTTTTCAGGGTGTCAAATCTCCTTCACATATATGAAGAGGGAACATTCTGCAGTACATCCCCTTTTTTTATATTCGAGTGTATGACTTTGGCTCTGTTATTTTTAAAGTCGGTTTCTTGTGACTCTATTCGTTAGAAGAAAAAATCAGACTGAAATAAGGTTGAATATTTTCATCTTTCCTTAGGAACGTCTTGTATTAGAATGAGCATAGTGATGAATGAAATAAGGATGATGAATATCAATAGACGAACATTATTAAAATTATTCGGATTAACGGCCTTTACTGGGCCTTTGGCTTGGGCGCATGTTCAGGGATTGGACAGTGATGAAGATGTGCAGTTTATGAAAAAAGAGCATAAACGATTTGATGTCTACAGGAGGCTATTTAATAAACGCTTTAATGCAAAGCCCCATATTATTGCCGTGTGTAAAACAGAGCTTGGTGTGCAAAAAGCGGTTAAGTATGCGGATCAGCATGGGTTAAATATCAATATTAAAAGTGGTGGTCATAGCTTTGAAGGCTTCTCTTTAAATCATGGTGGTATGGTCATTGACCTTTCTCAGATGAATAGTTTGAAATTAGATAATGACCATGGCTTGGTAGCCGACCCAGCCGTTAGTCTTGCCCAGCTTTATCATTATTGTTTACCCAAGGGACGGCTATTACCATCGGGTTCTTGTGCGTCAGTTGGTTTATCTGGGATAACACTTGGAGGTGGTTATGGCTTATTTTCTCGTCAATTTGGTTTGACCTGTGATTATTTAACGGGTGTCCGTTTGGTCGATGTGAAGGGCAATGTGATTGATTCTGATGAATTGCCGGAATTGCTTTGGGCATGTCGTGGTGCAGGTAATGGTAATTTTGGCGTAATAACCCAGTTACGTTTTAAAACGGTTAACGCCCCGACGACATTATACCAACATCGATTCAGAGCATATAAATTGACCCCTAAGAAAGCGGCTCATCTAGCGAAGTTCTGGTTTAAGCAGTGTGATACCTTACCAAACCATGCTTTTTCTGCCTTTGTTTTAAATAGAGATACATTAACCATTATGCTTACGGCAACAGAGCATGACGAGGAAATGGAGCAAGTATTAAGCACATTCAATGGTGTTATGGATAAAAATGATAGGTTAAAACCCGACCCTATTGAAATCGGTGTGCAATACTACTATGGCCATAATAAACCTTTGTTCTTCAAAAACATTAGTGCGGGATATTACCAAAGCTTTAAGGATATAGAGGCGTGTGCTGAAGCGTTATTTACTCAAGTCGCAGATACTCCAGGTGCCATATTTCAAATAAACACCCTAGGGGGGAGATCAATAACATGGCACGAGTAGAGGGCAGTGCTTATGCTCATCGCAATGCAAGCTACCTAGCTGAAGCACAATGTTCTTGGAGCAGCTCGGATGCTGAGAAACGGAGTATGGAGGCCATGAAAAACATACAAAATACCCTATATAATAATAAGGTGACTCAACACTATATTAATTACCCAGATCTTAATATAAAACAGTATGAAACGGCATATTACGGTAATTCTTATGCACGACTACAACAGCTGAAAAAGGAATTAGATCCTGAAAATCGTTTTAATTATGAGCAGAGTATCGCCCTAGATTAGTCTGCTTTACTTGTTGATACGATTAACGTCACTAAGAATTAGCTTAGCGACGTAGGTTTTTTTCTTTTCCAGAGAATAAAAAGACCAGACACAATAATGAGTCCACAGCCAATCAACATGGTGATATCCACTTGTTCATTAAACAGCAATACGCCGAAGGCCATACCAAATAATAATCGAGAATATCTAAAGGGAGTCACGGCGGAAACTTCACCTGTTCGCATGGCTTTCATTAATCCTGAGTAAGCGGAAACACCCGCTAAGATTGCGCCTAATAAATAGAGAGAGGTTTTTGCATTAGGTAAAATAAAAGGCGTGTCTTCCCAGAACGATAAGAGCACACCGGCAATGAAAACAGCAAAAAAACCGTATACGCCTAAAATAGAGGTACTGATTGATGCTGGCGCGGCTCGACTGGCTAGATCTCGTCCGGCAAACCCGAGCATCCCAAGAAGAGCTAGAATGGATAGCATGGAAAAGCTATCAGTTCCTGGACGTATGATAACAACCACGCCAATGAGGCCGACACAAATGGCAGCCCATCTTCTTATGCCTACTTTTTCTCTAAAGAATAGTGCGGCTCCAGCGACAACAAAAATGGGGGTGGCTTGTAAGATGACAGTGGCGGCGGACAGTGGTGTTAAAGTAATCGCAAGAGCGTAAAATAAGCGGCCAAAAATCTCAAAAAATATTCGAAAGCGCATTGGACGTGAGAGAACGTCTGGATTTAATAGGCGCTCTTTTTTTAATAACGCGACGCAAGCAAAGGTTAAGGAGCCACCGAGGCCAAAAAGTATCATGGTTTGTGCTATGGGTAGGGACTCTGAAACGATTTTAATAAAGACATCTTCGATTGCAAAAATGGCCATTGCGATTATCATCCAAAAACTTCCGACTAGGTTGGCGTGGCGATCAATATTGAGATTTATAGTCACAAAAAATCCTTTTCGGTTTTATTCATGTGAATGGTTATGCAAGAAAGCGTTCTTCAAGTAAAAAGACGAATCGTTGAATTCGGTTGAGACAGTCGGTTTAGAGAAACCAGCTGAACGGTTGCTAACCATTGTAATGCATTTCAAGGCGTATTACCTATTGATTATTTTTGAAAACAGCGGGAAAAAATAGTGTCTTGGTTTCAGGGGGGCGCTGAACCTAGCAAGAGCCCAAAATTGTCGCGAATATTTGTTTTACGCTCTTAATTTGTGCGTTGTTAAATTTAATGAGAGTGCGTCCTTTCCATTTTAAAACTTAATCGATGACTTTTTTATAATGAATTCAGAAACTTAAAAAAACCATGGTGAAGATTAATGTTGGGAACGATTGTTGCAGTGTTTTATTTGGTTGAAACAAATGAATCAAATCGATTGTCGTATTTTGGGAGCATATCAATGAAAACCAAACTCAAGTTTACACTATTCGCGAGTCTTATTACGAGCACATCCGTCATGGCGGCAGACAAAGTTACTTTTCAATTAGATTGGTTACCAGGAGGCGATAAAGCTCCCGTATATGTAGGGATTCAACAAGGTTTCTTTGAAGCATTGGATTTGGATGTCTCCATTGCCAGTGGTCGTGGCTCTACAGATGCATTGACAAAAATGGCAACCGGTCAATCTGATATAGGCAGTTCTGATATAGGTGCCTTAATGGCCGCGAGAGCACAAGACGATGTGCCTGTTGTGGCCGTTTTACCTTATTTTACCCAAGCGCCACATGCCTTTTTTGTTCTAAAAAGTAGCGGTATAAAATCCATTAAAGATTTAAAAGGCAAAAAAATTGCCACCTCACCGTTTACTTCTTCAAATGCCTTCTTGCCTTTAGTGCTAAAAGAAAACGGTTTTTCTGAAGAGGACATACAGTTAGTGAAATCAGATCCTGGTGCGCTTGCGCCAATGATGATTACGGGTAATGCTGATGCCATCATTGCCTGGGTGACGAATACGGCACTGTTTAAAAATCAAGCAAGCAGTGTCGGTAAAGAAGTCATCGAAATGCCTTGGTCCGATTCTGGTTTATCCCTTTATAGTTCTTCTTTATTGGCTTCAGAGAAATTCTTAACAGAGCGTCCAGATGTGGCTAAACGTTTTGTTAAAGCATATGCCAAAGCGATTCAGTTTACCTATGAATTCCCTGATAAAGCCGGTGCAGATCTCCATAAAATGGTACCGGAAGTGGACGCAGGTATAGTGTCTGCTCAAATAAAAAGCATCACTAACCTAGTATTCAACGATGTGACTGAAAAAGATGGTTTTGGATACTTTACTCCTGAGCGAATCCAAAAAACATGGAAATACGTTGCAGAAGCCAATGGCCTTGAAGACGATGCATTGGAGCCGATGATGATTGTAAATAACGACTTTATTCCGGAGTAACCTATGGGACCGGTTCCTAATAAGACAGATAAAAACCTTACTTATGTCAGTTTGAAAGGTGTGGGTCATAAATACGACCCACACCCTAATTCGCCAATGGTAGTGCAAGATATTGATCTGGACATTCACCGACATGAATTTGTGGCCGTTGTCGGCCCTTCTGGGTGCGGAAAATCAACTTTGTTGAGAATGGTAGCTGGGTTATTGGTGCCATCCCATGGAAGTGTGTCTGTGTTCAACTTGCCAGTGACAGAACCTCGTGATGATGTGGGTATTGTATTTCAAAAAGCCAATTTGTTGCCTTGGTTAACCGTCCGTAAAAACGTTCTGTTTCCTTTGAAACATAAATATGGCCGTTATTCGAGTGCTGATGAGGTTCGTGCTAATGAATTATTGGAAATGGCAGGATTGATGCAATTTGCCGATAAGATGCCGGATGAATTGTCTGGAGGGATGCAGCAGCGAGTTGGTATTGTACGAGCTTTGCTTTTAAACCCTGATATTTTGTTAATGGATGAACCTTTTTCTGCTCTCGATGCATTGACGCGGGAGCAAATCGGTTTCGATCTGTTGGATATTTGGCGTGAGCACCCGAAAACAGTACTTTTTATCACTCACTCCATCAGCGAGGCCGTGCTGTTATCAGATCGTATTCTTGTTATGAGTAAACGCCCTGGGACCGTAATGGATTTAATTGAAGTAGACTTGGCTCGTCCTCGAACCTCGAAAACCATTAATTCCCCTCGCTTTGCTGAATTAACCGACATAATACGAGGATATATTTATGAACCAAACGTACCCGTTTAAGTTTTGGTGTAAGCAACAAGTAAATCGTTTTGCTCCTGGATTATTTTTTATAGGGTTAGTACTTTTATGGGAATGCATTTGTGTATTTGGAAAGGTTCCTAATTATATATTACCTGCGCCTTCCTCTATTATTACTGCCTTTTTAAATGTGGAGTTTTCCCGTTGGATGACTCATCTATGGGCAACGTTGCGTGTGGCATTAATGGGGTTCTTTTTATCTATAATAATAGCTATACCATTGTCCATTGGCATGATGCGTTCTGAACTCATGAATCGAGTGCTTTACCCTGCATTGATCGTCATTCAATCTACGCCAGTTGTGGCAGTAGCGCCGTTAATTATTGTGTTGCTTGGTACCGATGACCCATCGCGAGTACTAATTACTTGTCTTATTACTTTCTTTCCCTTGGTTGTGTCTACAACAACCGGCATGTTAGAAACGCCACCAGAAATGATTGAGTTGAGTAAGTCATTGCGAGCACCGCGTTATCGTGAAACGTGGCAAATACGTATTCCTTATGCAATTCCCCACATATTTAGTGGTTTAAGAGTCTCTATTACTCTGGCGATTATTGGGGCTGTGGTGGCGGAGTTTGTTGCAGCAGAAGAAGGTCTTGGTTATTTTATCCAGTTTTCCACCTCTTTCTTTAAGATTCCTCAAGCCTTTGCGGGGCTTATTTTTCTTTCTATTATCAGTCTTTTGCTTTTTAAGTCTGTGCAATGGGTCCAAATGTGGCTGTTTCCTTGGAGTCTTCCTAAAAAGAAATGAAGAGGCGACAAAACGCCAAGACGGTGTTTAGTGAGCATCAGTAACCCCCGAACTCTTAGTAACCTATCATCGAAAAGGTATTTTAACCTTCGACTTTTTAATAAGAAGTACCTGAGTTTAAAGGGGTAGTGCGAATGTTTAGTGGATAATATATTGAACTAACCAAAAGCAAAGCATTCCCCCGACCACTGGCCAAAAGACGCTGCGACTGTATTTAGCGATGAAAATGGTGACGGCCGCAGCGACTAACTGTGAAGGGGCTATTTGATACTCTGTTGCTGGGCGGGTAAAAACAAGTGCGGGAACGCAGAGCGCAGCCAAAATTGCAGGAGGCAATAGCATCAGGATTTTTTTGCTACGTTGGATTAGCGCTTCGGTACTGCCATGTAATTGAATAAAGGAAAGTCGTACCAAAAAAGTGCCTAAGCCAGCGGCGATAAACAACAGCCAGAGAGTCAAATTATCCATGTTTATTGCTCCGCTTTTTAAATAATTCTGGTATGAAGAGGCCACAACTTACTCCAGCGGTAACCGCAAGGATAAAACCTGCGTTATAGGGGAGTAATTGGAAAGCGATAGCACAACTGCCAGAGATAATGGCTACAAAAAAGAGTAGGCGATTACTAATGGTGGTAACCAACATAGCTAAGAAAGCAAGTGGTATGGTGAATTCAAGAGACCAGTGAGCAGGAATGCTGGCGCCGATAGCGACTCCTAATATAACCGACAATATCCAACTTAATGCCATAGAGATAGATACTCCGGTGAGGTACCAAAGTCGTTCTGAATCGGTTTTTTGTTGTTGATCTGGCATTGAACACAGCCCGTAAACTTGATCAGATAACATATACGCTAATGGGAACCGATAACGCTTTTTTAATGGCCCTAGTAAGGGGGCAAAGGTTGCACTGTAGATCACAAAACGTAAATTAATGACCACAGCGGTAAGTAGAATGATGACAAAAGGGGCATTATCTTGAATGAGAGAATAGGCGGCTAGTTGCGCTGAGCCAGCAAAGAAAAGAACCGTCATTCCCATGACCATTTCTGGCGTCATACCTAATGAAACGCCAGTAGCTCCTGTAATTAAACCAAACGGCAGCACACCGGATACTAATGGTAATAAATCCCTTACACCTAGCCAAAACTGTTTACGATAGTCAGTCATGCACAAATCCCTTAAGGACAGAGTAGGGCATTGCCCTATATTTAAACGATGAATGTAAACGCTTAATGCGAGTTCGAAAAGTAAGCTCTGGAATAATGAGCTGAGTCGATTACATTTGTGCAGCAGAATAGCATATAACCTATAGTATGCAGACGCCTAAAATAGTAACGACAGTCGAGGTGATCACACAAACAATTTTTGGTTGGTTTATATCATAACGAGGAGTTATAAAAAATCGTTTAGTAATAGCCTAAGATCTTTGAATATGGGTAAATCACTATGCTGCTGGTGCTGTAACACATCGATATTGGCGTGCCACCCCATCCCTTGAGAGGCGAGAGGGAGCTTAATGAGATCTTCATTTTCAACCGATTCAGAGACAATGTGGTTAGGCAGTAAGCCCCAACCATGACCTTGTAACGTTAGTTCTAGTAATAAAAAATAATTGTCTGCGTACCACACATCTGGGCTCACTCTAAGCTGGAAACTACTGGTTTGAGTGTTACGTGAGCGGATAAGCTATTGCCTGTGTAATTTAAGATCATCCATATTTTTACTGACTAATTTAGCCAATGGATGAGATTTCGCAACATATAAGTCAAAACTAATCGTTCCTAGGCAATCAAAGTCTAAATAGCTCGGTATGTCTAATTCACTAAAGATAATGCCTGTAAGCATTTTACCTTCTTTGAGCATATCAATAATATCCAAGCTAGAGGCACTTAAAAACTCTAAAGTGACCTCTGATTTGGATTTGAATTCGGTATGGTGATTGTTACTTTGCCGACGGTAGCGTGGTATTTAAATATCACTTGGTTATCTGCGATTCTTTTGGAAGCCGGTTTTTTAATCTTTATTTTGATTTACACTTTTGTATTTAATTGGCTGTATGATACCTATCAACCGTATAAGACGTGTTTTGTGAAGTCGTAAACAGGAATAATAGAGTGAAACCTGTGTTACTAAGGGGGCACTCTATTTTGCTATCGACCTATGATAGGCGGAATGTCTAGCGTGGAGGTCGTGCTGGTCGGTTAAGGGTGATAAATCGCCAACCACATAGGCTTTGCTTTCAGGTATATTTTATTGGGCCAGACGTTGTTTTTGATTTTGTTCCCCATTGGGTTTCTAATTCAGGCTCTACAGCTATAGTATGAGGGTTTTCAGACCAGTGGAGTAAGCTAAACACACCTTGTTCACTTTCAACTAACGCCGAGCAGTCCTCTACCCAATCCCCATCATTACAATAAAGCTTGCCGTGTTGTAGGCGAAAAGAAGCGTAGTGGATATGACCACAAATGAACCCATCCACATTATGGCTTTCAGCCGATTTTAATGCCGCCTGTTCAAAACGACTTATAAATTGTTTGGCTTTATTGATATGATTTTTGATGTAGTTTGCAAAGGACCAATAGGGTCGGCCAATCAATTTTCGAATGCCATTTACCCAGTTATTTAGGTTTAACATTAGACCGTGGGCTCGGTCACCAATGGCTAATAAAAGAGGACTTATCTTTACTACCTGATCAAATTCATCTCCGTGACTGACGTAAAATTGGCGACCATCTACGCTGGTGTAAATATCGTTCAACTTAATATCAATCCCTGCAATACTTTGCCCTGCTAACTGTCTGAAAAAAGCGTCATGATTACCTGGTATATAGATAACTTTGGTCCCTTCGCGGGCTTTCTGCATAATAAGGCTGATAATTTGCCTGTGCTCTTCGGTGAAATAGGCTTTTTTCTGCATTTCATAGAGATCAATAATATCTCCTACTAAGTATAAGGTTTCACACTCTATTGTATTAAGAAAATC
This sequence comes from Marinomonas phaeophyticola, assembly GCF_026966905.1. Taxonomy (GTDB): domain Bacteria; phylum Pseudomonadota; class Gammaproteobacteria; order Pseudomonadales; family Marinomonadaceae; genus Marinomonas; species Marinomonas phaeophyticola. The sequence continues at coordinate 11,347 of NZ_JAPUBN010000007.1, read as the reverse complement.
GAGCAGGTGATTTGCTTGGCAGGCACGAGTACCTAGGTGAACATCTGAGATAAAGACAGAGCGGTAACGAGTTTGCATCTTATTTTCCTTTAGCCTACAGGAGGTTAGCGGCTTAACGCGTTTGATGCTTTTATGCTAAAGGTTGGAAATGTCACTTCTAAGGCAATTCGGCTACGGTTTTATGACAGTAGGAAAGAAGAAAGAGATAGATCATGAGCATAATAGGATTTAGGTTTTTTAATCTCTTTAAATGCCACGTCCTAAAGCCAAGTATCAAAGTGAGGTGTCTGTCTATTTTTATAACGAGCGGGATCACTAACCATCCATTTATTACTTGACTATAAATACGCAAGTGAATAGAAAACGATAGGTAAAATAGCCATGGCTAAAGTAATGGCTATACCTAAACCCCCAGGTTGAACCAAATAACTTTTTTGCGGTTTTTTGGGGTTAAAAAATACATTTACCGTACCATCTTCATTATTCTGGATACTCTTTAATTGCGCTTTAAGTAAGAATTTAGCATTGTGAGAAGCAATGATTAACCAAGGTGAAACTCGCTTGCCTTGATAGACCTTATCAGACACCTGATAAACATATAACGAATTCACTTTATATTCCTGATTTGTGTCAATCAACTCAGGAGTACTCCTCTGTTTAATTGAAGCCGTCAGTAAGTGACCTTTAGTGGTCGGCCAACTTCTGATCAATATTTGTTGTATGGAAGAATATAGGCATATAACGAAAGCGTAGATAACAACAAAAAAGAGTACGCCTTGTTTATCTCCATCAGATGCAAGCATCCACATACTTTGTACATAGTCAATCATAGGCCGGGTTACCTGTTACTTAACACCTAATTTAACAAAAGGCATAGTCAACTTGAGTCTTGCTCACATTTTTTGCCATTAGCTCTGCATGCATTTGAATGCTCTTAGTCGGTACAAAAACAGAATCTACGCCTACAAAGTAAAAGTTTTCAGTGAATTCACAAAATAAACCAAATGGGTGTCTTAGATTACCATGCATCCATCCCACTTAATAACGCTTCAATATTAACGCGGCGTTCACGCCACCAAAACCAAAACCATTACACAAAACGTACTTGACACTTTTTTCACGCGAAACCAATGGCACCAGATCAAGGTCAGCCATGCTGTCTTCAACATTCTCTAAATTAAGGGTTGGCGGCAACGTACCAGAGCGTATAACTTGAGCACTAAAAATAGCTTCCACACCACCAGCCGCTCCCAACAAATGCCCAGTCGACGATTTCGTTGATGAAATAGCGACGGCACTTATCTTGTCTCCAAACACTTTTCTAAGCGCATTGATCTCACCACGATCGCCAACTGGAGTTGAGGTTGCGTGAGCATTTACATAACCAATTTGGTCAGCCGTTATGTTTGCCATCGCTAAAGCGGTGTTAATCGCACGCGCAGCACCTTCACCACTTTCTGGCCCAGAAGTTAAATGATAAGCATCGGCGCTTGTTCCGTATCCAACCACTTCAACTAAAGGCGTAGCGCCGCGGGCTAAGGCATGTTCAAGGGTTTCTAACACAACTAATCCCGCGCCTTCACCCATAACAAAGCCTTCCCGCTCTTTATCAAAAGGACGCGACGCTTTAGTTGGATCAGCGTTTCGAGTGGAAAGCGCTTTTAAAGCACCAAACCCAGAAAGAGACAACGGATCGATACACGCTTCGGTTCCACCTGCTAAAGCAACTTTTGCTTCACCGGTTCGCAGCAAACGCATTGCATCGCCAATGGCTTGCACTCCTGCTGCACAGGCCGTTACTGGTGTACCGAGTGGCCCTTTGAATCCGTATTTGATAGAAACATTACCGGCCGCTAAGTTCGCAAGGAAGGCAGGAACCGTAAAAGGCGATAACCTGCGAGCACCTTGATTCGTCAAAACAGATTGAGCATGAGTGATAGTCGGTAAACCGCCAATCCCTGTTGCAATAATGGTTGCCGTTGCTTCCTGATCCGCAAGAGTTGATGGTTTCCAATTGGCTTGTGCCAACGCTTCCTCTGAGGCTGCAAGAGCGAATAACGTGAATAAATCGACCCGCTTACGCTCTTTAGGAGAGAGATAATCCGATTCGTTCAAACCATTATCTTGTTCTGTGTGATCTGGAACTTGCCCGGCAATATGAGTGCTCAGACCTGTGACCAGTGTGGTTGGTAACAAGCGGACTCCAGACTCTCCACGAACCAAGCGTTCCCACACAGAACCGACACCTAAGCCAAGAGGCGATACTAACCCCATACCTGTTATCACAATACGATCTTTAAGTGACATGAGTTCACCTTCTGTTGTTACGACACAAAGAAAAACCTAATGCTAGAGAAAGTCTTTATATGATCAAGATAATATTAAAAAGCTCTGCTACCATGATCCTATATACATTTTGAGTCGGATGCTAAAAGGAGAAAATTATGCCTTACACACCTGAACATAAAGAGCAAACGCGCCAGCGGATATTACAAGCCGCCGCGAAGTTATTTTGCTCACATGGTTTTGATCGAGTCACTCTAACGCAAATAATGCAACAAGCGAATATGACACACGGCGCTTTTTATGCACACTTTTCAGGGAAGAGTAGTTTATACGAAGCAGCTATGCAGTTTGCGACGTCCAATGCGTTTTGGGCCCGTGACGATAAGCAAACAGAAGGCAAAGATACTCACATTAAAGCCTTAGTCACTCGCTACCTAAATTGGGGTAAAAAAAATAGCGAGCCTTCACCTCTGGAATTTCTAGTAACGGATGCCGCCCATAAAGAAGAAAAGGTTCGCAAAGCCTACCAAGCTTGCTTTGATAATTTAGTTGAGCGTTTAGAAGGTATTCTAGAAAAACACGGTAACCGAGAAGCAAAAGCCTTAGCTGAAGAAACGGTAGTCTCGTTAGTAGGGACTGTCGCAATCGCCCGATCTTTTGCACCTTCAATGCAAAAGGATTTTTTGAAGCGAGCAAAGCTTCGTATTGTTTCTCGATTAAATAGCGGACTTAAAACACCCTGATTACACTTTTACACTTTTACACTTTTATACTTTATTCCTCATACTTGAGTGTGATTTTTTTGCTTAGAAAGAGCGCAAGGAAACATCAATACGGTGTTGGATGGCTTGTCGTTGGCACATCTAGATTTCATCTTATTTCAACTTTGGCTGGGTAATCACAGCCAAAGCATTTAAACATTAGGAGTGATCTCCTTGCCATAAAATGAAGAGTCAATGGAGCCAGAGTATTTTATTTTTCAGCCACTCTTTGACTAACGGTTATCGATGATTAAGCGTCAAACACCACACTCTTGGCGACACACTTCCTTCCCTCTATTTTTAGATTAACGGTCGCCTCTTTCTTCCTATAATCAGTCGCCCTTATTTGTGATTTCGTAAGAGGTGGATCTATCGTCAGGGTCTTATCACAACGCTCAAATAGGCTTTTCTGCGTGATATCCCCCGCTGTTAGGTTAAACATAATCATTCTTGAAGGATACAAACGAGCCACAAAGACTTTTATAGTGCCTTCAAATTGATAGGAGTTAAATTCAGCTATTCTGTTCTGTCTTTCCTGCTCTAGCTCTTTTTGGCTTGCCAGTACTTTATAATCAGTAAATTTACACCATCTGGCAGAGCCACCAGTGCTTTTGAGTTTAACTAGCTGACCGTTTAATAACTTTAGCTTCGAGCCCGCGTGCTGATCAAAAAATAATTTAGCCTCTTTGACTGAAAAATTCTTATCAAGAAAATAAGCCCTACAGTTTGCTGTCCCCACATCTTCCTTTTTGAGAAAAGTCAGTTGAATAGGTAAAGGGCGTTTAACATCAAAAACGCCTAAACTAAGAGGTTGATCGACTTTAGGTCGGTAACTCTGCTCCGCAACAAATTCAGGAGCAGACCATGTTCTTTCATCCTTAAGGATCCCCTCAATATCTCCTATGCTTTCTCTAGAAAGAGTTGATTTTATACCTCCTGCGAAGGTAGAAAAACTGAGAAGAACTGACAAAAATAAGAACATCATCTTGAACATTTATTACTCCATGTATATTCGTTATAGCTTAGATATCCTAAGCTATATTTCTTATATTGGATTATTCTGGATGGCAAAAATTATGGCAATGTAACGCAACAAGCAAAGACGCGCGCTAGCTTGTAATCTTCACCCGATAAAATGAACACCATCCTCGTTTCAATTTTCTGCTAATTCAAATTCAGCAGTGTTTTATATCCTAAACTCGAATGTAATCTCTGTCTATTATAAAATAATTGAGATAATACGTTAATTTGGGAATGCGATTTATCGAATAAACGAACTTAAGACACCCAACGTTAATGAAACTCAAAAAACAGCTTTGGTATTTTGGACAACCGGATCACACAATAAACGAACTTAAGACACCCAACGTTAATGAAACTCAAAAAACAGCTTTGGTATTTTGGACAACCGGATCACACGATTCTGAAAAACAGAGTTTTATTAAAAATAACAGCCAATATTGTTATCTAGCCCGATAAAAATAACATTTTTTAGATGAATGGATTCGCTTACTGTTTAGTAAGACCCAGGACTAATGTGAAATAAACTATGTGGATACGCTAGGCAAGTAATCGACAACATCGTTTATTTGGCCTAGACCTTGGCTGGGCGTTTTTGTAACGAGTAATGCTGTGCTCCTGGCCAACTACGCCATGGGTATGTTGCTCAAACTGAATAGCGATGGTTAGCCAGTTATCAGAGGATATTCCAAGCCGCTGTAAAATGGGTGAAAGCGACAAGTCAATTGCACCGCGTTTGTCTTGTCGAGCGATGCGACCTGTCATATCAACCAGTTCAAGGTAATCCGTTAACTTGAATAAGATGCCTTCTGTTTTATTTTTACTTTCATTCCCAACGAAAGGATATAAGGCTTTTGGTTGAACGTTTTTTCCAGCCGCTTTCACCCGTTTTTTGATGCTAGTAAATTCTGACGTTTCCGGCGTGGCTGCGACATTGGCTCGAATTGGATTAAGGTCAACATAGGCCATACAAGCCAAAACAGAGGCTTCGTCTAACAAGGCTTGAGATTTAAAGCGCCCTTCCCAGAATCGTCCAGTGCATTCATCCTCAGCATTCGCTTGCCGTGCGATGGGTTCGTTCAGCTCCCGCATAAACCAACTGATATCAGACAACCTTTCTCGATACGCTTCCGCCGACCGCTCAGCCAGTTCAATTGCATAAGCTGGCATGGTGTCGCCACGGGCGTATTGTTGTGTAAATAACGTCCCTTTATGCAAGGAATGCCAGCGGTTTAAGACCTCGTGAGTAGACCAATTTTTAGTTTGTGTTTCATTTACATGTAACACAATGTGCAAGTGATTACTCATCACCGCATAAGCACAAATATCGATAGAGAAGACCTCAGCTAAGAATAAAATTCGTGCCTCGATCCAACCACGGCGATGCTCAAAACTTCTTCCAGTAACAGAATCTTCACCACATAAAAAAGCACGGCGAACGCATCGAGAAATACAGTGATAGTACGGAGTATCAGACAAACTGACTTGTTGGCTTCTGGCCCTTGGCATAGTTTTCCCCTCATCCTTGAGTTTGTTTTTCTAGTTTAGATCGTGATCAAAGAAACATCAATAAAGTGATGGGTGGCCTGTATTATTCTTTTACAACTATATAGGATTTTATTTCTTAACTAATTGAAATGTATAAATAAACAAAAAGGATGTCTCAGGTTTTAATCAGGTTTTATTCGGTTTGTTAGGGGAAGTGTGATTGGGCTGATGTGGCAAAAAAACGGCTCAAGTTTCATGCAGCTTAGCCGCTAACAAGATACAGATTCATTAAAGGGACGTTATAGATGGCACATATATCAGTGACCGGTATGGGCAATACGAATGTGGCGATGACGTTTTACTCATCCCAACGATCTAGCCAAGCTCAACTCAGCAATACTTCCTCTTCTGGGTTACAAGAAGCGTTAGTGGGTCTAAGCTCATCACAGGTTCATCGAAGTGAGAATGATCTCTTAGAAGAGTCTTCCTTTTCATTGATTCGCCCGAAAGGAGATCCGTATAATCTCTATCAAAATGAACCCGAGCTTAAAGCAAAAGCAAAGGTTCTTGCTGAGCGCCTTGATGGTCCGATACATGAGGGCAACGCGGGCCATTTCTTTTATCAAAACAGTATGCGCGACTTCCTTCATGCCGGTGTGCTAACCGACCCTGAGTTTCTGAATATGGCGGAATCCATGAGCGATGAAGCGCTACAGGATTTAGCCATCACGGTCAAAGCGATGGTTCTGCCAGCGTCGGCAAATTACACGACCCATAACGAAGCCGACCGCTCTTATCAAACTAAAGTTGCTAAATTTATGGATGTCTTGAAAAGCAGTAATACGGTTGAGCGCAGTGCTATATTAGAACAGTCTGCCAAATACGCTGGACAAGTCGATGTCGATGCCGCCGCCAGCTTTAAACAAAATGTCTTCGGTCAAAAAATCACTCAGGTCAAGTTTGACCCTTATCGTAATGATACTTCCGCCAATAACCTACACAACTATGTGACAGCTATCGTGGCCACAGACGATCCTAGCGCTTTAACCGAGCAACTGGGGCACATGAGCGATGAAGCACAACGCGGTTTACTCAGCGTTTACGGCTTAGACACCGTCCTAGGCGACCGTTTGGCTCAGCTAGCGGGTCCAGAGGGCGACCAACTTCCCGACTCTCTGCTTAGCGCATTGGGTGATATGGTCGACTCGGTCAAGATTTATGAGATAACGTCTCAGGTCAAAAAAGACTTTGGCATTGCATGGCATGGTGATGACGCCCTGTTAAAAGACAATGAAGAAAGCCATGGTCGAGAGTTTGCTTTGGACTCGGTTAGCAGCATGATCAATATGTTGGAGCAATACGACTTTTCTGAAGAACAACTAGAGACCATGGGAACCGAACTAAGCGGTTTATCGAACCCAGAAAAACGCGCTTACATTGAGATTACCACCATAGGACTCGATGATATGCTGCAAGACAAGGTGTCAGAGAATAGTAATAAAAAGAACCTTGATGAAGCGGTTGCTGTGGTAAGTGAGCTGCGCAATAACCAAAATGTGCTCTCGCTGGTCAACGGCTCACGCTATCATGATGTCACGTTGATCGAGCGCCCTGACATCGAAGAAGGTCTGACGGTTGTCGCATTAGAAGGCGCGGCTGTGTTTAAAAACCTCGACAGTGCGGTGAATCAGTCAAGAATACTTTTAGGCGCCACCAAAAACCAAGTCAACATGGTTAACGGCCACTCGGTAAAAGGTCATGAATCGGAAAATATATACAGCGCAAAAACCTTCGACGTTTATAAACAAGACGTTGGTAATATGGTCAGTACGCTAGTCGCATTTGAAAGTGCTCGCCGCGACAGTACCGCCACCGAGAAAATGTCGCTTAATGCCTTCACAGAGACTTTAGCAGACATGCACTCTGGCATTCGTGATGAAACTTTACAACGCGTCAGTGATGAAATAGTGACGGACTCATTCCGCAATAAGGTTACTGAAAACACTCAACTTGCGTTTTTATCTAATGTTGTGCAGAAAATGGCGTTTGAAACACAGCGTGACTTCGAAAAGTCAGCCGATGGCGTAATAGGGTTATAACGTCATTTCCAACCATGAGTGGGGAGCTAAGTTTGGTAACGAATCATAGAATTAGACAGGAAACAATGAAATGAACCGCTCCGCGAAGCGGTGTAGTTCAACGAAACTGAGAATGCCTCATTCTCAGTTAACTTAATTAACCTATTTATTCCCTGGAACTTCAACCAAACGACAAACTGACTTCTGGCCCTCGGCAAACTTTCCTTTTCATTTTTGAGTTTTATAACCTAACTAATTGACATATATAAACAAACTAAATGGGTGTCTTAGGTTTTCTTTGTTAGCCAACTATGACTGTAGGTCTGTGATAATTGATATAGCCCCATCGTTATAACCAACCAAATCGCCACCATCTATAAATTTTTCCAAAAAGTCAAAGACCTGCTCTATGGGGGTAGACCATCTTTTCTTTATCTCAGCTAGGAAAAAACCAAACTCATCATCTGGACAACGGTACTTTGTGGTCGGCCCATACAAGAATAAGAATTTAAAACAGTTCAGAACTTCCAAAAAATCGCTAATGAAAAAATGAGATTTTTCGAACATAAGATGAACTCTTGGTATGCCTTTGTGGTTCGACTCCTCAAAATAAATTAGCTTTTGATCACCATCAACAACACCAACACTAAAAACACAGAACTCTTGCTTCTTTCCCCAGTAGCTTTCAGTTCTAAGTTTATTACCGTAGGTTCCTTCCACTTCACCAAAGATTCCAATAGAAGAACCTGTAAAAGTGTTGTCTAAAACAAGACAAAGATCTGAATATCCTATTAAATCAGCTACTGAGCCTTTCATTTCTCTAAATGGAAAAACCTCAGTAAACCTGTTTGACAATTTATAACTTAAACTAGAATCATTTCCTGAAACATAAAATAAAAACTGCTCTAAATCTTTGTTAAAACAAACTGCATATAATTCTTCTAACCTTTCAATCAACTCAATTATTATGTGACTTCCAATTTTTTGATTAAACAGGCTCGCAAAGAAATACTGCACTCCCCAGTTCCTAATATAGACTTCGATTTGATCAAAAAAATTGGGAGGAAGATTCCCCCTAAGCAAGCTTAATGACCAAGTAGGAAACTCTTGAAATCTCCTTGGGGAGTGCATTAAGTTTTTATGGCTATCCATACATTTTAAAATACTATAAAAATGTGTAGCCCAATACGACTTATTATCAGCTATCACAATTGGACTGATAGGCGTAAGAATACTTTTTTTGCCACTTCTCATCGTGTGGTTGCAATCCTTTCTTGAGGTTGGCTAACGCTTTGCTAAGCGGCTAAAAATGGCTGGCTATAATAGCGAGGAACGAGCACAGCCAGCTGTTTGTGTCCGTTTGAGCAACTTGTTAGATTTTGATTTACGACGTACTAATTAATATTACATTAAAGTAAATTACGTTCACTTCTATATACATACACAAAATACTATGTAGCATTATCATCTAATAGTTTAAACTGATTTACCTTATTTTTGTGTTCTTCTTCTAGCCCTTGAATAGTCCAGATTGTAGACTGAGAGATATTATTGAATCTTGGATTCTCATTTTTTATATCAGCTATTGTTGATGAAACTACAAGTACAGATATAATTCTATTTTCAGTTAAATATTTCTTAAATTTATGAGAGTACTTATTAATAAAGTCCATGTTTTGATTGTGCAATATTTCTAAAGCTTCACTAAATGTATTTGCATTCAAAATTGTTTTCTCTGGTAGTAAATTATCAATATTTATTGCCACAATGCCAAAAATAAAATCATTATCTTTAATTTGATTTACACCTTTAGATAATTGTTTCTCAAAGTTACTTTCTGAAATTATTTTTTTACAAGCAATTCCAACATTACCATCTTCAAATGGTACAACTATGTCGGGCTCTGCTAAATATGTTTTCTCGAAAATTTTACGAAGTTTACCTGTTACCTCTAGTTCAAAAAGTATATTTTTTGAATGGGATTGAGATACCTCCATAAAATCTAATGTAGATCTCATCAGGTCTTTTAAATATGATTTAATGTTGTGACAGTCTTCTAAGTTTAATAATGCCGAATAAATTCTATTTACATACAGAGCATCAAATATTTCAAATGGTGTATTTGATGCACCGTAATTTTTTAATGTCTTCGATAGCAACTTATATAAAAAGCTATGCTTTTTTATCTCTATTCCAGACTTATCGAATATTCCTTGAATATATTTAACTTGATTGTAAATAGCTTGGGAATTTACTTTTTCTACTTCCACTTTAAACCTCAATTTATAAACGAAAAATCTAACGCCTACTTAAGCGGAAAAATGTAGTTGGCTAAAATGTTGAACGGAGTGAAAACAGCCAACTGTATTTTTTCCGTTTGAAGTTCTTGTTATGTTTAAATTATGCTGATTAAACCAATTACAATACCAACTACCGCTAATACAGCCATGAATAATTGGTGTTTAGTAAAAAATGCATTAGCTTTATCTAAACAACTTAAATTTTCGCATTTAACAAAAGCTAGTTTCGTTAACATAAACCCCATACCAGATTCATTAAATTCAACGAGCCCTCTATGCGCTAACTCTTGAGCGACAATAAGGATGTTTGATTCTTTAGTGCATCCTTTCCTAATCACAAGCTCAGGTATTTGTTCCCAAAACTCTAATGCTGATGAATGATAAACACAGCTTTTCAATTTATGCTGTTGACTACCAAAACGCTTTGTAAAATCAGCAATCAATAACGCTAAGGTTGCTTCGACAAGCTTTTCCTCGATCTCAGGCTCATCATTATTGGTGTTTATAGCTTCCTTAACTCGCGCATCAATTATTCTGCAACCAGCCCCGAAAATTTCCAGCTTATGACTTGGATTTATCCCTTCAAAATCTTTCAAGGTTAATGCTAGTGATTTATCACCCGATAAATCAGAAATTAAAACTTCAGAAGTATTTTCATTAATATCTATAAAGTACTTTCCGAATATACTTTCAGCTTCAAGTTGCACAAAAACTCCTTTTAAACATAACGCCCAATTAATGGGCTTTTATTGCTGGCTTAAAATGTTGAGGAACGAAACAGCCAGCTGTAAAAGTCCCGTTGAATTGCTTGTTATATGCCTGATAAACCTAAACATAAATACACAAGCAACTAGTAAAAGCCGGTAGTAATAAATGCACTATAAATTGAGCTACCCACAATTGCCAGAACGAAATAATAGCTTTGTTACATTACGCAGTAATAAAAACAACAAAGCTTATTAGTGACTATTGGAAAACTATAATAGCGAAACACGTAGCAGCACATAAAAAAGTAAAAGTTAATAACCAAAATATTAGCTAAAGCACCCTACTACATGAATTGCATATAACGCCCAATTAATGGGCTTTTATTGCTGGCTTAAAATTTGCGAGGGACGAGCACAGCCAGCTGTAAAAGTCCCGTTAAATTGCTTGTTATATGCCTGATAAATTTAAACTTAATTACTGAAGTTTAAAGTAAAAGACGGTAGTAATAGCCACACTATAAATTGAGCTACCCACAATTGCCAGAACGAAATAATAGCTTTGTTACATTACGCAGTAATAAAAACAACAAAGCTTATTAGTGACTATTGGAAAACTATAATAGCGAAACTCGTAGCAGCGTTTACAAAAGTAAGATTGATCACAACATTTTTAGCTAAACCAGCCATACTATTTGAGTGCATATAAC
>NZ_JAPUBN010000006.1 GCF_026966905.1 Marinomonas phaeophyticola | reverse complement strand
AGCTCGGAGATAGCTGGTTCTCCTCGAAAGCTATTTAGGTAGCGCCTCGTATCTCACCATTGGGGGTAGAGCACTGTTTGGGCTAGGGGGTCATCCCGACTTACCAACCCCATGCAAACTCCGAATACCAATGAGTGCAATTACGGGAGACACACGGCGGGTGCTAACGTCCGTCGTGGAAAGGGAAACAACCCAGACCGTCAGCTAAGGTCCCAAAGTTACAGTTAAGTGGGAAACGATGTGGGAAGGCTTAGACAGCTAGGAGGTTGGCTTAGAAGCAGCCATCCTTTAAAGAAAGCGTAATAGCTCACTAGTCGAGTCGGCCTGCGCGGAAGATATAACGGGGCTAAAACTGTACACCGAAGCTACGGATGCAAGATTTATCTTGCATGGTAGAGGAGCGTTCTGTAAGCCGTTGAAGGTCAAGCTGTAAGGCAGGCTGGAGGTATCAGAAGTGCGAATGTTGACATGAGTAACGATAAGGGGAGTGAAAAACTTCCCCGCCGGAAGACCAAGGTTTCCTGTCCCATGCTAATCAGGGCAGGGTGAGTCGGCCCCTAAGGCGAGGCAGAAATGCGTAGTCGATGGGAAACAGGTTAATATTCCTGTACTTATGTATATTGCGATGGAGAGACGGAGAAGGCTAGGCTAGCACGGCGATGGTTGTCCGTGTTTAAGGTGGTAGGTTGAGAGCTTAGGTAAATCCGGGCCCTCTTAAGACCGAGAACTGATGACGAGTCCTCTTTTGGACGAAGTAGTTGATGCCATGCTTCCAGGAAAAACTTCTAAGCTTCAGATATACATGAACCGTACCCCAAACCGACACAGGTGGTCAGGTAGAGAATACCAAGGCGCTTGAGAGAACTCGGGTGAAGGAACTAGGCAAAATGGCACCGTAACTTCGGGAGAAGGTGCGCCGGTTAGTGTGAAGGATTTACTCCGTAAGCATTGATCGGTCGAAGATACCAGGTGGCTGCGACTGTTTATTAAAAACACAGCACTCTGCAAACACGAAAGTGGACGTATAGGGTGTGACGCCTGCCCGGTGCTGGAAGGTTAATTGATGGGGTTAGCGTAAGCGAAGCTCTTGATCGAAGCCCCAGTAAACGGCGGCCGTAACTATAACGGTCCTAAGGTAGCGAAATTCCTTGTCGGGTAAGTTCCGACCTGCACGAATGGCGTAACGATGGCCACACTGTCTCCACCCGAGACTCAGTGAAATTGAAATCGCAGTGAAGATGCTGTGTATCCGCGGCTAGACGGAAAGACCCCGTGAACCTTTACTATAGCTTCACAGTGAACTTTGAACCTACTTGTGTAGGATAGGTGGGAGGCTTTGAAACTAGGACGCCAGTTCTAGTGGAGCCAAACTTGAAATACCACCCTGGTATGTTTGAGGTTCTAACTCAGGTCCCTTATCGGGATCGAGGACACTGTGTGGTGGGTAGTTTGACTGGGGCGGTCTCCTCCCAAAGAGTAACGGAGGAGCACGAAGGTGTGCTCAGCATGGTCGGAAATCATGCGTAGAGTGTAAAGGCAAAAGCGCGCTTAACTGCGAGACAGACACGTCGAGCAGGTACGAAAGTAGGTCTTAGTGATCCGGTGGTTCTGTATGGAAGGGCCATCGCTCAACGGATAAAAGGTACTCCGGGGATAACAGGCTGATACCGCCCAAGAGTTCACATCGACGGCGGTGTTTGGCACCTCGATGTCGGCTCATCACATCCTGGGGCTGAAGCCGGTCCCAAGGGTATGGCTGTTCGCCATTTAAAGTGGTACGCGAGCTGGGTTTAGAACGTCGTGAGACAGTTCGGTCCCTATCTGCCGTGGACGTTTGAGATTTGAGAGGAGCTGCTCCTAGTACGAGAGGACCGGAGTGGACGAACCTCTGGTGTTCCGGTTGTCACGCCAGTGGCATTGCCGGGTAGCTATGTTCGGACGGGATAACCGCTGAAAGCATCTAAGCGGGAAGCCTCCCTCAAGATGAGATCTCACTGGGACATAAGTCCCCTAAAGAGCCGTTGAAGACTACGACGTTGATAGGTTGGGTGTGTAAGTGCTGTGAGGCATTGAGCTAACCAATACTAATTGCTCGTGAGGCTTGACCATATAACACCAAAGTGGTTTTGAGTGATAAAGAGAGACTGAGAAAACTCGTAAAGAGAAGGGTCAAACGGCATCATGAAAAGATCATAGAGACACAGATTACGACAGCATCAGCAATGATGTGGCTGGTTTGATACTTGGTTATCGCTATTTCAAAAAAAGCATTGTTAAAGATTCAAGCACGTATTGGCGTGTTGTGAGTGAACATGCTGGATTAAGCCTAACGGCTTAACACAGACACTCAGAACGAACGCAACCCGTTTGCTTGACGATCATAGAGACGTTGAACCACCTGATCCCATCCCGAACTCAGAAGTGAAAAGCGTCATCGCCGATGGTAGTGTGGCATTCGCCATGTGAGAGTAGGTCGTCGTCAAGTTTTATTTAGAAAGCCCTGATTGCTCGCGCAGTCAGGGCTTTTTTTCGTCTGTAGGTTGGCCTTTAGGCCAACAATAATGCCACACATAATACCTATATCGACTAACATGATACTTTTTGTCGGGATGAATCCCGACTTACATCTCCTGTAGATACTATCTCTCCCAACTACCCGCAACTTAATTTTTTAGCAGTGGGTAGTATTCATTTTGATGATTAATAACACCAAAACAAATTTGTACAAGCTTTCTCATAGCGGCACCTAAAGCCTGAATTTGGTCTAATAGCCAACGCCCTAAACGCTGATGCTCATCAGTCGTATTTTTGAATACCTTTGTTTTCACTTTATTGAGTTGAGGGTCTTTTAGCCACAAGCAATCCAATTTATGTTTACTGATATCTATTCCAATATTATTCATCTTTTATTACCCTTGTTCATACGGCGTCACTAATCAATAGGCACCTGAATACCATTCAATATAACAAGATGAAGAACCCGGGAGCGTAATCTACAGAACAGCATTTAGTGCTAAGGTCGGGCACGGCCTCATCGGATTCTTAGAGCCTCTATTAGCTAAACAGAAACTCTAGGAGAGATACAAGGTTGGAATTAATGGCGACAATGTGTGTTCGTAATAAATTCAGACCTGTATTGCTCTTCAAGAGTAACCAATCAACTTATCCTGATGATCCTCTTTTTGTCGGCATAAATGCCGACCTACCTTAACTAGGGTTGTCGATCTAACCTCCACAATCAATAATAAATAAAATAGAATATCTATCATTAATTTAGATAACAGCTATCCAATTTCACTAAATGGATAGCTGTTAACTTTTCATTAATATTAATGTGTTATAGCTAATTATTGTATAACTCTAAATCTAGTTTGAAATAAATAATAACTAAAAATGGACTCTGATTTTTACAATGATAGAACATAATAAGAAGACTTTACTAATAGTAGACGATGACCAAGATATTAGAGACCTCCTTTGTGATGCTTTTACTCAGAAAGGATATCTTTCCATCAGTGTGAAAAATGGTTCTGGAATGTGGGAGCAATTAAATCAACATCATGTAGATTTAATTTTAATGGATTTGTATCTTCAAAATGAGGATGGTCTTCAATTAGCTAGAAAAATACGGGAAACATACTCTATGCCTATTATGATGCTAACTGGGAAAGGGGATGAAACAGACAGAATCCTTGGCCTAGAGTTAGCTGCCGATGATTATATGATGAAGCCTTTTAATTTAAGAGAGCTTATGGCTAGAGTACATGCTCTTTTACGACGCGCAAATAACTCGCCTATTGGGATAAATCATGTAATAGAAGAATCCCATGATTACCTATACTTTGACGGTTGGAGTTTAAATTTAACCTCACGTCAATTACATGATCCAAAGGGTAAGCAGGTAATTCTCACTTTAGGTGAGTTTTCATTATTAGAAGTGTTAGCACGCCATCCCGATCGAATTTTTTCTCGCGAACAATTAATTGATCAAAGCCGAGGTTTAGAAACAGAGGTATTTGATCGTACTGTCGATGTGTTAATTTTAAGGTTAAGGCGTAAAATTGAAATAAATCCAAAAACGCCGCAGTTTATAAAAACACAACGAGGGCTAGGGTATTGTTTCCAAGGTCCCGTCCGAGCAAGTTGAATGAATTTTATTAGTATTCGTCAAAAAGCTTCATTAACGATTTTTGCTATCAGTGCTGTGGCGCTTTTTATGGTGGGCATAGGTTGGCAATCAATGAAGGTCAGCCAAGCCTCATTATCTGAATTTGAGTCTGAGACCTTGCCAGAAATTAGTACTGCATTAACCTTAGCTGAAGGGGTTGCTCAACTTGCCGCTATCGCGCCTTATACCGCTGGATCAGGGCGACCGTTTCAGCTTCAAGCAGAATCTGAACGCATTCATAGTCGTATCTATGAATTAAGAGTTGTTGCTGAAAGTCTCGTCAATACTCGGTTTCGTAATAATATAGATAATCGCTTAAACGATTTACAAGACACATTAGAGGAACTGGTTGCTCTCGTCAGAGAGGAGCTTTATCTTCGTGAAGATAGTCTTGTCCACCAATTTCATATTCGTCAGCTTCAAAATGAAAATACTGCCATCGTGAGTGATTTACAGGGCCTAGCTTGGCTACTGCTGTTACTTGAAGATCCTAGTAATGTTCCTGAAAGTATCGAAGAAACTCTTCGTTTAAAAACGCAAAAGTCACCCGTATCAGGTATCGCTAATGATCTCTTATCCGCACATAAAAGATTGAATTTGACCCAAGAAAGGAAAAATTATTTATTGATTTCTATTCGTGCTAAATCAGAACAATTGAGTAGCCAGGTGAGTAATTTTGTTGGAGATCTACAAAAAAAAGTAAGTCGACAGCGTCAGGATGTGACTTCATTTGTATCCAATGGTCAGAATTGGATTCTTGGCATCTCTATTTTTTTATTATTTGGATTGACCCGTTTATATCTATATAGCCAACGTATGACAAAAGATTTAGAGTCAATTACCTATGAAATGGAACAGCTGTCTCTAGGACGGGTAGATTCAAAGAAACCTATGGCCCATAGGAATGATGAAATAGGGACATTAGTCGATGCCTTTGAGGTCTTTCGTCGTGATGCTCTACAGAGACTAGAGGTTACAGCCGAATTGTCTGAGCAAAAACGATTGTTAGAAACTATTTTTGACAATATGAATGATGGGTTAAGTGTTTTTTCTACAAAAGGAACACTGATCGCCTGGAATTCTGGTTACCAAAATGTATTTGGCCTAACAGATAAAGATTTACGTATAGGTATGTCACTCAGTGAAGTCCAAAGTTTAATTAATCGAGGACAACATAAAAACCTTAATCTAGAAAATCAACAAGTATATATGGAAGAAATTAACATTTCTCGTCATCTAAGTTCTCAAAGTTTCGAACGACACTTTGACTCAGGTAAAATCATTGAATTTCGGTCAAAACCTATGCCTGAAGGGGGCTTTGTTACCCTCTATACGGATTTAACCGAACGGAAAAATGTTGAGAGTCAATTGCAACAAGCACAAAAAATGGAAATGCTGGGGCAATTAACCGGTGGCGTTGCTCATGATTTTAACAATTTATTAGCAGCGATTATGGGGAATTTGCAAATGCTATCAGATTCCTTCCCACAAACACAAAATCAAACCAGATACATAGATAGAGCGTTAGCGGTATCAGAGAAAAGCAGTAACCTAGTTCAGCGCTTGCTCTCTTTTAGTCGACGACAACAACTGTTTCCAATATCTATTGCCGTTGATGACTTGATTGAAGGAATGTTAGATTTGGTTGAATACAGTGTAGGTGAAAAAATTCAGGTTAAAAGCAATTTACACTGTCCTGATGCCTTTAGCATAATTGATCCATCTCAGCTTGAAAATGCATTGTTAAATTTAGCATTAAACAGTGCTAGCGCTATGCCTGAAGGTGGAACGCTGTCTTTCTCTACAAATTTTTGTACTTTACCTGAAAGCGATGTTCCTGCTATAAGAATTCGTGTTACAGATACAGGAGAAGGCATTTCTGAAGAAGTTATTGATCGTATCTTTGAGCCTTTTTTCACAACCAAACCTATCGGTAAAGGAAGTGGGTTAGGGTTGAGTATGATTTATGGTTTTGTGAAGCAAAGTGGAGGCGAAATTTTTATTAAATCAGAGCTTGGAAAATGGACACAAGTGTGTCTATTTTTACCTAAACAGCTAACTTTTCACGATCCTTCTTTAGACAACCTTAAGAGTGATTCAGCATGGACTAGCTTGCCTGATTCAAGCACTATCTGGTTAGTTGAGGATGATAGTGAAGTGAGTCAAACAATACAGGAACAGTTAGAGAAAATGGGGTTTTTCGTACAATGTTTTGATCGTGCTGAGGCAGTTTTTGAGATGTTTACCTCATCTGTGTTACCAGATGCGATTGTTTCTGATGTTAATCTGGCTGGATCTATGAATGGTGTTGAGTTAGCGCATCGTATTGAAAATGAGAAGAGTCTTGGTACAACAGGGTTTTCCGGTCTGGTATTATTGATGTCAGGATTACCACAAGAAGAGCTTAAGGAAAAATATCATTTAGAAGATGATGACTTATTCATTCAAAAGCCATTTAAAATCAATGATTTAAACAGAATATTTAAAATATCATAAATGAAACATTACAAAAATTACAAATAAATATCTAATGTGAAATCATCTATTAATTTTTGTTCTCCATAGTTATTACTCAGAAACAAGAGCAAGACAATTTGTTTCTTGGCATTGCTGCCAATAATAACAACAACAGTGGAGTAATAAATAGAATGAAATTCATGTATCGTAAAATCGCTTGTCTTATCGCAGCTGGTGCTATGTCCTCTGTCACTATAGCTGATCCTACTATCATTGGTCTGATAACGAAAACAAATACCAATCCATTCTTTGTAAAAATGAAGGAGGGTGCTCAGCAAAAAGCAGAAGAGCTTGGTGTTGAGTTACGTACTTTTGCAGGTCGTTACGATGGTGACAATGAGGCTCAAGTTCAAGCGATTGAAAATTTAATTGCTTCGGGAGCAAAAGGCATTTTAATTGCACCAAGTGATCCTTCCGCCATTGTCCCAACGATTGAAAAAGCCCGTGAAGCGGGTTTAGTAGTGATCGCATTAGACACGCCTCTAAGTCCCGCCAGTGCAGCCGATATGACTTTCGCAACGGATAATTTTAAAGCAGGCGAAATGATTGGTATGTGGGCCAAAAAGAAAATGGGGGATGACGCCAAAACGGCAAAAATTGCTCTTCTAGACCTAAATAGTAGCCAAATTACTGTCGATGTTGCTCGTGATCAAGGTTTCTTAAAAGGTTTTGGGATTGATATTAAAGATCCTAATCAAATGGGCGATGAAACAGATCCAAGAATAGTCGGTAATGATGTGACTCAGGGCTCAGAAGAAGGTGGTCGTCGGGCTATGGAAAATTTACTTCAGAAAGATCCAGGAGTAAATCTCGTCTATACCATCAATGAGCCAGCAGCAGCAGGAGCTTATGAAGCTTTAAAAGCATTTGGATTAGAAAATAATGTCACCATTGTATCCGTTGATGGAGGTTGCCCAGGCATATTAAATGTTAGGGATGGTGTGATTGGTGCCACGTCCATGCAATTCCCATTAAAAATGGCTTCTGAAGGGGTAACAGCCATTGTTGAATTTTCGAAATCAGGCACGAGGCCATCCGCCTCAGATGGGTTGGATTTCTTCGATACTGGTGTGCAGTTGATTACGGATAATCCTGTTAACCATGTCAACTCAATAGGTTCTAAACCTGGTTTGAGTATGTGTTGGGGCTAATCCTTCTCAATTTTATTTGTAAGATAAAGGGCTAAAAGGCGCCCTTAGCATGCCGCTAGTCTCTTGTCTTTTCTAGCGGCTCTTTTCTCGCCTGGAGTAAACTATGAGTTCTACTGATCCAAAACCTTCTACAGCGGTGCTTGATCACGATAAAGTCGCAGATCAAGCACAGACTTATACTGCGAACTTCGAGAATAAAGAAAATTTTGTTCGAAGTTTTCAAAAATTCTTACATAAATACCCTATAGCGGCTCCAAGTATCGTGTTACTACTTGCTGTGTTCGGTTTTAGTTTAATTGTCGGTGATCGATTTTTATCACCTTTTAATTTATCCCTCGTATTGCAACAAGTCACTATCATAGGTGTGATCGGAGTTGCTCAGACCTTAATTATCCTTACGGCTGGCATTGATTTATCCGTAGGTGCAATTATGGTGTTGGCATCTGTTGTAATGGGTCGAATGGCAGTTGATTATGGGTTTGATGCTTGGTTAGCTTTGTTGATCGGCATTGGGGTCGGTGCATTCGCTGGGTTTATTAATGGCCTGTTAATCACTCGTATGAAATTGCCTCCTTTTATTGCTACTTTAGGCTCTTGGAATGTGTTTTTTGCTTTGAACCTTTGGTATTCGAAAAGTGAAACCATCCGCTCGCAAGACATTAGTTCTATGGCTCCGTTACTTCAATGGTTAGGTGAAACAGTGAATGTTTTTGGGGCTCGTTTAACCTATGGCTCCATACTAATGTTAGGTATTTTCTTTATTATCTGGTATGCCCTAAATTGGACTCCATGGGGACGTCATGTGTATGCCACAGGTGATGATCCAGCCGCTGCAAAATTGGCAGGGATTCGTACTGATCGCATTCTCTTATCCGTATATGTGTTGGCCGGTGTTGTGTGTGCTATAGGTGCTTGGGTTCTGATTGGAAGAATTGGCTCAGTTAGCCCTCAGGCAGGATATACCACAAATTTAGATAGTATAACCGCTGTTGTAATTGGTGGTTGTAGCCTATTTGGTGGTAGAGGATCTATTTATGGAACACTTGTTGGCGCTTTAGTCGTTGGCGTCTTTCGTAATGGCTTAGCCCTAGCAGGTGTGGATGTTTTATGGCAAGAATTCACTGTTGGTATTTTGATTATCGTCGCTGTTGGCGTCGATCAGTGGATCAGAAGAGGGACAGCATAATGAGTGCTCAATATGATAAAACACCGGTAATACAAACGAAAAATTTAGTAAAACGCTATGGTAGTGTAACCGCCATCGATCACGCTGATTTGGAATTGTATCCTGGAGAAATTTTAGCCATTATTGGTGATAATGGGGCTGGGAAATCATCTTTAATTAAAGCCTTGTCAGGGGCCTTAATACCGGATGAAGGAGAAATACTGCTTGATGGAAAAGCGGTACATTTTTCATCCCCGATGGAAGCTCGATCTCTAGGTATTGAGACTGTCTATCAAAATTTGGCCGTATCTCCAGCATTAAATATTGCTGATAACTTGTATCTCGGCAGAGAATTGCTGAAACCAGGTATCTTAGGCTCAGTATTTCGGATGCTAGATAAAAATAAAATGGAAAAGCGTGCACGTGATAAAATGGCTGAATTAGGTTTGATGACGATTCAAAACATTAGCCAAGCGGTTGAGTCGCTTTCTGGCGGACAGCGGCAAGGGGTTGCGGTTGCTCGCTCTGCGTTATTTGGTAGTAAAGTCGTTATAATGGATGAACCAACTGCCGCTTTAGGTGTAAAAGAATCCCGTAGGGTATTGAGTTTGATCAAGGAAGTGAGAGATAGAGGGCTTCCCATTATTTTGATCAGTCATAATATGCCGCACGTGTTTGAAGTAGCTGATCGTATTCATATACATCGTTTGGGTAAACGTGCTGCCGTGGTTACGCCTCAGTCTCATACTATGTCCGATGCTGTCGCTATAATGACTGGCGCAATGGAGGTAGAGAGTTCGACTGTTGCCGCGTAATACACTGCTGACTCGGATTTAATACCGAGTCAGCTACTCGTTGAAATCAGAGGAAAACTAATGCATCAAATGAAGAGGATAAGATTACTTATAAGTCAGCCATATCAACTGGCCGTTCAAATACGGTTGCTTCAAAGTATTTCGATGCTTTTTCTAGTCGCTATGTTACTAATGCCTCATACTATTCGCTCCTCTGAAACCTCCCCTCTTAAGTCGATTGGGATTAGCGTAGCCGATTTAGGGAACCCATATTTTGTTCAATTAGTGGACTCAATTACATCAAAAGCTCAAGCTGTTACTGGTGAACCTGTAAAAATGTTAATTCGTTCAGATGCTTATGATTTAAACCGTCAAATTGAACAACTCAACTATTTTATAGAACAAAAAGTAGATTTAATTGTATTAACTGCAGCGGATGAATACAAAGTTGCTGCTGTTGTTGCAAAGGCTCAAAGATTAGGAATTAAAGTAATTGCGGTTGATGTCAATGCTAAAGGTGCTGATGCAACGATCACTACAGATAATGTTCAGGCTGGTATGGTAGCCTGTGAGCGATTGGCAAGAGAAATTGGTTATAAAGGCAATTTTGTTATCATTAATGGAGTATTGGTTTCTTCGGTTATTGAGCGTGTCACCGGGTGTAAATCAACACTGGGTAATTATCCTGATATCAAATTACTTAGCGATAGAATGAATGGGGCGGGAAGTGTCGAAGGGGGCATGGAAGCTATGACGTACTTAATGGAGGAATATGATCGTATTGATGCAGTATTCGCCATTAATGACCCAACAGCGTGGGGAGCATTACGTGCCGCACAACAAGCACATCGAAATGAGTTTATCATGGCATCGGTAGATGGTGCGCCTTTTGCGATTGATATTATAATGGAGAAAAACGGTCCATGGATTGCTACAGCTATTCAAAGACCAGAGTTGATGGCGAAGAGGGCAATCGAAATTGGTATGAAGCTGCTTAAAGGAGAGGCTATAAACCAACATTTTATCCTAATCCCCTCTATCCTTGTTGAAAAATAGAGTGCCTATAATACTATTGCGGTAAAAATATTTTAAGGCATGCGCCATTAAGTAAGTCTGATTTTCCCTTAGTTATATAGCCACTCGTATCATTTATGATATGAGATTGTGCCGACAAATCACAAAAATATAGACCAAGCCCAGTATTTTGTGAAAACAAAAAATCATCATGTTCATCATTCTCAAAACCAGGGCCATCATCTTCAATTGAAAAAACCAAAAAATTCTCATGCATTTCAGCCGTAATAGTGATGGTTTTTTTAGCGAATCGAAAAGAGTTATATATTGTTGTACTGATTGCAGAAGTGATCAGTCGCTCATCGAATGTCGCGAATAAACCGTCCTTACATCTAAAATCTAACGTTAAATTTTTTGATATTGCTGTACTGCTTAATACAAAAACTTGATCATCTAGAAACTCAGATACATTCAAGGTTTCATATTGAATGTTATAGCCATTTGTTGATAATTTATAAAGATATAAATACTCAACCCATTCATCGTTCAGTTGTTTTAAAATATTTTCAATGGTATCAACTGTTTGGTCGATATCTGTATCCATTTCCTTATGATTTTTAATGGTATGGGTATGGTAAAGCAATGTGCCAATACGGTTTTTACTTTCGTGAATTGCGCTAGCCAAAATAGTACTGATATCTAATTCGTTCATAATAAATACCTAGTTAAAGACTAAGTTGCTCTTTGATTTCATTATAAGGCTGAGAAGCAGCCCCACTCTTAAAATCATCTTCCCATAAGCTAAACGCATCGGTTGCATTTATTTTATCATTTTGATTTAAATATAATTGTACTTTAATTTCATGCGCCGCTGTATTTGTTTCAATACTTTCACTTAAAAAGACTTCAACTTTCTTCAAAGTACTTTTAAAACTCTCTTTTTGACGAGGCAAAAGTTCTTGCTGAGATGCTATGCCCACAATCGCGCGTAAATGATTTAGATAAATATCAGACGAGTTGAAGCAAGAATGCTTAGCTAAAAATACAGCTCTTCTAAAAGAAATTTCTGCAAGATGATAATCTTTTAGATCTAAACTTAAACGGCCCAGCTCGATTTGTCTCAGTATACTTTTAGGGGAGCGCTCTAATGCATCAATTAAAACTGCTTGCGCTTCAGTGTGCCTGCCTTGAGCAATAAGGCACTTTGCTAGCCAGTCATAGGCATTAACAAAAAACTTATTATCAAGCATTAACTGTTTTAGTTTCGTTTCAGCGGCCGCATATTCTTTTAATAGCAGATGAGTTTTTGCCAAACCAAACAGAGACCAAGGCATTTTTTGTTTTTTAAGTTCTTTACTATAGAGTTTTTTGGCTTTGTCGTATTCTTCTAATGCAATATAACACTCACCAATAATACGGTTACACTTTCCTTGCAAGAAAGGGTACTTTTCAATGGTAATTCTGCATTCTTGTATCGCTACGTCATAATTTTTTGTATCAAGTGCGATATTGATATTTTTCAGTTTTTCTTTATTTTCTAGAAGCTTTAATAAACGTCTTTGAAGCAGTGCTTGAGAGAAAGGTTTGGTAATATAGCCATCAGGTTGGTATTCAATGGCACCCATAACCATTTCAATTGAGGTTTCAGCTGTCACCATTAAATAAGTGGATGTATTCGGAATAAGCGCAGAACAACGTACTTCTTCAAGAAGCTGTTGACCATCTTTACCATTACCAAGATTATAATCTGATAAGATCAGGTCATATGAGTTATTTCTAAGCAACTCGATGGCCGATTCGGCCTTCATTGCAATATCGATAGATTTAAAACCAAAATCCGTAAGCATCTTTTTCTGCAGAATCCTTGCTTCAGCCATGTCTTCAATAAGGATCGCTTTTTTTGTTGAAAAATCAATCATTGCTGGTACTTCCTTAGTGTAAGTAGCCAGAGTCAGAGGATAGATCTGCGGTCATAATCTCGTCCTCTTCTGAGTCAATTTGAGGGATACTGTAGCTTTCGTTAGCCCAGTCTCCAAAATCAATCAATTTACATTTGTCACTACAAAATGGTCTGAAGTCATTTTCTTTAGACCAAAGTGTTTGCTTCTTGCAAGTTGGACAAGCGATGAACGTGTTTTGTTTTACTTTATTCATTAATACTGTTTAAAATCTGTTGATGTAGTAAAGAGACTTTATCACCCAATTCATCTACATTGCCAGTATTTTCAATAACATATTTAGCTTTGGCTACTCGATCATCATTAGATAATTGCGTATTTATAATTTTTAATGCTTCTGCGCTAGAGGTTTTATCACGGTTACAAACTCTTTCGACTTGGAGATCTTTGGAAACAGATATGGCGATAACTGCGTCACAAATTTGATCTTGATTCGTTTCGAAAAGAAGAGGGTGGACTAGTAAACAATACTTTGACGTGAAAGACTCTATTCTTTCCATCGTTAATTGTCTAATTGCCGGGTGGGAAACGGACTCTAGCCATTCTTTTTCAGAGAGATCGTTAAATATAATACTGCGTAGTTTACTTCTATTGAGAGTGTGGTCAGAGTTTAGTATATCACTACCATATCGCTTTGATATTTTGCTTAATAAGAGCGAGCCTGGGAGAACGGTTTCTCTTGATATATCGTCCACATCAATATATTCAACATTGAGTTGTGAGAACAGTTTAGCAACGGTTGATTTTCCACTACCAATACCTCCAGTTAGCCCCACTAGAATTTTTTTCATAAAATTTGATTCCAAAAAAATAAATATGCAGCAGTACATAAATAAGGACCGAAGGCGGTTTGCCTTTGGCGGTGGAATAGAAAAGTAATAATTCCAAGTATACTAGCAATGAATAATACATAAGATAATGACCCAACACCTAACCAAGCACCAATACCGGCTAATAATTTTGCGTCACCTAAGCCAATAACTTCAATATTACGAAGTTTTAAAAAAAGTAAGCGAATGATATAAATCCCACCGTATCCAAATAAAACACCATATACCGAAGATTTTAAATCCGTATTCGAGTGAAGTACCAGAACAAGTGAGAGGAAAATCAGAATTCCATTAAGCTCATCAGGAATCCATTGGTGGTGGTAATCGAAAATAGCAACAGTAAGCAAACAACAAAAAATTGAACTTAATAAGAACAGTTGTAATACATTTACTTCAATAAAAATGAGTGGGATACAGAATAAGAGAGTGGCAATCTCAATCATGAAGTAACGAATGTTTATCTTTTTTTGACAATGACGACACTTTCCTAGTTGTATCAGATAGCTAAAAACAGGAATAAGCTCAATAAAAGAAAGTGTCTTGTTGCATTTGGTGCATTGTGAGCGTCCATATATGAATGATGGGGGCTCTTTTACATCAAAGGGAAGCCCAACAATATCATGAGCTTCTTTGTTCCAGCGGAATTCACATAGCAATGGCCACCTATGTAAAAACGCCGTAATTACGCTGCCTATGCATAACAAAATCAAGCTGTAAAAGAAAAGAAAAGTTATGTCATATTGCATCAAAAAGGTTCCATTAAAGGGGCGTAAATACTAATTAATAGCTGTGCTACAAATAAGCCTGCAATTAATAAAGAAGCAACAGGGATGATGTTATTCAGTGTGTTTAACGTTTTTGTCCATCGTTGTTTTTGTAATTCAGAAGCCATGCTAAGCGCTCTGTCTATACTGCCATTTTTATTAGAGTTTACCAAGGCCAGCCGAGACTCTTTAAGAAACCAATTTTGCGGGAAGCTGTCTGAATAATCAAAGCCAAGCCTGATTTTATAATAGAGAATATAGAGCTGTTTCTTATTTAGGTGGTGAGACGATGACATTGCTATTTTTTTGATGCTATTTTGCAAAGATTCACCTGAGTCGATGGAAGCCAATAGTAACTCAAAAAAATTATAAAGCCTAAGAGATGAAAAAAATTGCTCTAAAAAAATATGATCTTCCCACTGATGACCAAATACAAAATGACCGCCTGAACTCCGCATGTTAGCCCATAAATAGCTAAAAGAGAAAGTTCAAATGCATCTTTCATGATAGCGTTAATGATCATGATAATTGAAGATGATTGTGCTATAAAATAAGGGTAATACAGTGATTTTACTAATTTATCTGACACCTCTTTTCTGGATTTTAAATATTGAATTATGATCGCTAAACTCTTCTTAAAACCTTCTTGTGTTGTGTTCTCTGGCAGAAATTCACATAAAAACCGAGTCGCTTTATCGCATACATTTGATACAGATTGATGAACGGATACTCCGTTATTTATTTGTTGTGAAATATATAAGCATAGGCAGGACAGCTGTTTATCGCCAGATGAGGCAATACTCGAAATGGCTTGATTGAGGGTCATTCCCATTTCCATACTGTTATTTAACTCAACGAGCAAAGACATCAGTTTGACAGTATTTATTTTATGGATTCTTTTTTTTATGACCCTAAAATAACGCTTATTTTGTTGAAATTCATTTATACAAAATTGATTGTATTTTATTTCAATTTGTTGTCGATCCTCTCCTAAAAGGTAGTAAAAATAACAATTAGGCGTTTCCATCGTCATTAAAAACCTCCCAGATTGATTTATTATTGATCAGTGAAAAGTAATCATCGGGGAGATTATTTCCCCAATTAGGAGCAATACCGCTGAAGTGAGGGCGACGATGCCCCTCTTGATAGGTCATTTTTTGATGAATAACAAAATTTAATGCACTTACCAAGGTGAACATGTCGATATTCCAGTTCTGTAGTCTATAGAAAAGTTCTAGTGCGGAGTTTGTGTGTATTGTTGTCAGAACTAAATGACCAGTATGAGCGGCCATTAACGCAAGCTCTGCCGTCTCTTTGTCTCTTAATTCTCCAATAAAAATGACATCAGGGTCCTGCCTCAATAGGCTTTTTAATATATATTGAGGAGTAATATCAATTTGAGGATTCAGTTCACATTGATAAAATTCTTTAATAGTAAACTCTACAGGGTCTTCAATGGTGAAAATGGTTCTTTCACCATTATTCAAATATTCTAAGCAAGAGTATAGAGTGGTGGTTTTGCCTGCGCCTGTGGCACCACAAACAAAAATAATTCCTTTTGGCTTCAATAGCGATTGAATAAGGTTTTCGTGGATGCTCTTTGGTAGATTAATACTGCCTAATGAGTGTTTGAAGCCGGTGGGTAATATACGAAGTGCGACTTTTTCTCCTAGTTTCGTGTTAATAATACTGATTCGGATGAAAAAATCTTCTTTATGATGGGTAAATGAAAACTGGCCTTCCTGAGCTCTTCTAGTTTCAGAAAGATCAAGGTTAGAGAGCATCTTTAATCTATTTAATGCATTTTTTGAGACATGATTTGCATGAAGTTGGGTGATTTTACCGGATATTCTATATTGAACTAAGAAATCAGTTGCTGTTGGGCATAAGTGAATATCAGTAGCGTTATTTTCAATTGCAATGTTTAGTGACTCTTCAATCATTATCATCTTCATGCCCCTCATTGTTAATATTACGGCAATGTTCAGAAAGTAATGATTTTGGAAGCGTTGATGAGCAATCCCATTTAGCCGTTATGGTACGAGAAAAAAGAAAGTATTGATTTGCTTCGATTCCATTTTCTTCTTTTAACTCAATTTTAACCGTACCTGTAATGCCCTGAGCTTGCTCAATAGATGCAGAAGTAATAATGCTATTATCACTTAGGTTTTGTGATGTTTTTAATGATTCAAATTGGGTTGAGTTTGGGAAAGAGCCTGTAGTTAAGATAATTTCTTCTATTGCCGTTTGTAGGCCATTTGAATAACTATATACTTCTAGTAATTTGGCTTTCGCAATTTTTTGTATTAATTGTGGTGCACCAAAGCTTGCAAGAATAGAAATTATTGTTATGACAACAAGAAGTTCAATAAGGGTAAACGCACGGAGAGTCGTTGTTTTTTTCATTTTTTAATCCTTTAAAAAAGTTGATAATACATCCTGTATTATTGTTGGTTAATTAGACTATTTTAGATAAGGTACCTCCTATTGTGTTTGTGTTTGAGTTTAGTAAATAAGAGTCAATCGGCCGATAATTATTAATGTCATTTTGTGTATCGTTCGAATCGCTATTAACTGAATTGTTAGATTGCCGATCAGTCTGTTTGTTGTCAATAGTTTCATTTTTACTTTCTAAAAGCTCGGCTCTTGCAGCAGATATTTTGCTTTGAGAATCAGCGGCAATACTTCTATCTGCAGAAGAGGGTTGTGCTGGTGCAAGAGCCGCTTGATAAACCTGTTGCATTTTACTTATAGTGGCCTGTGGGTCATTTGCAATAGTACTTACATCAATTGGAACTTCACCTTCGACGGCGTAATTATTCCCATCATGTCCTTGCTCATAGGTATAACTAGGTGAGCCAGCGTGTTTACCACCCACCATTGCGTGAGCTTGTTCATGGGTTTTAACTTCAATATCTCGAGCTTTTAACTCGGCTACTTTTTTGACTTCATCTTCAGTTAGCTCTGTAGTCTCCTTGTCCTGTGTCTTTTCTGTTTCATTAATTTCAGCCTCTTCCGAAGCGCTATCGCTTTCTTCATTAGTAGACGTGTTTTGCTGAGATTTATCATTCTCTGACAGTCGTTTACTTTCTTCGGAAAGCGTTACTACAGTTGAAGCTGTTGTTAATGTTTGGTTTTCTTCATGTGATTTTCTTTCTTCAAGGCGAACGGATTCATTATCAACATAAGGCTGATTTTGAAAATTATTAATATAAGCAAGAGAAACCGACATAAAACACCTTATTACATGACCCCATAAACTATAACCTCCAGAGTTAGCCTTGTCTATTATTGGATTTTAGACAAGGCCTAGGTTGGAAATGATTCGTCTAGAGAGTCTAATTATTCGCAGCTTGAATAGCGGTTATCGCAATCGTATATACAATGTCGTCAACGAGAGCCCCCCTTGAAAGGTCGTTTACTGGTTTACGAATGCCTTGAAGCATAGGGCCAATACTGACAACATCAGCGCTTCTTTGTACCGCTTTATAAGTGGTATTACCTGTATTCAAGTCAGGGAAGATAAAGACAGTCGCTTTCCCTGCAACCTTACTGTTCGGCGCTTTTTGTTGCGCTACTTTTTCCATGATCGCTGCATCATATTGCAACGGTCCATCAATCAACAAATCTGGTCTTTTAGATGATGCGATTACTGTTGCTTTTCTAACTTTATCAACATCATTACCCGTACCTGAGCCACCAGTACTATAACTTATCATTGCCACTCTTGGAGTAATGCCAAATGCCGCCGCTGAATCAGCACTTTGAATGGCTATTTCCGCTAACTGTTCTGCTGTTGGATCAGGGTTAATTGCACAATCGCCATAAACCAATACTTGATCTGGTAAACACATAAAGAATACAGATGAGACAATAGATGCATTAGGGGAAGTTTTAATAAGTTGTAGCGCTGGTCTAATTGTATTCGCTGTTGTGTGAACAGCACCAGAAACTAAACCGTCAACATCGCCAGCTTGCAGCATCATGGTACCTAGAACCACGTTATCTTCTAACTGTTCTTGAGCTACCACTTCCGTTAAGCCTCTTTGCTTTCTTAGCTCAACCATTGGTCCAACGTATTTGGATCGTAGTAATTTAGGATCTAAAACTTCAACTAGATCATGTAGATCTATGCCGCTGTTTTTAGCTATTCTTATAATTTCCTCTTTATCTCCAAGCAATACACATCGAGCTATACCGCGCTCAGCACAAATGGATGCGGCTTGTATCGTACGTAGTTCATTACCTTCAGGCAGAATAATACGTTTATTTAATGCTCTAGCTTGTTCAATTAAGCGATAACGAAATGCAGGGGAGAAAATTTCCTTTCTTCTTGGTTTAGAGCAAAGGAATTAATCCAGTCATGATCGATACAACGAGCGATGTGTTCTTTAACATTTAGTATCCGCTCTTTGTCATCAAGAGGGATCTCTTGGTTAAAAGACTGCATGTTAATCGCCGTTTCCCAACTGTTAGAGTCAACAGACAACACAGGGAGTCCCTTTGCCATAGCTTTACCACAAAGTGCCATAAGGGCATTGCTGGGTTGATAACCCCCCGTTAAAACGAGCGCTGATATTTTAATGTCATTGAGTGCCGCAATAGCAGTAGCCATAATGACATCAGTACGATCTCCTGGAGTAAAAACAAGCACACCAGGCTTTAATGCTTCCAGCATGTTTTCGACACTGCGTGCGCAGAGAGTGAAAGACTGAACTCTACGAGTTTCTATTTCACCTTCATTGATGATCTTTGCGTTCAAAAAGTCAGATATATCTTTAACTCTAGGATGGGTAAGTTCCTCTGATGCAGGTATTTGACCTAAAAGGCTGAAATTACGTTTAAAGATTGGTCTTTGAGCAAATATATCACCGTAAGATCTGGACCCTAATGATCCTGGAAGTGTTTTATTAAGAATGCATCCAATCACATCTGCCGCTTTTATGCCGCCATAAGAGCCAGCAGCTATCTCAACATGATGTTCTAATTCATTCGGTTTCATGTTGTTTGGCGCGGTAACTAAAACAAGTCCAGCATCTAAAGTTTTCGCTATGGCTTTATTTAATCGAGTTGCATACGGGTGACCGGGAATTTGAGCAAGCCCTTCAACAATCACAGTTGACCCAGGTTCTATTGAGGCTTGAAAGCGACCAACAACTTCTTCCATTAATTCATTTAATTTATCATTATAAAGATAGCGTTCTGCTTCAATTAAGGAGATCGGTTCAGCTGGCGATAGTATTGACCCTTGAGATACCATCGATGTTGACCTATCAGGGCCAGTATCTGATGGATGGGGTTGCGATATCGGTTTAAAAAAACTGGCTTTGAGTCCTTGCTGTTCTAATGCTCTAACAAGACCCACTGAAACAGAAGTCAATCCGACTCCGGGGCCTGTTGGGACAGTCATCAATACATTTGTTGACATCTTAGTGTTCCACCTTGTGAAATAAGGTAATGAAAGTATTATTCATCATTTTTTATTAGATTAATTGTGTCTAGGGCTATCATCTTTTCTTCATTAGTTGGAATTATCCAGATTTTAGATGATGAACTATCTTGAGCTATCGAACTAATGTCACCCCTTGAGGCGTTCAGGTTTTTCTGAGTATCAATGCTTATATTGAATGCTTTTAGATTGGTGCAAATTTTTTCTCTGATGTAAGTTGAGTTTTCGCCAATCCCACCTGTAAAAACAATATGGTCTATTGAATTTAAAGTGGTAGCGACACTCATAAGTTGTTTTGCGGCACGATTTGAAAACATATCTAAGGCAAGCTTTGCTTTCACGTTACCCGCTTGCATCGCTTCTTCTAAAAGACGGCAATCATTTGAAATTTCAGATACCCCTAATAAACCACTTTTCTTATTTAAAACATCAATCGTTTCTTCGACTGTTAGTTTTTCTTTTTCAGCAATAAATGCAATTAGGCTTGGGTCAACACTGCCTGAGCGAGTGCCCATCATTAATCCATCTAAAGGTGTAAGTCCCATACTAGTATCAGAAGATTTACCTGAATTGATTGCACAGACACTTGCACCATTACCTAAATGAGCGACAAGTACCCCCTGTTGAATGCTTAAAGGAAAGCATTCTTCCAGTTTTTGGCTGATATATCGATAGCTTGTTCCATGAAATCCATACTTTCTAAAATGGTAGTCTTGATAGTAGGATATTGGTATTCCATACAAAAAGTGCTCTTTTTCTATTGTTTGATGAAAAGCTGTATCGAACACGGCGACTTGAGGTAGAGTAGGGAATAAGTATTGTGCTATTTCAATACCTTTTAAGTGAGCTGGACTGTGTAATGGTGCTAACTCAGCGCATTCATTTAAGTGTTTAATCACATTGTCATCGATGATGACCGAAGCGCTAAAAAACTCTCCTCCATGAACAATACGATGACCAATACCTTTTAGGCAGGACTTCAAAGATGGACTCTCTTCAAGCCATGAGTTTATTTTTACCAATGCATTCTTATGATCAGCTTGTGTCAGTTCTTGAACCGTTTTTCTGCCGTCACACTTAATTGTTAAATGGCCAGCCGAAGAACCAAGCCCTTCGGCAATTCCTTCTACAACAAGTTGGTTACCTGCTTGCGCAAGAATGGCAAACTTTAAAGATGAGCTACCACTGTTGATAACTAATATCGCATCATCCATTTATGATTCCTTGATAACTCTTAATGATAAGTCAATAGCGATTACATGTTTCGTTAACGCGCCAATAGAAATGTAATCAACTCCAGTTTTCGCTACCAGTAAAAGATCCGATTTTGTCATATTGCCTGACGCTTCAAATCTCACCTTAGATTTGTATTTAGTAACGGCCAATGTCATATCTTCTAGAGTAAAATTATCGAGCATAATGATATCTGCACCAGCTTCAACGGCTTGATCAACTTCGTCTAAGTTTTCAGTCTCTACTTCTATAGCCTTACCGGGTGCTATTAACTTGGCCATTGATATCGCTTTTTCGATAGAACCTGCTGCCATGATGTGATTTTCTTTAATTAAGAAGGCGTCGTATAAACCAATCCTATGGTTTTTAGCTCCCCCAACAGTAACGGCGTATTTTTGAGCCAATCTCAATCCGGGGATGGTTTTTCGAGTATCTAGAATCGCAAGTTGGGTACCGCTTACTATATCTGCATATTCTCTTGAGACTGTGGCTGTGTAGGAAAGTGTTTGCAAAAAATTTAATGCGGTCCTTTCTGCTGTAAGGATAGATCTAGCCGAGCCTTCAATGATCAAAAAAGGTTTATTTGGCTCTAATAAATCGCCTTCTTTTGCAAGCCAAGTTAAAGAAACTCGGTCATCGATCTTATTAAACACAGTGTTAACCCATAAGGTGCCACATAAAACAGCAGGCTCACGCGTTATAACATTAGCGGTTAATGTATTTTCAATAGGTATTAGTTGGGCCGTAATGTCGCCACTTCCTATGTCTTCTTTTAATGCGGTTTCTACTTGTTGAATAATAGAGGCATGAAAGTGATCATCTAGAGTCATGATATTGAATTCCGGTCATTTAAAAAATAATCTATTGTAGCTTTTAATTGTTATTTCGTCAGTTACTCAATTATTGAGAATTGTATAAATGTAGTCGCTAAAGTTTGATAATAACAAGTGCCCATAGCAATAAATGATGAGTAGAAGGCAGGTAAACGCGCAACCAACTGACGAAAACGTAGGGGTGTTATAGGTATAAGGAGGTCTATAAATAGTGGGGATTTCATAAAGAAGTAACATATCAATCTTTTGATATCGACTATTCATTAAGTGAATAAGGCGCTCTAAATAGATAAAATGCATAATGCAACTAACTTGAACTTCTCTTTTTACTCTGAATCTAGGTTTTTTTTGCTTTTTTTAACCGCTTTTTATGCTCCTACATTAAATGAATATAACTTGTCCAGTCTAGGCGATGTAAAAATTAGGTGTTACTCTTAGCGCGAAGTTGTAAATAGGTTAGATGTTTTTTTACATATCAAAGCTGATTCTAATAGATGATAAACAAGGCTAAAGGTCTGATTTTCTATTAAAAACAGCTTGATTTCTTTTGTAAATCTAGCAAAGTTATTTGCAAAAAATACGGATGTGAATTTTTTATCAAGCAATTTTCTATCCACAAAGAGTTCCAATTAAATAAACGATTCAAGTGATGTAATTCATAAATGACGTTGAATAGAGAACAAAATAATAACTCTGCGCATTTGAGAGATTACTAATATTATGCCTAAATACTCATTAAAGTATGGCATGGTTGTAGCTGGTTTTTACATTAATGATAGTGTAGATTCCGACGTTTCGTTTAACTCTTCCCAATCATTGACTCAAAAAGTCAAATGATAGGGATTTTAGAATCTGTTCTTATGGCGGGGGTTATAACACTATGACGGAGCAGCATATACTCGAAGATATCGATCCAACTCAAACAAAAGAGTGGCTAGATGCACTTGAGTCTGTCCTTCGAGAAGAAGGTCCTGATCGCGCGCAATTTATTCTAGATCGTTTAACAAAGGAAGCTGCAAAAGCGGGTACACCGATGCCAGCTTCTATAACGACATCTTATCGCAATACCATTTTACCTCATAATGAGAAAACGTTACCGGGCGACTTATTTATGGAGCGTAAAATTCGCTCTATTATTCGCTGGAATGCGTTAGCAATGGTGATGAAAGCGAACCGTATTGATTCGACACTTGGTGGGCACATTACCAGTTTCTCATCAGCTGCGACGCTATATGATATTGGTTTTAACCATTTCTTCCGTGGTAACACAGAAAAGCAAGACGGTGATATGGTTTTTTTCCAGGGTCATATTTCCCCTGGA
The DNA here is from genome assembly GCF_026966905.1 of Marinomonas phaeophyticola. Classification (GTDB taxonomy): domain Bacteria; phylum Pseudomonadota; class Gammaproteobacteria; order Pseudomonadales; family Marinomonadaceae; genus Marinomonas; species Marinomonas phaeophyticola. Next base: position 296,780 of record NZ_JAPUBN010000006.1, on the reverse strand, counting down.
ATCTATGCTCGTTCTTATATAGAAGGGCGTTTAACAGATGAGCAGTTAGATAATTTCCGTCGCGAAGTCGATGGCAAAGGGCTTTCCTCTTATCCACACCCTTGGTTAATGCCTGATTACTGGCAGTTCCCAACGGTATCTATGGGTCTTGGTCCTTTACAAGCTATTTATCAAGCACACGTCATGAAGTATCAACATAGTCGTGGCTTAGTAGATCAAGGTGACCGTAAGGTTTGGGCATTCTTAGGAGATGGAGAGTGTGATGAACCTGAATCTTTAGGTGCTATAGCACTCGCTGGACGTGAAAAACTTGATAATTTGATTTTTGTTATCAACTGTAATTTACAGCGCTTAGATGGCCCTGTACGTGGTAATGGTAAAATCGTACAAGAGCTTGAAGGTGTGTTCCGTGGTGCTGGCTGGAATGTCGTTAAATGCTTATGGGGCCGTCATTGGGATCCATTATTTGAAAAAGACGATAAAGGCTTACTAATAAAACGTATGGATGAAGTTTGTGACGGTGAGCTGCAAAATTACAAAGCGAATGGTGGCGCTTATACACGCAAACATTTCTTTGGTAAGTATCCAGAACTATTAGAAATGGTTAAGGATATGTCTGATGACGATATCATGAACCTTAACCGTGGTGGACATGACCCTTATAAAGTTTATGCAGCGTATGCAGAAGCAACGTCTCATAAAGGTCAGCCAACTGTTGTTCTTGCTCAAACTGTTAAAGGTTATGGCATGTTCAAAGCGGCAGAAGCTCAAAATACAGCACACCAAACTAAGAAGTTGGATGAAGAGTCATTGGCCATGTTCCGTGACAAATTCGGCATTCCAATTACAGATGAAGAACTGAAAGATCTTCCTTACTATCGTCCGGCAGAAGACAGTCCTGAGATGAAGTATTTGAGAAGTCGCCGTGCGGCACTTGGTGGAGATTTCCCTGTTAGACGCCGTGAGTGTGAAGCATTAGAAGTTCCATCACTTGAAACCTTTAAAGCTCAATTACAAGGTACAAAAGGCCGTGAAATTTCGTCAACTATGGCGTTTGTTCGTGTTCTGAATACATTAGTAAAAGATAAGAAAATTGGTCATCGAGTTATTCCAATTGTTGCGGATGAAGCTCGTACTTTTGGTATGGAAGGTATGTTCCGTCAATTGGGGATTTACTCAGCTGAAGGCCAAAAATACACACCTCATGATCATACTCAGATCATGTATTACAAAGAAGATGCAAAAGGCCAAATCCTTCAAGAAGGGATTAACGAAGCCGGCGCTATGTCTGCTTGGTTAGCCTGTGCTACCTCTTATAGTAATAGTAATTATCCAATGATTCCTGTGTATATCTATTATTCCATGTTCGGTTTCCAACGTATTGGCGACCTTGCTTGGGCGGCAGGTGATTCGCAGGCTCGAGGTTTCTTGATTGGTGCAACAGCAGGTCGAACAACCTTAAATGGCGAAGGTTTGCAGCACGAAGATGGGCACTCTCACATCATTGCTGGCACTATTCCTAACTGTGTTTCATATGATCCGACCTATTCTTATGAAGTCGCTGTTATCGTTCAAGATGGCATGCGTCGTATGTATCAAGAGAAAGAGAGTGTTTTCTATTACTTAACCGTAATGAACGAAAACTATACACATGAAGACATGCCTGAAGGTGTCGAAGCCGATATCATCAAAGGTATGTACAAACTTCAAGAACATACTAAAAAAGGCAATAAGCAACATGTACAACTTCTTGGTGCTGGTGTTATCTTGCGTGAAGTTGAAGCGGCCGCTGAAATCCTATTGAATGACTTTGGTGTTAATTCAGATGTGTTTAGTGTGACGTCTTTCAACGAATTACGTCGTGAAGGTTTAGATGTTGAGCGTTGGAATATGTTGCACCCAGAAGCAACCGCAAAAACGCCTTTTGTTGCTTCTTTGTTGAATGGCGAAAGTCCTGTAATTGCTTCAACAGACCATATGAAACTCTATGCTGATCAAATTCGTCCATTCGTTAAAGGATCTTATAATGTCCTTGGAACCGATGGTTTTGGTCGCAGTGATACTCGTGAAAAACTACGTCATTTCTTTGAAATCAATCGTTATTGGGTCGTTGTGTCTTCACTTAAGGCATTGGCGGACAAAGGAGAGATTGACGCATCTGTTGTAACACAAGCAATCGTCAAGTTTGGTTTAGATCCTGAAAAGCCTAACCCAGTTACTTGCTAATTGTCAGTCAACTAATAGTTCATCGACCTGAACTTCGGGTCGATGTAGTTTTTTTTGTTTATTTGATGCGTCTTTACGACAAAGGAGATTTCCGTGAGTACAGAAATCATTCGCGTACCGGATATTGGTGGTGCAGCCGATGTCGATGTAATCGAGATTAATGTTAGCGTAGGCGACATGATCGAGGTTGATCAACCAATTATTGTGTTAGAAACAGACAAAGCCTCAATGGATGTTCCATCTCCATTGGCAGGTAAAGTTTTGGCTATCTCTATTTCTGAAGGTGACCAAGTGTCTGAAGGCTCGGTGGTTCTAGAGCTTGAAGTGGCTAGCACTGCAGAAGCACCGACTCAAGAGACGGTAACGCCAGTAGTTGAACCGGCTCAAAAAGAAGTATCTGCTGATTCTGCAGCTACAGAAGCAGTAAATACAGAAACAGCAAATAAAGCTGTTGTTGTTCCTGATATTGGTGGAGCAACAGATGTTGAAGTAATTGAAATTTGTGTGTCTGAAGGTGATGATGTTGAAGAGGGCGATTCTCTAATTGTTCTTGAGACAGATAAAGCATCTATGGATATACCCGCCCCATTCAGTGGTAAAGTTGGCTCAATTAGCCTTTCTATTGGTGATAAGGTGTCTGAAGGTAGCGATATGATGCTGCTATCTACCACTGAAGCAGCACCCGTTAAACCGGCTGCTGACGCTCAAGAAACAGCCGTAGTAATTGAGACTGTTACAGAAGCACCTACAACGGCCACCACGGCAGGTGGAGTTGAATCTGTTAATGTTCCTGACATTGGCGGCGCTACTGATGTTGACATCATTGAAATTGCTGTTGCTGTTGGTGATAAAGTATCGGAAGGTGATTCTTTAATCGTTCTCGAGACAGATAAAGCGTCTATGGAAATACCTGCTCCTAAATCAGGCGTGGTAAAATCCATTTCGGTTAAGGAAGGTGATAAAGTTTCTGAAGGCGATTTGATTCTTGATTTAGAAGTTGAGGGTAGCGTGATTTCCGCTCCTGTAGCGACGGCTACTCCAGCAACATCAAAAGCTGAATCAGCACCTGTTGAGAAAAAAATAGCGGCTGCCGCTCCTGCTTCAGATCAAAATTCAGCCGTCTTATCAACGCCTTCTAAAAAGGTTCATGCTGGCCCTGCTGTTAGAATGCTAGCTCGCGAACTTGGTGTTGAATTAAGCCTTGTACGCGCTACAGGTCCTCGTGGACGAATTGTGAAAGAAGATTTGCATGCTTATGTTAAAGCCGCCGTTAAATCTTCTATAGCAGCACCTACCCAAGCCGTCTCTTCTGGCACCGGTATCCCTCAAGTCCCTGATGTTGACTTTAGTCAATTTGGCGAAATTGAAATTGTGAAAATGAGTAAAATCCAAAGACTTACGGCACAGAACATGTCTCGTAATGCATTGGTTGTTCCTCATGTTACACAATTTGATAAGGCCGACATCACTGATTTAGAGGCATTTCGTAAAGGTCTTAAAGGGGAGATGGAGAAAAAAGGCATTAAGCTAACACCTTTGCCATTCCTAATTAAAGCCGCGGCACAAGCGTTGGTAGAAAATCCTTCGTTTAATGTTTCTTTAAAAGCCGATGGTGAAAGCTATGTGCAGAAGCATTATGTAAATATCGGTATAGCTGTTGATTCTCCAATTGGTCTAGTTGTACCTGTATTACGTGATGTTGATAAGAAATCCGTTCTGCAAATTGCTGAAGAAGCGAATGTATTGATTAAGAAAGCCTTAAGTAAACAACTTAAGCCAAATGATATGCAGGGCGGTTGCTTTACTATTTCAAGCCTAGGCGCAATCGGAGGGACAGGCTTTACACCCATCGTGAACTGTCCTGAAGTAGGTATCCTTGGGGTATCTAAAGCCGATATCGAGCCAAAATGGAATGGTAAAGAATTTGAACCACGCACAATGTTACCTCTATGTTTATCTTATGATCATAGAGCTGTAAATGGTGGTGATGCAGGACGATTTATGACTTATTTAAATTCGATCTTGAGTGACCTACGTCGTATGGTTCTGTAATTCTAGTGATCATAATTGCTTAGAGAAGCGCTTCTCTTCAAAAGGCCCGCTTAATTAAGTGGGCCTTTTTATCTCTAATGAAAACTAGAAATAACACGGCAATCCTAATAATTCTTTGGTCTTAGAGTATGTTTTTAAATAAGATGCCAAGATAGGCTAATTGATGATTAAAAGCAGACGATTGGATGAAGTAGATATATTACTGTAAAAAAACGCATCTCGAAAATGCGTTTTGTGAAACAGGTAAACCATTGAACATTTAATCTAGAGCATGCGATTGCTGACCAAGGTGATACGTATGAGCGCCTACTTCATAAAACATTCGCTTTAGTTCTCTAAAAGGTATGTCTCTTAAAAGTGTTGTAGGGATAGATAGACTTTCTCTTTGCCCTGCAAACCATTGGGCTAACTCTGCCCCGACTACCGTTCCAGGGCCAATTCCTCGCCCGCTATACCCTGCGACACTGAATAATCCATTTTGAAGCTGTTGGCAATGTGGCAAATGATCTTCACTGTAAGCAATTTTACCTGTCCAGCAGTAATCCCATTCTACGGCTTTGTTGAGAAATGGAAATAATTCACTCACTCGCTGGCAAGCCCAATTAGAAAGTACACTTCCTTCGCCTCCCATCCCTCCAAATATTAAGCGACCTTGTTGATCTAAACGAAAGGAGCTCATTACTGTACAAGTATCCCAAGCACCTTCTTTATTTGGCAGTATTTGTCTTAATTGAGGTTCAGAAAGAGGTTTGCTGGCAAGTTGAGAATAGAAAATCGGCACAAACTTACGCGCTTGCTCCTTGACCCCATGTTCACTGTAAGCATTTGTAGCCAAAATCACCTTTTCCGCATGTACTTCACCTTGTTCCGTAAATATTGCCCAACCTTCCTGAGTCGGCTGAATTTTATTTACAGGTGAATGATCAAACAATTTTGCCCCTTCTTTGAGAGCCGCATCAGCTAAGCCCCTTGCATAAGCTAAAGGTTGGATGGTTCCAGCTCTAGGATCAAATAATGCAGAGTTAAACTTTTCGGAACCAATACGAGACTGGGCTTCGGCCGTGTTTAATAATTGCACTGGCGCGCCACGCTTAGCCAGTTGCTCATAACGTCGCTCTAATTGTGCTAGTCCCGCTTTACCAACACCTGCATGTAGGGTGCCGTTACGGGTAGCTTCACACTGAATTTTGTATTCGTCTATTAATTTGTAAACGTAATCTGGGGCAGCGGCTAGAGCATCATAAAGCACTTTTCCAGCTTCTATACCTATCGCTTTATCCAGTTGATCAGGTTCTAACCACAAACCCGCATTGGCTAGTCCAACATTACGACCAGAACCGCCAAATCCAATTTCTTGCGCTTCTACAACGGCAACCGATATGCCAAATTTTGCCATATGTAGAGCAGCCGATAGCCCCGTAAAGCCTCCGCCGACAATAACAACATCAACGTTTAAACGACCCTCTAGTTGGGGTAACACAGGAGCGGCAGGTGCACTTGCACGCCATAAAGAATCACACGATAGTTCAGACATAACGACCACCTCAATAGCGACCATTGTATAAATGTAAGTATTAAATGCAGAAGACCCAACTGAACATTGATTCAGTCGGGTCTGTTGGTTTTACTCGAAAACAATACCTTGAGCTAATGGTAAATCGCCACCATAGTTCACTGTATTTGTCGTTCTACGCATGTAGTTTCTCCAAGCATCAGAACCTGATTCACGACCACCACCCGTTTCTTTCTCTCCTCCAAAAGCACCACCGATTTCAGCACCAGAAGTACCAATATTAACATTAGCGATACCACAATCAGAGCCGGCAGGAGACATAAACAATTCAGCTTCACGCATACTTTCAGTGAATACAGCAGAGGATAAACCCTGAGGTACTTCATTTTGAATTTCAATTGCCTCTTCAAAAGTACTGTAAGTTAATACATACATGATAGGTGCAAACGTTTCTTGATGAACGATAGAAGCATCGTGTGCAATACGAACAATTGCGGGTCTCACATAGAAACCGCCAGCAGGCACATCCTCTGTAACGCGCTCGCCACCACAAATGATTTCACCGCCTTGCTGCTTCGCAGTTTCCAATGCCGCTTGCATACGATCAAAACTGCCTTCATCGATAAGTGGTCCAACAAGCTTACCCGCTTCCAATGGATTACCTACTGGTAGGGAGCTATAAGACTTAGCTAGACGCTCAACTAGCCCGTCAACGATGCTTTCATGAGTAATAAGACGACGTAAAGTCGTACAACGTTGGCCTGCTGTGCCGGCAGCAGAAAAGACAATAGCACGTAACGCTAAATCAAGATCCGCTGTATCAGAAACAATCATGGCATTGTTACCACCAAGTTCTAGCAAAGAACGCCCTAAACGACCTGCAACAGTCTTTGCAACAGCACGCCCCATTGCTGTTGAACCCGTAGCTGAAACGAGCGGGAAAGTCTCGTTAGCGGCAATAGCTTCACCTAAATCACGGTCACCGATCATGACAGATACTGACGCTTTTGGTATATCAGGCATATCAGCAATAACATTTTGTGCGATTTGATACATTGCCAATGCACATAAAGGTGCTTTTTCAGAAGGTTTAAGAAGAATAGGGTCGCCACACACAAGACCTAGCATTGCATTCCAAGCCCATACCGCCATTGGGAAGTTAAATGCCGTAATAACGGCAACTGGGCCAAGTGGCTGCCATTGCTCCATCATACGATGACCTGGACGTTCAGAAACGATGGACAAACCATGTAGCATGCGAGATTGACCTACAGCAAAGTCACAAACATCAATCCATTCTTGAACTTCTCCTAATGCTTCAGGAACGATTTTCCCAGCTTCAAGAGAAATAACTTGAGCAAGTTCATTTTTGTATTTTCGAGCTTCATCACCAATACGACGCACCAATTCACCACGACGAGGAGCTGGAATAGTACGTAATACTTTAAAAGCATCTTTTAGTTCCGCATTTACTTTATCCAATTGCTCAGGAGAAGCGTTATTGAAAGTGGATAGCTTAGCGCCATCTATTGGACTATGAGCAGAAAAAGTACTGCCATTACCTAAAGCCAATGTATTGCCTGTTAACAAGCTATAGTAAGTATCGCCTTGCTTAAGATTATTGATACCAAGTGTTTCTAGGCATGTAAGTGACATATGAACCTCTTTAAGTGTTGATGTAATAAGATTTTCTAACAATAACCACTCTTGAAGTAAATGAGAAATACCGTTTTTCTGCCATAGGTCTAGTTTTTAGCTATAGCAATGAGCTCCCTCTATAGATATATTAGAACAACACTTAACATTAAAAGGGTTTGATATGGACATACGATCATTACGTTACTTTATTGCTGTATATGAAGAGCGTAGCTTAAGTTCAGCGGCTAAGCGTTGCTTTGTTGCACAGCCATCAATTTCAACCACAGTCGCTCAATTAGAGGATGATCTCGGTACTAAGTTGTTTGTTAGACATTCAAAAGGGGTTTCACCAACAGACAGTGGTTCTCAGCTCTATCCACATGCCTGTAGAATGGTGAGTGACCTCAGTGCAATCCGTAGTTTATTTATTGATACTCCAACACCGCTGTCCTTATCTATTTCACTGGCGCCTTTTTTATCGGGCTCTCTTATTAGCCAGGTAATAAAAACGATGCTGGACGAGGTATCAGGGTTGACACTTAAACTCGTTAATGAATCTGAAAGTGCTGATTTACGCTTTACCTGTAACCGATACACTAACGAAGATGATGTTTTCTATCCGTTATGGGAGGACGATTATGTTATTGCTATGCCAGTAGGGCACTGGTTAGCCGACTTTTCTTCTATCTCGATCAAACAGATAGATAAACAACCTTTTATATCTCGTACTTCCTGTGACATTTTAGAGTCGTGGAATTACTTGATGCAAAAACAGGAACTTACGACAGATGTGCGAGCAGAGGTAAAAACAGAAGAGTACGCTTTAGATTTAGTCGCTGCAGGACTCGGAATTTCTTTGATACCGGAGCACTCTTCGCGAGGTCGGCACGACTTGTGTTTACGACCACTTAATGATGTGAAACTAAAGCGGATTGTTGGTTTAGCCCATAAAAAGACATGTAGTTTCCCTGCGCACCTTATTAATACTATTCTAGCTGTTAAACAGCAGCTATTAGTTAATAAACTCCCTAATCAATAGAGGGCTTTAGTCAAATGCTACTTTAATAAAGTAGAGAACTAAAAAACCCCTCATAAAGAGGGGTTTTTGTAACGCTAAATTAAGTGATTATGCCGTCGTATCTGTAGCAATAACAGAAGATGCTTTCTTAACGAAATCACCCATCTTATCAAAGTTCAGGTAGCTATAAACTTCAGCAGACATGCTGTTAATTTTATTAGCATATTCTAAATACTCTTCAGGTGTTGGTAATTTACCTAGAAGAGAGGCCACCGCGGCCAGTTCAGCAGAAGCAAGATATACATCAGCGCCATTACCTAAGCGGTTAGGGAAGTTACGTGTTGAAGTCGATACAACCGTTGATTTTTCTGCTACCCGTGCTTGGTTACCCATACACAATGAACAGCCAGGCATTTCCATGCGAGCACCCGCTTTACCAAAGATGCTGTAATAGCCTTCGTCGGTCAGTTGTTGTGCATCCATTTTTGTTGGTGGCGCAATCCATAAGCGGGTTGGAACCACTTTTCCAGCGGCATCAAGCAGTTTACCTGCTGCACGGAAATGACCAATATTAGTCATACAAGAACCGATGAATACCTCATCAATTTTTGCACCTTGAACATCAGACAATAAGCGAGCATCATCAGGATCGTTTGGTGCGCAAAGTACAGGTTCTTTGATGGTATTTAGATCAATCTCAATAATAGTAGAATATTCTGCATCAGCATCAGCACGCATCAATTGAGGGTTAGCTAACCATTCTTCCATTGCTTTAGCGCGACGTTCGATCGTGCGAGGATCACCATAACCTTCAGCAATCATCCAACGTAGCATCACAATATTTGAACGAAGATACTCGGCAACGGACTCTTCAGAAAGGTTGATGGTACAACCTGCAGCAGAGCGCTCAGCTGACGCGTCAGATAATTCAAATGCTTGTTCAGCTGTTAAGTTTTCAAGACCTTCAATTTCTAGGATGCGACCAGAGAAAATGTTTTTCTTGCCTTTCTTCTCAACAGTAAGATGGCCTTCCTTAATTGCTTGGTAAGGAATAGCATGAACCAAGTCACGTAAAGTGATACCAGGTTGCATTTCACCTTTAAAGCGAACAAGTACAGACTCAGGCATATCTAATGGCATTACACCTGTAGCCGCTGCAAAAGCAACTAAACCAGAGCCGGCAGGGAAAGAAATACCTAGAGGAAAACGTGTATGAGAATCACCACCAGTACCAACAGTGTCAGGTAAGAGCATACGGTTTAACCAAGAGTGGATGATGCCATCGCCTGGACGCAAAGCAACACCAGCCCGGTTCATTATAAAATCAGGCAAGGTATGATGTGTTACTACATCTACCGGTTTTGGGTATGCTGCGGTATGACAGAAAGACTGCATAACCAAATCAGCTGAAAAGCCAAGGCATGCCAGATCTTTTAGCTCATCACGTGTCATTGGACCAGTTGTATCCTGAGAGCCAACCGTTGTCATTTTCGGTTCGCAATAGGTTCCTGGGCGAACACCGGCAACACCGCACGCTTTACCAACCATCTTTTGTGCAAGGGTATAACCTTTGCCTGTATCAGCTGTTTCACCTGGCGTTTTAAATAAATCAACAGGACCTAAACCTAAAAGGTCACGCGCTTTGGCGGTTAAGCCACGACCTATGATTAGAGGGATACGACCACCAGCACGAACTTCATCCAATAAGACGTCTGTTTTCAATTCAAATGTACTAATGACTTCATCAGAGCCGTGTTTTTTAACCACGCCTTCATAAGTATAGATGTCGATTACATCGCCCATTTCTAGACCATTAACATCCATCTCGATCGGTAGCGCGCCAGCATCTTCCATTGTATTAAAGAAGATAGGAGCAATTTTATTACCAATACACACACCACCGCCACGTTTATTAGGGATGAATGGAATATCATCGCCCATGTGCCACAACACAGAGTTTGTAGCTGATTTACGGCTTGAGCCAGTCCCCACTACATCACCAACATAAGCAAGAGGGAAGCCTTTTTCTTTTAAGGCTTCGATTTGTTTGATTGGTCCAATAGTGCCATCATCGTCTGGATTAATGCCTTCACGAGACATTTTAAGCATGGCATTAGCGTGTAATGGAATGTCAGGACGAGACCATGCATCTGGTGCAGGAGACAGGTCATCGGTATTTGTTTCGCCTGTTACTTTAAATACAGTAACTGTGATTTTTTCCGATGGTTTTGGCTTAGTAGTAAACCATTCGCCAGCGGCCCAAGATTCTAGGATCGCTTGAGCATGAGAATTACCTGCTTTTGCTTTTTCTTCGACATCGTGGAATGCATCAAATACAAGCAATGTATGAGATAATGCTTTCACGGCAATAGGGGCAAGAGCATCATTGTCTAGGCAAGCAATTAAAGGTTGAACATTATAACCACCTAGCATAGTACCTAATAACTCAGTGGCCAATTCAGGAGAAATAAGAGTAGAAGTTGCTTCTCCAGTAGTGATGGCAGCAAGGAATCCAGCTTTCACATAAGCGGCTTGGTCAACACCTGCAGGGATTCTGTTTTTCAAAAGGTCAAGAATAAAATCTTCTTCACCTGCTGGTGGATTTTTTAGAAGTTCAACAAGCGCAGAAACTTGATCAGCGTCAAGTGCTTTTGGTGGTATGCCTTCTAATGCGCGTTCTTCAACGTGTTTACGATATGCTTCTAACACAATTTATTCCCCTTTTTTATTATCCATCTATTCAAATCGATGAATAGATATGATGGCTCGAAGGATTATTTAAAAAGCAAATAACCCTTCTGTATATTAATATTCCCTATTTTATAGGAATATCATCATAAAAAACGCTTCTTAGTCATAAGATTTCAGAATAAGGGCCATTTAGTAGAATTATTACTCTTATAAATCATAAGGTTGCATCACTTTTAATGACTCTTGTTACTCTAAATCCCCAGTTACTGGCTTTTAAATTTGGATCTGCTCGATAGCGGGTAGAGCTTCTGCCGACCCTTGGAATGTCAAACCATGAGCCACCGCGGATCACTCTACTGTCACAACTCTCATCATTCCAGGCGGTATTCGATGTTGGAGCACCGATATAATCATCGTGGTAACAGTCCTCAACCCATTCAGCAACGTTTCCATGCATGTCGAAAAGACCAAGAGGGTTACTGAGTAAACTGCCCACTGGAGCCGTTGATTTTCCGTCCCAAATACTACCGCATCCATCACAAACTGAATATCCAGAACTTACTTTATCCCCATACCAAAAAGAGGAGCCAGATCCAGCTCTAATTGAATACTCCCATTCAATTTCAGTAGGTAATCGATAGTTTTCATTTGTTTGCTCAGTTAACCACTGAGTATAGGCTTTTGCATCATACCAACTCACATTAATAACTGGACGTTTACCTCTTCCCCAGCCGTTATCTGATGGGAGAGGGCGATTAGTGGATTTTGCAAATAAGTCATAATGATCAAACGTCACTTCATACGAGCTAATATAGAATCCTGTAGGAACTATTACGGTATGGACCGGTTTTTCATTATCATCACCCACATTTTGTCTATCCCCCATCTCGAATGTACTGGGCTGTATCTTAGTAACCTCAGGTGCTTTATCACCATTTTGCAATTCATCTTGAAGTGTATTAGGTAGCAATTTAAATTCATCTTCTGGAGTTTGCTGCGCTGAATTTTTTGCGGCTTGTAATGGAGCTTGTGTTTGAGGAAACGCCTCTTCATCGGGAGCGTTAAACACAAAAGCAAGTATAGTCGATATAAAAAAGAAGGAGCTTACACCTATAAGTGCAAGTTTATGCTTTTTGATTATGGTAAATTTCTTTTTAACGGGTTTTCTATCAATATTCTTATTGGCAGTAACTTGGTATAAGTTCGCTCTTAATAATCGAATAACATCAATCAAATTCTTTGGGCGTTGCTTAACCGGGGTTCGACACCAGTTACAAATCGTCTTCCAATCTTTATCGCTTATTGTTGAGTGAGAACTAGGAAGATCAATGCGTCCATCTGAAGAAACCTTTGATTCACCTAATAAAGAAGCCAGTAAAATCCTCATAAAGGAGTAAGAATCTGTGCTGGCATTAATTTTTCTCTGTGCTGTTTTGGATTCCGGAGCAATAAATCTTAAATCGGCATCATCTTCCGTAATGGAGGTTAACCAATTGTTATGACCAAATGCGATCATCACGCCAACACCATTTACAACATGAATGTGATTAAGATCTAACGTGCCATGAAATAAATTACTTTTGTGAGATTGATCCAGTGCTTTTGCTATACCTTCAAAAATGCTAATGACTACGTTCAGAGGGGCTCCTTCAGGGTATTTTCCTAAATAGCTATAAAGTTTTTCCCCTCCACAGACCGCTGATAAATTATAAACCCAAAGGCTAGAATAAAAAGGAGGGTAATTGGGTGTGATAGAAGGATGCTTTAAATTTAAATATTTTCTAGCATTCACGAGAAAATCATCCGATGACCCTCTTTTTGGATCATAGAAACGCAATACAAAAGGGCGTCCACCTTGATCAGCGACCCAGGTGTTTTTAGTATTGCCTAAAGGGTAATTTAACGTATAAGGTTCAAGCTCAAGACCAACCTTTACCCCTATAGTGAGTTTGTTTGGATCAAAAAACTGATTCATTGTTAAAATAGTATCCAAATCAAAGAGTTGTTACTTAAAATTTTGTACAATTGCTATAATCCGTGTTTTTACAGTAAAAAGGTAGAAAAATGTTATCGTCCTATCCTGAATTAATGGCTTTTTTGCCTTGTACCTCTCCAGAGTCTTGGGTTCATTGGGCCATTGAAAACCAAGATATCATGTTAGTTGATCATGCTCATTGTGAGAAAAAAGCCGCATCAACCGCAATGAGCCTTATGTATCGCTATGTTGAGAGGGATAATTTATTACATAAAATGTCACGATTAGCCAGAGAGGAGCTGATTCATTTTGAACAAGTACATAAATTAATGAAAAAGCGTAACATATCTTATGAACATTTGGCGGCATCAAGATACGCTGATGGGCTACGTAAAAAAATTCGTACTCACGAACCCGCACGATTAGTTGACACGCTTATCGTTGGTGCTTTTGTTGAAGCTCGTTCATGTGAACGCTTTGCCGCCCTAGCACCTCACCTTGATGAAGAGCTATCCGCTTTCTATATATCACTTTTAAAGTCAGAGGCTAGGCACTTTGAGGACTATCTAGCGCTTGCTCAAGAATACAGTGAAGAGAGTATTGATGATAGAGTGGCCTTATTTAGGGAAATAGAGCAAACGCTAATTGTTGAACCTGATGATGTTTTTCGCTTGCACAGTGGTCCCCCAAATAAACCCATTTAAATTCATCTCAAAAGTTGATAGATATATTTTAAAAAGATTTTTATGTTCTCCAGAAAATACTGCTACACTTTTAATCGTACGACAGTAAAACTGGAGAATATCATGAAAGATAAACTTGCAGATGTGACTTTTTGGTTAGCAATGGAAATTGCAAAAAGCGATCCACCAGTCAATTTAAATGAAATATATCAAGGCTCTCTTGAACTAGATTACTTATACCAAATATTAACAAATAAGGCTCAAAGCCATTGGCGGATTGCACATAAAGAAGAGCTGACACCAGTATTAATCAATAATGCCTTTTTTCGAGCAATAGCACTTTTATATGATCGAGGTTTAGAATACGAACGATCAAGAGGCGCCAAAGAAACGATTTGGGTAAAAGATTTACTGCATTTGCCGATTTAAAAAATATCTAAATATACGTAAGGGCGAGCTATCTAGATGTCTTTAAATGATTAATGAGTGCATTTTGCACAAATTTGACAATGCCCAATCATCCTCATTATTCATACTCTTAATATCTGCTTTGTATTGCTGTAATTTATTGTCTTCTAGAATAGCCACCCAAATATCTTGGTCCCAATCACCTAAAACCAATCGCTTGTAGTTAAGCTCCTTATGCAGGCAGGGTTTATGGGTGTGCCCATGAATACACACCTTGCATTGATGCCTATTTAATTGATTGATTATTTCCGTTTCTGTGACGTCCATAATATCGTTTGCTTTATCAGAAGACATGCTCTTACTGTCATTACGTAGTTGTTCAGCTAAGGCGAGTCGATTTGCTAAAGGCATAGATAAAACTGTTTCCTGCCATTCAGGTTGTCGCACTTGGGCTCTGAAAGATTGATATTCAACGTCTGCAGTACAATACTCATCACCATGAGATAAAAGAATAGGGGACTGGTTTTCTGCATAAACAAGAGAGTGCTCTGTAAGTAAGCTAGCGTGAGTTTGCTGTAGCCAGGCTTTACCTAATAAAAAGTCCCTATTCCCATGCATGATAAAGACAGGAATGTGGCTTGTATTGAGCGATACTAATGACTCAATAATTGGCTTATTCCATTCAGGTTTATAATCATCCCCAATCCATGCTTCGTAAAAATCTCCTAAAATATAAAGTTCGGTAGGCTGATCGTGAGTTTTTTTAATTTGCTCAATTAATAAAACAAACGCCCGGATTAAATCCAGGCGTTTGTCACTTAAATGCAAATCAGATATAAAATATCGACGCATCTTTTACTCTTTAATGATTTCTGCACTTTCAATGATCACATCTTCAACTGGAACATCCTGGTGCCCAGATTTTGATGTTGTCGCCACTTCTTTAATTTTATTAACAACATCGATACCGGCGGTTACTTTACCAAATACGGCGTAACCCCAGCCATTTGTTGTTTTAGATTTATGATTTAAGAACCCATTGTTACCAACATTAATAAAGAATTGCGCAGACGCTGAATGAGGGTCCATGGTACGAGCCATCGCAACAGTACCAATTTCATTAGTTAAACCATTATCGGCTTCGTTTTCTATCGTGTCTTGGGTTTCTTTCTGAGTCATTCCTGGCTCAAAGCCACCACCTTGAATCATAAAGCCGTTAATTACACGATGAAAAATTACGCCATTATAAAAACCCGATTCAACATACTGCTCGAAGTTTTTAGAGGTTTTTGGCGCTTTTTCGTAATTTAATTCAAGAGTGATGTCGCCATAATTCGTATGTAAAACGATCATAATAAAATTCCTTACAAAGGGATTGAGTTTAAAAGGTGACATTTAATGAAAGAATGTCGTTATTCAATGATGGGCATTTTATGTGTTTGTCCGCTAAGACGCCACCGTGTATTCGTTAAACACGTACTTAAAGTTAGATTTTTTGATGCTTAAAGTCGAATTCTCACCACCTATCCGTGACTTTTATCCATTAATTGTAAACAGAAGAGTACATTCTATTCTTTTACTCATAGTCAATTGGGTCATTTTTCCCTTGCTCAGCAAAAGCCTCTAATCGCTCAATGCAAGAACCGCATCTTCCACAAGCCTTATGTCTACCATTATAACAGGTCCAAGTATCAGCGTAATTCAATCCCATCGCCAAGCCTGATTTTAAGATTTCACTTTTAGTATTCTTTAAGTAGGGCGTTACTATCTCAACAGGATGGTAGTTGGCAATTTTTGAAACCACATTCATGGCATGTACAAATTCTGGACGGCAATCAGGATAAATATGATGATCCCCTGAATGGGCGCCGTAATAAACGGCATGAGCTTCAAGGGAAACCGCATAGGCAATGGCCATAGATAGTAAAACCATATTTCTGTTAGGTACAACCGTGGATTTCATATTGTCATCTTCATAATGACCTTCAGGTATATCGATATCACTCGTTAATGACGATCCGGCCATTAAAGTGCTAATACTATTGATATCGATTTCTTTATGAGAGATAGATAGGTCTTTGCATACTTTCTGGGCGACAGCTAATTCTTTAGAATGCTTCTGCCCATAATTGAAAGAAATAGCAAAAACCTCTGCCCCTGATCTTATTGCATGATGTAATACTGTGAAAGAATCCATTCCTCCCGAGTACACAACGACAACCTTATTCGTCATTAAATATTCCTGCTTCGGTGTAGTAGTTAATTTAGTGGTAAATGTTTCTTTAAATGAAAACTGATCCGTTGAATCAATTTCTAATAAATTATATCAGAAACGCTTACTGAAAATTTAGGCTTATATTTGATAAGCAGATTACTGCATTGATTCTGAGGCAAAGATTATTTATTATGCGTAACCAGTTACATATATGACAGAGGGTGAGATGGAGCAGTTTGGCGTATTGACCTTAGGGAGTCGCTTAAAGAGATTAAGTGATCGTCTTTTTTTGGATGTTCAAGAGTTATACATGGCATGTAAAGTTCCCATTTCTGGAACGTATTTTCCAATTTTAAAACTGCTGCAAGTATCTGGACCCTTATCGGTTGTTGAGGTTGCCAGTGAGCTTCGTTTGTCTCATCCTGCCATCAGTAAACAAGTGGCTAAAATGATTAAGGAGGACTTACTTGATAAGATAATTGACACTAAGGATAGTCGACGATTTATCTTAACTTTATCAGTAAAAGGCCAACTGGCGATGCTAAAAGCAGAACCTGTGTTGAATGAGATAAAGTTTGTATTAGAGCAAACCAATTCACTTAGCCAAGGCGATTTTTTAACCACTTTAAAGCAATTTGAAGATCAGCTTATGGCGGGGGAGCTATGCTTTAAAGTATTAGATAGGCTGAACCCAATCAAAATAATTCCCTTCGACAGTGCCTATCTAGATGAATTTAATCGCATCAATCTGGCGTGGTTAACGCGTTTTTTTCCGACACAAATCACGGAAAGTGAACGCTTGCTGCTTAAAGAACCCCAAGAAAAAGTCATTAACAAAGGGGGGAGTGTATGGCTAGCCATTAGCGATAGACCTGAATCAAATCGTCTTCTCGGTGCCGTAATAGTATTGCCTACGAGCTCGCCTATTCGCATTGAAATGGCCAAACTATCTGTTGTTGATCACGCTCAAAAAATGGGTGTAGCTCAAACGCTAATGGATACAGTCATTACGTATGCTAAGGATAACGATATAAAAATCATTAGTTTGGAAACTTCATCACGGCTCACCCAAGCTCAGAATCTTTATTTACGTAATGGTTTCATAGAGAAAGCACATCCTACCGTATCGAGTTATGAAAGAGCGGATATTTATATGGAAAAATATTTATTTCATTCACCCAACCTCGAGATGAAATCCTAATGCCCATTTTAATTGACATGAAACGCGGTTCTTTAGCCTCAATACCTATGATTATAGGTGGCATTCCATTTGGGGTTTTATTTGGCTCTCTTGCCTCGAGCTATGAATTGAGCCCTTGGTTTGCCATTGTGATGTCACTATTTGTCTTTGCTGGCTCGGCCCAGTTTGTTGCTATCGGTTTAATTGCTGTAGATGCGCCATTATGGGTAATCGTATCCACTACATTCATTGTGAATTTAAGACATTTGTTGTATGCCGCTGACCTTATCAAGTATGTAAAGCAATTACCGTTATTGTTAAGGGTGCTTATGGGATTTGGACTAACAGATGAAACTTATGCGGCGGTTCGTCCTTTATATGGCTCAGGTGAAATATGTGAAAGAGCCGGGTATTACACTTATCTGGGATCATTTCTTTCTTTCTACTTAATGTGGAATATTACAACGGCATTAGGCGTTATTTTCGGAGAACTAATTCCGGGCATGAGCGAATGGGGGCTTGAATTTGCCATGGTAGCCACTTTTATTAGTATCATCACTCCTTATCTTAAAACCTATCCATTTTGGCTTGCCATGGTAACGGCTGGTGGCACATCCATCCTATTAGTAAGTTTACCAAACAATCTCGGTTTATTGGTGTCGGCAATGGCTGGAGTTGCTGTCGGGTATCTGGCTGATTTGCAATATAGAACTATAAAACCAGTCAGCAATAATGAGGGAGCTTCATGACATTCGCTGATTATACTTTTATTCTAATAGGCATGTTTATTGTAACCTTCGGTATACGTTTTGTTTTATTTGCTAAAGCCCACAAGGTGGTCATGCCAGACTTTCTGGAAAGAGCATTAAAGTTCGTTCCTGTTGCGGTTTTAACGGCTATTATCACACCGATGATTTTCTCTACAGATAAGATATTTTCAGCGGTGGTTTCAAACGAATGGTTTGTAGGGGCTCTATCTGCTTTTATTGTAGGCGTTTGGTTACAAAAACAGCTACTAACTATCCTTATAGGTGTTACTGTCTTTTTTATTGTGAAATTTGTTAACTCCTAAAGCATATTTTTACAGGTGCATTATTACTATAAAACCGAAATCGGATATACTAGCTAGCAAAATTAACAATCTTGTTAGATGAACTCAGATCGGGACACGCATTTACATGTCAGAGATTTCAAAACCAGGCAATTTTATTACTCAAATTATTGATAAAGATAACGAATCAGGAAAGCATGGCGGTAATGTAATGACCCGCTTTCCACCAGAGCCAAATGGTTATCTTCATATTGGCCATGCAAAGTCCATTTGCTTGAACTTTGGTATAGCTGAGCGCTTCAATGGCAAATGCAACTTACGTTTTGATGATACTAACCCTGAAAAAGAAAGTTTAGAGTACATCAACTCTATTAAGAAAGATGTGCAATGGCTTGGCTTTGAGTGGAACGAGGAACCAAAATTTGCGTCCAACTATTTTGATCAGCTGTTTGATTTTGCTGTTCAACTTATTAAATTAGAAAAAGCCTATGTGTGTAAACTAAATGCAGATGAAATGCGTGAATATCGTGGAACCTTAAAAGAGCCAGGTAAAAATAGCCCTTATAGGGATACATCAGCAGAGGAAAATCTAGCACTCTTTATGCAAATGAAGAACGGTGATTTTGCTGATGGTGAAATGGTTTTACGTGCAAAGATAGATATGGCTAGCCCAAACATCAATATGCGTGATCCTATTATCTATCGTATTCGTCATGTACATCACCATCAAACGGGTGATAAGTGGTGTGTCTATCCAATGTATGATTTTACGCATTGCTTGTCTGATGCAATGGAAAATATTACACATTCGATTTGCACATTAGAGTTTCAAGATCATCGACCTCTATATGACTGGGTATTAGACACTCTGGGGACAGCCCATCCCCAGCAAATTGAGTTTGCACGTCTAAACTTAAACTACACAGTGACCAGTAAACGTAAATTGAAACAGCTAGTGGATGAAAAACATGTAGAAGGTTGGGACGACCCTCGTATGTCTACCATCTCAGGGTTGCGAAGACGTGGTTATACAGCAAATTCAATTCGCAACTTTTGTGAGCGTATTGGTGTCACAAAATCGGACGGCACCGTCGACTTAGGAATGCTTGAGCACGCTATTCGTGAAGATTTGGATCAAAATGCCAATCGTGCTATGGCTGTTTTAAACCCAATAAAAGTTACTCTCACAAACTATCCAGAAGATAAACAAGAAATATTCACGGTAAATAATCATCCAAAGAATACAGATGCAGGAACTCGTCAAGTTCCTTTTTCAAAAAACTTATTTATTGATGCTGCCGACTTTGCAGAAGTACCACCTAAAAAATGGAAACGTCTAACTTTAGACAGTGCAGTTCGTTTACGAGGTGGTTATGTCATAACCTGCGACAAAGCTATTAAAGATGATAATGGGGACGTTGTTGAGCTACTTTGTCGCTATGATGAGAATACATTAGGGGTTAACCCGGAAGGTTATAAGCCGAAAGGAGTAATCCACTGGGTGAGTGCCACGCATGCTGTTACAGCAGAAGTGCGTCTATATGATCGTTTGTTTAATGAAGCAGCACCTGACGCCAATCACGAAGGGAAAACGTTCTTAGATTTCATAAACAAAGACTCTTTAGTTATTTTAACAAATGCCAAGCTTGAACCTTCCCTTAAACAAGCCGAAAAAGGCAAAGGATTCCAGTTTGAACGGGAAGGGTATTTCTGTCGAGACTTAGAATCTGAAGGGATGGTATTTAATCGCACCGTTACATTGCGTGATTCTTGGGCAAAAATTGAAGCAAAAGGATAAAATAGACCAATGCTAAAAATATACAACACACTTACAGGTAAGAAAGAAGAATTTCATCCGATTGTTCCCGGTAAAGTCGGCATGTATGTGTGTGGCAATACTGTCTATGACTTTTGTCATATTGGTCATGCTAGAGCAATGATCTCATTTGATATCATTTCACGCTTCTTACGACATGTCGGTTATGAACTAAATTATGTTCGGAACATTACAGATGTTGACGATAAGATCATCAAACGGGCAGCGGAAAACAATGAGTCAACAGAATCGTTAACCCAACGAATGATTGCAGCACAGGTGGAAGATGAACTGAAACTTGGTAACAAAATGCCTGATAGGGAGCCCCGAGCCACCGAGTTTATTCAAGAAATTATTGATTTGATTGAAATATTGGTTGAAAAAGGTTTTGCCTATCAAGGAAGTACAGGTGATGTTTATTACCGTGCTTCCGCATTTAAAGAATACGGTAAGTTAAATAACCGTAAACTTGAAGATATGCTGGCGGGCGCCCGTATTGATGTTGAGATTGCAAAAGAGCACCCAGCCGATTTTGTGCTTTGGAAAACGGTAAAAGAAGGGGAAGTTTTTTGGACGTCTCCATGGGGTAATGGTCGCCCTGGTTGGCATATTGAATGTTCAGCGATGTCGATTAGTTGTTTAGGTCCCCATTTTGATATCCATGGTGGTGGTCCTGATCTCAAATTCCCTCACCATGAGAATGAGATTGCTCAATCTGAAGCAGCAACAGGACAACAACTTGCAAATGTATGGATGCACTGCGGCCCGGTTCGAGTTAATAATGAAAAAATGTCTAAGTCATTGGGCAATTTTTTTACTGTACGCGATGTTCTGGCAAAGTATAACCCAGAGATTGTTCGCTTTTTGATGGTTTCAAGCCAGTATCGTAGTGCAATTGATTATTCAGAAGACAGCTTGCTTGAGTCAAAAGTCGGTTTAGAGCGTTTGTATAATGCATTAAAAGGACAAGACAAGACCGAGGAGTATAGCAAATCAGAGTTTTCCATTCGCTTTGAAGATGCGATGAATGACGATTTTAATACTCCAGTGGCACTTTCTGTTTTATTTGATTTGGTGCGTGAGTTAAATAAAGCCAAAGCGGATGATGAGCAGCTAGCCGCAACGCTCGCAAAAGAATTATCCGTTTTGTCTGAATTACTTGGGTTATTGCAGCAAGAGCCAGAATATTTTTTACAGAATAGTGTGCTTACTGATGGTTTGACTGCAGAAGAAATTGAGGCGTTCATTCAAGAGCGAACTCAAGCTCGAAAAGACAAAAACTTTGCTCGTAGCGATGAAATCAGAGATGAGTTAGCGTCTCGGGGAGTTGAGTTGCTAGACAGTAGAGAAGGAACAAGTTGGACGCGTTGTTAAGATGTTTCAATGTAATGTACAGAGAAATAAAAGAGGGTGATGTTAAAGCATCACCCTTTTATTTTATGCGGCTTAACTAAGCATGAGATTAATCTGTTTTTACTCTGACGGCTAAAACGTCACAAGGTGCACCGTGCAATACTCCATTGGCGGTTGAGCCCAATAACAAAGCTAAACCGTGACGACCATGGCTGCCAACAACAATAAGATCAGCACCTTTTTCTTCTGCTAGACGATGAATTTCGTGCTCAATGCCTCCCTGTGTAATGCAGGTATCAGAGGGTGTAATATCGAGTTCTTGAATCAATTGCTCCATTTTGCTCTGTGCATCGCTGTGTAACTGTTGTTGGATATCTGTGATGTCAATCGGAACATCACCCCCATAAGCATAATTTAGAGATTCAATGACATGTATTAAGATTAACTCTGCACCTGAATCTTTACATAGTTGAATAGCCTTATCTGATACTTGATTCATTCCATCAGTCAGATCAGCCGCAAGTAAAATTTTTTTATAGGGCATAGTAAGTACCTCCAGTTAATTACATAATAATAGCTTAGTTCAATTTTGAGAAAATAATGACAATAGTAATTGTAGTATTTATCACGTTATCTTTAATGGGTTCGGTTTTATGGATTATGCCATCAAAAAGAGATAAAGAAAAAATGTCTCTAAGAATGGAAGCCCGTCAATATCAGCTAACTGTACAACTAATGAAGGTGGAAATACCAGATAAATGGGATAAAACAACAGAATCTATTGACTCGTGTGCCTATAGGTTAAATCGAATCAAAGAAAAAAAAGCCATTATTAATACGATTCGCCTATTGCCGAAAGAGGTTTGGAAGTACGATTCTGTTTGTGACGGCTGGTGGTCAAGTCAACCACTCCATTTGAGTGTTACGGCGATTGAATCATTACAACTAATTGGAAAAAATATTGATAGTATTGAAATAACATCAAATTCAATTAGTTGTTTTTGGAATGAACAAGGTAACAAAAAAGACGTATTAACGCTGTCTTCTCTTTTAAATGAGCTTAAAGAGACCATTTAATTTGGATTGTTTTTTTCATCTATCAGCTGTTCATCTGGCGTTTCATCGAAATCCAGAACCAGATCCGCTACCATGTCGTCAGGATTATCAGACTCTTGTATAGCAACAATAGGAGGTTTCAGTATTGACTTGATCTGACTGTCGACATAACGTATTGCTTCATGTCTCTCAGGACGGTCTATAGAGGTCGCTTTTAAATGAGACATGATGACACTATAGAGTGACTGAGCTACTCTCATATCGCCGCTGGTAAAGTTATTGTTTGCTTGTACGAGCTGTCGATTAAGTTGCAGCCAGAGGTTGAGCCAGCGAATATAGTCGTAGCATGCCTTATAATGTGAATGACTTATGCGGCCTTTACGGCGCATATAAAGCAAAAGCTTAGCCGCTTTCGTTAATCGTTCTTTATACTTGCTTTTTTCTTGAAAACTATAAGAATGAGGCGTGGTAGTAAACTCAACTAAATCGTCATTACGTTCTTCTTCGGCTTTAGAAATTCGTAATTCGATCTCATCAGGCTGGTCGCTATAGTTCATTAAGTCCCGTAACGTATCAATATAAAAATCATACAGAACGTCAGTAACAATTGCGTCAGTATTTAAATTTTTAAGGCCAGCTATGTGGTGTTGAACACGATCCGCTCTATTCATCAATTGTAGCTGTTTAAAACGACGCTCGGTTACTTCTCTTTCTTTTTGATGAGCTCTAGTACCAACGATTACCGAAATCACAACAATAACAAATAAAATAGCAATCGTAATAAATTGTAGTAATGGCATGATTGTCCTCAAGTGATTTATTGAGTATGTTAAAAAAGAAATACGTAACTTGGCAAATAATAATGTGCGAAACAATACAGTGATCGCTTGTCATATAAAAGAGGTTTGCTTAATATCAGCGCCCCGAGCGAATAAATTACGCAATTGTATTGATTCGGAGATGCACTCTAAAATAAGGCTTATATAGCACAATGGGAAAATCACTGGTTATCGTGGAGTCGCCAGCAAAGGCGAAGACCATCAACAAATATTTAGGCAACGACTACGTCGTAAAATCGAGCGTAGGGCATATCCGTGACTTACCTACAGGGAAAACAGCCACTTCTACGCCCCAGGAGCGTGCCAAACAAGCGGCTTTAACTCGTAAAATGAGCGCTGAAGAGAAAGCAGAGTATCGCCATAAAAAATCCCGACAGCAGCTTATTAACCGTATGGGGGTGAATCCAGAAAATAATTGGGAAGCCCATTATGAAATTCTGCCAGGGAAAGAAAAGGTCGTTGAAGAGCTTAGACGTTTAGCGAAAAATGCCGACACCATCTACCTCGCAACCGATTTGGATAGAGAGGGAGAAGCGATTGCTTGGCATCTTCGTGAAGCAATTGGTGGTGATGACTCTCGTTATAAACGGGTTGTTTTTAATGAAATAACTAAAAATGCCATTACGCAGGCGTTTGAATCTCCTTCGGAATTGGATATTGATCGAGTTAACGCTCAGCAAGCAAGGCGCTTTTTAGATCGCGTTGTAGGGTTCATGGTTTCTCCTTTACTCTGGTCTAAGGTGGCTCGTGGTCTATCCGCAGGACGAGTGCAGTCCGTTGCCGTGCGCTTAATCGTTGAGCGTGAGCAGGAAATACGTGCGTTTATTCCTGAAGAATTTTGGGAATTGGACGCACAGCTTACAACACCATTGAACACATCGTTAACTTTCGAAACAACAAAATACAAAGGCAGTGATTATAGGCCTTCAAGTGAAAAAGAGTCTCAAGAACATGTAAATAGGCTGCAGAAAGCGTCTTTTAAAGTGGCTAAACGTGAAGACAAGCCGACTTCGAGCAAGCCTTCCGCTCCATTTATCACTTCGACATTGCAACAATCTGCCAGTACCCGTCTGGGTTTTGGTGTCAAAAAGACAATGATGCTTGCTCAGCGTTTATATGAAGGTGGTTACATCACCTATATGCGTACTGACTCGACTAACTTAAGTGCTGAAGCCGTTGAGGCCCTACGTGAATATATTCTTAAAAGTTATGGCAAAGAGTATCTACCGGAAGAAGCCATTCGTTATTCGAGTAAAGAAGGTGCTCAAGAAGCGCATGAGGCTATCCGCCCATCTGATGTATCAATCACATCAAATGACTTACTTGGAATGGATAAGGATGCACATCGTTTATATGACCTGATCCGTAGTCAGTTTATGGCGTGTCAAATGCCTCCGGCTTTATATACATCGACCACAATAACGTTATTGGTAGATGATTATGAGCTGAAAGCCCGTGGAAGAATTCTACGCTTTGATGGTTACACCCGAGTAATGAGTGCCATTGGTAAGAAAGCAGAAGACAGTATTTTGCCCGATATTGAACCAGGTGAAATACTTACACTCAAGGAACTACTACCTGAGCAGCATTTTACTAAACCAACAGCGCGTTTTAGTGAGGCAAGTTTAGTAAAGGAGTTAGAAAAACGGGGGATTGGCCGCCCGTCAACGTATGCCTCTATTATTTCGACCATTCAAGACCGGGGCTATGCTCGGGTTGAAAATCGTCGCTTTTATGCCGAAAAAATGGGCGACATTGTTACTGAGCGTCTAGTAAATAGCTTCCACACTCTAATGAATTTCAGCTTCACTGCCCAAATGGAAGAACAGTTAGATGAAATCGCTGAAGGACGTGAAGATTGGATTAAAGCGCTTAATTCATTTTATGCAAGCTTTAATGAGACACTTAAAAAGGCAGAAGACCCAGAAAATGGTATGATGCCAAATGAGCCTACGCCTACAAACATTGAATGTCCAACGTGTTCTAGACCAATGCAAATCCGTACAGCGAGTACTGGTGTGTTTTTATCTTGTTCAGGCTATGTGCTGCCTCCTAAGGAGCGGTGTAAAGCGACAATTAACCTGACACGTGGTGAAGAAGCGGTTGCTCTTTATGATGAAGAAGCGGAATCAAAAGCACTTATTGCAAAGCGTCGTTGCTCAATATGTAGTGCCACAATGGACAGCTATCTAGTTGATGAACAAAGAAAGCTGCATGTTTGCGGTAATAACCCAACATGCAGTGGTTATGAAGTTGAGCATGGTGCATTCAAGATAAAAGGGTACGATGGTCCAGTATTAGAGTGCGATAAATGCGAATCTGAAATGCAATTAAAAAATGGCCGCTTTGGTAAATATTTTGGGTGCACAAACGAAGACTGCAAAAATACGCGTAAACTGCTTAAAAGTGGCGAAGCAGCACCACCAAAAATGGATCCGGTACCAATGCCAGACCTCGCTTGCCTTAAAGTGGAAGACCATTATGTACTACGTGATGGTGCGACAGGGCTGTTTTTAGCGGCCAGTCAATTTCCAAAAAAACGGGAGACTAGAGCGCCTCTGGTTGCTGAGTTACTCCCCTATATGGAGCAGATAGATCCTAAATATCATTTCTTTTCAAATGCCCCTATTGCTGATTCAGAAGGCCGTCCAGCGATTATTCGCTATAGCCGTAAGACAAAAGAGCAATACATTATGACAGAAGACAATGGTAAACCTACAGGTTGGAAAGCGTATTATGTTGGTAATAAATGGGTAATTGAAGAAGGTAAAAAATCTAAATGAGTAACCCAAGTGAGGCGAGTGTAACCAATCAGAGACTTGATGTAGCTCGTCGCTTCTTAATAATGACAAATGGGGTTGAAGAATCTTGGATGGAAAAGGCCTATGAAAACGCAGCCTTATTCCATCTCAAAAGCGCTATTAATGGCTTACTTCAGGAAGTCTGTAGTAATTATTCTCTTAAGCGTGATATGAATATTTCTGCTTTATTAGGTCATGCTCAAGAAAAAGGTACGTCAATTCCTGTATTACAAGAGTTAAATGCTTTATCATTCGATCCTGCAAGTTGGTTTTCTCAGCTAGAGAAAGACTATACCGTCGCTATAGAGTGTTATTCAAGGTCACCAGTGGTTGTGTCAACTAACGTTATCGCGAGTAGTCAAAGCTTAGAAAGTTCAATAGCATTCTATTTAAAGTCTATTACTGAGCTTGTCCTCAGATATAGAGAAGAGTCCTCAGAGTATTAAGAATGAATGAAGCTTATTTAGAAATTGTTGAATTAGATAATGGCGATATTGTATTACGCCCAGTAAATACAGACGAAAATGAAACTTCTGAGCCGTTAGCCGTATTAACGATTTCTGATGATACAAAGGCTTTTTTACAGAATCGATATTTTGATCTTGCTAAATGCATGTTTCATGCAGGAATTGATTTTGTTTATTCTGAAGATTTCAGAGAAATGACGGATGATGACCAAGATATTCTTGATGAATTTGAGAGTCACTTAGATATTTCTTCTACATTGCATTAATTCAATAGAAATCATGAGTTCGCTCTGATTAGACCAGATAGACAGACTAAACTTAATCGGTTTATTTGGTCTAATGATTTAGAGGTTCACGAGCACTTCTATACAGACTGTCTAATGACGCCGACCGAAATGCCTTCAATAGCAAACTCAGAGCTTTCTAAGTCTACCTCAATGTTATTAAAGTCTTCATTTTCAGCAATAAGGTGAACGATATTCCCTTCTTGTTGGAAACGCTTAACCGTCACTTCATTATCGATTCTAGCAATGACAACTTGGCCATTTTTTACTGACTCGGTTTTATGCACGGCAATCAGGTCACCATCTAAAATGCCAATATCTTTCATACTCATTCCAGTAACGGAAAGAAAATAATCCGCTTTTGGATAAAACATTTCCGGAGGTATCTGCACATAAGATGAAACATTCTCTTGCGCTAGAATTGGAAAACCGGCCGCCACTTTGCCTATAATGGGCAAACCAAGATCTGTAGCTGCGGGGTCTTGCGCTTCCTCGACTATGCGTAATCCTCGGGAAGCTCCAGGTAAAATTTCTATAGCACCTTTTTTACATAATGCTTTAAGATGCTCCTCAGCTGCATTAGGAGATTTAAAACCTAAATGTTTCGCTATTTCTGCTCTTGTAGGCGGAAAACCTGTTTCAGCAATAAATTCGCGTATCATGTCCATTACTTCGGATTGTCTATTTGTTAATTTAATCATAAGGCATCTGGTTGTTTGTACAGTTACTGTTATTATATACAGCTTTTAAAGATGTTCTCAATTAAATAATGCTATCAGATGAATTAAAGACAAAAATACATGCCGCATATCGAGCGTCGTTGGCAGCAAAAGGCCATAAACCACGATTAGGTCAAAAACAAATGATCGCCACTATTGCTCGTACAGTGGGTAATATATTGCAGGGATCTGAAGGAGAGAGATTAGGGGAGAAGCATGTAGCGGTTGTCGAAGCAGGTACTGGAACGGGTAAAACCCTTTCTTATTGCCTATCTGTTATCCCAATTGCTAAAGCCCGAGATAAAAAATTGGTTATTTCGACCGCCACCGTAGCGTTACAAGAACAAATTCTTCACAAGGAACTACCTGATCTGCTAAAACATACAGAATATCATTTCACCTACACCCTTGCTAAGGGTCGTGGTCGCTATTTATGCCTCAATCAACTAGAGGGATATTTAGATACAGAAAATAAAGTTATGGAAGATATGTTTGCAGGCCTGTTTGAGCAACATCTACAAGCTGGTGATATTAACACTACGTTATATCAAGAAATGGATGAACTGATTAAAGCGGGAAACTGGGACGGCGATAAAGATAATTGGGAGGGTATATTACGAGAAGAAGATTGGAGGAGAGTCACAACTGATCACCAACAATGCACAAATCGCAATTGCGCAAATTTTTCAGCGTGCCCATTTTATAAAGCGAGAGCAGAGATTGAAACGGCGGATGTGATTGTAGCCAATCATGACTTGGTGCTCGCGGATCTATCTTTAGGGGGTGGAGCGATTTTAACAGACCCTAGTGAAACTATTTATGTGTTTGACGAAGGCCATCACCTACCTGATAAAGCAATCAATCACTTTCGCCATGAAATACGCTTACAACAGAGTATTCAATGGCTAAGGCAGTTAGAAAAAAATCTAGTGAGCCTTAAACAAGAATTAACGGAAGAAATCAGTTTAACAGGGCAGTTGCTATTAAAAGTACCACAGCAAATACAAGCTTTGGTGAATTTCATACAATATGCACAGCAGGGTCTTGCACCTTTTATTTCAGAGAAAAATTTAGATAGTGAAAATAATGTCTATCGATTTGAATTTGGCGTTATTCCTGATGAATTAAGGCAATTGTCTTACAGCTTACAAACTGGCTTTCAAAAACTGTTTAATAGCATTGAAAGTATTCAAGACGAATGTAAAAAAGTGAAACAAAATGAAGGTATGGGACTGACTCAAGAGGTGGCTGAGACTTGGCTATCCATACTTGGTGTGGTGTTATCTCGCTTAGATCAAGCAAAAAATTTATGGCAATTGTTTTCACTGCAAGATGATCTTAACTACCCTCCCAATGCGCGCTGGTTAAGCGTGACCGGTAGTGGTATGGAACAAGATATTGAATTGGGAGGGTCTCCTATTTTAGCCGCCCATACATTACGCCAACAATTATGGGGAAAGTGCTATGCAGCCGTTGTGACCTCAGCAACATTAACGGCTCTAAATAACTTTCATCGTTTTAATATGAGAAGTGGAGTTCCTCAAGAAAGTGAATACTTAAGAGTGTTAAGTCCCTTTGACTTCGAAAATAAAGGGCAACTCATTATACCTAAAATGGACTGCGAACCTACACAAGTTGAATTGCATACCACCACCATAGTAAATTATTTGAACAAAAATATTAATGTAGAAGGCTCAAGCTTGGTGTTGTTTTCATCCAGAAAACAAATGGAGGAGGTATCACTGAGACTAGAAGCTAAATTACAATCCATAATGCTAGTTCAAGGAGAGCAATCTAAACGTATCATTTTAGATTCACATAAAGAAAAAATCGATAATGGGGACGGTAGCCTGTTAATGGGATTAGCCAGTTTTGCGGAAGGTGTTGATTTACCAGGAAAATATCTGACGCATGTTATTATTGCTAAAATTCCCTTTTCCGTACCAGATGATCCGGTAGACGCAACCTTAGCCGAATGGATTCAAAAGCGTGGCGGCAATCCATTTATGGAAATTACTATTCCTGATGCGTCTCTACGATTAGTGCAGGCTACAGGAAGACTATTAAGAAGCGAGCAAGATGAAGGTAAAGTCTGCATTCTTGACAAGCGGCTGATATCGAAGCGATATGGTAAGCAATTAATTAATAGCTTACCGCCTTATAAACTCCTTGTTGAGTCCTAATAGGCGCACCATTTTTAAGTTTAAATACGGTTAAAGGTGTCTAAATCTAACCCATTTAGGTACACTTATGACAAATTAAGTTATTCAAATCATTTATAAAGAAGCAAATAGATTTCAAATGGAAAAACAAACTGTAGATACCCCATCAAAGCCAAAAGAAGCCGTAGAACTTATTCAAAGCCAAATAGAAAGCCTTCAAAACAAACTGAATCGAATCAATCTGATAAAAAAGTCTGGTCTATAGAAGAATTTCAAGTTGAAAAAGTAGAAGGGAAGCTTAGGTTTCATGATTTAAACCTTCCAGATCGTGTATTAAAATCTATCTCTGAAATGAACTTTGAGTATTGCAGTGAGATTCAGGCCGCAACCTTACCTCATACCCTTGAAGGTTATGACATTATTGGTCAAGCGCAAACAGGAACGGGAAAGACCGCCGCATTCCTAATTGCAATGATTTCTGATTTTCTTGATTACCCTATTGAAGATGATAGAGGGGATCGTTTTGCCCGTGGTCTCATTATCGCTCCAACACGTGAACTTGCGCTGCAAATTGCGGAAGATGCGGAAAAATTAACTTCAAACTCGGACTTAAATGTCATTTCTTTAGTCGGTGGATTGAGTTATGAAAAACAAAAGCAGCAGCTTGACACATTGAGAGTCGATATTGTTGTGGCAACACCTGGGCGTTTATTAGACTTTGCTCGAAGCAAAAAAGTGATGCTAAACAAAGTTGAGTCCTTAGTTTTGGATGAAGCGGATAGAATGCTTTCTATGGGATTCATTCCAGATGTTAAAAGTATTATTCGTATGACGCCTCACAAAGAGAAACGTCAAACTATGCTTTTCAGTGCGACTTTCCCAAAAGATATTCAAGCTTTGGCAACCCAATGGACTTACGTGCCTAAAGAAGTCTCTGTGGTACCTCTTGAAACTACAAATAAAAACATCGACCAGGTCATTTATACTGTTGAAGCGGATCAAAAATGGGATGTTTTACATCAGCTATTATTGGAAAAACCAGGTGAAAGAACGATTATTTTCGCTAACCGTCGCGATGAAACTCGTGATTTATATGAGCGTTTAAAAGAAGTTAATATAAATTGTGCCATGCTATCTGGAGAAGTGGCTCAAGATAAACGCGTTAAAACCTTAAATGGCTTCAAAAGTGGTAAAATTCAGGTCTTAGTTGCTACAGATGTAGCGGGTCGTGGAATTCATGTTGATAATATTGAGCTAGTCGTAAATTACTCTCTTCCTGAAGACCCAGAAGATTATGTACATCGTATTGGCCGTACTGGTCGTGGTGGTGAATTAGGTCGCTCCGTAAGCTTTGCCAGTGAAGATGATGCGTTTTTGGTGCCAGAAATTGAAAAAGTCGTTGGAGAAAGTATTCGTTGTGAATACATTGAGCTAGCTGCAAAATAATATATTTCACTATAATAAGACTCATTGATTGGAGGCTGACATGATAAAACATGTTTTTTCACAACTTGGTGAGTCTTTTTTTTGCTTCACCAAAGTGCAACCTTTATTAGAACAGCGCCTTGTCGAATGCAATCACACACTTGCTGACGAGTTAGGGTTGGATTTAAAAGACCCTCAACTGCTATCAAAATTAAGTGGAGAATCACACGACCCTCTTAACTTAAGCATGGTTTATGCCGGCCATCAATTTGGTGGCTTTTCTCCTCAGCTAGGTGATGGCCGTGGGGTCCTTCTAGGTGAAGTCCAGACAGAAAAAGGTTTAATCGATTTACATTTGAAAGGGGCTGGACTGACTCCCTATTCAAGAAGGGGGATGGGCGAGCGGTACTGCGTTCGTGCATACGAGAATATCTAGCGGCGGAAGCGATGACGGCCTTGGGAATCCCATCTTCTCGTTCTTTATGTCTCTTCGACAGTAACCAAGCCGTATATCGTGAAAAACCTGAGCCTGGAGCGATGCTCTTAAGAACCGCTAAAACACATATTCGATTTGGCCATTTCGAGTATTTCTTCTATCGCAAACAACCTGAGCAGCTACAAACACTCATAGATTTCACTATCGATAACTATTTCCCTCATTGTCGCGCGAACTCCAACCCAATTAAACAAATGTTGATTGAAGTGGTTGAAGCTACCGCACTTATGATTGCTCATTGGCAATCAATAGGCTTCCAGCATGGGGTTATGAATACGGATAATATGTCGATTCTAGGGGAAACTATCGATTATGGTCCTTATGGTTTTATGGAAAACTACGACCCAACTTGGATAGCGAATCACTCTGATTATGAAGGGCGTTACACTTTAGAGAATCAACCTAGTGTAGGTCTATGGAACTTAAATTGTTTAATGAGAGCATTCTCAGGTCACCTAGCAAAAGACGATTTAATTGATGTACTAAGTCACTACGAGCCAAAGCTGATAACTCATTATCGTACACTTACCTATAAAAAGCTTGGACTATCATTGGATGAAAAAAATAGTGAAAAATACGATATTGAATTTGTGCGTGAGTTAAATCAAATACTTAAGCGAGAGTCTCTAGATTACACATTATTCTTTAGGATATTATCGAATATTGAAAATCCAAATGACCTATCAACCGTACTCGATGAAGTTGTTGATAGGGAGCCAATGGCCCAATGGCTTAGCCAATATATCCTAAAAAGAGAGCAAGAAAATGTAGACTGGCATAACTCAAGCATTGAAATGCTAAAAACTAACCCCAAATTTATCTTGAGGAATTATCTTGCTCAACATGCAATCGAAGCAGCAGAGCAAGGTAATTACCTGCCATTTCGTCGACTGCTTTATGTATTGCAGACGCCATTTGAAGAGCACCCTGAATCTGAAGAGTTGTCCTTTAGGCCACCAGAGTGGGCCAAAGGTTTAGAAGTAAGCTGCTCTTCTTGATAAATTATATGGCAACACTCTAAGGGATATTGAATATATGACGAACAAATCGGTCTGTGTTTTAGGTGGCGGCAGTTTTGGCACCGCATTAGCTAATATTATGGCTCACAATGGTCATCAAGTCAGTCAGTGGATGCGCAATGAACAACAAGTAGAAGAAATTAATTTAACAGGATTAAATAGCCGTTACCTCCCCAACTCGCCACTCCATCGAGAGTTATTAGCAACAACTAATTTAGAAAAAGCCATTTATGAAAGCGATACTATATTAGTCTCAATTCCATCCAAATCATTTGAAGATGTGATGGTCCGTATATGCCCATGGTTAACTGCCGAAAAAACCTTAATTAGCACAACGAAAGGGTTCAACCCAAACCGTTTTGAATTAATGAGTGAAATATTAAATCGTAATGGAAAAACAAAGAAGATCGGCGTGCTAAGTGGCCCTAATTTGGCTAAAGAAATTGCGGCGGGTCAATTGACTGGAAGTGTTGTGGCTAGCGACTGTATTGAAGTGCGTTCACAAATGATTAAGCTACTTAAATCACCGACTTTTCGTGTATACGAAAGTACCGATATGACAGGTGTCGAATTGGCTGGAGCGCTAAAAAATATTTATGCAATCGTATGTGGTTTAGCCAAAGCCTTGCAGGTAGGTGAAAATACTATGGCAATGATTATGACTCGCAGCTTAGCTGAAATGAGTCGATTCGCCGTTCATTTTGGCGCTAACCCAATGACTTTTCTAGGTCTTGCCGGAATGGGAGATCTTATTGCAACATGCTCTTCACCATTAAGTCGCAATTATAGAGTAGGATTTTCTATTGGTTCCGGAAAAGCTTTGGATCAAGCTATCACAGAGATTGGCGAAGTGGCTGAAGGCGTAAATACATTAAAAATGGTTGTTGAGGAGTCACAGAAACACGATCTTTACATGCCATTAGCTCAAGGTCTATATCAACTGCTATTTTCAGGTGCTAGTCTAGAGTCTCTCATTAGCAGCCTTATGACAGGCGATCAAAAATGGGATGTAGAATTTATAACTCAGAAGGAGAGTTTTAATGTCTAAACCAGGTTATACGCAACAAGATTTTTGGATAAGGCTTATTTTTATGTTGGTATATTGGGTTATTCTCAATGTATCTCTCTCTATTTTTGGTTTTTTAGTATTAGTCATGACCATTATTCGTTTTGGCTCTCAACATAAGCCGGAAGGAATGATTCAATTTCAATTTAACCTGACAGAATTTATTACTCAGATATTGTCATTTTTAATATTCAAAACAGATAACAAGCCTTTTCCATTTTCTCCATGGCCTAAGGTTAAAGATAATGACTGATAACAAAAAGTCTTTATTTATTTTAAGACACGGTACGGCCCAATCTTCTGACTTTCAACATGATAGTGAACGAGAACTGACTCAGAAAGGGATTGATGAAGCAAAGTTATCCGCAAAATATTTTGATGAGCTAGGTGTGAAACTCGATGCTATATATATAAGTCCTTATACTAGAGCTCAGCAGACAGCTAAGTATTTTCTTGGTGAACTGAACCAAGATGTTATTGTCGAAACTTCTGATTTGATTACACCAAGTGGTAGACCTTTAGATGTCGCTTTATGGTTATCTAATTTAAAAGCAAAAAATGTGCTATTGATTACACATCAGCCTTTTGCATATCAACTAGTTGATTTACTTTCTAATGCACATTTACCAACCGAGTTTGCAATGAACACTGGAACTTTGGTTTCTATGACAGGGGAGCTTTTCGTTACCGATTGCTGTTCTTTCGATGGGTTTTATTCACCAGAAGTTAAGTTTTAAAAGGTTGAATCATTCAGTTATGCCTAAAGAGATTAAGATTTCACTAAAGCATACATCACTCACAGCCTTGGAGTGGAAGTCAGAAAATACAAAGGTGGTTTCAGCTGTTGGGTTGCACGGTTGGCTTGATAATGCAGCTAGTTTCTCGGAACTGGCCCCTGCAATGTCTAATTTATCAACTACGGCGCTAGATTTATCGGGACATGGCTATTCCGATCATAGACCTGATGGGTCGTTTTACCATTTGTGGGATTATGCTCTGGATGTTATCGAGTATTTAAACACAAAAAAACAAAGCGTCTGGTTGATAGGTCATAGTATGGGTGGATCCGTTGCTATGCTAGTTGCCGCGCTGGCACCAGAAAAAGTAAGAGGGTTAGTTGTTTTAGATAACATAGGCCCAATTACAGAAGAAGTAGCTACTCGGGTGACCACGATGCAACGCGCGATTCAGCGAATGTCAAAATTTAAAAAGGGCAATGGTACTCGTTACAAAACGAAAGAAGATATGATTCTTGCCCGTATGGATGGATTTACTAAATTAGGGTATTTTGCTTCTAGTAAACTGGTTGACAGAGGGGCGATACGTAAAAACGATCAATGGGTATGGCGTCATGACGGCAAGCTGTCTTTTCCTTCACCTTATAGAATGGATGAAGAGAGCGTATGCAGCTTTATTGATAAAATTATTTGTCCAAGTCTCTTGCTGATTGCTAATGATGGTATTTACAAAGAGCAAGAAAGTTTAGTTTCATCTAGAGCGGATTACTTTTCTTGGGTAAAACTAAAGTGGCTTGATGGAGGGCATCATTTCCACCTTGAACCCGATACAAGTAAAGTGGTTGCCGAGGAAATCAAGCACTTTATTGATCATAATTAAATACTGTGCTTTTCAATAATAAAAGCGAGATTATATGCGCACCAAAATAAGAATATCATCAATCATAGTATCGAGTTTTTTATCTATTACGGCGCTATCTCCAATAGCTAATGCGGCTTCCATTACACCATATCGTGATGCGCAAGTTGAAAATACAGCCATTTCAAATAATCATAACTATGTTATTCCATTGTCAAAAATACAAAGATCTGGCAGAGGCTGGTCTCCCGAGAAAGTATTAGATGTCGATGCTCAAGTAACTCGCTTTACGTTTAAAATACCAAGAAGTAATGATCTAAGTGAAGTTTACCGATTCTATTTAAATCAAATTAAACTGGCGGGTAACGACATTATTTTTGAGTGCAATGGTCGCAGTTGTGGTAGTAGCAATGCGTGGGCTAACAATTTTTTCAATGATTATCGGCTGTATGGTGCCGATGACAATCAATCTCTTGTGGTTGTACAAAACCCTGATTACTACCATGTAATGTATCTTAATAGAAGAGGGGCGGGAGACGTTATGGTGAGAATTGACCAGGTAACGCCAGCAATAGGTAATAGTGCCAACCCTTTCTTTCAGCAACAACTATCTGTATTTGATCTTCCAAAAATAAGACGCTTTATCGAAGACAAAGCCGACGGAGATCGTTATTTTGCAATTGTTACAGCTAATTCCAATACCCCAGTGGAAAGTTTTGAGAAAGCCGCCATTTACATTAATGATATAAAACTAGGGTTAGGGACTAGGCTGCAAGCTGATATTGAATTTATCAATTTAGGTAATTCAGATACAACCCTATATGGAGAAGATAAAGTTACTTTTATAAAAAGACAATGAATTGATTTGCACTCAATTCATTTTCATAAATAAAACTATTATTAGGCTAAAAAAAATATAAGATAAAAAAAGTAAATAATTTATTAAATCTTTTATCTTAATGGGATTCGTATCAATATGGCGCGTAAGGCAAATATATCTCGAGAAGAAATTCATTTAGCCTGTTGGAATCTATTAGAGCAAAATTTTTCCCCAACATTCCTCGTGTTGCTGACTACTTTTTAAAGCTAGATGGGAGGAAATGTTCTAACACAACACTCCTCAATAGTATTTCCGAATGGGAAGAGCTTTATCAAGAACATCAAAAGATTAAATTTCATGCACTAGACGAAGTACTAGCGCCAGTATTCAAAAAGCTTGAGCGTGAAATATCTCAAGTACTTCAAGCACAGCTTGATGAGAAAGTAGGGGAGCTAGAGTATGATGAAAAACTCAGATCAGATGCCATAAATGGTCAATACCTATCCTTATCTCATTCTCTGACATCTCAAGATGACGCCTTAGAAAAAGCCTTAGAAAAATCCACAAACCTTGAAAAGCAACTTCATGATCTTTCTAATAACTTGAGCTATATGAAGCAAAGGTATGAAGATACACTCTCAACTTTGTCTATTGCAAATGAAAATTTAAGCCTTTGTGAACACCAACTTAAGGAATCGCAATTAAACCTCGTTCAGAAAGAAATGGACTTGGTGAAACTTGAAAGTAAGCAATCCTCACTTCAGCAGGAAAACGAACTCCTTCAGTCTCAAGTACAATCACTAAAAAATGAGCTTGATTTATTAAAGAGTGAAAATAGTCGACTCAAAGATAATAGTGACCTCAACATTATTACTATTTTATCGGCCAAAATAGACAGCCTGAATAAAGAAGAAAGATCTAAAGAATAAGCATTTCTAGTAGATACAGATCCAGTGAAATACAAGGTATAATCCTTTCTTTCGTTTGTTAATAAGTGATTTTTATGAGTGTCAATCAATCAGCTGTTCGTGATCTAAAAAACATTAAAGATTTTATTCGTTGGACCTATAGTCGTTTTTTAAAAGCCGATTTATTTTACGGACATGGTACCGACAATGCCTGGGATGAAGCCGTTCACCTAGTGTTAAGAAGTTTAAAATTACCTTTAGATTTTGAACGCTCTATGCTTGATTGTGCTTTAACAACAGATGAAAAAAAACGTATATTGAAATTAGTTCATTTACGTATTTCTAAAAGGCAACCACTACCTTACTTATTAGGTGAAGCTTGGTTTATGGGACTTCCATTTAAAGTAACCCATGATACTTTAATTCCTCGGTCTCCTATTATGGGGCTGTTAGAGAATGAATTTCAACCATGGCTACCATATAGTCCCACGACAATTTTGGATATGTGCACTGGTTCTGGTTGTCTTGGTATTGTGGCCTCACTCGTTTTCGAAGATGCTCAAGTAGACATCACTGACATCAGTTCCTCTGCATTAGAGGTTGCTAAGGAAAATATCCTTTTCCATCAAGTAGAAGACAGAGTCAATGCAATTGAGTCGGATATGTTTGCTAATCTTGCCGACAAAAAATACGATTTAATTATCTGCAATCCTCCTTATGTTGATGCCGATGACTATAACTCAGCACCAAGAGAATTTCATAATGAGCCTCAGCTCGCATTAACGTCTGGTGATGATGGTTTAGACTTTACTCGTAATTTTTTAACAAAAGTGGCTGAGCACCTAACGGATAACGGCATCTGTGTTTATGAAGTAGGCAATACAGAAGTTGCACTACAGGAAAACTACCCAGATGTGCCTTTTATGTGGGTTGAACTGCCCGCCGGTGGTAATGGTGTATTTGTATTAACAAAAGAACAGTTATCGAAATTTCATTTTTAAAAGAGTAATTATACGTTATGTCTGGTAATACATTTGGTACTTTATTTACAGTTACAACCTTTGGTGAGAGTCACGGTTTAGCACTTGGAGCTATAGTTGATGGTTGTCCGCCTGGATTGGAATTAACTGAAGCTGATCTTCAAAAGGATTTAGATCTGCGCAAGCCAGGAACATCGAAGCATACAACTCAAAGACGAGAGCCAGATCAAGTAGAAATTTTATCCGGCGTATTTGAAGGTAAAACGACTGGTACCCCAATAGGATTATTGATAAAAAACACAGATCAACGGTCTAAAGATTACGGTAATATTGAAGATACTTTTCGACCAGCTCATGCTGATTATACCTATGATCAAAAATACGGTTTTCGGGATTACCGTGGTGGCGGTCGTTCATCCGCTCGTGAAACCGCAATGCGCGTTGCGGCTGGAGCGATAGCTAAAAAATACTTAAAGGATCGTTTTGGTATAGAAATACAAGGATTTCTATCACAGCTTGGTCCAATTAAGCTGGACGTTAAAGACCTTTCTCAAGTATACAAAAATACGTTTTTTAGCCCAGATCCTGATGCGATTCCAGAACTCGAATCCTATATGACCGCTTTACGACGTGAAGGTGACTCTGTAGGCGCAAAAATCACGGTATTGGCTAAAAATGTTATGCCTGGATTAGGTGAACCTGTTTTTGATCGTTTAGATGCCGATATAGCTAAAGCTATGATGGGAATTAATGCGGTTAAAGGGGTTGAAATCGGTGACGGTTTTGAAGTCATTGAACAAAAAGGCAGTGAACACCGGGATGAAATAACACCAGAAGGCTTCTTAACGAATCATGCAGGAGGGGTGCTTGGAGGGCTATCATCGGGTCAAGATATTGTTGTCAATATTGCGCTTAAGCCAACCTCAAGTATCACTATTCCTGGAAAAAGCATTAACCGTAAAGGCGAGTCAATTGATGTCATCACGAAAGGTCGACACGACCCATGTGTGGGCATTCGCGCGACTCCGATAGCAGAAGCGATGCTAGCACTTACCTTGATTGATCACTTAATGAGAAATAGAGCTCAGAATGCTGATGTCCATTGTCAGACACCGATTGTCCCTGCCCATATTTAATATCGTTAACAACACAAAGCTCCGAGTTACGGGGCTTTAGTGTTTACCCTGTTCTTAATTATTTTGTATTGCTACTCATGATCAATTATGGCATTTTAAATAAAAATAATAATCACATGGAGAAGGTTGATGGCACTAACATTTGGTAATAGAGACGAAGGTTTTGGTAGTGAGCTTGTCTGTCCAAATTGCGGATCCAGTCATTTACATCAAAAAATTGTTGATGTGTATGAAAGGCATGAAGACGCGCGAACAGGCTTACATGCTCAAATCAAAGACAATAAATCAATTACAGATGCCAATATGACGGAAAATCCAAGCCCAAGAAGGCAAGGAATGCTTATTCACTTTAACTGTGAAGAATGTACTACGTCACCTACATTGAAAATCTTCCAACACAAAGGAACTACCTACATGGATTTTCAGTAATCTAAGATAAAATGTGAAAATCAAAATAACTAAGGGAGGCATCAGGCTTCCCTTATTAATTATATAGACCTACCCATGACCGCATAGATAGAAATCTGTTTTGCTCACTTCTATTAACATTCATCACTAAGGAGCTTACTTTGTCCCCTAAAATTGGAATGCGGCACTTACAAATGATCCAAATGATAGCCCAAACAGGAAATGTATCTGATGCGGCTACAATGCTTACCATAACTCAGTCTGCTTTAAGCCATCGAATTCGTGAAGCCGAACGCTTATTAGGCACACCGATTTTCATTAGACGTAATAAGAAACTGGTTCCTACTTCGGCTGGAGAAAGGTTATTGCATGCGGCCAAGGTGATTTTAGCAGAGGTGGAAAAAGCTGAATTCGATATAAGTAAATATTCTGCGGGGATTGAGCAAACCGTTCGACTAGGGATTGATCATCGTGTTGGTAATGATTGGCTTCCCGAATTATTTCAAAATTTTACAGAGCAGGTTCCAAAGGCGGAATTTGAACTCGTTACAGAACTTAGTCCAGACCCATTATATTGTCTTCGCAACGGTAAAATTGATTTATGTCTAGTATCAGGATCTAAACCTCAGGCCGCATTTGCTAGCGATTTACTACTTCGAGATGAGTTGGTTGTCGTTTTTTTACCTGAGCACCCATTCTTCCTAAAGAGCCGTGTTGAAGTAACGGACTTTCATAACCAGATATACATCACTGATACCACTACGCCAGAATACCATAGAGAATATGAGCAGGTATTTAGTCCAAACAACAGTTTTCCAGAAAGAGTTATTCGAGTAGGGCGATCAGATATGATTATTGAATTTATAAAATCTGGAAAAGGCATTAGCATTTTACCTAAATGGACCTTTGAAACTTACCGTAAAGATTCAAACCTAGAGCACAAATCTATTGGGGATGGATTTTATATTGATTGGTTTATTTTTATGCGTAAAGACGAAGAAGAGGGGTCGGCTACAAAAAAATTAGCACAATGCATGAAAGACATGCTGCCTAGCTTATCATAATATTTCAATAGGCTAGACAGCCAAGATTCTAATTTCCGATCGAGAACATAGCTTCTAAATCATGCTTAGAGAATGCCTGAAACGCAATCAGTGTCTCTGTTTTTACGATATTTGGATTATTTGCCATCGCAACGTTAACTAAATCAGCCAACTGATCATTCGTATTTACGCGACATAAAGCCACTAGGTCAAAACGACCTCCAACCGAAAAAACTTCGGTAATACCGTTGGTATCAATAAGTGCTTTCGCAACATCATTGGTCTTTGAACGCTCAGTATTAATTAGAATAATGCCAGTTACCATAGTATTTTCCTTTATCATTATTTAGTGAATGGAATATTTTAAACGTCGAACAATTAAAAATTAGGTGACTTTGCTTCTTTTCATGAATTCAGGACGGTTCCAAGTTTCATTGCGCATAATATTTTCCAATGTATTCACTGTGTTCCACAAATCCATAAATTGCACGTATAACGGAGCAAATCCAAAGCGTAAAATGTTGGGTGCTCTAAAGTCACCAATAATATTCTGATGAATAAGAGCCTGTATAATGGCATAGCCCTCTGGATGAGTATAAGACACTTGGCTTCCACGATGATTTGGATCTAATGGAGTCGCTAACTCAAAGCCATATTGTTCACATAATGGCGCCATCAGCTTTATAAAATGTTCGCTTAAAGACAGTGATTTTTCCCTAAGCACCACGAAGTCCACCTGACTCATAATATCAACTCCTACTTCTAAAGCAGAAGCGGCAATTACTGGAGTTGTACCACAAAGTGTTTTTTCGATACCTGAAGCTGCTTCATACTCGTCACTCATGGCAAACGCATTCGCATGACCAAACCAGCCTGTTAATGGTTGCTGCAAGCTTTTTATGTGTTTTTCCGCAACATATAAGAAAGCAGGTGCACCAGGGCCGCCATTAAGGTATTTATAACCACATCCTACCGCCAAATCGGCCTGTGCTTGATTTAAATTTACCGGCACAGCACCCGTACTATGACTTAAATCCCACATCATTAACGCCCCTTTTTCATGGGCCGCTTTAGTAATGACATTCATATTCAGCATGGTCCCAGATTTATAATGAACATGCGTTAAACAAACAAGAGCCGTATTTTCATCAATATGCTGAGTGATTTCATTGCTAGGAACAGTGACAATTTCAATATCTGCTCCAATAAAGTTCTTTACGCCATTTAGAATATATAAATCAGTAGGGAAATTGCCAGGCTCCGTCACTATCTTAGTTCGCCCAGGATTCAGTTTAATCGCCGCGGCAGCCAGCTTAAATAGATTAACTGAAGTGGAATCACTAACGATCACTTCGTGTTCCTTGGCGCCAACAATTTTTGCCAGTTTAGCTCCGATTCGTTGTGGTAAATCAATCCAACTATAAGTATTCCAGCTACGAATTAGACCTTCACCCCATTCTGTAGCAATGACCTCTTGCATACGGGCTTTAGCGGCTGTAGGCAATACGCCTAGTGAATTGCCATTTAGGTAGATTAAGTCATCGGCTAATTCAAATTGATCGCGAAAACAGGTTAATGGATCTTGTTTATCGCATTCTACAAAGTAAGCTTCATTAAGCTCCGCATGCGTAGGCAGTGAGCTGGATGTTGCATTAAAAGACATAAAGTGGCTCCATAAAAACGAGATTGTTATTTTAACGTGGTTGAAGTAGTGCACGCACAGGAGAAGAGTCGAGGCCATTAAGTTTAAGTGGTGGTGCAATCAGCTGGTATTCTCCGGCAGGCACATTGTCAAAAACAAGACCTTCTAAAATAGCCATTTTATTTCGCTTAATGGCATTGTGTGCGTCTAACGTTTTTGAGGCCTGATGGTCTAAGGAGGGACTGTCTACTCCAACTAAACGACAGCCATGGGACGCTAGCCACTCTATCACCTCGAAATGCAGGCTGATAAAATCATTGTCCCAAGTCTCAACAGGAAAAACTTTATAGGTTTTAAATAAGACTCTTTCTATTGAGGGCTTATCAAGGTCTATAAGAGACTGGCAAAGCAATAGGTCTATCGAATTATTGTTAAATACAGCATTAGATAAATCAATTACCTGACAAGGGCCAATATAAATGTCTACTGGTACCTCTGAAATAGCCAACCCCTCTGGGTCATAATGAAAAGGCGCATCCGCATGGGTTCCTGTATGGGTAGAACATGAAAAAAACGACACATTAACAGGGCAATGCTCATCAATTTTCCATTTAGATTGAGCATGGTACTCAGTATCACCCGGCCAAACAGGTATGTTTGGTCTCAGTGGTTGGCTGATATCGATATATTGTGGCTTAGTGAAATGCGTTGTCATGATTAAATATCCGTTCTAACCGCCCATAGCTCTGGGAAGAACTGCAGGTCTAAAGCTTTAGTAAGATAGCTCACGCCGCCAGTGCCGCCGGTGCCTTTTTTATAACCAATAATACGCTCTACTGTTTTCATATGACTGAAACGCCAGCGTTGGAAATTAAACTCCAGATCGACGAGTTTTTCCGCTAGTTCATACAGATCCCAATGAGTGTCTGTGTCTTTATAAATAACGCTCCAAGCCGCTTGTACTTTATCGTTATGCATATAAGGCTCAGAAAAATCACGCTCAATTACCTCACTCGGAATATCAAAGCCACGCTGTAACAACAACTTGAGACAAACATCATATAGACTTGGCTGTTTTAAAACTTCGGTTAAATGATCAAAGTGCTTTGGGTTGGCTTTATGGGCATCAACCATGCTTTTATTTTTATTACCAAGTAAGAACTCCAGCTCACGATATTGATAGGATTGAAAGCCTGAACTTTGCCCAAGATCATCGCGAAAACTCGCATAATCTGCAGGAGTCATGGTCACCAGTACTTCCCAAGCTTGGATCAACTGCTCTTGAATACGCGCCACGCGAGTCAGTTTTTTAAAAGCTGAGCTAAGTTTTCCATCAAAGATGTTTGTGGCTGCAGCATGGGCTTCATGCAAGCATAATTTTATCCATAATTCTGAAACCTGATGAATGACAATAAACAACATTTCATCATGCATGCTAGAGCGGGGGGATTGAGATTTCAAAATATCATCAAGATCTAAGTATTGACCGTAGCTAATATCTTGCTCCCAATGAACATTTTCATCGCTTAAATCAACAGTGGCTTGATAGGGGCATTGTGACATTATGAAAGTACTCC
This sequence comes from Marinomonas phaeophyticola, assembly GCF_026966905.1. Taxonomy (GTDB): domain Bacteria; phylum Pseudomonadota; class Gammaproteobacteria; order Pseudomonadales; family Marinomonadaceae; genus Marinomonas; species Marinomonas phaeophyticola. Next base: position 252,517 of record NZ_JAPUBN010000006.1, on the reverse strand, counting down.
AACTTAGGGATAAAAAGATTTCTTAGAACTAGTGTATATTCTGAAGGATATAAAATATATCTCATAAAAATGACCGTATTTATGAAAATAATTTGTTTTTTATCTCACTAATAAATGATTGACTACTGATCGATTAAAATTATTCTTTTAAATCATATAATAAGAGTATTTTATGAAGCTAAAGTTTAGCAAAAACAAAAAGCGAGGAAGTATCGTGAATGCAGGAATCACGGCCTATAAAGCAAGTGTATAAGGAAAAAAACCAATAAGCATACCTATACTTATTGGTTTTTTATTAGCCTTTTTAGAGAAAAGGCTAGGGGAAAGTTATCGAAGAATAACCAGTGGTAAATGGGTATTTTCTATCATTTTAAGAGTGTTACTACCAAGAAAAACGTGAGCGATTTTAGAATGGGAGAAGGCACCCATTACTAACATTTCTACACCACTTTTGCTTTTGTATTCCATTAAAGAATCAAAAATATTGCCTTCTAGCATACTTGATTTAACATCGAAGCCGTTTTCAAGGAGAAGCGCTTCAGTCTGCTTGAATTTTTCGTCCAAGTCACTTTGGCGGTTTTTAACTGTCACTAAATGGCACGTTAAATTATGTAGTAATCCACCTTCAATAATACGCTTGACGGCTTTATCGGCATTCTCTCTACCATCATAAGCCAACATAAAGCTCTTTGGCTCAGTAAAACCTTCGTTAGCAATCAATACTGGAGTATGGACTTGTCGAATAATCTGCTCAATATGAGAGCCTAGTACTTTAAAGCCAATTCCAAGTTTACTGCCTGAACGACCGATAACCACAAGACGTGCATCAGATTCAAGGTCAACAATAGCTTCAGAAATATCGCCGTGTCGCTGAACTTTTTCAATGGAGTCGCAGCCTTTTTCACTCGCTAGGGAGTAAGAATGGGCAAGCATTTCTTTACCAACTTCTAATGCCAGCTTACTACGTTGTTCATCTAGGGCCGCCATTTCACTTAACAGAGCCGTCCGGGTACCAAACCCAATAGCACCACTTAAATCATCCGTACTTGAAGCGTTGTTTTTTTCTATTGCATGTAAAAATAAAATACTTTTATTTAATTTTTTAGCCGCCCAAATACCAGCATCACAAACATTATCGGAATAAACCGAACCATCCACGCATGTAATAATTTTATTCATTGTCATCTCCTTAGTGACCCGCCATCATTTTTTCAACTTCGGCCGGGTCGTTGTGGACACCAAATTTATCAACAATCGTTTCAGTTGCTTCACTCATTCCAATAATTTCTACTTCAGCACCTTCACGTCTGAATTTAATGACCACTTTATCAAGCGAGGATACCGAAGTAATGTCCCAAAAGTGAGCATGAGTTAAATCAATAATAACTTTATCAACGGCCTCTTTAAAGTCAAATGACTCAGTGAATTTTTCAGAAGAGGCGAAAAATACCTGGCCGATTACTTGGTAAGTGCGAACATTTTCTGTCGCCTGTTCAGATTTAACCACCATAAGGCGGCCAATTTTATTAGCAAAGAATAGGGTGGCTAACAGTACGCCAACTAGAACACCAAGCGCTAAGTTATGAGTTGCAACGACGACAATAACGGTAGCAACCATGACGATATTGGTCGATAAAGGATGATCTTTTAAATCTCGAACCGAAGCCCAAGAAAAAGTACCTATCGATACCATAATCATAACGGCTACTAATGCCGCCATTGGAATCTGCTTTAACCAGTCATCAAGAAATACAATCATGATAATCAAAACAGTCCCTGCGGTAAAAGTAGATAACCTGCCACGGCCACCCGATTTGACGTTAATAATAGACTGCCCAATCATGGCACAGCCTGCCATTCCACCGAATAACCCAGCGCCAATATTAGCAATACCTTGCCCTTTACACTCTTTATTACGATCGCTTTTTGTATCAGTAAGATCATCAACAATAGTAGCTGTCATCATTGATTCAAGTAAACCAACAACAGCAAGCCCCACAGAATAAGGTAAAATAATTAGCAAAGTGTCAACATTCAAAGGCACATCAGGCCATAAGAATATAGGTAATGTATCTGGTAATTGGCCCATATCGCCGACAGTACGAATATCTAAACCTAACGTAATAGCAACAGCGGTGAGAACGAGAATACAAACCAATGGGGAAGGGATGATCTTGCCAATAACAGGTAAGTATGGAAACAGATAAATAATACCTAAACCGGCTGCCGTCATCGCATAAACATGCCATGTCACATTTGTTAGCTCAGGTAATTGTGCCATAAAAATCAGTATGGCAAGCGCATTCACGAATCCGGTTACAACAGACCTAGAAACAAAACGCATCAAGCTACCAAGCTTTAAATATCCAGCAATAATTTGAAAAACACCGGTTAAAAGTGTCGCAGCCAGTAAGTACTCAAGTCCATGTTCCTTAACTAGCGTAACCATTAGTAAGGCCATGGCTCCGGTCGCGGCTGAAATCATTCCTGGTCGCCCACCGACTATGGCAATCACAACGGCAATACAAAAAGAGGCATATAAGCCAACTTTAGGATCAACGCCCGCAATAATCGAGAAAGCAATTGCTTCTGGTATTAGTGCCAACGCAACCACAATACCAGCGAGTAAGTCGCCACGTATGTTAGAAAGCCATTCGAGTTTCAATTTTTCAAGCATAGTAAACCTTATATTATTCAGCAAAACATAAAAGTAACAGATCAAATCAACAGATAGATTCTATCAGGCCGTTGTTACACATAGACGATATCGTGTATTAACCGGTAATTTTCTAACAAAGAATTCCTACCGTTAGACGGTATAGTTTGTCACGCAGAACGGTGACGGTACGAGGGAAAAGCCTATGGTGGCGTAATTAGCAAAGCGCTTTACCTTATATTAGTGAGTATTTAATGAGGTCGAGATTTTACAGTAATTTGACATATAAGAAAATAATAACTTGTGTCTACTCCTCATCTATAAAAATAAAATAGACCAACGACTACTTGGTAAGAAATGTTTCGCACGTTTGCTTTTGTACTGCGCGAGATGAGTAGGCTCGATAAAGGAAGTTTGAATGCTACAAGAAGATTAAGGTTTATGAGCTTTAGTTAGTTGACACTGAAAAACTCTTAACCTACCAAATCTAATTTTTTTACAAGGTAGTTAATACCGAAATCTTATTATAAATACGCCATATGGATGCCAAAAAATTGGACGCTATGGATATGCCAAACAATACAAATAAAGTGGCTTTATTGCGCTCGTATTGTGGAAAATTTTTAAGGCGATTATGACGGTAAATAACGTTTGCAATGAAAATACCTAGAAATAGCATGGCGCTTCTGCCTGAAACGCCATGATTCAGGGACGACTCATTAATAAAGGGAATTACATCCACTCTATAATAAAGGTTTTTTAACTTTTTTGTAATAAAACGTCCATTAATATGAATTGAACATAATTGAAATGCATTTTTAATAGGGGGGATTATAAATAAAAAGCAGGATAACAGAGTAAATTCAAAGACCTATAGACTTAATGGTTGATATATAAAAGTGAGTTGTTTATTATCCGTGGCAATAAATTTAATTATCAGGATAGCGGTTTAATTTATTCATTATAAGCATACAGTTTTAATGTAAAAGTTAAGGATAATATAATGTTAAATCAAAAATCACTGGTTAATTTGGCCGCTGAAGTTGAAAGCACTATAGGTAGTACTACACAAAAAGAAAGTACTACAGAAAATAACGCCACTGAAAAAAATGTAGAGCAAGCTCTGGCTTTACGTACCCAAGTAAGAGAATCATTTGCTAAAGTTACCTTGAGTTTAATGAACCTTCCTCGTTATCGTTCACAGTCCATAGAAGACCTTAATCACTTGGTGTTTAACCCGTTAATTCGTAATCGAATTGCCTTTGCCTACCCAAAAGAAAATAAAAACCCTATTGATGGTATGACGGGACTAGCGATCTGGGCCAGTGTGTCAGCCGAAGTGGATGCTAAAATCCGCGAACAAATCGCTGCGGGCGTTTTTCCAGTAAAATTGAAAGCCGAAGACTGGACCAGCGGTGAAGTGAACTGGCTTTTCGATGTGATTGCCCCTTCCAAAACACTGACCAGTAAAGTGATCCGTAATCTAAAACAAGTGATCAAAGGCGGTGATCTAAATATTCATCCTCTAGTCGCGAAATTGGTGGATGAGTCCGCATTGGAAGCCATGGGTGCCAAGCGCCAGTCAAAGAGCGTACCCGAAGAAGCGCCGGATGTGGCGACTAATTCAGTAGATGGCGGCATTGATCCGATTAAACACTAAGCATTGAAAATATTTTAACGATTTTAGAAGAGGGAAAGATATGTCCGCCACGTTAACGCCCGACCATAGCGAAGAGTTTCCAAAATTTAGAGTTAGTTTTGTATCCGAACAGGATCAAGAAAATTTCGTTAAATTAAAGGAAGAAATTAGAGCATATATTAATAATGGTCGGAATAAAAATATTGGAAGAATTCAAAGAGATGAACCCCTTTTGGATTTTGTCGATTTTCGAGCCTACCAACTGTTACACCCAGTGAATGAAGCCTTACTACCGGAAAAAATCTGCCAATTAGACCCTAATTCATTACGGGATTTTTCCCATTATACGGATCAGATTTATGTGGTTAGTGAGCGATTTAAAGCTGTGATTGAGTCCATAGAACCGTCGGTGCATTACTTTAAGCCGTTTGAACTGATCGATCAGGCAGGAGAACATCTGGCCCAGTATTATTTTTTTCGCTGTATGAATGTAGTGGATGCTTTAATAGAAGATTCCGACGGTTTTTCTAAAGTAAATAAAAATTTTACTCGCTATGAGAAAAAAATCTGACTATTTTTGGTATAAATATATCACATTCGATAATAGAGAAAAAAATAGATAAAGGAAAAATCAGCGGAAAAGCATGTTTCTATGAAGTGCATGTTAATACTAAAAAAATAATGTTGTCGGATAAAGTCAGGGCTTTGTTAGAAGAGCAGAATTTAGGGCCTATTATTTATAGTGATATTTTTACAGAAGTGTAAAGTCAGAATTTAATGTTAACTTATATTTATTTTTTATAAACTTCTCATACAAGGACGTAAAATGTTTATTGTTCCCCTTTATTATAGGGTTATGAGGTGCCCAGCAGCGATCCAAAAAAGATAGCTCAACGTTAAGGAGCTAAACGTCAGGTTAACGCCCAGCAAGACATCGCTGATACGCCGATTCAACATTAATAACGATTACGACAATAGAGGTAATTATGGCTTGTACCATAAAGGAAGATTTTTCCAAAGATGAGTTTTTGATTGCGTTTATTTCCGAGGAAGATGAAAAAAATTATCAAGCCCTAGTTAAGCATGCTCAAAATAATTGGCGCAGAATAATTCGTGAAGAAGTATTCGGAAAACTTAATGGGGGACAGGGGTTTACTTATTATGAGCAGCAGAAAAAAAATTAATCTACGATTTTGATACTGACCTTTTACCTAAAAGTTTGTGTGCAGTTGATGTTGATAATGTTTATGATTTTTCAAAATTTTTTGGTCAAACCTATATGGTCAGCCAGAAATTTAAAGACATAGTTGAATCGATTGAGCCAGGTGTCCATGATTTTATTCATTTTTATTTGATGGATAATATGAAAAATAAAATTGCGGATTATTATTTTTTTAGCTGTAAGAATATTATTGATTCTATCAACCCAAATGTAGGTGGGTTAGAACGGAGGCATGTAGATTTAAAGGAAGATTGTGCAGATTATTATTATGGCGCACGACCTGCGGATGAAAATAACCAAGTTCTCTTTAAAGAAAAGCTCGATGGCAAAGCATGTTTTTACGAACTGCATTGGAAGGAAGAATATATTTTTATCACTGATGAGGTATACCAAAAAATTCAACAGGCGGGTCTCAAGCCACTTAGATTTGGCTGTAAATTTAAAGAGCAATCCATGAGCTAATCCGTTCTATCTATTTTATTCCCTTTTCTCTTTAAATCTTCTTCAATGTTTATAAGGATGTAATAAAAAATCATGAAGGGTGTCTTATTAAACTGGTGGATGACGGTTGTATCTTTACATTCTGTTACCGCGCTACCGCTCTCAATCCATTGCGGATCTGGATCAAATCGTATTTAACCCTCTGATTCGCAATCGCATAGCCTTTGCATATGCGGCTCCAGCTAACACTGAACAGAGCGACAAGATTGACCAGCAAGAGGGCAGTGCTCAACCACAATCCATTCCTATGGAGGATATGGCTGGGCTGGCGATCTGGGCCAGTGTGTCAGCCGAAGTGGATGCTAAAATCCGCGAACAAATCGCTGCGGGCGTCTTTCCAGTAAAATTGAAAGCCGAAGACTGGACCAGCGGTGAAGTGAACTGGCTATTGGATGTGATCGCTCCTTCAAAAGAGCGAACGGCTCAAGTAGTACGAAATCTAAAACAGGTCATCAAAGGCGGTGATTTGAATATTCACCCATTGGTAGCGAAATTGGTGGATAGCGAAGCACTGGAAGCCATGGGCGCGAAGCGCCAGTCAAAGATCGTACCCGAAGAAGCGCAGCATGTGGCGACTAACTCAGTAGATGGCGGCATTGATCCGATTAAACACTAAGCATTTAAAATATTTTAACGATTATAGAAGAGAAAAATATATGTCCGCCACGATAACACCTGACCATAGCGAAGAGTATCCAAATTTTAGAGTTAGCTTTGTATCCGAACAGGATCAAGAGAATTACATTAAACTGCAGGAGGAAATTAAAAAATATATTACCGATGGGAGCAATGAAAATATTAGTAGAATTCAAAGAGATGAACCGCTTTTAGATTTTGTCGATTTTCGAACCTATAAATTACTGCACCCAGTAAATGACGCCTTGCTACCGGAAAAGGTCTGCCTATTAGATCCTAATTCTTTACGGGATTTTTCCCATTATACTGATCAAATTTACGTGGTCAGTGAGCGTTTTAAAGCCGTGATTGAGTCCGTAGAACCGTCGATTCACTACTTTAAGCCGTTTGAATTAGTCGATCAAACTGGGCTGCATGTGGCTCGGTACTATTTTTTTCGTTGTATGAATATAGTGGATGCTTTAATAGAAGACTCTGAAGGCTTTATTAAAGTAAATAAAAATTTCACGCGTCATCAGAAAAAAAATCTGACTATTTTTGGTATGACTATATCACATTTGATAATAAAGAAAAAAATAGAGAAAGAAAAAATCAGCGGAAAAGCCTGTTTTCATGAAGTGCATATTAATACTAAAAAAATAATGATACCAGATAAAGTTAGGGCTTTGTTAGAAGAACAGAATATAGGGCCTATCATTTATAATGATGTTTTTACAGAAGTGTAAAGTCAGCATTTAATAAAAAGTTATATTTATAGTTTATAATTTCCTCATGCAAGGACGTAAAATGTTTATTGTTCCCCTTTATTATAGGGTTATGAGGTGCCCAGCAGCGATCCAAAAAAGATAGCTCAACGTTAAGGAGCTAAACGTCAGGTTAACGCCCAGCAAGACATCGCTGATACGCCGATTCAACATTAATAACGATTACGACAATAGAGGTATTTATGGCTTGTACCATAGACGAAGATTTTTCTAAAGATGAGTTTTTGATTGCGTTTATTTCCGAGGAAGGTGAACAAAATTATCAAGCCCTAGTTAAGCATGCTCAAGCTAATAGGGGAAGAGTAACTCGCGAGGAAATATTCCAAAAACTTAATGGGGGAGAGGCTTTTACTTATTATGAGCGGAAGAAAAAAATATTAATCTACGATTTTGATACTGACTTATTACCTAAAAGTTTGTGTGCAGTTGACGTAAATAACATTTATGATTTTTCAAATTTTTTTGGTCATACCTATATGGTAAGTCAGACATTTAAAGACATTATCGAATCGGTTGAACCAGGTGTCCATGACTTTATTCATTTTGATTTAATGGATAATATGAAAAATAAAATCGCGGATTATTACTATTTTATCTGTAAAAATCTTATCGATTCTATCAACCCAAATGTAGGTGGGTTAGAACGGAGGCATGTAGATTTTAAGGATGATTATGCAGATTATTATTATTATGGCGCACTACCTGGAAATGAAAATAATCAAGTGCTTTTTAAAGATAAGCTCAAAGGTAAAGCATGCTTTTACGAACTACATTGGGATGAAGAATATATTTTTATCACTGATGAGGTATACCAAAAAATCCAACAGGCGGGTCTCAAGCCACTTAGGTTTGGCTATAAATTTAAAGAGCAATCCATGAGCTAGTCCGTTCTATCTTTATTATTCCCTTTTCTCTTTAAATCTTCTTCAATGTTTATAAGGATGTAATGCCGAGTTTAATAAAACATACACTTTTCAAAATGATTAGTTCGACATATGTGGCTTCTTTTATTCATTGGTAGCGAAATTGGTGGACGCTGAAGCACTGAAAGCCATGGGTGCGAAACGACAATCGGATACGCAGGCGGAAGCACCGCAAACAGAGCAACCAGACGCAACGGCTTTAGCGGAAGAGCGTCATATTGATGCCGGTGCCGATCCAACATTAATAACGATTACGACAATAGAGGTAATTATGGCTTGTACCATAGACGAAGATTTTTCCAAAGATGAGTTTTTGATTGCGTTTTTTTCCGAGGAAGATGAACAAAATTATCAAACCCTAGTTAAGTATGCTCAATCTAATTGGGGGGAGATATGTATGGAAATGGCACAACGTAAAGTAAATGGAGAGGCTGATTTTTCTTATTATGAACGGCAGAAAAAAAATAAATCTACGACTTTGACACTAGCCTATTACCTAAAAACTTGTGTGCAGTTGATGTGGATAATGTTTATGATTTTTCAAATTTTGTTGGTCAAACCTATATGGTAAGTCAGGCATTTAAAGACATAGTTGAATCGATTGAGCCAGGTGTCCATAATTTTATTCATTTTGATTTGATGGATAATATGAAAAATAAAATCGCAGATTATTACTTTTTTAACTGTAAAAATATTATTGATTCCATTAACCAAAATGTGGGTAATTTAAAGCATAGACATGAAGAATTTGAGGAGGATAAAGCAGATTATTATTATTATGGCGCACGATCTGCGAATGAAAATAATCAGGTGCTTTTTAAAGATAAGCTCAAAGGTAAAGCATGTTTTTACGAACTGCATTGGAAGGAAGAATATATTTTTATCACTGATGAGGTATACCAAAAAATCCAACAGGCGGGTCTCAAGCCACTTAGATTTGGCTGTAAATTTAAAGAGCATTCCATGAGCTAATCCGTTCTATCTTTTTATTTCCCTTTCTCATTTACTCGTTTTCGATATTTATAAGGATGTAATACCGAGTTTAATAAAACATACACTTTTCAAAATGATTAGTTCGACATATGTGGCTTCTTTTATTCATTGGTAGCGAAATTGGTGGACGCTGAAGCACTGAAAGCCATGGGTGCGAAACGTCAATCGGATACGCAGGCGGAAGCACCGCAAACAGAACAAACTTTGGTATAAATATATCAAACTCGATAATAAAGAAAAAATTAGCGGAAAAGCCTGTTTTTATGAAGTGCATGTTAATACTAAAAAAATAATGGTACCGGATAAAGTCAGGGCTTTGTTAGAAGGACAGAATATAGGGCCTATTATTTATGATGATGTTTTTAAAGAATCGAACATTTTATTTCAATTAAAAATAACTTTAATTTTGTATTTATACTCATACAAGGACGTAAAATGTTTATTGTTCCCCTTTATGGTAAAAGCGCTGAAGCGACGCCAACAGCTGAGCAGAAAAAAATAACTCTGAGACAAAGTTAATCATTCCTGAAGGGGCAGGGCCGAAACCAGGTTTTTCATGGATTCATACAGGCATGGAGAAAAATACTGGAGAGCTTGGTTATTCGTACTTAGACCTGATATTCCCTCAAAAAAGGACGGAGGGAGCTCTGGAGAAGATAATGGAGCGGATTCTGGGCGTCATAATATTACGCAAGGGCATCATATCAATACCACCTAAAATAATAAAGATCCAGATTTAGAGAAACTTTTTAAGGCTATTAAGCCCTTAGGTTATGATCACCAAGCTTATGACACGAATGGCGTGGAGCTGGTAACGGAAGGCAAAAACGATCGATTAACCGGCACCACGGTCCAATCAAAATGCGACCATTCGATTTAGTTCATTTGATCAAAAAACAACTCCAGAAATTACGGGCTTTGTTAATAAAATATCTCCAACTACTATTATTTTTTTAGTTGATAAAAATCAACTCTCTAAGCTATCAAATTTAAAAATCATACCGGGAATGCCTATTGAAGCTTATCTACAAACTACTGGCAGAACTGTGTTAAGTTATCTTATAAAACCAATATCTGATCAAATTCAAAGAGCATTCAAAGAAAGATAATATATCTTAATACAATACTCAATCATCACATTTTTTCCCAGCTGAGCTTGTTTTTCAGTATGGGGGATATAAAGAATTTATGCAGACTATTTTTTAATTTTAATACTTCACTAAAGTAAATTTTGGCTCAGATTATTAATCAGTGTGATTGTCTTTATATTAATCGTTTTAATTTAGGCCGATAAATAGAATCGCTTATTGCTATTTCGGTAAGAGGAGTAAAAATTTTTAGATTATATAGTAAGTTAATTAATAGGGTTAAGTCTGTATTTAGAACCATCAATATAGCTTCACTATTTCCGATAAATGTTATTATCGGAAATAGTGTATAGTTGTGTATTACGTTGATAACGTTACTGTTTCTCTGAATACAATTATTGATTCCAATACATGTGATGCGAAACGACTTACTATCGCAAAAATTTTCACATAATTTGGTTTGGTAACGATCTCTTAGACAAACTACAAGCAACGATCTAAACCACAACTCCATGGCTAATCTACCCCAAAAAACATAATTGACTCTGGTAACAACCTTACACCGATACCCAGATTTTTCATCGCCTTATGCAATGACTTTTTCGATGGGACCGTTGCCGTTCATTTCGGGTGTAAAGGTGTCGTATAGGATGAGCTTTTGACAAGACATAATTAAAGCGGCAACCCGCAATGAATTACGACTTTAATAGGTTATTTTCGATCTTTGAAGAATATCACAATCAAGTCGTTCGGCATCCAAAGTTTGGAAAAGTGTGTTTTTCCACCTGAAGGAAAATGAAGCCGAGATTCTGGTAAAACTTAACGAGATCATCGTCTTTGGCGTCAACAAATCATTCAACGACACCCATCTTCTTGTTTATTAGCAATGTTCACCGCATTACATCGACCACCACGATCTTAGCGATACCCTGCCCTTGGTAACCTTTAGTCACGCCCATTCTGACTTTTGAACGGTCTACAGATCCAGCTTAGGCTGTATAAAGTCGATAAAAGCAGAAATTCTTTTAGCAACTGAAGAAGACTTATAGTAAACCGCGTTAATTTGCTCTCTACCTGAAAGACTAATTTTTTCGTTTTCTAATAAAGGAACTAGCCTTCCTTCCGCAATGTCTTTTTTCACCATGAATCCTGATAGGCAAGAAATACCATTCCCCATCAAAGTGAGCTGCCTGATGGTTTCACCGTTACTTGTAATTAAGGCAGGGTTCAGCCCCGAAAACCCTTTCAGAGGCCAATCATTGAGTGTTTTGGGTGCGGAAAAACCGATCGTATCATGATGAATTAAGTCACTACTTTTACGGGGGAATCCACGCTTAGCTAAATAATCAGGTGAAGCGACTATGTAAAGTAAGCTTCTACCAAGTGGCCTCGCATGCAATGTAGAGTCATTTAATGTACCAATCCGAATGGCGATATCCGTTTTCTTTTCTAGCAAATCAACAATGCCTTCGTTGGAAGTCAACTCTAACTCAATATCAGGATATGCTTGATTAAATGATTGCGCCAAAGGTACTAGCTGGTGAAACACAAACGGACTAGCGGCATCAATACGCAATCGCCCTTTGGGTAACTCTCCGCCAGATATTATCTCCTCTTCTGCTTTTTGTAACTGAATCAACCCTAATCGTACTGAGTTAACAAATTGCCTCCCCTCATCCGTTAATTCAAGCCGTCTCGTGGTTCGGTTTAATATTGTCACACCAAGTTGGCTTTCTACCTTGCTCACTGATCGCGATACTCGCGCGGCCTGAATATCTAGACTCTCTGCAGCCGCAGTAAAGCCGCCGGCATCAACAACAGAAAGTAAAATTTCTAAATCATCTGATCTTGTCCTCATAATGAGCATTTCCCCCGTTAGCATCACACCTTTATTGCGATTATAACAAATATATTTTGTTAAATTCTCTATTTTTCACAATAAAGTTTCTACGCATAATCCCTATCCACCAAATCACGGCACAGCAATACGTTGATAAATCATACTTTGCTGTGTTTTTACAACCCATATAAAGAGAGTAAATAATATGCCATTAGCATTACTCGCGCTCACATTAAGCGCATTCGCTATAGGAACCACTGAATTTGTAATAGTTGGCTTAGTTCCAACTATTGCTGCTGATTTAGGGGTTTCTTTACCATCAGCTGGTCTATTAGTTAGTTTGTATGCACTTGGGGTTGCCATTGGCGCGCCTGTGCTTACCGCCCTAACAGGTCGCTGGAATCGTAAATCTGTACTTTTGACGTTAATGGGTATTTTCGTCTTAGGTAACCTTTTGGCTTGGCAAGCACCAAGCTATGAAACATTGGTCCTAGCTAGAATATTAACTGGCTTAGCTCATGGTGTTTTCTTTTCAATAGGGTCAACGATTGCGACTGGCCTAGTTTCAAAAGAAAAAGAAGCTAGCGCTATTGCCATCATGTTTACAGGATTAACCGTTGCGTTGGTAACAGGTGTACCATTAGGCACTTGGATCGGCCAAGAGTTGGGCTGGAGAGCGACATTTTTAATCGTGTCAATTCTCGGCTTAATTGCATTACTTGGAAGCGCAATTTTAGTGCCTTCGAATTTAAAAAAAGCAGCGCCTGCAAAAATCTCAGAGCAATTAAAAGTGCTTACTCAACCACGCCTACTATTAGTATACGCCATGACGGCTGTCGGCTATGGAGGTACCTTTGTCGCCTTTACTTACCTAGCTCCAATACTTGAACAAGTATCTGGATTTGAATCAAGTTCAATTGGTCTAATCTTGTTGGTTTATGGCGTATCTGTCGCTTTTGGCAATATCTGGGGCGGAAAACTTGCAGATAAAATAGGACCGGTAAAAGCGTTACAAATCATTTTCGCAGCATTAGCATTAGTTCTATTTGTTTTTACCTTCACCGCAGGCAACCAAATTAGTGCTGTCCTAACTGTTCTTGTATGGGGCGCATTTGCTTTCGGAAATGTTCCTGGATTGCAAGTTTATGTTGTTCAGTTAGCTGAGAGATATACACCTAATGCAGTTGATGTTGCTTCAGGACTCAATATTGCGGCTTTCAATGTTGGTATTGCTATCGGATCAATTGTTGGCGGTGTCATTGTGGAAGATATGGAGTTAATGGATACACCTTGGATTGGTGCATTAATTGTTGTATTCGCAATCGTCCTTACAAGAATTTCAGGCTTCCTTGATTCTCGTGATCAAATACAGCAAGCCTAACGGAGCGTTGGGGAGTAATCTCCAACTACAAACATCATGAATTTAGACAAATTAAAACAACTCGGTTTCTCTGTCGGTGTCGAGTTACCTCTTGACTCCGATTGGAGTAAAGCAGGCCAAATAAACAGGATTAATGATAATAGGCCTTTTGGTGTACCGGATACTAGTCAACATAAAGAACGCATTATATTAGCTGACCAGCTAGGTTTTAGTACGGCTTGGGTACGAGATGTTCCTCTATACGACCCTAACTTTGGTGATGCTGCACAGGTATTTGAAGCCTTCTCATACCTTGGTTACCTATCGGGTGTAACTAAAAATATATTGTTAGGTACCGCCGCGATAGTTTTACCTTTGAGGCAACCTTGGCTAGTAAAAAAGTCAGCTAATACGATAGCTTCCTTAAGTAAGGATAGATTAATCTTAGGAGTTGCCAGCGGTGATCGTCCCTCTGAATACCCACTTTTTGGGGTGGATTATCATGCAAGAAGTGAGCTATTTCGTAAAGCCGTTGAAATACTAAAAGATCGTTCTGAAGAAGAGCTTGAGACAGGGCAAAAGGTTCTTCCTGACGTTCCGCAATATCCAATTTATGTTGCCGGACTTGCTCAGCAAACCCCTCAATGGGTTGGTGCAAATTTAGATGGATGGCTCTCATATCCAGGTAGTCCGGAAGACCATAAAAGAAGAGTGGCATTATGGCGGCAAGTCGCTGGAGATAAACCGTATGTAAGCTTCATTCATTTAGATTTAGTCTCTGAGAATGACGCTCCTATTGAACGCCACCGCTTTGGTATCAAAACTGGCATTAACGGTTTGATACAAGAGTTAAATGAAATGAAATCAGTTGGTGTAGACCACATAGGTCTACATTTTAGAAGAAATGAAGCGCCAATTGAAGACAGTATGCAAGCTATTGCAAAAACAGTACTACCTATTTTCCATAAATAAAGGAATCAGAATGCAATTAATACATAATGAAATGCCAATTTTAGGTATGGGCACATTTCGACTTGAAGGAGATGTTGCATACAACTCAGTTAAAATGGCACTAGAACTTGGTTATAGACATATTGATACTGCACAAATCTACGGTAATGAAACTCAAGTTGGCAAAGCCATCGCTGACAGTGGAATAGAAAGAAGTGAACTTTTCATTACTACAAAAGTGTGGAATGCTCATTTAAATGAGCATTCTTTCCTCGATAGTGTTCGAGAAAGCTTAGATAAGCTTCAAACTGATTATGTCGATTTACTACTAATTCATTGGCCTTCACCTGAAAACAATGAACTTATGGATGAGTATTTAAATGAATTGATTAACGCTAAGAATCAAAAACTCGCTAAGCATATTGGTGTTTCTAATTTTACAATCAATTTATTAGAGCAAGCGCTAAAAATATTGCCTGCATCAGAAATATTCACAAACCAGGTAGAAGTCCATCCATACCTTACCAATGAAAAATTACGTTCATACTGTGATAGTAAAAACATTCATGTCACAGGATATATGCCATTTGCTGTTGGTAAAGTACTAAAAGATAATCTCATTATTGAGATTGCGAATAGCAAGGGAGTTACTCCTGCTGAGGTTGTAATCGCATGGAGCATAGCAAACGGCTTATCTACAATCCCTTCTTCAACTAAACGTGCTAACTTGTTAACAAACTTGGCTGGAGAATCTTTAATGCTTAGTCCTGATGAGGTTATAGCCATTAACCAACTTAATTCAAATGATCGTCAAGCTAGTCCAGAGTTTTCTCCGGAGTGGGATATCTAAAATGGAAAGCATTTTTCAACAATCCAATTATTTAAAACATTAACAGCTATTAATCAATTTCTTTGCGTAGCTTTGCTCAGCTAACCAAAGAAAAGAAAGTGAATAAAACACCACCGCCTCTACATTATAGGGCGGTGGGTTCTCTTTTCTTGTATTGAATATTCTATAGAGAAATCACCTGATCACAGGTTTTACGAATTAAATCTGGATCATGACTTACTAACAACACGGCGCACCCTGTTTCGTTTGCCAATTCAACCAGTAATTCAGTGACTTCTTTTGCCGTAATAGGGTCAAGACGTGACGTAGGTTCATCAGCAAATAGAAAGACAGGATCAAGCAATAGTGATCGTAAAATAGCAAATCTCTGCAACTCTCCTCCAGACACTTCTAAACAATTTCGTTCAAGAATACCTTTAGGAAGCTTTAAACGTCTCATTAAAGGTTGAATTCGTTGAACATCAATTCGATGTAACCGAACGAGATCATTAAGCAATTGTCCTAACGATACACTAGCACTGAATGCGGATGGTGGATCTTGGTAGAGTTTCAACCATTGATGCGGTTTTGCCTCATGATTTAAGCGAGATATGGTTCCGTTAGTAAACGGCAGTAAGTTAAGCAAAGCGTCCCCTAATGACGATTTTCCACACCCACTGTCTCCTACTACACCGACAACCTCTCCTTTTCTAATAGTAAAAGACAGCCCTTCGAATAAAATTCTGCCTCCACGTTTGAGAGAGAGCTGATTAACAATCAAGATTTCATCATGAGATTCTTTCGATACAGGTTCAGCATCAATCCAAGTTTTCGGCTCAGCCTCAATAAGCGCTTGGGTATAATCCGCTTGAGGATTGCGTAGGATTTGTTCCGCGACACCCTGCTCTACCAAACAACCTGCTTTCATCACCATCAAATCGCCACCTAATTGGCGGGCAATGGCCACATCATGGGTAATGGTTAACAATCCACCAGCCGCTGAACGAGATTGCAGTAAACGCACGACATCATCCCGGCGAGAAACGTCCAGACCTTTAGTTGGTTCATCGGCTAGAATGAAATTAGCGCCACCCGCTGTTGCCGCAGAAATAGCAAGACGTTGCGCCATTCCGCCCGAAAGCTGATCTGGACGCTTGTATTCACTTCCAGACAAACCGACATTACGAAGATCATCCATAGACAATCTTAATGATTCTTGAGGCGTTTTATTCTGTACATACTGATATACCTCTTTAACTTGCTCCACTCCTTTCATTAAAGGGTCTAACGCATTCCAAGGCTCTTGAGGAAGCATAACTAATTTACTCCCCCATAAAGATTGACGTTCTTTTAAAGTCATCTCTTTACCAAAAAGTTCAATGGTACCTGTGGAAGTAAGACCATTAGGTAAAAGTCCCATAATGGCTTGAGCCAGTAAGCTCTTGCCAGAGCCCGTTTGCCCTAAGATTGTTAAAGGAACATTTTGCTTCAAAGTCAGAGAGATTGGTTCCAGTAGACAAGTATCGCCAGCATAGACAGAAATATCCGTTAATTTAAGCAAAACCTTCATGTGCGCTTACCTGCCAATAAGTGAAACCCAAATACCATCAACGCAATCGCTAATAGTGGCTGAGCTAGTACCCAAGGCGCTTCACTGTAATAAGGGAATAGTTCAACCGTCATTAAACCTAATTCAGCTAACGGCGGCTGTATACCAACATAAACAAAGCCAAGGGAGGCCATAGTCAATATGGCATTGGCACCGCCAAACGCCGCTAAAGTGAAAATTGAAGGGGCTATCGATGGCCAAATGTGTCGCTTAAATTGATACCACACGCCAAACCCCATCATTTTAGTGGATTGCCGAGCCGGACTGTGAATCACATTTTTTGTAATCGCTCTTACTACTCGAAAATATTCAACCCATTGAACCAAGGAGATAGCCAGATACAAAACTAAAAAAGAACCTGGAGCAATAGCCGCCAGCATTAATACAATTACCAGGCCAGGTAAAGCAAGTAAAATATTAACCAAAACCCCCATGATACTATCAACGGTTTCCCCCCATGCAGCCCAAACACCGAGTGTTACACCAATAATTGCAGAGGTAATCACGCATATAAGCCCCAAACTAAAAGACAGCATCACCGCTTCAGACATACGAGTTAGCATACTTCGTCCAAATTGATCTGTTCCTAGCCAATGCCTTGTACTCGGTGGCTGCAAAATTGCATTTAAGTCTTGTTGAGAAAGCGAATATGGTGATACCCAAGTTCCTCCAAAAGCAAACACCAATAAAATAAGTAGTATCACCAAACCGATTTTTTGAGAAAGAGTCATTTTCATGATTCCGCCACCCCTCGAGGATCGATCCAGTGACATAACAAATCCACCAAGGTATTCAAAAATACAAACAATATACCCATTACCAAAGCAGCACCCTGTATCACAGGAATATCACGAGCAAAAATAGCATGTGCTAACCCATGACCAATTCCTGGCCAAGAAAACAAAGACTCAATCATGACAATACCTTCAATCATGCTAACCAGTTGAATACCCAGAAAAGCAACCACTGGAACGGCTATATTTCGAATCCCATGGCGTTTAAACGTTGTCCACTTAGAAAGGCCTTTAACCCTTGAAAATAGATAAAAAGAAGAACCGAAAACACGCTTAGCCGAATCGCGGACCACTCGATTAGAAACCGCCGCCAAACTCAACCCTAGAGTTAGAGCGGGTAATACAAGATGTGCCGGTGTGCCAAAGCCTGCAACAGGAAACCAGTTCCAATGGAGTGCAAAAAGCAAAAGAAGTAGAACGCCAATAACAAAAACAGGCATAGCTCGAATAAGACTAGAAAAACCCATCAAAGCGGAATCAACCATTTTACCTTTTGAGGCAGAAAGCAAGCCAATAGGTACGGCGATAGCAATAGATAAAGCCAATCCCGCGAATGAAAGCAACAAAGAGTGCCCCAACATATGCTGAACTGTTTCTATTACGGGCTCCCCGCTCACAAGCGAGTCACCTAGCCTGAATTGTAATAGATCCAATAACCAGTCCTTGTAAGCAGACAATGCCCCTTGGTCTAATTGCAATTCTTCACGTACTAGAGCCGCCGCCTGAGAATCAACATTGTCTTGTCCATAGCGGCTTGCTGCAATTCGATAAGCCATGTCTCCGGGTAATGAACGCATAAGTACAAATGTCAGCGTTCCAACCCCCCATATAACACCAACAAGCTGTACTAGTCGCTTAAAAATCAACGTTTTCACTGTTTAATAAATTCCATATTATTCAAATAAAAACTACGCTCATACGGGTCAAAATAAAAACCTTTCACTCGTTTATTAACCGCCGTTTGTTGAATATAATAAGACACAGGAATCATAGGTTTTTCATCGAAAATCACACGCGCATTTTTTTGTGTAAGTTGATGATATTGAGCCGTATCATTTATTTGTTCTAATCTTTTTAAGTCAGCACTTATGTCTTGACTATACCAATTCATCGCCCCCCAATCTCCACCTCCATTTTCTCCAAAATCGGCCAACACAACACCTAACGGGTTAGCAATAAATCCATAATTACGAGCAATAAGAGCCATCTCCAAAGTACCATTCTTATGGCCCATTGGAATTGCACTTGAATTAGTCACATCTACTTTTAGGCTCACTCCCAGTTCAGCCCATTGAGCTTGAATAGCTGTCGCTACCGTCGTCAATTCAGGTCTGTCCGCATAAGTAATCAGCGTCATCTCAAATGGTTCTCCATCTTTCTCTAACACACCGTTACGGTTCATTTCCCAACCTAAAGAAGCCAATATTTCTTTTGCCTTTACTAATTGGTAGGTCGTTTTTTCAACATCACTTAAATACCAGTCTCCCATAGATGGTGGCATCAATTGATCGGTTTCAGAACCCGGTGTACGTAAAATAGCATTACTAATACCTGCACGATTAATCGCTAAACTTAAGGCCTGACGAGCTTTTACATCTTTTAGAAATGGATGGCCGCTGTTTAACTTGAGAACGATCGTTCTAGGAATGGCGTTAGAATAAACCGTTAAATTAGGCAGTCTTTTTAATGAAGGCAAACTGGCGGGATCCAATCCAAATACAATATCCGCTTGACCACTTCGAGCTTGCAATACGCGGCTTTCTGCGCGATGACCAGTTAAATAACTCACATAAGGAATAGACCCTTGCTTTCCCCAGTAACCATCAAACTTTTCAACCACCAATTTATGAGGAGGCAAATAAGTATAAACTTGATAAGGCCCTGTACCAGATAGAGTTAAAACCTCCCCATTATCATCATAAGATTCTGAGGATAAAATGGCTGAGGAATAATGCGCTAATACAGCGGGTAATAAGTTATATGCTCGAGACAATGTAATTTCTATTGTATGTGTATCAATCGCTTTGATTGCTTCAACAGGAGATTTTTTCAATGCACCATGCTTTTGTTGAGCAATTGACAAACTTTTCAATACAGTGGCAGAATCCATCACACTGCCATCATGAAATAGAACATCTTCTCGTAAATTTATCGTCCATACCTTACCATCTGAACTTACCTGCCAATTATTGGCGAGTCCCTGCGTGATACTCCCCTTGCCATCGACATTGAACAAGCTCTCTACCACCTGCATGCGCGTATAAATATATCCATTTTTAGAAGGATCTAAACTGGTAAATTCAAAAGCAGCGCTAATCGATAGCGTATTAGAGGGGTTTGGTAGCGAAAACGACCATGAGCTATAAGTTACTAGAAATCCTAATAATGAGAGTAAGCCAAGCCGACGTGTAATATGAAGCAGAGTAATCATAAAATTTACCATTTACTAATGAAAAAGAATAATTATCAAATGTTATGTTATAACATCATAAAAATAAAGACCTTAAATTAATAAATAGTCATCATCCACCCTTACCACTTAGGTGCGTTTAAAGTTCATGGCAGTAGGTTATCGACACCCTCTATACTCTATCTTTTGACAGGTCTTCGGACAGCAGTGTTTATTCGGCCTACACTTTGTTGGGAGTTTTGATAACAAATAAGGTGGCCGTGTGTTCACAGGGTCGCATTGCTCTGCGACAAACAGGTAAACAAACGCATGGACGCGACGTTATAAACGTTCGTCTTCTGTGGTGGGTCACTTATGTTAAACCAATGCGCATGCCGTGAATGCGACACATAATAGATAGCGCATTCCTCCTTGCCCAGTCTTTCCCATTTCCAAGAGCATTTTTTAAATAACAAGGAGATACAAATAGAACAACAAGCACCTTTAATGAAATGTCTAGTATTCTTGGTTTCATATGCACAACGTTTCAGGTTGCACCATAACAAAATCATATGTTATAAACATATTATGTTTTAGAGTTTTGTGTTTTTTAGAATACAACCATAAAAATAAAACGAATGTCTATTTGGGACGCAGAACACCTAAAAGTAACACTCTAGTCAAAATAGATTAATTAAAGTTAAAAATAAAACTCATAATTAAAAAAATAAAAATGAGTATCAAATTTGATGCTATGGAGTTTTCTTGATAATAAATTTTTTAAAATTTAAAAACAGCCTTATTGGAAAAGCTATTATATTATTTTTCTCGTTGGTTGCTATACCCGCACTAGTAACAGGTTTAATAGGAAAAAAATATATACTAGACATCGTTCAAGAAAATGCATCCAAATCCTATGAATATTCCCTAGACAATCTGCAGGCTCAACTATCGCACGAGCTTTTCGAAACAAAAATGAATGCCTACTATGTCTATTTAGATCTCGACCTTAAAAAAGCAATAAAAAATTTTATAGACAGCCCATTTGAAAGTATAAACGCTCAAAAGAATGTTCATCTGAAACTTGAAAATTATCGAATTTCTTCTCAATTTAGTAATGTAAATGCTATTAAAATCTATGGGTTTAATGGATTAAAAATGACATTTGGAGACCCCATATTTAGTGACGCCATTAGTGACGAATGGGTATTAAATAATCCACTATATGACTATGCTCTTAAAAATCCAGATGAGTTTGTATGGTCTAGCATTGATCGAAGCTCAAGTAAGGGGAATATACCCAATTCAATTTCATTATTTAGGGTTATAAAAGACAGAAGCTATCATGAAGATATTGGAATGCTATATATAAATTTAGATTTGAAATTATTTTCAACTGTTTTAAGTAGTTACAATAATAGAGGAAATGGGAAAATATATGTATTAGATTTAGATTCAAACACTCTTTCTGGAGAAGTTATTCCATCATATATCCTTGATAAATTAATAAAACATTATAATAAAAAAACTAAATTCTCTTTAATAAAATTAAAAGAAAAAAATATAAATATATATATTAAAAATATACCAGATTATAATTGGCTAGTTGTGGGTGTTCTCGATTTAGAAACAGTAACAGATAAAAGCTACCAGCTTTTTGATTATTTTTCTTGGGGATTCATTATTTTTCTAGTAATGACATCTTTTATTTGGTTATCTGCCGTAACAAATCTTTTAGCTCCCATCAAGGAGTTGCAGAAGGCAACTCGAAGAATACGTAATGGAGACCTTACTGCTCAAGTATCCCATAATGGAAAAGATGAATTGGCTGAGCTGACTCAAGATTTCAACTTCATGGTCTGTAAGATAGACAATCTAGTAAAATCGCAAGTCGCCCAGAAAGAAAGAGAGAAAGATGCTGAGTATAGGGCACTGCAAGCCCAGATCAATCCACACTTTCTATACAATACACTCAACTCCATACGCTGGATGGCGATCATTCAAAAAGCAAGTAATATTAAATCTGTCATTGAAGCGCTTGCACGTTTATTGAGAAATAGTACATATAAAATGGACCCTATAATTACCGTAGCGGAGGAGTTTTCAGTTTTAAAAGACTACGTTGCCATTGAACTTGTTGCTTACAATAATAAATTCAATGTTATATATAAAATTGATGATGATGCAAAAAAGTACAAATGCTTAAAATTTATACTTCAACCATTGGTTGAAAATGCAATATTTCACGGTGTACTTCCAAAAGATCAATTTGGTGAAATAATTGTGGAAGCCAAAAAAGTCGATCAATCAATTTTGTTAAGCGTTTTTGATAATGGTATTGGTTACGATACTAGTGCCAAATCATTTAAAGAAGAAAACCATCATTTTAATAGCATAGGACTAGACACCCTCAAAGAAAGGTTAAAAGCTTATCATCCTACAGGATCAGGCATCATTATAGAAAGCATTCCAAACCAATACACCTTAGTAACAATAGAATTACCGTTAATGGAGGAAATATGAAAAAAATTCTGTTAGTCGATGACGAATTTCTTGCCCGACTAGGATTGCACTCCATAATTGATTGGAATGCCCATGGTTATGAAATCATCGGAGAAGCCGAGAATGGACGCGAAGCTCTCTCTCTAGCCTTAATTCATCAACCTGATATTATTATTAGTGACATCCAGATGCCATTGATGAATGGCATAGAGCTGATTGAATCGGCAAAGCAAGAGAACTTAAAAAGTAAGTTTGTTATGCTTAGCTCATATGATAATTTTTCACTTGTAAAAGGCGCACTCCAAGCAGGAGCAGAAGATTACCTATTAAAACTGGATATGGAGCCCGACGAATTACTTTCTATTTTAAAGAGAATATCGATAAAGATAGACAAGCAGAGGATAGACAAACAGACAGAACAAGCAAGTTCACTCTTACTTCAAAAAAAACGACTTGAGCTTGGTAAGGTGATGCTTAAGGGAGCATTAGATGGAAAAATCTACCTAAAAAAGCAGTTAACGGAGCTTTTTCATGATTTCGATCTTTGCATTCACCCTAATTGTCTTGTGGTCATTGTATTTCGCGTGCTCAACTTTTCTAAACTCTCTAATGAAGCGATTAAATTTTGGAAACAGCACCTTGAAAATGAGGCTCAATCTACTTCAGCAATAACGGTCATAGAAAACGATGAATCCGACTTTATTTGCGTCTGCTCATTCAGCGATCAATTATCAGCCGATACCATTGAATCAAAGTTATCTCATTTCTACAAATCTATCATTTTTACCGCCAAACAGTCTTTCAATATAGACGCTTCGGCCGGTATTTCAAAAAAACATGTTGGTGTTGACTCCTTGAGGAAATCCTTTTTGGAAGCATCTCAAGCAGTCTCAATGACGGAAACACGTTCGTTTCGTAAATTTGAAGAATTACAAACACTAGATTTTAATGATTGCGTATCGGATTTAGACAGCTATCTATCAAATATTGCAGACCATATAAAAGACAATGATTGTGAAAACATTCTTAGTGATTTTGACGAGCTTATTGCCTACCTCAAACAAAATAACTCTTTATCTCCTTTAGCTCTACAAGGAGGAAGCCATACCCTACATTACCTAGTTAACGATTTTGTTAAACAGTCAGGTATTGAAAATACGCCGGAATGGGAAGCAATACAATCCAACTGGTCAATAGGAGATCCCATTGAAAAAAATGATGAATATATTGACTGGATTATGCAACTGAAAGGAATTTTCAGCGATGTATTTCAAAACCATCACGAAAAAAACTATATAATTTTAAAAGCAAAACGTTATGTTACAAGCCACGTGTCTCAAGTAATTACGCTTAAGGATGTCAGCGGGCACTTAGGGCTATCTCCAAGTTATTTTAGTCGACTATTTCGTAAGAAAACACAACAATGCTTTGTAGATTACGTTCGAGAGCAAAAAGTACAGACAGCTCAGAATTTTATTAAAACAACAAATAAAAAAATGTACCAAATAGCGAATTTAGTGGGATACGAAAACGTCCAATATTTTAGTCGGGTCTTTAAGCAAACGACAGGTATGACTCCAATCGCATATAGAGATGGAGAGCATAAATAAATAGGAGTATTCTCTCAATTTTCAGTTTTGATACTGCCTCCATCTAAAATGCTATTAGAGGAAATATGGTCAAGTGCGCGCATCTAAATTGGTTTTTCATCCGAATCAAAATACGCTTTCAACTCTTAGTTAAGTAAAGTGCCAATATTTTATTGAGTTAATTCGAAGTATACGTAATATTGAATGCTAATATGATTTACTAAGTTGGTTGCTGACTTCACAGTCAGAGATGTGAAAAGAAATTTATGATTTATTGGTAATTAAGGGTTAAATTTTTTAAAAAAATGCTCATCTGAGATGAGTTGCAAATATGACTTTAAGCGTTTTCTTGTACCTTAAATAAGGGCACCTTTGATTGCTTGAAGATTAAAGGCACCCCTCCTTATCAATATAAAATTCAAGTTCAAAACAACTGAAATCCTATAGAGGTCTTTAAAGTTAAATTATTGTTTTGTAAACACCCATAAAATTTAACTCTAAGCGATTAATTTCGCTTCATTGCCACCGTCATTGCAAAAATGATGATTATCCCCTTGCTAACCAATTGATAAAAATAAGGCACTCCAAGCATATTCTGACCATTAAGAACCAGCGCCACAATCAGAGTACCTAAAAGCGTACCAGCCAGCCTTCCCTGACCTCCTTTTAAACATGTTCCACCTAAAATAACGGCCGTCAATGCATCCAATTCATACCCCATCCCTGCTGCTGGTATTCCTGCATACGTTTGCGCTGCAAGCAAAATCCCTGCAATTCCTGCTAACAATCCCATAATGCAATAAACCAGAATACGAGTTTTGACAACATTGATACCAGATAGTCTCGCTGTCTCCTGGTTATTACCAATTGCATAGACATTACGTCCAAATTGTGTGTATTTCATTACATAAGAAAGTACCACAAGAACGAGCAACAAAGCATAAATCGGAATCGGAATACCCAATAAAGAACCGGAACCAATAAATCGAATAATATCTGAATCAAAAGGTTTTGGTTGACCACCGATAATAATATACGC
Source organism: Marinomonas phaeophyticola (assembly GCF_026966905.1). Classification (GTDB taxonomy): domain Bacteria; phylum Pseudomonadota; class Gammaproteobacteria; order Pseudomonadales; family Marinomonadaceae; genus Marinomonas; species Marinomonas phaeophyticola. Next base: position 227,193 of record NZ_JAPUBN010000006.1, on the reverse strand, counting down.
AATGCCTCTAACTAGACTCATGCTGCCGAGGGTAATAATAAACGGGTTAATATTGAGAACTGAGACAAAAAAACCATTGAATAGCCCAACGGTAATAGCGCCTGCGACAGTTAAAAATAATGCCACTGGCAAGCCTAAACCCGCATTGAGACTCACACAAAGAATAACACTGCTGTAGGCAACAACTGAACCCACAGACAAATCAATGCCATCACTAATCAATACCATTGTCATTCCGAATGAAATAATTCCAATGACCGCTGTCCCCAATAAAATATCCTTAAAATTCGTTAAGGTAAAAAAATAAGGACTGGCAAAAGACAGCAATGCCACAAGAACCAAGCAGGCTATCGACAATTTAACTAGGTAGCTAGATGAAATAAGCTCGAGTCCTTTTTGTGTCCAATTTTTTTGTATCTTTTCATTTCTTTGAGTTAAAGACTTCTCACTAGTGTTCATGTTTCGCTCCTATTTGTTCATTTATACCATTCATAGCAAGATAGATTTTGTTATGGTCGTATTCAGCTCTCGAGAACACTTTAATAATTCGTCCTTGATAAACTACAATAATTCGATCGGATACGTGCATCAGCTCAGTAATATAAGAAGAGGTATAAAGTATGCCTTTACCTTCCAGTGCGATTTGTTGAATGAGTTTATTTACATCACTTTTTGCAGCCACATCAATACCTGCGGTCGGTTCACACATCAATATGACCTTAGACTGCAAATGAAGCCATTTAGCAATAATAGCTTTTTGCTGATTTCCTCCACTCAAATTTTTTATTAACTGCTCTTCTGAGTCCGTTTTTATATTCAACTTCTCAATGAACCCTTTTGAAGCGAGTGTTTCTTCCTTGCGATTAATGACTGAATACAACCGTTTTTTCTGACCTTTTGGAATACAAATATTATCTTTAACACTTAGTTCTAAAAATTCACCATTGAGTTGCCTGTCTTCTGAAACAAAACCTAAGCCATAAGATATCGCGTCAATAGGAGAATGAATTTCCACGTCGACACCATCAATTTTTATATCGCCATCTACATGAGTTTTTAATCCATATAGAGCTTCAAAAATGTTTTCTACACCTGAGCCGCCTAAGCCTGCAAAGCCGAGAATTTCACCTTTATGTAATGCAAATTCAATATCTTGACAATTATCGACAGAGAGCGAGCTAGCTGAAAGCAATACTTCTTGACTTGCCTTACTAAAAGAGGAATCTGTAACATCTCGTTGATGTTCAAAATCGGTTGCTGTAATGCCACTCATTTCTTCCACGATTCTATCGGGTGAATAATCTAACTTTTCACCCTCACTCACATTCCCCCCATCTCGGATAATCGATATACGATCACAAATTTCCATAACCTCTTTCAACCGGTGAGAAATAAATACGACGCTACTGCCTTGTGATTTTAGCGTATTCATGAGCTCAAAAAGTCGCTCCACATCACCTTGTCTCAACGCGGTTGTTGGTTCATCCATTAGTAAAACTTTAGGCTGTTTAGAATAGGCTTTTACAATTTCAACTAGTTGCTTTTCTTCTGCACTTAACCGTTCTACCTTGATGTTACAGTCAATATCTAAGTTAAGTACATCTAATAACTCTTTAGCATCCGTGCGCATTTTTTTGTAATCAATCACTCCTTTCTTTTTAGGCATGTTGTCAATAAAAATATTTTCAGCCACTGTCATATAGGGCATAAGTCTTCGATGCTGGAAAATAATACTAATACCTAATTCTTGAGCTTTCGTTGGTGTTATTTTTTCGATACGCTCACCATCAATATATAACTCGCCAGAATCAGGAGCATAAGCACCCCATATAACATTTAAAAGTGTTGACTTCCCCGCTCCATTCGAGCCGACTAAGCCGATAATTTCTCCTTTATTAAAATTGAGAGTAAGCCCTTTTAACGCTTTTATGCCGTTAAAACTTTTGACAATATTGCTAATTCGCAATGCTGATTGGTTCATGATATTTCCTTCTTGGCTAAAACCAGCTGTACAGCCTAAGGCTATACAGCTGTTCAAGAGTTAGTCGAAATTTAGGTATTCTAAATTTTTATTGACATTGTCTCTTGTAACCAAGACACCTGTGGTTTTGACAATGAAGGGAACTGGACGATTATGATTTAATCTATCCAAAAGAGTGACAGCCAATGCACCATAGTTATAAGAATGCATAGCAAAAACACCGGTTAACACTTCTCCTTTCTGCAATTCTTTATAAATACTGGCGCTTTCAACGACCGTTACAGAATGGACTTTTCCATCCATCTTAGCGTTCTCAATACCTCTAACAATGCCTAAAGCACTGGTGTCTTCGATAGAAATAAAACCTTTAATATCTGGATTGGCTTGTATTGTCGCAGCAGTCCAGTTCATCGCTTTGATTGTATCGTAGCCAGGTCCAGCTTCAGCGACTACTTCAATGCCTGGGTATTCGTTAAAAGCTTTATAAAAGCCTTTAACTCGATCTTCAGAAGGTGGAATAGGATCTGGGAATTTATTTATTGCTACCTTACCTTTGCCTCCGATACTTTCAGCTAAATGTTTAGCGGCATAATAACCGGCTGCGACATCATCTCCTCCAACCTGACCTTCTGCTTTTGAATCAGCCTGAATCGAATCCATTGTAATAACTTTCATACCTAGAGAATGCGCCAATTCTACACCAGCAACACCTGCTGCCTGAGTTGTTGAGCCTAGAACCAGTAAATCAACGCCCCGTTTAGCAAAGTTACGAATAATCTCTAATTCTTTAACCGGGTCATCATTAGATGAGGCATCGATAAATTGGTAATCCAATCTATCTGCCATTTCTTCAGCCCCTTTAAGCATGGCTTGTTGAAATGAGTCACTTTGATTATGTTGCATCATTCCGATTTTATTTTCGGCCATCACTGTGGAAGAGCATAAACCAACGGCGGCAACCGTGAACATAGTTTTTATTATTTTATTCATTATTATTTTCCTTATGATATAGGATATTTCACTGTAAGTGAGCTACTAGTATTCACTAAGAAAAAACGATTCGAAATACATTATATTGTGATATTTTGCACTTTCTTTACCTTTCCAAAATGAATATACAACTAAGACAAAAAGATGAGTGTTAACTAAGTTGAATATGATTTAAATCATCAAAATATTAGTGAAAATTATTGCTTAGATTGGCTTTTAATATTATTTAATATAACTAAAAAATATTCCGATGAGTTGTAAATATCATAGAAATGAAGGTTCTAAATGATGCAGAAAAAATCTGTTATATATCGAAAGATTGTCGTCATTGCAATATTTATATGAAGGGTAACTATATAAATGCTTATATCACCTTAAATTCAAATAATAATTGAGACATCGCAAAAGAGGGTTATCAGACACGAATGTCTGACGTTAATATAATTGTTTTTATACAACACAAACAGCGCTTATATGAGGTTCCGAAAGTTGGATAAAATAAAAATGATACCTTTTTTAGAGCAGGAAATGCCCGAGCAAGTACTTAGAAGTCAATCAACCAAAAACCGTATTTACAGAAATGCGTCTTCTTGCTTGAAATAAAAAATATCAAACTCGGAACTTGAGAGTTAGAGTGGCTAAGTTAATAGCGCACTCAAAAATACACTCTCGACATCAATGGTTTTACTAATTACATAGGCTCCGAGTTGATTTCGAACCGATTCTAGCAACAGCATGATTACTATAGGATGCCATTGCCTATCGAATGTCGCTACCTAATGGATTTAGATATTCTTTTGGGAGTAAGATAATCCTCCAAAGCCAGTTCTGAACAATCACAACCAATGCCAGATTGCTTAAGTCCACCGTGCATTAAATCGATTCCATACTTAATACCGTTAACCTGCACCTCTCCAAATTGAAGCGCATTAGCAAATTTTTCTGCTTTTTTATCATCATTTGTGAAAATGAAAGAAGATAAGCCGGCTTCTGTCGCATTTGCTCTTTTGATTACATCTTCTTCTGAAGTAAAAGACAACACACTAATCACAGGGCCAAACATTTCTTCCCGCGCTATAGTCATATGATCTTCAATATGGCTAAAGACCGTTGGGGCATAAAAACTGCCTCTCTCTATACCTTTTGGATAACCTCCACCAGTAAGCAAAATCCCTCCTTCAGAAATCGCTTTTTTTACATTCGCATCGACTCGTTCCCATGCAGATTTATCAATTAAAGGACCCATATCGACCGGAGCATTTCTGTCAAAACCGACTTTAACCCGCTCTGCTCTTCCCACTAACTTCTGGCAAAACGAGTCATGAATTGATGCTTCAACAAAAACTCGGTTCGGTGTCACACAGATCTGCCCAGCATTAGCAAATTTGACGCCACATATGATATCCGCTGCTAAGTCTAGATCGGCGTCACTACACACAATCGCTGGTGCATTACCTCCTAACTCCATAGAATAACGTTTGATGGATGTGGATCCCGTTTTCATAACGTGAAGCCCTGTTTGCGTTGATCCTATGAGAGTAATCATACCTGGAATAACAGAACGTGAAAGTGTGTCACCAATTATGGCATCATCACCACATACAATATTAATCACTCCCTTTGGTAGGCCTATTTCAGCGCAGATTTCACCAAAGGCATAAGTAGACAGTGGGGCTTTAAACGAAGGTTTAATTACAATTGGACAACCAGATGCCATTGCTGGACCGATTTTATACGCTAAGTTTAGCAAAGGAAAATTCCATGCTAAGTAAGCCACTACCACACCAACTGATTCGTAGGTCATTGTATGACGGAAAGTACTGTCTTTATCGTCAAAATGCTTTGGTTGATACTGATAAATGGCTTCTGAATAAAAATTCAAACTGTCAAGTAGCATACTAAAGTCTTCTTTTGCCGAGTGCCAAGCCTTTCCCATCTCCAAGTGAATACATTCAATTAAGTATTCCTCTTTATTGATTAGAGCATCCCTAAGCTTATGCATCCAGGCCACTCTTTCTTCGACAGGCATAGATGACCAATACGGAAGCGCCTCATCTGCGGATTTCAATGCACTACATGCATCGCTTTCATCTCCCCATGCTATTTCACCGACAACTTCATCGTTTGCGGGATTAATTACTTTAAACGAATTTTTGCTTGTCCTCAGCTCACCACCAATATATAACTTTTTCATTATTCCACCCCAAAACATATAACCTATTAAACATAATATGTTTAAGCTATATGTTGAATATAAAATTGTCAAGCAAAACGAGAGGTAAGCTGCATCCATATCCGCAGCGGACTAGGTGTTAGAATGAAAGAGAATTACAATTAAGTCTTTGTTTTGAAATTAGTTATTTTACTGTCATTGCAGTTTAAGCAAATCAAACACACATCTCCAAACAAAACCGTAACGGGAAAACGTAGATTGTAAAAGGTAGTGGTGTAAGATAAAGGTCAAGTCTCTAAGCACATTCTTTTAAGAATATTGGTTTTCTCTTTCGCAGTACGAAAGTGTTTTTATGGCAAAAAAGTGGATTTACCGCGTATTTCATTTGATAACCCTGGTTCCAATGAATCTAACAGTGTAATGGACTGCTGTTCTTCAAGCGCTTTTTTGTGGTGAAACACCATTAAGACATTATTAAGCTAATGTAATTCTAAAAATAAGGCTGTACTTAGACACGCCCCTCCTACGATGTTGGTTGCCCAACGATTGAGGCTCGCGTTAAACGATTCATTTTGAAAAACCTTACAACTAGCCTGAAACGATAGATTAAGCTATACCTACACCAAAAACCGTAAAAAAAATGATGTTTAAATCGTAAATTTGTTACTACTTAATTGGCACTTTTCAGTTTACTTATTACCTTTTTAAGCAAAGGGAAAAATATGGAAATTAATATTAATATAAAGAAAAACCAGCTAATCCCAGTGGAGAAAAAAGTGTCATATTCTCCTCTGGACATAAGAAGAGCCCTTCTAAAATTACTTTCTGCCATTGGCCCAAGGATTAAGCCTAAAATTATTGGAGATGGCGACACTTCTATTTTTTTCAGGAAGTAACCAAATACACCAAAAATGAACATCACAATAACATCAAAAAAGTTATTAGCAAGTGAGTAAGAGCCAACAAAGCACAACAAAAATATAATAGGGGTTAGTACCGACTTGGGGACGATTAACACACGAGTAAATAAACGAACACTGCTTAGGCCAATACAAAGCATAAAGACATTAGCCACTAACAAGCCGATAAAAATAGCATATACCACTTCGGTATTGTTTTGAAATAGCAAAGGGCCTGGTTGCAAGCCTTGCACAGTTAGTGCACCAATCATAATCGCGGCAACGGCATCTCCTGGAACACCTAAGGTTAACATGGGGATGAGCGCGCCCCCTGTTACACCATTGTTAGCTGACTCTGGAGCCGAAATCGCATCTGTCACTCCAGTACCATATTTTTCACTCTCTTTTGAAAGACTTTTTGACTGTCCATATGCAATAAAAGAAGCGATATCCGCCCCAACACCAGGAATACTGCCTATAAACGTACCTAAAGTTCCAAAAATTGAGCTATTTTTAAAAATCATTCGCCAGTCTTCTTTAAGAGGCAACACCCGAGTCACTTTTTTCGCTTCGAGTCGGCCTTCTTTCGTCATTTCTTCAACCGCCACAAAGGCTTGGCTCATCGCAAACAAACCTATCATCACCGGAATAAAATTTACGCCACTAAATAGGTTAATATTTCCAAAAGTAAATCGCGCAACGCCAGATATATCATCGATTCCTATAGTGGCAATAAGCACACCAAAAGCACCACATAAAAAACCTATGAGAACAGATCTACCTGAAATGCTTGAAATTATGCATAAGCCAAACACCGCCAGCATGAAAAATTCTGGGGCACTAAATTGGAGAGCAAATTCAGCTAAATAAGGAGATATCAAAATTAGAAAGAAGCAACTAATAATGCCTCCTAAAAAGGAGCTTATCGTCGAAATTCCTAGCGCTCTTCCCGCTTCACCACGAGCGGCCATCGCATGTCCATCTATTGCCGTCGCAGCCGATGCTGGTGTTCCTGGCGTATTAAGGAGTATCGCTGAGATAGACCCTCCATAGACTGCACCAACATACACCCCGATTAACAAAAGTATGCTGTGCGCAGCATCCATACCAAATGTAATGGGGAGGACTAATGCAACGCCCATTGTGGTCGTAAGCCCAGGTAGGCAACCAATAAAAATCCCACCAGCAACCCCTAAGAACATATATAGTAAAACCGAAGGTTGAAGTGCTAAAAGTAATGCGTCAATAATCATTAGAACACCTAGAATAGAACGCCGAATTGGAAAGAAACCTTGAGAAGATAACTAAAAACAAAATAAGTAATGCTCGTTATCGCCAATGAAAAAACGAAATTCACATACCATTTAAACTTCCCGAAATAATATATAAATGTATAAAGCATGGCCAAACTTGATACAAAAAATCCGATAAAAACAACGCTAATGAAGTACATGATCAAAAGAAAAATTGAGATAAAGACTCGTTTTTCCTCATGGCTGAGCTGCAAGTTACTTTTGGATTCCTTTACCCGAAAAGCGTTCACAATAACAACTATAGAACCAAAAAAAATAATCGTACAGACGATTATTGGCCATTGACTTGCTCCTACACTCGACCGACCGCTCTGATATAAACCGTACCCTAGCGCTCCGAATAGCGCAGAAAAAGAGACAAAAATAATGCCCAGAAAAGCTTCACCTTTTTTCATAACTACTCCTAAATTTGCACTGATCGCTCACCACAACCAGTGCAAATTCTCTTAAAGACCGGAAATCAACTCTGCGTAGAACGTATCTTCACGCTGAACTTTTTTCTCAAATTCTTCAGGCCCAATAATGTCTATGTCGTTATTAGAAACCGCCATAAAAGTTTTAAACTCATCAGACTCTGCTGCTTCTAAAATAGCATCTGTTAAATAGTTTACAATATAATCAGGAGTCTCTAATGGCACGCTATAACCTCGCCATGTCCCAATAGCCACATCGTAACCAAGTTCTTTAGCCGTAGGAATATTAGGTGCATCTATTAGTCTATGTGGCGCTAAGACAGCTAGAGTTCTTAGCAAACCAGCATCAACTTGCGAAGCGACTTCAGCATACGACACTGATACAGCATCTAGATGCTTGCCTAATAAAGACGTAATCGCAGCTGATGAGCCTTTAAATGGAATATGAGTAAATTCTACCTCTGCGGCTTTTTCCATACCAACGCCTGCGATATGCCAAATTGATCCGGTGCCAGAGTTACCGAATAACAGGTTTTTATCTTTCGCATCGTTGAGCAAACTATCTAGTGTCTGATAAGGGGAGTCTGCTGGTACGGTAATCGCCGCATAACCAGAGTTTACAATTGCTAAATGCTTGAATTTTTTATAGTCAATATCGCCACCATTACCTGAGTGAGGCAGCATAACCAGTTCAGGTGCAACCATTGTGATAGTTTCACCATTAGGTTTAGCGTGCATGCCATAAGACATACCAACAGAACCTGCTCCGCCAGTCCTATTTTCTACAGCAATACCTTCAGGGAATTTCGGTTTTAAAGCTTCTGCTAACGCTCGGCTAACACTATCTGAGCCTCCTCCAGCAGAATATGGAACAATAATTCGAACAGCATTCTCAGGATAATTGTTTGCTGCATATGACATCGTTGCACTAGTAATAACTAATGAAGAGATCAACAGTGATTTAATTTTATTTTTCATGTTCATTACCTTTCTTTATTTTTATTAAGTTAATATTTATTAAGGATAAATTCGATATTTTATTAAGCTAGCCTCCAATTAAACCTCTAACAAACTCTGTTAAACATTCGATTTTCAAAAAATAAATTAAAATTGAATACATGATTTTTAATTTCAATAATCTCTAATTTATTTTGTATTCCATAATAATAGATCTATCAACTTCAACACCGATACCTGGTTTTGTGGGAATCTGGACCTTTCCATTATTCATAGCAATACCATCAAAAATTAAATTCTTACGAAATGGGTGCGAAGACTGATCAAATTCCAATAACGGATGCGTTGGGTTCAATGAAATGGGGGATGGAGGTATAGAGGCTATAAATTGTAATGAGGCTGCAATGCCAATTCCTGACCCCCAAACATGAGGAATCATCACTACTTGATTTGCTTGTGCAATCGCAGCAATTTTTTTACATTCAGTGATACCACCAGATGAACATAAATCAGGCTGAATAATATCTAAGGCGCGTTGCTCTAACCACGGCTGATATCCCATTTTTCCAAAAACCTGTTCACCTGCCGCTATGTAAGAACCGGAAAGATTCTTTATTTCCTGATAACCCTTAATATTTTCTGGTGCTAACAGCTCTTCATAGAAATATAAATTTAGATCTTCTGTTGCTTTGATAATACGACGAGCTTGTGCCGCGTTATATGCACCATTCGCGTCAGCCATAATTTTTATTTTATTACCTACTGCATCTCGAATAGCTTTAAGAAACACAATATCTTCTTCAACACCAAAACCAATTTTAAGTTTAAACGCTTCGAAGCCTGCATCTATATATCGATGAGCCTCTTTTATGGAGTCCTCTGGATAGATGCCATTTGCTGTCCGATAAAACCCTGTAGCGTAAGGAGTAATCTCTTTACGAAAAGCACCACCAATAAGAGAATGTATCGGTTTCTTAAGGGCCCTTCCTATTGCATCCCAAATAGCAATATCAACACCACTGATTGCATTTACTGCTGCACCGCCCTGTCCATAAGGACGAGTAGTGTTATACATTTCCTCCCATAAAACCTCGACATCAAATATACTCCGACCAACTGCAATAGGCTTAAAAACTTGTTCTATAAATGCCGCTGCAATATGAGGAGGCTGTAAACCATGACAAAGAGATTCCCCCCACCCAATCACTCCTTCATCTGTTATTAGCTCTACAATTAATGAACTACGTTGGTGTACCCAGCCCTGCGAAAAATAAAAAGGCTCATCTAAAGGAACAGATATAGCATGCGGAATAACATCAATAATTTTCATAAGATCACACCTTCGCAAAAGCAAAATAGATAGGCGACTAAATATTCAAAGTACCTACAACACTATTAATTAAGATTAATATACTATGTAGGAATGCACGTTAAGATACTATGTTTATAACATATGATGTTTGATCATGGCAATTATAACAACTAAAAATATTTAGGTTTTCCCGTTTTAGATGACTTCCATATTTTGCATTTGAACATTTAAACGTACATTGGATCTTAAAGGACGACATCAAGCCACTATAGCCATTTATGTATTACATACAGGAAGATGATTCGATCGACTCATCCAGTTTAATAGACCTTTTAGCTACGACTAATGACACTTTTTCAACTAGAAAATTGTGTTTTCAATACATATTATGTTATAAACATCATATGTTTAAGCAAAATTATCAAGCCGTTGCTGAAACAAAGCGAGTCATCCCATCATCCATAAATATGAGGCAAACCAAATGAAGAGTGTTGATTGGCTAATTATCGATTGGGGGACAACCAATTTTCGTGCATTTGCCATGAATAAAGAGGGGGTTCTTGTTAGCAAAACTGAACGCCCTCTTGGGTTACTTCAGGTTAAGAATAATCAATTTTCCTCCTCTCTAAAGGTTGTACTAGAAGGTTGGCTGGGTGAATACCAACACCTACCCATCTTGATGGCCGGAATGGTCGGTTCTGCACAAGGATGGATCGATACCTGTTATGTAGAAACCCCCACATCCATTAATAAACTAGCCAGAAAAAGTCATAGTTTTAAACTTCCATGGGGAGCGCAAGCAACGATAATTCCAGGAGTAAGATATCGGTCACCACTAGGTAACTTTGATGTAATGCGTGGAGAAGAAGTTCAATTATTCGGTTTACAAACACTGGAAAGTAAAGCCAATTTTGTGGCTTTATTTCCAGGTACTCATTGTAAACACATGCAAATCAATGCAAATAAACTATCAAGCTTTACAACATTTATGACAGGTGAGTTATTTTCCATTCTATTAAACCACTCAATTTTAGGCGCTGGGCTACCTAAACAACAAGACTCATTAAATGCTTTTAAAAAAGGCATATCAGAAAGTAACAAAAAGCCTCTAACAAACCAATTATTCTACACGCGCACCCACCGGTTATTCGCAGATATAGATGAAACAGAGGTCTCAGAATATCTATCAGGACTCTTAATAGGCGAAGAGTTAAAAACATTAACCACTAAAAATATTTACTTAGTCGGAGATAATAAGCTTTGTTCTCGATACCAAAAAGCCTGTCAGATTCTTGAAATACAAGTGAGCGTAATTGATGGCGATGATGTATTTTTGAATGGGATGCTACAGATAAAAAAGGCGTTAAATGATGAGAAATAAAGGGTGTTAACCTTAAATTCAGATAATAAGTTTTAGCACAGTACGAATTACTGTAAGCTGTCCATGATAAAAGCTTCACTCAATAGTCCTAATACACCACTGAGCATCAAATATTTATTAATATAAATATGATTAACAAAATAATGTCATTACTGAAAAAGTAGAGAAGAAAAAAGAGATAACTACCAACTATCGAAATTTGTTAGTAGTTATTTTATAGTCGCGTGAATAGCTTTACGGTAAATTATTTGATAAGCGATGTTTTGTATCACCTAACAGATTTTGGGTAAGTTTTTCAGCTAAATCGCCATCTCGAGAGGCAATAGCATCATAAACAGCACGATGAAACGGAACTGAATCAGCATTATTTCTTGGGTCTGTATTAGTAATTCGAATACTAACCAACAAAGCTGAATATATAACACCTTCCATCGCTTTCAAAAATTCGTTGTGTGCAGCAAGTAAGATGGCTCGATGAAAATGAGCATCAGCAACAATAAAGTCTTCGACAGAGCCATGCTCACCTTCCATTTGTGAACACGCTTTATCTATTTCAATCAAGTCGTCTTCACTAGCTCTCTCAGCCGCCCAACGGGCAGCTTTAGGCTCAAAAGCTAAACGAATATCCATTAACTGGCGTAGAAAATCTTTATTTGGAGGAGCGGACAAGTGCCATGCTAGGACATCATCATCCCAAATGACCCAATGATTTCGAGGGCGGACTTTAGTTCCAATACCACGACGAACATCCAATAACCCTTTACTAACCAATATTTTAACAGCATCCCTTATAACAACTTTACTAACTTGATAACGCTTGGTTAATGCAGTTTCATCATCAATCAAACTCCCCGACTCATAGGTACCCGACACTATTCGACGGCCTAGTTCACGGGCAACTTGAGTGGATAAGCTCGGAGCCATTCCTACTGTTTGTTTTAAATCATAATATAGTAATTCATTCATAGCAGACACTTAAACATATGATGTTTGATTCGTCAATCGATTCTTTCTATCAAGACAACAGATAATCCAAAAATATTATTCACGCCCCTTACGAATATCTGGTGAAACGGTTCAAAGAGCGGCCCAAACACAATTCTAACAACTGCTTAGAAGGCATTCTCGTGGAATATTAAGCTCTAATAAATAAACAAGGTGGGGTTGCCCATACTCTGACAGTTCATGTGACATAGTCAAGCTAGAAATTTTAAAATTACGTGTCTCATAATAAGAGCTTATTCGTATATTCCCAAATATGGCAAGCTTATACTCCGACTTCAGTCTTATATAGAAAACATTTAACTTAACCTTCAATTAGTCAAATCTTCATCCTGGGATGGATGTTTGAGAGTCTTTGGTCAGATCAATATCTCAAAAAGCAGACTCAATACCCTTTCTTATTAAGCCTCGACTAATATCCCACAAACTCTAGCCACATAGACAACATAAACATACATACCATCTAAGACAAAACCCAATTTGATAAAATAGATAATTTAAATATCTTTACTATCTTAATGAATCACTTACATTGACCAAGAAGAGAGAGCCAAGAAAAGAGAGAGGGTATATCAGACTCAACAGCAGCAAGCGCTCTCTTAAAGAACCCTCTTAGTCATTCAAGTATAAATACGTAAGATCCTTATATGTGGGGCATGATTTTAAAGAATATTCATATGACACACTATTGTAGACAGGCATTCCAACTCATACAGCAACCTATAGGTATATTTCCTCTTTAATGCTTTTATCGCTTGCGTAATTTATTATTCCTGTTAATATACTTGCAGGCTTGAGAGAAAGCCCTGTTTATTTGTATATTCCTCGTTGTTATTAGTAATAATTCTCCGCGTTATCCTCAGTTAAATATTAATTTTCTTCTTGCTCAATCGCCTTTATTTGGCGAATTTTTATTAATTTCTAGGATATCTATTATGTCTAATACAACTACTGGTTCTGTTAAATGGTTTAATGAAACAAAAGGCTTTGGCTTTATTGAACAAGAGTCAGGTCCTGACGTTTTTGCTCATTTCAGCGCCATTACTGGTGACGGCTTTAAAACCTTAGCTGAAGGCCAACGCGTAGAATTTACTGTTTCCCAAGGTCAAAAAGGCCTTCAAGCAGAAAACATCGTTTGCATCTAAAAGCATTTTATTAATTCGCTTTATTGCGTGTTATTTTCCCACTCATATTGATATGTGAGTGGGAGTCTTTGCACTTTATACCCCCTTTTTTATACCCGACTCCATTATTGAGTCATTCCCGCCCTACGCGTTATTTCCATTTATCTTTCCCAATATTGAGTTTATTTATATTCCTAGTTTAAGATACACAGTAAATGCGATGAGCGGCTCTAGAGAGCTTTATTAATTTGAATTCATCCGTACAATCATCGTCAATTCACCCCTATGACAACCCTATTCCAGGCCGTGAGTTCATTCTCAGCCTTTTCGGAAAAATGAAAAAACAACTGGATCGCGAGCAAATCGCTCGAGCCTTAGATCTAAAAAGCCCAGATCAAAAAGAAGCATTAAGACGACGCTTACGTGCCATGGAGAGAGATGGCCAGCTGATATTTAATCAACGCAAAAGCTATCAGCTCATTACGCAAGAACAACTTGTTAGTGGCAAAATCAGCATTCACCCTGATGGATTTGGCTTTGTCAGTCACAGCAAGACAGAAAAAGATCTATTTCTAACAAAAAACCAACTGACACATGTTTTTGATGGCGATCTTGTTCAAGTATTAATTGAGCAAGAAGGCGGTAAGCACTCTTATAACAAGCTTATCAAGGTTATAGAAAGAAACACCACTCATATAGTGGGACTATTAAAACGCCAGGGCAAAGAGTTCGTTTTGATTCCTGATAACAATCAGATCCCTCAAAAGATACTAGTCGATGATCGTACATTGCTAGCAGAGAATGTTGGTCTATATGTAAATACCCTAATAACCCACTATCCTTCCTATCAGCATGCAACCAAGGTGCGGGTAACAGAATTACTTGGCCTACCAAACTCCTCCGGCTTAGAAACCAAGCTTGCTTTACGCCGCCACGGCATCTCCGATCAATGGAGCAATACAGTAATTGAGCAAGCTCAATCGCTAGGAAATAGCGTACTTAACAAAGATAAAGCAGCGAGAGTCGACTATCGTCACTTACCTTTTGTTACTATCGATGGGGCTGACGCAAAAGATTTTGATGATGCCGTTTATTGTGAAAGGCAAGAAGATGGTAATTGGAGATTATTGGTTGCTATTGCAGATGTATCACATTATGTAAAACCAAACGACGCTTTAGATTGTGAAGCTCAAGAACGTGCGACATCGATCTACTGTCCTGGATTGGTTATTCCAATGTTACCAGAAGCCTTGTCCAATGGCCTTTGCTCTTTAAAACCGAATGAAGATAGACTGGCTCTTGTGTGCGAAATGACGATTAATACAGATGGCATTGTAACAAAGTCCGCTTTTTCTGAAGGCTTAATCCATTCTCATGCCAGACTCACCTACGATCAAGCTTATGCACTCGTGGCAAAGGCAAGATCCAAAGTCACGCAAAAACTCATCGAATCCACTCCAGAGATTATGCCGCATGTAAAAAATCTTCATACTCTTTATAAAACTTTAATGAGTGCCCGTAAATTAAGAGGTGCAATTGAGTTTGAAACACGTGAATTGAAACTCAATCTGAATAAGCACAGCAAGATTGCGAGCATACATACTGTCAAGCGTAATGATGCACATCGAATGATTGAAGAATTTATGTTGTGCGCTAACGTGGCGACAGCGCAATTTTTAGACAAACATAAAATACCAGGGCTATTTCGAATACATGCAGGACCTCAGATAAAAAAACTGACCGTACTGCGTGCGCTGTTAGCTGATAAAGGACTGCAACTCGGTGGCGGGGATAAACCAACAGCACATCACTACAATGAACTGTTAACAAAAATTGCCAATCACTCAGATGTGAGCGCTATCCGAACATTACTTCTGCGATCTCAAAGCCAGGCAGAATATTCAGCCAACAATCAAGGTCACTTTGGGTTAGCATACGAGGCTTACGCACATTTCACCTCTCCAATTCGACGCTATCCAGACCTTATTACACACAGAGCCATTAGAGCTAAAATAAACGCTAAAGGCACTAATGGACTCAGTAAAGTTCTACGTTACCTAAAGTTGGATCGTTTATCTAGCCAATCATTGCCAAAGAAAACCTACCCCTATGACGTTAATGCCATCGACAAACTCAGTGCCCATTGTTCAGTCCAATCACGTCAAGCCAATCATATCAGCCGCGAAGTTGAGCATGCTTTGAAGTGTAATTACATGAGCAAATTTGTCGGAGAATCATTTGATGCAACCGTGTCCGGTGTTACTCGTTTCGGCTTTTTTGTTGAACTAAATTCTACAGGAGCAGAAGGGTTAGTCCCCGTATCTAGCTTTAGCCAAGGAGAATTTGAATATGATGCATCTACCCAAAAATGGATTAATGGTACTCAGAAATTTTCTCTAGGAGATAAGGTTAACGTGGCCCTAAAAGCGGTGGATGCACGATTAAGAAAAATGGAATTTTCTTTAACTGCGACGACTAGCCTGTAATCAGGCAGAATTTTCATCATGGTATTACACTAAAGCCATCTGTACAGGTTAAATATTCCTCTACATCGACAGATGGCTATAATTTCTCCATAAAATAGCTAACGATAGAGTGAATCGCTTATTCACTTAGGCAACTTTAAAGAAAGTAAACCGGCTGTGGCGATAAATGCAGCCGATATCCATAAGCAAGCCTCAAGACCGTACACCTGATAAACCCATCCAGAAAGCACTGTGCCAATCAGCCTACCCATGGCATTTGCCATATAGTAAAAACCCACATCTAGGGAAACACCATCCCTGCCGGCATAACGAACAATTAGATAACTATGCAAAGAGGAGTTTACGGCAAAAACCGCACCGAATATTAATAACCCAATAACAATCGAAGCTTGAATATAAAAATCAAAGTGCAGGCAGAGTGCAATCATTGCAGGAATAATGGTTAAGTAGCCAGCCCAAAACGCAGCAGCCTTACCCGAAGGCACCTTGCCTTGTTTTTTACCGGTTAGATAAGGCGCGATAGACTGAATGATTCCATAACCAATAACCCAGCTTGCCATAAAGCCACCTACCCACCAATGATCCCAGCGAAAAGTCACTGCAAGAAAGACTGGCAGGGCAACCACAAACCAAACATCTCTGGCACCAAACAAAAACATTCTTGCGGCAGATAGAATATTAATTGACTGGCTTTTGGAGAATAGTTCTTTAAATTTAGGTTTGCTTTTGGCCTTACCCAAATCCTCTTTCAATGAAAACAAACTGAATAGCCACACTAGACTAAGCAACCCAGCCATCAACAACACAGCGCCTTTAAACTCCAGCAAGGTAAGCAACAGACCACCAAGAAAAAAGCCAATTCCTTTTAAAGCATTCTTAGAGCCTGTAAGAATGGCTATCCATTGGTAGAGTTTGCCTTCAGCACCTTCCGGCACCAATAGCTTAATAGCGCTTTTTGCACTCATTTTATTTAAATCTTTAGCAATACCGGACAGCGCTTGGGCCACCATGACATACACAACACTCAGCAGATCGGCAGGAACCGCCAACATACCCAATGCGACTATTTGCATTGCTAAGCCAATGTTCATGGTTTTATTTAAGCCAAGTCTTGCTCCCAGCCAGCCACCAACCAAGTTTGTTATTACGCCAAATATTTCATAGAACAAAAACAACATGGCGATATTAATAGGGCTGTAGCCTAGCTGGTGAAAATACAGAACCACCAGCATTCTCAGTGCACCATCGGTTAACGTAAATGCCCAGTAATTACCTGTTATGATCAAGTACTGTTTAATTGAATCAGATAATTGAGGTATTCGTTTCTTGAGCGAAAAATTGGCCATCAGCAATCAATCCTTATCTGCCAAACCAACCATGCGAGCTAATTCAGCCGTTCTATTTGCATAACCCCATTCATTGTCATACCAAACATAAAGCTTAACTTGAGTATTATTAACCACCATAGTAGATAAGGCATCAACAATACTTGATCGCGGATCCGTTCGGTAATCAATAGACACCAATGGGCGCTCTTCATAACCCATAATGCCTTGCAACTCATTTTCGGCCGCGTGTTTTAGGATTTGATTGACCTCTTCGACACTGGTTTCGCGTTTTAGCTCAAACACACAATCAGTAATAGAGGCGTTCGCTAAAGGTATCCGTATCGCGTGACCATTTAACTTTCCTTTTAATTCTGGAAAGATATGTGTAATTGCTGTCGCGGATCCGGTCGTAGTGGGAATTAAACTCATGCCACATGCCCGAGCACGGCGCAGATCCTTATGAGGAGCATCAAGGATGGTTTGAGTATTAGTGATGTCATGAATAGTGGTCATTGACCCATGCTTAATACCAATCTTTTCTTGCAGCACTTTTACAACTGGCGCTAGGCAATTAGTGGTACAGGAGGCCGCTGTTACAATAGAATGTGTCGATTTGTCATATAGAGCATCATTCACTCCCATAACAACATTTAGCACACCCTCTTCTTTTACTGGAGCGGTGACAACCACTCTCTTTACCTCTTGATCCAAGTAAGCCTGCAATAACGCCTTTGATTTCATTTTGCCCGAGGCCTCGATTACTACATCGCAATCAGACCAATCTGTGTCTTCAATAATCGTGTTTTGTGTACAAGGAATGGTTTTACCTTGAATCATCATGCGATCACCATCATGTGTTACGTCATGATGCCAACGACCATGTACGGAATCAAATGTCATTAAATGAGCCAGTGTTTCTGCATTAGCTGCTGGATCATTGATATGCACGATCTCAATGTCATCCCAATCAAACGCAGCACGCATAGATAAACGCCCCATACGGCCAAAACCATTAATACCTATTTTAATTGTCATCAGTCTGTCCTATATAAATAATGAAGTGAATTTTTACCTAAACCAATGTTGGGTACGATTAATAAACGCAACCAGCGAAAGCATAATAGGCACCTCAACAAGCACCCCAACCACAGTCGCTAGCGCCGCCCCTGAGTGCAGTCCAAATAGAGAAATGGCAACCGCCACAGCCAGTTCAAAGAAATTTGACGTCCCGATTAAACTCGCTGGGGCGGCAATGTTATGAGGTAATTTCATTCTCTTTGCTATGAAATAGGCAATGGCAAAAATACCATAAGTTTGGATAATTAAAGGAATGGCAATTAAACCTATAATGGCCGGTTCAGATACTATGGTATTTGCTTGGAAGCCAAACAATAAAATAACCGTGGCCAACAATCCAACAACCGACCAAGGCTTTAATCTTGATAGCAGATGCGTTAAAGCAAGAGTGTTTTGTTGTCTATCCAATCGCATACGCGTCACTACACCGACTATTAAAGGTAATAGCACATAAAGTAAGACAGAAATTAGCAGAGTTCCCCACGGCACTTGTATATCACTCACCCCAAGTAAAAAAGCAGTAATGGGAGCAAACGCAAAGATCATAATGACATCATTTACGGACACTTGAATTAACGTGTAGTTAGGGTCGCCTTTCGTTAACTGTGACCATACAAACACCATTGCCGTACAAGGCGCGACGCCTAGCAGAATCATACCTGCTATGTATTCTTGTGCCGATACGGGGTCAACCAAATCCACAAACAGCACGTTAAAAAATAACCAACCAAGAGCAGCCATAGTAAAAGGTTTAATAAGCCAATTAATAATCACCGTTAGCAACAAACCATTAGGGTTTTTACCCACGTCTTTTATCGCTGAGAAATCGATTTGAACCATCATAGGGTAAATCATCACCCAGATAAAAACGGCGACCACGACATTAACGTGTGCAATCTCAAGATTGGCTATCATTTGAAACAAAGTGGGCTGCCATAACCCTAGCAGTACTCCTAGCAAGATGCTTAAACCAACCCAAAGCGATAAGTAGCGCTCAAAGATACCCATTATTCACTCCCTTATTTGCAGAAACTGGATTTATCCGGTCTATTTTTCATATTCGCTAAGCGCCGAAGTTCATTTTCGATGATCGGTATATTATTTTCTGTTGTTTGAGACAGTACGGATTTGGCCCACAGAGGTAGCTCTGGGTTAATACGATAAAACACCCATTGACCGTGCTTCCTATCGGTAATTACCCCAGCTTTTTTTAATACAGCAAGATTACGTGAGACCTTTGGCTGACTAGTTTCATCCATTGATTCCATTAACTCACACACACATAACTCGCCATGATAGTGAGTTAACATGACCGTTTTTAAACGAATAGAATCCGTTAAACACTTATACAAAGTAATGGGGTCAATAGAATGACTCTGATCACTTTCCTCATCAGAGTGAGTCGCCCCTCTCCCTTCAACCAAAAGAAACATCGACAGGCGACTATTTAATTCATTTAATGTCATTGAAAAGGGTTTATTCCCAGATCGAGACTTAGGATCAGGAAAATCCCAAGCAAGTTGCTTCTTTGCATTAGGATAGCTTCGGCATTCGTCACTCGCTTTGTTACACAGCGTTATCACGTAATCAAATTCTTGATTTTCAAATACTGTTACGCTCTTCGACGTTAATCCGTTTGTATTTAGGCCGAATTCCGATATCGCTTCAATAGTACGTCGATCGATATCTTCAGGGTGCGTACCGGCACTCACTACATCAAACGCATCACCCGCCTTATGCTTAAGGAGAGCTTCAGCCATTTGGGATCTCGCTGAGTTACCAGTACAAAGAAATAAAATTGTGGATTTTTGGGTTGCTTTCACGATAAATAGCCATTAATTTACATACGAAATATTATATATATGATATTTCGTATGTAAAGTTAAATATGATTAAACCCGATTAATTTCGTGAATGCTTAGTGAATAGACTCTTCAAAACATGGGATCTTCAAAATAGTTAACAAGCGCCATAATAAAAACCCATAAAAAAAGCGCAATCTACTTCTAGACTGCGCCTCTGATATTGCTACAGGTTACTTATTTAGCAATTGTTTTTACTTGCGCTGTTACTACAGCAACCACTCTACGATTTTTAATACGGTTTTCTTCAGTAGTGTTTTCAACTAAAGGCTTGCTTTCACCGTAGCCTACAACACTAACTCGCTCTTGAGATACTGAAAATTCATTTACTAGAATTTCAGAGATAGCAAGTGCACGTTGTTCAGATAGGTTCTGATTATATTCAGCTTTACCACTATCGTCTGTATGACCTTCAATCACTACATCCGTTTTTGGGTATTCAGTTAAGAATTTAGCAATACCTTCAATTTCACCATAATATTGCTTATCAACAACAGCAGAATTTTTTGCAAAATTCACATCAAGGCGTGCTGTATGAGTTTCAATCAACTCAATATAACAACCTTTAGCATCAACTTTCGCCCCCATTTCCGTATCAAGGCATTCATCTAAACGATTAATCACACCGTCTTTATCATCATCTAAAGCACAACCTTTCAAATCTACAATATCGGCTTTATGAGAGTCTAAACACTGATCGATTTCATCATTTACGCCATCAGCATCGTTATCTACAACAACCTTTTGAACCACAGGTGCTGGCTCTATTTTTTTCTTAGTGCCACCAAAGGCATAAAATAAGCCAACAGAAGTAGCCGTATCAATACGTTCAGCATCCAAGCTATCAATTAAACGAAAATCACCACGTAATGCTAAATTTGAATTTAGTGCGTATTTAACACCAAAGCCTGCATTTATAATCGCCTCTTCATTATCAACAACAACATCAGAATATTTGTTGTAACCTGCGCCAAAAGCAAGGTAAGGCGTTAAGTCACCTTTTGTCTCTAAATGGTACAACATATCTAAACGAACTTGATCAAGATCGACTTCTGTATTAGCCGAGTTTTCAGTATCAACCGTTAACAATGTTAATTCAGTCGCCCATGGGCTGTCGAACTGGTAGCCCAAAGCAATAGACAAAAGCGCATCGTCATCGATATCTCGGCTGCCTGCAAAATTGTAATGACCTACCATTGGTGAAATAGTAATACCTTCAGCTGCGATGCTTTGCTGTGCACCAGCTGTTGCTGCGATTGCAGCCATGGTAGCAACAAACAATTTTTTAGGACGAGTGGTAAACATATAAAACTCCAGTTTCAAATCAATGTATTCATTCCAAATAACGAATACCAAATCAATATATA
This sequence comes from Marinomonas phaeophyticola, assembly GCF_026966905.1. Lineage (GTDB taxonomy): Bacteria > Pseudomonadota > Gammaproteobacteria > Pseudomonadales > Marinomonadaceae > Marinomonas > Marinomonas phaeophyticola. The sequence continues at coordinate 205,528 of NZ_JAPUBN010000006.1, read as the reverse complement.
GTTATAATATTATAATTAAACCCCTTATACCTCATTATTATTGCAATGATTCGTATCTCATTGTACTAATTGTATCTAAAATACCGATTATTTATTAATTATTTGATTAGAAACGTAACTTTATGAAAGCCCCTCTCGCTTTAATTGATAATCTAGAAAACCTACCCAACCCGTTTACACAGTTTGAACCGTATGCACTAACCTGCTCAACCTTGACGCCTTTACTACAGCAAACGGACTTTAAGCGCGATTTTCAATTAGCTTTATGCTTTATCTACAGCTATAACGGCTCAAAAGCGACCTTTAATTCTTATAGACGTGAAGTTGAACGTCTTTTACTTTGGTCATGGAATATCAAATCCTCTCCCACCTCTCATTTAAGGCGCGATGAAATTGAGGAGTTTATTCATTTTTGTATGTCACCTCCAAGTGAGTGGATAGGTATTAAAAATGTGTCAAGATTCTCAAATAAACTTGGCTCTAGGTTACAGAACAAGGAGTGGCGCCCCTTTGTGAGCCACGTCAGTAAAATGAATTTTCGCAACGGAGACGCACCAAACACAAAAGATTACTCTTTATCACAAGCGGCAATTCGTGCAACTTTTTCAATTCTTTCATCTTATTATGGCTTTCTAATGCAGGAAGACGCGGCTCAGCACAACCCCGTTTCTTTAATCCGACAAAAGAGTAAATTTGTAAAGAAAGAAGTTACTCGCAAACAAGTTCGTCGTATTTCAAACCTTCAATGGGATTACGTTATTGAAACCGCCGAAATTTTAGCGGAAGAAGACCCACTCATGCATGAACGTAGTTTATTCATTATGAATGCCCTACTGGGAATGTATCTAAGGATTTCGGAGCTAGTGGCAGATGAGCGCTCCGCACCTGTCATGGGAGATTTTATAAAGGATGCCGATGGCAACTGGTGGCTAAAAGTGTTATCTAAAGGAAATAAAGAACGGCTCGTCGCGGTCTCAGACGACATGTTACAAGCACTTGCTCGTTATCGTCGATTTCGAGACCTACCCGATTTACCTACGGTGGCAGAACAAACTCCAATCATCCCAAAAAATCGTGGTAAAGGTGCAATGACCAGCACCCGGCAAATTCGGAATGTCGTTCAGTTTTGTTTCGATTCAGCCTACGCCAGAATGTGCGAGGATGGAATGAAATCGGATGCTGAAGACCTCAAAGTCGCAACCGTTCATTGGTTGCGACATACAGGTATTTCTGAGGATGTGAAAATACGCCCTAAAGAACATGTTCGAGAAGATGCCGGCCATGCAAGCATGGCAACGACCGATAAGTATATTGATACTGAGTACAGAGAAAGACACGCAAGCAGTAAGAAGAAAAAAATACGGCCAGATTAACCAGGCCGCCGTTACAACTAAGCCTAAAGCGCTGTCATGATTCTCGCCAGCGCTTTAAACTGAAACTGTCTGATTCTTTAGCTTCTACCCAATGACTTCCTGTTGATGTGGTTTCTTTTTTCCAAAATGCTGCACGGCTTTTAAGGTAATCCATTATAAAGTCGCACGCTAAAAATGCTTCTGCTCTATGTGCCGCGCTCACACCCACAAATACAATTTGATCATTTAATGCAAGCTTACCAAACCGATGAACGACACAAACCTCCAGTAAAGGCCAACGAGAGTTTGCATCATCAATAATTTCTTTTAGATTATGTTCCGTCATACCAGGATAATGCTCGAGTTGAAAACAATGGTCATCGTCAATTGAATCGCTTGAATTTTGGCCTTGAAATTCCCTTACCAAACCCACAAATATTGCGATCGCTCCTGACCTATTTTTTACTTTCAATTTCTCATATAAAGATTGAACACAAAAATCCGCTTCTTGCACTTGAATAATCATTTCAGCCACCGGTCACTGGCGGGAAAAATGCAATTTCTTTTACCGTATCTGGATCAACCTTACTGCTATCTCTTGCAAACACATAATCTATTGAGCATTGAATACCTTCTTCGAACAGAGGGTCTGGATTTACTAAAGACGCGTTCAGTTTTTGCTTAATTTCTTCGATACTGGTTAAACCGTCAAGTTCGATAAATGCTTCACTAACTCCTAAAGACTCTTTTAATGAGGCAAAAAATACTACTTTAACTTGAGACATTTTCTTTACTCCAATCTCCGCTTTTACCACCCGCTTTACTCACTAAGCCTAACTCTTTTATCAAAATACCCTTATCAATTGCTTTACACATATCGTATAACGTTAATGCAGCAACTGAAGCACCAGTTAAGGCTTCCATTTCCACTCCTGTTTTCCCGGATAATGAGCACATACAGCTAACCTTAAGCTGAGTAGTAGAAATAACATCAATTTCTACTTTAACCTTAGTCAACATTAAGGGATGACACAATGGAATTAAATCAGCGGTCTTCTTACTAGCTTGTATTCCAGCAATTCTTGCTGTGGCGAGTACATCTCCCTTTGGTAATCCACCCTCAATGACTTTAGTCAGGGTTCCCGCATTCATTTCAACAATCGCCGAAGCGGTAGCCGTCCGTTTTGTAATTTCTTTATCAGAAACATCAACCATATGAGCATGGCCTTTGCCATCCAAATGAGTAAGATGGTTATTCATTAAGCTATCCTTTGTTCATTAAGGTAAATCAGGCATAATGCTCGTATTTCTTGGTAAGCCTATCATTTATAAAACAGTTGTAAGTTAATGCATTGCATTTTAATTGGCTTAGCGAATAATTACCATCAAAGGCTATCTTTTGATTGAATACACTTCTTATGTTGAATGAATTTTATGAGCTTAAATGATGATTATCAGCTGCTAGAGTTGGACCATAATGCCAATGAAGCTCAAGCAAAAGCCGCTTATAGACGTCTTGCAAAACGGTATCACCCTGACAAGAATCCTCATAGGGACACGACAGAGAGGTTTCAACGGCTACAAGTAGCCTATCAAAATGTGCTTAACGCAATACGCCAAGGTATTATAACAAAAGAGTGGAAAAGCTTTGATTTCGATACGCACCGATACGATAAAACTCGCTTCAATACCGTGAATGATGAATTACAATATGCCTATATAAAAGAAAGGCAAAAAGCTTATGATGAACTAAAAAGAAACTCTGCGAAACATGAAAAGGCACGTCAAAATGCCATCAGAGAAGCACGAAATACGGCAAATGAAAAGCGCGTTAAAAAAATGTATGAAGAAGCATTTAAGGCGTCTCAAGCCAGTGAAAGCTTTAAGCAATACTCAAACCAAAGCAATGCAACGGCCGACCAACAGGTAGATGACTTTATTCAACAGTACCAATCTGCCGCCATGAATGAAACTGACCAAGATAAAGAGCATAACAATAATACAACCTCTTATGGCTTTGCTACACAAGAACGGCCAGGGCCAAAACAACAATTTAGCTTCAGTAAAATTACACCTCTAAACACACTTTTCTTGGCCCTTTCCTATTTATCATTTTTCGCTTTAGGCGTATTTACAACATTCTATTGGCAATCCATCAATACCAATGGAATGGCCCCCACAGAAAAAGCAATCGCCTATTTACCCGGACAGTATCCACAACTAAGACACGGGATTAATTATACATTAATCCCAACCGCGCTTTTCCCTTCACCTGATTTATCCGCGAACAGTACCCTTACTGTACCAGCAGGGGTAGACGTTATAGCATCGCAACTTACTGCATCCGATTGGGTGGCAATTCGATATCAAGAAACAGCGGGATGGGTACAAGCTAAAAATCTTGGCTTTGGTAGTATTGAGCACGCTCAAAATACAGGATGCTACGGCTACCCTGGCATCCCCCCCATGCATGGAGAAGTCTTTGGAGAACATAAAGGAAGCAGTCGATTACGCATCCTTAACACTTTACCAATTCAGAGTTTACTAACATTTGAATCTTATGATGGCTATCCAAGTTTTTCAGTCTTTCTACACTCCAGCCAACCTTACGCCGCTAACTTTATTCCCCAAGGTCAATATCGCTTGGTATTACAAAGTGGTTCCTTGTATCATCGCGGCTGCAATCAATTTTTATTTAATCAAACAAGCAAAGTTGTTATGGAAGATGTTCAGTTTACAAGTGCTGAGCGGTCTCTAACGCTTGCTCAATAATTAACCCTATTTTAAAGAATTCTTTCAAGCCTATGTTAAGTAATATTCGAGTTGTACTGATTAATACATTTCACCCAGGTAATGTTGGAGCAATTGCTCGAGCCATGAAGAACATGGGACTCAGTAGCCTTTATCTAGTTGACCCAAATGATTATCCTTCAAATGAAGCCACCAGCCGAGCCGCGGGTGCAGTAGATCTTTTAGAAAATGCTGTTATTGTGAATAGCCTCGAAGAAGCCATTGGAGATTGCAGCCTTGTGATCGGAACCAGTGCACGCCACAGAACATTTCAGCTTCCTATTATGAATGCCAGGCAATGTGGTGAAAGCGCAATTCAAGAAGCTAAAAACCATGATGTGGCTATTGTTTTCGGGCGTGAAAAAACAGGTTTATTAAATGATGAAATTGCGCAATGCCACCGACAAGTGTATATCGATGCTAACGATGAATACCCAGTATTGAATATTTCACAAGCCGTTCAGATAGTAGCCTATGAAATATGGATGGCACATGCTCAAGAAGTAAATAAAGTACACGGAGAAACTGAGCTACCAGAATACCCATTAAAAAATGAAATGGATCTGTTCCATCATCATTTAGAGGAAACGCTGTATGATATTAATTTCATCATTAAAAATCATCCAGGAAAAGTATTGGATAAACTACAACGCTTTTTTCATCGATCTCGACCTGAAAAAGGAGAGCTAGGTATTTTAAGAGGTATTTTAGCGGCAGTTCAAAGAGAGATTGGAAAAACAGATAAATAGGATATTACAAAAATAAGAGGTGCCACGCGTCCTTTCACTGACATCAGTCGCACCTCTTAAGGTTGGTTATACTTCTATTTTAGTAGGTCACTGGTGACAACATGATAAAGCGGGTAAAGCACATCGGCTCCTAGAATTTTAGAGCGTTCTGGTGACCATCCCATCTCTTCATCTGGTAACAACTCATTGTCTTTAAATGGCATTTCAAGTGTAAGAGATAAGCAGTTAAATTTTTCAGCTACCCAATTACTTGCAATTGACATGCTTTCATCACCAAATTGATCTGGCGCGTACCCTTTTTCCACTTGAAAGTCAGGGCTAACAGCAAGAAATATCCCTTTAAATATATTTTCAAGCTTTTGCATGCGATCATCAAAAAATGGCGCACCAGAGCACCCCGCAACAAAATTAACAGGAAGCTCTTCATCTCCATGTATGTCTAAAAATAAATCAACACCAACCTCTTCCATTTTTTTCTGTACACAAAGCACTTCAGGACTCAATTCTTGAGTTGCCTTATCCCACTCTCGGTTTAAATTAATCCCTTTAGAGTTGACCCTAAGATTGCCATGCACCGCTCCATCAGGATTCATATTAGGAACGATGTAAAAACGACATTGATTTAATAATGATTTAGATAGTGGATGGGATTCATCTAACAGACGCTCCAATAGGCCCTCTATAAACCATTCGGCCATGGTTTCACCTGGATGCTGACGTGCTGTAATCCAAATGTTTTTTGCTAATCCTTGAGTCTTACTCACCTCTAAAAGCGTAATATCACGCCCTTCCGCCGTTTCTCCTAAATGATCTGAAATACAATCTTCATTAGAAACCGCCCAAGCAATCATATCTTGATGTCTTTCATAACTGTACGGAGCAAAGTAAGCGTAGAAAATACTGTCCTGCTCAGGTTCATGCGAAATAATCAATTGTCCGTCAACATACTCAGTCGGCACTCTGAACCAATGCTCTCGATCGTAAGAAGCAACAGCTTGATAACCATCCCATGCATCTGGGTAAGCGGCTTGATCAGCGTTGACAATCATTATCTTACATTGATTCTCCATTCCGCCCTGTAAACGGAAGTAAAACCATTGAAGAAAATCAGAATTTGTATCATTAGGAATTTTAACTTTAATATTATCAGGCTCATTGGCTTCAATTACGGTAATATTACCACCATCGAATGCACTACTGATTCTAATACGGCTAGTCATTCTTTCTTCCTTTACTTTAATGCAGAATGTGACTTAATTTATGTCAAGTTTACCTATATTTATTACTACTGTCGCTAATTCATCTGACGAACCGGTATTTCCTGTTCTATTCACATGGTCTACTCATGATGCTCAGATCAAAGAAGTACTAGTAATCCCTGATGACAATTGGCTTGCTGAGGCCAATATTGAAAGTAACCTACTCAATATTGATGAGGGGCAATTATACGATTTTGGTTACGAGGCTAGCGATATTTTAACAGAATGGACAAAAGAGCTGGATACTGATGAAGTAATTGCTCTAGATCCAGAATTAACCTCACAAATGATTGAAGCCACCTATGATTGCAAAGGCCTTGATCCGGCATTTGAAATTATTGGCGCAGTAGATTGGTTTTCACAAAGAGACGTAAACCTTGATGACGAGCTTCAAGAATTTGATTTGAATACCCCAATACATTTACTGCCACCAGATGAGTTAATTGCAATATTGCTTCAAGTAGCCTATAAAAATGGCTTAATTGAATTAGAACAGGATCAATCAGCCGAATAATTACACCCGTCGATGCAGTGTGATTATGAACCACAGAAATCTGCATCGACGGTTATAAAAGGTTCTAGAAAATCGTTCAGCGAGGCGATTTTAAATTAATACCAATAGGTAACGCCTCACCAACAAAGTCATTTATATCAGCTTCGGTTTCATTTAAGGTGGATTGCAAACGTTCTGCCCAATGAGATGGACACTTATCTTTAAGTAACTTTTTCAAGACAAGTGCTTTTTTTCTATAAGGGCCTTTGAGCTTTCATCTGTAGATTGAGCCATTAACACGGCCGCTAATCCCGCTTGCTTTCTTTTCTTCCAATCTTCTTTCAAACAAGCACTTAGATAAGTTAACACTATATCTTCAGACAAACAGAAGGTTTCACCTGCATATAACATGTTTCTATTTGCAAGACGACCAATTACCCACCACGCGGTATCTGGCTCAGAAGATTTACTCAGACGCTTTAACAACAAATCTGCTAGCGATTTTTTTTCTGTAACAGGTAAATACTCAAGCCCTCCAACCAAACGCACTAAGTCATCACCTGCGCGAGTTAATAACTGCTTTTGTTTCTCTCGTGAGCGCTGAGCCGTGGGGGAAAAATACATTGTAAAGCAATCTAATAAGTTTTTTTGCTTTTCAACTGTCAAGCCACCCGCAATCCGCCTCCAAGCCGTCCAATATTGACTCCAAACAGAATTCTCATCGTGGTGAGGTTGACTTGCCAAAATATTAGACAGTTTATTCACTCTGGATTCATCGCCTTCAAACCCATAACCAGGTCGTAAACAAAACCCGGTTAACATAAGCCACTGACGCTCATGGGAAGCACTTTTATTTCTACCTGATTTTAAGGCAAGTAGTTTATCTGATAGTGCTCTAGCTGTGGCTAAATTCCAACTGTCTCTCGGCCCTAAAATACTTTCTAATGTATTTCTTAACTTTTTAATTTCATCTTGCTTCTGTTTTGTTGCTTTTGAAAAACACCCCACCAACGCCTCTTCTGCTTCCCCTAAAGACGCATGAACTTGGCTAGTATTTACCTCTGTCTCTTTATCCTCTTGAAAATGATTAAACTTCAAAGTCCATTGCTGTGATTGGTCGAGTGTTTCCAAAATGATACTTAGTGTTCCAACCTCGGTAAGTTGCGAGCTCAATCTAACATCAATTTGAGCAAGCTCAGTCAATTCATTTTCCAAGGTAACGCTGAGATTTGAAATAAAATACAGCGAGAGAGTCGAATCTAGCTGATGATTTTTTTCAACTACAAGGCGGTCATCGGCTCGGTATAAAGAAAACTGTACTGCAGACCCAAGAGTGACAGAAAAAACATCTTTTAAAACAACATTTTCACCGCGAGGGCTCCCTTTTGGTAAGATACAAACCGATGAACCATCCGCCATCTCTAAAAATAAAGAATGAGGCGAACCACTCTCAATTTTCACCGCCTCATTCACCAATCCATAAGCATAATAAGCAGCGCCTTCAGCAACAGAGGTATCCGGTTGATTACCATCACAGACATAAAGGTCATGACCACACCAGTCATACAACTGCTCAATAATACGTTCTTTAATTTTAGAACTATTAAATAACCCACCATTAAATAAAACGGCATCAGGTAAAGTTTGACCACTATGAGTTGTTATTTCTTCAACATGTTTAGTTAAAAAATCAGCCAAATGAGCATGTATCGAAGGATCTTGCTCATAAGGTAGGTTTAATGACTGCACGCCATATTGCTTTTGTTTCAATGGGGCCTTTAAATCAATAATAGGAAAAAAGCCATTCTCAATTTGTTCAATTAAGGGATTTTTTTCTACTAGGAACTTTTGAGCACCACCGATTAAGCGGCTACCAGAGCCCAAAACGGTAATGTTCATTGAGTCTGCTGCCTGCTCACTAAGCAAGGTTTCTTTCGCCAAACGAGTCTGCTGCACTAGGGCGGCTAATCGTGTACTAGAAAGACTGGCGATTTGTTTGGTATCAAGCTGAAAGGCTAAGGCCTGATCAATATTATCACCACCTAATAATAAATGTTCACCCACTGCAATTCGCTTTAAATGCAGCTTACTCTCCGTATCCTTCTTGTTATCTATCTTACTGATTGCAACCAAACTAAAATCAGTTGTACCGCCACCAATATCTACCACCAGTAGCATTTTTCGATCGGCTAGCGCGGCGGTATTACTTTCATTGGCAATCCAGTTATAACAGGCCGCCTGAGGCTCTTCTAATAAATATAAATTTGTTAGCGCGTTTTTCTCAGCTGCCTCAAGGGTTAATGACCTCGCCTCTTCATCAAATGACGCAGGTAACGTAAGTGCGACTTTTTGTTCTGATAGAGGATAGTTTGGAAATGCATAATCCCAGGCCCCTTTTATATGATTAAGAATGATAACAGTCGCATTAAAAGGCGATAATTTACGTTCGAAATCACTTCCCCAGGGAAGAATGTTTGCTTTACGATCAACTCGATTAAAGCTCAGCCAGCTTTTTGCACTTTGTACCAATTGTCCGGAACGTTTCTGGCCAAGCTGTAACGCGCCATGACCCACTAAATTTGTTGGGAACAATGTCTTCCAAGGTAGTGTGACATTTATCTTGCTCACCTCATCCTTGGCAAGCGTATAAATTGAACTCGGTAATTGTTTAAACGTCTGCACTGACCCGTCTTGCATACATTGAGGAATATCCAAAATATACGTTTGATCCGATTGAGCTTCATTATCTATATAAGAAACAACACAATTGGTTGTTCCTAAATCAATTCCAACAAAATACCGAGCACTCATTAAGACTCCCTAACTTGATATTCTAATGTCCAGGTTAGATCTGATTGCGTGTCACAGGCTTCAATTACTAAAATACCCAATTCTGTTACCTTCGCAGTTAATACAACGCGTACTAATTCACCCAGTTTATAATGTCCCTCAAAGAGTCGAACACTGATTGGGGACAATTCTAGAAGGCTGCTAATTGAAAATGAACTCACCATTGAACCTACTGCTTGAGGTTCAGATTGATTGGATTGAAAGAATCGGAATTGTACGTCTTCTCCAACAACAAGTGAGAATTCATTAGGTAACACAACCTCAGAGGCACCTTCTTCTAAACCAAATGGGGCTATACAAATGCCATCAATAGGTACAGACATACCAGGAATGGCAGGCATAGGACTTTCAACACCTATATAATAGTTTGCTGATAAACCACTTTTTACTTTGATGCCACCTTGCGCATTAATCTGTGCATAGTAACTAGCCCCTTTCGCGACGGCAAAGTCAAGATGCGACGGTGTCAACATGCTAACTTCTTGATGGTTAAGCAAGACGCTCAATTGAGCACACAATGTATTAACAATAATTTCAGAGTTAAAAACACCACCATTCAATAGAACTTTATTAGGAGCAGAATGATTTGTTGTTAAAAACTCACTAATATGTCGAGTAATCGCTGGATCAGCTTCATATTCCAAATTCAAGGCTCGAATACCGCTTCTAGCTAATTTTTGAGCGCGCTCACCAATTCCTACTTGAGGGAAAAAACCATTTAGTATTACTTGATTCACTTCATCTCTCGAAAGACTGCTCTTAATTGTATTTGCTAATAAGCTTCGACCTCGACTCGGCACAACAATTGAAGTCTCATGAATTTCACCATCTTTGAGAAGCGTTTCTTTCGCGGCACGACATGCCTGAGTTAATGCTGAAATTTGCCATGCCTCAAGTTGTACACCATCCTGGGCCAGTTTCCCTGCAACATGGTAAGTAAGCGACATATCCATATTGTCGCCCCCTAATAAAATATGACGGCCGACAGCAATACGTTCAAGTTGCAAATGGCCGTCCGCATCCGTTACTTGAATAAGAGAAAGGTCTGTGGTCCCACCCCCTACATCAATCACTAATACTTGATCGTTTACTTCTAAAGTACTCGTCCATTTTTCTTGTTCCGACAACCATGCATAAAATGCCGCTAAAGGCTCTTCTATTAGACGAGCATTAAGGCCAATTTTTTGAGAGGCTTGTTCGGTCATCGATCGAGCAGCTGGATCGAATGAGGCAGGTACGGTAATAACAACATTTTGCTGTTGAATGGGATGATTTGGAAAAGAGTTATTCCAAGCGTCAGCCAAATAGCGTAATAGCATTTCTGTTACTTGAGCAGGAGAAAGCTTTGGAACTTCATCTAAAGCATCAATAGGCAATACTTTCTCTTCAGCATTGACAGTTGTGTGGCACAACCAACTTTTCGCACTTTGAACCAAACGCCCTGAAGATTTAGAGCCCAGTTCTCTTGCTAATTGCCCTACTATCAAAGGACTGTTTCCCCATGGTAACAGTAAGTCACTTTGTAAAAATTCACTTTCATGAGGTGTATAGACAAACGAAGGCAAAAGAGTTTGCTCTGATACTTGCCCGGGGGCAATCAATTGTGGAATTGAGAAAGATTCAATTTTACCCTGAGTTAGCTCATCTGAAGCATAAAAAATTGCAGAATGAGTTGTTCCTAAATCAATACCTATGAAAATCGGTTCCATTAATTATACCTCGACTTCTGCAGGGGCTAATATCGACAAAGACTCAGTATTGGTAACTTGAGGCAATCTTGCACTACTGACTTTCCAACCTGCGTGTATCAAGGTGCCTCTAAATGGGCCTTGCCCTTCTACACGTCCTTCTAGTTTATACTCCTTAGGGTTATACCCACTATCGATTGTCAATGACTCACCTTCAGGAACATGACTAATAGTCGTTATCTCAAAAAACTGCTTCAACGTTTTTGAACAACCTAAATGTATTTGCCTAGACGCCGCGCCTACTTCCTCATCAGTATAAGAGTCAATGGGTTCTTGCAAAAAATCAATCAGGCGTGCCTCTTGTTGGAACAGTTGGAGTAATTGCATCGCGCCATCAGAATTAACACTGGCTAACACTGGGGAGGGAACTTCGATCTCACGAATTATGTCTACTTCTTCATATACAACAGTAGGCTCTACTTCTGTCGAAAAAAGCTGACCTTCTCCAACCAGTTTGCAACGAGCCGCATAATCGCCATCACCTAGGTACTTAAAGAATTGTAAAAAAGCACCAAAAAAGCGAGAGAAAAACCCCATTGGTGTAATTGTATTTTTCATATTGTTATCCATTCTGCATCTCTTCTAATTCTAACCACCGATCCATTGAAACTTCTAGCGCGGTTTCTAGATCAGACATTTCAGTCAGTGTTTTTTGTACTAATGCTTGCTCTTGAGTATAAAAATCGCCGTCAGAAATTATTTCTTGAACACGCTCAATTTCAGATTCTATCTTAGCAATAGTATCTGGCATGGAGTCAAACTCTCGCTGCATTTTATAGCTTAGTTTATTCTTAACTACGGCCTTAGCTGGTGGCGTAGTTTCTTTTGGTACTTCTTTTTTCGTGACTTGCTTCTCAGACTTTGGGGTCATCCTTTCAACAGCAAAACGACCGCCCTGCCGTAACCAATCATTATACCCGCCCACATATTCTCGAACCGCGCCAGCACCTTCAAAGGCAATAACGCTGGTAACAACATTATCAAGAAAAGCACGATCATGACTTACTAGTAATAAAGTGCCATCGTAATTCATGAGTAACTCTTCTAATAACTCTAATGTTTCAACATCGAGATCATTTGTAGGTTCATCCATCACCAATAAGTTGGCTGGTTTCGTAAATAATTTAGCCAGTAAGACTCGATTACGTTCACCTCCTGATAACGCTTTAATGGGAGTTCTTGCTCTCTCAGGTGGGAATAAAAACTCACCTAAATAACCAATAATATGTTTATTTTGGCCATTAATTTCAATAACATCTTTCCCTTCACCCACATTTTCTGCAACTGTTTTTTCAGGGTCTAGTTGCTCTCTCAATTGGTCAAAATAGGCAATATTCAGTTTCGTACCTTGCTTCACTGTACCTGAATCAGGGGTTAGTTGGCCGAGTAAAATCTTCAAAAAAGTACTTTTACCACATCCATTCGGACCGACTAAACCAATACGATCACCTCGTGACACAACTAAATCCATTGGCTGTAGAATGACTTTGTCTTCAAATCGATGAGCGACTTGATTAAATTCTGCAACCAACTTGCCAGATTTGTCTTTAGTTTCGATGGACATTTTCGCCTTCCCTTGAACGGAAATACGCTCAGAACGTTCAACACGTAAAGCTTTAAGCGCTCTTACACGCCCTTCATTACGAGTTCGGCGGGCTTTGATTCCTTGACGAATCCATACTTCTTCTTCCGCAAGACGCTTGTCAAATAAAGCATTCGCTTTCTCTTCTTCTTCTAATAGCTTTTCTTTAAACTCAAGAAAAGCATGGATATTACCTGTAAAAGAAATCAAATTGCCGCGATCTAATTCAATGATACGATTCGCAAGTTGTTCTAGAAAACGCCTATCATGGGTAATGAAAAGAATTAGCCCTCGATATTGCTGTAATTGTTTTTCCATCCACTCGATAGTGGGTACATCGAGGTGGTTAGTGGGCTCATCAAGTAGCAGCACATCAGGTTCTGAAAGTAATGCTTGAGCAAGAATCACTCGACGACGCCAACCACCGGACAATTCAGACATTTTTTTATCTGCCGGCAAGTCTAGTCTTTGCATCATTTTTAAAACACGTTGTTCTAAATCCCAACCTTGAATTTGATCAAGTGTATGTTGTATATCACTCAATTCATTACTATGGTCATTCTCAAAATCTTCCAATAGTGCATAATATCGAGTAAGCAACTCATGAGCTTCTGGTGAACCTTCGCTTACAACTTCCTTTACCAATTTATCATTCGCATTTGGTAACTCTTGTGGAAGTTGTGCGACTTTCATCCCACCTTCTATTCGAATCACACCCTCATCGGGAATGACTTCGCCTGAAATGGTTTTTAATAACGTAGATTTGCCGGCGCCATTACGACCGATAATAGCAATTCGTTCCCCCGCCTCAGCCGAAAAACTAATTTTTGAAAGTAATGGATTGTGACCAAATGCCACAGAGACTTGTTCAAGTGATAGCAAGCTCATAATTGACCTAAGTAAATGGATAATATTAAAGGCGCATAATATATCATCTATAAGTAAGAAGGTTTAGCCAATAACTCTACTGTATAAATAAAAATGCCGACTAAATGCCGACTTTTAAGCCCCGCTTTCACTTTTTATCCCTCATAACGACCTTTCATCGATTCTCTATACCGTTTTTAATTCTAAAACAGTAAACTGATGTGCATAGTTTTTACATACTTTGGTATTCAATGAGGAAAAGTAATGGAATTGAAAAGTAAAATCGGTCCAATAACAGCGATAGTCATAACGGGCTCCATTGTTTTTTGGATGGTTTCTGGAGGTAATGGCATTACTGTTGCTAACGCTGGCACCCCAGAAACCAATTCGACCGAAAAGGAAGTAAGTACTTTAGCGAGCGAATCTAAGCTAATCAAGAAAGTACAAGCGAAAACGATTATTGCTAAAAGCATTGCAACCACCCTAAGTTTAAGTGGTACAACACACGTGAGTGATTCTTTAACGTTATTATCAGGAAACGCAGGACGCATTGATAAAATCTTTTTCGAAAAAGGCGACTTTGTTACAAAAGGAAGCGTTATTCTACAAACTGATACTCGTTCTCTACAATCCGATATTGAGCAAGCGAAAGCGTTATTAGCACAAAAAACACTTGAACTAGAAGGAACTCAACGCCTTATCAAGCAAAAACTCACATCAGCCGTTGCCTTAGCATCAATAAAAACGGAAGTTGCACAAGCAAGGGCCACCTTAAAGCGACTACAAATCGATCTTGAAAATGCCAGTCTCATAGCCCCTTTTTCAGGTATTCTCAATACCTTAGTGGTTACAGAGACGCAGCTATTACAAGCTGGGGCCTTAGTTGGTGAGCTTGTTGCTGTAGATCCACTTGTTATAAGCACGAATATTCCTCAAAAAGAAGCACACAAGATAACTCTTGGTGGGAGCGCCAATATCATTATAAATGGTGACGCAGTAACAGGAAGTATTAATTATATAAACTCAGTCGCAGACTCAGGAACTCGCTCTATCAATGTAGAAATAGAAATTCCTAACGAAAACAATGAACTGCCCGCAGGAATAACGACAGAAGTTAATTTATCACTTCCTGAAACAATGGCTCATGGTTTTTCTCCAGCTTTATTGACTTTGGATGAAAATGGACATACAGCAATAAAGATATTGGATATTGATAATAGAGTTGTGGTTACACCGGTTACCATTATCAAATCTACACGTGAAAAAGTGTGGGTAACAGGTTTATCAAAAAACATAAACATTATTACTGTTGGACAAGGTTTTACCGAAGCGGGTGATACCGTTGAAGCAACCTTCACTAATTAAAGAGGTTTAATTCTGTGCAAAGTTTAATTGAAGCGGCTTTATCCCGCTCACGGACTGTCTTGATGTTTTTTGCATTAATATTAGTTGCCGGTGTTGTCTCTTACATAGAAATAGCAAAAGAAAACAATCCAGATATTTCCATCCCTGTGGCTTATGTCTCCGTTACACTTGAAGGCATATCTCCTGAAGATGCAGACAGCTTATTAGTACACCCCTTAGAGAAAGAACTTAAAGGGCTGGAAGGCTTAAAACAAATCAGCTCTACTGCTTCAGAAGGTCATGCTTCTGTTGTATTGGAGTTTGAATCGGGTACAGACATAGATCAAGCCATCATTGATGCTCAAGATAAAGTCGATAGAGCGAAAAGCGACCTACCTGATGATGCAGATGAGCCGACAGTAACTGAAGTTAACTTATCCACCTTCCCTGTTTTACGTGTCAATTTATCTGGTAATGTTGATTTTGCTGTATTAAGTGATATCGCAGAACGATTACAAGATTCTATTGAAGCCGTTACCGGTGTACTAGAAGCCTCCATAAACGGAGACAGAGAGCAGCAGGCAGAAATTATCATCAGCCCTGCTCAATTAGAAACTTATAACTTATCACTCCCAGAAGTGATAAGTCTTGTCTCGCAAAATAACAGACTCGTTGCTGCCGGAACCATGGATACGGGCTCTGGACGATTTCCATTAAAAGTTCCCGGACTGCTAAAAACAGAAGAGGATATTTTAAATCTGCCCATTAAAGTAGTTGGTAATGAAGTCGTATTAATGAAAGACATCGCTACTGGACAACTGACATTCAAAGAGCCAACAAGCTATGCTCGTGTAGCCGGTGTAAATAGCATCACTATGGGGGTTTCTAAACGTGTTGGGGCGAACATTATTGAAACCATTTCAGCGGTTAAAGAAGTCATTAAAAAAGAAAGTGCATCCTGGCCTGATGGCATTCAATATAGTTTATCTCAAGATGAATCAATTCAAATCGAAACATCACTAAATGATCTATTTAACAATGTTGTCACCTCAACATTGTTAGTAATGATTGTTATTGTTGCCACTTTAGGGATTCGCAGTGCATTTCTAGTTGGTTTGGCTATACCAGGGGCCTTTCTCGCCGGAATTCTAATTCTTGATGCACAAGGCTTTACCATTAACATGGTCGTACTCTTTTCGCTTATATTAAGCGTTGGCATGTTAGTTGATGGTGCCATTGTTGTAACTGAATACGCGGATAGGAAGTTAGCTGAAGGTGCATCTAGAAGGCAAGCTTATGGAGAAGCCGCTAAGAGAATGGCTTGGCCTATTACGGCATCTACTGCAACAACATTAGCCGTGTTTATGCCTCTCCTTTTCTGGCCTGATATTGTTGGGGAGTTTATGCGATATATGCCAATTACTATCATTGCGACACTCGCTTCCTCCCTTGTAATGGCTTTAATTGTGCTACCTACTATCGGTTCAATAATTGGTAAAAAAGGCGCTTATACACCTGCAAAAATGAAAACCCTTCAGTTAACTGAAACAGGTGATTTAAAAAAACTGAAAGGCTTCACTGGACTCTATGCAAGAGTATTAACCGCTTTGGTTGAATACCCATGGTTTGTTCTTGCTTTTGCCATTGCATTGCTTTTAAGTACTTTCGCTATATACGGCTCCTTTGGCAAAGGAGTTGAGTTCTTTCCTGATATAGAGCCTGAAGTGGCCATGTTAGATGTTCGAGCCCGTGGAGATTTATCTCTTGATGAGAAAGATGCATTAGTTAGGCGTGTTGAAGCGCTCGTTTTAACTAAAAGCGAACTCAAAGCCGTCATTACCACAACCTACAGTACGCCTGGAAATAATGGGACTCCTGATAGTATTGGCAATATCACTATGGAGTTTACTGATTGGTTTCTTCGCCGTACCGCAAAAGAAATTTTGGCAGAAATTCGCGAACAATCTCAATCCATCCCTGGCATTATTGTTGAAGCAGAAGTGCAACAAGGCGGCCCTCAATCGGGTGCAGACATACAGTTAGAATTAAGCTCTGATTACAGTGAAGTCTTGAATGCCACAGCGGACATTATCAATAAACAACTTCTCGAGCATGATGAAATCGTTTCTGTAAATGATGACAGATCCCTTCCAGGGATAGAGTGGCAAATTAATATTGATCGGATTCAAGCAAGTCGCTACGACGTAGACGTTGCAACACTTGGTAATATTATTAAGTTAGTAACGAATGGAATAGTGTTAAGTGATTTTCTTCCGGAAGGAGCTGACGATCAAATTGATATTGTTCTTAGGTACCCTATTAACAACCGCTCAATGGATCAACTTGATACATTGACCATTCCAACAAAACATGGTGCCGTTCCGATAAGTAATTTTATTACTCGTATTGCCGCACCTAAACAGGGTGTGGTAAATCGAGTCGACGGCAAAAAAACCATCAGCATAAATGCTGATGTAAAAGATGGTCTGGTGATTGATGAAGTTATTAAAGTCATTACGCAAGAAATTGAAGAGCAAGGCTTACCGAACGAAGTGAGTTATCAATTTAGAGGAAATACCGAAGACCAGCAAAATTCAATGATCTTTCTAATGAAGGCCTTTGGTGTTGCTTTCTTTATTATGGCCATCATTTTGGTTACGCAATTCAATAACTTCTTCCAATGTTTATTAATACTCAGTGCCGTAATTTTCTCTACTATGGGGGTTTTTATGGGACTTTTAATAAAGGGAGAGCCCTTTGGTATCGTTATGAGCGGCGTTGGTGTAATTGCTCTTGCGGGTGTCGTTGTGAACAATAATATCGTATTAATTGACACTTTTAATACATTAAGAAAAATGGGAATGTCTGTTCGAGAGTCTGCTATACGTACTGGTGCTCAACGCTTACGCCCTGTCATCTTAACTACGGTCACCACCATTTTAGGTCTTGTGCCTATGGTATTCCAATTAAACATTGATTTAGTTAATCAAGCTATTAGTGTTGGCGCGCCATCAGCTCAGTGGTGGACCCAACTATCAACAGCAATTGCCGGCGGATTAGCCTTTGCCACTCCTCTTACCCTGATATTAACGCCGTGTCTTCTAGTTTTAGGATACAGACGAGCAGAAAGGAAGATGGAACTAGCAAATGCTACCATTAAAGCAAATGATTCAAGTGACTCTTTCCAAGAAAAAGAAATTAAAATTTAACTCAAATTACTATTCAGTAAATTAGACAATGCATAATAGGCCTTAGAATCGCTACTTTAATGTAGGTTTTCTAAGGCCCTTAACCGTAAAACACCTTTCAACTTATATTTTTCACATTAAATTATCAAAAAAACTATTTAAGATGTTATATTTGTTAGTATTAATCTGATTACATTAAGTTCGTATTTATTTAAGTGAGTTAACTAATGGATTTTGCATCATTTGTTGGGATCATTACTGGCCTTTTTCTAATTGTCTCTGCTATTTTCCTTGGCAGCAGCGACATGTCTATTTTTGTTAATATTCCTGGAATGATGATTGTAATAGGTGGAACGATTGCAGCAACACTAGTCACCTTTCAATTTAAAGATACGGTTTCAGCTCTAAGAGCCTCAGTCATTATTTTTACACAAGACAAGCAAAACCCTCAAGCTATGATCGCCACTATGCTTCAGTTAACGAAGGTGGCACGTCGTGAAGGACTTATTGCATTAAGCCGGGTAGAAGCGGACTCACCATTTTTAAAGAGGGCCTTAGCAATGGCATCGGACGCTTCTGACGAAACCTATATTAGGAACACCCTCCAAGCCGATATAGATTCTTTAAAAATGCGACATTATGTTGTTCAGGATGTATTTAAAAAAATGGGGACCTATGCACCTGCTTTTGGCATGTTAGGCACCTTAATTGGATTAATACAAATGCTCTCTCAATTAGATGACCCCGAAACAATTGGACCTTCCATGGCGGTAGCACTTCTTACTACCTTTTATGGATCATTACTGGCGACTGTTTTTTTCAGCCGATTGCAGGTAAGTTAAAGGCAAGGACCATCCTTGAAATTCAAACTTTAGAAATAATAAGAGATGGCACCGTCAGTTTACTAGGTAGTAATAACTATCTCGCCGTTTATGAAAGACTATCTTCTTATGTACCTGCACACCAACGTAAACCGGCTGGTATTGGAGAATAACGATGAGTGATCCATTATTTGAGGAAGACGAAGTCCCCACCTGGATATTCACTTTCGCCGATCTAATGTCACTTTTATTAGTATTTTTCATTTTGATGTACAGCCTTTCTAAAATGACGGAAACCACTTTAGAATCGGCACTATCTTCTATTCAAATTGCGCTCTCTAGTAATGGCGCCAATATCAATCAATCACCACGCTTTTATTCAGGAGGCGGTAGTAAACTCATTGCACCTGAAACACCGCAATTAGCCGACACTCAAGATCTTACTTTTTCAGAAGAACCCATCGATACGGAAGAGCGAGAACAAGTTAATGAAATTGCCAATGACATTGCTAATAAAATGGTGTCATCCAATCTATCAAACGCCGTATCCGTTTTTGAAGATGGCGAAAAAATCACGATTCGTGTGGATGGTCAAACACTTTTTGAATCGGGTGAAGCCCAGCTTTCCTATGAAGCCGAGTTTATTTTTAACAAACTCATTGATATCTTTAATCGATATCCCGAGTATTCAATCAGCATTCAAGGCCATACAGACAACATACCGATTAATACAGTCAGATACCCAAGTAATTGGGAGCTTTCAGCAATTAGAGCAACGACAGCTCTACGTTATTTTTTGGAAGCGGGGTTTCGTCCAGAGCGAATGACAGCAACAGGATATGCTGACAGCATCCCTCTTGTACGTAATGACAGTCCAGAAAATAGAGCAATTAATAGACGAGCGGAGTTTGTGCTTCAAAAAGACCCTGATCTACAAAAACTGTATGGTAAATAAAAATAGCCCTCCCTACTATGCTATTCAAAATAGAAGAATGGCCTTTAGAATAGCCTTAGAACACAATGAATTTTCATTAGCGATCGAAAACAACACTTTTCTCTGCTTGAATATCAGTATTCAAGGCTGCCTTATTACTTCGAACGCGAATCTTTCCACTGATATATTGGCCGGTAAGCTACTTTATAACAATGAAGACGTAGGCGTAATTAGATGCAAAATCATTTGGTCAGATAATAAACATATCGCCTTACATTTCCTTAACATCAAAAGAAGAACACAAGAAATAATCGAAGACTATATTATAGACACTCAGAAAAGATCTCTTAGAAAAAGTAGTGAGTTAAAAATTATAGAGGATGAAAAAAGATTGCTTGGAATTTGCCGTTAGCTAAATCCATTCAAAGCCAGTACCAATTAATTAGAATGACTCTTTGATCAGCACGTAAATCCTTTTACATGCCTGCACACACTCTAATCAAATATTATTTAGTGCTTGTTCAAGATCTTCAATAATGTCATGCACATCCTCTAAACCTACCGATATCCGGATTAACCCTTCCGTGATACCCGCTGCTTGTTTTTGCTCATCGGACAATCTACCGTGAGTTGTGCTAGCAGGATGAGTCACAAGTGTTTTTGTATCTCCTAAATTACCTGTAATTGACAATAAACGAGTTCCATTGATTACAGACCATGCTGCAGAACGCCCTCCTAAAACCTCAAAAGATAATAGGCCACCAAAGCCTCTTTGTTGACGTTTAGCAAGCTCATGATATTTATGACTAGGTAAACCTCCATAGTTTACCTTCAATACTTTAGGGTGTTTTTCTAGCCACTCAGCTAAGGCTTGAGCGTTTTCTGAATGAGATCTCATTCTTAATGGTAGAGTTTCTAAAGCATTTAAAAGTACCCAGGCATTAAATGGGCTCATGCAAGGCCCTGCACTTCTCATGAAACCAGTAAACTCATTAACAAGCTCTTGACTTGCAATAAGAGCACCACCTAAACAGCGCCCTTGCCCATCAATAAACTTTGTGGCCGACTGCATAACAATATCAGCACCTTGAGTGATAGGATTCTGTAAAACAGGGGTTGCTAGTACAGTATCCACGCATAACAATGCGTTTTTCTTATGGGCAATCTTAGCAACTCGCTCCACATCGACTACTTCATATAGTGGGTTAGATGGCGTTTCAAAATAACATAATCGAGTATTGTCAGTTATTTCTCTTTCCCATGCCGTGTAATCAGTCGCATCCACATACACCACATCCACACCAAACTTTTTTGTATAAGCGTCAAAAAACTTAATGGTTGATCCAAATATATTGCGAGAGCACACTACACGATCGCCACTGCTTAACAAGCTATAAGCCATTGTCATGAGTGCTGACATTCCAGAGCTTGTTGCAATGGCCGCTTCAGCTTTTTCTAACATCGCCAATTTTTTTCAAAAAGTTCAACTGTAGGATTAGTGAAACGAGAATAGACATTTCCATCCAGATCTCCGCCAAATTTGCCAGCCGCTTCCTCTGCACTTGCATAAGCAAAGCTCGAGGTCATAAAAACAGCCTCACTATTTTCTTGTTCCGCTGTTTGACGAACACCAGTATGAATTATGTTTGTTAACTCTCTATAGTCTGACATTAATACCTTCCTAAACCGAACAAAAATAAAAACGCCCAATTAAATTGGGCGCTCTCGTCATACAACCCTATGGACAAAATTAGAATGGTTGCATCATATCACTTGATTGCTGAGGCTCAGAGCCTGATTTTTGAACATCATTACGAGCTTTTTCTAAGTTTTCTAAATATTCGGCATCAATATTGCCTGTTATGTATTTGCCATCAAACACAGACGTATCAAACTCTCTTACATTCGAATGTTTTTCATCAATACAAGCATTAATTAAATCGTCAAGATTTTGAAAAATTAGTTTATCCGCACCTATCAAGCGACATATCTCTTCCGCTGTTCTTCCATGAGCTATTAACTCCGCTGCCGCAGGCATATCAATACCATATACGTTTGGATAACGAACTTCAGGGGCAGCAGAAGCTATATAGACTTTCTTGGCTCCAGCCTCTCGAGCCATTTCAATAATTTCTTTACTTGTAGTTCCACGAACGATGGAGTCATCGACCAACAACACAACCTTATCTTTAAACTCAAACGGTACTGGATTTAACTTTTGGCGAACAGATTTTCTGCGGACAGTTTGTCCTGGCATAATAAAAGTTCTTCCTATATAACGGTTTTTAACCAAACCTTCTCTAAAAGGAATATTCAAACGTTGTGCAATTTGAAGTGCCGCAGTACGACTTGTATCAGGAATAGGAATAACCACATCAATATCATGATTCAGCCATTCTTCTTCTATTTTTTCAGCTAATTTTTCGCCCATATTAATACGGGCTTTATAAACTGAAATATTATCGATGACGGTATCTGGACGAGCGAAGTACACATATTCAAATAAACAAGGACGAGCCACTTTTGCCGGAGTACATTGTTTAAAATGAATATTCCTATTCACATCAACAAAAATTGCTTCACCTGGGTTAATGTCTCTTTCCACCTTAAAGCCGGCCGCATCCAAAGCCACACTTTCAGATGCAACCATGTATTCAGTGCCATCAGCCGTTTCTCTTGACCCATAAATCAAAGGTCGTATACCGTCCGGATCACGAAAAGCTAAAATGCCGTAACCAGTAATCAAAGAAACCACAGCATAACCACCTTGAATACGAGCATACACACGTTCAAGGGAATTAAAAATATCACTTGGTTTAGGAACAAGCTTACCTTCGGCATGCAATTCATGCGCCAACACATTCAACAACACTTCCGAATCTGAAGTGGTATTGATATGCCTAAGATCAGCTTCAAAAACCTCTTGGGCAAGCTTTTTGGTATTCGTCAAATTCCCATTATGGGCTAATGATATTCCGTATGGAGAGTTAACATAGAAAGGTTGAGCTTCCGCCGAACTCGATGTTCCAGCCGTTGGGTAGCGAGCATGACCTATACCGATTGTTCCACATAATTTTTTCATGTGTCGAGTACGAAAGACTTCACTTACTGCGCCATTGTCTTTACGTAAAAATAGCTTTCCATTATGACTCGTAACCATACCTGCTGCATCTTGGCCACGGTGTTGAAGTAAGGTAAGTGCATCAAAGATGACTTGATTGACCATTGTAGTGCCAACTACGCCGACGATACCACACATTCTGTTATTCCTCGTGTTTTAGGGGAAAGACGATTTTAAAATCGATATTCATTGTTTTAACTTTCTAAAGCGCGATCGATGAGAGTCGGATCAATTAGACCCTCACTCTTGCCTAACATCTCACGCGCCCAGTCTTTTAATAAAACCAATCTAGGCGTTAGCTTAGACTCTTGCCAGAATTCATTTTCAGTAAAAGAAGTACTTAAACTAAGCAATGAGATTACAGCGACAACAATAAGAGACCCTCTGGCGAAACCAAAAATCATGCCCAATATTCGATCTGTACTAGAAAGCCCTGTTACCTGCACTAGCGAACCTAATAAATAACTAATTAGCGCGCCGACACATAAACTAGAGATAAATAAAATAAGAAAAGAAGCAATATATCTAACTTGATCATTCTGTAACTGATCAACCATTAAAGATTGAAGCTGCGAGGAAAACTTTACCGCAATGGCAAACGCCATAGCCCAAGTGATTAATGAAAATACTTCTTTGATAAACCCTCTTTTTAAACTAATTAAAGAGGACAGTAAAATCACAATAAAAATCACCCAGTCGAGTGTCGCTATTGAGCCTAATTGTTCCATGGAAACCCCATTCTAATTGGCGTGGAAGTTTATCAGATGCACTATAAATCCCAAATACATCATTCTAGTTTTCTGAATACTTCACAATTAAACCATTTAAGCGAAATTCTTTTTTAATTTGATCTCGAAATAACTCAGCCTTCTCTCTTTTGATTTCAGGGCCAACATACACCTTATAAAGAGAATTCGTAGTTATGCTATAAGCCGAGTAGTTTGCTTTAATCAGTTTTTTTACCAAATTATCGGCATTGGTTTTACTTTTAAAAGTAGCGATTTGCACAGACCATCTGGATTCTTTCTGTAAAGCAGGCTTTGCAACAGAAGCAATTGATTTAGCAGGCGAAATAGTGACAGGCGCTTTTACAACATCTACTTTTTCTACAGTCATATGCTTAGATACACGATCTTGATCAGCGTCTTTTTTAATTGACTCCACCTTGATTTCAGGCTGAGAATCTAAGTCTCCATTCGCACCAAGACTGGTGATGGGTTGTAAAGGAGAAATTTTAACATTGGCTATCGTTGGCGCGGGCTCTATCTGAATATTAACATCTAATTCTGGCGGCCTTTCGCCATCTAGGATAATAGGTAAAACAGCAGCAGATATAACCACTAAAATAACCACACCGATTAATCTAAAACGAATCGTTTTATCAAGCATTTCAACGCCTCTAAGAATTTTTTTCTAAATAATCAGCAACAGTATGGAAAGACCCAAAAACAACGATAGGCAAGTTACATTCTATTGCTCTTACCTCAGCAGCAGAAAACGCGTCACTGACGGAAGTAAAACATAAAGAGGGTGAAACATGTTTCGCGAGAGTAGATGCTTTTGCTCCTCTAAGAACATTAAGATCAGCAAAGTACCAAGCAGAAAATGAGTCAGATAATATATCAATAACACTTGAGAAATCTTTATCTTCTAGCATACCGCACACAGCAATAGGACGAACACCCAGTTTTGCGACCTGCTTCGCAAGTTCCGTAGCCGCTTCTGGGTTATGGGCTACATCAATAATAACATTAGGATTTGATTTAATCGTTTGGAAGCGCCCTAATAAAGAAACTTTCTCAAACATAGCGTTAAGTTTATCCTCAGTTGGCGCAACATCAGAAAAAACCAATGCGGCAACGACTGTGGCCGCATTTTCAATCGGGAGTTTTGGAAAACTAAGCCGCCTAAACTCAACACTGCCTCCCTTCCAAGACCAGTGATCAGCCTCTACTGAGAAAGAAAAATGAACGTTTTTTTGCTTTAAAATCGCACCTATCTGCAAAGCATTTGACTCGATAGTGGCAGGAGGATTAACAACACCACTTATAAGAAGACAGTCTTTACGGGCGATTCCGGATTTTTCTATAGCGATTTGATCAAGTGAATTCCCTAGCCAGTCAGTATGATCGAGAGAAATAGAGGTTACAATCGCAATATCGGCATCCAACATATTGACTGAATCAAGGCGCCCTCCTAAGCCAATTTCCAATACCCAATAATCTAATTCTTGCAGGCTAAATATATAGAAAGCGGCAAGAGTATTAAATTCAAAATAAGTCAGCTCAATACTACCACGTAGTTTTTCTATAACAGAAAAGGCCTCACAGATGATTTCATCTAATACAGGAATGCCATTGATAGCGATTCTTTCATTGAATTTCAAAAAATGAGGAGAAGTAAAAGTACCGACATTAAGACCATCATTTATGAAGTATTCGGTTAACATAGCGCAGGTAGACCCTTTACCATTTGTCCCGGCAACAGTGATGACTTTATTCGCTGGTCGCTTTATTTGCAGTTTTTGTAAAACCAAAGAACAACGATCTAGCCCAAGTTCAATATTGTTAGGGTGTTGGCCTTCAATATATGAAAGCCATTCCTCAAGAGATCTACCCGACATTTTGTTATGCGGCCTTATTAGTTAACATAGATAAAATATTATAAAGCCTTTCACGCATTTCATGTCGTGAAATGATCATATCAAGCGCGCCTTTATCTAACAAAAACTCACTACGCTGAAACCCTTCAGGCAATTTTTCACGTACAGTTTGCTCAATGACACGAGGACCTGCAAAACCGATCAACGCATTTGGTTCAGCGACATTAAGGTCTCCTAACATTGCCAGAGATGCCGATACACCACCAAAGACAGGGTCTGTCATCGCAGATATATATGGAATACCCTGCTGTTTCATTTTTTCTAAGCCTGCACTGGTTTTTGCCATTTGCATCAAAGAAATCAATGCTTCTTGCATTCTGGCGCCACCACTTGCAGCAAAGCATACAAGCGGAATATTTTTCTCAAGACAAACATTAACAGCTTGAATAAAACGTTCACCAACAATGGAACCCATTGAACCACCCATGAAATTAAATTCAAAGGAAACAACAACTACTGGCATTCCCATCAAAGTTCCTTCCATAGCGACTAAAGCATCTTTCTCTCCGGTTGCTTTTTGAGCACTTACTAAACGGTCTTTGTAGCGTTTTGAGTCTTTAAATTTTAACTTATCCTCTGGCTCTAATTCAGATGCAATTTCAACACGTCCTTCTTTATCAAGAAATATATCCAATCTCTTGCGGGCATTGATACGCATATGATGCTCACATTTAGGACAGACATCTAAGTTTTTATCTAACTCAGGGCGATATAGAACAGATTCACATTTAGGGCATTTTTTCCATAAACCTTCCGGAACAGACCCTCCAACCCGCTTTGACTCACTCTTCATGATTGAAGGGACAAACTTATCTAACCAACTACTCATTCTTTACTCCAGAACTTTATTATTCGTGCTACCTATGCGTCCATTGCTTGACGCATAGGTAATAAAATCTTACCTAATTCTTCACCTATTTTAAGGCTTGAAGATTGCTGATTTTCGGCGATACAGTTAACTAATACACTACCCACAATGACTCCATCAGAGCATTGACTGACTTTTTGCGCTGTTTCAGAATCTCTTATTCCAAAACCAACCCCTATAGGTAGATCAGTAATTTCTTTTAAACTATCAACATGCCTTTTAACGCTTGCAACATCTAGTGATGCCGTCCCCGTAACCCCCTTAATAGAAACGTAATACACATAACCTGAAGCCAATTTGCATATTTTCTTCGCACGCTCGGGGGTGGTCGTAGGCGACAATAGATAAATTAAATCAAGACCATTAGCTTTAAACAATTGTACTACATCTGTGGCTTCTTCAGGTGTCAAATCGACAAGTAAAACACCATCAACTCCAGCGTTTTTTGCTGCAATTGTAAATTCTTCATACCCAAAAAATTCAATTGGATTCAAATAGCCCATTAACACAACAGGGGTATCGTTATTTGTTTGGCGAAATTCGCTAACAATATCGAGCACTTTTTTAATGCTAGTGCCTGCCGCTAAACTTCTTTCACAAGCCAGTTGAATGACAGGGCCGTCCGCCATAGGATCAGAAAAAGGCATTCCTAGTTCAATAACATCTGAACCATTAGCAACCAAAGAGTGCATAATGTCTACGGTATGATTTGGAGTTGGATCACCAGCCGTAATAAAAGGAATTAGCGCTTTCTTTTTTTGTTCTTTTAAATTAGTAAAGCATTGATTAATTCGACTCATCATTACACCTCAATACCATCTAATTCTGCTACAGTAAGGATATCTTTATCCCCACGACCAGATAAATTAATAACTACAATTTTGTCTTTATCCATTGTCGCCGCTAGCTTCATGCCATAAGCAATAGCATGACTCGATTCTAAAGCAGGCATGATTCCTTCTAAACGAGTTAAATCTCTAAACCCAGTCATTGCTTCATCATCATTTATTGCTACATATGTCGCTCTACCTACATCCTTAAGCCAGGAATGCTCTGGACCAACTCCAGGATAATCAAGACCAGCCGAGATAGAATGCGTACCTATAATCTGACCATCATCATCAGCCATCACATAGGTTCTATTTCCATGAAGAACTCCTGGTCGACCAGCCGACAAAGGGGCGGCATGACGGCCGGTTTCAAGACCATCTCCTCCAGCCTCAACCCCATACATAGCCACATCAGTATCACTAATAAAAGGATGGAACATGCCGATTGCATTAGAACCACCACCAACGCATGCTACAAGCGCATCAGGAAGTCGTCCTTCTTGTGCTAAACATTGATCCTTTATTTCTCGACCGATAACCGATTGAAAATCTCTAACCAGTTTCGGATACGGGTGTGGGCCAGCGGCGGTGCCAATTATATAAAAAGTATCATCAACATTACTCACCCAATAACGCATAGCCTCATTAAGTGCATCTTTTAGCGTTTTTGTACCCGATTCAACAGGGATAACTTCAGCACCAAGTAATTTCATACGATACACATTTAGAGACTGTCGTTTTACATCTTCAGCCCCCATAAATACCTTACACTTTAACCCAAGTCTTGCCGCAACCGTTGCCGAGGCCACTCCATGCTGACCAGCACCTGTTTCTGCTATTATATTTGGTTTACCCATATGTTTTGCTAACAGAGCTTGACCAATTGTGTTATTGATTTTATGAGCACCAGTATGATTCAAATCCTCTCTTTTGAGATAAATTTTTGCGCCACCTGCTTGTTCAGTTAATCGTTCTGCAAAATACAATGGAGAAGGACGACCAACGTAATGAGCAAGATCTTTATCAAACTCAGACTGAAAGCTTTCTTCTTTTGAAAGCTGTTCATATACTTTTGTTAAGTCATCTAATGCAGACATCAATGTTTCTGATACAAATACGCCGCCAAATTGACCAAAACGGCCATGCTCATCCGGTAAGTCTGTAGAAAATTCTACCTTATCCACGCTTTACTCCTAAAATAAATTCTTTTAATTTTGTTTTATCTTTTATGCCTTTTGACAATTCAACCCCACCACTAACATCAACAGCATAGATATTAGGGATTTTTATAGCTTCAATAACATTCACTGGTGTTAAACCACCCGCAAGAATAATTGGTATGGTCATATCTTTAGGGACAATATTCCAATCGAAGGTTTCGCCTGTACCACCAGGAACCCCCTCTTTATAAGCATCTAGCAATAAAGCAGAAGCAGATGGGTAGCTCACTAGTTGATTAGAAAGACTCTTCGGATCTCTCACCCTAAGCGCCTTTATATAAGGTCGATTAAATTTCAGGCATTCTTGTTCAGACTCATTGCCATGAAATTGTATTGTCCACCTGGAACTCCCTGCAATAACCGCGTCTATCTCTTCAGCAGAAGCATCAACAAAAAGTGCCACCGGCGTAATAAAAGGTGGAATGTGCTTTAAAATCTCATTAGCTACAGAAGGGTCCACATAGCGGGGACTTTTTTTATAAAACACAAAACCTAATGCATCAGCACCAAATGACGCCGCGGAAAGAGCATCATCCAAATTTGTTATTCCACAGATTTTAATTCGTTGTAGCATAATTATTTTCTTTATGTGTTGGCAAAAAATGAGGCCCTAACGGTAAAGAGGGTAAACCGTATTTTTCTGGATACTCAGCATCGACAAAATACAACCCATATGGTGGTGCCGTTACACCAGCAACCGTTCGATCTCTTGCTTGTAATACTTCTTCAGCCCACTTTACAGGCTTGTCTCCGGCACCAATTGCCATCAATACACCAGCAAAGTTTCGAATCATATGATGTAAAAAAGCATTTGCCCTTACATCTAGAACAATGTATGAATTGGCTTCATATACATCAAAATTCATTATTGTTCGTATCGGGCTATGTGCCTGACAACCAACAGCTCGATAAGACGTAAAGTCATGCGTCCCTAAAAAACACTTTGCAGCTTGACTCATGAGAGATGAATCAAGCTCTCTATAGGTCCACGTTACTTCTTTTGCCATGACTGCAGAACGAAATTGATTACTGTAAATAATGTAACGATATCGTCGACTCAACGCACCAAACCTAGCATGAAAATCTTCATCTACCTCGACAGCACTAGCCACACTAATGTCTTCAGGCAAATTAGAATTAACACCATGAATCCAAGCTTTATTTTCTCGGATAGATTTTGTCTCGAAGTGTACTACTTGATAGCAGGCATGAACACCCGAATCTGTTCTACCAGCACATATTACAGATACGGGGTGGTTTGCAATTTTACTTAGCGCTTTTTCTAAACAATCTTGAACCGTTATCACTCTACCTTTTTGTGATTGCCAACCTTTGTAATTTGTACCTTTGTATTCAACAACTAATGCAATTTTTCTATTCACTTGGCGACATCCGCTCCAACATATTCTGGGCTTCGGCTATTTGAGTTTCATTACCTGCCTCAGCCACTTCATCCAAAATCACTCGAGCACCCTCTTCATCACCCATATCCATATAAGCACGCGCCAAGTCTAATTTCGTTGCCACTTCGTCGCCACTTGCGTCAAAAAAGTCAAACTCTTCTTCTTCGTCTGATTCTTCAGCACCTTCTAAGGCTTCATTTTCACCAAACTCAGGAACCTCAAGGTCCTCTTCATCATCGAACTCGCTTGAAATATCCGTTAATGCTTCCTCAAATGCACTTTCGATCGGTGACGCTTCTAATTCATTTTCGACTTCATTTTCGACGTCCGTACTGACACCTTCAAAATCTTCATCCAATCCTGAATCGTCAAGCAAATTAGAAACAAAAGACTCTTCTTCTGAATTATCAACCTCATCGATGCTCTCTTGACTGTCCTCAATAGTAGGAATATCTGATTCAGCCATCATATCTAGCTCACTAAAATCATCCTCTAAATCATCCATTGCTTCATCCAGCAAAGTAGAGTTTTCAACTTCAATCTCATCATCTAGTAAGTCTGAATTATTGTCATCAAAGTCAAACTCATCAACAACCTCTTCAGCATCGGCTAGCTCTAAATCAAGATCATCAAGTTCATCAGGCGTATCAAAGTCAAATGCAAATGGATCTTCCTCTTCTATTTCCTCTTCTACAGGAAGGAATGATTCACTAACAGGAGCAACCTCTTCTTCAATATCATCCGCCAACGCCGTTGTTGAAACAGCTACCGAGCCAGCTACTGCGGCCGTAGTTAATCCAGACGACGATAAATCAAACTCTTTATCTAAAGATTCTAGAGGTTCATGCTTCTCACTGCCTCGTCGTCGCAATAAGAAACCGATTAACACCCCCAGCAACATCATTACTGCGGCTACCGCTGACATAATAATTGGATTTTTAAATATCTGATTTACAATAGAATTTTCTTCAATCATCTCCGCTTCTCTACGAAGTTGATCCGCTTCAAGCAATTGATCTACTGTATTTTTCTGCTCTTGCATAATTTGCTGAGCGCTAATCATTTGTTGTTGTAACTCTGCAAGCTGAGCGTCTTTTAGGTTGATCAGTTCTTCTAATGTAGCCTGCTGATCACTTAACTCTTTTAGCTTTCCTTCTAGCTCACCTTTTTCCCTTTTTTCTTTATCTAATAGTTCTTTACTTTCAGATAGCTTCCCTTCTAAGTTTTTCACAGCCTCTGATACATTTTCATTTGAATTGGAGGAATCTTCAGGCAATAAGCTAGAAGCTGATGCAAGGGAAAGTTTATCTCCACTATTGGCGTTGGCTTTAGTTTGAGAATTAGAATTGGCTTGAGTATTTAATTGTGCTTTATCCAGGTTTTTAGGGACCTTACCTGCACGCTTTAATGCCTCCCATGCAGAGTGCTGCCTTTCAAACTCGGCTTTTGATGCTAATTTATTAAAAACAGCTATTTGTTCTTGAGTGGGTAATCTTAAAATAGCACCTTCTTTCAGCAAATTAATGTTATTCGCATAAAAAGCATCCTCATTAAGTGCTTGTATAGCCATCATTGTCTGATAAATTGTTAAATCATTTGAAGTCTTATTCTTGTCCGCAATCCCCCACAAGGTATTCCCTTTTTGAACTTTTAGATTACCTTGAGTTGGTAAGTTCAGTTGTTCTAGGCTAGAAGGAGTAGCTGAGGGAGAGATATTTGTAGATTGAACAACGCCCTCACCGGATTTTTCAATCAAGGCACTACTATCTAACGGAGTTTGATACTCTCTTACCACTTGCCCGCTAGGCCAACGAGCCGCTAAAACAAAGTGTAATTCATCTGCATTTACAGGCGATGTACTGCGTATATCCACAACTAATTTGCTATCACGATTAATCACTTGAAACTGAAGCTGAGATAAAGCTCGAACAGGGGTAATTCCAGCTAACTGGAATTCACTTTCACTGCCCAGTCTGATCGATACATCTTTAGCGGTTAAATTTGCCGTATCCGTTAAAATCACTTCAGCACGAAATGGCTCGCTACGAGAAGACTTGAGAGATAACTCACCTAATTCAAGCGCAAAAGCAGAAGATCCGAATAGATACCCGGACACAGCTAAACTAATGAGCGTTTTCTTTAGCATAAGTTTCCCTTTCTTTTTATTTACTGAATTAATTTGGCATTAAGTATCTTACACAGCTTCAATTTTATCAATAGCTTTAGAATCAACGGTTTGGCTTTCTTAATGTTAGTACGTATCATTTCAGTAAAAAAAATAAATCCTGAATATTCAACTTTCTTTTTGCTTGTTATTTGTACAAAGAAAAATAACACTAACACCAAACAAAATTAAGGGCACCGAAGTGCCCTTAATTAAGGTAGTTTAGATTACGCTAAACAACAATGACGTGGTTAATTATCACATCATGCCGCCCATACCACCCATTCCGCCCATTCCGCCCATATCAGGCATTGCTGGAGCGTCATCTTTCGGCAAATCGGCAATCATACATTCCGTTGTGATCATAAGACCCGCAACAGATGCCGCCGCTTGAAGTGCTGAACGAGTCACTTTAGCTGGATCAAGAATACCCATTTCAATCATGTCGCCATATTCACCAGTAGCCGCATTGTAACCGAAGTTACCTTCACCCTGCTTAACCTTATCAACCACTACTGAGGCTTCATCACCAGCGTTAGTTACGATTTGGCGCATTGGGGATTCCATTGCACGCAGTGCCAATGTGATACCAACATTTTGGTCTTCATTATCACCAAGAAGTTCTGACAAGCAAGAAAGTGCACGTACAAGGGCAACACCACCACCTGCAACAACACCTTCCTCAACAGCAGCACGAGTAGCATGTAAAGCATCATCAACACGTGCTTTCTTCTCTTTCATTGCTACTTCACTAGCGGCACCAATCTTAATAACGGCAACACCACCAGCTAATTTAGCAACTCGCTCTTGAAGCTTCTCTTTATCATAGTCAGAAGTAGAGTTCGCCATTTCTGCACGAATTTGATCAACACGACTAGAGATATCGCTAGCTTGACCAGCACCATCAACAATCGTTGTATTTTCTTTCGTTAGAGTAACGCGTTTTGCTGTACCAAGATGATCAAGCGTTGCTGTATCTAAAGCAAGACCCACTTCCTCAGAAATAACAGTAGCACCAGTAAGAATAGCAATATCTTGAAGCATTGCTTTACGACGATCACCAAAACCAGGCGCTTTTGTTGCAGCAACTTTCACAATACCACGCATGCTATTTACAACTAGAGTGGCAAGTGCTTCACCTTCAACGTCTTCTGCAATAATAAGTAATGGACGCGAAGCTTTAGCAACACCTTCCAATACTGGTAGAAGATCACGAATACTAGAAATTTTCTTATCAACTAGCAGAATAAATGGGCTTTCAAGTTCCGCACTCATGTTCTCTTGATTATTAATGAAGTAAGGAGAAAGGTAGCCACGATCAAACTGCATACCCTCAACAACATCTAGCTCATCATCAAAGCCAGAACCTTCTTCAACAGTAATGACACCCTCTTTACCAACACGCTCCATTGCTTCAGCAATGATCTTACCAACTGATGAGTCAGAGTTAGCGGAAATGGTACCAACTTGCTCAACCGCTTTAGAATCTTTGCATGGAGTAGAAAGTTTAGCAATTTCAGCAACAACAGCCTGAGTCGCTTTATCAATACCGCGTTTTAGATCCATTGGGTTACGACCCGCTGCAACTGCTTTCAAGCCTTCAGTAATGATAGACTGAGCCAATACCGTTGCCGTAGTTGTACCATCACCAGCAACATCATTTGCTTGAGATGCTACTTCTTTAACCATTTGTGCGCCCATGTTTTCGAATTTATTCTCTAATTCGATTTCTTTAGCAACGGTCACACCATCTTTAGTTACAATAGGAGCGCCGAATGATTTTTCGATAACAACATTGCGACCTTTTGGACCTAATGTCACTTTAACTGCATCAGCTAATACATTTACACCACGTAACATTTGTTGGCGAGCGCCATCACCGAATTTTACTTCTTTAGCAGACATATTTTATATTCCTAACTGTATGTTTGATTCTAAAAATGATTATTTGAAAAAAATTACGCTTCTAAAATTCCGTAAATTTCATCTTCTTTCATCATTAAAAATTCTTCACCATTTAACTTAACTGTTTGACCTGCATACTGACCAAACAAAACAGTGTCACCAACCTTTACAGCTAATGGAGCGACATCCCCATTAGATTGAATACGGCCAGTGCCTACAGCCAAAACTTCACCCTGATTAGGTTTTTCAGTAGCGGAGCCAGGCAAAACGATACCAGAAGCTGTTGTAGTTTCTTCTTCTTTACGTCGAACAACGACGCGATCGTGCAAAGGACGAATATTCATTGATCTATATCTCCAAAAATAAATTAATCAATACCAGGAACCCCCTGGCTGGATTATGCCTACTTTCTAAGTAGGATACGTTACTGGTTTTGAATATGAGGCTGTAAAAATCCTTTTCAACCCCTTATCTAATTAATTTTTATCAATTTGGTCTTTATTTTCCTTAATATATTCACCTTCTATAATCTCACCCGTATTCTCATAAAATCGAGAAGCCCCATGAGGGGTTTTTTTCATCTTACTGACGATGAGTTTCATAAATACCCCAAAGAACAAACCTTTTCGTATTGGTGGAATTAACAACAAAATACCAATAGCGTCCGTAACAAAGCCTGGAATCAACAGAAATACACCCGCAATGGCTAAAAGCAAGCCATCAACCATTTCTTGAGCAGGCAATATGTTCGCCCTTAATTTCTCTTGCGCTTTTAACAAGGTTTTTCCACCTTGCTTCTTAATGATGAGTAAACCAAAAATAGCTGTGGAAAAAATCAATAGAATAGATGCTAAACCACCAATTTGTCCTCCAACCTCAATCAGTACTAAAATTTCAATAACCGGAATCAACAATACAAACAGGAGAGCTTTACGCATATAATTGCCATACCTTATAAATATTTAACAAACCACACCACCGACATGACAACATCGATAATGGAAGAATTTCAATTAAGAATATACAGCATTCTCGGGATGCTACCCACAGGAGAAACGATTTCTTACGGGGAACTTGCACAACAGGCAGGATATAAAGGCTACGCTAGACAGGTTGGTCAACTATTAAAACACCTTCCCAAAGACTCATCATTGCCATGGTTTCGGGTCATTAATAGCAAACAAGAAATCAGTTTTCCAATTGATTCTGATGCTTATTTGAGGCAAAAAAACCACCTCGAAAACGAAGGCTGGCGAGTCATTGGCAAAAAAGTAAAACCATCATAACTCAAACCAGCACAAACAAACTTACATTCTAACCAAGTAACTAAAACTAAATAACTAATCGCGAAAATTCGTAAATTGCACTGGAATATCGAGATCTGCAGCCCGCAATATAGCCATCACTTCTTGCAAATCATCACGTTTTTTGCCGGTAATACGTAATTGATCCCCTTGAACTTGAGCCTGTACCTTTGCTTTACTGTCTTTAATTATTTTTACGATTTTTTTTGCCTCAGCCTGCTCAATTCCTTCTTTGACTGTGATAGCTTGAGTAGACCTTAGGTTGGCCGCAACGACTTTTCCACGCTCTAAAGACTTTAGATCAATCCCTCGCTTTACCATTTTTTGAAACAAAATATCAATCATTTGCTTCAAATGTTGCTCAGCTTGAGCTTCCATCATAATACTTTCTTTTTCTTTAATTTCGTAACTCGCATTAACCCCTTTAAAGTCATAACGTGTAACAATCTCACGACTTGCTTGATCAACCGCATTTGTTACTTCGTGCCAATCTAATTCAGACACAACGTCAAATGAAGGCATACTTATCTCCTAATTCGCTTTTCAAAAAAATTTTGGTAATAATACCAGCAATTCTACTCAATCAACATTATTTAGTAAAAAATGACATTCCAGACAGACTCTACAACTTGGCTTATTATTGGCGCTGGCGCTATCGGACTACTGTGGGCTTGTAAACTGCAGCTAGCTGGTCACAAGGTGATCTTAATAAATAGACATAAAGTAGGTAAACACACAATCGATCTAATTGATGGAACGAAGATCACCACACTGGAAATACAACATTCAACCCCATACGAGCTTGCTAGCAATCCAGGAAATAGACAATTCAACCAAGTCCTAATATGTACCAAAGCATTCGATCAACTTGCCGCATACGATCAAATAAAGCAACAACTGTCGAACGATGCATTTGTCATTTCATTATGCAATGGCATAGGCGTACAGGCCACAATTCAAACATCCCTAATCAAAAAACATGTACTCGTAGTAGGAACAACCTCCGAGGGCGCGTTAAAGCACAGCCACTCGAAAGTTGAAAAAACCGGAGAAGGCACCAGTGCCTTTGGCTTTTTTGAAGAAAAATACAATCAAAGCCACACCCTCCCACTTGCACTCCAATCATTTTTAGAAAAAAACATCATGGCGAAGGTGCTCATCAAAGCCATCATCAATGCCGTTATCAACCCCTTAACCGCTATAAATCAAGTAACAAACGGCACACTTCTTATGAAACCCCTTAACGAACAAGCATTATTAGCTATTGAAGAGTTGTTCAATCTGCTAAAGCGCCCAGGTTTCATACAAAACAACCCATCGATTAAGTATTTAACAATAACCCAAGAGTCGCTCACTGAGATCGTATTTGATGTAGCGAAGAAAACAGCTAAAAACAAATCGTCCATGCTTGAGGATGTACGCCATCAAAGACAAACCGAAATTGACTTTATATCGGGGTTCTTTATCAATGAAGCAAAAAAAATCAATGTTGAGCTACCTATTCAAAACACTTTTTTTGAACAAGTAACTCACATATAACGAATCCTTCCGCATACTATTATTTAATATTAAGTTCGGCTCAATGCTTCCTTACAAAATACACAGCCAATACTATTTTGTACGAGTCACTTTCCCTGGAGATAAAGAAATTTTCTTTTCTTTATACAAGGCGCCAATGGCTTTTTTAAAGGTCGCTTTACTTACTTTAAAAACCGCATAAATGGTTTCTGGACTACTTTTATCCGTAATCGACATTTCTCCACCTTGAGCGT
This sequence comes from Marinomonas phaeophyticola, assembly GCF_026966905.1. Classification (GTDB taxonomy): domain Bacteria; phylum Pseudomonadota; class Gammaproteobacteria; order Pseudomonadales; family Marinomonadaceae; genus Marinomonas; species Marinomonas phaeophyticola. The sequence goes on along the minus strand of NZ_JAPUBN010000006.1, from coordinate 168,302 downwards.
CAAGGTAGTCTAAAATATCATCCAGAATACCCTTTACTTTTTTATAGCCAACTTCTTGTAAACTAATGTCGATTTTACCATCATCTCGGACACGCTTAATAAAGGCTGAAACTTCTTCACCCTTCTTCAACTGCCTGAAAGCGTCTTGGAAAAATAGCACCCCCAAAAACAATCATCAATTATACACTTAAAACCAATATCCGTTTTATCGCCAATAATGGCTTTCACTTTATCACCCGTTCGATAAGGTATTTCTTCGCGATTAAGCAAAGCATCTACTTTTGTCGTGGCAACAATTCGATTGGTATCATGATCTAAATACACAAACAATAGGTGGGTTTCACCTTCTTCTACACGTATTTTTTGTTGACTAAAGGGGACCAACAAATCTTTTGGCAACCCCCAATCAAAAAATGCACCAACATGATTTACCGCAACGGCGGTTAAACCCGCAAACTCCCCTACTTTTACTTTAGGCGTTTCCGTTGTTGCAATTAATTGATCACTTGAATCAAGATAAATAAACACCTCAATATCATCACCAACGCGCTTACCTTTAGGTATGTAACGCTTAGGAAGCAGGATTTCACCCAACTGCTCCCCATCCAAATAAAATCCAAAATCTTTTTCTTTAACGACAACAAGCGTGTTTAGCTGTCCAATACTTACGGCCATGAAATCTCCGGCTAAGGTAATTAATCTTTACTGCGTTATAAGCATATAGAATGCTTAATTTACAAGGCACTCACTATACGTCACTTGGTAAGAAAATGAAGCGTATAAATCATTAAGTTTCTACCTTCATGCATTTGCTGATAATTTTGTCTATAGAATCCGCTCCGGTCTCAATCATTTTCTCAATATTTGCATCAGGAATAGTGCTTGTATCACCGTAAAACTCGATGGCTTTTTCAACACTCTCTTCTCTTAATATATGCAGCATTGGGTAAGGGGAGCGGTTGGTATAATTAGATACATCATCCGGTTCGGCACCTGAAAAACAATAATCGGGATGAAACGTTGCCAGTTGATAAATTCCTTCGCATTCTTGCTCAAACATCAAATCCTCTGCCAAGCTAACAAAATCAAGATATTGAAAGAACCCTTTAAACAAGGTAGGGAAGACCAATAAGGTTGTTTCAGTTTCAACATTGTTATCTAGAAACCCAATTTCAGCCGCCAACTCTTCTAAAGCCACCTCTACTTTTTTTGAGCGAATAACACATACCCTAATGGAGTCTCGCTCAACCTCTCGCCTTGCAAATGGACAAACATTTAAACCAACAATAAACTCTCTAACCCAGCTCATGGTTTGCTGCGTGACTAACTCATCTGATAATGGCATAAATATGCTCTCTTAATAGTTACGCCTATTCTAAAAAACTCAACAAATAAGCTCAAGCTTAACCACGCAAACCATGAAGATATTACTTTAACGGGCTACAAACCCACTCTATAGCATGCTTTTAATGTAAAGCATTTGAAAAAACGTTATTATTCACTAAATTTCATTTTCAATAGAGTCAAAGAGATCTCTATTGAAACGCTTAACTATCATAGAGACCATACATGTCATTTGACGTTTTAGACTTAGACAATAATATTGAACTGGCCATCCAACAGCTTGGCTTCACATCACCTACACCGGTTCAAGAAGAAGCCATCCCTGCTGCACTTAATGGTGATGACATTCTAGCAACCGCACCGACTGGCACGGGAAAAACGTTAGCCTTTATCGCCCCTGCTATTCAACACTTGCTTGACAGAGATGAGCCAGCCACTTATGCCCCTAAGATTTTAGTGTTAGCTCCAAGCAGAGAACTTGCGAGACAAATTTATAACTTCACAGAATCGTTAATAAAAAATACCAACTTCACCTCGCAACTCATCATTGGTGGCACACCCTATGGCATGCAACAACAGCAACTCAGCGAAGATTGCGATATTTTAATTGCAACGCCAGGAAGGCTACTTGAGCTTGATGAAAAGAAGTGGCTAGATTTATCTGATGTCTCGTATTTTGTGATCGATGAAGCTGACAGAATGTTGGATATGGGATTTTCTGACTCAATCCTGAAATTATCAAAACTACTGCCCAAAGAACATCAAACACTGATGTTTTCAGCCACGCTTGAAGGTGAAAAAATTGGCCACCTATCATCTCAATTACTAAAAGCCGATGCGCAACATATTCGCCTAGGGGACTCATCCAGAACCGTTCCAAAACAAATAAAACAAGTTGCCTATCGTGTTGATGATGACGCACACAAGTTACGCTTCCTTGAGCACATACTAGGTGACGAAAATGTCAAACAAGCGGTTTTGTTTGTTTCAAATCGAGATCATGTGGATGTATGGGTTCAAAAAATCCGCAACCTTAATATTATGTGTGATGGGCTCCATGGCGACATGAAACAAAGTGACCGCAGTGAACACCTAAAACAAATGAAACGTGGACGACTAAAAGTATTGGTTGCCACAGACGTTGCTTCTCGAGGAATCGATCTTCCAGAGATAAATACCGTTATCAACCTACGATTACCTCCAAAGGCCGACTCTTATATCCATAGGGCAGGTAGAGCGTCACGGGAAGGCGAGCCAGGAACGTGTATTTCTTTAATTGACATCAACGACCTACCGGTTATTGAAAAAATTCAAAGATACATGCTCGCGCCAATTAAATTCTCTAGAATCACCGGATTGGAAGCAAAACAAAAAGTACGAATTGCCTCTCTCACTAAAGGTAAGAAAAAAGCGAAAGCGGTGCCAAAATCTGTTATAAAAGCAGAACTGAAGCGCAAAGAGAAAGCTAGGAAGAGAGCAAAAGCAAAATCTCGTTCATAACACCATGAATCAAAGCCAAATGGTGGCAATCCATTTTTGCCACCATTCCAAAGGAGAGGTACATGTTAAAGCAGCAATACATCTCAAAATTATTTCTATATGCCAGCCTCATACTTTTCAGTCAAGCTAGCCTTTCTAGAACAGAAATAAACTTTGTTGCCTCACCATTCCCTCCAGTGCAATACGAAGAAAACGCCATAGCAAAAGGTTACGTCTCTCAATTACTAAGAGAAATACATCGAAATCACCCTGAACTTGGTCCTCTACACATCAACTTCATGCCTTGGAAGCGAGCAATGCATGAGGCACTCACACACAAAAACACCCTCTTTTTTTCCATATCAAGAACACCCGATAGAGAAGAAAAATTCCAGTGGATTGCTGAAGTTTCTCCATACGCGCAATTTTTCTACAGTTTAAAAGAAACCAAGACCCCCCCTATAAACAACTTCCAAGATATTGCCGATAATAAGTATTTAATAGGCATCCAAAGCGGATCAAACCTTGAGGCCCTCCTTAAGTACAACCGCACCCCACCTGAGTTGATCACACACACCACAAACTATCAGACATCCATTAAAATGCTTTATGCTGAAAGAATTGACCTAGTCCCATTAACTTATTTTTTAGCGAAAGGCGCTGCCTGCTCTTTAGGCTATGACCACACTTTGCTTAAGAAGAATTTCGAGATCACAGAACTGGCTAGACCACTATGGTTGGTTGCTAACAAAGACACCTCCATCAAATTAGTTAACATTTATAAAAACGAAATCTCACGACTCAAAATAAGCGGCTGGCTTCAGGAGGAGACAAACAATGAAATTACACTTTGGGAGGAAGATATGTGTTCAAAACAAGCTACTGGCAAAACCAGCAGCTCTCACAACTAACACTACTTATTCATAGTGTCAAAAATAATAGTATGGTGCTTGCGCTTCGCTTTAGTCTCTAAATACTGACGATTATGCTTATTAACATGAACAGAAGTAGGGACCAACTCCTTCACCAATATGCCATTGTTAATTAACTGACTGGCCTTATCTGGATTATTCGTAAGCAATCGAATTTCAGTCAAATCAAGCGCTTTAAGCATTTCAGCCGCCACAGAGAAGTCTCGACCATCATCAGGCAGCATAAGCATTTCATTTGCCTGATAGGTATCATAACCTTGATCCTGCAAAGCATAGGCTTCTAATTTAGCATAAAGCCCTATACCTCGCCCTTCCTGCCTTAAATACAATATATAGCCGCCCTGCTCATTAATTAAATCAATGGCCTCATCCAGCTGCTCTCCACAGTCACAACGACCTGAACCAAACACATCACCGGTCAAACATTCTGAGTGAAGCCTTACTAAAGGCACAGGCGCTTTTTCAGGTGATTTACCTTCGCAATATATTGCTATGTGCTCTTTTCCTGAATCATCACCATCAAATGACACAAACTCGGCCATCACTTTACCCGCTCTCATCGGGATAACTACTCGACGCTTAATGGTCAATGCATTCATAAACGAACTATTCTCATAATAAATAAACGATCCCCTAATAATTGAGGCACAACAGGCAAAACTCAAGTGACTCAGGTTTAAATCATTAATATTTGCTTTATTTTTGCTTCAGATGCCCTAAAGGAAGCGATGTTCTATCCATCACCTTTCTTAATAAAAAGCTCGAATGAACTCCAGTAACCCCTTCAATTCGAGTTAATCGACCTAGTAAAAATTCCTGATACTTATCCATGTCTTCCACCACAACTTCAACAAGGTAGTCGGCAGTCTGCCCAGTTACCAGATTTATGGATTTAACTTCTGGATAAGAGGCCATAAGTGACTCAAACACTTCAAACCGATCTGGAGTATGCCTGTCCATGCTAATCTGAATAAACACGGTGAGGGTTAATCCAAGCTTTCTTTGGTTCAGTAAAGTCACACTTCGATCTATTATCCCTGACTCTTCTAATGCCTTCATTCGCCTTAAACAAGGAGAAGGAGATAAGCCGACACGATCCGCTAACTCTTGGTTAGTTAAATTAGAATCTTGCTGTATTTCTGTCAAAATCCGAATATCAATTCTATCTAAATTCATATGAACACCTAAAAATTTCAACAAAAATAGATTGTCAGCCATATAATTGCGCAAATAAAGTGTTTTAACCATAAAAACGCAATTTATTACTCCCTAAAATTATGTATCATTTGTTTATCGAATCATACAACCAATGATACAACATAATAAGTAAGCGCATACCGCACTTTTGAGGACGAGACATGACAGTATTTACCCATACTAAGTACACCCCTTTTCAACCAGTACAGATTACCAACCGTACTTGGCCTGATAAAGAAATTACCCAAGCACCAACTTGGGCGAGCGTTGACCTAAGAGACGGCAACCAAGCACTTGTTGAACCAATGACGGTTGAGCAGAAAAAAGTCATGTTCAAAATGCTACTTGACGTTGGCTTTAAAGAAATTGAAGTCGGCTTTCCAGCGGCATCGCAACTGGATTTTGATTTTGTACGCTGGATCATAGAAGAAACTGAAGTGCCTGACGATGTGTATATTCAAGTATTAACACAGGCCAGACCGGAACTTATTGCACGTACATACGAGTCCTTGAAAGGCGCAAAAAAAGCCATTGTTCACGTTTATAACTCAACATCTAAAACACAACGAGAACAAGTTTTTCGTTTAGACAAGCAAGGCATAATTGATATCGCCGTTAATGGCGCTAAATGCGTTCAAGAACATGCCTTAAAGCATCCGGAAACAGAATGGGTCTTCCAATACTCACCAGAAAGCTTCACAGGCACAGAAACAGATTACGCCGTTGAAGTAGTGAATGCTGTCGCTGATGTATGGAAACCAACTCCTGAGAAAAAGATAATAATCAACTTGCCCGCAACCGTTGAAGTAACAACACCAAATCGCTTTGCAGATCAAATCGAATGGTTCTGTCGCGAAGTAAACAATCGCGAATCCTTGATTATTAGCTTACACACGCACAACGATCGTGGCTGTGGCGTAGCAGCCGCTGAACTTGGTTTAATGGCTGGTGCGGACCGCATTGAAGGCACCATGCTAGGTAACGGTGAGCGCACAGGCAATATGTGTATCGTTACAATGGCAATGAACATGTATAGCCAAGGGGTTGACCCACAACTGCAATTAGGCAATATGGATCGTATCGTCAGCGTTGTTCAATCTTGCACCCAACTTCCTGTTCATCCACGTCATCCTTATGCTGGCGAATTAGTGTTTACAGCATTTTCTGGCTCACACCAAGACGCTATTAAAAAATGCTTGGATAACCAAACTGATGACAAACCTTGGGATGTGGCTTACTTGCCTATTGATCCAAGAGATGTTGGCCGAAGCTATCAAGAAGTTATCCGAGTTAACAGCCAATCAGGTAAAGGTGGCATTGCCTACAGTCTTGAGCAAGAATACGGTTTGTCATTGCCTCGCTGGTTACAAGTGGAATTTAGCCCTATCATCCAAAAATTTGCAGAAGAAGATGGTGGAGTAATAACCACCGAGTCAATGAAGTCCTTATTTGAAAGCACTTACATTACTGGCTCAGCGCCTTATGCCCTAGGCCGTTATGAATTGCAAAAAGATGGTGGCGACAGCATCCGAGCCGACATTACTTCAGTCGATACAACAATCAGTATTTCAGGTGAAGGCAACGGCACGATCTCGGCATTTGCAAACGCCCTCGCCAAGCAATTTGATATCCGCATGGATGTGACTCAATACTCTGAACACGCACTTACTATAGGCAGCGATTCAAACGCCATTGCATACATTCAAATGAACATCAATGGCGACCGTTATAATGGGGTAGCAATTGACGCTGATATCGTTTCCGCTTCAATCCAAGCCATATTGGCAACGGTAAACCAGTTTGTAACTCATAAGAATGAAAGCAACGCCGCTTAACCTCAATACATTCTAGGCACAACGACTCAAAAGCCGCTTCAAAAAAGCGGCTTTTTTTATGAACCACTTACTGAATTTACTGTCTTATCATACAACATCTAAAGGGAATCAGAAAAATGGGCATTGTGACAGACATAGTTATGATTTTAACCCTTCTATTAAGCGTTAAAAATCGCGCACCAATTAAACTCAGTACCTATAGCAAGATCGAAACCCTTCTATTGTATCTAGTACTCGCCATTGCATTTTGGAATATTACTTGGTATGCAAGCCAAAACTTACATCACTTCTGGGGGAAAATGTCACTAGCCTCTGGACTATCAACTATCATAGTAGCACTCTCATTAACCCAGTATTACCAACAGAAGATTAGCAACAATAAGCATGTAAAAGCACTCACACTGATCGCTTTAGCGACTCTGATTGCCTGCATTCTTCAATACAGCATCACCTTAATTCAACTTAATCTAGAATAGTAGCAATAATCCATCAATCCAACTATTCATCACCACAGTGATAATGAATTACTATTGATACAATAAGGTCCGCATTAGCATTTTTAGGTGTAAAGCAATTAATTTAAGCTATTAATCAACAGGGTCGCCACCAAAACCTGCAAAAAGCGAATAAAACAATCTGCAATAGACAGCTCAGAAACACATTGATATCGGCATATTAGTGATTGCGGCAGTTGATCCAATCGAGCACACATATTCAAAACAAATAAGATAAAAACAATAAATAATTTACCATTTTATTTTTTAAAAAGTTATCTATGGATAATATCGAAAATAGATCTACACAAAAGCTCACTCAAAGACCTCCTGACAACCTAGCACCTAAAAAAGCACACTACGATTGATGAAGAATGTTCTAGGTGATAACAGTCATCAAATTTTAGAGCGCTTTCGCACATGACTGTGCCAGCATTCTTTTGGATGGAGAATTTAAAGATAGTTTTGCTAGGGCTGGGCTTACGAAGGTTGCGAAGGTTGCGAAGGTTGCGAAGGTTGCGATTGTACATACCACTATCCTGTAAGTTGTAACTAAATAACAACCTAAAAATAGTCTATGTCAGCTTATGCTTGAATTTACAAAGTAAAAATTAGAGAGGCATCCCCACCAGCCGCACTTCGGCACACAAATCGTCCGCTGTGGCTGCTTCCTTCCGGACCTGACCAGATTAACGAATTATTGTTGCGAAGGGACCAGCAGAGACACCATAAAGGAGATCGCTTGATCTTGGGGCGTATTATACGTAGCTTTTTAATAATTACAACCCACAAAGCTAAGCTTGTTCAATTACTTACATCACTTTCATAAATCATGTTTTTTCACTTTCTGGTTAGATACTGTCTTTGGGCTTTACGGTAAGATACAAATAATGATTTTATTTGGAGCTATTTACTCGTGAAACTATTTGTTAAAAATCTCACGCATGTTGATTTTTCATATTATGACGCGCATCGAGGTTTAATAGGAGAAAGTTGGCATACGGATGTTATTTTAGAAGAAAAATTAAATAACGAAGGCATGGCCTGTGATTTTAGTATAATTAAAAAAATAATTCAGGAATGGCTAGATGCTCATCTTGATCACACCCTCGCCATTCCAACTAACCACCCTCTTGTTTCTCTGACTAAATACGATGAGCGCACACACATAAAATTTAATGGTTTAAATGGCCACAAATTTGATTGCGTAGCACCCCATGAAGCATTTGCATTACTCCCGCTAGATGCTATAACACCCACCACAGTATCTCGTTGGGTGGAGTCTCAAATAGCGGAGCTACTTCCGGCCGAATTCTCCAGCGTGTCTATTCATTTTTATCCTGAAAAAGCGGATGGTGTTCAGTATCATTACACTCATGGTTTAAAAATGCACGATGGTAACTGCCAACGCATCGCCCATGGCCACCGCTCTACAATTGAAATTTATAAAAACGGCATTCGTTCAAGTGAACGAGAAGTTGATTGGGCTTCGCGCTGGAAAGACATTTATTTAGGGACAAAAGAAGATGTGATCGATGTTGAAGAAATGGATGGCCACCGTTTCACCCAATTTTCTTACGTCAGCAACCAGGGTCAATTTGACCTTAGTATTAATGAAAAATTCGTTTACCTAATAGACAGTGACACAACTGTTGAACGAATAGCAGACCATATCGCCAGCGTTCTCGCCGAAGAAAATCCTGGCTGTGAGATAGAAGTTCATGCATTCGAAGGCATAGGTAAAGGCGCTATCGCAAACAAAAAAATGACTGAAAAATAAGGCACACTTAACATGAGCTTAAAGCAATTCGAAAAAATGGAAAAAGGCAGCAAAATTTCTTTAGAAGACATCTTTGCTAACTTAAAAGTAGATGACAACGGCCTGATTGGCGCTATAGCCCAACAACACGATACTGGCGAAGTATTGATGTATGCCTACATGAATGAAAAATCCATTAAGGAAACCTTAGAAACAGGACAAGTTTGTTACTGGTCACGCTCAAGACAAACCTATTGGAGAAAAGGAGAAAGCTCTGGTCATCGCCAGAAATTGGTTTCCATCTCTTTTGATTGCGATGGTGATTGCATCTTATTGAAAGTAGATCAGCATGGGGCTGCTTGCCATACAAACAGAAGAAATTGTTTCTTTTTTGAAATCGAAGCCAACCATGTTGTGATCAATAGCAACCCTCAAAAATAGAACTTATTTCCAATAAATACCTCCTGAATCATAAAAAATAACGTTTAAAGTTAGCAGGTTAAGCGTTATTTTTTACAGCATACTTTTCTGTACAGAAAACAAATGTTAATTCTATTTTCTCTATAGACGTTTGTTTTTACTCAGCTTACACTAATTAACTAACAACATAACCTTGAGGGGTTGACTTAGTAGTCAGTTTATATCTGGCCTATTTATTGCTAGATGATTTTGTCCATCCATAATAATTAGAGAGCAAATATGTCCTATTTATCCGTTCGCTTTAAAATTTTATCGCTCGTTGTGATGTTCTCTATAGCCATAGCGGTATTGAGTATCACATCATCCATCTCCAGTCGTACAATTACCAACGAATTAAATCAAGCTGCGTCCAATAGTTTAGAGTTGGTCAAAAACATTGAACATAGCCGCCAATTGCTATTGAGCCAGTCAGTTGAGTTTGAAAGAGGCTTCTTCCAAGTAAGTTTAGCTAAGAGCATTGAGGGTGCGGGAACCGCTTTGGTCTCTGAATCCCATGAAAAATTCACAACCTATACAGAAGAATTGAAACTAAGCTTTGAGAATATTCGTCAAATTCTTTCCATCATGCCAAAAAACAATGAATTAACCTCGTTACTAGAACACATTGATACTTTTAACCAGCAACAAGACACCTTCTTAACCGCAACAAACGCAACTTATGAGTTATGGGTGAAATTAAATACTTTCAAAGGAGCAAAAAGTCGTCGTACGGCTCAAGCGGTATTAGTAGAAATTTCAGAACAAATGGAACTTATCAATGAAGCCTTGAATGACTATGATAAAAGTATTCTTGCAGGACAAAAATCGAAACAAGATCAAATAGCCATTACCAGTGTAATCATTTCCGCCGCACTCATCATTGCAGGGCTTATTTTCAGCTTAATTACAGTAAACGGAATTTGTGGCCCTTTAAAAAGAGCCGTTGCCCGTGCAGAGAGTATCGCCTCTGGAGAGTTGAGTGAAGGCATTATTGAAACCAACCGTAGAGACGAAATTGGTGCACTAGAAACATCAATGAATAAGCTAGTGATTCAGCTCAGTGAAATTTTATCGGATGTCGTTCAATCCAGTAACCAACTTACGCAAGCAGCACACAGCCTAAATGAAATCACTGCCGACGCTTCTGACATGGTGGATCAGCAACAATCAGAAACGCAGCAGATTAATCGTGCTATTGAGGAGATTCAAGCAACAGCTATGCATGTTTCTTCTTCGACGGCGGATGCAAGTAATGCCGCTCAGGAAGCCGAATTGGCGGCAACTGAAGGTCGTGAGATTGTTATAGGTACAATTAAATCCATTAACAACCTTGCTAAAGGACTATCGGATTCAGCTAACACTATGAATGAGTTGCAAACCAACACCAATCAAATCAGTGAAATTTTAAATGTGATTTTAGGTGTCGCTGAACAAACCAACTTATTAGCACTTAACGCGGCTATAGAAGCCGCTCGTGCTGGCGAGCAAGGTAGAGGCTTTGCGGTTGTTGCAGATGAAGTGCGCCAACTTGCCCAAAACACACAAAATGCAACGCAACAAATAGAAAAAATGATCGTTCAATTACAAACAGGAACGTCATTGGCCGTACAAGCAATGGATTCCAGTCATCAGAAATCCATTGATGTGGTTGAACAAGTACAACACGAAGAGCAATCTTTAGACAATATCAATGTATCTGTTTCAAAAATACGCAGCATGAATGATCAAATTTCAGCTACGGCAGAAGAGCAAGCCTGCGTCACCGCTGAAGTAAGCAATAACATTGCGAATATTAGCAAAATTGCGGATAAAACAACGAAGTCCATCCACTCCATCAGTGACTCATCTGCCGAGCTGGATAAGTTAGCCGAACAATTATCCGTTAAAATAAGTTACTTCAAAATTTAACGGTCACCAGTCCAATTGCATCAAGTTGGTGCAATTGGACACCTAATAAATAGTTAATGCACTGTTACTCTTAGGTTGCTAAGCCCATTCTTTTATTGGTAATAAATGAATGCCTTACCTAATGCAGTCATTCATTTTTAAAGGAACACCTTAATGTGTCGTTGGATGGCCTATCAGGGCAAACCCGTTTACATAGAAACACTTTTGTTTGAACCTGAACACTCTCTGGTTCATCAAAGTTTGAGCGCAAGAAAATCTGAAGTAACGGTAAACGCGGATGGTTTTGGCATCGGCTGGTATGATGAAAGAGAAGAGCCAGGCTTATATCATGAAGTAATGCCTGCATGGAGCGATTGCAACTTAAAAAGCCTCGCTGGGCATATTCGTAGTAACCTTTTTTTGCGCATGTGCGCGCATCAACAGGTACAGCAACCAATCGCTCTAATTGCCACCCGTTTGGTTATAAGAACTGGTTATTTATGCATAATGGTCAAATCGGTGGTTATGAAAAACTTCGCTGGCACCTAGATAGACTGATACCCGAACACCTATACTCCTATCGCCGCGGTGCAACCGACTCAGAAGTTATTTTTTTGCTTATGATCGCTAACGGTTTAGAAGAAGACATAAACAAAGCGCTGACAATGACGATCAAGCAGATCGAAAAAATCATGCAAGATAAAAATATAGACGAACCACTGAGATTTGCTTCAGCCCTTTCAAACGGAGAGAGTGTAACGGTAATACGATACGCCAGTGATGAGCATGCTCCTACCGTATATTGTAAACAGTTTGAAGATTATCTTGTTGTGGGGTCAGAACCGTTAGAGCTGTCGGGAGATGGCTGGAACCTTATTCCTCAAGGTCATATTGCAACCTTGAATTCCAGCACGCCATTTGAAAGCCAAGCTTTATTTGAAAACACGCCTATTTAATGTCATTCGGTTGCATTCTAAGTCATAAAAAACGTAGAGAATAGAATGCAACGCTTAATAAATAAAACTTAAAGAGACTCTTTTTCCCGATAAGCATAAGTCGCATCAAAACGGGATTGAATCCAATCACCACTTAAGATTGGCGCATATTTAGCAGGCTTCTCTTTTGACTGACATGACTCAACACACTTCACATTGGTCTCGTAATCTGGCTCCACAAAAAATGGAAAAGAATACCGATGAACCTCTTTTAAAGGAGCAATTACCCTATGCGCAGTAGAAACATATTCATCGTTTGTCCAGCGCTGCATCAAATCACCTATATTCACAACTAAAGAGCCCTTAATTGGAATTGCATCAGTCCACTCTCCTTGACGGTTTTTAACCTGTAAACCACCAACATCATCTTGTAGTAACAAAGTAATACAGCCGTAATCTGTATGGGCGCCAGCCCCATTAGTGTGACTCTCTTCTGGCCTAGGAGGATAATGAATCATGCGTAAGACAGTTACGTGATTTTTAAAACACTGTGTGAAAAAGTTGGATTCTAACGCTAAAGCTTCGGCCATCGCTTTTAGAACGACCTGTGACACATCAAAAGCCGCCACATAATATTCCTGTAACGCTTCAACGATGCTGGCTTTAGATGGATATTGATTCGGACCATACATAGTTGGATACTTTTGAGCTAATGCATGATCCAAAGGGAAGTCTAATGCCATATCAAAGGTTTCTTTCCAATCCGCTTGGCTTATTTCATCCAACTGTTCTTCTCCAATTTGACCATAGCCTCGATGATTCAAGCTGTGCTTAATATCAATAGACTCTTTTTCCTCCTGAGGCAGAGTAAAAAAGCGCTCGGCTGCTCTTTGTAGAAGTGACATAACTGAGGTATCAATTGAAGTGTTTGTTAAATAGAAAAAGCCAACCTCACGACAAGCTTGATCCAGTTTCTTAATCTCTGCTGCTCGCAAGTTGGCATCGCTATGTTTTAAGCAGGCAAAATCGATCAGAGGAATGGAATTCATTATTTGTACCTTATTAAAAATTCTGGACTGTGTTACAGACAAATATCATACCGAATTAACTTGTTGCTTCTTTTAACAAGCGTGTATGTTTTGGATTAAATGTTTTAACACCTTCTTGGTCAAAATCAATAATAATCATTTTGCTACCTTGATTATCTTGATTCAATACAACGCCACTACCGAACTTCTCATGTCTAACACGATCTCCAACTTGAAGCTTACGCACCTCTTTAACATTGACTTTCAGTTTTGAGCGGGTTTTAAAAGCCACACTTTCAAGGTAACGCAACGTTTTTTGAGGGTGTTCCATCAATATTTCTTGCTCCTCTCCTAATGCACCCTCACCTTCATTCTTAATGATTCGCTGCGCTACAAAAGGGAACGACTCAAAGACAAAGCGAGATAACTCTGCAGAGGGCGCCCTTTTACTCGACAATTTACCCTCTAATAAGAGTTTGTTTTCTGCTTTTGTTGGCTGATGTAAAAATGTTAAGCACTTTTTAGCTCGAGTAATTCCCACATAAAAGAGCCGTCTTTCCGCTTCAATTTGAGCTTTATCCGCTTCTTTTTCATAATAAGGAAACCGCCCTTCTTGCAGTCCTGTCATAATGACTTTGCCAAACTCAAGCCCTTTTGACTTATGAATCGTCATAAGATGAACTCCATACTTATGATCGTTTTCTGAAGACGGTTTTGCTAAAGACAACAATTGATCAAGAATGTCATCCGCCGTTCCACCAACGCCACGAACATAAGCTATAAAAGCTTCGCAAGTAGCAATTTTCTCTTTTGCTTGAATGTCCTTACTGCTTGTACTTTCAAAATAGCGATAAACACCCAACTTTTCAATGGTATGCTTTAACCCTGCCGCAGGGTCATTGCGATACAAGACCAGACTTCGTAACCAATCAGAACGTTGCAGTAACTTCTTACCTTTCCACCCCTCTTGATGGTCACTTAGCTCTTCAATCAGCTGCGGGATTAAATGGGGTGACATTTGACATTGCTGAAAAAATCGACGCTTATCTTCAGGCGCCAGAGTGAGGCTTGGAACCGTCAATAAATAATCTATATCTTGTTTATTATGAAATCGGTCTGAATGGTTAAAACCATCCGCCATAACCGCTAAATAGGCCAGTAGCATTTTTATCTGACGGTTTTCTAATAAAGGAGAATCACCATGTAAATGATAAGGAACATTTTTATGCATTAATGCTAATTGAATCGGCACCATATCACTGTATAAACGCACCAAAACGGCGACATCATCCAATTGCTCTCCTCGCCCAAGCCAACGCTTTAATTCCATTAAGAGTGCATGACCGGTTTTTTCACTTTGGGAGAAGGAAAATTCTGTTTCTCTATCTGTACCAATCACCAAATTGTCCGCACTATTACGGTCAATTACATTCGACGCCATTAACCCAACTTGATGTCCAAAGCGAAAACTCTGACTTAGAGAATAATTAGACACAGACCCGCCGCTGATACCGTCCTGCTGAAAGTCCTGATCAAACTCTGTTGACATAATATTCGGATTGGCACCACGCCATTCATATATACATTGCTGCACATCGCCCACAATCATCCATTTACTGTTTGCATATAACGCTTTAAGTAAACGATACTGACAAGGATTGATGTCCTGAAACTCATCAATTAACAAGTAATCATAATCAGGTACTAAGCCCTGAACTAACATATTTTGGGCTAATTGATCTTGCTCAATTTTAATTAATGGGTCTAGGGTTAAATCAGAAAAAATCTCTGATTTCGACGCATTCGAATGGATTCAAGCACCTTGTATAAATCAGGAAAAAATTTTCTATCCGCATTAAAACTCGAATGTTCATACACAAGCTGTGTATCTTCGGCAGCCGCCTTAACATGATCAATAAAAAGAAGAGCATCTTCCAACCATTCTTTTTCATCCATTGCTGATACTTTTTTGCCTTTTTTTACCAGCTGCTGCATACCTTCACGAATCAACCTCACCAAAGAAAAGTCATCGGTAATCAGCTCTGCACTTGTTAGTAAATTGGCCTGTTCCATACGACGGCATAATTTCAGACCAAAACTATGAAATGTCATCACTTGCGGAATTTGAAAAACATCACGATTATTTAAATAGTCCGTTAATCTTTGTAAAAACTCTTCTTGAGCGCTTTTATTAAACATAAAAACACCAATTTTTTGAACTGGCACTCCTTGTTGCAACAAAAACTCGATACGAGCAATTAATGTCGTGGTTTTGCCAGCACCAGCAACAGCAACCACTTTCGCATGGGATGCTAGATCATGTTGGATAACGTGTTGCTGTTCATCCGTAAATGCTGGAGAATTATTTGTCTTCAAAAAGCTTTCCTATTTCTCTAAACGGCAAATGCTCTTTACCTGCTATTTTTGCAATGGATTCACCACAAATAACCAAGCGTCTTTGCAATCTAGCAAACAAGACTCCATTGGTTCTTGCAATCAATAGTTGAGCACTTTGCTCAACATCGTCGTTCATTAAATCAACAACCTCACCAATTACCTCACCTTCTTCTACTGGATCACCTATATTTTTGTGATAACAAACGATACCAGCGCAAGGGGTTTTTACCAGATCCATCGCATCCAAAGGATAATAGGTGAGATCAGATGCCGGTGGTTCAACAGGAGGAGCATCTATGACTTTTCGATCAATTAAGTAGGCAAATAATGCGTTGGCATCTTCTAGCGCCATTTCTTTTGTTATGTCATTTTCACCCCTTAACTCCAGAGTCAAAGAGCGACATCCCCATGGAATCAAATGCGCAAAATCTTTTTTAAGGTGACGCCATACCGACACATTGGTCTCATCAAACGATGCGGCACCTGTTTCCAATTCAGATAACCCCACTTTAGCTTTTAGATGCACCAGTAGAGGTTTAAAGTAGTCTTCGAACTCTTGAGGTAAATAAGCATGCATACACGCTTCGCCAGAGCAATGTAAGTCCAGCACTTCATCGGCATCCATAGACATCAGCATCAAGGTTTTACGTAAGCCTTGCAGTTCTGTTGTTTCCGGAAGAGACATCACCTCATCCATGATCACTTCACGAATCAATTTAATATTATTTTCCGGCGATCCATCTATATCGTGACGTATTCTTTGCTCTACTTTCTCGGCTATTTGTGGCCAATTACGATTAAAGTTACCGCCACCATCACTAAAAGCAAAACGTCCTGGAATATAACCATGGAAGTTTTGCGCTAAGCCAATGGGATTAGCAACAGGGACAATAATAATTTCACCGATAATAGCGCCATCGTCGTCGGCTTTTCTTAATCGTTTAATTAATTCATTTAGAACTAAAAACCCCGGCCACTCATCTGCGTGCAAGCCAGCTTGTAAATACACTTTCGGACGCGCACCCACGGTACCAAAATGATGGGCTTTGATCAGCCTACTTGTACCTAGAGTGGCCGTCGGCAAATTGTGTGTCATGATTTGATAAGGCATACTGGTCTCTTGAAATATTGATACTTTCCATTGATGCCGTTGGTTTAATAAAGTCAGGGAACTTTTTCAACAGCTTAAAGTCATATACAGTACTATCGTGTAAATAATACTTGAAATAACATTGAGTTACTTTATTTGAATTCAAATTTTAACGCAAAATGGTCACCTATATCATGAAGAAACTATTTGCTCTTTCTATGCTTGCCATAAGTGTAAACTCTGTCTATGCCAGTGATTGGCAATCGATATTAGATGAAGCTAAGGGACAAACCGTCCATTTTAACGCCTGGGGTGGCGCTGAAAACATCAATGATTATATTGAATGGGCCGGTAACAACATCCAGGAAAAATATGGAGTCACACTAAAACAAATTAAATTAGTGGATACCGCTGATGCTATTGGTCGAGTACTAGCTGAAAAAGCCGCCGGTAATGAAAATGATGGCTCAATTGACTTAATTTGGTTGAATGGAGAAAATTTTCGTTCTCTGAAAGACAATAACTTTTTATATGGCCCTTTTAGCACCACTTTACCAAACTATCGCTATATTGATGAAGCTTCCAATAAGAGCCTAACACTGGACTTTGGAACGCCTGTTGACGGCATGGAAGCACCATGGGGTAAAGCTCAAGTTATTTTCATCCATGATACTGAGATACTTCCCAACCCACCAAGGTCTATGCCCGAATTATTAGCCTATGCCAAAGCGAACCCAGGAAGAATAACCTACCCTGAACCGCCGCAATTTTTAGGAACCACATTTTTAAAACAAGCACTTTATGAGTTAATTGAAGATAAAGAACTACTCTCCCAGCCTGTTGAAAATGTAGATTTTAAAACTGTCACCAAACCGTTATGGACTTATTTAAACGAATTACACCCAGTGACATGGCGCAGTGGTACCACTTATCCAGCCAGTTCGGAAGAAATGATACGTTTATTAGATGACCAAGAAATTGATCTCGCTTTTAGTTTTGATACCTCAGCAGCATCAGTTCAAATAAGCAAAGGCAATTTATCTGATACTGTCCGTTCATACATATTCGATGAGGGCACTATTAGCAATACTCATTTCCTAGCCATTCCCTATAACTCAACCGCTACCGCTGGTGCTCAAGTGGTGGCAAATTACTTCTTATCACCAGAAGCTCAGTTAAAAAAACAGGATAGCGAGGTATGGGGAGATTTAACGGTCCTGAGTTATGAAAAATTAGAGAAAGAGCAACAGGCATTATTTGATGCTCAAGAACGAGGTATGGCCACTTTAACACTTGATAATTTAAGCAATAGTATTCCCGAACCACATTCCTCATGGGTAAAAGCATTGGAAAATGAGTGGCGCTTACGTTACGCAAACTGATTTTCTGAGTGCATTTTGTTCAAATCTAAGAAGGCAATGTAATGTCATTGAAGCTGGTCAATTTTATTATCGTGTTAAGCATCAGTGTTTTTATGCTAATCGGTATTTTGGGGATTATTGCTCCAGCTTTTCATTACTTGCCCGCCATTGGTGCGAACGAAATTTCGTTGGACCCTTGGAAAGAGCTGTTTCTAGCACCCGAGTTTATAAGCAGTATCATACTCACCCTCATAAGCGGTGTAACGGCCACATTCCTATCCTTAATGATTGCCTTTTCTGTAGTTGCCGCTTTTTATGATAGTAAAATACTTTCCATTTTCCGAAAAAGCTTAGCGCCTATACTGGCGATTCCTCATGCAGCCATTGCAATTGGACTTCTGTTCCTACTTAGTCCTAGCGGCTGGCTAATACGACTATTCACTACCTTTGAACGTCCACCAAATTGGATAACCATTCAAGACCCCTATACCCTATCGCTTATCTTTGCACTTGTTGTGAAAGAAACGCCTTATTTAATTTTCGTTATCTTAGCCTGTTTACCTCAATTAAAAACAGATGAGACTCTAAAGGTCGGACGTAGCATGGGATATAATGTCGCCACTATTTGGCAAAAAATTCTATTGCCAATGATTTACCCATTAATACGTTTACCGGTATTTATTGTCTTAGCCTTCAGTCTTACTGTCGTTGATTTAGCTTTGATTATTGGTCCCAATACACCATCAACATTTGCGGTGACTATTTTTCGATGGTTTAAGGATGCAGACTTAAATGAACGCTTTTCAGCCTCCGCTGGCGCTGTCTTTTTAATGCTATTCATTTTTGTGATCTTTATTATTTGGGAATTGGCTTATCGCTTACTTTACTTTTGTTCAAAGAAAAAGCTCACCACAGGTAATCGAAGTAATCTCTCTCAGTCTTTCTTTCAGCTACTTGGATCTTTATATTTTTTCATACTGATTAGTGTCATCTTAAGCAGTATTATCTTATTGCTGTGGTCCTTTGCAAAACGCTGGAGGTTCCCAGACATACTTCCAAGCACTTGGTCTTTTCGTAATATAGAGCGCAATATTACATTACTCAATGATCTGAGTTTTAATACCTTAACGATCGCCATTAGCAGCAACATTATCGCTCTTATCATTAGCCTTGCCTTATTAGAAGCTAAAAGACAACAGTCTTGTAAAAAGACGCTATTTGATCGACTAATTTATTTACCCATTTTACTACCTCAAGTAGGTTTCCTATTTGGCATCCAAATATTGTTCATTAAGAGCGGGATCAGTGGCCATTTTCTATCCGTCATTATATTACATGTTTTTTATACCCTGCCTTATGTGTATCTGACTTTACACAGCCCGTATTTAGCTTTCAATCAAAACTATCTGGTTCAAGCTTGCGCCTTAACTCATAAACCCTACAAGTCCTTTTTGCAAATTAAATTAGCCATGTTAAAAGCACCCATATTTAGTGCCTTCGCCATTGGTTTCTCCGTGAGTATTGCCCAATATCTCCCCACACTAATTGCAGGTAATGGCCTCATCAATACATTAACAACAGAAGCCGTGACTCTCGCTTCATCAGGAGAAAGAAAACTGGTTAGCCTATTAGCACTCATACAGGCATTTTTCCCTTTAATTGTCTTTATGTTAGCAATTTGGCTCCCTAAGGTTTGGACACCGGCTCGATTAGCGTTAAAACACTATCTCTACATGAGATTTTCCGATTCCCACTCTTACACAATCAAAAATTAATAACACCATTATGTTGAAACTTACGGATATCACCATTCAATTGCACGAGACCTGTTTATTCAAGAACTTTAATGCGTCAATCCCGACGGGCGAAGTTCTCAGCATCATGGGTCCAAGTGGTTGTGGAAAGTCGACTTTATTGGACTTTTTATCAGGTTCAATAGCTGACACTTTCAAAACATCTGGCCAGATAAACCTTAACAATAAAGAATTAAGCCACTTACCGATTGAAAAACGACACGTCGGAATTTTATATCAAGAATCACTTCTCTTTCCGCATCTAAGTAACCTCGAAAATCTCATGTTTGCCATTCCAGAAACCATAAAAGGCAAACAAAGAGCTGAGTTAGCATTAGAAAAACTCTCTGAATTTAATCTTGCCGATAAAGCCCACACCTTACCCGCCTATCTTTCCGGTGGACAAAAAGCCCGTATTTCTCTGTTAAGAACACTTTTATCTGAACCGAAATACCTTTTACTTGATGAGCCATTTGGCAAATTGGATAAAGCGCTACGACAAGAAGTAAGGGAGTTTGTAATAGCACAAATCGAAACCATAAAGTTGCCCACTATTTTGGTTACTCATGATCAAGACGATGCTGATGCTATGGGAGGCACTTTAGTCCAACTGACACGTTAATACCTCAAAATCATTCTATAAAAACAGTAGCATGGACATAAACTCACCCTTTAATGTTTAAATAGTATTAGACCTATTGAGCAATCTAACGTTTAATTGTAATTTTATTACAACTATTTTAAATAAGAGTTTTATGATAATTCAAAGACATGACATTGATTTAGAAACGCCGACGGGATTAATGCGCTGTAGCGTTTATCGACCTCAAGCGGACGGTAAATTCCCTTGTGTTATTTTTTATTCAGAAATATTTCAACAAACCGCTCCTATTAGTCGTTCTGCAGCAATAATGGCTGGGCATGGTTTTGTTGTCCTTGTACCTGAAGTGTTCCACGAGCTCAACCCTATAGGAACTGTGCTGGGCTATGATGATGAAGGGAAAGACAAAGGCAATGCAGATAAGTTTACTAAAAATCTAGAGGCTCATGACTCGGATACTCAGGCCATGATCGATTACTTTGTTCAACAGCCATACTGTAATGGTAACTTCGGTAGCATGGGTGTTTGCCTTGGTGGGCATTTAGCTTATCGAGCCGCATTAAACCCAGTCATTAAGGCCGCTTTTTGTCTATACGCGACCGACATTCATTCTAATACGCTTCCTTGTAAAGAAGGCAATGACTCTTTTAGTCGCACGAAAGACATTCAAGGGGAATTGGTTTGCATCTGGGGTAAGCAAGACCCTCATGTACCGACAACAGGTCGACAAAAGGTTTATCAACAATTGATTGATACCGAAAGAAACTTTACATGGCTGGAATTCAATGCTCAACACGCCTTTATGAGAGATGAAGGTGATCGTTACGATCCAGCCCTTGCTTTAGAATGCTATAAATTAGCGGTTAATTTATTTCTAAGAACATTGTCACTTTAAAAATATGGCCCTATAAAGCAAAGCGAGCCAACGTATTATAGAAAATTCAAAGATAGACAAGAGATACAGGCCTATCTTTGAATTCTATTATCAGTTACTTTTTAAACGATAATTAGGCGTAATAGAAACTTCACCTAATTCACCAGACACCCATACCTCCCCGTCTTGAATCGTCATATTCAACTGCATTGAACGCTGACTTAGTTTTGCTAAAGCAATAACTTGATTCTCAGGAAACTGCAATATGGATAAATTTGAAAAGCGTGTAACCTTACTTTTATTTTGTTCCCACCATATGTCACTTTTATCATTGTAGTTAACTATTGTTACCTGCTTAGCCCTACCACATGCTTTACGTAAACGCTTTTCATCTGGTTGACCTAAATCCACCCATAGCAGTATTTCGTCAGCTAAACTTTTCTGCCAGAGATCCGGTTCATCGTCAGTGCTTAGTCCTTTTGTAAAACCTAGCTGCTCATGCCCTTCTTTTTGATCTACTAATAGAGCAAAAGCTAACAAACGCACCATTAGACGCTCTTCTGTCTCAGATGGATGCAATGCTACTGTTAAATCATAGCCTGCATAATGGTTTCTATCCATATCAGTTACTTGAACATTCGCCTTGTATACCGTCGCTTTAATTGCCATGCAACTCTTTTCCTCGTAACTCAAAAACCCACAAAAAGACCCGATCAATCATCAAATCAAAAATTCCTTTATATAGAAAATATATTAAGGTGATAAATTCAATTCGTTAAAATACTAAATGAACATGCAGAAAAACACTTTTATTTGTTTTTTCATTCAAGCTTATTGACTTAATGATTAAAATACGGCCAAATACTCACCGCTATAAGTTTATAGTATTCAACTATCACTCAATTTTAGTACGTCTGGAGGTAAGTCATGAACAAATATTATTTGAATCAAGTCACACTTGCTTCTACCAATTCATTCACTGTGAATCGCTGTGCTACACAAGCGACAACTTTGTCTGCGTACTAGATTATTTCTTGGCCGCGGATCAACGCGGCATCTGTATATTATACCTATTCCCTTTTGATCCCGTCCTTTTATTATTAAATGGAGAGATCTTATGATCATTATTGCCACAATTAACGCCATCAAAGAGTTTTTCGTAAAAAAACATGCTGAGCAATCTTTAAAAAGCTTAGATGCCCATAGTTTAAGAGATATTGGTTTTTATCATGACAATGGCCGAATTCGTCCATTGGCAGGCACCACTCATGAAAATAAAAACCTTACTATTCATAAAATGAAGCCTCACAAGCAACCCAGTGATGGATAACTCAAGCCGATTGAGTACTGCTCAGTCGGCTGACACAACTTGCCACTAACACTGGCACCCAGACTGGACTAAAGAGTGATTCAATCAAGGTTAGTCCAGTCGATTTCCTCGACAATACAACTTCTATTATCTCAATCAAACTTATTGCTTTTAATAACCAAAAAAAGTAATCCAATCTTATATTTCTTCCGTATAAAAGCAAACAACGACAACGATGAGATACCTTATGTTTTCTATATTTAAAACGGACCCTATAAAAAAATTAAATAAGATGCGTGACATTAAGCTAGAGCAAGGAATGCAAGCTCAAAGAAATGGAGACATCAGAAAATATTCCCAATTAACTTTTGAAGCGGAAGAATTATACGAAGAAATTTTATTGCTGGAGGAGAAAAAAAGTACGATCTCTTTTTGATGCTTATTTTCTAATTTGGCTGTCAACTAGTAAACAATCATATTTTTACAAAAAAAAACACAAAAAAAACAACTCACATCAAACGGATTATCAACAGTTGAATTCTATTTTTTACTCGAAGAATAGAAATTAGAACCAATTATTTCATATAAATATCAATAACTTAAGATGATATATTCATATCAAAAAACCTCTTACATCTTACATGCAAGTAATTTCCTTATAAGTTATTTTAATAATCAAATTATATTTTGGTTTTTCCACTATCCACATCCATCCAACACGAATGGAATATACATTAAAAAGTATGGTATACCTTTCCTCACACTTTTATTTTTATCATTAAGGCAGGTCAATGAGCGCAAAAGTAAAAATCATATCCTCTATTGGGGCAATGCTTTCTGTTATTATCTTAATAATATCGCTAACTAGCTTCTTCAACTTCAAATCATCTTCTACATCAAATTATGAACATTCCCTTGACCTAAAATCTTTTTTAATCAGCAACGCTCTTGAACAGAGAATGCTCCGCTACTTTGACTCTCTAAATATCAGTTCAGCCAAAATCTCTATCAATGCGGATGGTACTGTTGATTTAGATAACCTTAAGAAAGAATTAAATAATCTACAGCAAGAATTAGGTGTACTTGAGGCATATGCGGCAGTCAAGAGCGGCACAACCTATTTACCAGGAGGTGAAATACAAAACTTTAATGCAAAATCATTAGAAAGAGAGTGGTTTGTTCGTACTTTCGCGGGTGAAAAAAACATTGTAACGAAGCCCTATACAAGCAGTCAGAATCATTTGGTTATGGCCTTGGCCGTTCCAATAATCAGAAATAGCCAAGTTATTGGTGTGCTCTCCGTGAATCTAGCAATTGATCAATTAACCAAATTTATCTCCTCTCTTTCTGATAATAATCAGATATGGGTGTTAAGAGAAGACGGCTTTATTATGGCCGCTAAAGCGCCTGAGTTCATAGGTAAGAACCTTTTTGAACTAAGGCCAACGTATGCACAGCACAAAGATAAAGCATCATCTCATCATACCTATGAACTAGATGGCGTTGAATATGTCGTAGGGAATACTAAAATCCAATCCAATAACTGGTCTGTATGGGCCTGGGACTCTGTCGATAATATAAACAAGGATTCAGATGAAAACCTTATAGAGAGTTTAGTCATTGCAATTATATTGATACTGATTTCATTGTTAATAACTTATACCTTGGTTGTGAAACTTATTTATGTCCCTATTGGTGGTGAACCAACCGAAATTGAAGACTTAGTAAAACGAGTTTCTCATGGCGATTTGTCTTTTAAACGTTCTACAACTGACAGTGACGCAACAGGTATTTATGCTTCTGTACTGACAATGATTGAAAATTTAAAAAGTAGTATGCATAGTATCAATGAAGCCGCTGATCAGCTCCACCTGTCCTCCTCACAAGTAAATAAAACCGCTGAATCTATTAGTACAAGCTCCAGTGAGCAAATGAATCACCTTGAGCACTCCAGCTCTAGTATGGAAGAAATGACGGCTACGGTAGAAGAAGTCGCTCGTAATGCCTTGGATGCTTCTATCTCAGCAAAAGAAGCTACCGACACTTCTAATATCGGTTTAACACTAGTCAATGAAATGAATAACAATATCCAAACTCTAGTTGGAGGCATTGAAGATGTTGTTATTGTCACAAATCGGCTTGAGCTAGAAACTCAAAGTATAGGAAGTATTTTAGAAGTAATTAATGGTATTTCTGAGCAAACAAACTTACTTGCTTTGAATGCAGCAATTGAGGCTGCAAGGGCCGGTGAGCATGGTCGTGGATTTGCTGTAGTGGCGGATGAAGTTCGAGGTTTAGCAAATCGAACTAAAGAAAGTACAAATGAAATACAAGATATGATTAATCGCCTACAAAGCGAAGCTAAAACCTCCGTGTCTATGATGGAAGAAAATGTCACAAACGCTAAGAGCACATCTGATAAGTCGTCTAATACGGCTAAAGCGATTGACTCAATTAGAGAATCTATTTTATCGATTCAAGATAAAAATAATCAAATTGCTACCGCTGCAGAACAGCAAACACAAGTATCTTCTGAGATAAGCAAAAGCGTGTATGACATTTTTAACAAAGCTAAAGAAAACTTTAGTTTATCTACCGCAAATACTGAAAGATCGCAAAAATTGACTGAAATAGCATCAAACTTAAAAAAGACAGTCGATTTCTTTAAGTTTTAAGTTTTATTGAATAATGCCTGCCCTTCTCTCCAAATAAAAGAAGGGCAGGTATTTTTCAGTTCAACCTTCTCTATTGATTATCCAGTGCTCTGCACGTTTTCTTGCACCTCATCCGGTAAATAACTCAGTATCTTCAAATACTATCTTCCCTTTTTTCTTCAATCGAATTCTCGACTGAATAGTTGTTGTACCATCCTTATTTTCACGCTCTTGAAAACTAGCCATATACCAACCTTGTAATTTTATGACATAATAAAAAAATAATCATTCAACGCGCCTTACAGTTAAAAGTGCCACATGAATAAATGCGGCACTTGTGGGGCACTTAGGCACCTAAAAACCCCTTAAATAACCGAAAATAACACATAAATGACACACGACACAACAGAGAAAAAAGACCTTAAGCCTTATATATCAAGGGATACAGTGGATAGACGCTTCAGTATTGCGCCCATGATGGATTGGACGACTACAGACTACCGTGTATTTGCTAGAACACTCAGTACCAATACCTTGCTATACACTGAAATGGTTACGACTGGTGCGTTATTACGAGGGGATTCTCCTGCTCGCTTTTTAGAATATGATGAGTGTGAGCACCCCATCGCGTTACAACTTGGCGGGGCTGATCCTGTTGCTTTAAGCAAATGCGCAAAACTGGCAGAAAAATACGGCTACGATGAAGTCAACTTAAATGTCGGTTGCCCAAGTGATCGAGTTCAAAATAGTTTAATCGGTGCCTGCCTAATGGCTCATCCAGATAAAGTAAAGGACGCCATATCAGCGATGCTAGACGCCACCCATATCCCGGTTACGATAAAACACCGTATCGGCTTAGATGATCAAGAAGATTATTCTGTTGTTCGTGATTTTGTTGGTGATATCGCCACTACTGGAATTCGTACTTTCATCGTACATGCCCGTAATGCCATCTTGGCAGGGTTGAGCCCAAAACAAAACCGTGAAATTCCGCCACTGAAATACGATTACGTATACAAACTGAAGCAGGATTTTCCGGATTTAGAAATCATCCTTAATGGTGGAATCAAAACACTGGCAGAGAGTCAAGAGCACCTCACCAAAATTGATGGCGTCATGCTTGGGCGAGAAGCTTACCACAACCCATGGATTTTAAGTAATGTCGATCAGGTGCTATTTGGAGAGCCGGCTAAAGTGATGTCACGTTTCGATGCCTTAGATAACTTTATGCCGTATGTCGAAAGACGGTTAGCAAATGGAGAACGATTAATGCACATTACTCGTCACATTTTGGGATTATTCCTTGGTCAGCCCGGCGGCAAAGCATTTCGACGTTACCTTTCAGAAAATGGTCATAAAGCTGATGCTAAAATAGATGTATTAATAGACGCCATAAACATGGTAAATCAACAAATAAACAAAACAAAGGAAACGCACTAATGAGCAATAAACTGACTCAATTAAAAGCTTTTACAACCATTGTTGCGGACACTGGTGATATCGCAGCAATTAAAGAGTATTTACCGCAAGATGCGACAACCAACCCATCATTAATGCTAAAAGCGGCTCAAATCCCTGAATACGCGCCTTTCATTGACCAAGCCATTACCTATGCAAAAACACAAAGCGATGATAAAGCACAACAAATCATAGATGCGGGTGACATGTTAGCCGTTATTGTTGGTGCAGAAATACTCAAAACAGTTCCTGGTCGCATCTCAACGGAAGTAGACGCCCGCCTTTCTTTTGACAAAGAGGCTACATTAAAAAAAGCCCGTAAGTTAATTGCACTTTATGAATCGGTTGGCGTAACTCGTGATCGCGTTCTTATTAAAGCGGCTTCTACCTGGGAAGGTATTAAAGCGGCAGAAGAACTTGAGAAAGAAGGCATCAATTGCAACTTAACGCTTCTATTCTCTTTTGCTCAAGCGAAAGCCTGTGCTGAAGCTGGTGTGTATTTAATCTCTCCTTTTGTTGGTCGTATTCTTGACTGGTACAAAAAATCAACCGGTGAAAATTACACGGCTGAAACAGATCCTGGTGTTGTTTCCGTGACTGAGATTTACAATTACTACAAACAACATGGTTACAAGACAGTCGTCATGGGCGCAAGTTTCCGTAATCTTGGTGAAATCGAACAACTAGCCGGTTGTGATCGCTTGACGATTGCACCATCGCTACTAGGGGAGCTAGAAAAAGATACGGGCACCTTAGAACGTAAACTTATCCCTACAGATACTATCGTTCCTGCGCCTGAAGCCATCACGGAAACTCAATTCCGTTGGGAAATGAATCAAGATGCAATGGCAACTGAGAAACTGTCAGAAGGCATTCGTAACTTTGCAATTGATCAAAACAAATTGGAAGAAAAATTAGCCTCTATGCTATAAACCAATAGAAAATAAAAAAACGCCTTAATTGGCGTTTTTTTTGATAATTAAGTTTTTAACAACTATAAAAAAGTCGGGCTTGGTCATGACAGAATACGAAAAAATGCTTTCCGGCGTACCCTACTCGTCTCTTGATATCACACTTAGATTGATGCGAGAAAAAGCCCGTCTAGCTTGCGCCAAATACAACGCACACCCAAGCAAAGGAAATTTAAAGCACATTACTCGTCTCTTTTCAGAGCATGGTCAATTAATGCTTGAACCTGGATTCCAATGTGATTATGGCACTCATATTTCTGTTGGAGAGAACTTTTATGCGAACTTTAACTGTGTGCTATTAGATAGCAACTTTATCAAAATTGGCCATAATGTACTACTTGGTCCAGCGGTCCATATTTATACCGTCGATCATCCAAGAGACCCTATTGATAGAGCCTCAGGCCATTGCTGTACTAAAACAGTCACTATTGAAGATAACGTATGGATTGGTGGCGGCGCAAAAATTTTACCTGGTGTCACGATTGGAGAAGGCGCAATTATTGGCGCAAATACAGTAGTCCGTAAAAACATCCCGCAAAATAGTAGATTCTATGGGTAAGCGACTTAACTATAAATCGCTTTATTTTTAGGGGCTATTTCTGCTTCTTAACAATCCAATAAGTATACACGCTTTCATCTTGCTCAGTTTTCTCAAGAGTATGCCCCAAAAACTGACAGAACTTTGGAATGTCTCGAGTAGTTGACGGATCAGTCGCTAACACTTTAAGCACTTCACCGCCTTTTAATTTTCTCATCTCTACATGTAACATCATAACCGGCTCCGGGCAGAGCAATCCTTGAGCATCTAAAACAGCATCAAATAACATTGGTATCCTTAAATATCATTATCAAAAATAAAACCGTCTATAACGCAAACAGACTTCATTGGTCGCTTACCTGACTACGTCAAAACGGCTTATTGGTCACAGAACAAACTCACTGTTGATCATTTTAATCAATTGTCCGTAACCAATCACTCATTCTTTTTTCTAATTCATCTATCACTTGCTCTTGATTTAAGCGGGTTGATTTGAGCACTTTAAAATCATGATCTGCCCCCTCAAACCAACTCATAGTAACCAGATCCGGTAATTGCTGTTGACTAACCCAATCATAATTTCCAAGAGGATCTCGGGTTCCTTGAATGATTAGGCAAGGAACCTTTAGATTCTCCAAAAATTTGAGTCTGTGCTTTTCTTTTTTCCCTTGTGGGTAGAAAGGAAAACCAAAACATACCACAGCTTTAACATTATTTAGATGAGTGCATTGTGTCGCAACACGAGCACCTAATGATTTACCACATAATATAGAAGGCTTATCAAGGTTTACTTTCTCAGTATACTCCGCTACTAGTCCCGCAAACCGAGAAGGAGGCCGACGACGACCACTGCGCTCAATTTCTTTCATGTACTCAAAGGTAACAGGTATATAGTTAAACAAATCGTTGCGACAAATTGTCGCAGACAAAGCAAGCAAAAATGAAGAGTTATGCCCTAAAGATGAGCCATGGGCCATATAAATAGAAAATTTTTGCATATAAACATTGCCCTATGACAAAGAAAACCCATTAAAAACAACTTGCTTCAATAGAAAAAAAAGATAAAAAGACTTAGAATACGGGTGCTAGTTTGAACGTGCCCTTATTAATTGGCTTTTTCATTAGGTATAAGCTAAATAATTAGGGCAGAAAATTTAATAACAAGGTCAATCACTCAACGTGGATTGTGGAAGAAACTATGAGCACAGCTTTTGATCACCCAACTTACAACTACAAAGTGGTGCGTGCATTCACCATCATGACGGTCGTTTGGGGTGTGGTTGGTATGGGGTTAGGCGTATTGATTGCGTCACAACTTGTATGGCCAAGCATATTCGCAGACATTCAATACTTTCATTTTGGTCGTTTACGCCCATTACACACAAATGCCGTAATCTTCGGATTCGGTGGTAGCGCGCTATTTGCAACGTCTTATTATGTTGTTCAGCGTACAACTCAAGCCAGGTTATTTTCCGACACTTTGGCCAGCTTTACCTTTTGGGGTTGGCAGGCGGTCATTGTCGCTGCAGCTATTTCTCTCCCATTGGGCTTTACCCAAGTAAAAGAGTATGCTGAACTTGAATGGCCAATTGACTTGTTAATCACAGTAGTTTGGGTTGCCTACGCTGTTGTGTTCTTCGGAACAATCACCAACCGTAAGATGAAACATATTTATGTTGCGAACTGGTTCTATGGCGCCTTCATTATTACCATTGCTGTTCTACATATTTTTAATAGTTTAGCCATTCCCGTTACCGCGATGAAATCCTATTCTGTGTATGCAGGTGCCGTAGATGCCATGGTTCAATGGTGGTATGGGCACAATGCTGTAGGCTTCTTCTTAACAGCCGGCTTCCTTGGGATGATGTACTACTTTGTACCAAAACAAACTGGACGCCCTGTATTCTCATACAGGTTATCTATCGTTCACTTTTGGGCATTGATTTCTATCTATATTTGGGCTGGTCCTCATCACCTTCATTACACAGCACTTCCTGATTGGACTCAAAGTGTTGGTATGGCGATGTCTTTGATTCTTCTTGCTCCATCATGGGGTGGTATGATCAATGGTGTGATGACACTTTCTGGTGCTTGGCATAAGCTTCGTACAGATCCTATTTTACGCTTCCTTGTTGTTTCCTTGTCTTTCTATGGTATGTCTACCTTTGAAGGCCCAATGATGGCAATTAAGACAGTTAACGCTTTATCTCATTACACTGACTGGACTATTGGCCATGTACATGCGGGTGCGTTAGGTTGGGTTGCTATGGTTAGTATCGGTGCTGTTTACCATATGCTACCAGCCGTCCTTGGTCGTAAACCAGGTGAAATGCATTCGATTACGTTAATCAATGTTCACTTCTGGTTAGCAACACTTGGAACGGTATTATACATTTCATCTATGTGGGTAAACGGCATCATGCAGGGTCTTATGTGGCGCGCATTCAATGATGACGGTTCTTTAACTTACAGTTTCGTTGAAGCCGTAGATGCAAGTAAACCTGGCTGGGCAGTTCGTGCGTTAGGTGGTGCTTTGTTCTTATCTGGCATGTTAATTATGTCTTATAATACTTACCGTACCGTTCGCGCTAGTGATAGAGAATATGCACTACAAGCGAATACTCAAGCAGCTTAAGGGGCCATTAAATGCGTCATGAAATAATTGAAAAAAACATAGGCCTAATGATTACATTAATCTTAGTAGCCATTAGTTTTGGAGCCATGGTGGAAATCATTCCATTGTTTTTCCAACAAAAAACCACTACTCCAGTTGCTAACTTGAAACCTTTAGCCGCTCTTGAGCTTGAAGGACGAGATATTTATATTCGTGAAGGCTGTGTTGGCTGTCACTCTCAAATGATACGCCCTTTCCGCTCTGAAACGGAACGTTATGGCCCATATAGTGTTGCAGGTGAAAGTGTTTATGAACATCCATTTCTTTGGGGATCAAAACGTACAGGGCCTGATCTGGCTCGTGTAGGTCAACGTTATAGTGATGAATGGCATCGAGCTCATTTGTATAACCCTCGTGATGTTGTTCCTGAATCTAACATGCCTGCGTTCTCTTGGTTATTTGAAGCCAAGCTAGATGGTAATGACACAGCAAACAAGATGATTGCTTTACGTAAAGTCGGTGTACCTTACACTGATGAAGCAATTACAACGGCTAAAGATGACGTTCGTGGCAAGCGTGAAATTGACGCTTTGGTTGCGTACCTTCAACAACTTGGTACTGTTATTAAGCGATAAGGGTAAAGCATGGATATTACAACACTTCGCAGCATTGCAACTGTCCTAGCTTTGTTTGCAATTATTGCAATCATTGTTTGGACACTGGGTAAGAGTAAAAAAGGCCTCGAAGAAGCGGCAAACTTACCTTTTGCTGACGACGATGATATACCAAGCAAGAAACCTGTGGAGAAGAACACTCATGAATGAACTTAGTAGTTTTTGGAGCGCGTGGGTAACTATTCTCACTCTGGGCTCAATATTTGGTAGCTATTGGCTACTTGCTAGCGTTAGAAAAGGTCAAAAGAATACAACTGACACTAACGTAACAACAGGTCACTCGTATGATGGCATTGAAGAATATGACAACCCTCTACCGAAGTGGTGGTACTGGAAATATGTCCTTTTAGTCCTTTTTGCATTAGGCTACTTAGCACTTTATCCAGGTCTAGGTAACTTCAAAGGTTTATTAGGTTGGACTCAAATTAATGAGTACGAACGAGATGTAGCAAAAGCTGAAGCTAAATTTGGACCTATGTTTGCTCAATTTGCTAACACACCGATTGAAGAATTGGCTCAAGACGATCAAGCGATGCGTATTGGTCAACGTCTTTTCTCCAACAATTGTGCTTTATGTCACGGTTCAGCGGCGACTGGTGGTTACGGTTTCCCAAACTTGACAGACAACGATTGGCTATATGGTGGCGAAGCTGAAAACATCAAAACTACTATAATGCACGGCCGAGTGGCAGCAATGCCTGCATGGGGTGTTACTTTAGGTGAAAAAGGTGTTTACCAAGTTTCTCAATATGTACTTAGCTTGAGTGATCGCTCGAAAGATGCTACTGCTGTTACCTCTGGTAAAGCGATATTCGATACGAACTGCGCCGTATGTCATGGCCAAGAAGCAAAAGGCAACCCTTTATTTGGAGCACCTAATCTAACTGATAATATTTGGTTATACGGTGGCTCTGAAGATCGCATCATGCAAACGGTTCGTAATGGCCGTAATGGTAAAATGCCTGCATGGAACGAAATTCTTGGCGAAGATAAGGTCCACATTGTTTCATCTTATGTTTATAGTCTATCTAATCAATAAGCAATAAACCTCAAGGGTGTGGCATCATGTCACACCCTTTTTTCTCTTCTTTCTTGTATTATTCCCCATATTGTTTCTCTTAAGTTTCCATCTAAGGATATTATGATGAGTAATCAAATCCCTCTTAAAAATATTGAACCAGAGACTGTTGAATACGATCTCTATCAAAAACGCAAGAAAATATATACACGTCGGATTAGTGGCTTTTTTCAAAGCATTCGAACAAAAATGTTGTGGGTATTAATGCTTGGGTACTTTCTAACACCTTGGATTAATTTCCATGATAGACAGGGTGTATTTTTTGATTTACCAAGTCGTCAGTTTCACATCTTTGGCGTAACCTTCTGGCCACAAGATTTTGTATTACTCGCTGGCCTTTTAATCATTTCTGCTTTTGCTCTGTTCCTACTAACCACCTTATTTGGCCGTGTCTGGTGTGGTTACACTTGTCCACAAACCGTCTGGACAATGATTTTCATGTGGATTGAGGAGAAAACCGAAGGTTCTCGTAATCAGCGCATCAAGCTTGATAAAGAACCTATGAGCAAATCCAAGTTCTATAAAAAATTCTCCAAGCACTCGCTTTGGATACTGTTTTCTTGGCTCACCGGACTGACCTTTGTTGGCTACTTCACCCCCGTACGAGAATTAGCCATCGAATTCTTCACTTTTGATGCCAACCTATGGGCTTATTTCTGGATTGCTTTTTTCACCGGAGCAACCTATTTATTTGCTGGTTGGATGAGAGAGCAAGTATGTACCTTTATGTGCCCCTACTCACGCTTTCAATCTGTTATGTTTGACAACAACACGCTTGTTATCTCATATGATGCAGCCCGCGGGGAAGGCCGTGGAGCACGTAAGAAAGGTGTCAATCCAAAAGACGTCGGTCTTGGAGATTGTATCGATTGCAACCAGTGCGTACACGTATGCCCCGCAGGAATCGATATACGAGATGGATTACAATATGAATGTATTGGTTGCGCTTTATGCGTCGATGCTTGTGATGATGTCATGGACAAAATGGGCTACGCTCGTGGATTGGTTAGCTATACAACAGAAAATCGTTTAGAAGGCAAAAAAACCACAATAATGCGACCAAAAGCAATTGGTTATGGGATTGCTGTTCTCGTTATGATTATTGCCTTTAGTTTTTTTGTTGGTGATAGGGAACCTCTAGGACTAGATGTTTTAAAAGATAGAAACCGTCTATATAATCAAACCCCTAGTGGCATGATAGAGAACATATATACGGTCAAAATTATTAATATGGACCAAAGCAAGCACACTTTTATATTAAGTGTAGAAGGCTTAGATCAGCTTAATATGATTGGCCGTAAGAAGTTTGTGGTGAATTCAGGTGAAGTACGCGCCATCCCTTTATCTATTCAAGTTCCACCACATGTAATACAAGAGCAAAAAAATACGATTTCATTTACGGTGAAATCCATTGACCCAAGCTACGAGGCCAGCAAAACGACCGAAAGTCGATTTATTGGCCCTGTAACAAAATAATGTGTATATGGCTATTCAAATACTCCTTGAATAGCCATTCTTTATAGGAGATTAGAGTGAAAATCACCCCTTGGTATAAGCAGTTTTGGCCTTGGTTTGTTATCAGCATCCCTCTCAGTTCCATGATTGTTGCTGTCTTCCAGATTTATTTTGCTCTAAATTCCCCACGAGACCTAGTAAAGGACAACTATTACAAAGAAGGACTTGGCATAAACCAAGAACTTGGTCGCAAACAACTTGCCGCAGATCTTGATATTAAAGCAAAGCTTAGAATCGACAATCTCACTGGTGAAATTTTACTGATTACTGAAAACACCAAAGAAGAACAGCTTTACCTTCAGTTCTTCCATGTTGCAACGGCGTCAAAAGACTTCCGAGTCACGCTACAAAAAATCTCCGAAAACGAATACCGAGGCACTCTCGATAAAACCCTATCTGGCAACTGGAATATGTCCGTCGAATCTGACTCTGGCTGGCAAATTACGGGGCGACTAGATTTAACCATATCGGATAGCCTTGACTTTAACTTATGAACTCAAAAGATTGCTTTCATTGTGGCGACCCTGTCCCAAGAAATCTATGCATCACCTCTACAGTTGATAACGAAGAAGTTTCCTTCTGCTGCTATGGTTGCCAAGCCATAGCAGACTTCATAAGAGGAGAAGATTTATCTCAATACTATCGACACCGATCACGTAGTGCCGATAACCCGAGCAATGCCAACACAGAAGAATACGCCAATGCATTTACATTATTAAAAGATGAGGATGTTTACCCTCTCTATGTACACATAGACAATCAAGAACATCATATACAGCTATCCGTTGATGGCATGACATGCTCTGCTTGCGCTTGGCTAATAGAAAAACACATTTCCTCCCTAGATGGCGTTGTGTCAATGCACATTAACTTGAGCAATTCACTTGCCACACTCATCTGGGACCCATCTAAAATTGATATTAATGACATTAATCACTCAGCTAACAGCATAGGTTATTATCTTAAGCCGTACCGCTCCGATGGCGAAGATACGAACAGAATAGAAAAAAGAAAATCCTCCATCATTAAACTGGGCATTGCAGGCGTCGGCATGATGCAAGTAATGATGAGTGCTATTGCGCTTTATGCGGGTGACATTCAAGGCATGGAAGACAGCTACAAACAACTACTCAGGTGGGCCAGTTTTTGTTTCTCAACCCCCGTCGTTTTATTCTCCGCCTCTCCATTCTTTAACGCCGCCTTAAGAGATCTTAAAACCCGCCATTTCACCATGGACTTGCCCGTTTCTATCGGTATTGGTTTAGCTTACATTAGTAGTGTGTATGCGCTATTTATCGATCATGGTCATGTGTATTTTGATTCGGTTACCATGTTTACTTTTTTCCTCTTATTAGGCCGCTTCTTAGAAGAAGGAGCACGCCATAAGTCGCTAAAAAATAATACCAAGAATGATGAGTTAAGTTCGGTAATTTTATGCAAAAACGACCAACCTTTACTTTACCCAAAATCCAAACTAACTCTTAATGATATTATTCAAGTTGCACCAGGAGAAAGCTTACCAACTGATGGCGTGATTGTTGATGGCCATACTAATATTGATGAATCTAGCTTAACTGGCGAATACTTACCGGTTGCAAAATCTATAGGGGATGTTGTCACGGCATCTACCACTAATATCGATCAGACAATTAAAATTAAAGTAACAGCAATCGGCACTCAAACAAGAGCAGCGGCCATTGAACGTCTAACTCAAAGAGCACTATCCGAGAAACCTAAAATAGCGGTAATAGCCGATAAAATAGCCCACTACTTTGTTATTTGCGTGCTATTAGTTGCCGTTCTAGCCTATGGAACTTGGTACTTTATTGATCAAGAACAAGCTTATTGGATTATGGTCAGTGTGCTCGTTGTTACTTGTCCATGTGCTCTCTCACTTGCAACCCCTGTCGCCTTAACTACAGCAACTAATAAACTTAAGGAATACGGCCTAGTCATTACGCGCGGCCATGTTATTGAGTCCTTAGCCAAATGCCAGCATATTGCGTTTGATAAAACAGGTACACTCACTTATGGGAAGTTTGATATTGTTTCCATTTCGAATATAGATAGCGAACGCATTGTTGATATTTGTTCAGCATTGGAGCAAGGCTCCATACACCCTATCGCAAAAGCATTTCAATCAACTAATCACATTAAGGCCAATAAGCTTGTTAATCATACAGGCCTTGGCGTTGAAGGAGAGATCGATGGTGCCCAATATCGTCTTGGCAACCAGAAATTCATCCAGCATTGGTGTCAAGATTGGCATGACCAATCGATTGAGCCCAATGCCTTAACATTATTTCTCGCTACTGAATCAGCCATTATAAGCCGTATTGTCCTACAGGACAGACTACGTAGCGAAACGCAATCGACTGTCCAAAACTTACGTAATGCAGGCTTTACTGTAAGTCTACTGACAGGCGATACAAAAGCGTCCGCCCTATCTGTTCTTTGCGAGGAAGACTTCGATGCTTTCATTACTGACCAGACCCCGGAAGATAAGTGGCAATGGTTATCTAAAAAAGCAGATTTAAAACGCACGATTATGGTGGGAGATGGTTTAAATGACGTACCAAGTTTAGCTGGTGCAAGCACTTCTATCGCAATGGGGCAAAGCTCAGATCTCGCAAAAACTCATGCCGATGCACTATTACTATCAAATGATATATCAACAATTTATCAGGCTATCTTACTGGCAAAAAAATGTCAGCGAATTATTAAACAAAATCTATTCTGGGCTGCCAGTTACAACGGGATCATGTTACCAGCCGCATTACTCGGTTTAATTCCGCCTTGGAGTGCCGCCATTGGAATGGCCGCAAGCTCTCTATTAGTTGTATTAAACGCAACTAGATTATCAAAATAATTATATTTAACTAGGACTTAAAATGGAAAGTTTGTATTTATTAGTTCCCATTGCTGGCTTATTTGTTGCCATAGGTTTAGGTATTTTTGTCTGGGCAGTAAAAAAAGACCAATTTGACGACCTTGATAGGGAAGGAGAACGTATTTTATTTGATGATGAAGAGGACGAAAAATAATGCAACAGGTGGACTTTAGTTTTTTAGCTGCATTCCTTATTGGACTTGCTGGTGCAGGGCACTGCTTTGGTATGTGTGGAGGTATCGCGGGCACCCTATCTATGGGGACTCAATCAAAATCTTTTTTTGCAAAACTCAATATTCAATTCTTGTATAATGTTGGCCGTATCGCTTCCT
This sequence comes from Marinomonas phaeophyticola, assembly GCF_026966905.1. Taxonomy (GTDB): domain Bacteria; phylum Pseudomonadota; class Gammaproteobacteria; order Pseudomonadales; family Marinomonadaceae; genus Marinomonas; species Marinomonas phaeophyticola. Next base: position 130,805 of record NZ_JAPUBN010000006.1, on the reverse strand, counting down.
ATGCTTTTTTTGCCTTCATACTGACTTATTTTTTCTCTCTTTCTTTTGAACTCTACTCAGCACTTAGCGGCCCAATACGTACTTTCGCAGGCATCATTTTAATACTGACAGGCCTCTACCTAATTGGCTTGAATAAGTGGATTTTACGAATAGAAGCTATTGGTAAATTTATTTGGAAATTTGTCAGCCCTGCCGCCAAATCAATTCTGCCGGTCAATACTCCTGCTAAAGCACTGGCTGCTGGCTTCCTGTGGGGCTGGTTACCTTGCGGTTTAGCCTACTCAAGTTTACTTTGGGTATCGTCAACAGGCGAACCGATGAAAGCGCTGTGGTTAATGGTTGGATTTGGTTTAGGTACTATGCCAGCCATGCTATTAACAGGAATTTTCGCCCTACAATTTAAATCTATCTGGGTTAAATTTAAATTAGATATTCTTTCTGGTATTTTCTTAGTAATTTTCGGTATTTGGACCATCCCAGCAGGCCATCATGCGGGCATGAATCACGGACAAATGAACCATTCAACCATGGATCATGCAGAAATGGATCACTCAACCATGAATCATGCCGAAATGGATCACTCAACCATGGATCATGCCGAAATGGATCACTCAACCATGGATCATGCCGAAATGGATCACTCAATCATGAATCATACAGAAATGGGTCACTCAACCATGGATCATGCAGAAATGGATAACTCAACCATGAATCATGCCGAAATGGATCACTCAACCATGAATCATGCAGAAATGGGTCACTCAACCATGGATCATGCAGAAATCGATCATTCAACGAAGAGTAATTAATCATCAAATAGGCTTCCAATCATGGATGATTAGATACCTAACATTGCCTTGTCTATTATCCTTGATATAGGTCAGGTAAAACTTACCTCTCAACCGTTAAACTACTATTAAAATTTTTAATAGGAAAACGACATGCTTTGGAACACAGAGTTAATTGAAAAATATAACTTATCTGGGCCTCGATATACGTCTTACCCTACTGCACCACAATTTAGTACTGAAATCAGTAAAATAGCGTTAATTGAAAAAATGCTTACTCCTTCGTCAAAGCCGCTAAGCCTATATTTTCACATTCCTTTTTGTGCCCACCTTTGTTACTACTGCGCCTGCAATAAAATTGTCACTAAACAATATGACAAAGGCCGTGAATACATTGAATTATTAGAAGAAGAACTTAGGCTCAGGTCATTAATGATTCAAAACGATAGACCCGTCACACAATTACATTTTGGCGGCGGCACACCTACCTTCCTATCCTGCGAATCGATTAAAACGCTATTTAACACTATTCATCAATATTTCAATTTATTAGACGACGACTCTGGCGATTACAGTATAGAGGTAGATCCAAGAGAAATTAATTTAGAGAAGTTAACTTGCTTACGAAAGCTAGGCTTTAACCGATTGAGTTTAGGGATTCAAGACTTTGATGAAAGAGTACAAAAAGCAATCCATAGATCGCAATCCGTTAATCTTGTATCAGAACTTTTAGAACAAGCTAGAGATTTGGGTTTTCGCTCTATCAATTTCGATCTCATATATGGATTACCATTTCAGTCAGTTGAATCATTTGAAAGGACATTAGATATCGTCATTGAGATGAGCCCCGATCGCTTATCTATTTTTAACTATGCGCATTTACCAGAAAGGTTCCCATCTCAAAAACGTATCTTAGACACCTCTTTACCCAATGCATCTACAAAGCTTGCCATGCTAAAAAGAATTTCTGAAAGATTATCAGAAGCAGGCTATATTCACATCGGTATGGATCATTTTGCCAAGAAAAGCGACTCACTCACTATTGCTCAAAAAAACAAGGAATTGAAGCGCAATTTTCAAGGGTATACAACCCATGATGAAACAGATCTGATTGCTTTTGGCACTTCCGCTATTAGTAATTTCAATAATACCTATACTCAGAATCATGTAAATTTAGAAATGTATCAAAAAGCCATTGAGAATGGCCAACTACCGATAGTTAAAGGATACATTTCAACAGAAGAGGATCTCGTCAGACAGTTCGTAATCATGTCATTGATTTGTCATTTTGAGCTAAACCTAGAAGAACTAAAACTCAAATTTAACGTCTCTTTTGATAGTTACTTTGCTAAAGAAATAGTAGAGTTACATAAATTAGAGAAAGATAATATTGTTAAATTGGACCACAATAAACTTCAAGTCACAGATACAGGAAGGTTACTAATTCGCTGTGTTTGCATGATTTTCGATCAATACTTGAATAATGGTATTCGTTATTCAAAAGTAATTTAATAGAACAACTCGTTCAGGGAGTTTTTTATGTCATCGTTACAATCCACTCGCTTTAATAGCAAGCTGACCTCTCAATGTCAAAGCTGTAGCCTTAGCGCTTTATGCTTACCTATTTCATTAGCAGATGAAGACGTTAATCGCCTTGATCAAATAATAGAAAGGAAAAAGCCGCTTAAAAAAGGCGAAGTTCTATTCCATCAAGGAGAAGAGTTTAGTTCAGTCTATGCCGTAAGAACAGGGACCCTCAAAACCTTTAACATTACGAATAGTGGAGAAGAGCAAATTACAGGCTTTTACTGCCCTAGCGAGCTCGTGGGCTTGAGTGGTATTGACAGCAACACTTACCCTGTATCCGCAAAAGCACTGGAAACCACCAGCGTCTGCGAAATACCCTTCTCACACCTTGAATCGCTTTCTAGTCAAATACCTTCTCTAAAACATCAAATTTTTAAAGTAATGAGCCGTAAGATCTGTGACGATCAACAAATGATGGTATTACTAGGCAAAAAGAATGCCGATGAAAAGGTTGCCTCTTTACTTATGAATCTAAGCAGCCGCTTCAAACGCAGAGGCTATTCTGCCACTTCATTTAGATTGGCTATGTCTCGCGGAGAAATCGGAAATTATTTGGGCTTGGCCGTGGAGACCGTTAGCCGAGTGATGACTCGCTTCCAAAAAAGCGGTTTGATTCATGTAGATGGCAAAGAGATTGCAATTGTCAACTTGCCTGAGATGCAAAAATTGGTCGGGATTACAGAAGAGTGTGCTAAAATTGAGGTTGTTTAACACAACCTAAGGCGATAAATTGTATGCTTTATGATGATTTTTATATTAAATCACTAATTACCACCATTGAAGATTGGCCTAAAGAAGGCATTAGTTTTAGAGATATTACACCTATTTTTAGTGACCCTAAGGGTATGAGAATGGTAGTCGATGCGTATGTGCATAGATACATTGCCTCTGACATCACTCACATTGCTTGTATTGATGCCCGTGGCTTCTTGATTGCCGCCGTTCTTGCTTACGAATTACAAAAACCACTTATTTTAATTCGTAAGAAAGGCAAGTTACCAGGAAAAACTATTTCTCAACGCTATGCACTTGAATATGGAGAGGCAGAACTAGAGATTCAAGAGGGAGCAGTAGCCGAAGGTGATAACATACTATTGTTTGATGATTTAATTGCTACAGGTGGCACCTTGTTTGCAGCTATATCCTTACTCACATCTCAAGGCGCAAGCATCAAAGAAGTGGCCGCTATTATCGACTTACCAGATTTACAAGGCAGTCAAAAGATTCGTGATGCCGAGATTCCTGTTTTCAGTTTATGCGCTTTTGATGGCGAATAAATAAAAATCGAGAGCAATAAAAAGGTGCCTCTATTGGGCACCTTTTTTATTTTTCACTGGTCTACATTAAAAATCTAGTGAGACTCCTAATCCAAAACTATCATTCATTTTATGGCTAGAGCTAAACTTACTGTAGTCAACACTAGTGAGTCCATAACGAAGAAACACTTTTGCATTTTTCAATGTGCGGTATTCACCACGAACCTCTGCTTGATACAACTTATCTATATTATCAAAAGACAGAATTTGAGGCGCATAATAAAAGGAGGCGTATAAACTAAAGCGATTGGCTTTTGGTAAGGTATAACGATAAAAACCACCAAGACCAATCGCAATACCTGAATCGTTACCGCTTAAATCCGCGTCAACGGCTAATAATCTAGCGCCTAAACCTATTTGAACTGGATAGTCTTTGCTATTGTCCTTGTCTTCAATGTGAGCACCGATATAACCATAGCTCCCGTCTTTGGTATCATGCATGCCACCTATATCAAGGAAATAGCTATCTTTACTCACACTAATGTCTGCTTTAATAGATTGATCAGACAGGCTGCCTTCAAATGTTGCTGCCGATGCACTCATAGACAAAAAGAATCCGGTAGCAATTGATAATGACCATTTTTTAAATATCATAAATAAGTCCTATAGAGAAATAATGTTAAGACGATCAAATTCGTCTTCTTTTTTTCTAATTCCGTAAAGCTAAACAAAGAAGTATCAGCTAAATGAGATGGCACAACGTTTTGAATACTAGTGAATAATGTATCTGTTCTACCAGGGTACTCAAGATCCCATTTTTGCAACATATCTTTGATAACCTGTCTCTGTAGGTTTTCTTGAGATCCACACAAATTACAAGGAATAATTGGGTATTCCTTCATTTTAGAGAATTTTTCAATATCTTTTTCTTTGCAGTATGCAAGAGGACGAATAACCATATGCTTACCGTCATCACTTAATAGCTTAGGCGGCATTGCCTTGAGCTTCCCTCCAAAGAACATATTCAGAAATAATGTCTCTAAAATGTCATCTCTATGGTGCCCCAAAGCAATTTTGGTTGCACCTATTTGATCAGCAAATCCGTAGAGCGATCCACGTCTTAATCTAGAACATAAACCACATGTCGTCTTACCTTCAGGGACTAATTCCTTGACGATGCTATAAGTGTCGCGCTCCAAAATATGAAAATCAACACCTTCGGCTTCTAAATAGTTTGGCAAAATATGCTCAGGAAAACCTGGCTGTTTTTGATCTAGATTGACAGCAACAAGACTAAAATTGATTGGTGCACTTGCTTGAAGATTACGAAGAATTTCAAGCATAGTGTAAGAATCTTTACCACCAGATAAACACACCATTATTTTATCGCCCTCTTCAATCATATTGAAGTCAGCAATCGCTTGACCAGTTAACCTTCTGAGTTTCTTCTGAAGCTTATTAAATTCGATCTTTTCTTTAGGTTTCGTTGAAAGTTCCATCACAAACACGCAATAATTTAGACGATAGGCATTCTACAGCATGCCCCATTTACTCGCATTAAAAAATACGGCCTGCTGTGAAAAAGAAATGTAAATAGATTGATTAAGCTGATGCTTTGGTGTCAGAAATAGAATCTAAGACTACAATAGCCGCCATTACGCCTAACAGAGCAGGAACCATCATCGGAGCAACATCAATAACAACGGCCGTTACTGCACCAAGACCGAATCCCATAAATAATTTAAGTAAGTTCTTCATCCCAGATCTCCTCAGGAAAGATTAAAAAAGCGGACGAATAATATCCTCAAACTTGATCCAGATCAAAAGATTAAAGAAAATGATTAGTGATATTCAATATTTTTAAGGGGTTCACGACACTTTTTGCAAAGGTAGACAGTACCTTTCAAAATTTTATTGTGCCTTCTAATAGTCAATTGATGTTCTTGACAAGCACAACGATAATCAAACAATTGATCAGGCTTGGGTGTGGCAAAATTATGCGTTCTAGATGGAATTCGAGAAAGCGCTCTTATCATGACAAGCTTCCACTCTATTCCATGAGGTCTTATTCTTGGTCCATATAAGGTAAATGCAATCAAATGCGCCAACTCATGGGGCACAACTTCTTCAAGAAAGGCATCAGGATTTTGTTGGAACATAAAATAGTTAAGTCTAATTTCATTTTTACTGAGATGAGCCGTCCCAGCGGCTCGCCCTTTTTGTTTAAAGTTGATTATCGGAAGCTCAAATTCCCGACCAAAATAATTTTCAGCTAACGTATGATAGGTTTTCAGTACCGCTCTTGCCCTTAGCAAGTCCATATCATTACTCAAGCCAATAGCCTGCCTATTTGCTCTTGTCATGAGATTGACACCGTTTTCCCATTCAAGATATCAAACAAACCTTGCGCATCATTCTCATTAAGGTGACTAATAGGTATACCTGTTAAGCGACTCATTGACGCTAACGTTTTTGGGGCATCTTCAGAAATCGTCCTAAGCTGCTTCAGACTAAAAATAGAAGTATGACTATTGGCATAATACCATTTCATAATTTCAATCCAATACGCCGCTTCAGGCTCAATGGTTGCATCTTTCATGGAGGGTAAATGAAAGTCCTTACTGATGATAATCTGTATTTCACCTCTTAAGACGGGCTTAGCCTTTTGAGTTAATACAAATTCAGTCCCAAACTCCCCCGACACTTTTAGACAGTCTTCGGCAAACAGCTTTCTAATAAGTGACTTCCAACCAATATCAGATAATTCTTTTCCTTTGCCGAATAAACTTAATTCCATACCTTGAATGTCTTTAACTTTGCGCGTTATTTTTCCATGAAGAATATGAATAAGCGTAGAAACCGCTACTCGTCCCTTTGTGTGGTAAATTAGTGAAAGTATTTTTTGCGCAGCAACCGTTGCATTTTGCTCTGAAGAAACATGTTTACAACGATCACAATTTCCACAATTTTCTATAGACTCATTGAATTTTAGTAATAATGCCTTACGCCGACACCCTCTGCTCTCCAAAAAATTAAAAAGCTGTGTTGATTTAACATTATCGACGGGGTTTCTCTGAAATGCAGCATCTTTTTCAAACTGAGCCAGCTTGATAAAATCCTGTAGACCGTAAAAGAGAACCGCCTTCGCGGGTAAACCATCACGACCAGCACGGCCAATTTCCTGATAGTAAGATTCGATACTGGTCGGCAAATCCATATGCACGACGAAACGTATATTGGTCTTATCAATCCCCATACCAAACGCCGTTGTGGCCACCATAATCGCGCTTTGATCAGCAAAAAAAGAATTCGCACTGTTCTCCTTCTCACGAGCCGATAACGCAGAATGATAAAAGTAGCTAGTTAACCCTAAGTCCTTAAGATTTCTAGACAAGACTTCAACATTTTTTCTTGAACGACAATAAATAATACCTGATTCGCCCGCAACCTCATGCACCAAGAAATACAAAAGCTGCTTAAAAGATTGCTTTTTCTGGGAAATCATCATTTCAATGTTTTTTCGATTAAAACTCTCCGCTAAAACTTCAGGAGAGTGCAAAGACAAGGATTTAATGATTTCAGTCTGTGTTTCAATATCCGCCGTTCCGGTCATCGCAATAACAGGAACATTAGGAAAGTGCTCTTTTATGATATTGAGTTGACTGTATTCTGGGCGAAAGCCGTCCCCCCATTGTGTAATACAGTGCGCCTCATCAATAGCACATACCGACACTTCCAGGTAAGACAAAAACCCAATTACGGACGGTTGAATGAGCTTTTCAGGAGATAAATACAGCAAATCGACTTGATTATTTCGTAGCGCCCAGATTAAGTCATCCTGTTCTCCAGGGTTTAGCGAAGAGTTTAAAAATTCGGCTTTGACGCCAATCGACTTTAAGTACTCTACCTGCTGATTCATGAGCGCAAGTAAAGGGCTGACAACTATACCAACACCGTTCTTCAATAAAGCAGACATTTGATAAACTAATGATTTACCACCACCTGTTGGAGAGATCAGTAATACATCCTTATCGGCAAGAATGAAATCTATCGCTTCTTTTTGTAAAGGCTTAAAGTTTTTAAAGCCAAATTTTAATAACAATGCTTGAGTATTATCCATAGATTGAATTATCCATAATTCAGACTAAAACGACATCGATTTTCACTGTGTAATTAGATAAACTGCAAGTTCATTTATTGAGGAAGACAAATAATGATACATCAAACACTTGATGATTTAGAATTGGAGACATTAGAGCTGTTTTTAGACTCAGATGCTGTCCACGAAGAATGCCATAATTTCATAACTGCACATGGTTTTCTGACTGCATTAGCTATTTGCCCATCTATTACACCTGACAGCACATGGATTCCGATTGTGTTTGAAGAAAAACCCTCTTTTTCTTCAGAGAAAGAAGAGGAAACAATCACAAGTTATTTAACTCGTCTTAAAAAAGACATTGCAAAAGAGTTAGAGTCTGAAGATGATTTCTTAGTGCCATGTGAACTTTCCATGTCAGAATCCGAAGATGAACTAAGTGAACTACAGGAATGGGCCAGTGGTTTTATGGAAGGCGTCTTCTTAACTGAAAGCAATTGGTTTGCATCCGACAAAGAAGAACAAATTGCTGAATTGTTATTACCTATGATGGTTGCATCAGATTTATTTGATGATGAAGAAATTATTGAAATTCGAAAATCTGACAAACTAACCCAATCTTGTATTAATCAGATTCCAGAAGTCGTTACCGATTTGTTCTTACTTCTTAGGACAGAGCCAGAAAAGAAAACGCATTCAAGAAAGCCAAATAGATCAAAACACAGCAAGAAAAAATAGCAAAAAAGAAAAGCCCGGTACCAAGTTAATATCGGGCTTTTACCTTTATAGATAAAGCGCTGTCATTTATTATATGCCTTAGTCACTACACACTACCGTTCTCATGCGATCCTGAATGACGGTCGCTAATTTGTCAGGTTGAAACTTAGAAAGGAAGTCATCACAACCCACTTTCTGCACCATGGCTTTATTGAAACTGCCACTCAATGATGTATGCAAAACAATATGTAAGCCTTTGAGGCGCGAATCCTCTCGAATTTCTTTCGTTAACCGGTAACCGTCCATTTCAGGCATTTCCGCATCCGTGATCAACATAAGTAATTTATCTGGAACATTCTCCCCTTGATCTGCCCATTTCTTTAGTAGCTCAAGTCCTTTCTTACCATCAGTCGCGGTGTGCACCTTAATACCTAAAAAGTCTAATGTTGCTTGGCATTGAGCGAGGGCAACAGAAGAATCATCAACCACTAAAACCTCTAGACCTGTCGCCATAGACAATAGATCTTTATCAACAATATGATCGCTAATTGCCGTATTGTAAGGTGAAATTTCAGCTAAGACTTTTTCTACATCTATAATTTCAACAATTCTCTCATTTATCTTAGTAATCGCTGTTAAATAATTTTGTCTTCCAACGCCATCGGGGGGTGGCAAAATTTCGTTCCAATTCATATTTATAATACGATCAACTTCACCAACCATGAAGCCTTGAACAGAATTATTGTACTCCGTCACAATCAGATTACAGGACTGGTCTTTCGATAAAGGTCTCATACCAATAGATTGAGATAAATCTATGACAGGTATAGTTTTACCCCTAAAATGCGTAACACCACCCACTGAGTCATGTCTATGGGGCATTAAATTCAGTTTTGGTAACTGGACAACTTCTTGAACTTTAAAAACGTTAATTGCGAACATTTGCAGACCATTAAGTCTAAACATAAGCAATTCGAGCCTGTTTTCGCCCACCAACTGCGTTCTTTGGTCCACGGCATCTAACATACCAGCCATAATTTACTCCAAACTAAATTTCCCAGCGTTATAGATGTATTATAAACTGGATATTGTAATTGGTAACGATTAACTGTCATTTATTTCAATTTTTTACTAGAGACTCTAATGAAACAAGAAACGGTTCTATTCGCTAGACAAGCCATACTAGACTCTCAATATAAAATATACGCATTTCAATTACTACTTGCGCATAAGTCTTTACATCAAAAAAGCGAAGTTAGTGCAATTTTAACATCACTATTTCTTGACCTTCCAATTGACAGTGTCACCGAACATAAACCTATATTTATTGATATCGACATCCAAAACATTCAGTCTGTACCTGCGTTACCTATCAATAATATTATTATTTGCTTTCATGCTACACGATATGAAATTCAAGAAGCGGCCCCTTTTTTACAAAACTTACTTTTAGGGGGGTATCAATTTGGTTTAATCAATCCTGATGTAGAAGCACTAACAGAAGAAGAGCTCGCCTTCTTTCGTTATATAAAGCTGAGTGCTGAATCTTATGGGATGACTAATTTAGTCGAATACGCGAATTCACAAAAGCTGAATAAGCTGCACTTTATTATTACTGATTTATGCATTAAGCAACAATTAGACAAAATAACCAAACTAACCAAAATCAATTTATTCTCAGGGGACTTACTTAATATACGAGAAGATGTCAAAGGAAACAAAGTCCCGGTTTATAAAACACTGGTCTCCAAAGTTCTGATGTTAATTGACTCACCTTTAGTAAATTTGGGCGACATTGCGGCTACAATAGAAACAGACAGCACTGTTTCTTATAAAATAATTAAGTTAACCAAATCCGCGATGTACTATCGAAATTTTAACATCACCAATGTGCAAAGAGCATTAGAGGTAATTGGTTTAAGAGACCTTGCTAAATGGTTTGGCATGGCCCTTCTTACCTCTGTTGATGGCAAGCCAGATTGTTTGTATAGAATGGCTATTTCTCGTGCATTCTTCACCCAATCCTTGGCAACATTACTTTGCCCAAAGACAGAAGGCGCTTTTATTACGGGGTTATTTTCTTACCTCCCTGTGTTTTTTAATGAAAATATGGAAAACTTATTAAAAGACTTGCCCTTAACCGCTGAAATGAATGAAGCATTAATGCATCATAATGGGCTATTAGGAAAGATTTTAAATGTGGTCTGTTTATATGAATCAGGACAATGGCATAACATTTCATTCTCAGGCTTTGATAATAAAAAACTAAACAAAGAAAAATTAAAAGACATGTATATTGATAGCCTTAACAAAACACGAGAGCTAAAATTTTAATGATTGATATCGGCGTGAATTTAAACAGCATAATCAAGTTAGAAAATATTAATGACTTTTCATTAGAGTTACAAACCGCAAATATCTCTAGTGTTGTCGCCATCAGCTCCAATCTGACAGAAGCAAATGAATTAGTGTCAATATCAAAACAATACCCACACTCTCCTATCCATTACACTATCGGCTGTCACCCACACCATGCCAGTGAATGGGATCGAGACTCAAAACAAGCCACACTTAACCTCATTAATAATTCATCTCCTATTGCAATAGGAGAAACCGGTTTAGATTTTAATAGAAATTACTCAACAATCGAAGAGCAAATTTTTGCTTTCAACGAGCAAATTCTGATCGCTCAAGAAAAAGACTTGCCTCTCTATTTACATGAAAGAGAAGCGGAAGATGTATTAATCAATACCCTCTCAAACCATATCCCTACAAAGGGAGTCATTCACTGTTTTACTGGCAACACGAGAACGCTAACACGCTATTTAGATTTAAACCTCTACATTGGAGTAACAGGTTGGTTATGCGATGAACGCCGAGGACAAGATTTACAAGAAGCCGTCAAGTACATCCCTAATGACAGGCTATTAATTGAAACCGACTCACCCTACTTAATTCCAAGAACAATTCGGCCTCGTCCCAAGAAAAACCATCCAAAATATCTGCCCTATATCATCGCTGCACTTGCATCAATTAGAGGTCAGTCTGAAGAAGAAATAAAGGCGATAACAACAGCAAACGCACAAAAATTATTCACTATTAAATAATCGAAATCGATTAAAATTAACGTAAATATCGACGGCGTTTATTTAAAGTTACACCCACTACAGCATCAACATCTTTAGAGGTAAAAGGCCAATACAATTGAGTACCAGCCATTTCTAGCACTGGAATCTTAGTTCCATACAACTCAAAAAGAGAAGTATCATTAGCAATATCAACATAATCGATGTCTACCTCTTTAGCCATCGATTTTAAAATTTCTTGCTTTGCTTCATCACACAAATGACATCCTAGCGTGCCGTACAACGTTAACCGGTTATTCATATATTGCCTCTGGTCGACTTGAAGTTAGGATTGACATTGGAAGTTGAGATAATGGCGTAATTGGGCAGACAATACTGAAAACCTGTTGTCGCTCCTCAGTCGATACCCCTAACATAATCAAAACCAAATCAATCAAAGAATCGATTTGATTTACTCCTCTTTTAGCATGCGAAAATAAACCAGCCTCAATAAAATGTACCGCCTGGTCCACATCAGATACATCCATTCTCTTCTGTTTAATACCTTCTAAAATCAAGCACGTAAGAATGTCTTTAATACCATTATCTAACCGATCAGAATAAGCACTACCACTGTAAAGATAGTAAGACCAAGTCGATTCGCTATTCGATAGTAATGTAAAGTACTTAATTAAGATGGTCAGTTTTTCAGAAGAATAAGCATATGTTTTTAATAAAAAAATCAGGTCTCCCTTTAACACATTGGTAAGTTCAGCTTTCAAGTCCATTAAAGCTTCATGTCGACAATCAAAATAGTTATAGAAGGTGCCCACGCTTACCTCCCCCGCTTCTGCAATCATTTGTACGCTAACGTCATCCCACGGATGTGTTAATAGTAATTTTTGAAGTGCTGTTCTGAGTGTGTCTAAGGTATGTAAACGCTTGTTTCCCACTTTATCCCTCTAATACATTCTTACTTGCATCATAAGTACGATACCATTCAATGAAGTCACTTTCACGCATCGGCTTAGCAAAATAGTACCCTTGACACAAAGTGCATCCATATAATTTCAGCTGCTTCGCCAACGCCAAACTTTCAACACCTTCAGCAACCACCAACATATCCAAACTGTTACCCAAATCAATGGCGGCTCTGACTAGACCAGCGCCTTGCTTGGTATGAAAATCTTTTACTAAAAAGCCTTTATCAATTTTCAATTCAGCAAATGGCAGCTCTCTTAAATACACTAAAGATGAATATCCAGTACCAAAATCATCTAGCGCAATATTAACGCCTAAATCTAGCAACTTATTAAATATTTTTTTGCTTGTTTCCAAATCTCCTAAAAAAACCGTTTCCGTGAGTTCAAATGTTATATTTTTAGGCTCAACATCGTATTCGATTAAATAGTGTGAAACGTATTTCATCAAGTTTCTATCCAGAAAGTTTCTAGCGGATAAATTAATGGATAACTGTATTTCTTCTTTGAATAGCTCAACGTGATTTTTGTAAAATTGAAAAGCATTTTTAATGACAAATTTTGTTAGGTCATTGATTAACGAACTTTGTTCAATAATTGGAATAAAGATATCAGGCGACATTATGCCCTCTTCATCATCAGACCACCTCAATAAAGCCTCAACACCATAAAGGACACCATTAGTCGTGTTGATTTGAGGCTGATATGCCAAATTCAAACCATCATTTTCTAAAGCTTTTTTAAATTTTGAAAGTAAAATATTTGTATATTCGGGATCATGACCTAAAGTATGTTGGTATTCTAATAATGCAATTTTTCGGTGGCACGATTCTTTTGATGCTACTTGCGCTTTTCTAACAGCGGATGATATATGCTCAGAACCGGCTAATTCACTGACACCCAAAGTAATTTCTACATCTAAATGGACATCCTGATAGCTAAACGGCTTACTCACTTTTTTGTGTAAATGTAAAAGGTTTTCAGCGACCTCTTCACCTTCTTGTGCGACATAAACTAAGCAAACATCTAATGAGTCTAAAACAACCACCTTATCATTATTCCAGTCGTAATCTACGATGGAAAATTGCTTGTTATGCATGACTTCTTTTTTTATACGTTCATGTAAGTTTGATACTAAAATATCAGCAACTTCTTGCCCATAAGCTAGGACGACAGAATAATATCCCTCAAAATGAACAATCACTACATTAACACTTCTATTGGTTGGTATATATTCTTTAATCACAGTCCAGTTTTGCAACAAAACCTGTTTCTTAGGCAACAATGAAATGCTATCATGCGTCGCTTTGAATAGCATATGCCGCTCAATAATCTGTCTTTGCTCAAGCTCTCGAACACTGTTTCTAGCTTCTTTAATTCCATTTTTTCTTGATTTTTCATAGTTATCTACAATGGTGGCAACCAGAAAAACAACCTGCATAGAATAAGCTAACACCACATACATAGCCGTATTATTTAATATTGGAAGGATTCCAGTTGAATCCAATATTACTGACGCTAAGCCAACACCATAAGACAACCAAGCAAGCACAAAATACAACTCTTTTTGACGATCCCCTGTTTTCTTCAAATAATAATAAACAGATAAAAACCAGCATAAAAAAGTCACAAGTACAATAAAGAAAATACCAAACACACTAACTAATGAATATAGTCCTGGCGCGAAAGAGAAACACAGTGCCGATAGCGAAATGAGTTTTAAATAGTATAAAAAATTACTTTGCCAGACGTTTACTATACGTAAATACTTTTCAACAAATAGCAATTGGCTATAGGCCAAAACAAAACAGATTATATTAGTAGTATATTTATTAAACTCTGGATGAGACGGCCATACCCATTGAAAAAGCATACCTTTAAAATTCAGCCCATTAATTAATAATATGAAAAAATAGAGGGAAAAATAGATAAAGTTATCATTTTTTGTTATACCCAAGACAATCAAACAACCTATGATTGCAAAGATCATAAATCCAACATAGGTTCCAATTAGAATAGAATCTTTTTTAATTTTTTCAGAAACTTGATTCAATGTGTATAAATTAAACGGAAGCTTAAGTATTCCTTCTGAATAAACTTTTACATACAATTCAGAATCAGTATTTTTATTCGACAATGGGAAAGTAAAGGTATTGTTTTTTATAAAGCGTGTTGAAAACGGTAACGTATCACCGGTAATAACTTGGTTAACCAACATATTATTACTAACTTCATAGAATTCAACAACATCTATAAGAGAGTATTCTAAATTTATAAACTCTATATTCTTCGGGAAATTTTTTATTTTTATCCAATAAAAAAATTAGAATACCCAAAATTCAAATTAGAAATATCAGAACCAAGTGTTTCCCACTCTAAAGAGCGACTTTTTGGTAATAGGGTCTCAATAGTCTCTTTGTTTGCTTTATCCACATATAGAAAAGCATCAATACTATTGATAGTCGTTGAGGTAGGGGTTGCTAAAGAAGGCATCTCTAACAAAAAAATAGAGACAACAAGGGCAAATATAAAAGAAATAATTTTAAAGTCTGTTACTTTCACGCGACAATGTCCTTACTAAAGGCAAGTGTACTTATAACGAAGAACCAGTCTTAGCGCAACGTTTGTTTTAAAAACAACTCCCTATCTAGCCTTTTAAAACAAAGCTATAATCAATATTATATTAATCCCAGCTGCTTAGATAATAAGTTATCTACACTTGTATGAAAGTGAGTTAAAATGCTGTCTGCAATCGGGGTAATTTGTTTTTCAATATAATGGTCATAATCAATATCTACTAGGTCCTGACCCGCCTGATAAGGTACGACTCCCGAACGTCGATAAAAATATTCTATCCGTTTTTTTGCCTCATGAAATTCACGCCCTAAGCCTTGCTCAATATTATATTGTTCTTTCATTTTAGCCGCTCTCACATGCGGAGGAATGACTTTTTGATAAGAATCGATAGGACGGCTAAGACGTTTAGAATAAATGAGCTCCTGATCAAACTCTCCTGTTTCAAGACGACTAATAGTGTCTCGAATAAACTCTATCGGGTCCTTATCCGTGAACACCTGTTGAAACAAGGCTTTTTGGAATCGTCTTGCTAATGGTGTCCAATCACTTCGGGCGGCTTCTAGACCTTTAAAAATAAGCGCACCATTAGACATACCTGCGTAGCGTTTTTTACTACCCTCTTCTTGCCCTCGAATGGTTGGCATAAAAAACCGTTCATAACAGGTTTCAAATTCTAGCTCTAAATATGATCGAGTTTGATGCTCAGTGCGACAATAATCCATCCATTTATCATTAATCAAGGTGCATAACTTTTTACCTTGCTGATTAATCTCATGGGGAGCAAACTTATCATCTAAAACAACAAACACGGAATCAGTGTCACCATAAATAACCTTTCCGCCAAATGCTTCTATCCACTGCTTCGTTTGCTCTAGAATTTGATGGCCTCTCATGGTAATAGAGCTAGCCAATTCCGCATGATAAAAGCGGCATACATTAGACCCTAAAACACCATAGAAGGAGTTCATAATGATTTTAATCGCGTAACTTAAGATACTATTGTCTTGAGCTTTTGCTAATTCACGGGCTTGTGCAAGCTCATCAATCAATATCGGTAAGATCGCATCTGCAACCGCGAATCTAGCCCCTAAGAAACCTTCCACCTTCGGTTCTTGTTGACTTATCCTGGCCAGCGGATCAATTTTAAAGGTTCGTATAATACTCGGATAAAGACTTTTAAAATCCAGCACTAAGACATTTTTATAAAAGCCAGGTATAGAACTCATTACAAAACCGCCAGGACTTGACTGAAATTCACCCTCACTCCAAGCAGGTCCAACAAAACCGCTTTGGTGCAGTCTTGGCAGGTAGAGATTTTCAAAAGACGCGACCGAGCCTCCTGTTTGCTCCAATGGTATGCCAGTCAAATCTGCACGTGTTTGTTGTAATTCAATTAATTTTAATTTTTGAAAAATCCGTAAGACCAAATCACAATCTTGTATATTGTAGTCAACAAATTTAGTTAAATCGTTAGCGTGCATTGCTTCAATTTCTTGCCAACGGCCACTTCCATGAAGCGTTTTTTGGTCTTGTAAAATTTCTTTGCTGACATTATTTAAACTGTAGGATTCAAAATGGTAACCACCCACTTTCAATAAAGAAATACCATCTAGCACCACCCGTCCAGGTATAGTAATGAAGTATTTCCCTTCTTTTTCCGATGAGCGCAGTGACCAAGATTCGCCATTCACACCAAACTGAGGTTTCAGCCCAAGTGCTTGGCATCGGCGGTCGATAAACGCCATATCAAACCCAATAACATTCCAACCAATGATAATATTAGGGTTATGCAGTCGGATAAAACGCATAAATGCGAGCAACAAGCTTTTTTCATCTTTGAAATAATAACAGCGTGGATCTTCATTAGGAGTCAGGCTCACAACAAACACAGCCGCTAGGTCCTTGGAAACAACGCCAATAGAGAGCAGGGTGTTATTCGTAACCGAGGTTTCAATATCAACAGACCAAACCTTCCAGTCTGGCTGATTAAAGGGAGAATCTATTTTAGCTGGTTTGAGAATAGCCTGGTTGTAATGAGTGCTTGTACTGTCACACTCACCAATAAAACATATTGCTCCGCGAATCCTCCTTTCCATTAAATACCGATCTTGAGGTTTGATATCCTCCTCATAAACCGGAAAGCCATTTTGTTTCAATCTCTGAATTAAATCATGTCTTTGTTTTAGACTAGAACAATATACTGTTAATACTGGCCGATGCTGAAAATCTAAATAGTCATGTTTTTCAAAATGAATGTTCAACATGACCAGTAACTTTTGAGCTTGTAAGTCCGTAAAAAAAACAACATGCTGCTTATTAGGGACCACATGCACTGTCTTACTGGCGGTTTTTACCCAGTAAGACATCTCAACCACACCTTTTATATCCTTAGCATGACGGCTAAGAATATAACCTTCGTCTGTTTTCAGCATAAACTCTTATTATTTATAAAGATCGCAGCATTCTCATTGGAGGCACGGTCAATACAGACTTACCCGCATATAATCCAATAATTGATACTACAACAAAGCCTGTCATGGGTCCTAAAAACCACATTAAGGGATGAAAGCTTGGAGCAAGCTCAAACACAAATACTTGCAAACCAAACAAACTTAATTCTGCCGCTAAAGCACCAATAACACCAGCGGAGAAACCAAGGAACCCAAATTCCACCAACATTGACTGGCGAATTAAGGTTTTACTTGCTCCCAACGTTCTTAATAGTGCACCTTCCTCTAGCCTTTCGTCTAAACTTGCCCTAACACTTGCATTCAATACCAATACCGCTGAAGACAAGATAAAGAACAAAACAAGCTGAATGGCTTGAGAAACTTGCGCGATAATGAGCTGTATTTGTTGAATTAAATCACCCACGTTCAGCATGGATACTGTAGGGAAATCCGCCATTTTTTTATAAAAGGATTGAACATTATCTTTGTCAATAAACACGCTGCTTACATAGTTTGCAGGGAAGTCTGATAAAATACTTTGAGGTAATATCAGGTAAAAATTCGGCCTCATGGAACTCCAATCCACACTTCGGATCGACGTAATAGGCAGTTGGTAGTCTAAACCGCCTATCTTCACCCCCAAGGTATCACCAATTTTCAGCCCGATTTCTTTAGCGACTTCTTCTTCAATAGATAAACCATTCACATTTCCACCAAACTCACCTTCAAGCAAAACATTATCTTCAGCCAATTCATTTGACCAAGTTAAATTCATTTCTCTTGAAAGTAATTCAGGTTCTTTATCATCAGATGTATAAAGTAAGTCAGCATCCTGTCCGTTAATTTGAACCACTCGACCTCTTACCATTGGATACCATTCACTGACCGGTATTTGTAAATTATCAGCTATGTCAGAGATCTGTTTAACTTCGCCCTCTTGAACATTAAATAAATAATGATTAGGCGCATCAACAGGAAGTTGTCTTTGCCAATCAGAAATCAAACTGGATTTCACCCCAATTAAAATTAACCCCAACATGATAATTAAAGTAAACACCAACAGCTGGAATAAATTTCCCATCAAGCGACGATGCAATGAAGCAAGGCCAATTTGCCAACCACTCACCGCTCCAGACGTTAACACTCTACCTAACTTAAAAAGCCCATAACCAATAATGCCAATGGCCACGGCTACCATAAAAATGGCTGCGATCATAATACTTGGTAATAGCAATCCACCCGTGTAGACAACCATTAATAAATACATACCCGTTAACGCAATGATATAGAGTTGCAATGACTTTAATTGCACTTTTCCTGCTGGATGTAAAACCGTTAATGGAGAAACATCAAATAAACGCATCAGTAATGGCAGACAAAAGGCAAAGAGTGACATTAGGCCAGTCACCATCCCTAACCATAAGTTACTAATTGATGCGGCAGGCAATACGGTCGATAACAAACTGGCTAAACTTAACGCAATCACTTCCTGTATAAGCCAACCCAGTAATAATCCAAGACCCGTACCTACTAAGAAAATAATAGCCAATTGTGACAATAATAGTTGTGCAATTTTTTTCGGGGTAGCGCCTAATGTTTTAATCACAGCGACTTGTGTGAGGTGTCGTCGAACATAACGAGAAGACGCTAACGCCATAGCCACACCAGACATAACTACGGCTAAGGTCCCAGCTAACAATAAGAATGATTCCGCTCTTTCTATAGCCGAATTAATGCCCTGCCCCCCACTTTTAGGGGTTCTCCAGCGCTCTCCTTTTTCTAAATTAGGCGTAATCCAAGCTTCATATTGATTGAGGGCGTCTTCATTACCGGCAAGTAACAACGAATAACGCACTCTGCTACCTGGTTGAATTACTTGCGTTTTTAATAAATCGTCTTGGTTAATCACCGCCCTTGGTGCAATCGCAAAAGCGGACCCTGTGGAACCTGGATCTCGTACTAAATAATGACGAATGGTTAGATCAGTTTCACCAACTTGTACCGCATCTCCTATACCAACACCTAATAAGCTTGCCAGTCTTGATGACACCCAAATATCGCCCTCACTAGGACCATCCTCAACAGAGTAGCCAGCGCCAAACAAGTCATCATCAACCAAATAGCTTCCTCTTAATGGGTAATTACCCGTCACCGCAGATAATTGCGATAACTGTAACCCTTCGTTCGAAAAAACCATGGATGAGAAAGACGTTTTCTGTGCCGTTTCTAAACCTTGCTCTTTCGCATATTCCATTCTTTCATTGGTAATCGCTGTATTACTTCTAACAACCCTATCAGCCGCCAGCAAGGTTGCTGATTGTATGGTAAAGGACGTCTGTAAGCGATCAACAAACAAATCAATTCCTGTGACGGTCGATACAGATAAAATTAAGGCGAACAATAACGTCAGGACATCGCCATTACGTATTTCTCTAATAAGCAGTTTAACAGCCAACATTGTCTGTTACTCCTTACCTAATGATTCGATGATTTTACCGGATGACATCATAATTTGACGAGAGCAGCGCTGTGCCAAGCTCGCATCGTGAGTGACTAAAACTAAGGTAGTACCTTGCTTTTCATTCAACCCAAATAGTAAGTCAGTCACCATTTTGCCATTTTCAGAATCTAAATTACCCGTAGGTTCGTCTGCAAATAGTACTTTCGGGGAAGAGGCAAACGCACGAGCCACAGCCACACGCTGCTGTTCACCACCAGACAACTGGCGAGGATAATGCTGTAGTCTATGTTCTAAGCCAACTTGTTCTAAAAATTCTGTCGCTTTACGCTTAGCGTCTTTATCACCTTTTAGTTCACCGGGCAGCATAACATTCTCTAATGCTGTGAGACTCGGCAATAGATGGAAAGACTGGAACACAAAACCGACATATTGGCCTCGAAGATCCGCACGTTTTTCCTCATCTAATTTCGACAAGTTATGACCATACAAAAGTACGTCGCCATCGGAACATACATCCAATCCAGCAATTAATCCTAATAAGGTCGATTTTCCAGATCCGGAGGCCCCCACTATGGCGACACTTTCCCCTTCTTCAATACTCATTGAAATATCATTCAAAATAGTAAGATCATCAGCAGCAGTTTTTACCGTATGAGTTAAATTTTGTGTTTTAATTGCAAGATTCGTCTTCATATACTTACTCGTTCTCATTCTTTAAGGTAAGAAAAATGCATTTCTTAAACCACATTAAATTTTTGTTTATGACCGCTTTTCTTTTGCTGTCTTCTTCCATTTACGCAAATAGCATTCTTGTTATGGGAGACAGCTTAAGTGCTGCTTACAACCTAAAACTAGATCAAGGCTGGGTTTCTTTATTAGAAAACACAGCCGATTTTCAAGATACTAACTATGCTATTATCAACGCCAGTGTTAGTGGTGAAACCTCTCAAGGCGGTGTTGCTCGTTTAAACAAATTACTCACTACCCATCAACCTACCATCGTCATTCTAGAGTTGGGGTCAAATGATGGGCTCAGAGGCTACCCTCTAAATAAGACGAAAGCCAATCTAGAAACGATGATTCAGCAATCCATCAACCATGGAGCCAGTGTTCTGCTCATCGGAAATCGCATGCCGCCCAACTATGGAAAACGTTACACGGAACAATTTTTTACTCTCTATCAGGCTCTTGCTGAGCAATTCAATATAGAATCCTATCTTCCATTTATGCTAGACAATGTTGCCCTAAATGATGATCTTATGTTAGAGGATGGCTTACATCCTAATCCTGAAGGGCAAAAACAAGTCCTCCAAAATATTATGCCGTTTCTTATGCCTATGTTGTCAAAATAAAAAGGAAATATAATGAAAGCTGTCTTTTTAGATCGAGGCTCATTCCCTGAACACGTTACGTTTAATGTGCCAACGTCTTCTTTAAGTATTACTGAGTACCCTCATACATCACCAGAGCAAGTAGTCGAACGAATCAAGCACGCTGATGTTATTTTAGTCAATAAAACATGGTTAAGTGCCGAAACATTAGCCCAATGCACTCATTTAAAAATGATCCAAGTGACCGCTACTGGCACCAATAATGTTGATCTAGAATACTGCAAAAAAAATAACATCTTAGTACAGAATGTGGCTGACTACTCCGCCAACAGTGTTCCTGAACACACCTTTTCTTTACTGCTTAATTTAAAACGCAACCTTGATTCTTATGTAAGAGCGGTAAAGCAAGGAGCCTGGTCCAAATCGACTCATTTTTGTTTTCTAGATTACCCTATTAATGATTTAGCTGGCTCTACTATGCTGATTGTGGGTAATGGAAACATAGGTAAAAATGTGGCTCGTATCGCAGAGGCATTTGGCATTCATTGTCTTTTTGCAGAGCGTAAGCATACTGACACGGCACGTGAAGGACGCATAGCCTTTGCTGAAGGGATTAAAGTGGCCGATATTGTCACTCTTCATTGCCCCCTGACGGCAGAAACCAAATCCATGATAGGAAAACAAGAACTCCAAGACATGAAGTCTACAGCCGTATTGCTCAATGTGAGTCGCGGTGGTTTAGTGGATGAAGAAGCACTAGTTGAAGCCATTAAAACCCAACAAATTCTTGGCGCCGCCATGGACGTTGCCACCCTTGAGCCAATGTCTTCTGTTAATCCACTGAATGCACTAGCCGACTACCCAAATTTTTTGTTAACGCCGCATGTCGCGTGGGCCAGTGAGCAAGCAATGCAAACTCTGGCAAATATCGCAATGGGACATATCAAAGATTTTTTATTGACTCATTCATCATGATTGATACTTTACCTATTCTATTTCAAGATGAGCATATCGTTGTCATCAACAAACCTGAAGGTCTGCTGGTACACAGAACCCATCTCGACAAGCAGGAAGAAGAAGCGGTTGTCCAAAGATTAAGAGATCAGATTGGTCAATGGGTCTTTCCTGTCCATCGACTTGATAGAGCGACCTCTGGTGTACTTGTTTTAGCCTTATCGCCAGCTGTTGCCAGAGACTTCGGCACTCAATTTGAAAACCATGAGATAGAAAAAACCTACCATGCGTTAGTCAGAGGTCATTTAGCGAGCCGTGGTAATATTAATTACCCGCTCGCAAAAATAAATGAAGTAAAAGGATCGGCTAGAGCTAAGGTGGCAGGAACAGAGAAAGCAGCGGAAACCCATTACAAAACACTGACGCATTTCACTCTGCCAATGGCCGTTAGCCGTTATGACGAAGCCCGTTGCTCATTAGTAGAAATCACACCTCGGCAGGGTCGAAAGCATCAAATAAGGCGTCATTTTAAGCATATTTTCCATCCATTGATTGGCGACACACGCTACGGTTGCCGCCATTACAACGCATTGTTTAAACTAGATTTGCTCCCTAAAAGAATGTTTTTACATGCTTTAAATATTCGTTTTTTTCATCCTATTACTCATCAAATCATGGATATAAAAGCACCGTATCCAGACAGTTTCACAGGGACTATTACCTGGTTAAACACTCACGGTCTCGCTGAGGCCGTGTGAAACAACATTAGGTTATGACCCTAGCTTCAAACACTTCTCTCAATTTGCGATTGTTTACTACTGAAAAGGAAAAAACTAGTAATAGTAAACAAATTCAAATTTATAGAAAAAGTAGCCAATTTCCAAACAACTAATCATTGATATAAAAGCGTAAATTGTTTCTACTGCCTGTCCATTCGTTTAAATTCATTTTTAAAAGAACAAACCGCCCCCCATACATGAAAGTAACGTACTAACCTCATTAGCATCAAAATAAAAAGATACGATGATAATTCATCTATGACTCGATAAAAGATTCTTATACCCATGCTTCTTATTTACAAAACGATGATGCTACCACCACAACAGCAATTTATAGTGAGGGTACATATGCGAACACAGATAAAACGAATGTCATTACAGGTGTTCGTATTGCAAACGAAAAAGTAGATCGTACAAGTGGCTTTGATTGGACAGGTCAAATTGATCAATTTGAAACCTTTAAAGGGAATGATCTGCCTAGCGCACCAAAAAACCATTTTGGTTTTGGCTTTGCTCAGTACCTTGGGGAAAAGTGGTCATTTGGTGCGGACATTACTTATGTCGGAGATTATTGCTCTGATTTAGATAATACCGACAATTATAAAGTGGGTGATTATACAACGACAGATGCTCGTATTCAGTTTCTTCTCGATAATCTGACCATTAACGGTTACGTTACGAATCTAACCAACGAAGATGTCGTCTATTATGCTGCACGAGGACCAAGAGCATCAGTAGGTCAAACAAGAACCATAGGATTAAGCGCAATCTATCGCTTGTAAATACTCTATATTGTTCCGGTCATAAGTATGATATAAAATTCACTTTTTATGGCCGAAGCCGAATTGGTGGTCCTTATAAAGGTATTCTTTATATGGACCAAAACATCACTCTAAACGCCACCTGAAATCTATTAAATGAACAATAAATTTATTTAAATTAGAGTCAGGCAATTTCGCTTTAACTGGTGTGAGACCAGATGTTTCAAAGATTCGATAGTAAAACTGATTATTCATATCAACTCGAGTAGTAAGACTTTCTAGTCCGCAGCACCCAAGAACGGGCAGTAAACTTCGAATCGCGTAACTAACAACATCAGAATATACCTGATCTTTACGTATTTTAAGTAATAATTCGGCTTTCGATTTTTGCTCATTTTGGAAAACAAAAATAATCCAACCAACGACTGCCTGCTTATTTTCTAAGATTAAGTAATGATCTTCTTCTAAATCATTCTCAAATCTAGACAACAAGTCCTCTTCAGTAAGAGGGCCCATCTTTGAGTAAGAATAAAACTCATAAAAACAGTTTTCTCTTTTAGCCAGTTCCAAAACCCAAGGAACATGGTGGCTCAAGGCTTTTGTAATGGAGTATTTAGGTTGCATAATGAATCGACTTCTATCCACTTTAGGTGAAGTATAGTCAATAAATTAAATTCAATCTTAATCATTTAAAGATTGTTACTATATGTAATGATGATAAACTTTATTTCTTTACGAAATTGTTGAAGCGCGAGTAACCGATGTCAAGCAAGTTAGTTTATTCCACTGAGGTAGGAAAGGTATGTTCACAATGCCAGCAATCAATCAATGACTGCAGTTGCAAAGAGGATCACCACGTCATAGGCTCTGGAAAAGTAAAAGTACTGCATGAAACAAAAGGCAGAAAAGGTAAAGGCGCTACCTTGATAACAGATTTAGCTCTCAATAGTACTGAACTAGCTAAATTAGCAAAAGAAATAAAAGCTAAATGCGCAACAGGTGGCACAGTAAAAGATGGTATTGTAGAGATTCAGGGTGATCACAGAGATAAAATAATACAACTGCTTTCGTTAAAGGGTATTCGAGCAAAAAAATCAGGTGGATAAATGTAAGAAAATAATAAAAATAAAGTATCCTTGTTTTCAGCCGATAGAAAATAGATTTATCGGTTTAATAAAACAATAAAATTATGCCGTATCTTGTAAAAGATATAATTTAGTTACTTATTTTACGCCAAACGGATTTAGCGTTTTATCTTCTTTAAGAGGTTAAGATGCGCCAAGAAAGTCCTTCTCAGGCTGTGAGCTTATTACGAAAAGCCGTTCCTTTGATGATGAAACTGAATATTGCACCAACTCCCTATAATTACGGCGTTTGGTACACCTATGTTTCCAATCGAAACAAAAAACTGAATAACATCATGGACACGACTATCCAAAAACTGGGTAGCCTGCCTAATTTTATTTCTAAAGAGCTTTTTCAAGAGTTCATTCTAGACGAAGATTTAAAAGTAAACGATGAACATTCAAGTCAGCTTGATTCTATGATTGAAAAAATAGAATCAAGTTCAGAAAAAATGAGTGAAGGGTTACAAACTCTCACCAGTTCACTAGAAAAGAGTAAACGTTCATTAAAAAGTAATGGTCGTGTTGAAAATATTGAGAAAGTGGTTCGCTATTTAGAAGTGAATTCCATAAAAGCATCACACCAAACCCATCTTTTTCAAGAAAGCTTACAAGAAATTCAAAATCAAATATTGTCTTTAAAAGAGGAAATACATCAGTCTAAGGAAAATTCAAATATTGACCCTGTCACTGGTTTATTAAATAGCCAAGGGCTAGAGAGGACGCTCTACTCTTGGATCAATGATGCTGAAGATGATTTATCCATAATGCTGATCGATATTGATAAATTAGCTCTTATCAATCAACAATATGGAAAGAAGGTAGGCAGTGCTATTATTCGTTTTCTAGGGCAGTTTCTACAAAGTAAAAAACTAGAAAACAGCGTAGCTTCACATTTAGACGGTGGTACTTTTGCCATCTTGATTAATGAAGAAAGCCTCAGTTTTACATCAACCTTTGCTGAAGAACTACGTTTACAAATACAGAACCAAGTGATTCGAACCAAAAAAACACAAGAACCCATTTCCTCATTAACGGTATCTATTGGTATTGCTACATTATTAGGACAAGAATTAGGCGAACAACTCTTAGACAGAGCCAGAAAGAACCTAATGCACGCTAAAGCGAAAGGTGGTAACCAAGTTTCAACAAACTAATTCTGAATAGCCGGAAAACATTATTACAGCATGAGAAAAAATCCATGGTAGAACAGCACATTACAAATTTTGAAGTAAGAGATTACGAGTGTGATATTCAAGGTATTGTTAATAATTCTGTTTATCAAAATTATCTAGAACACGCACGTCACAAATTTCTAAAAAGTAAGGGGATTAATTTTACTGAACTTGCGAAAAACAACATTAATTTAGTGGTTATTAGAGCTGAGCTTGACTATAAATCCCCTCTTATTAGTCAAGATGAGTTCATCATTAGCACTCATATGGTAAAAACCAGTAAAATAAAGTTTGCCTTTCACCAAACAATAACACGCCTAAGCGATAACGCACTCATACTTCAGGCTATTGTGACTGGAACCTCTATTAATGAAAAAGGCAAACCCATTCGTTTTTCAGATCTGGATGATTTGGTGTAATCCATCCCTACCCTTAAAATAAGAAGAGGCAAGGAAAACAACCTAGTTATATTTGTACTATAACGATCACCAATATAGATCTGACTACAGGGAGGTAGAAAATTGATCCACCAGTAAGCTTGCAACCGCTAGATCCTGAGCCCCTAGTCCTGTTAAGTCGACAATGGAAATCCCCGTACCATTAAAGTCTAATTCCGAATATTGACCGGATAGCACCTTTCCCATGGCGTAATCGGCATCTTCTTTTATAGCCTTAGCTCTCACTGCCGCACCAAAATCCCCGTGATGTAAACATTGATCATGATCATCGGTTACCACTATTTTTGCAGCATGAAACACGCTAGGGTCTATTTCTAATTTTCCAGGACTGTCTGCACCTATCGCGACTATATGCAATGACTCAGGTAAATCCTCAGCACGAATTAAGGCTCTTTCAGAAGGCGTTACCGTGATAACAACTTGACTCGCATGGCACACCGACCTAGCACTGTCCATTGGCACAGCGATAACATCAAGCTCTTCATTTAATTTACGGCAAAAGGCCGCACTTTTCTCCAGCGACCGCCCAAGTACCGCCACTCTTTTCAATGACAGTTTTTCAGTAATCATTTTTACCTGTAAATAGGCTTGAATGCCCGTACCTATAACACCCAAACAATCTGTCTTTTTTACGTCTCTTAGTGATGCGGCTAACGCTCCAGCAGCGGCGGTTCTCACCTGAGTTAACCATCCTTCATCCTGTAACAATGCTACAGCCTGGCCATTATCCGAAGACATAACCAATACCAAGCCATTGTTGACCGGCAACCCTGCGGCGGCGTTATTATAAAAACCTGATGCGACCTTAATCACAAAGTATGCATGCCGTTTTTTTTGTGCAGACTTTACGTGACAGTCACCCGTAAGTCGGCCCAGCTCATCTTTAAATAAAATTTGCATAGGATCTGGCTGTTCTATTAATCCTTGAGAGTAGTCTATAAACGCGTCTCTAACGGCTACTGTGGCGGCCGATAACGAAACCATGGATTGAATCTCTTTTAATGTCACAATACGCATTCTAAGCCCTTATAATTCGCCTTGCTGAATTCAAAAAAATCACTACAAATAAGAATTTCTGACTACCAACATGAGGGTTATCTTGCATAATCCGCGTAGTATTGCTCAAAATGTTGACGCATTACGGAGACACCCTCTTTGAAAATCTCTCCTCGACCAAACCCAATACGAAAACAATCTTGAGCTACCTCGGTTAAATCTGACACATAAATCGACGCAGGTAAAAGCAAGACTCCACTTTTTTCCAGTAAGCCCTGACAAAAAACATCTACATTATCAGGACCTGTGTATTTAGGAAAAGCCACACAGCCTCCTTTTGGGCGTTGCCATTGAATCAGGCTGGGAAAGTCATCGAATAGCGCTTCCAATAACAGCACATTTTCCATCATTAATGCGCGATTCTTAGCGAAGATAGCCTCTCTGTTTTGGATGGCAATAAGCGCTAACGACTCAGAAGGCGCTGAGTTACAAATCGATAAAAAATGCTTATAACGCTCTATCTTTTGTAAAATATCTAAATCTTGAGACGCAACCCAACCAATCCTTAATCCAGGTAAGCCATAGGCTTTTGAAACTACATTTAAAGAAATACCTTTTTCATAAAGATCGGCTATTTGTGGCATTTGATCCGCTAAATCCAATTCAACGCCTCGATATACTTCATCGGACAAGATATAAATATCATGTGCGCGACATAAGCTAATTAAGGCATTCAATTCTGCGCGATTAATCAACATCCCGGTTGGGTTATGTGGAAAGTTTAATGACAGCAATTTTGTATTTGGACGAATGGCATTTTTTATCGCCTCAATATCCAAAAACCAACCGTCATTACCGGACGTATTTTTTGTCAATAATGGCACACCGGTGACATCACATATTGACAGAGGTACCGTTTCAGCACTTTGATAATTAGGAGTAGGTACTATAGCATGGTCTTCAGGGCCCAATATGCATTTTGAAACACTGTAAATACCTTCCCCAGCACCCGCCATACAAAGAACATTTTTGGCATCTAATCGTTCATAGAGCTGAGCTATTTCCCGCCTCAACTCAGGTGCGCCCCAGGTTTCCGTGTAACCTAACCAAAGTGAATTAAACTCGCTTCGCTGTTCTGCTGTTGCCATAGAAAGTAAGGTTTCAAGCGTCATACTTTCTAAATCTGATGCCGTCATATGGTACTTGGCAGCGAATTCCCATTTGGAAAAAAAGACTTCTAGGCTAAAGTCGCGCATCGGCTTTTTCGTTTTAGTCATAATTCGTACTCTCACATTGCGTCGGTAGATTGTTTACTGGCTTTTAATAACTGATAAAAACTTGCCCTAGATATACCGAGGGCTTCGGCGACATAATCGGCTGAGCCCCGAGATAGAAAGATATCCGCTTCATTTAGCGCTTTAATAATGGCTAAACGGTCAGTTTTTTTGGCATGGCTAAGCGACACATTCATCTCAAGCAAGGTTTTGGAAATAATGACATTAGCGGTTTCTCGCCAATCATTTTTTAAAATCGGTTCCGCATCAGGAATTTGAAATGAGACAATGCTTTTTAGGTGTTGCAGAGACAACTCAAAACCATCAATTCTCATATTGATGCACAATAATCCAATAGGACCTGATGCCTCCTCCGTGATTACCATCGAGATGGATTTTACCTTACTGCCATCAGGGTTGGTTTTCACATAAGGGCCTAGAACCCCCTCTTCATTCATTTCATTTTCGTAATTTTCAGTTTCCAAAAGTGAATCATCATCTACACACCTATGTGTAAAAGCATTTTCAATATGATAAATCTTGTTGGTACGAAGGTCATGGACAACCACTTCCACCAAATCAGGTAAAAGTAAGCGCAGAGTGCGAGCAACTAACTTATAAGGATGTAGACTATTACTCATATATTTAGACTTTTTATATAAAAATATACTTTTAATCTTATTTTAAACAAATTTAAATCGCAATCTTTATTATCTTATAAACAAAAAAACGCCTACCAATGTCATGGCAAGCGTTTACTCTTCTGTCGCGATAGATGCTTATGAAGGTAGAAAATCACTGACTCTGCATGCAAGCATCCATAAGCAGATAATCGTAGCCAAGCCTTACCATTGCATTTCGCCTTTATGTACTTTCGCTCCGATACTTAGAGCAATGGATTTATCGCCATTTGGGTATTTCTGGGAAATCAAATCCATCAGTTCTTTACTATTAGCACTCTTTGTAACAGCCTCTTGAAAGTCCTCTAGGTAGTCAATGGAATATTGAATAGCACTTACATCCATTTTTGTTCCACTCGCCATATGGCCAGGAATAACGCTTTCTGGATTCAGCTCTAACATTTCATGAAGTTGATTCTTCCACGCTTGTTGAGATTCTAACGTCTGCGTGTCCGCCATCCACAAATGTAAATCGCCAAAAACAGACACATTTCCCAAGATAGTTTTTTGATCAGGTATCCATAAATAGGGTCTATGCGCTAATAAACCTTCTGTGCCATGTATTTCAACTTTATGGCCATCGATCATAATAGTTTTTCTTGAATATGCCTTTGGAACTACTGGAGACTCAGGCGCATTCGCTCCCATTCTAGGAGTCCAAACAGCCAGTTTTTGTTCCAATTTTTTCTCGATCACTTTCTTCACGGCTGGCGTGGTAATAATATCGGCTTTTGGAAACAACTTATGCAATATTTCTGCACCAAAATAATAGTCTGGATCTGCTTGACTAATAAAAATGGTGGTTAATTCTTTCTGTGATTGAATGACTTTTATTGCGATATTTAATGCATCTACTTTTGTAAATCCAGTGTCAACCACCATGGCTTCCGTGTCACCGTAAATAACAGTTGAGTTGACACTAAAACTATTTTCATCCGCATTGTACACATCGAATGTTAATGCCTTATTCTCCGCTGAAAATGCCACTTGAGCCATCAAGGCCGAGCCCATAACTAATGCAATTTTTTTCATATCATTCTCCAAATAAGTAGTCAGTAGACGAATAATAGAGGATTGATATGCACAGAAAAAGATACAATAATGAACATGATTATTTCATAATTCGAGCATATAAAAGAGAGAAATGATGGACAAACTGACTGCCGCTAGAGTATTTATCGATGTGGCTTATTCCAATAGCTTTACGTTAACAGCTGATAAACTGAATATGTCTAGGCCTATGGTTACTCGTTATATTGAAACGATAGAGGATTGGCTAGGGGTACGTCTACTGCATAGAACTACCCGAAAAATATCCTTAACAACGGCTGGCAAAGAATCACTAAAAGACATTGAAGCATGGGTAGCACAAGCAGATCATATAGTGCACTTAACGTCTAACTCTGATGTGTTATCCGGTGCAATTCGAATTACTACCAGTATGTCGTTTGGCATTCATCAGTTATTGCCTGCTATTCAAGATTTCATGAATAAATATACTCAGGTACAAGTCAATATTGAACTGGAGGATTCAGTGACGGACATGATAGAACAAAGTATCGACTTGGCCATTCGCATTGCTTCCACTCCCCACCCATCTTTAATAGGTAAACCTATTGCTATCTGCGAGTCCGTTTTAGTGGCCTCTCCGGAGTACCTGAACGGAAAAACGGCAATTAAACACCCACAAGATTTGCAAAACCATGATTGTTTAGGCTATAAAAATCATGAACGTTATATTTGGAATTTATCTAAAAATGAAGACTTCGAAGCCGTTGCTGTGACTTGCCGTCTCAGTGCGAACGAGGCGACGGTCTTATTAAACGCTTCTTTAAAACACGCAGGGATAACGCTCCAACCAAAGTATCTAGCAAATACTTATATTAAGACAGGGGAATTAACACCCATTTTACCTGAGTGGAAGCCAAACGACCTCACCATTTATGCACTTTACTCTTCAAGAAAGCATTTATCCCCTACTGTGCGGGCACTCATAGATCACCTTGAACACTATTTTTCCAACCATCCTTGGTAAATAAAAACAGAACGATTACATAGCAAGCACAATCGTGTTTTCCCCTTTAGCAGGTACGGCGCAACAGAGCAGTACCTTTCCTGGCTCAATACTCGCTGTCGGCGGGTTACGATAAGTAATAGCACCATTTTGTAACCTGACAGAGCATGATCCGCAAGAACCACTGCGACAACTGTATGCGGGAGTCAAGCCTTGATCTTCAGCGACTTCTAGTAAGGTTTTGTCACCCGCACGCCATTCCCTTTCAATCCCTGATTCACTAAAACGAATCATGGCACGGTCTGACTCCTTTATTCTTCCTCCTGGTATGACTTTTCTTTGTAAGGCAGAAGGTCCGAATGCCTCAGCATAAATACGCCCGTCTTCCACTCCTAATGCAATCAATTCATCGTACATAGTTTGCATAAAACCATTTGGTCCGCATATATAAAAGTCACAGCGCTCAATATGATCATTAGAATAAGAATCCAAAGTGAACTCCTGTCGAAAAACATCCGCATTTATTCGCCCTGAGACAGTGAAATCCCTCCCTATTTTACTCTTTCCATCAGGCTGACTAATAACGGAGAGATAGCGGAGCTTACCCTCAGTTTCTTTTTGCAACATGTTAAAAGAACGAAAAAAAGCCCTTTCTTCAATTGTTCGACAGGCATGAAATACAGTTAATTGTCGAGTATAGCGGGTTCGCTTTCCTTCATTCGCAATATGCTGTGCCATGGACATCATCGGTGTCACACCTACACCACCAGCAATTAACACAGCAGGACGGTCAGCCTTTGCATCGATATAAAAATGACCAGTCGGCACTTTTACTTGAATAACTTGACCTTCAATAAGATCATCATGGAAAAAGTTAGATACACTCCCACGCTCTTCGCGTTTAATAGAGAGGCGATAGTAATACTCATTGGGCGCATTCGATACGGTATAGTTACGGATGTTGTCTTGTTTTCCTATCGGCACTTTTACTGTCAAATGCTGACCTGCATAAAACGGCAATACCACCGAACCGTCCGCAGGCCTTAAATAATATGAACAAATCACACTATTTTCGGGTTCAATTTTTTCTACTCGATAAGATTGCCAACGATTACGAAGCCCTTCCATCGCAAGTCGTTTTTTCGCTTCTTGCCATGTACCCATCATTTCTGAATTGGGTGAATACTCTGCAGATAGGCTTCTAAAAGGCAGGGCGTCTTTTAACCATTGCCCTTGAATGACAGTAAAGCGCCAAGCTCTTTCTGCACCTCGAAAAGACAGTACCTCGGGATCATCCTCTAATAACAGTTCAACGCTACCAGTTAGCTGCAATAAATCACCAGTGATAAAGTCTGGGAATAGTAACCCTGCTTTCGGATTAATTAGAAAATTACCTAACGTATTAAAAAAATGATTGCCTGGGAAGTCTGGAATCGTTAACTGGTTGCCTTCTCGCTTAACAAAACCCGGCATACCACCACGATGAGAAACATCCACGCCTTCCCTTACAGGCTGTTCTAGAGCAGGCACGAAGCTGGCTACAAAAAAAGTATCTGCATTGTCTATCAACTTATTAGCCATTTTATCTAGGTTAGAAAAGTGCTCAACCGTGTGGCTAGGACTCATCGAACCCACTGGACGTACATATTGATAGTGCCGAGTCTGTATGTACTGG
The DNA here is from genome assembly GCF_026966905.1 of Marinomonas phaeophyticola. Taxonomy (GTDB): domain Bacteria; phylum Pseudomonadota; class Gammaproteobacteria; order Pseudomonadales; family Marinomonadaceae; genus Marinomonas; species Marinomonas phaeophyticola. The sequence goes on along the minus strand of NZ_JAPUBN010000006.1, from coordinate 97,604 downwards.
GGACAGTTACCAAACGACTGATCAACATTTAGAGCAATCATATTGTCATTAACCTCACCTATGCGCACATTGACTCTATTTCTCCGTCTCGACATCAATTCGATACCCAATAACCCTAGTGGTCGCCCCGTTTCGTTTATGGAATCCTGTAATGGATCGCCCGCAATAACACGGGTAGATAAAGACAAACTCGTCTCTGTAGGGGATTGAATAAAACCCGCTTCTCCAAAGACCATTGAAGCCCATGGATTATTTTGATTGTCTACACTACCAACGACAACAAAAGGCAATTGTCGAAAAAACTCACGGTGCTGTGCTGGCATAAAAGAACGAACGGCACGTCGACCGATCCCATCCATCGTTTCTTTTTTACCTATACGCTCCTGCAAGGATTGTTCACCTTGATGGAAAGGTGAACCTATCTTTTGTGTGATGTCTTTCATACCAAGCTCGACTTACTCTGCAAATATGTGAAATTGAATAGCCTTGTCATCACCGTTCACAAAGGTCGGCGTCGTCCACCGACCTTGTAATAATCACAGGGCGTTTTTCGATGTCTAGCTCACTAAGCCAGCTTTAGTTGAGGGCATAGGCACAAACCCCTTTAAGGTTTCAATATTTGTTAATAACCGACGTACATTTGGGTATTCATCCAAAGAAACTCCCCCTTCTGGGGCATGCGCGGTATAACTGTAGATAGCAACATCGGCGATAGTGGGTATATTGTTCACTAAGAAATCTTTACCCTCTAATTCGCTGTCTAACCTTGCTAAGGCTTTAGCGGCCACCATCAAAGTTTGCTCCTTGTTAAACGGCGCATTAAACACATTAATTAATCTGGCGGCCGCCGGTCCATAAGCAATCTCGCCAGCGGCCATGGTTAAATATTTCTGAACGTGTGCTTCTGCCACAAGATCTGTGGGCATAAAAGCAGGAGCATATTTACGTGCTAAGTAAACCAAAATAGCATTGGAATCGGATAATTTGATGTCTCCGTCTACGATCGCAGGGACTTGACCGGCTGGATTAATCGCTAGAAAATCCGCTTGCTTATGCTCCCCATTAGGTAAATCAAGATTCACAACCTCATGATCTATACCAGCTAAGTTCGCAAACAACACAACACGGTGTGCATGACCAGAAAGAGGAAAATTATATATACGTAGTGCGTTATTCATATTGCATTCCTATCTAAATGTATTTTTTAGCGTCATGGTAACTAGAGCATTCACAATCAAATTACCCCTTGATTCACGACACGTCGTGAACAAGTAATATCTTATAGGGAGTTGATTGGTAAGATAATAGACACTAATGTTTAAAAATAATGTACATTATGTTCATAATATAATGAGAGGTATGGATAATGGACACAATAGATGGAATGAGGACGTTTGTTGCCGTTGCCCTGCAGCAATCCTTTACTGGCGGTGCAAAAACACTTGGCATCAGCACCAAGCTTGCTAGTAAATACATTGGTCAACTAGAAGATAAGTTAGCGACACAATTATTCAACCGAACCACTCGCAGTGTCACATTGACAGAGGCGGGTAACACCTATTTACGACATTGTGTTCCAATACTGAATCAAATTAATGAATTAGAAAGTATCCTTCAAGAAAACCAAACGAATATCGCCGGGCCTATTCGTCTGAGTGCGCCAACAGGCTTTGGTAGTCAAAGTGTTATTGACGCTTTGAGTATGTTCCAGAAAACGCATCCAAGAATTGCCATTGACTTACACCTCTCGGATCATAGGGTCTCTATTATTGAGGAAGGTATTGATCTCGCCATTCGCCTAGGTGAGTTAGAGGACTCCAGCCTTATTGCTCGAAAACTAACGCAAATGGATGTCGTTGTTTTCGCATCAAAAGACTATTTACAGAAACACGGAACACCAACCCATCCTAGAGAACTAGCGGAACATAATTGCTTAGCACTTACCATTGCCTCTACCCCCAATCACTGGGCCTTCGAAGCAAACTTACAAAATGATAGCCATAAATTCATTGTGCCAATAAAAGGGGATTTTAAATCAAATTCCCCTAAAGCCCTGGTTAATATGGCGATTAAAGGTCAAGGAATAAGCAGAGCCCCAATCTACGCGGTGGCTCCATATATAAAATCCGGCCAGCTAGAGGTTCTTTTTTCAGACTACCAAACCGAAGGCATTACCCTCAATGCGATTTTCCCACCGAACCGTCATTTAACCACTCGAATAAGAACGCTCATTGATTACTTTGTCATCTATTTTTCTCAACTAGATTATCACTAATTTTAAATAGCACATTTCATAATTAAAAATCACCTGGCGCACATTGTAGACAAGTCATACCGAGGTTACGCCATCCTTCCACTACGGCGTCTCTGTCATCAAGCACTAGCCAAGGTTGAAAGCCATCCGCGTGAATTTTTGCTAGCAAGGCTTTTTTAACCTCTTCATCTGGCATAGAATCGGCGTGATCGGGCCTCAAATAGACGCCATCAAACGGCACATTATGCTTTATCATCCAATCAATTGAGTGCTGTTTATGTGACTCTGGTCGACCACTGCAGATCAAAATACACTGTCCTTGTTGCTTAAGAATATTGACTAAACGTAAGACATTTTCAATCACAGGTGCGTCTTTCATATATTCGAAGAAAGGTCCCCAGTGCTTCTCTGCTCCCAAAACCCAATGTGAAACTTGAGCATGATCAAATTCCGCTAAAGTTCCATCTAGATCGACAATTACAGCATTTGAATTCATTTGAACTTTCCTTTAAATGGAGAAATAGACCAACCATGACCATTTTGGTTAGGGTTAAATATAATAGGGGTTACATTACCCACTCTAGGGCAATAAGGTGTGCCATTAATCAGATTATTTAGCACGCGGTACACCCCGGAATGCGCCACAATTAAGGGCCTCTCATATTGGCTCAAAATCGTATTTAGAGCTTTTATAACACGCGCTTCAAATACCAACCATGACTCGCCATTTGGAGGCGTTAGTTCATAAGGCGTCTGTTGCAAAATGCTCTCACCTTCTAAATCGCCCCAATTGCGTTCTTTTAGCCCATCATAATGATGGCACGGATAATCAGGAACAAGATACGACGCCGTTTCTTTAGTACGTTTTAGTGAACTTGTGCAAACAGCACTCCATTCAATCCCGGTCAAAATTTCTGACGCCTTCTGCGCTTGAAGAATGCCTTCCTCACTCAGTTGACTGTCAGTAAAGCCGCCGATTAACCCAGACTTGTTGTAAACACTTTGCGCATGACGAACAAACACAAATGGTGCTTTTATTAATGTCATAATGTCATCTCCTTCAAACGAAATTGGAGTATTTTTACTCCCTTTTTTCTTTGCTATAACCAAGCATGTCGATTCAATTTATCCGCTTTTCTGTGATTGGAAACATTGTCTATATCATCGTAATAACGTTCTATATAGGAACGCGTCGTGACACTGTTCCCAAGGGATTGTTGCCAAGCGGGCAAATCGTTAATCGTTTGAAACAAAGGTAAGCAAACTTGACACTGAAGATAATCGATCAGTTTTTTTAAGTCCCGTTGACGCGGATGCACATTCCAGCGAACAAAAAAAGCATCCCCTTTATTAACAGAGTATTGAGCATGCTCAGGAAGATGACCTGTATAGACCGGTAAATAGCGCTCTGGTTGCGCAAGTAATTCTGCCGCCTCTCCGCTTAGGCCATCAGGATCACCGCAGAGCAGGACTTTCGCGTCAGTATCGAATGGCTTGCTTTTAAGTCTCATTAATACAGGCATCATAGAATGACAAATCCCCTCTTTTGCACCCGCCAACACATTTTCAGGTGAAATACAGTCGGCCGCTAATGTCCAATCGTGAAAACCAATAGACGATAACCAGCAAGCAATTTCCAAGGCCCTACCGGTTTGTGGCACGGGCATAAGTAAGGCTTTCTCATGCGTTAAAAACGTCTCCAACTTACGTTTACACCCATCTAATGATTCATCATAGAGACCATAAGACGCATCCAATAGCGCAATTTCCGCTGTCGGTGGTGTTGTAAAAGCATACAGAGTGGATTCAAAACTGAAATCGCCACTGTAAAACACACCATTACCAATGGCAAAATGAAGCCATACACCACCAAATGAATGACCAGCTGACCCTGTGGTCACAGTGATGCCTTCGATTGGAAGAACTCCGCAGACAGGTAAAGTACGGACATTCAGTCCTGCTGGGAATTGCTTTTGAACCTCTGTCGTTGCGTAGATAGGTATTTGATTAACTTTATTATCTTGCGCTATTTCTCTTAATGCTCCCATATGATCCTCATGATCATGAGAAATAAAAATGGCATCAAGATTGTCCGGTATTTCCCAACCTTTATCTTCACCCGCCTCCAGTGCGCCCCCCGCATCCAATAAGAAACGGATCGGGCGGGGATTACCTTCGTCAGAACACGTCATCAAAATGGCCGCCGCGGTTTTTCGACCGGCGCCACTAAGCACATCAATACTGATTTTCATACGTCTTCCTCCAATGCCCAAGCCTGTATTAAACGAACGTAATGTTTACTACCCTCAATCATGGGATACTCGCTATAAGCTAAGAGAGCTTGACCATCATTCAGTATTAACTCAACGTCATAACGTTCACCACGGAAAATACAAGTACGCACTTGCACCGATAATGCATCAACGTTTTCTTCTACGAATTGGATATCATGGGGACGAATTAAAATAGAACTGGTAGCCGCAGACGCATTAACCATTTGTACTATTTGATGTAGGGTGTCGGTTTTCACATATTGCAAGGGTTCAATGGCCGCAACCTTCAACACCGATCCGCGACCAATAAAATTTGCCAACCAAGTATTCTTTGGCGTGTTATATAATTCTTCTGGGGTGGCCCATTGCACTAACTGCCCTTTATGCAATACGGCAATGTGATCCGCTAACGACATGGCTTCTGATTGATCATGAGTAACATAAACAATTGTCGCCTTAGTGCGTTTATGGAACGCTCTAAAAGTGGCTTCCATAGTGGCTCGTAAATGCCTATCTAAATTGGCCAGAGGCTCATCAAATAACACCACATCCGGCTCTGTCACTAAACTCCGAGCGAGAGCCACACGCTGGCGTTGACCGCCGCTCAATTGCGATGGCAAACGATTTGCGTAATCTTCCAACTCGACGACAGACAAGGCATCCTTAATACGTTGCTCTTTTTCCACTCCTTTTATTTTTTTAATTTTTAACGGGTAGCCGACATTTTCAGCCACTGTCATATGTGGCCAAAGGGCATAGGATTGAAATACCATGCCAAAATTCCTCGCTTCTGTGGGCACATGCTGTTGTTCACTAGAAAGACAGCGCTCACCATGGCGGATTTCTCCTGAGCTTACTGGCTCAAACCCTGCTAACATCCTTAAAATAGTCGACTTACCACAACCGCTGGGGCCTAATAACGCCACAAAAGACCCGGGTTCAATGCTTAGATTTAAATTATTAATGACCCGCTGTTCTGAAAACTGTTTACAGACATTATGCAGTATTAATCGTGCCATGGAATGATTCCTTTTGGTAAACGAGGAGCCAGCAAACTCAATAAAGCCATCAGAGATGCGACTAAAAGCACCACTAATACAGAAATAGCAGAAGCCAATACACTGTCGCCACTTTCATCTAAGTTGAAAATCAAAACGCCTAAAGTTTCATTACCTGCACTCCATAAAAGTGCTGAAACCGTTAATTCATTGATGGAAATTAAGAAGACCAACAAACCACCAGCAAAAAAAGCCGGTGCTGTTAATGGCAAAATTATGTGCATTAATCTTTGTATCGAGTTTGCTCCTGCCAGTTGCGCGGCTTCTTCTAGGGAGGCATCTAAAAGAGACATGGCCGTCATTACAGGCTTTAAACACACACTGAGAAAGCAGGACAAATAGGCTAGAAATATGATCCCTAAGGTGCCATATAAACTCACATTAATAATAGGAAGTGGCTTAGCAAACAATAAGATAAAAGCAATCGCCAAGACAATTCCGGGTATTGCGTACGGCACCTCTATTAGACTGGCCACTACAGATCTGACTCTCATCGGTAAGCGCATCAATAAATAGCCAAGTGGCAAACAAACCAACATAAGCACCATAGCGGTAAAAAAGGCCAACATGCCGCTATTAACAAAGGCCCTCGCTGTTGACCCTTGATTACTGACCATTTCGACATATGCGTTTAATGTAAAGGTATTACTGTTGAGCGGCATTCCAAGTGCTGGTACAAAAGAGCTGATTATCAAGCCAATTAAAGGAATCACTAAAATGAAGCTTAAAACCATTCCTAAAGCAAATTCAGTCGGCATTCTTGCCTTCTTAAGATCAAAGAATATTGGTTGCGTAGTATGGCCTATTAAAGCGTACTGACTGCGCTGTTGTAACCATTGCTGCAGTAGCATTCCCGCTAATACCAACAACGCAATGATCATCGACAATCCCGCCACTTCACTAAGAATATCCTCGCCAAAGCCGGCCATTTGTTGATAAATCAGTGTTGGTAGCACCAAGTAGTTAATGGGAATCCCAAGCATGGCAGGAATACCAAAATTACCTAACGAAGACACAAATGCTAAGGCCGCTCCAGCCACCAATGCGCTTCGTGATAGAGGCACTATAATATCAATCCAGATACGAAATTGTGACGCACTGGCCATTCTGGCAGCTTCCACCATATCTTGTGGCAAGTTCATTAACTGAGTACGCAACGCTAAAAAGACTAAGGGAGCACTTTGAATACCCAGTAGCAAAGCGATACCTTCTGCGGAATACATTGGGTTTGCACTGCCTAATGCAGGGGCTATGCCGAATGTATTTAATAACGGGCTGGCAGGACCAAACAATTGCAACCAACTTAAGGCCGTTACCTGAGGTGGAATCATCATGGGTAACATGAAGCAGAACACCCATAGAGGCCGACGTCGTATATTGGTTAAAGACACGATAAAAGCGAACCCAGAACCAAGTAACACCGCAATCAATGTGCCCAAGCTCGAGGTATAGAAGCTGTTCTTTAGTGCTCTCCAAGTGCGCTCGCTGCTTAATACATCAGACAAAGGAGAAGACGCAGTAAAACTGACGCTAGTTACAGCCTCTGTCAATAACCTTAAACTTGGTAGCAGGCTGATTAAAGCAATTAATAAAAATAAAAGTAAGGACAGCCAGCGTAGCTGACTGTCCAAAGAGCGAATTAGCATTTTCATTAGCCTTCAAAAATCGCACTAAAACGCGCTTTGTTAGCGGCATTATTTTCTAAGGTTTTTGCTGCATCAAATGGCATTAATTTAATGTCTGCACGGTTTGGGAAACCGTCTGGGACAGGCATATCACTACGTGCGGGTAAGTACCCTTGATCTAATACCAATTGCTGTCCTGGTTTTGATAATACAAAATCCACAAAGCGTTTCGCTGCGTCCTTATTTTGAGCCCCTTTCATGATGGCAACCGGTTCAGTCACCATACTGACACCCGTCTTCGGAAAGATGAATTCAATAGGTGAACCTTTACGAGATTCTCTAATCGCTAAGAAATCAACAATCACACCATAGGGTTTAGAACCAGATGACACCGCTTTCAAAACGCCACCATTACCACCTTGAGCCATGACTTTATTCTCATGCAATTGCTCATAATAGGTCCATCCTAAATCGGCTGATTCAGTTAAGGTCGCTAGATGAATCAAGGCCGCACCTGAATACAATGGACTTGGCATGGCCACCTGGTTTTTGTATTCTGTATTAGCCAAATCACTCCAATCTAATGGCGTTTCTGGCGCTCGATTATGACGAACTATCCCGGTAGTAATCAGTTTTGTTCCATAATAAAAGCCCTTCTCATTATACAGAGCTGGATCATAATCCTTTTTAAATGGGCTGTTGTAGGCATACAAATAATCCTCTGCCACCATAGACTCCATGGTAACGCTGTCTGCAATTAAGAGTACATCCGGTTTTACCACACCACTGCTTAACTCCGCACGAAGCTTAGTCATTAGCTTAGTGGTGCCATCACGTACCCAATCGACTTTGATATCAGGATTTTGTTTTTCAAATGCGTCCACCGTCATCTGCGCATCTTTATTCGGCTGACTAGTATAAAGCGTTAAGGTTTCAACGGCCTGAGCGCTCAAAGGTAAAGTTAAAGAAACAGCAACCAGAGTAGACAAACTATTTTTAAGTTTCATTGTGAAATGCTCTTTTTTTAAAGTAAGTTTTTTAAGTGAGATCTCACAATACCTTGGTTATTTGACATTAAAGTGACACGAAACTTTCGTTTAATTAAAAAACGCTTTCGTTTTATCAAACATCACTTTCGTGGACTCAAAATGCAAAGAAATCTGAATATAAGGACGAATAAGAGATGAACAAACGACAACAGGAAATAGTTCAATGGATTAATAAACACGGTCGTAAATCGTTAAATGATGTGGCCGAAGAGTTTGCCGTTTCAGTACAAACCATTCGTACCGATATTCGTCGTTTAACCGACCGAGGATTAATTCTTCGCAGTCATGGTGAGGTGGTCCCTTTCCCACACAGGGAAAACATCAGCTTTGATCAACGTCGAATACGTAATTTAGAAGGGAAGCAGCGTATTGCCGAACTCTGTATGACCAAAGTGGCTGACTACCAGTCAATATTTCTTGGAACCGGCTCCAGCGTGTCGGAAGTCGCCACACGACTCAACGAGCTGAGAGGATTGCAAATTATGACCTGTAACTTACATGCTGCACGTAATCTCTGTGAGCACCCAGATTGTGAATTAACCATTGCGGGAGGACGAGTTCGTAAGCGAGATCAAGATGTCATTGGAGGCGATGCGGTGCGGTTTTTTCAGCGTTATCGCGCAGATATTGGTATTTTTTCGGTGGCCGCCATCAATAAAAATGGCGAGCTGTTTGATTTTACAGACGATGACATTATGTCTTTAGAAGCCTTGGTTGATAACGCCCATTATCGAATTTTACTGTTAGACAGCACCAAATTTGACCTTGAATCACGTTGTGTATGGAACCGTGTCAATAATTACCATTGTCTAATCACCGATGTAAAACCGTCCCAATGGTTACTCAGTAAGCTACAGAGTCAAGGCATTGAAGTGCTTTATTAACCCAGTATCGAATCTACAGCGACGTATAACCTATTGTAAACAACGTTGAATAGTATTGATTACCGTATTCACCCGTTGAGGTAAACGGCTTATATTTTGTGTGGCGACATAGAGTGTTTCTGAGACGGGGTTCGATAATGGTTGCGTGAAGATAAGATGTGGATGAGAAAAGCTCTCAACCGCGTGACTTGGTAACACAGTAAAACCCAAGCCTAAACTGACGGGTTTTAAGATTAAATTAATTTGATTAGAAAAACCCTTTTTTTAAATTCTCGAATATGTTTAAACTCTTTATAATTCGCACTCAATAATAAATTAGCATGATGGGTACCATCCGGGTGATCGATAAACCCCAGCGCTTCTAAGTCTTGCCAACTAGGCGTTTCTGTTTGAGACGCTTTAGATGGCTGTTTTGCATTCATGTCTCTTTTCTCTATCACCGCTGGCAAAACCAAAAGCAGGCCTTCTTCACCAATAGGACGGCATGCTAATCCATTTTCTGTGGGGACCTTAGTTAGCAAACCACAATCAATACGTTTATCCATTAGCGCTTGCTCTATATCGTTGTTGGGAGCAAAACGATAGTCAATGATCAACTTAGGATATCGCTGCTGTAGTTGCAAAAGGTGTGGGTAGAGTTTTAAACCAATGCTCCCAGGTGACATGATTTTTACCATTCCTTCATACGCTGGGTCAGCCAACACATTGGCTTCAAGGTCATTTAACGCTTGTACAATTTTCTTGGCTTCTTGGTATAACGTTCTGCCCGCGTCCGTAAGCTCAAATGACTTCCCCTCTCGATTCAACAAGCTTGTTCCAATCTGTTCTTCTAGCTTTTTAATATGCTGACTTACACCGGATTGCGTCATATACAACTTTTCCGCCGTTTTAGTGAAATGGCCATTTTCCACCAAACTGCAAAAACTTCTTAACAAGACAGGATTGATCATTACGTTTTGTACTCAAAATTATCAAGAAACATAATTTCCAATAATAACTCATTCCTCTTAATCTACAAGCATAACGATTACAGGAGATCATTTATGACTAACGTTTACCCAAGAAATTTTTCCCACATCGGCATTTCTGTTCCAGACTTAGATAAAGCCGTTGAATTTTACACCCAAGTAATGGGTTGGTATCTCATTATGGAACCCACTCAAATTGAAGAAGATGACAGTCCAATTGGTCAAATGTGTACCGATGTTTTTAGTGCTGGATGGAAAAGCTTTCGCATTGCTCACCTTTCAACAGGTGACCGTATTGGCGTGGAGCTTTTTCAGTTTGTAAACCAAGAACAACCAGAGAATAACTTTGAATACTGGAAAACCGGTGTCTTCCATTTTTGTGTGCAAGACCCGAATGTAGAGGAACTGGCGGCACGTATTGTGGCGGCGGGAGGCAAAAAGCGCATGGAGAAACCTCGATACTACTATCCAGGTAAAAAGCCTTATCGCATGATTTACATGGAAGACCCGTTTGGCAACATTTTAGAAATTTACAGCCACAGCTACGAATTAATCTACAGTGAAGGCGCCTACTAACCTTTATAGTGTTAGATAGCATTGCATTAGATCACACCTTTTTTTGAGAACAAAACCTCTAAGCCTGATTAGCTAATCTAGTGACAAATCAAGTTAATCTAGGCTTAGATGACGCATTAAGCCCTAATGCAATACTTTTGATAGAGAGCCACCAAAGCGAGCGCCAATAGAATCCCCACACTGTTTGCCGCAAAATCTTGCCATTCTCCATAACGATTCACATAAGGTTGAATCAACTCAATTACTCCACCCCAGATGAAAATAAAGCCACTCATTTGCAACAGTCGGTTAAAGGGACCGAAACAGCTAAGTAGTACCCAGGACCCAAACCCAATGACATGATGCAGTTTATCCGATCCTGCCACCACAGGTAATTGCTCTACTGGTGTTAAGGTAGATACACTGATGGCGATAAACCCAAGTAAGAAGCCAATAATTTGTCTTTTATGATAAAGAAGCGCAATAACAGAATTTGTTTTTAACATTGAAGCCACATCGAAGTTTCCAATTGATTACCTAGTCTCAAACTGGCTATTGAATCATTCTAGGGCGTTTTTGGATAGGAAAAGATAGATAGCGAATACATATGCTGTGAACATATAGAAAAGTGTGCGGTGAACATATAGAAAAGTGTGCGGTGAACATATAGAAAAGTGTGCGGTGAACATATAGAAAAGTGTGCGGTGAACATATAGAAAAGTGTGCGGTGAACATATAGAAAAGTGTGCGGTGAACATATAGAAAAGTGTGCGGTGAACATATAGAAAAGTGTGCGGTGAACATATAGAAAAGTGTGCGGTGAACATATAGAAAAGTGTGCGGTGAACATATAGAAATGTAAGCCGTAAAAAAGAGTCACTTCCCTTATTTACGGCTTAACATGAACTAAAGCGGCTGTCGTTACTTTGTCGTTACGTTACAGCTACGCTTTTTTCACAAACGCCGATTTCAACATCATGTCACCCGCACCATCTACTTTACAGTCGATGTCATGATCGCCATCCGCGAAGCGTTTAATGGTCGCTTTCGTACCAATTTTAAGCACGGTTGACGTCCCTTTTACTTTTAAGTCCTTTATTAAAGTAACCTTGTCTCCTTCTTGAAGCAGTGTGCCATTTGAATCTTTAAGAACAATGGTGTCGTCCTCTTCTTCAGCCACTTCATTTGGATTCCATTCATGGGCACATTCTGGACAGATCAACATTTCTTGATCTTGATACACATATTCTGATTCACACTTTGGACAGTTTGGCAGACTCATTGTTACCTCTCAGATAAAAATACAGATAAAATTTCCGGCGCATTATAACGTAATTATAATCACATGATAATGTTTTTATTTCTCTTAATCCTAGATCTAAACCTTGTTCTCTATCAGGAATCAGAAGAAGGTGGTGCGTCCTCCTCTTGCTGTAAAAAATCAATATCATGCTGTTCTAAATAACGTCGTATTAATTGGCGAGTGACTTGAGATGGCGTCAAATCCTGTGCTGCACACAATTGTTCAAAGGCTTTCTTTTTTCGCGGATCAAGCAATACTGTAAATCGAGCTGTTTTGTTTTCCATTATTTTCCCACCACTTAAATATTATAATTTGATTATAATGTGGTAAGGAGGTTTTAGAAACGTCTTAATGAGATCTTTAATTCGTTGCATAAACATGCGGTATTTTAGAAAGTGTAAAACCCACTGTTCGATAGAAGGTTAGTCATAAAAAAGTATGCATTATTACTTGAGCAAGCCTCTTATCCCAGATAAAGTCACGGCTCCATTTATAGAGACAGACACTTAATTGAGTAAAACTTATTATGTCAAAAATCATTTTATTAATTGCAATCGTCGCCATCGGCTTTTTTCTTTTCAACAAAAGTAAAAAGAACAAAGAATTAGCCATTGAAAACGCCAAAGCTGGTGAAGCCTTTTTAGAAGAAAATAAAAAAGACGTCGACGTGCATACCACAGAGTCTGGTTTACAATTCAAGGTATTGCAAGAAGGTACTGGGGACATCCACCCAAAGGCAACAGACACCGTAAAAGTACACTACCACGGAACCTTAATCGATGGCCGTGTATTCGACAGCTCGGTAGATAGAGATGAACCCATTGCATTTGGCTTAAACCAAGTCATTGCCGGATGGACAGAAGGTGTACAATTAATGGTTGAAGGTGAAAGACGTCGTTTCTATATCCCGAGCCACCTGGCCTATGGCAACAGTTCTACGGGCATTATTACCGCAGGCTCTACTTTAGTATTTGATGTTGAACTGCTAGCTATAAACCCTTAATTTAAACTTTTTTATCTGCCAAACGCGCTCTATCACTACCCTATTTATAGAAATAATCGCTACTTTATCAAGATCCATATAAAGTAGCCTTCTATTTATTTCGGGGCAATAAAACCTTATCCCTTAGATTTGAGCGTCTACTTATTTCTTGCTAAGGTAGACTTCCGTCGCATCTTTCACAAATAGGCTTTATGCCAGTAACATCATTCGTTAGCATTCATATAAACACCAAGTGATACCGCCTTATTCAATGATTTTATCTAAATACTATAATGGAAGCCAAAATGCCTAATGATTCTCTCGAAAAATTAACTCAAGCGGCAAACAGTTATAAGGCGATCTTAAATTCTATGGAGGAATGGGTTGTTATCGTCGATCATCAAGCAAAAATATTCTTTATTAATCGCCCTTATGCCCGTTTTTTAGGTGTTAAAGCTGACGACGTGAAAGGTAAAAAAGTGACCGATGTCATCGAAAACACTCGGATGCATATCACAGTACAAACGGGTAAAGCGGAACGGCTTTCATTTCAAAAAATCCTCGGAAGCAATATGATCGCCAGTCGCTTTCCAATCATTTCTCAAGGCAACATTATTGGTGCTGTCGGCACTGTCATTTTCCATGACACCCATGAATGGAAACAAATTAACAGCCACATAAAAGCTTTACTTGCTGAACAAGATTTTTTCCAGCAAAAAGCGCGCTCCACGGATAAAAGTAAAAACGGAGCCAACTTTCATTTAAACGATATTATTGGCGACAGCCAAATCATGAAAGCCTTAAGTACCAAAGTCACTCAAGTGGCATCCGGTGATGTGACCGTATTGATCCGTGGAGAATCCGGGACGGGGAAAGAGCTCTATGCACATGCTATCCACCAACTTTCAGACAGGGCGGATTTCCCTTTTATTAAGGTAAATTGCGCAGCCATCCCAGAGAACTTATTGGAAAGCGAACTCTTTGGCTATGAAGAAGGCGCCTTTACTGGAGCGAAAAAAGGCGGCAAAGCAGGAAAGTTTCAACTGGCTAATGGCGGCACCTTATTTCTTGATGAAATTGGCGATCTACCACGCTCAATGCAAGCCAAGCTACTAAGAGTATTACAAGATAGAGAAGTCGAATCCGTAGGCGGTATAAAACCCACACCTCTCAACATACGATTAGTGACAGCGACTCACAGACCGCTGGAATCCTTAATTGAAAGTGGCGATTTTAGAGAAGACTTATATTACAGAATCAACGTCGTTTCCTTAACCCTGCCACCCTTAAGAGAAAGGAGAGAAGACATACCAAAGCTGGCGGACTTTTTCTTGCAAAAATTATCGAGACGAACGGGGCGTAGAGCTCCAAAACTGACCGTTCAAGCCTTGACGGCCATGCTCGCTTACGATTGGCCTGGCAACATTCGCGAGTTGGAAAATGTCATGGAAGCCGCCTTCTACACCAGTCATGACCGTAAAATCCCGCTGTCATTATTACCGGCTCAACTCGCGACCGCACCCAGTGATTATCAAGCGAGTCAAGCCATCCCTTTAACTAGCCTAAAAGAAGGGACTTTAAAAGAACAATTAAATGAAGCGGAAAGAAGCATTATTCAAGCGACGCTCATCGAATGCGGAGACAACAGAACCAAAACGGCAAAAAAACTGGGCATTAGCAAATCCACTTTTTATGAAAAACTCGATAAACACGGACTAAGTTGACCAAATGGTCTACTGGAAAAGTAAAAAAAGCCTCAATCGTCCGATTAAAAAAACACAGACCGATTTATCGGACAGATCTTTGTCAAAAAAACCACCCTTTAATTATTAAACCGTCCGAAAAATCGGATTTTTTTCTTTTTATTTTTTTAAAAAACACCATAAATTTTGTAACTACATGTTTTATATAAATAAAAAAATATTGGCATTATTATTGATACATTACCTCGGCAATATATTTTCTATTGTCTACATGGAATATAAAACACACAACAAGAATAATAGGATAGTAACCATGAAAAAAGCATTAATGACTGCCTCTTGCTTAACAGCTCTCACTGTCGCCATACCTAGTTATGCTGACTTTGATAAAATTCGCTGGCAGGTTCCAATGGCATTTTCTTCTTCATTGGTGGCCTTGGGTGATACCATGCCAGAAGTATCGAAAATGGTCAGTGAGACCAGTGGAGGCCGAGTTAAACTGCAAGTGTTTGAACCTGGCACCTTGATTCCCGCATTAAGTATTTTTGATAACGTAAGCGCTGGTAATATTTCAGCTGGTTATTCTTGGATGGGATATGAATGGGGTCAAGTACCTGCTGCTGCACTTTTTGGCGCGACCCCTTTTGGCCTTGAATCAAACGAATTTACGGCTTGGATGTATTATCACGGCGGCGATGAAATGCTCAAATCGCTATTCAAGCCATACGATGTTTATCCGATCTTATGCGGAACGATCAGCCCTGAAGCCGCGGGTTGGTATCGTAAGGAAATTAAGTCTGTAGAAGACATGAACGGGTTAAAATTCCGTGCAGCCGGTATCGGTGGTGAAATCATGACAGAGTTTGGTATGTCAGTGAATGTCTTTCCTGGTGGCGAACTCTACCAAGCGCTTGAAACGGGTGTCCTAGATGGCACTGAATTCTCCATTCCAACAGTAGATGAGCAATTAGGCTTCTACCAAGTGGCCAAGCATTATTACTTACCTGGTTGGCATCAACCTTCTACTAACCAATTCCTCTATATCAACCTGAATGAATGGAATGATCTAAATAAGCAAACGCAATCTTTGATCGAAAACGCCTGCGTCGCCGCGAACACATTGTCCATCGCCAAATCGGAAGCACTACAAGGTGGTGTATTGGCTAAATTCAAAGAAAAAGGGGTAGAGCTACATCAATATTCCCCTGAAATTTTATCGGCTTTTGAAACGGCTACCGATAAAGTCATGGCACGTCGTTCTGCTGGTGATGAAACCTTTGAAAAAATCTATGCGTCTATGAAAGACTTCCAAAAAGAAAACAGTGCCTGGAAAAACTTCGGTTATTTACCACGTGATTGGAATACTAAATAGTCTTCTTTCTTTAAAACCCAGTTAAGTGTGTCGGCACAGTAGGTGCCGACGTTTTCCACAAGGTGATCCATCATCTAGGGCTTAAAGGAGAAATTCATGTCCCATCCTACCCCTCAACTTGATTTAGCCGAGATTGAAGCCAAGCTATCGCACTCAAATCTAAATCAATTACCCCATACTAAATTGTCACTTTTTTTAGAAAAGTGTATTGAAGGTGTCGGTAGACTTACCTCTTGGTTATGGCTTTTTTTAATGCTACTTATCGTTGGCAATGCGTTAATGCGCTATTTTTTTAACACCAATTTTGTGGCATTAGAAGAACTGCAATGGCACCTGTATGCGGTCGGATTTATGCTTGGTCTATCCTATTGTTTTATTCATGACGGCCACGTTCGCGTTGATGCGATGGCAGAACATTGGTCTATGAAAACCCGTGTTTGGATAGAGATTATCGGTTTGTCCGTATTGCTGTTACCATTTTGCTTTGTCGTCTTTGAATATGCACTTCCATTTGTGCAACGCGCTTATCGACTCAATGAAATCTCTCCATCATTCGGAGGACTTTCTATGAGATGGATCATTAAATCCTTTATCTTGCTTGCCATCATTCTATTGGTGATCGCGGCCATTTCACGATGGTTACGTTGCATTGCTTATCTTAGAGGCTCACGCGCACGCACACTTTCGTCCACTTCATCTGAAAGTTTATAAGCAGGGGAATACTGTGTTAGAAACATATGAGTTTTTAGTCATTGCCATGCTTGGCAGTTTTATTTTATTAATTTTCACTGGTTTTCCTGTCGCCTGGATTCTTGCCGGTCTTTCAATTGTATTTAGTGTTATTGGTATCTTATCCTCTGAATACCTTGATTGGGATACCTATTACATGACGGACTGGCGCATTTACGGCACCATAGTTCAACGTATCTACGCTCAAATGAGCAATTGGGTTCTTGTCGCCCTCCCCATGTTTATCTTTATGGGATTAATGCTTGAACGCTCCGGTGTGGCTGAAAAATTAATGGTGAACTTTGTAAATTTGTTTGGCCGTTTCCGTGGTGGACTCGGTGTCGCCGTTATATTAATTGGTATCTTGTTTGCAGCTTCAACCGGCATTGTCGGGGCCTCTGTAGTGTTGCTGGCCATGCTGTCTATGCCGGTTATGTTGGAGCAAAAATACTCCCCTTCTTTTGCCAGTGGTATTGTTGCTTCATCCGGTACCTTAGGCATCCTAATCCCCCCAGCATTATGCTAATCATTATGGCAGATCAATTATCCTTATCAGTGGGCAACTTGTTTATGGGCGCCTTAATGCCGGGGCTATTACTCGGTTCTTTATATATTATCTATGTCATTCTGGCCGCGATATTTAATCCGAAAGTATGCCAACCCCCAAAGACTTACCGCCCATTACAGGCGCATTAATTTGGTCCACCTTAACGGCCGTCCTGCCACCACTTGGTTTAATACTCGCCGTATTAGGGTCCATTTTTATGGGTATTGTTTCACCAACAGAAGCCGCTGGCGTTGGGGCATTTGGGGCCACTCTTTTAGCCATTGGCAACAAACGCTTTAATCTAACCGTCTTATCTGAAGTCTGCCGCAAAACCACCATCACAACGGCCTTTGTATTTGGCATTTTTCTTGGTGCGACCGCTTTTGCTGTAGTGCTTAGAACGTTAGGCGGAGATGAGTTCATTAGTGAGTTACTTCATGGTATTCCATTGTCACCCACTGGCATTATCATCGTTATCTTACTGATTACCTTTGTGGCCGGCTTTTTCCTTGATTGGTTAGAGATCAGCTTGATCTTACTGCCGCTTGTTGGACCTGTCGTAGTCGCATTAGGTTTTGATCTTGTTTGGTTTGTCATTCTCTTCGCCTTAGCATTGCAAACCTCCTTTTTAACGCCTCCCGTTGGTTTTTCATTGTTTTATCTAAAAGGCGTGGCGCCTCCAAGTGTGACCACCATGCATATTTACAAAGGTGTCATTCCTTTTATTTTGTTGCAGCTATTCGCTGTGCTCTTAGTGTTCGTTTTTCCAGATCTTGTGCTCTGGTTACCCGAAGTGATTTACGGCTAGGTATAACACCCGCTGTTTGGAGAAATTTAAATGAAGAAAAAAACCGTACTGATCACAGGGGCGGCAAGTGGCATTGGTTTGGAAATCGCTCAAGCCTTTCTAAGAGCCAACATGAATGTCGCCATATTGGATTTCAGCGAGGAAGCCATTACAACGGCAAAATCAACTCTAGCGGACTATGCTAACTGTTGTGATTTCTTTGTGTGCGACGTCACTGAGGAAATCGCCTTTATGAATGCTATGGATGCGGCCCTAGCTCGGTTTGGACACATAGACATACTGATAAACAATGCAGGATTACAGCATGTGGCTCCCATTGAGGACTTCCCTGCTAGCACTTACCGTAAGCTTATTGATATTATGTTAGTAGCGCCTTTTTTAGCCATTAAAAAAGTACTTCCTTCTATGAAAGAAAGAGGAGAGGGTCGAATCATCAACATGGCATCAATCAATGGTTTAATCGGTTTTGCAGGGAAAGCGGGATACAACTCCGCCAAGCATGGTGTGATTGGATTAACCAAGGTAACCGCATTAGAAACAGCGCCTTTTGGCATTACCGTCAACGCTCTTTGCCCAGGATACGTAGACACGCCTTTAGTACGAAACCAACTACAGGATTTGGCCAAAACGCGTAATGTCGCACTAGAGAATGTATTGGAAGAAGTGATTTGGCCACTCGTGCCACAACGAAGGCTATTAACCGTAGAGGAAATCTCGGATTACTGCTTATTTCTTTGCAGTCCTTCCGCAAGAGGCGTAACTGGCCAAGCCATTGTTATTGACGGTGGGTATACAGCTCAATAACCCATAAAAAGCCGATTAGACATCCATCTAACCGGCTTTTATTTACTTATAAAACATCAAACAGATTAGTTTGAAATTTTAGAAAGAAGGTCTTGGTTGGTTACCAAGTTTCTCACGCCATGGGCATGATCCTCTTTAAATGTATTGTCACCGTCTTCACACCATTCTCCAACAGTTTCAATATTGACCTTTTCAACGTTTGGACGGACGCTCCAAGTCACTTGATACGGTGACCCTTCTTCATTGTAGCCAGGACCCGTTGTTGAACCTAAATATTCAACAGGGGTACCGGTTGAACTAGGGATATTGACCGCTTGATGAACGCCATTTTTCTTTTCGTGATGGGTTAGCTTAGTAAAATCACTGGCATTTTTATCATTCACAGCAACAAATACTTGCGTTTCAACACGTAATTGAGGGTTAACCGTTGCTTTATTAAAGCATGATCCTAAACTTTTACCCGGTTCAATATCGGCCGTTGAATACACATAATGCACTTCTATGGTATCACCAGAAGACAAAGCCCCGTGCTTGCTTGGGCATATATGATGTTTCGTTGGCGCCATTTCGGCTTTGCTTAACTTACCTGAATATTTATAGCCACTTGAATAGCCGTGACCATCGCCATTACCAGCAAATTCAGTGAACTCGCCCCCTTTATGTTCAGCATTTTTATGAAAATGGATGTTACATAAATTCATTGCCGTAGACGCTGGAGCAGTGCTAAAAACAACGGCATTTTTTCCCTCTACAGCATCAATATCACGAGGGGATTGAGGACCAAAGCCTTTGCCTTCGGTATTTTTTGCTAGATTTAAACGCTGCTCAGCTACGACTTCGTCTGATACAGACTTGTGACCTTCAGAGTGCGAATTATCTTTTGCCATTGCATTAAAAGGGATTAGTGCCGCCGTTGTTAATACTGCAAGCATTTTTGAATTCATCGTTTTTTCCTATACTGATTAATTAAGTCAAACATATCCATAACATTCAAACCATGAAGATAACGCTGTCTTCCGTTAGGTGTCCGGCAACCTTCTAGCGAAAAGTAACACTATGTAAATCAACAATCAATAAAATGCAAAAAATGTGTACGTAATTTATAAAAATCATGTATTTCAAGCATTAATGATCAAGTCCCTGAAACTATCAAATTCCTGCAACTATCAAATTTCTGAAACTAGTTAGAAAATCTAATGCCCTAAAATGTTTGCGAAGGCGGAAAACCAAAGAAGCGTTTATATTCACGACTGAACTGGGAAAAACTGTTGTAACCTACTTGAAAACTGGCCTCATTCGCCTGCATTCCTTGCTTTAACAATATTTGAGCCTTTTGGAGCTTAATGGACTTTATATACTGCATAGGAGATACATGCATGAGTTTTTTAAAAGCATTAAAAAAAGACGTCTTACTCATATTGGCAATACTCGCCAGCTCTTCTACTTGAATACTTGCATTCACATTATCGTGAATAAAGTTCACCGCTCTCGAAACCGGCTGAATATGCCCATACTGACTTAATAACTGACGTAATGCATAGCCATGTTCACTGGTGAGTAACCGGTAATAAATCTCATCCATAACAAAATCTCCCAGAATAGCCGCATCAGTTGTGTTGCTTCCCACTTTAATAAGCCGAATAAACAGATCCATCAAGTCATCACTGGCCTGACCAACAATGATGCATGAGGCATTCTCTGGCTCTGTATTGATCGCATTTTTTTCCTGTCGTTCAATACGAGTAATCATATCAGCTAACTTCACCAAATTAATGCTCATCACCGCTGATAAAAAAGGGATTTCTTTTGATGCGGATGTCACCTCAGCTCTAACAGGAATAGGAAGAAAATTAATAAAGTAATCCCCTTTCTTGTATAGAAAAGCCGACTCGCCAACACTGCATACTTTCTCCCCCTGCCCCATCATGCAAATAAGCGGCTCATAAAGAACCGGAGTTCGTGCTTGAGGGCGACTCCATTGCAACACTCCAACACCCTCTATAGCTAAAGGCGTGACACCTTCATGCTGAACATTTTGTTTAATCAATTGGTTGAATTCATCTATTTTATTCGACACCGATCACCCTCTGCTGTTTTTCGCATTGTTACTCGTATAAACACCTGTATAAAAAAAGAATACATACTACGAAGAACTGTAATTAAATCTATCTCTTTCCACTATTAAACCCATATTTGAAGAATTATGCATCACATAAGTCTATTTATGTATACGAATAATCATTAACTCGGACTATAGTGCATACCACATTCTATAACCTCAAAGGATCACATAAATGTTAGATTTTGATTATTACAACCCTACTCATATCGTCTTCGGTGAAAACCGTATTGCCGAACTCGATAAATTGATTGCGGCTGATGCTAAAGTAATGGTGACTTTTGGTGGTCAAAGCGCAAAAAAATACGGCACAATTGATAAAGTGATTGCCGCTTTAGGTTCTCGTGACGTCATTGAATTCAGTGGTATTGAAGCGAATCCTCAGTTTGACACTCTGATCAA
Source organism: Marinomonas phaeophyticola (assembly GCF_026966905.1). Lineage (GTDB taxonomy): Bacteria > Pseudomonadota > Gammaproteobacteria > Pseudomonadales > Marinomonadaceae > Marinomonas > Marinomonas phaeophyticola. The sequence continues at coordinate 76,169 of NZ_JAPUBN010000006.1, read as the reverse complement.
AGCCGCCAATATGGCCAAAGAAAATAAGATTGATTTCTTACTTGCCGTTGGCGGTGGTTCTGTTATGGACGGCACAAAATTTATTGCCCTTGCCGCCAAAGCAGAAGCAGAAGATTATGCTTCCTTGTTATCCCATGGCTTTGCACCAGTTCCAGCCACAGAAGCCTTAGCACTTGGTTGTATTGCAACGCTACCGGCGACCGGTTCTGAAATGAATATGGGTGGCGTGATCACACTAGAACATCAAAAACGTCCCTTTATGTCACCACTCGTATTTCCAAAGTTCTCTCTTTTAGACCCTGAGCTGACAAAAACACTGCCAAAAGAACAAATTGCTAATGGCGTTGCCGATGCGTTTATACACGTATTAGAGCAATACCTAACTTTCCCTGTTGATGCACGCATTCAAGATCGATTCAGCGAAGGGGTACTGCAAACCTTAATCGAAATTGGGCCTGTCACCTATAAAGACAACGACGACTTAAATGCTCGTAAAAACTTTATCTGGTCAGCAACAAATGCACTAAATGGTGCCATTGGTGTGGGTGTTCCGCAAGATTGGTCAACGCACATGATTGGTCATGAATTAACAGCTTTATTTGATATTGCTCACGGCCGTACTCTAGCCATCATCATCCCTTCTTTATTACGCGAACGTAAAGAGAAAAAACACGCTAAACTAGTACAATTTGCTGAACGTGTTTGGGGCATCACCGAAGGGACAGCAGAGGAAAAAATTAATAAAGCCATCGACCAGACCGAAGCGTTTTTTAATTCCCTTGATATCATCACAAACCTAAACCATTACGGTATTGATGATGCCGGTATTGATAAAGTCATTGCCAACTTAGAAAACGTAGGTATGACCGCGCTATCTGAAAGTGGTGACCTGACTTTGGACATCGTCCGTAAGATTTTAATCGCCGCAAAATAACCTCTTAACAAAGCGTCATTCAAACCATAAAGGCCGGCGGTTAAAACTGGCCTTTATTCTGACTACCTACCTTCTTTTTTATAAGACACTCAGATCAACTTGTCACTGTCGACATGTTTTCACGGATCTGCTTCACAGCAACCGCAGGTGTCATACCCCAAATAGCCTTAAACACTTTATACATCCCCAGCAAAAAGGCTAAAGGAATCAGCATGGTTTTAAAAATAAACAGGGCCATTAGATTCAAAAAGTTATCCGAAGCCAAATTCAAGGAATCAACAAAATCAACAATTTTGTTTTTCGCCGCAAAAGCAAACTTACTCAAGCCCCCTTTTAGACTTTGATACGTACTCACCCCATCCTCTTGGTATTGCCTTTCCAACGATTCGTATTCCTCCTGCTTATCTCGTATTGCATCTTGTGCATTCTCAATTTGATTTTTGAGTACATACAATTTACTTCTCAGTGTCACACGTTGCTCATGTAATACGGCTAATTCGGGTGACCGATTAATGAATTTATTCAATAACGATGTACCCGCTGTACTTTCTAAAATAGATTCATTCAGTTGAGACATTTCCAATTCAAGGAGTTCCTCTTCTGCGATTAACTCTTCTATCTCAATAGATTGCACCCTAATCTCAGCTTGCTTCTGTTGCATTTCTATTTTTAACTGCTGCTTAATTTCACTGGTTAAATCAAGTTGCTGATTAAGTTGTGACGTTGAGACAGGAAAAGCATCAAGGGTATGATTTTCTTTCTCGATATGATCATTGATAAAAGCACTATCAACAAAACTGGATGCAACCGCCACTAAGGCAATGGAAAACTTACACGCCAAAGCAAATACAAAAACCTTGTAACTTAACACTCTAAAGCCGTTAAAATAATACTTGGTAGAGATAAAAACACACGCAGATAGAGTTAAAAAGAGTTTAAAATGGATCGTTTGTAAGATTTCGACAATGAATTTTTGAATCAATAGAGACGAAATCGAATACTTCATAATGGTAGAAAAATCCTCCACCAAATCATTTAAAGGGTCCAGTAACTCACCAATCTGAATAGAGCCTATTAGAGGCACTTGCAAGGTAATAGTCGACAATACAGAAATCGTCGCATTAAACGCCTTAGCCACCCCAAATGACAGCAAAGACGTACTAATAGAGCGATTAATATAGGCCTCCGCATAACGGTCAATAAAGCCTAGCCAACAAACCAAAACCAATAACGCAACAATCAATGTATCGCGATTGTCTTTGACAAAACTAATCATAATGATTCTCTATGGTAAAAAGTAATCTCGCTTGAACTTTAGCATTCGCACTGTGTCTTGGTAATGCTTGGGAGAAATTCCAAACAAAGCGTTCAAAGAACATTTTAATTATGAGGATGACTGTGTTGCAGGACAACCTAACTGAGCCAATGTCGTCTTTTCATCATAGCGCTGCTCTATATAGCGAGCGACATTTATTAGATTTTGCGTTCGTTGGTCTCCGCTTACTGGGTGACAACGCTTACATGGTCGAAAGCCTTCCCCATTGTTAAGTCGGCGGCGCTCAATTGCGAGATTCTGGACAGAATTGAGTAAAGAGACTCCTAAAACCCTAATAGCTTTTATGCAAAAGGTTTAGCTGTTGATGTGTGAGGAAATACAACACCCCTAAATACCGCCCCCCGATAATCGATTGTAATCCGATTTAATGGCCTCTTCCATAAATTCAAAAAACGCTTTCACTTTGGCAGAGCTTTCCAGTTCGTTGTGGGTCATCAACCAAAGGTCTGTGCCTTGGTGCTTTATTTCCACATCCACTTTTTGCAGTATGTCGGAACTGTCACCAATAAAACAAGGTAAATAGATCAGACCCATATTGTTTTCTGCGGCTATAATAAGAGGCTCAAAAGAGTCTGCTTTCATGACTATCTTTTCTTCCGAAATAAGTTCTGAAACTTGTACAGAAGCAGTACCTTGATACATCACTAACCAAGATGCCGCCCCAAGAGGATGCTTACCTTTCAGACCTTTGATGTAATTTGGTGCCCCATAAACACCAAAGGCCATTTTGCACAGCTTTGTCCCAACAAAAAACGCTGGTAACTCACTGGCAGGACGAATCGCAACATCTGCATCTAAATTTGAAATATCCAATAGACGAGAAGTCAGAATGAGTTCCAACTGAATTCTTGGATAAAGCTGATGAAAAGCCGCTAAATGAGTTCCCAGAATTAAACGAGACAACGCGTCTGTAGTTGTTAACCGCAGCACACCCTCCAACTTCATTTCTTGTCCGAAAATCTTACGCTCCAACTCTTTCACTGTGGATTCTACAGCAAGTGCGGACTCGAGCAGTTTTTGCCCCTCCACTGTTAATTTGTATCCGGTAGGAAGTTTATGAAAGACCCGTAATTTATGGCGGTGCTCAAAAGCGTCAAGACGACGCAACACGGTACTATGATTCACGCTAAGAGACCTGGCTGCAGCCGACAACGATCCTTCATTAGCCACCGTCAGAACATATTGCAGGTCACCCCATCGTATCTTGTGCATTTTTGCATACCAAATATGTCTAAATAGTGAATTTATTAAAAATTTAGCACAGGTATAGTTATTACACCAGCGTAAGAACGTCGTTGAAACTTAAGGCATAAGCAGATAACGGTTCTTATATCTCTCGAATTGAACTTCAAAATTGATAATCAGGAAAAAGAAAATGTTTAAGAAAAATCTACTAATAGGTCTTGCTAGTCTTCTAGCTTTCTTCCAATTAACTCCAGCACTAGCAGATAAAACAACATCCGTTGACCCAGCTAAAACACTTGAAACGGCTCAATCATTCCTATGGGCTGCAGGCTCTGGTGATATGGAAAAGCTTCAGGTACTGATGGCAGACGATTTCGTCTGGCATAACGAAGGTGACACCAGCATCCCGTGGATAGGTAACTGGGATTCCAAACAAGAAGTACTCACAACCTTCCTTCCTCGTTTCGGTGCAGGTTTGAAAGTAACCAGCTGGTCTACAGACTATAGCTTTGCAAACGATAACCAAGCGGTATTTATGGGTACAATGAGTGCCGTTGCTAACGAATCTGGTGTAGACACTGGCAAATTCAGTTGGGCGGTACGTGTTCAGGTTGAAGATGGCAAAGTGAAAAGCTGGAATTGGTTTGAAGATAGCTATGCGGTATCTAAAGCTTACCACGCAAAAAAATAGCTACGACTAACTAGCTAAGCAGTGAAAGCTCGACATATTCTCCGGATATATTGAGCTTATTACTTATGACAGACAACAAAAGACACCCAGTTAAAAAGCTCTTCCAGAGGATACTTTCAACATGTCTAAACTAAAATACGGATAATAAAAAAAGGTTTAGTGTCATTTTTTGTCATTTTAAACAACGACAAACCCATCATTCTGTAGAAATGGGAAAATCTGGACGAGCAAAATCAATCATGCTTTTATGACGTCATTTTAATGAAGTGAGAGTAATGGAATACCTAGGTTAAGCAAACAATCGGCAACATCGCTTATTCGGCCTCGCTCTTGGTCGGTTATTTTTATAACGCTCAATGCTTTGGGTTTGACCGACAACTCCGTGAGTATGCGCTTCAAACTTTGTCGCAATCTCCATCCAGTTTTCTGAATCAATTCCAAGTCGTTGAAGTATTGGGGACAAGGAGATATCAATGGCTCCACGTTTGTCATGTCGGACAATGCGCCCTGTAAGATCAACAAGTTGCAGGTAGTCAGCCAATTTAAATGAAATGCCTTTTGGCCTGCCTTCCACATTGTCTGGGCGCTCGTTACCAACAAAGGGATACAAGGTTTTTGGTTGTTTGCCTTTTTCAGCCGATTCCACCCTCTTTTTGATGCTGGTGAATTCTGATTGTTCAGGTGTGGGGGCAATATTGGCTCGTATAGGATTTAAATCCACATACGCCATGCAAGCTAGAACAGATGCCTCATCCAACAAAGCTTGAGACTTAAAACGCCCTTCCCAGAATCGACCTGTACATTCATCCTCAAAGTTCGCTTGTCGAGCAATCGGCTCATTTAATTCCCTCATAAACCAACTGATATCAGACAACCTTTCACGGTAGTTTTCAGCAGAACTTTCAGCTAATTCAATAGCATACTCAGGCATAGCCTCGCCACGAGCGAATTGTTGAGTGAACAATGTGCCTTTATGAAGATAATGCCACCGCCTTAACACTTCGTGCGTAGACCAATTTTTGGCTTGCTTGTCATCGACATGAAGAACTAAATGAAGGTGGTTACTCATTACCGCATAAGCACAAATATCAATGGAAAATATCTGAGATAAAAAGAGAATACGCGCTTCAATCCAACCGCGACGGTGCTCAAAGCTTTTTCCTGTAACTGAATCTTCACCACACAAAAAAGCACGGCGAACGCATCGACTGATGCAATGGTAATACGGCGTGTCAGACAAACTGACTTGTTGACTTCTGGCCCTTGGCATAATCTCTTCCTCATCCATGAGTTTGGTTTTTCAGTTTAGACAGTGATTAAAGAAACATCAATAAAGTCATGGGTGTCTCGTATTATTATCTGTATTATTATCTGTATTATTATCTGTATTATTATCTGTATTATTATCTGTATTATTATCTGTATTATTATCTGTACTATTATTCTCTGTCCAACGTCCAAAGAAGTTCTTACTTGGACGACCTCTCACCTGATTTCCTAATAAGTAGGATATCGGTATAACAATAAGACCAATCAAAGCATGACCGTAGAAATCCCCGTAAATAATGTGCCCAGCCAATGCTAAAATCATATTTAGGAAATAGGCGGCGTAAACCATATCTCTGAGATCACTGTATCTATGGCTCACAATGACCAGAACAGCAATTATTTTCAACCAAGCGAGGGGGTAAACAAGGTACGTTGGGTATCCAAACGCTTCAAAATAGCCCGCTTGGGTGTCGTGAATAATGTGGTATGACCCTGCGGCCCAACTTAATAGAAATAAAATGATTCCGGTTGAAGCCCAATAGACAATTTTATTTATTTTACTAGACATGTGTATTCTCGCTGTGATTGTTGCTTTCTGTGTTATAAGTTATTTCAGGAAAGAGAAAGATGACCTCCCTGATGACTTGCCATCTGTCTGCTGATTTATGAAGATCTATACTTAGGTGAAGTTTCATGGGCGTACCTGATAAATCATTCTTGCGAGACAATAAAACATGCGCTGAGTCATTTTTTACATCAATATTGTGAAACTCAGACCATGTATTCATTGGCGGATCTCCAGCATCTCTTTTCTGAGAAAATAAGGAAGTAAAAGTTCCTTTATTTGCAACTTGCAATTCTCCCGTCGTGCCTAGCATGTAAACTTGCAACTCGTTATGATAGATGTCCTCGAGCGTTTCTACGTCATAATTGGTTGCCGTATGGATAAGGTTGTCGATAACCGCTTTGATCTCTAATTCTCTCTCAGTATAAGAACTCATTATAAAGTCCCTCTAATTGGGTAGTTGTTTTCTGGATTTCGAACAAAATTTACTCCCATCAAAATGGTTTTAAAATCTGGGCGAGTGAAAGGCGTATTTGAAATATCAATAACCTGAATTTTTCCTTCTTCATTCATAATGAAAAGGCCGGGCTCAGCAAATGCCCTGTCAGATTCTTGGGGTGAGCGAGGTTCAGAGATGTACAGCCCTAGCTTTCTCATCTGTTCAAGATTTATATCATAACCCACAGTATAAGAAGGGTTAACTTTGTTGATTTGCTCATGCGCTCGTTCTAGAGAGTCAGCAGAAACCACAATGATATCAACCCCCGCTGCATCAAACGCAGGAGCATAATCATTAAGTGTCATTAAATAATCGGTGCATATAGGACAATGTTTACCTCTATATACAACAACCATTTTCCATCGACCATTACCTGATCGAGAAAAAAGATCAACACTTCCGCCTTCAATGATTGGAACTATGATACTTGGCACTACCGCACCTGCCTTTAACTTGAGATCTGTCATTTTCAAAACCCTTATATTTTGTAACAGTCGATATATAACCACAACAAAAAACGATTCGCAAACATTTTGTATCAATTGATATAAAACAAAATACAAGGCATTGTTTTTAAAAAATTTATTTAAATAAAAATGATTTACTTTTGTTTCAATTGATATGGTATTATGTGTAATATGTAATGAATAACGAGTCGAACTTCAATGAAAGCAAAAAAAACAGGCCGACCTAGAGAGTTTGATAAAAATGAAGCTCTATCTGCTGCTATGCATGTTTTTTGGAAGCAGGGTTATGACGGTGCCTCCATGAGAGACCTGACAGCGGCGATGAATATCAGTGGCCCCAGCCTTTATGGGGTATTTGGAGATAAGCGTCAGCTTTTTATGGAAGCTATTGATTTCTATGCTAACCGAAAAGCCTGCAAACCTTTAGAAGTGTTTGAGACAGAACCTAACATTGAAACTGCCGTACAAAAATTCTTTTTTGAAGTAATAGAATACAGCACAGAGAGTGTAAGTGGCGCCAAAGGCTGTTTTCTAAGCTCATGTGTTGCAACGGCTGCTGGAGAACTGGAAGGAGTAGAAGAGTTGCTTAAACGCGCTATTTTAGACACAGACGAAAGACTGGCAAGGCGCTTCGAACTAGAAAAAGCCAGAGGTGTTTTGCCTGATAACTTTCCTTCAAAAATCAGAGCTAGGCTAATGTTTGATTTGAGACAAGGTCTTGTCTTTCGTGCTCGCGCAGGAATAGAGCCAAAATTTTTACTGGCCGATATCGAAAGCAATGTGAGAATTATTTTAGGATAGCCTAGCTTTTTGGAGGTAACCCATTTTCAGTACAGGCTCAACAACACCTAGCGTGCAAATTGCCGTAGTATAGCCTGTGATGTCAGCAGAATAAGTGTTGGTGTTATGAATATCTATGACTTTGCCCGTACTTAATAACGCTTGCAATTTAGAGATATTACGCATCGTCGCGTAAACTTCCTAACCTTGTCGCGCACTAAGCGCGACGCCTAAGCCTGTAGATATACTTTGATGTAACCACTGCAAAAATACTTCTTTTAAGGCTAATGCATGACTGATTCGGCGAAGAAAATCACGAAAAAAGCTGTCATACACAAAGTTATTTTCTTCTTAAATTACAGTAACTTAAAAATCATTTAACATTAAAAAATATGGCTTTAGTTTTGAGACAGGCATGATACGTTTAATTGGAAAATGTATGACTCTATTTAAATAAAAGATTAGTCATACTTTCTATCCTACACTTTCTTTTTGGACCTAGTCGTTCAATATAGACTTAATTGAACATAAATTATTGATTTTATTGAATTTCAGACATAAAAAAAGACGTCCTTAGACGTCTTTCTTAAGAATATGGCGGTGAGCAAGAGATTCGAACTCTTGATGCCTTTCGACATACACGCTTTCCAGGCGTGCTCCTTCGGCCACTCGGACAGCTCACCAATTTGGCCTCTCAATTAAGAGTGGCGGTATGATAATAACGAAGTAATTGAATTGCAAGCATTTTATTACAGTCTTTCTATAAAACGGCGTTTATCCGCTTATTCTTACGCCCAAGAGATTCTCGAATCTAGTCCAGTGTCTTCTATATAATGCTTTGCTTGCTCACATTGACCAACATAAATAAAACCTATGATCTGATCATTATCTTGTAATCCTAACTGCGATTTCGTGATGTCACTGTGAGCCACAGGGCCCGAACGCCAAATAGCACCGTAATCAAGGGAGTCCAATCCTAATAACACTTGTTGGCACGCCGCCGAGACGGCCATTATTTGTTCCATCTTAGGGACTTTTGGATGATCTTCTGTGCTGGCGTACACTAATAACACACTAGGAGCTCGAAAAGCTTTTTTAATAAAACTGTCTTTTTTACTTTCAGGTAGTTCTGGCACTTCTGATTTCGCCAACGCCCAATAACATTCACCTAACTGTGCTCGTACTTCGCCTTCGTAAATACGAAAACGCCATGGTTTTATTCCTCCATGATCAGCAGCCCTACTCGCGGCATTTAAAACACTATACCATTCATCCTTAGAAGGGCCCTGTCCAGTGAGTTGATTCTGGGAAGATCGTAATCGCATTGCGTTGATGATTTCATTACTCATATCGTAGAAAACCTTTTATTTATTAATTTCTTACCATAGACTAAATTTAAATATGTCTATTAGGACTTTATATTAATCTTCACACGCTTTAAACAAGTGAGTTACTTTATGGATAAATGGTTATTTTGGGGACTCGTTGAAGGCTCCACCATTTTGTTTGCAATTACAGTCTATTTTTCATGGTGCTCTTGGAAGCTATACAAGCGATCAAATACACCAGAGGAATCACCTGAAGAAAACGCTTATACAAAGCCCAATGTCGATATAGATCCACTGCAGACAGAGAATCGTGTTGCCAACTCAGATTCATTCATTCAATATATCGACCAACATATTACGGTGGCATTAGATAAATTAGAAGCATTAAGACAAGACCCAGAAAAACAATCTCCCGCAAGAAATAAATATAAACTTTGGGGGACCTTGTTAAAAGCACAAAGAGCCATGTTTCTACATGATAAACAACTTGAGCCGCTACCCATTTTGCAACGCTTTTTATCCACGGTACTTGATGCTGTCACCAAAGAAAGTAAGAATGGCGAACGCATTGACTCAATTAAGCTCGCTCTGTCTGACGTTGAAGAGGAAGTACGCACATTATCACAGGAAGTGGCCAGCAACATCACATCATTAGAACAGCAAAAGACGATTCAGGAAGAAATACGTTCAAGTTTATCGCGTAAAAATCAGGTTCTAGCAAGTATAGACATTAAAGAAAATGAGTTAAAAGAGCTAAACCTTTTTCTTAAAGAGTCCAGGCAAACTATAAGCAAACTTAAGGCATCTCTTGCAAAAGGCAAAAACTCAGATTTGGTTAAATTTTCTGAGGAATTTGACTTTCAATACCATGCACCAGAAAAATCCACTGACTACGCCGATTATCAAAGCTTAAAGCAATTAACGTCTCTATCTAGAAGACAGCAAATTGTTATTGATCAATTAAAGATTTCCCTAAGATCATCCAAAAAAAGAAATCACGCTAAAGAAGATCAAGAATCTCAAGCCGTTGCTCTACAAAGATTAATGAGGCTCTCTGACGAATCAAATAGCCTTATTCAACAATTGGAAAATGAAGTTAAGAGTGAAAATCTAACCATTGAAGGAATGAAAAATAAATTGTCACAAAAAGAAGAGAAAATAAAAGAACTAGAAACAAAAATTAAAGAAAGTGATTCAAGCTTCTCTGACTCTCTCAAAACTCACACATTACAGAAAACACAGACATTAAACACATATAAAAGCAATATTTCGAATTCCAGCCACTTAAACTTAAGCGAGGACTTCCTAAAGCAACAAACATCAGAAGTTGAACAGCTTGAACGATTACTGAGTGAGTCTGAAACCTGTGTCACGCTGCTTGGCAATGAACTCAGCTCAGCAGAGGAAGAAAATATTAACTTACTCAAACAGGTGGAAGCCATCTCAGGACAAGTCTCGAGCTTAGGTAACAATCAGGATAGCAGTGATAAATTAGAAAAAATTAATAATGACATATTGCAACTGCAAAAAACCATTAGCAAACTTAATATATCCCTATTAAATTCACCGACTCCAAACAACTTCGATACTATAAAAGCACGCTTCGACACGAAAAAAATGGAACTCGATAGGCTTGAGTTTGCCCACGCCGATCTTGAGAAAAAATACCTAAAAGCATTACAAAATAAAGAAGCCAGCAACTAGCCCGCATCACAGGCTTCTTTATTTACTGCACTACTGTCTTGTTAAACGATCATTACCAAGCGTAATCTCATAAGAAGCTCGGTATGGGTTAATATCCAGCCCGCCTCGCCTAACATAACGAGCAGACACCAAAAGCGACTCAGGACCGCATTGGCGCATAATATCAATAAAGATCCGTTCAACACACTGCTCATGAAAATCCGTATGCTCTCTAAAAGAAATAACGTATTTTAGTAACGCAGCATGATCTATCGCCTTACCTTTATACTCAATATGAACGGAACCCCAATCAGGCTGATTAGTAACCGGACAGTTGGATTTTAGCAGGTGACTCACTAGACTTTCTTCAACCACTTCATCATGATGTTTATTCAACTGTAAAAGAAATGGGTTTGGATGATATTCCGTAATGGTGACATCAAGGCCATCGATACAAAAGTCAGGCTTTATCACAACCAATGACTCAGTTGCTTCTAGATCACGAATCATAACAAAAACATCAGCACCCGCGGCTTGCGATAAATCTTGCTGTAATACCGATATTACCTCTTCCTGCCCTTCAAACTGCGTTTGGTTAAAAGAATTCAAATACAATTTAAATGACTTAGACTCAATGATATTAGGCGAATCACAAGGAAAGCGAAATTCCGCAACCGCAACAATCGGTTTGCCTTTTTTATCTAACCAGGAAACCTCATATGCATTCCAAATGTCTTCACCATAAAATGGGAGCTTCTCAGACTCAATTCCCATTTCAGACCACTTATCAACCCTAGCAATAGGAAACAGCAAATTCGCATCATAATGGGCAACGTATTCTGTCTGCTGCCCTAAAGGTAAAAAAACCATCTAAACCAACCTTAATTTCTAATGCCTTGGCCACGATTTAATAAATACAAACTGTAGCTAAACAAAACAACAATAAAAGACATGATAATAAACATGGCCCAGCCCACACTAATGTCTGAAACCCCAAGAATGCCAAATCTAAATGCATTTACCATATACAGTACTGGATTCAGAAGAGACAATTGTTGCCAAACATCAGGCAGTAAATCGATGGAATAAAAAACTCCACCAAGATACGTCAATGGCACCAGAATAAAGGTCGGCACAATAGACACATCATCAAAGCTTTTTGCAAAAATAGCGTTAACAAACCCACCAAGTGAAAACAAAACCGACGTGAGAATCACTACGATAATGGTCACAAACAAATTCTGTACTTGTAGATGGGTAAAGAACAAAGACAATAAGGTAACAATCAGTCCAACAAATAAACCACGAGCCACTCCCCCCAGAACATAACCCATCAACACTACCCAATTAGGGGTTGGTGAAACCAGTAACTCTTGAATACTGTGCTGAAATTTCGCAGAGAAAAAGGAAGACGATACATTAGAATAAGAGTTAGTAATAATAGACATCATAATTAAGCCAGGAACTATGTATTCCATATAACTAAAGCCCCCCATTTTACCAATTCTTTCGCCTATTAGGTTCCCAAAAATAGCAAAATACAATGTCATGGTAATCGCTGGAGGTAATAGCGTTTGTGGCCATATACGCATAAATCGACGAATCTCACGACGAATGATGGTAAGGAACGCAATGAAAATTTCAGACTGCTTCATTCTTTATCCTTAATTAACTTAACAAACAATTCTTCAAGTCGGTTGGATTTATTTCTCATACTAATGACGTTCAACCCTTTTTCAGACAAAAAGACAAACACGTCATTAATGGTCTGACCTTTTGCGATTTCAACTTCAAATGAGTGACCGTCATTAATAAAGGTTATTGGGTACCCAGCAATGGAAAAAGGCGACTCCACCTTGGAATCAAGATCAAAAATGAAGGTTTCCATATTTAAGGTCTTTAGCAAGGACTTAACACTGGTATTTTCTACTATTTCCCCACGGTTAATGATGGCAATATTCCGACATAACTGCTCTGCCTCTTCTAAATAATGCGTCGTCAAAATAATGGTCGTACCTTGCTCATTCAGTTTTTTAATGAACTCCCACATAGAACGACGTAACTCTATATCGACACCTGCAGTAGGCTCATCGAGAATTAATACTTGTGGCTCATGAATTAACGCCCTAGCGATCATCAGCCTTCTTTTCATACCTCCTGAGAGCATTCTTGATGGCGTATCCTTTTTATCCCACAACTCTAACTGTTTTAAATATTTTTCAGCTCGCTCTGCTGCTACATCACGGCTAATGCCGTAGAAGCCAGCTTGTGTCACCACTATGTTAAAAACCGTCTCAAAAACATTAAAGTTAAACTCTTGAGGAACAACGCCTAAGTATTTCTTCGCAGTAGCAAAATCTTCATCAATATCTACACCAAAAATGGAGACTTTTCCGCCCGTTTTGTTGACTAGTGAACATAAAATCCCAATCGTTGTGGACTTACCGGCACCATTCGGCCCCAAAAGTGCAAAGAAATCCCCTTTCTCCACCGTTAAATTAATGCCTTTTAGGGCTTCAAAGCCACTTTCATATCGTTTTTTAAGATCACTTATTTCAATCGCATGTGTCATAATCTATCTCAGTAGGCATAATGCCCAGTTATTCATTAATCATTAAATAGGTTTTTTAGTGAACTTACGTACCCAATATATTTTAGATTCATTCACTGAACTCAAACAAAGAATGTTTGAACATGCCCCTTTCAATCAAAAGCCTCTTGCAGAAGAAGAAGAGGACTTTTTACAAAAGTGGCACATTCTCATGGAGGAAATTAAGTCACTTTCTCATGACTACCTCTTTACAGCCCAAGAACTGTTGGCAAGGCTTATCCGTTGCTACCCAAACCTAACTGCATTAGTTAAGAGAGAGCTATTGTGGCTAATTGGTGGAGAATGCCTTCATTTCTTAGGCGATGAAGAGTTGGCGTTGTACCAACAATTTGAAGAGCTTGCTTATGAATACGAACAAACTGGACAAGAGTATGACATTGCCAACTTAATCGGCGAACTGCGCAATAAAGAGTTAAATGCAAACAATACTGTTGTTCATTAAGTTTTTGGCATAATTCGCTAATTATTAGCGCATTATGCCATTCATTACATCTTCTTAAATACTAATGTTCCGTTAGTCCCACCAAATCCGAAAGAATTATTTAGCACAATATTTATTTTTCTCTTTTGTGGGGTCAATGGAACATAATTCAAGTCACAACCCTCACTTGGCTCCTCTAAATTAATAGTCGGAGGAGCCACTTGATCTCTGATCGCTAAGATGGAAAAAATTGACTCTACCGCACCAGCCGCCCCTAGTAGATGCCCCATCATAGATTTTGTCGAGCTAATGGCCACATCTGAAGCATCAGCCCCCATTAAGGCTTTGACAGCATTACTCTCTGCCAAATCGCCTGCCATGGTTGAGGTTCCATGGGCATTTATGTAATCAATTTCAGACGGATCAGCACCTGCATCTTTCATAGCCGACTTCATCGCTGATAATGCGCCCTCTCCTGTTTCCGGAGGGGCCGTCATATGAAACGCGTCATCACTCATACCAAAACCACTTAACTCAGCATATATTTCAGCGCCTCTGGCTTTTGCATGTTCATATTCTTCAAGTACAAGTATTCCCGCACCATCTCCCATAACAAAACCATCTCGGCTTTTATCCCAAGGACGACTTGCTGTTTTAGGATCATCGTTACGTGTAGACAAAGCTCGTGCCGCGCCAAACCCACCAATCCCTAAAGGGGTAATTGCCATTTCAGAACCACCAGCGACCATAACATCCGCATCACCGTAAGCAATCATTCGACCCGCCATACCGATGTTATGAGTACCTGTTGTACAGGCCGTGACAATCGAAATATTCGGCCCTTTAAAGCCAAACCGTATTGCTATATGCCCTGATATCATATTAATAATGGCACCAGGGACAAAGAAAGGAGAAATTCTTTTCGGGCCAGACTCCAAAAGCAGGCCAACATTCTTCTCTATCATTGGTAAACCACCAATTCCAGAGCCAATAGCACAACCAACACGAGTTAAATCAACCGTCTCTTCAGTAACTTTAGCGTCATCCAATGCTTGGACTGCCGCCGCAACACCATACTGAATAAAAAGATCCATTTTTCTTGACTCTTTCGCGGTCATGTAAAGAGAAGGATCAAAATCCGTTACTTGAGCCGCAAAGCGGGTAGAAAATTGCAATGCATCAAAGGCGACTATATCGGAAACACCGCTCTTTCCTTCAAGCACATTGTCCCAAGTCTCTTTAACATTATTGCCAAGAGGCGTCACCATCCCCATACCTGTGACAACGACCCGACGACGTGGCATATTTTTCTCCTAAACACGCTTTTTATTTGATCTTATATAAATAAGAAAAGCCGCTGTAAAAAATACAAGCGGCTTCCCTAAAAACTTATTTCACTAAGAATTACAAGTTAGCGTTGATGTAGTCAACTGCTGCTTGAACTGTAGTGATTTTTTCAGCTTCTTCGTCTGGAATTTCAGTATCAAATTCTTCTTCCAAAGCCATTACAAGTTCAACTGTGTCTAGAGAATCAGCACCTAGGTCATCAACAAAAGACGCAGCTAACACTACTTCTTCTTCTTTAACACCAAGTTGTTCACAAACAATTTTTTTAACGCGTTCTTCAATGCTACTCATTAGAAGTTCCTACTATTATCATTATAAAGCTCAATTGAGCATGTTAATTGTTCAAATTCTTTAAAAGATTATATCTCAATGAACCGGTTAGCTATTTTCGTTGATCTTTAAACAAAATTCAACTCAAATTACGCCATATACATGCCGCCATTGACATGTAGCGTCTCACCCGTGATGTATGCAGCGCCTTCAGAGGCTAAAAAAGCCACAGCAGATGCAATTTCTTGTGGTTGACCCAAGCGCGATGCAGGCACTTTTTCCACTAATTTCGCTTTATGTTCTTCAGGTAAATCCTTTGTCATATCGGTTTCGATAAAACCAGGGGCAACACAGTTTACTGTAATCCCTCGAGATGCGATCTCAGCCGCCAAAGAGCGACTAAAGCCTTCTAAACCTGCCTTAGCCGCAGAGTAGTTTGCTTGACCCGCATTACCCATAGAACCAACAACAGAACTAATTGAAATGATACGCCCAAATCGTGCCTTAGTCATACCTCTCATACATGCCTTAGTTACACGAAAAACAGATGTTAGATTAGTATTAAGTACTTGTTCCCATTCATCTTCTTTCATTCGTAACATCAAGTTGTCACGAGTAATACCTGCGTTATTTACTAATACAGTTGGGGCACCGACATCCCCTGTAATTAACTTAATCACGGAATCAACCGATTCAGAAGAAGCGACATCAAGCACATAACCTTTACCAGGGTTACCCATAGCAGCAAGATAATCTGTGATACTTTGAGCGCCTGTTTCACTTGTTGCCGTGCCAATGACTACAGCACCTTGTGATGCAAGCTGTTGAGCAATTGCTTTACCAATACCCCGTGTTGCACCTGTTACTAAGGCAACCTTTCCTTCAAGACTCATGCTTATCTCCGTCTTATTTTGTTTTATCTTTATCGCCATCTAACTTCATATCTAAACGAATTAAATAGCCAATTATTTTTTGTGCTCGGCAACCACAGCAGTAAAACTACCTAGATCACCAATACTTGTTGCCTCAAGGCCTTTTACAATACGCTTATTCAATCCTGTTAGCACCTTACCTGGACCACATTCGATTGTTTTTGTAACACCCAAACCAGACATCAAGGTAACAGATTGTGTCCACAATACAGGCTCACTTAACTGCGACACTAGATTTTTTTTCAATAATACCGGATCAGAGACCACTTCGGCACTTACATTCTGAACCAATTTACAAACAGGTGCTTTAAATTCGATTCTTTCTAATTCAAGGGCCAACTTTTCACCAGCAGACAACATTAATTCACAATGAGATGGAACACTCACTGGTAGCGGTAACGCTCGTTTCGCGCCAGCTTCTTTCATGGCAACCATAGCTTGATTGACACTGCCTGTCTCGCCCGCAATAACCACTTGACCAGGAGAGTTGAAGTTTACCGCACTCACTACACCCGCAACGGTTGCACAAGTTTTGACAACGGTTTCGTCATCCAGACCAATAATAGCGGCCATTGCCCCCTGACCAGCGGGTACGGCCTGCTGCATATATTCACCTCGTAATTTTACAAGGTTAACCGCATCTTTAAATTCTAATACGCCAGCACACACTAATGCAGAGTACTCCCCAAGACTATGGCCAGCAACGTATTCAGGCAATTCAGCTTGCTGCTCTTGCCATAAACGCCATAAAGCCACACTTGCTGTTAACAGAGCAGGCTGAGTTTTATCTGTTTGAGCCAACGCGTCAGCATTATTTTGAACGAGCTCCCACAAGTCGTACCCTAATACATCAGACGCTTCTTGGAATGTCGATTGAATTATTGGGTATTCGGTAGACAAATCAGCCAACATACCTAACTGTTGAGAACCTTGTCCTGGAAACACAAACGCTAATGTAGAATTCATTAAACAACCTCTTTTTTTATCTTGGCAGAAATTTTTTCATGCAAATTATTTTTTGCCATATCAATACCGTATTCAATAGCCCCTGTAAGCGCTGTAACATCTGAGCCACCATGCCCTTTAACAACATTACCTGCAACACCGACAAGGCACGCACCATGATTACGGCCACCTTTAAATAATGAACGCACAATATCCTTATCATGGCTGTCACTTAATTCTTTATTGATAAAGGATAACAACCCTTCGGATGCTTTTAAAACCGCATTTCCAACCATGCCATCACATACAATGACATTTTTATCCCCTTTAAAAATCTCATCGCCTTCTGCGTAACCAGAATAAATAGGCCAGGCTCTTTTGCTTAATGCCTTATCCGCTTCTCGAATTACAGAACTCCCCTTACTCGATTCAACACCAACATTTAGCAAACCAACATTCGCCAACTGATCATCACATGCTTCAATATAAGCGGCCCCTAAGCAGGCAAAACCCTCTAACATCGTGGATTGACAATGAACATTGGCTCCCAAATCCACCAAACAACGTAGCGGGGAGCTACCTAGTTCACGAATTAATGCTGGATACAATTTAGGCCGAACCAGCCCTAAAATAAACCTTGACAAGGCCACCATAACCCCTGTATTTCCAAGAGTTATCACAACATCTGAATGCTTTTTAGCTAGGCTCTTAAGGGCTTTATATAATGTGGTTTCTTGGCGACGGAATAAGTCTCTGTTAACAACATCATTTTGAAGAATAAAATCTGGGCAAGCAATAGTTGTAACATTAAGATGAGAGGGATAAATAGGAGAAAAGGATTCGTGATGATAGATCGAAATATCTACATCATCGTAATTTTGAAGTACGTTAAGAGCACTCTCAAAAGCAATGCGGGGACCTAAGTCCCCGCCCATAGCGTCAATAGCTACCCTAATCATATTGGGTATCTTAGTTATTCACCTTTAGGGGTGATAACTTGACGACCACGGTAAAAACCATCTGCTGATACATGGTGACGACGGTGGATCTCACCTGTAGATTGCTCTACAGATAAAGTTGGTCCAGTCAATGCATCATGTGAACGACGTTGGCCGCGGCGTGAACGAGTCACTTTACTTTTTTGTACTGCCATTTTGGAGCTCCTAACTTACTTGGCTTTTAATTCTGCCAAAATACTAAATGGATTCGGTTTAATTACCTCATCCTCTGCGTCATCGGTAGACGATGCGTACTTTAAAGCTGCTGGGTTGCAACCACTTTCTTGATGATAAGCGACTATAGGTAAAGCAAGAAGTAACTCCTCCTCAACCAGTTTCGACAGAACAACCTCCCCATTGGTCATGACAACTGGATCATACTCTTCTGGAATCTTCTTAGCATGGTCTTCGTCATAGACAAAAGCCAAGCTCAGATCAATATCCAAATCATATGCCACAGGCCCAAGACATCTTTGACAGACGATTTGAACTTGTGATTTTAAATTGCCCGTCGCAATATAGCGCCGATCTTCGTCCACTTTAAAGTTCAGATGAACAACTACTTCCCCAACATCTGATGCCAAGGCAGCGCAAAGCTCCTTAAGCTGGTTAAGGGGCAAAATACCACTGATGGAGAGCTCATGATTCGCTTCTCTGCGTGGATCGAAATATTTAGGTAAAGAGTCATTCAACATGGCGGCAAATAATATTGACAAGAGCCCCAATTGTCAAAGCAAGAATGTCCTAAATCCATATTTTTTATGCTTTTTTGATAATAAAAGTGTAAATTGAACAACTTTAGAGCACATCCACATTAAAAAGAGAGAAATGAAGTGAGCCTTCCCTTAATTCTAGCCTCCTCCTCACCTTACCGAAAACAGCTATTAGAACGACTCCACCTTAACTTTCACTGTTTATCACCAGAGATAGATGAGACCCCTCTTGCAAATGAAACCGCAAACAATCTGGTTTCACGGCTCGCATATCAGAAAGCGACAGCTGTTAAAAACACATTAAGCGACAATGCCATTATCATTGCATCCGATCAGGTCGCCTTATTGGAAGACACCATCTTAGGCAAACCTCACACAGTAGAAAACGCCATCAATCAACTATTAAGCTTTAGTGGCAAAAAAGTCACTTTCTTGACTAGCCTGTGCATTTTAAATTCTGATACAGAACAGCAGGAAAACACGATTGAAGTATATCAGGTTTATTTTAGAAACCTAACGCGCAAAGAGATTGAGCACTACATCAAACTTGAATCCCCTCTAGATTGTGCAGGAAGTTTTAAATGTGAAGGACTTGGCGTCACACTTTTCCATAAAATGGAAGGAGACGACCCTACCAGCCTAGTAGGGCTACCTCTCATTGCATTATCTCGATTACTCAGACGACAAAAGGTAAATCCTCTCGAACCCTAATCAAAATATAAAAAGGAAAAATATGACTCACCGATGATTGAACGGGCCTTCTTCTCTTTCAAAAATGACGTTTTTTAACAGAGAAAAAAGCCCTTTAACGCTTAACGAATTTTAGCCGTTGACAGTAGCTCCACAACAACACCAACACCTATTGATTTAGCAAACTCTTCCCACGGCTCTTTAGTGGGCTCAAAGTAAACCGTCTCAACACCATTAAATTTACTGTCCAAAACCTTGTTAAAACTCAACAAATCATCCGCCAACCCCATTTTTACCGATTGAGCACCTGAAAACACCATTCCAGAAAACACATCTTGAGTTTCTTTTAATTTTTCACCACGACCATTTCTAACGGCTTCAATAAATTGCTGGTGAGTCTCATCTAGAACGGACTGCCACTTACTTTTTGCCTCATCTGACATAGGAACAAAAGGATCCATAAAGGCTTTATTGTCACCTGCAGTAAAGGTTCGCCTCTGAACCCCTATTTTTTCAATCAGACCGGACAAGTCAAAACCAGATGAAATAACACCTATGGACCCCAACAAACTGGCTTTATCGACATAAATTGCATCCGCGGCCGCTGCAATATAATACCCACCTGATGCGGCCATATCTTCCACAACCACAACCACCGGAACATTTGGGTAGAGTGTTTTTTTCTCTTTTATTGCATCATAGATGATGCCCGAATGCACAGGACTACCACCGGGACTATTCAAACGAATCACTACGCCTTGTAGACTTGATTCTTCATAGGCACTGTCTAATAAAGTCACGACCACATTTGAATCTATCTGCTCTCCAGCTCCAATCACGCCATTTAATGGCAAGACAGCAACAAATGGCTTATTAATAGCACTTTCACCATACTCGACTCGATTGAAGGAAACTATCGACACGCCAATAAACACAGCTAAAAAGGCAAACCTAAAAAATATTTTCCAGCGCCTTGACCTACGCTTTTCACGAACATTCTCCTCAAGAACCTTTTCTAATAAAGTATATATTGAGGTATCCATAGACTCTTTCTTAGCTCCTACCTCGCTAGATGAAGGTGTCACTTTAGAAGCTCTCTCCTCTTGATACAGATCTTTTGCCCCCTGCACATTGTCCTCTTCCTCTGTCCAGCTCATAACTCACCCTCAATAACGGCTATTAATTTTGAAAAATCATCCAACACGACAATAGGATCACACTCAAGTAGGCGCAATTTATCATGAGCGCCATAACTGACACCAATAGAGGCCATGCCAATAGCCTTCGCCATCATTAAGTCATACTCCGTATCACCGACCATTACCGCTTCTTTTGCAGCAACACCAAGCTCATCAAGTAATTCTTGCAACATCAGAGGGTCCGGTTTCGATTTAGTTTCATCCGCACAACGTGTTGCCTGAAAGTATGCACCTGTATCTGTCTCAAGCATCATTCTATTCAACCCTCGTCGAGATTTACCCGTTGCAACAGCCATCATGACTTTTGAAGATTGTAAGTGATTTAATACATCCATCACCCCAGGGTAAGCCAGAGGTGCCTCATAATCTCCCTTCATAAACAAATGTTTGTAGTTCTCTATAACAAGATCTTGTTTTTCACGAGTTTCATGTGGCCAAACCTTAGCAATGGCCTCCACCAACCCAAGACCTATGATTTCTTTGATATCTTCAGGCTCACGTTTTGCAACACCCGCTGCCTCACTCGCATTGAGCATGCAATCACAAATTACATCAATTGAGTCGAACAAGGTTCCATCCCAATCGAAAATCACCAATTTAATCATTTCAACCCTTAATAAAATCATTATAAAACAGGTAAGATAGCTTACTTACTTTAACACGGAGCACTTTTATGCCCACTAAACTTGATATAAACACCTTCTCAATTGAGCAAGCAATTGAAGTAAATAATACCGTCAGCAAAGAAGACGTTCATTTGTTTGCTCAGGTCACTGGAGACACAAACCCTGTTCATTTAGACGATGACTATGCTGCCACTACCAGTTTTGGAAAAACCATTGCCCACGGAATGTTAACCGCAGGATTTATTTCTGCTGCGATTGGCACCAAACTGCCTGGACCTGGTTGCATTTACTTAGAGCAAAGCCTTAAATTTCGTGCCCCCGTATTTATTGGGGACTCAGTTACTACTCGCATAACAGTGTCAGACATTAATACTCGACGAAAACGCTTAACCTTAAAAACGGAATGCATAGTGAACGACAAGGTCGTCGTCAACGGTGAAGCCGTCATCATGATTCCAAGTTAACATCGATACATCAAAGCCGAGCCAAGATTACTTTCGTTCATATTTCTCAACGAAAGTATTTCTGCTCGGCGCACTTTCTTCAACTCTCGCTCTAACGCTGACGCTCAGGTTTCGAAAATAGATTTCATGATCCATGAATAGATTCAAGAGAGTGATTCATCAGTTCACGCCATTGATCGTCAATGGGCGCCTCTAAAAGCAAACGCTCTTCCTGCAAATTAAAATCCAACCGGGTCGCATGCAAACATAAACGTTTAAAGCCCAAAGATTTTGCTAACTTTAGCTCATCATCCGTAGAATATTTCTCGTCGCCGACAATAGAATGCCCAGCATATTGAGCATGAACTCTAATTTGATGCGTTCTACCGGTGACAGGCTCACATTCAATTAAGCTAAAACCTTCAAACTGCCGCACTAATTTAAATCGTGTCAGACTTTCTTTACCGTCTGTATGCACTTTTACGACTCGCTCGCCCGATTTCAGCTCATTTTTAAGTAAAGGAGCGTTTACCTGTAGTTTTCTTTTTGACCAACTACCATGAACCAACGCCAAATATGTTTTCTGTATTCCTTCCTTATCCCTTAACGCGGTATGGAGCTCTTTTAAGACAGAACGTTTCTTGGCCACCATAATTAAGCCCGAAGTATCTCTATCTAATCTGTGCACAAGCTCAATAAATTTCTCTGTGGGTCTCATTTGTCGAATAACTTCAACCAAACCAAAACTTAATCCACTGCCACCATGCACCGCTAACCCTGAAGGCTTATTAATGACCATGAGCTTTTTATCTTCAAAGATTATCCGTCCTTCTACCTCACTCTTCAAACGATCAGACACGGAAGGTTTTTCTGAAGCGGGCTCTATTCGAATAGGCGCAATACGAACAAGATCCCCAGACTGTAAGCGCACTTCAGGCTTGACTCGTTTCTTGTTTACTCGAACCTCACCTTTTCGCAAAAGATTATAGATACGCCCTTTTGGCACGCCTTTAAGGTGAGTCATTAAAAAATTGTCTACTCTTTGATCATGATTATTTTCATCAATAGTGACAAATGTGACCTTAGAATAGTCGGTATTATTTCGTTCTGAGTTAGACATAACCAAAGAATGGTTTCCTTTATAATTGAAGCACTTAGTTTTTACTGTTATATTCTATACCGCAGAGGGTAAGAGGCACCAAAACGCCTCGAAGAACAAAAGAATTTATACAAAGAACACCGCTGGAGCGACACTCCGGTTCCCTATCTTACCTCTGTATACGATAAGCTTAAATAATAAACCGCTTGATTCGGAAAAAACCTTGTCAAGATTAGGTAAATGTCATCCTTGATTGTGCAAATGCAACGTCTCAAATTGTAAATATTCATGAGACCCATTCAAGGATTCGCATTTTGTTACTATTAAAAGGTGTTGATCGCATAAAATCGTTTCCTTCAACTTCATAAGAAACGTACGGCGCACTCAATAGCCCTAGAGAGAAAACGAAATACAATCCTAGAATAGGACTCAAATCCATATTTTGGACATTTAACTCGTCTTAACAAAGTGAACCGACTCGGCCATATAGAGTTCACACTTAAATGATAAGAATGCTAATTAACGCAACTCAACAAGAAGAGTTGCGAGTCGCCCTAGTTGACGGCCAACGTTTATACGATCTTGACATCGAATCTGGTTCTCGCGAGCAGAAAAAAGCCAATATTTATAAAGGCCGCATTACTCGAATTGAACCAAGCCTTGAAGCTGCTTTCGTCGATTTTGGAGCAGAACGTCACGGATTCCTTCCACTAAAAGAAATATCGAAAACCTATTTCTCTAAAAAACCAAACCATTCCGATGGTCGAATCAATATCAAAGACGTTCTCACAGAAGGTCAGGAAGTTATTGTTCAGGTTGATAAAGAAGAACGCGGAAACAAAGGCGCTGCACTCACTACTTTTGTTAGTTTAGCCGGTCGTTATCTAGTCCTAATGCCGAACAACCCTCGTGCAGGTGGCATCTCTCGTCGCATCGATGGCGATGACAGAACCAATTTAAAAGAAGCGATGTCTGGCTTAAACATGCCCGACAACGGCGGCTTAATTGTTCGTACTGCTGGCGTCGGCCGCTCTACTGAAGAGCTCCAATGGGATTTAGACTATCTAAACACGCTTTGGCTATCCATTACCAAGGCCGCATCTGAAAAACCAGCGCCATTCTTAATCTACCAAGAAAGCAATATTGTTATTCGTGCCATTCGTGATTACCTACGCGAAGATATAGGCGAAGTATTGATCGATGAGAAAAACGTTTACCAAGATGCGATTAACTTCGTAATGCAGGTGATGCCTCACTTTAAATCTCGTATCAAGCTATATACCGACCAAACCCCGCTATTCAATCGCTTTCAAATTGAAACTCAAATCGAAACGGCATTCCAACGAGAAGTTCGCCTTCCATCAGGCGGCTCGATTGTAATTGACCCAACCGAAGCACTTGTTTCTATCGACATCAACTCCGCCAGAGCAACAAAAGGCGGCGACATTGAAGAAACAGCATTACAGACAAACCTTGAAGCGGCTGATGAAATTGCACGTCAATTACGTTTAAGAGATATTGGTGGTTTGGTAGTCATTGACTTTATTGACATGACACCAGTACGCAGCCAAAAAGAAGTCGAGCACCGAATGAAAGACGCTCTAGAAGCCGATCGTGCTCGCGTTCAATTAGGACGAATATCTCGTTTTGGTCTTTTAGAAATGTCTCGCCAACGATTACGCCCTTCATTAGGTGAAACCAGCGGCATTGTTTGTCCTCGCTGTAATGGCCAAGGCTTTATTCGTGACATTGAATCACTAGGTTTATCTGTATTACGATTAATCGAAGAAGAGTGTGCAAAAGAACGTACCGCTCAAATTCGTGCGATTCTACCGGTTTCAGTGGCGACTTTCCTATTGAATGAAAAGCGCACGAACATTGCTAAGATAGAAAAGCGCAACCAAGTACATATCATACTTGTTCCAAACCCTCATATGGAAACACCTCACTTTGAAGTTGAGAGAATTCGTGATGACAGCACTTCGGTTGTTCAAGATGACAGTAGCTATAACCTAATAGAGACCCCGGTGACTCCACCTTACGAGCCTCGCCAACAAACTGAAGACACAAGACCTAAAGCCGTTGTGACGAGCATTGCTCCTAAAGCACCAGCACCAACCATTGAATCTCCAAAAGCAAAAGTAGCAAGCAGCAATACCCCTAATACGCCAGCAAAACCAGGGCTGCTAAGCCGTATTATTAAAGCCCTTTTCGGTTCAGATGAGTCAACAGAAAAAACGACCTCTGATACACCAAGAAAAGCGCCACCAAAACAAACTACTGAGCGCACTACGAAACCGCCTCGCAATACGACTCGTAACACTAAACGTAAAGCGAAACACCAGAATGCATCGTCTACCGATGATTCTGGAACAGAAACACAAAATAAAGCTCGCTCCACACGACAGACTCGCCGTGAACAAGCGGAAGAAAGAAATAAAAACCCTAGAAACAACAGAGATGATCGCTCATCAAACGACAATCGTAATGACTCAAATCGTAGCGAATCGACTACTAGCGATAAAAAACCTGCTCGCTCTGAAAGGCCTAAAAAAGTCATACCAGAAGTAAACGAACGCAAACGTGAAAGAAACAACAACAAGCGTCGTAGCGGCAAACTTAAAGAAGAGGCCTTGCTTGCTGAGGAAGTTAAACAACAGCAAATTGAAGTAGACACTCAAAAAGAAGAAGCGGCTGCTGAAGCAAAACTTAACGAGAGTAAAAACTCAGAAGGTCGCTCTCCAAGAGAAAAACGCAATACCAGTCGACGTACTCGACGTGGTGCACCAAGCTCTGAAAAAGAATCACACAATGAAGATAGCGTAGATTCTGATTCGGTTACTAATGAAGCCTCTCAAGTTGTAGATAATATCAATACGACGGCTGATGTCGATAATCAGGCATCCATTTTAGAAGAGTTGCAAGCGGCCGTTACTGAACCAACAGAAATTAAATCTCGTGAAAAAGCCGCTACTGATCCGCAAAACAAAATAGAGATTCAAGCGGAAACCACTAACGCGACCGAGACAACCTCTGTTATAAGTGAAAAGAGTGAAGAAGGTAGCAATACCGCAGCATCAGCCGACACTCCAGAAAACGGAACTCAGGCTACCACCTCTATAGAGGACGCTCCAAGCCAATCTAAGAAAGCAGAAATGTCGGCTCCTGAAGAGGTAGAAAACTCTGTCGATAAAACTCAGATTAACCCTGCCACTTCTCCTACAATGGACGATGTTCAAGTAGAGATAGAGACGGCACCTAAAGCGGAAATTGAAGCAAAAGCGGACGCTAAAGATGTTATTGAAACGATTGCAACAGTAGATCCTGAACCTGCGAGCCCAGCGGTAGAACCTATAGAAGCAATCACATCAGAAACGCCCTCAGAAGAACCAGTGAAAGCAGATGAAAATCCAGCACAAACTCACTCTTCCGTTGAATTAGAGGAAACTGAAAGCACCAAAGAATCAACAGTCACCGCGGAGGAAGAGGCCCCAGCGAAACCAACGAGATCAACACGCACACCTCGTCGTGGTCGTGGAAAACCCGCTCCCGTCGCGAAAAGTGAGGTAAAAGAACCCGTTGAACTCCCACAAGCGATCATTGATCAGCAAGAGAAAATCAAGCTCGAACGTGAACAACGATTGACAGAAAGTAAACCTCGACGCAATTCTAGAGGTCGAGTGAAAAACGACCCTAGATTAAAAGAAGAGAGTAACAGCGTGAGTGTTGACGCAGGCACTTCTGGAGTAGAAACAACTTCAGAATAATTGATACGTTAAAATAAAAAGAGCCCGCTTAATGCGGGCTCTTTTGCATAAACTATACACTTAACATACTTATTAAAATAAAATTCTCTCTATATAATCTATTTTATTTACCAACCTTAAACTTAAAGACAAGAATTAATCAGGATTTTTCATGGTTTTTGCTGACTCTCGCTTTAAAGAATTTAATTTTGTAGGCGACTTATTTGGTGGCGCAACAACAGCCATCGTTTCTCTTCCTTTAGCCCTTGCTTTTGGTGCCGCGTCCGGTGCTGGCGCAGAAGCGGGCTTATGGGGAGCCATTCTTGTTGGCCTCTTCGCTTCTTTCTTTGGCGGTTCTACTTCATTAATATCAGAACCAACCGGACCAATGACAGTGGTTATGACCGCAGTACTAACCACCATGATGGCAGAGCATCCCGATCAGGGGCTAGCCATGGCCTTCACAGTGGTCATGATGGCTGGCTGTTTTCAGATTTTACTCGGCAAACTTAAACTGGGCAAATACATTACTTTAATGCCTTATAGCGTGATCTCCGGGTTTATGTCAGGCATTGGTATCATCCTCATTATTTTACAGCTCGCCCCCTTCCTCGGTCAAACCAGCCCAAGCGGTGGCGTACCTGGCACTATCATGGCAATTCCAAACCTTGTACGAAACATGGATTTTGCTGAACTATTTTTAGGACTTGCCACATTAGGGGTACTTTTTTACGTACCAAAGAGTTGGAAAAAATATGTCCCTCCACAACTTATCGCCTTAATCTCCATTACATTACTTTCAATTATACTGTTTGACTCTGAATCCATCCGACGAATTGGCGAAATACCATCTGGTCTACCGTCAATACAATGGCCAACCTTTTCATTTGATCTATTGGGTGAAATGATCATGGACGCTTTGGTTCTTGGGACCTTGGGTTGCATTGATACACTGCTCACGGCCGTCATAGCAGACAGCCTCACAAGAAAGGAACACGACTCAAATAAAGAGCTTGTAGGACAAGGTATAGCTAACCTCATATCTGGTTTTCTAGGCGGATTACCAGGTGCTGGCGCCACTATGGGAACCGTTGTAAATATCCAATCCGGTGCAAAATCCCCCGTATCAGGCATTATTAGAGCCATGATATTGTTGTTTGTTGTTATGTGGGCAGCTGAGCTCACGCAACCCATACCGATGGCGGTGTTAGCGGGTATCGCTCTTTATGTGGGGCTTAACATTCTCGATTGGAGTTTTTTAAAGCGTGCGCATAAAGTAGCTTGGTCGCCAACCATCATCATGTATGGCGTTATGATATTAACAGTATTTGTGGATCTGATGGTCGCCGTTGGGATAGGTGTATTTATTGCCAATGTGATAACAATAGAAAAACTAAGTCGTATCCAAGAAGGTAACATAAAATCCATCAGTGACGCAGATGACGATGTACCTTTAAGTAAAGAAGAAAGATCACTACTCGACCAAGCCGAAGGAAAAGTGCTGTATTTTTACCTTTCAGGCCCGATGATCTTTGGGGTAAGCCGTGCAATTGCCAGACATCACAACTCAGCCACCCACTATAAAGCCATGGTAATTGATTTAAGCGATGTTCCTATGATGGATTTAACCGTGGGTCTCGCTCTTGAAAATGCCATTAAAGACGCATTAGAAACAAACTGCCAAGTTTATATCTTTGCCCCTAACGAACAAACCCGTGAAAGATTATTAAAGTTAGGCGTTAATAAACAGCTGCCTAATAATGCTTTTGTAGACTCAAGAATGATTGCCCTTGAACGAGCGCTCGCGGATTCAAACCAAGATCACTCTATTGGTTCTGAAGGACTAACTTATAGTGAAAAGCAACAAAAATTTCCAGGAATAGATGAATCCTAAATTTTACCCGTTAATGAGAGCCTATCCTAAAGCGATGGGCTCTCTTTCTAATACGACATCAAACTTTTGCTGAACATCGGTAACAATTGAGTCTTGCAGGGCCAATAAATTATCAGCAACCTTATTATCATAGTTTACCAGTACCAGTGCTTGCTTATCATAGACGCCAACACCATCCACGCACTTACCTTTCCAACCAGCCTGATCAATCAACCATCCCGCAGCTAACTTCCAAGATACACCGTAGGGGTAGGCAACCAAGTTAGGATAAGACTTTTTAATGTCTTGGTAGACCCTATCTGTGACTATAGGGTTTTTAAAAAAACTACCTGCATTACCAAGCCGCTTAGGATCAGGCAACTTTTCACGACGAATAGTGGATACTTTTTCAAAAATTTCTAAAGCACTGGGATCTAACGAGTCAAAAGCACTGTCTGAAAAATAACTTAATTTCGGATTAACAACCGTGGACAACTTAAGGCGAATCTTAGTAACAATATGAGAATCTTTCCATTCATGCTTAAATCGGCTTTCACGATAAGAGAAGTCGCAATCTAGAGCACTAACCCATGAAAACACTCTTGTACGAATATCAAAAACTTCAACCTCGAGCAAAGCATCTTTAATCTCCACCCCATAAGCACCTATATTTTGCACAGGTGCCGCACCAGCCGTCCCAGGAATCAAAGCGAGATTCTCAATACCGTATAACCCCTGACGAACACTGTATTCAACCGCATCATGCCAAACCTCGCCTGCCGCCAGCTCAAAAGTAAAATCGGCAGGGCTCTCACCTACGATTAACTTCCGACCTTTTAAATTATTAACGACTACCAGACCTTTTACATCCCCTTTAAGAACAAGATTACTGCCCGCACCAATCATAGTCAATTGACATCGATTACGCTCAACAAAGTCCATCAATTCAAATAACTCAGCTTGGTCATTTAAAATACAAAAATATTCCGCTGAATAATCAAAGCCAAAAGAATTATAGTGTTTTAAAGATTGATCATAAGAAATATTCAAGGACATAGAGCACTTATTTTGAAGATGCATGGATAAAATCTAGAAAATTATCAGATAAGTCAATTAGATGATCCGCCATCACTTTAAACGCATCATTTCCATCATAGTAAGGATCTTTTACCGCACCTAACACCTTTCTATCAGGTAATGCGCCAAACAAAACAACTTTACTTTTGCATTTTTCAGGACAGATACGGATAAGGTTTTGATAGTTACTTTCATCCATAGCCAAAATCCAATCAAAATACTCAAAGTCCTCTCTAGCGACCTGCCTAGCCCTCTGATTACTGATGTCTATCGATCTTTTTTTAAGCTCAGCAATCGATCGAGAGTCCGGCTGTGAGCCTATATGATAAGCCGCCGTACCGGCAGAATCGACTTCTAACTCAATCCCCTTCCGTGCCATTGCCGCATACTCTAAAATACCTTGGGCTGCAGGGGAACGACAGATATTGCCTAAACAAACGGCCAAAACCTTTATAGTCTTCATTTTTTCGTTTCTGAATCTAAACGCTCATCAGTGCTCAGGGTACGCGCCTCTGTTTCCAATAATACAGGAATACCATCACGAATCGGATAAGCCACCCCACCCATTTTACTTATGAGCTCAGTACCTTCCGAATTTAAGGTTAGTGGAGCCTTTGTCACTGGACAAACCAAAATATCAAGTAGTGCTTTATTCATTTTAAATCTACCTTTGCAAAATTTGATAATGAATTTATCAAATTAAATTTAAAATCATCCGTTAATTGTAGCTTCACCCTAAGATACCAAACATCATCATTAAGAGTATCTAGAGCGAAACATTTTGTCGCATCTTTCTCCGTCATAACAACCAAGCCTCTTTCAGGGATGTCACTAGCTAGGATAGGGTGATGATCAGGTAACCATCGAGTAGAGTAATCCTCTTTCAACCCTAGAGACAGTAACGTTCTTAAAAATCGCATAGGATTACCAATGGCGGCCATTACCGAACATTTTTCAGCGGTTTGAAGAATACTTAAGTCTGCTGTCAACTTTGTTTTTACGTTTACCAAGTCGACAACTTTTAGAGGAAATTGAGAGAATTTTTGAATCACATCCCTAGAAATAAAATGTGGCACGCTCAATTCCTGACCCTCCTGAATAACAGAAGCAATAAAATGGACATCTTCCAGCCTTTCTATTGGTTCTCTTAAAGGCCCAACAGGCAAAAGATAGCCATTTCCAAATCCTCTTTCATGATCCACCATGACAATCTCAATGTGGCGATTCAAGGCGTAATGCTGCAATCCATCATCACTTATAATAACATCCACCGAATGCTCAGAAATCAGTTTTTTTACAGCTGAAACCCGGTCTCGGCCAACAACAACAGGACAAGAAGTTCTTTGAGCAAGCATCCAAGGCTCATCACCAACCTCTTCAGGTGTGGATGTTGTTTCAACGGTCATAATGGAATTGTTATTGGAACCATACCCTCTAGACACAATGCCTGGAGAATAGCCTTTCGATTGAAGCAGATCACATAATGCTATCACCATCGGAGATTTCCCCGTCCCTCCTACGGTTAAATTTCCAACCACAATGACCGGTACAGACGGTTGGTAAAGGGTATCTTTATTCTCAAGAAATGATTGACGTTTTTTTTGCACAAATGCACGTACAAATGGAATCAAGGGGGAAAAGCATTTCGTCCAAGAACCGCCTTCATACCACCCTTTATTAAAGAGCTCATCAAGATTCACTGTATAGTTTCTCGTTCTGCTGTATGAGCAAGCTTAGTAAATCCCAGCTGAGAGGCGGCATCATAAACCCTCATAACCATTTCATAAGAAGAGTTTGCATCAGCCGTAATAATTAAAGGCATTTGATTATTACCTAAAGACGCTTCTTGCAAGCCAAGCTTGAGTGTCTCGATACGACCATTAACCAAAGTTAATCCGTTAATTACATATTGACCATCAGACGTAATCACAACCTCTAACTTATCGGTACCGATAGAAACCGGATCGCTTGTTGTTGCCGTAGGAAGATCAATCGTTAACTCCGTACTTTGTTTAAACGTGGTCGTAACCATAAAGAAGATAAGTAACAAAAAAACGACATCAATCAAGGGTGTCAAATTAATATTTACTTCCTCAATTTTTTGACGTCGAAACTTCAATGCTTAGCCCCCAT
Organism: Marinomonas phaeophyticola; assembly: GCF_026966905.1. Taxonomy (GTDB): domain Bacteria; phylum Pseudomonadota; class Gammaproteobacteria; order Pseudomonadales; family Marinomonadaceae; genus Marinomonas; species Marinomonas phaeophyticola. Next base: position 44,309 of record NZ_JAPUBN010000006.1, on the reverse strand, counting down.
ATTGGCATCCCTATCTCCATGTATTACTTCAACCAACTTTGTTGCTTGCTGCTCCATTGTTACGACCAATTCATCAATACGACGACTGAAAAAACGATGAAATATCAATGCAGGAATCGCTACGCCTAATCCTGCCGCCGTTGTTAGCAACGCTTCAGATATGCCTCCGGCTAGCAGTGCAGTATTACCAGCACCTTCAGCCATCAACACAGAAAAGACTTTAATCATCCCAACAACCGTTCCAAGCAAGCCTAATAAAGGCGAAATCGCGGCAATCGTTCCCAGTGTATTCATAAATTTTTCTAACTCATGAATGGCATGACTTGCGGCTTCTTGTACACTTTCTTTCATGATATTGCGCCCATGCTTTGAGTTTAAAAGCCCAGCCGCAAAAATTGACCCTAATCCTACTTCTGTTTGTAAATTACGTATTTTCTCGACTGTTAACCTATCTTCACGAAGTAATCCTAAAATTTCAGATAATAAATTTTTAGGGGCAACCTTGTTACGTCTTAACGCCCAAAAGCGCTCAAGAATAATTGCCATAGCAACAATTGAACAAAGTAATAGCGGCCACACAAAAAAACCACCGGACTTAATAAAATCTAGCACCCTTAGCTCCTTCCAAAATTTGTTACTAATTTACCATACTATTAATCATTTCAATACGTTCACATAAGGCTTCAGACCGACTTAACCACAAAAAATGACACCGTGATAAATTCACCTCAATTGAATTAAGATCTTCTTCAATAACAATAGCTTCACCGTCCTTAACGACAGCCCATGCCACTTTAAGCGCGTCCAACCTAGTCGTCAGGACGTCATCAGGCATTGTACTCAAAATAACGATGTCCGGTAGCATTTCAAATATCATTTTTACAGTTAACTTACTATTAACACTTGGCCATAACAGCAGTTTCCAGTTTTTATCCAATAACAGTACCTCTTTCTGATGTTCGAATATCTCTCTCATACTAGAAAACCAATTCGCATCAAGATGCAATGATACTCTGTAAGTAAGTTCTTGTTCCGATAACCGTTTCTGATAGAAAAAGAGTAGCAATTTATTATTAATATTCTCAATAATAATGTATTGATTAGGACACAGTCGATTGGGTAACCAACACTGCATAATTACACTCTTCGGCACCTTATGGCTAACAAATAAAAACACACTCCCCATAAGCAAAACAGAAAAAAATACACTCCAGCGGAACCAGATAATAGATAACACCAACCCAATTAGAGCCATGATAACAAGCGCTAATGGAAGCGCCTCATTCATAGGAATAAGATACAAATTAAACGCAACAAATTGCATGATATTAAATAAAGTTAAGACAGCTGAGTCAATAACGCCCATAAGCCAACTCGAATTTGTTACAAATGCCTCAAGAACAGCAAAAAATCCGACAGGGAACCAAAAGAACGCCGTGAAAGGAATAACCACTAGATTTACTATCATAGTGTAAATAGACACATAATCCTGCCAACCAACGATAATAACAAGAGAGCCTACACTCAAAACAGCCTGAGTGCAGATAGCTTTAAACACCAACCCAAGGGGTAATCTCGTCATATTGACAATCAAAAACACCAAACAGAATGACAACCAAAAACCAGCTGAATTGACGTTATCGGGATGAATGAGCAAAACAATCACAAAAGCCAATGCAATCAAATACGTGCCCGTTAAAGATCGATGAAAAGCCCCCATAAAGTTGAACAACAACAGCATGACGCTTGCTCTTCCGACAGCAGGGCCCCATCCTACAAAACTGCCGTAAGTTACTACTAAGACAATACTAATAAATACCTCCAAGACTTTCTTAGATACTCCCAACAAAAGCCATTGTGAAGGTAGAGCACACCATAAGAAACGTATTAGCACTTTCAAAATTGCGTATAAAAAACCAACATGAAGACCAGAAACAACAAATAAGTGCCCAACACCTAACACTTGAACAACCCACTTATCAGACTGATCCATCAGCCCTTTCTCCCCAAAGAGCAACGCTCGACTAAATCGCCAACTCGGATATTGATTAAATCGACTGTCAACGGCAGACTTAATCTCTTTAAAATTCATCTCATAAATAATTAAGTTGTCATATATATAAGTCACAATACGCAAAAGCGGTTCAATAAATTGATACATTAAAGTGAGCAAAAAATATCCACTTATTAAATAAGCTAAATGTTCTTCATTTTCTATCCTAACTGTTTGACGGATTAAATAGAGACACAACAGCAAGATGTAAGTAGAATAAAGGCACTTAAAATCGTCGGGGACAATATCTGTCCCCATCCATAGAAACAAATGTTGTAGCATACAACCTCCATATTGTAAGTACGACTCAATTACATTTTTGGCATGCCTAAGCGATATTTCAAAAAATTCATCCCCAATCCTGAAAGATTAAAGTCGAATAAAACCTTGGCTATATTAGGCTCTCAGATTTATGATCAAGACTTATGGCACCTAAGCCGTCGCTCTGTTGCGAAAGCCTTTTTTGTAGGTATTTTCTGGGCCTGCATTCCCATGCCTTTTCAAATGCTGGCAGCCGTATTATGCGCGGTTCCATTTAGAGCCAACGTTCCTCTTTCTGTAGCCTTAGTATGGATAACCAACCCCATTACCATGCCATTTGTCTTTTACGGTAATTACCTAGTGGGTTCGCTGTTCGTAGGTACCCACACTAACAAACACTTTCAACTCTCCGTTGAATGGATATGGGACAAGATGGAGCATATTTGGCTCCCTCTCTATGTTGGTTCCATCACAACAGGGTTAGCTATAGGATTATTGGCTTATATTGCTACTATGGTTATTTGGAAACTACATGTTGTAAAACGCTGGAAATTAAGGCGTATCAGGAAAGAAAAAAATAAAGGGGCTTAATCCTTTTCCCTTTATTTTCTTCACTCTTGTCTTTAAATTTGCCACTACCTAACACAAACCATCAATAAATAGATTCTACTATTTAATCTTTTCCAGCTCCCCAAGAGAAAGCCTATAGGCAGAATCCACCCACGACAGCATTTTTTCGTCATGAGTTACAATTAAAAAAGCCATATTCTGGGTTGACTGCAACGTTTTGATCAAGTTTTGAATTTCCAACGCTGTATTTTCATCCAAATTACCTGTCGGCTCATCCATTAAAACACAAGACGGATTATTGATAAGGGATCGAGCGACAGCCACCCTTTGCCTTTCTCCTCCTGATAATTGAGCCGGCCTGTGAGATAAACGCTCAACCAAACCAACTTGCGATAATAAATTAGAAGCTTTTTCTTTGGCATCGGATTTTTTCTTGCCCGCAATTAGCATTGGCATCATGACATTCTCTAAAGCAGAAAATTCAGGTAATAAATGATGCAACTGATACACAAAGCCTAATTCTTTATTTCTCTGTTTAGATCGATGTCGATCATTAAGGCTCGACCAGTCCTTACCAGCCAAACTAACACTACCTGATGACGCTAAATCTAATCCCGCCAAGAGGTTAAGAAGCGTTGTTTTACCTGAGCCTGAAGCCCCAACAATCGCGGCCGTTTCTCCTAACATCAAAGAGAGGTTTATTGATTTTAATACGTCAACCGTATGCTTTCCATCAGAGTAAGACTTAGATAAATCACAGCATTCCATTACCACTGAGTTTGCATCATTCATATCTAAGTGCCTCAGCAGGTTCAATTTTTGACGCTCTCCACGCAGGATAAAGCGTCGCACAGACAGTCATGATAAAGGCTGCAACCACAATCAAACGCACATCATCCCATTGTAATTCAGAAGGCAAATAACTTATAAAATAAACATCTGCATTTAAAAACTGCATATCCAAAATACTCTCTATCCAACCAATGATGGCACTAACATTGAGGGCGGCGGCCACACCTAAAATAACACCCAAAACCGTCCCTAACGAGCCAATAAAGACGCCCTGAACCACAAACACCCACATAACTTGGCCCGAAGTCAGTCCCATGGTTCTTAAAATAGCAATGTCTGTTTGTTTATCTGTCACTACCATCACTAAGGTCGATACTATGTTAAACGCAGCCACAGCTACAATTAAAAGCAACAACAAACCAATCATGGTTTTTTCCATTTGTATCGCTTGAAATAAATTTCCGTGAGTACGAGTCCAATCACTGACTCTATTTTGACCCGGCACAGCCCTTGCTATGTCCCATATTCGTGTAGGCGCAATGAATAAATTATCGAAAGAAATTCTAATCCCCTCGACTTGTCCTGGCTGTAAACGTTTTAGTTTCGCTGCATCTCTCACATGAATATAAGCAAAGCTGCTATCAATTTCAGCCCCTACCTTAAAAATACCCACTAGCGTAAAGCGCTTTAATGTTGGTGTAACGCCAGCAATGGAAACATTCGCTTCCGGTAGCAGTGCAGTTACCTTATCCCCTACTTTCACTCTCAGTATTCGAGCTAACTGCTCACCTAAAATAATACCAAATGACACATCATCTAAATCGGACAAACTTCCTTGCGTCATATTTTGAGAAATTATAGAAACTTTTTCCTCAAATTTAGGATCTATACCGTTCATTAATGCCCCATGCACCCCAGCCTTTGACTGAAACATAACTTGTGCTTGTGTATGTGGTGCGACTGCTGTGACATTAGGTTGCTGCAATACAATATCGGAAACAGCCTGCCAATCGTCTAATGCTGGCATCCCCCAAAGAGTAGCATGTGGAACCATTCCTAAAATACGCTGCCTTAACTCTCGATCAAAGCCATTCATTACTGATAGAACAGTAATCAGAACAGCAACACCTAGGGTTAATCCTGTAATAGAGGAAAAGCTAATAAATGAAATAAAGTGGTTCGTTCGCTTTGCTCTTGCATAGCGCAAGCCAATTTTTAGCGGTAATAAATTAATCAACTCAATCCCTTTTATAAATACAAACGGGAGACTTAAGCAGCCTCCCGTCACTCAGCTCTTAATATTAGTATGAGCTATACTCTGCTAGATAAGAGCGCTAAATCACGCCGAAAAATCAATGCCAATACGACGACCAATTTCTTCATAAGATTCGATAACATTACCTAAACCTTGTCGAAAGCGATCTTTATCCAATTTTTCTCGGGTTTTACTATCCCATAATCGACAGCCATCAGGAGAAAACTCATCACCCAATACAACTTCACCATGAAACAAACCAAACTCTAACTTATAATCAACAAGTATCATGCCCCCATTCGCGAACAACTCTTTTAATACCGTATTTACTTTATAAGTAAGCTCTTTCGCCTTTGCTAAATGATCCGCTTTTGCCCATCCAAAAGATTCAACATGAGATTCATTTATCATTGGATCGCCCAGCGCATCATTTTTCAAAAATAATTCAAATGTTGGCGGGCTAAGCTCTTGGCCTTCTGTCACCCCTAGACGACGACATAGACTACCTGCAGCCACATTACGTACCACGCACTCAATAGGCATCATATCAAGACTTTTAACCAAGGATTCAGTGTCACTTAAACATTTTTCAAAATGCGTTGGGATACCCGCTTCTTGCAGTTTAGTCATAATAAAAGCATTAAACTTATTATTTACCATACCTTTACGGCTAAGCTGTTCTATTCTTTTGCCATCAAATGCTGACGTGTCATCTCGAAATACGAGAACCATTTTATCAGGATCATCTGTACGAAATACAGACTTTGCTTTACCTGCATACAGCTCTTGTCTTTTTTCCATTGTTGGGGCTCCGAGTTAATTCTATTATGAGGGGTTTATAAAACGCGACATTACTTGATACGAACGTAATTCTGGGTAATCGACATCGCTAAAGTCAATAACCAAAAATTTGCCTAACGTATTAGCATCAATTTTAAAGTTATAAATTTTTTCATCCCATTCCACATCATCTAGATTACGTCTGCGGCTTTTTATCGAGCTTGGCTTTGACTCATCTTGAGTTATAAATGGTATTTTGAAATCCACGATATCACCTATTTTTGGTAATTCCGCTTCCGGTTTTAACGACAATGTATTTGGTGCAGTAGACAATAAATATAAACCACCCATTGATAATATTGAGTCAATTGATTGATCATTATTATCATTCAGCCTCAATACAAAATGGCCTCGATGGTCGACCCATAACGGCGTTGTATTAACAGACGACTGGCTAGATAAAAAGACCGCATTATCGCTTAACTGCTTACCTAGCACACCCCAGAGACGAACTACTGATGTTTCTGCAAACTGGCTCTTTTCTGGACTAGCCCATTCCGATACAACACCATCGGATGATTCATTACGATATCGTATCTCAATTTTGGTGCCACCCAATTGCTCTGCTAATTTATATTGCAACGCAATGCCTTTAGAAGGTAGGCGAGTTATCGCACGCCATATCGACGCCAATCTACTTTCGCTACTGGAAGTAAATACTTGAGTTTCTATGCTCCCTTCTATATTTGATCGAATAGGATCCCCATCTCCGTACATGCCTGTTAGGAAATTCGTCAGTAGATTCTCTGTGACCTTCACACTTGCAGGAACGATCAACTGAAAATGGTCTCCAGTGGAAGAGATATGTACTGGAGTCAATGCATGGTAGATTGTAGGTGGTGCAGGAATCTGCGGAACCTTTATATCGTCTAAATGAGCAATGCGACCTTCATTAGGTATGTATAATCTATCTATAGGCGCTTTAATGCCCTCAGGGTACTGCAAAGTATCTGAATTAGTTTTTACTGTTTTGTAGTCTTCCCTATGGTCTGTCAGAGTACTACAGCCCGTTATCAATATACATAACGCTGCACCAAGAGCACATTGCTTAATCATTTTATAGATATCCCAGATATTAACATTGACTCTTCTAGTTGAGCTCTATACTCATCAGAAAGAGGCGTTAGTGGTAAACGTATACCTGCTCCGCATAATCCCATTTTATGTACAGCCCATTTAACAGGAATAGGGTTTGACTCTAAAAACAGATTGGCATGCAAAGAGCCAATACTAGCATCCGTTTTATGCGCCATTTCAGCATTATGTGCTAATGCATAATCCGCTGCTTGAGAAACCTTATCAGGCGCAACATTAGCCGTAACTGAAATATTTCCCTTTGCACCAGCGAGCATAAGATCCACAGCCGTTGCATCATCTCCTGAATAAACAGCAAAATCGTCAGGCAGTTGACGAATCAAGGATCGACCTCTTTCAACATCACCAGTAGCGTCTTTCAAGCCAATAATATTTTTTATGGATGACAAACGCACAACCGTTTCATTAGCCATATCACAAGCTGTTCGTCCTGGCACGTTATAAAGTATTTGAGGTATATCAACCGCTTCAGCAATGGCCTTGAAATGTAAATACAGTCCATTTTGAGTAGGCTTATTGTAATAAGGCGTCACCAAAAGACAGGCATCTGCTCCGGCTTCTTTTGCTCTTTTAGTAAGATCAATTGCTTCATGAGTAGAGTTTGCACCAGTACCAGCAATAACGGGGACTCGTCCATTTACTTTTTGCACGACTTGACGAATCACGTCTGCATGCTCTTCATAATCTAGGGTCGCTGACTCACCCGTAGTCCCAACAGCAACGATACCATGTGTACCTTGCGCAATATGAAACTCAACCAGGTCGTCAAGTTTGCTTTTATCAACTGCGCCGTCATCCAGCATTGGGGTAATCAACGCAACTAAGCTACCGATAATCATTCAGAGTCTCCAAGAAAAAATAACGGAACATATAGTACCGCCCAGCCTCATTGGAAACAATAACAGTAATACGTAAAGGCTTGTAAATAATTGATTGAAAGCTCACTTTTTAGCACTATTAATAGATATAACACTCTGTGTTCGCGATTTCACTCTAAGAAAGGTTAAATAATATGACCCTAGCTATTGGCCAAGACGCTCCCAAATTCGTGTCTAAAGATCAAAATGGTAAACCTGTTGCGCTTGAAGACTACTTAGGTAAAAAAGTCGTTTTGTACTTTTATCCTAAGGATTCTACACCTGGCTGCACCGCTCAAGCAAAAAATTTAAGAGATCATTTTGATGCGCTAGTTGACGCTGGTTATACCATTCTTGGTGTTAGTACGGATTCAGAAAAGCGCCATCAAAATTTTATTCAAAAAAATGATCTGCCTTTTTCTCTTATCAGTGATGAGGATCAATCCGTACATGCACTCTACGGTACATGGCAGCTGAAAAAGTTTATGGGTAAAGAGTACATGGGCACGGTGAGAACCACATTCGTTATTGATGAAAAAGGCAAAATCAGTCACATAATCAATAAGATAAAAACCAAAGAACACAGTGAGCAAATTTTATCTCTTGAATAACGAAACTGCAGAGCATTGGGTACCTAAACTGGTTCTAAAGCTTAGGTACCTATTAACACATTTAACCTTCTTGTCAATTAAGCTTTTGGTAACCTCGGCAAGCTCTCTTTAGGCCAAGCATTCAAAATGGCTTTCACTAAGGTAGCCAATGGAATAGCAAAGAAAATCCCCCAGAACCCCCAAATACCACCAAAAAACAGCACAGCAACAATAATAGCCAAGGGGTGTAAATTAACCGCTTCAGAAAACAAAAGAGGCACTAGCACGTTACCATCCAAAGCCTGTACAACCAAATAAGCAACCACCACATAAAGGAACTGATTATCGTCTAAACCAAACTGATAAAATGCCACTAAGACTACCGGAATAGTTACTGCAGCCGCTCCAATATAAGGAATCAATACGGACAGCCCTACTAATAATGCCAGCAACTCCGCATACCTTAACCCAAATACAACGAACACCAAATACGTTACCGCACCAACTACCAACATTTCGATAAACTTACCTCGAATGTAGTTCGCTATTTGTGAATTCATTTCATGGGCAATATTTCTCATCATACTACGCTCTTTTGGTAACCAACCAGTAAACCAAAACATGATTTTGTTCTGATCTTTCATCAGAAAAAACATCACTAATGGAACCAAGACGGCATAAATAATGACAGAAAATAAGGATGGGATGCTGGAAAGCGAAAAAGACAGCAGCCATTGGCCAACACTCGTCAACTCTGACGACAAATCATTTAAAACGCCATTTATTGAACTCTGGCTAATAACAGGATTATCACCTTCTGCCAACTCGCGGAGTAAATTTTGTAACTCGACCAACATTCTAGGAACATCATTAATTAATCGAACTGACTGCTCCCAAACGATAGGAACCATTAAACCAACAAAAACAACACAACCAACCAAAAACGATAAAAACACAAAAGACACAGATAACACATGATTAACACCCAGTTTCTTAAGCTTTTCAACGATACCTTGTAAAAGAAAAGCCAGAACAATAGCAATTAAAACAGGTGCCAAAATATTTCCAAGGAAAAACAAAACCCCAATGATACTCACCAAAAGAAGTAAAAATATTACCGCTTCTTCATCAGAAAAATAGCGCTTAACTAAATTATCAACTATCTTTAACATACCATTCCACTTCTAATTTTTTCTAACAACAAAAGTAAACACATCTCCTTCATCGAATTGCTCTATCAAATACAGTTCGGTCAGGCTCAAATAATAAGGAATATCTTTTTTTGATGCGGCATCTGTCGTCACTATACACAAAACCTCATTCAGAGACATCTTTGCCAAAGCCATTTTCATTTTCAGTAATGGCATTGGACAACGATCTCCACTAGCATCGACCAATACATCATATTTGTGTATGGTGTTTATACTCATATAAGCCTACCTATTAAATTAACCATTATGAAGCAATATCTTACAATACTAAAAATCGCCTGCATCAGCTTAATTCTAAACATAAACCTTAGCAACGCAAACGAAATCATTTTGCCTAGCCTTCAGAAAAGCCTATCCGAAAGAAGCTTAGACAATCCTTCCTATGTCTTAGGGCAATATTGGTTCAGGCAATTAAACGGGAGTCGTCAACTTATTGATTTCCCACCCGCTTACGACTATTTAAATGAAAGTTTAAGTCAGTTACTTGTTTATACAGACCTTACTGACAAACATGTTGAAATAGGACTATTAAACAGCAAAACAAGCAATGCGTTCGTGATGCCGGGAAATCATCTTTTTTTGTATTCTGATATCCTCCAACTATTAGATAGCGAAGAACAGTTTCTTGCTTTACTCGCCCACGAAGTGGCTCACCTAGACGCTAAGCATTATGAAAGGCAACAACAGAATTCTCTACAGGAGCAACAAAAAGTACTCGCCCTTATCGGCACCAGCATCGCTCTTGCATTAGCAGGTTCAGACATGGAGGCAGGTTCCGCTTTATGGGTAGGAGGTATTGCCAATCACAGTGAAAACGCCCTGTCATATAGCAGAAGCCAAGAGCAAGAAGCGGATAGAATTGGTAAACAATATTTAGAAAAAGCAGGCATTAACAAAACTGCAATGAATCAGCTCTTCTTAGCCTTCTCCAAAGCTTCCCCTAGAGGAGAACAAAAAGAGTTTCTGTCTACCCACCCAGTACCTCAAAACCGAGCCTCTGACTCACTAACGACCATAGACCCAATAAGCATCCTATTTAAAAAAGAGAACAAAGCCTATCAATACTTTAGAGCAACCCTGCTCACCTATAGATCTACACTCTCCGACTCCAACCACATAAACTACCTAGATCACTCTACACCAGAAATAAAACGTTATATGAGTATTCTGGCATCCCTACTCAACGGAGCAGAAATACAAACGGAATTAGTCGAACAACTCGATGAGAGCAATGAATATGAGTCGTATCTAAAGGCCAAAGTTTATATTAAAAATAATCAATTCAATAAGGCCACCCAATTAGCTAAGCGAAAGCTGTCTATAGACCCTAAAAACATTACTTATTCAACTTTGCTATCAATGGCTAATTATGAAATTTCAGCAGAGTTGCTCGAGAAGAAGCCATATCAATACCAAACAAACCAAAAGCTAGACGCTTTAATCGCCATATTCAAACATGAACAAAACTTACCTCTTACCCTTGCTTACTTAGCTCAAAAGAACTTTAATTCAGGCAAGACAACAGAAGCCCTCTCCCTATTAAACAGAGCAAGAAAACTCGCCAATGCCACTGAGCTTGAAATAATTAATCGCATAGAAAAAGACATCAAATTGATACTTAATGCCCAAGAGAAAATCAACCTCCCAAGCACATAAAAAAGCAGGCTACATCGTATTCAAATATAAGAAAACGACACAGCCTGCCTATTGATTCTAACGTTAAGTTAGCTACTAACCTGAAAATCTAACATTCTTTGAAGTGGAATCAAGGCCTTACAGCTTACCTCTTCTTCAACATGAATCTCATCTGCACCATATTTTAATGCATCCCTCAATAGCTCTAAACTATTTAAAGACATCCAAGGGCAATGAGCACAACTTCTACATGATGCTCCAGAACCGGCAGTTGGAGCCTCTATAAAGGTCTTTTCAGGCGATGCTTGTCGCATTTTATAAAATATACCTCTGTCAGTAGCAACAATAAATGTACTGTTAGACATTTCCTTAGAGGCATTTAAAAGCTGGGAAGTAGACCCTACTACATCCGCTATTTCGACTACTGAATCTGGAGACTCCGGATGTACTAATATCGCAGCGTCTGGGTGAACCTTTTTGAGGTCCAATATGCCTTGAGCCTTAAATTCTTCATGAACAATACAAGCACCATCCCATAAGATCATATCAGCACCTGTTTGTTTTTGGATATACCCACCAAGGTGTTTATCTGGCCCCCAGATGATTTTTTCGCCTTGTTCTGATAAATACTCAACAACTTGAAGAGCAATACTGGATGTAACTACCCAATCAGCTCTAGCTTTAACCGCAGCTGAAGTATTCGCATATACCACCACTTTTCTATCAGGGTATTGGTCACAAAATGCTGAAAACTCATCCGCTGGACAACCAATATCTAGCGAACAAGTCGCCTCTAAAGTTGGCATGATTACTGTTTTATCCGGACTTAATATCTTAGAAGTCTCCCCCATAAATTTCACCCCAGCAACCACTAAGGTAGACGCTTTATGGTTCGCACCAAAACGAGCCATTTCTAAAGAGTCAGCTATCACACCTCCAGACTCCTCAGCGAGAGATTGAATTTCATCGTCTGTATAGTAGTGAGCAACCAAAACCGCATCTTTTTGTATTAATAAGGACTTAATTTCTTCTCTCAAAGCATCCGAATGTTGCGAAGGTTCTTTTATTAGCTGCTCAGCCGAAGAAAGGTATTCTTGAACGGTTTTTCTTAAAGATGATTTATCAATGACATTAGGCATAATGGGAACCCTATTAAAACTGACTTACGGGGCAGAATAAATTACGAAGATATGTGATTAAAGCAGTTCTTAGTGGTGGGTCGTACTGGATTCGAACCAGTGACCAATTGATTAAAAGTCAACTGCTCTACCAACTGAGCTAACGACCCAACGGGGTTCGCATACTATAGAACTGCATGGAAATTACAAGAATTTATTTAATATTAGACAAATAACCAGCCGCTAATTTCGCCGTATTAGTCTCAGGAAAACGATCTATAACTGATGATAGCAAGGCTCGTGCTTTACTTTTCTGATTCAATTGATCGTATACAATGCCCGATTTATATAAAGCATCAGCTTCTTTGGTATGTCCTGCAAAACGGGTTGAGACAATTTCGAAGTTTTTTAACGCTTGAGCTTTATCATTCAAAACTAGCTTTAACTCTCCCAACCAATAATACGCATTCCCTGTCAATTCATTCCGAGGGTACTTAACCACAAAAGCAGTAAATGCTTTGTCAGCTGCGTCATAGTCTTTACTTCTTACTAACTCATAGGCTGCCCTATAAGCGGCCTGAACCTCTACCGATGGTTTCTCAACCTGAATTGGAGCCGATACGATAGGAGAAGCAGCAGAAATAACATTCACCGCAGGAGCAGAAATGGGTGATTGAGATACTAATGGTGAAGTAGTCGTTGTGGATGCGGCCGGTCTACTTAATAAAAGAGAAAGTCTCTTATCAAGATCGATATAGCGATCCAGTTGATTACGCTTCATTTTAGCAAGTTCGTGAGATTGTTCTTCGACCTTCCCTCTTAACTGAGCGACTTCAACCTGCAGGCTTTCTAACTGAAACAAAAGATCAGCTGCAGCAGCAGGAGTTAAACTGTTATTGGCTCCCTGCACTAATGCAGATGATGCTGTCAAAGACAGCACCATTGCATAAGAGCGAAGCTTAGAAGCATCAATCATCATTATTTTTCGTAACGAATTTCAACGCGACGATTTTGCTGCCAAGAATTATCATCATGACCAAATGCTAAAGGCACTTCTTCACCAAAACTTACAGATTCGATTTGTGAAGCCGCAACGCCTTGGATAGTCAAATAACGACTAATTGCTTTAGCTCGACGTTCGCCCAAAGCCATATTGTATTCACGTGTTCCACGCTCATCAGCATGACCTTCAAGAACAACACGAGCATCAGGGTTAGCAACTAAGTATTGTGCATGCTTAGTTAATGCTTCACGAGATTCTGGACGTACGATAGATTTATCAAAATCAAAATAGAAAACCGTTTCTACGCCATCTAGCATACTCATGCCATTTTCGTCTGCATTAGCCGCATCATCAGCAATGATAACACTTGTTAATGAATCATCTTCACCAGCACCAAACGCTTGATCTGTGGATTCAGTGTTTTCTGCAGAGTTAGCAGATGAATCTGTTTCAGATGCTGTAGTACTACAACCAACGATCCAAGCTGCTGATAAACCAACTACTGCAATTTTACCTAATTTTGTAATGCTCATTCTTCACTCCTTAAGTGATCTATTTGAAGTAAGGAGACCACGATGGCTCTCTTACCTCACCCGCCGCTGATGGTAACCTATATTTAACCAGTCCATCAACGGAAACAACAGATAAAATCCCCTTTCCATTGTGCGTAGTAGCGTACATTACCATACTGCCATTCGGCGCAATGCTTGGCGACTCATCTAAATAAGTCTCTGTTAATACTTGAACACGGCCAGTTTTCATATCCTGTAACGAAATATTATATTGACCATTACTCTTCTGTACAGTAACTAGAAAACGTCCATCTGGTGTCATTCTAGCTCGAGTATTTAATTCGCCTTCAAACGTCACTCGCTCTACCGACTTAGAAACTAGGTCCACTCGATAAATTTGCGGATTGCCCCCTCGGTCAGAGGTAAAAATAATACCTTTTCCATCTGGTTCCCAGCTAGGTTCTGTATCAATAGAGTAATGATTTGTTATGCGCTCTAATTTTTGTGTTGCTATATCAAGAACATATATTTCTGGATTATCATCTTTAGACAATACTAACGCCAGTTTTTTACCGTCTGGAGACCAAGATGGAGAACCATTTAACCCTTTGTAACTCTTAATTCTTTGGCGCTTACCCGTCGCTAATTCTTGAATAAAAATATTCGGCCTGCGATCTCGGAACATAACATAAGAAATAAATCGCCCATTATTACTCCATGCAGGTGAGAGTATCGGCTCCTTCGATTCAACAATGACTTGTGGATTAAAGCCATCTGCATCAGCAACTTGCAATTGAAAAGTCGGTGAGGCTTTATCCCCTTCAGCTGTTACATAAAGAATTTTTGTACTAAACGCACCACGGACACCCGTTAATAACTCATACACCTTATCACTTATGTAGTGTGCTGCATCGCGAAAATTCGCCTTACGGACTTTTATACTCTCTCTATTTTGAACATTTTTTTGAGCGAGCACATTTAATAATTCAAATTCAATTTCATAAGTATCACCAGACAACAACTTCGTTGAACCAATTAACACATAATCTGCTTTTAATAGTCGCCAGTTACGATAAAAAACATTTTCTTTTTTTGTTGGCTGACTCAGCATCACATTTCTTGGAATAGCATCAAATAACCCACTCCGCTTGAGGTCGCTCTCAATAATTTGCGCAATATCAGGAAGAATCTCCGTCCCTTCATTACCAAACTTAACCACAGCAATGGGCAATAATTGATCTGCTCCATTAGTAATTTCAATGACTAGTTGCGCCCGAGATAAACTCGAAAACAAAAGCGAACAAAACAACAATAATAATGGTATTTTTTTCATTAGTGTCTCAAATCCTGTGGATTAAATATTAAATCAACTTGACGAAAGTTACGTTCAAAGACATAAGAGTCCAAATCAGAAAGCTCTTCAATCCTTTCAACACGCTTAACAGCATCAACAGCACGCTGATCAAACAACGCATCGCCACTACCTTTAGTGATATTGACTTGACTTACTTCCCCTGTCGGTAAGAAAAATATTTTCAGCTGAGCCTTCATATTATTTCTTGCATTTGGAGGTCGAATCCAAGCTCGAGCAATACGGTCATTTATTAAAGCACTTAATGATTGAACCATTTGCTGCTCAGCAACATCTCTTTTTCTAGCCTCCTCTTCAGCCAGAGCCTGCGCGGCCCTCTGTTCGGCTAATTTTTGTTTTTCTTCCGCTTGTTTACGCTTTAATTCTTCTTGACGTTTTTTCTCTTCATTTGCCAACCTTGCGGCTTCATTACGTTTCTTCTCTTCCTCAGCTTTCTTCTGTTGCTCTAAACGCTTTTTCTCCGCTTCGGCTTTCTTTCTCTGCTCGGCTTCTTTACGCTTTTTCGCATCAAGTGCTTGCTTTTCTTTTTGTCTTTTCAATTCCGCATCTTTTTGCTGTTGTTTCTTATCCGCTTCTAACTTTTGTTGCTTCTCGCGAGCTTGTTCGGCCTTTCTTTTTGCCTCTTCTTGTTTTTGCTTCGTTAAAGCTAATTGCTTCTTCTTATCTTCTAATGCTTTACGTTCATCATCTCTCTGTTTTTGAGCATTTGCTTTTGCCTTTTGTGCTGCCACAGCTTGCGCTTTTTTGTCTTGAGTTTTCCTTTCTTCTTCTAATCTTTTACCGATAACGGTTTGCTTAATATCAATGACCGTTGCTTGAACTATGGGGGCTCGCTTGGGTTTCAATTCTTCGGCTTCAGTAAAGTCCCACACAAAAATAGCACTTAAAATAATAAGCAAATGCAAGGTTACAGCAAATACGATTGGCAGCGCATAACTATCTTGATGAAACAACTTCATTTTATCGACTCAGGTTCCGTTACGAGACCCACATTAGGGGCGCCCGCGGCCTGTAAAGCCACCATCAAACTAATCACCTCACCGTAGGAGACATTCTTATCTCCTCTAACAAGAACGGGTAACGCCGCATTTTGAGATAAAACTTTTCGAACCTTATCTTGTAAGTCGGCAAGACTAATAGCGTCTTGTGTCCCACCAAAATCTAAAAAGTAATTCCCCTTATCATCGATTGAGGCCACTAGGACCTCTGAATCAGGATCTTGGATAGGTGTTGCGTTTGCATTTGGCAAGTCCACTTTTACACCTTGAGTTAACATTGGCGCTGTAATCATAAAAATAACCAACAATACCAACATCACATCGATATAAGGAACAACATTAATTTCAGACATTGGCCGTTTTTTATTACGTCGTTTTAGTCGAGGCACTAAGAAATCCCTCCCTCACGAACATGAACTTTCCTATGAAGGATACTGGCAAATTCATCGGAGAAGTTTTCATAACTTGAAGCCAATGAATCAGAAAGCGCAGCAAAACGGTTATACGAAATAACAGCAGGGATAGCCGCCGCCAAACCGATAGCCGTGGCAATTAGAGCCTCTGCGATACCAGGAGCAACGGTAGCTAGTGTCGCTTGCTGCACCTCAGCCAATCCAATAAAAGAATGCATAATCCCCCATACAGTACCAAACAGGCCAACATACGGGCTCGTTGAGCCAACAGTCGCTAGAAAAGACAAATGTTTCTCTAATTTCTCTTCTTCTCGATACATCGCAACACGCATAGAGCGTTGCACACCCTCCATAACCGCATCTGGCTCCACATTAGACGTCTGTCTTAAACGAGTAAACTCTTTAATTCCCGCTGTAAAAATATGTTCAATACCATCAACCACACGACCTTCTACCGTTATTTGACGATACAATTGACTTAAATCCATTCCTGACCAAAATAAGTCTTCAAACGCTTTACTTACTTTCTTTGCTTTACGTAAAACTCGACTTCTTTGAAAAATAATCACCCAAGATACAATTGATGCTGTCAATAACAGCAACATAACCAATTGAACTACAACACTTGCACTTGCAATAAGACCCCAAATTGACATTCTATACCTCTAAGTTAAATCTGATGGCAACTGATAATTAAAATGTTCATATGCCCGTTTAGTCACTTGCCGACCTCTTGGCGTCCTCATGATAAACCCTTGCTGAATTAAAAAGGGCTCAACTACATCTTCGATTGTGTCTCTATCTTCTCCAATGGCTGCAGCGATATTATCTAGACCTACAGGCCGTCCGTCAAATTTCTCAATCATGGTCAACAACATACGTCGATCTAAATGATCAAAACCTTGAGAGTCGACACTTAACATGTCTAAGGCTTTTTGAGCAATTTCTTGGCCGACACATAACTCACCACTCACTTGAGCTACATCCCTAACCCTTCGCAATAAACGATTAGCGATACGAGGAGTCCCTCTTGATCTGCGAGCCACTTCATAACTGCCAGCCTGATCCATTTCAATACCAAGCTTTTCCGCTGACCGACTTACTATAGACGTCAATGATTTAATATCATAGAACTCTAAACGCTGCACTATACCGAAACGATCCCGTAATGGTGATGTTAATAGTCCTGCTCTTGTTGTTGCGCCTATCAAAGTAAACGGAGGAATTTCAATCTTAATTGATCGAGCCGCAGGGCCTTCGCCAATCATAATATCCAATTGATAATCTTCCATTGCTGGATACAAGACTTCTTCAATAGCTGGGCTTAATCGATGAATTTCATCAATAAAAAGCACGTCACCTTCACTTAAATTTGTCAGCAAAGCTGCCAAATCCCCAGCTCTTTCAAGTACAGGGCCTGACGTTGTTTTAATCTCCACCCCCATTTCATTAGCAATAATATTCGCCAAGGTTGTCTTACCCAACCCTGGGGGGCCAAAAATCAAAGAGTGATCCAAGGCTTCATTACGCTGCTTAGCCGCCTGTATGAAAATTTCCATTTGCTCACGAACAATTGGCTGGCCAATATATTCTGACAAGCTTTGGGGACGAATTGCCCTATCGTGGTGAAACTCACTGACTTTGGGCTCACCGGAAATAATACGATCGGATTCAATCATCAACTACCCTTTCTGAGCATATTTTTCAATGCTGCTTTGATAACATCTTCACTACTTGAATTCGACATAGGAATTAATGCAATAGCCTTCGCCGCTTCTTGAGGCTTATACCCTAAAGCAATCAAAGCCGATTCTGCCTCTTGTCTTGGATCTGCCTTAACTTGCTTCAATACCTCAGGAGTAGAAAACAAATCCTGCTTAGCCGCTTGACCTAGCTTATCTCTCAATTCAATGATGAGACGCTCAGCAGTCTTTTTACCGACACCTGGTATTCCTGTTAACGCAGTAACGTCTGATTCCTGAACAAATTTTACTAATTCATCAGCCGACATACTTGATAAAATCGCCAACGCCATCTTGGGACCAATTCCATTTACTTTTATCAGTATACGAAATAAGGCTCTCTCAGATTTATCAATAAACCCATATAGAGTATGAGCATCTTCTTTAACTTGATAGTGCGTAAATAAAATGACGTGTTCACCCACTGGAGGCAGTTCATAAATCGTTGTCATTGAAGCACTTAACTCGTAACCCACCCCACCTACATCTATCAGCAACTCCGGGGGCATTTTTTCTATCAATTTTCCGACTAAGCGACCAATCACTTTATTTTCCTTACATCTAATTCGGTCCAGCGCTTACCTGAATTCCTCAAGGCTCGCTTGCCTGTACCATATTCCAATCCAGCGGCGGTTCTTGTATGGGCGTGACACAAGGCAATAGCAAGTGCATCCGCTGCATCCGCTTGCGGCGACTTATCTAAAGACAATAATAACTGCACCATTTGTTGTACTTGCAACTTGTCTGCGCCTCCATTACCGACAACGGATTGCTTAACACGTTTTGCAGAATACTCATGTATAAACAAATCATTTAAAGCCGCCACCACAATAGCCGCACCACGAGCCTGCCCTAATTTTAGAGCTGAATTCGCGTTCTTTGCCAAAAAAACTTCCTCGATGGCAAACTCATCGGGATGATAATCAGAAAATAGTGTTTGCACATTCAGATAAATATTCTTCAATCTAATAGACAGTGCTTCATCTGGTAATCTTATGCAGCCACTGTTCACGTATTTTATCTTTCCTCTGACATCAACATCAATGATACCAAAACCAGTAATCCTCGAACCTGGATCGATTGCTAAAATACGCGTCAATACTCTATCACCTTTCTAATAAAACACACTGTATATTCCAACAGTACTTGTTTGATAGTCAATATTAATTAAAAAAGGTCGCTTAAAGCGACCTTTTTTATAATTTCTTTACACTTAGATAAAATCAGGCATCAGAAAAACTTATTCAACAACGGGTTTACGAACACGAATATGCAGTTCTTTTAGTTGCTTCTCACTTACTTCACCAGGCGCCTGAGTCAACAAGCACGTAGCACTCTGGGTTTTAGGAAAAGCAATCACATCACGAATAGATTGTGACCCTGTCATTAACATAACAAGACGGTCTAAACCAAATGCCAACCCACCATGCGGTGGTGCACCAAATTTAAGCGCATCTAATAGGAAACCAAATTTCTCTTCTTGCTCTTCAGGAGAAATATTAAGCAATTCAAAGACTGTTTCCTGCATATCGCCTTTATGAATACGAATAGAACCACCACCTAATTCGGTGCCGTTCAATACCATATCATAAGCTTGAGAAAGTGCCGTTAACGGGTTCGCTTTTAGCTCTTCTGCACTGCAAGACGGCGCGGTAAATGGGTGATGAATTGCGGTAATTCCACCATCCGAAGTTTCTTCGAACATTGGGAAGTCCACTACCCATAAAGGAGCCCACTCACAAGTGTACAAGTTAAGGTCATCACCCACTTTACAACGTAGTGCGCCTAATGCTTCCGTAACCACTTTAATAGAATCTGCACCAAAGAAAATTAAGTCACCATCTTGAGCCTCAAGGCGATCAAGCAATTGCTGACGAACCTCAATCGGTAAGAATTTCACAATAGGAGATTGCAACCCTTCCTCAAGATTCGATTTATCGTTAACCTTAATGTATGCCAAACCTTTAGCACCATAAATACCAACAAATTTTGTGTATTCATCAATTTGCTTACGAGTTAGCGAATTCCCGCCAGGCACTTTTAATGCAGCAACACGACCTTTTTCATCTTTGGCTGGGCCAGAGAATACTTTAAAGTCCACTTCAGTCATCAAATCAGAAACGGTTACAATGGTTAACGGTATACGTAAATCTGGCTTATCTGATCCATACGTTTCCATCGCTTCAGAATACGGCATACGTGGAAAGGCACCAAGATCAACACTAAGAAGTTCCTTAAACATCCCAGTAATCATCTCTTCCGTCATTCTCATGATTTCTTCTTCGCTCATAAATGACGCTTCGATATCAATCTGAGTAAACTCTGGCTGGCGATCTGCACGTAAATCTTCGTCTCGGAAACATTTCGCAATTTGATAATAACGATCAAAACCGGACACCATCAACAACTGCTTAAAAAGCTGTGGAGATTGCGGCAATGCGAAAAAACTGCCTTGCTGAGTACGACTTGGCACTAAATAATCACGCGCACCTTCTGGTGTCGCTCGAGTCAAAATAGGTGTTTCAATGTCTAAGAAGCCGTTGTCATCTAAATAACGACGCAACACGGACGTTACTTTAGAGCGAAAGCGCAGTTTTTGCTGAACTTCAGGACGACGAAGATCAATAAAACGATTCTTTAATCGAACATCTTCACCAACAGCCTGATGTTCATCCAATTGGAAAGGAGGTGTTTGAGCCGCATTCAAGACTTCAAGCTCAAGGCCTAAAATCTCAATTTCACCTGTAGACATATTAGGGTTAGTTGTCCCTTCAGGACGAGCTCTCACTTTACCAGTTAACTTAACAACATATTCATTACGAACACTGTCTGCAAGCGCAAAACTTTCTGCACGATCTGGATCAAAAACAACTTGTGTCACGCCTTCACGATCACGTACATCTAGAAAGATCACGCCCCCATGATCACGTCTACGATGGACCCAGCCACACAAAGTGACTTCTTGAGAAATATTGGTAGCATTTAATTCGCCGCAATAATGGCTGCGCATAATATTTTTATCCTGTTACTAGCTCAGTAAGCGTGTTTATTTAAGTCTAAAAAGTCGGAAGCAATAGGCAACAGACCTTCGTCAAGTAGAGGAATCAATTCCACACTATGACGCTCTAGTTTATTCAAATGTTAAAAGTGCCCGCATTATAAGCGAACAAACGCTGACACTCTAGGGCATAGCGAAAAATCAGTGGCCTTTATACGTTAAAAAGCACTCACAGATATTTATTTGGCATTATTCAAAATACTTAATGCCACGGCCTCGGCCACTTTAATACCATCAATTCCTGCAGATAAAATACCACCAGCATACCCAGCACCTTCACCTGCTGGGTATAGTCCAGTGGTATTTAAGCTAACAAATTCCTTGTTCCTACGAATACTTACAGGAGACGATGTTCGCGTTTCAATTCCCGTTAGCAAAGCATCGTTCATTGCAAACCCTTTAATTTGTCGATCAAATACCGTTAAAGCTTCTCTCATCGCGTCGATAGCAAACTTAGGCAAAGCTGTCGATAAATCAACTAATTTCACACCTGGTTTATAAGAAGGCTCTACCGACCCAAGCTCAGTAGAAGGCACTCCTTTCAAGAAATCTCCGACCAATTGAGCGGGAGCATTATAATTCTTGCCGCCCATCTCAAAAGCAAGCGACTCCAATTTACGCTGTAGATCAACACCAGCTAAGATATGATCTGGATAATCTTTCTGTGGGTCAATACCAACAACGATGGCTGAATTAGCATTGCGTTCATTACGGGAATATTGAGACATACCATTTGTGACTACGCGATCATCTTCCGACGTTGCTGCCACTACCGTACCACCTGGGCACATACAAAAACTGTAGACACTGCGGCCATTTTCACAATGATGAACCAATTTATAATCGGCTGCACCAAGAATAGGATGACCTGCCTGTACACCAAAACGGCCGGCATCAATAACAGATTGCGGATGTTCTATACGAAAACCGATAGAAAAAGGTTTGGCTTCCATATAAACACCTTCATCTAAAAGCATCTTGAAAGTATCTCTCGCACTGTGGCCAATAGCTAGCACCAAATGATGAGTCGCCAGCACCTCACCTGTTGAAAGCGTCACTCCGGTTATTTTTCCCTGCTCGGTTCCACGATCAAGTTCGCGATTCACTTTTTCGACCTTAGAGTCAAAACGAATCTCCCCGCCTAAACTCACAATTTCAGCACGAATGTTTTCAACCATTTTCACTAACTTGAACGTACCGATATGAGGTTTACTAACATAGAGAATCTCTTCTGGGGCACCAGCTTTAACAAACTCTTCCATTACTTTACGACCAAGGAAACGCTTATCTTTTACTTGACTCCAAAGCTTACCATCTGAGAAAGTACCGGCGCCGCCTTCTCCAAACTGAACATTTGATTCTGTATTCAATTTCCTATCACGCCACAAGCCCCAGGTGTCTTTAGTACGCTGTCGAACATCTTGACCACGTTCCAAAACGATCGGTTTCAAACCCATTTGCGCCAATAATAATGCGGCCATAATGCCACACGGACCAAAACCAATAACGATAGGTCGTCGCTGCTTATCACTAGGAAAGCTGGAATCCACAGAAGCAACGTAATGATAGGAAGTATCTGGAGTGGGCTTAATCCTTTGACTATCGCCTACTTGCTCAAGAATTCTTTTCTCAACATCCGCATTAAGCTCAACATCCAATTGATATAATAAAACTATATTACCTTTTTTACGGGCGTCATAACTTCTCTTGAAAAGAGTGAAAGCATTTAATTCATTTGCTTCAATGCCTAATGTGGCCATAATTGCTGCACTAAGATCTTCATCTGTGTGCTCAAGTGGTAATTTTATATCATTTAGTCGTAACATGGAGATTGATGTACTCAAGTCAGTATAGGATAGTAGGTCTTCCGTGTGTCGAGACCTGATTATTAACGGGGCAGTTTACCACGAAGCATTTTAAACCGCTAAGAGAAGTTTTTCGCCTACGAAACCCAGAAAACACATACTTCAGCAACAATTTTCTACTTCATACTGTTTATGACTATATGCCGTATCTAACGCTATTTCATCACCCTCTTCCTTCCCTAATAAGCTACTACCAAAAGGCGATGTCATAGACAGTAAAGTAATCACTTCCCCCTTAAATGTAACTTTCGTACCTCCCGCAACAGGGCTGATAAAAAAGTAAAAGGTTTCTGAATTTTGCTCTCTCACCTGCACAAGACTGCCTTCTGAAATAATCTGATGTAGACGTGCGTATTGTGATTTGTATTTTATAAATACCGCCAGATCAGCTTCGCACTCGGCCACTCTCTGGGATTGCCCATGAGCCAAATAAGAGGCTTCAAGCCCAAATGTATCGTATTTATTTTCAGCGACAGACTCTACATTAGTCGCCTGCTCGTAAGCTTGATAAGCCGCCTTTTTTGCCACTTCGACTCTTTCCATTAAGGCCCATTGCACACCATTCAAAACGTCTTTTTTCTCTAACATCTTGATACTCATACACCATCTAGCCCATTAAAAACAATAATGGCGCAATTAAGCGCCATTATTAAAGTCTAATCCATTAATTTTTAACGATTAATGGTGATGACCACCTTCACCGTGAACATGTCCGTGCTCTAACTCTTCTTCAGTCGCCGCACGTACATCAATAATCTCTACATCAAATTTTAGCGTTTTCCCTGCCAATGGATGGTTTCCATCTAAAGTAACACCTTCATCACCAACCGCAATAACCGTCACAGGCTGCTCACCACCTGGTGTTTGGGCCATGAACTGCATGCCGATTTCGATAACATCTACACCTTGGAAGTTATCGCGAGGCACTTCTTGCACCATTTCTGGATAAACAGGACCATACGCTTCTTCTGGAGTAACAGAAACAGACTCTTTATCACCAGCCTGTTTTCCCTGTAATGCCTTATCTAGACCTTCAATAATATTTTGAGCGCCACTCAAAAACACCAATGGCTCTTGACCAATAGAAGAATCTAGCTCAGTTCCTTCCTCATCAACCAATGTATAATGCATGCTTACTACAGTATTCAACGCTATTTGCATTGCTATCCCCTTGTAAATTTTATAGGTAGTAGGAACGAGACTTTTATTAAGTAAAAGTCCACTCAAAATAGCGAGACTTCACGCACCTTTATAATATGAAGAACCATAATAACGCCCACAATTATCAATAACCACCGTCAAAGAGTACTTTTCCGTAAGAAAATGCATTTTTTAATTAAAAAAATTCTTACTTACGTACAAAAAAAACACCTCATTTAGCTATAACGCTCCATGTAAAAATAAAAAATCCCAGACAAAGCTGGGATTTTCTGAGGTATTCAACGTACTAATATTGAGTTATTTATCGATAAAATTACAAACGCACTTTATCAATTACACTAAGCACTAGATCATCCAACTTCTCTTCCATGACCTGAGAATCAGACAAGCTGTCATCACCAATCAAGATGGTTAAACCCGTTTCCCTAAGAAGTGCCACTTCAGACTCTGTCGCATCTAATTTAACAATAGAGGCAATGCCTTTGTTCAACAGCAATCGCTCAATTAATTCCGCTTGAGCACGCACATTACTTGATAAAGAAATGACAGCCGGTTTTTGACCCAATCGCGCCGCTCTATCTTCCGCGGTGACCACCGTATTCGCATCCAAGTCAGCAACCGCCTCTTCCGCCATTGCGGCACCAACAGTCACATTTGTTAAACGATCAATAACAATGATTGCCCCGGTAAAGCGACTGTCGACGTAAGAGTCAAACGCAACCGGTGCATCAAACTGAACCACGCATTCAGCAATACCATTTAACTCTAATTGCTCAATATTACTTTTTTCCAGAGTATTCACATCAACTCGATGCGTAAAGTGATGCACTTTACCAGGTACAGACTGAGTGCCCACCTTAAAATTATATAACTTACCTGGAACCAATGGCTGTTCGGCCATCCAAACGATCGATGTCCTCAAAGTGCTCGCCATCAAAGGCTCTCTACCTTTGTGGGCCAGCATATCGCCACGACTTACATCAATTTCATCTTCTAGAGTAAGTGTTACTGCTTGCCCTGATTTTGCAACATCCAAATTGCCATCATAAGTGACAATAGACTCGACCTTACTTGTCTTACCTGATGGTAAAGCAATAATTTCATCACCAGGCTTAACCTGCCCAGCCGCCACCGTTCCAGAGAACCCTCTAAAGTCCAGATTTGGACGGTTCACATATTGTACCGGAAAGCGGAAAGCATCACTTCTTACATCTCGATTGATTTTAACGTCTTCAAGAATGTTCATAAGAGATCCACCTTGATACCAAGGAGTATGCTCAGAAAGATTAACGACATTGTCTCCTTTCAAAGCCGACAAAGGTACAAATCGAACATCATCTGTTGCACGGTTACCAAGTTGTTTATTAAATGCCAAGTAATTCGTTTTAATCTCGTTGTATCGAGCTTCAGAGAACTCAACTAAATCCATTTTATTGATAGCAATGACCAAATGTTTAATACCCAACAAAGCGGCAATATAACTATGACGCTTAGTCTGGGTTTGCACACCGTAGCGGGCATCAATCAAAATAATGGCTAAATCCGACGTGGATGCCCCTGTCGCCATGTTCCGCGTATACTGTTCATGCCCAGGCGTATCCGCAATAATAAACTTACGCTTCTCAGTAGAGAAATAACGGTAAGCCACATCAATAGTAATACCTTGCTCACGCTCTGCCTGCAAACCATCAACCAGCAAAGCTAAATCGACTTCTTCACCCTGTGTGCCTGACTTTTTACTATCACGCTTAACCGCTTCCATATGATCTTCAAAAATCAATTTTGAATCATGCAACAACCGACCAATAAGCGTACTTTTACCGTCATCAACGTTACCGCACGTCAACAAACGCAACATGTCTTTTTCTTCATGCTGCTTTAGATAACCTAATATATCTTGATTAATTAATTCTGATTGATGAGACATTACTTACTCCAAAACCTTACATTACCAATAGGTTTTTCACGCAACATACGCAACACGAGCAATAGGCATCGACGTAAAACTGAAGCTGAAAAACCCCTTAAAAACCTAGAAATAACCTTGCTTTTTCTTCTCTTCCATCGAACCAGACGAATCATGGTCTATCATACGCCCTTGTCTTTCAGAGCTTTTAGTAAGCAACATTTCTTGAATGATTTCAGGCAGCGTGTCGGCTTCAGACTCAACAGCCCCCGTTAATGGATAACAACCCAGTGTTCTAAAACGAACCGGCTTCATCATTGGTTTTTCATTTTCACGTAAAGGCATACGCTCATCATCAACCATGATTAATGTGCCATCACGCTCAACAACAGGACGTTCTTTTGCAAAGTACAGAGGTACAATATCAATGTTTTCAAGGTAAATGTATTGCCAAATATCCAACTCAGTCCAATTTGACAAGGGGAATACTCGAATACTTTCGCCTTTATTCACTTTACCGTTGTAAATATTCCACAACTCTGGACGTTGATTTTTTGGATCCCAACGATGTTGTTTGTCACGGAAAGAATACACTCTCTCTTTAGCTCGGGACTTTTCTTCATCGCGCCTAGCCCCACCAAATGCCGCATCAAAACCGTACTTATCAAGTGCCTGTTTCAAACCTTGAGTCTTCATCACATCAGTATGCTTGGAACTGCCATGGGTAAAGGGACCAATACCTTCAGCAACACCTTCTGGGTTTTGATGAACCAGCAACTCTAAACCCAATTTAGCAACTAGCTTGTCACGGAAGGAAATCATTTCCTTAAATTTCCAACCCGTATCAACATGCAATAATGGAAAAGGAGGTTTGCCTGGATAAAAAGCTTTCATAGCAAGATGCAACATAACAGCAGAATCTTTACCGATAGAGTAAAGCATAACTGGATTGTCAAACTCTGCCGCCACTTCACGGATAATGTGAATACTCTCAGCTTCAAGCTGTTTTAAATGAGTAAGTCTAGCCTCTGTTGTCATAATATAATGTCTCAATAAAAGTCATAACGGATTCGCGTTTATCTTTATTTGACTCACTATAGCATATCATTAAGTTATAAAAACAAAACCTATTAGACTTTAAAAGAATATTTATATTAATATTTTCCTCTTTCAAAAGCGCCTATCCAACACAAACAACAAACTTATCATGGTTTTTTCAATCTTTGCCAACAAGATAAAAGTGACAAACAGAACTAAAGAGTGACTAAGCTAGATTCCTCATCATCATACCAAAAGCCAGCCCCTCAGGTTCAACTGACAAGGGGATCTTCACCCTATGCCCGGAACCAGAAGCAACATTCAATGCCACCCCATGTAACGACTCCATCGCACTTAAAACCATTGTTTGACTCCCATTTGGGGTGATTAATTCAACCGAATCGCCTACTGAAAACTTATTCTTCACATCCAATTCTAACCAGCCATTTTTCCATCCGGTCATTTCAGCAACAAATTGCTGGTGCGTAGAATGCGAATTTCCCGATTGGTAATTCTGATATTGATCATGTACGTGGCGACGATAGAAACCTTCTGTATAACCACGATTCGCCAAACCATCCAACTGCCCCATTAAGTCCGTATTAAACGCTTTCCCATGCTTAGCGTCATCAATGGCTTGTCGGTAAAGCTGAGCGGTTCTTGCGGCATAGAAATGCGATTTTGTTCTGCCTTCTATTTTTAGCGAATGCACTCCCATTTCAATGAGTTTTTCAACATGCTGAATGGCCCTTAAATCTCGACTATTCATAATGTAAGTTCCATGCTCGTCCTCAAACGCGGGCATATATTCCCCATCCCTTCCTTGTTCGCGAAGTAAGACCACATCATCAAATGGCTTACCCATACCCAGAGTTGTTCCCGCTACATTAACAGTAGGATCAAAGTAATCAACTGTGCTTAATGGTGTTTTTAAATGACTGCCGTCTTGTGGAACAATATCACCACTGAGCTCTTCTTTTGCGGCTTTAATGTCGTATTGCCAGCGGCAAGAGTTTGTGCAAGTACCTTGGTTAGGGTCTCTTCGATTAAAATACCCTGATAACAAACAGCGTCCTGAATAAGCGACACAAAGTGATCCATGCACAAAGGTTTCAATTTCCATGTCCGGCACTTTTTCACGGATTTCACCTATCTCCTTTAAAGACAGTTCACGTGAGAGTATTACTCGAGATAAACCGTAATTATGCCAAAACTTAACGGTTGCCCAATTGACGGCATTGGCCTGTACCGATAGGTGCAATTCTTGATCCGGCCAGCGCTCCTTCACTAGCATCATCATCCCTGGATCAGACATGATCAATGCATCGGGTCCCATTTCAATTACTGGCGCGATATCATCAAGGTAGGTTTTGATTTTTGCATTATGAGGCGCAATATTACTGGCCACATAAAACTTTTTACCCTGAGAATGAGCCTCATCTATTCCAACGGCCAAGTTGTCCATATCAAAATCATTATTACGTACTCGCAAGCTGTATCTAGGTTGTCCGGCATAAACAGCATCTGCACCATAGGCAAATGCATAACGCATATTTTTTAAGGTTCCGGCGGGGGAAAGTAACTCAGTCATGTCTCTCTTCTATATCAGTTTTCAAATGGCACGCAGTGTAAGCCAACCAATATAAAGGCTAAATTTAAAACAAAAAAAAGGCCGATAAAATCGACCTTTCATTGATAACCATCAATTAGACGGAATAATTATGGTGCCTCAGAGCTCAATTGTTGCTGCAATTGAATCTGTAATACTTGTGATTCTAAACGGTTAATAGATGTGTTTATTTGTGCTCTAAACGCATCTACTGAATCAATCGCTTCTTGATGATCATTTAGCGTTCTCTGAACGTCATTAGGAACGGTCGCCACTATTGAATCATTGGATTTTTCAGACAAATTATTCACTTCAGCCAAAAGCTCACTCAACTTAGATTTGAGGCTGGATATTTCAGACTCATAAGTCGTAAGTTGCGCCGAATTTGCTTCAACTCGACCTTGCAATGCAACATTTTTACTATCTAAAGCACTTGCCGCCTTTTGCAACTGATCTTGATTAAGGCTTAATTCTGTTAACAGGCTTTTTTGCTCAGTTTGTATATTCTCTAATGTAGTAACGACATCAATTAGCTGGTTATAACCATTCTCAATATCATTAAACGCATCCCCTTGAACGGCAATTAATTTTGCTTGTGTGGATGAAGATTCTCTTACTGAAGTCAGAATACCGCTTATTGTCTCTAAGTTAGCCTTATTAGCCGCTATTGCTTTCCTATTCGTGTCATATGACACACCCCAAAGCTTAGCAATTTCACTGCTATGAACATTTAACGTCTCCTCTAAGGTAGATCCTTGTTCATTCGCTGAGACGTCCGCCGCAATCAATTGATGATCTAAGTTTTTGACCTCACTTTTGGTTAGTTGTAACTCGCCCAAGAGCATTTGATTCTGCTCCCACAACCAATAGCCAGCACCACCAGCACCAGCCAAAATAAGTAACAATAAAAAATACACACCAGTAAGACTTGTCTTTTTTTGAGTTGCTCCCATAGTAGTAACACCAGCTGGGTGGGCTGGTGGTGGATTTAGTTTCCGCTTAGATTGAGAATTAGCGGTTCGCCTTTCACTTACTTCATCATGGTCTAAAGTAAGGCTTGGAATATCTACATCATCGTTTCTGGACATCGAGCTCTATTTCTTATCTGTGACTAATTAAAAGGGAAAATAAATAACCATACTAACTTAATGAATATAAAATTCATTTGTTCAGTGCTACTATATAAGCACCATTAACTGCTTGATAACAAGCATTTTTGTATATTAACGCTAGGAGAAAAGATATGTCTTTCGAATTACCAGCTCTTCCTTACGCTAAAGATGCTCTAGAGCCTCACATGTCAGTAGAAACTCTAGAGTTTCACCACGGCAAGCACCATAACACGTATGTTGTTAAATTAAACGGTCTTGTTCCTGGAACTGAATACGAAGGCAAATCTTTAGAAGAAATCATTGCCGCTGCTCCAGCTGGCCCAGTATTTAATAATGCGGCTCAAATCTGGAACCACACCTTCTTTTGGAACAGCCTAAGCCCAAATGGCGGCGGTGAACCAACAGGTGAATTGGCTGATGCAATTAACGCTAAATGGGGTTCTTTTGAAGCATTCCAAGCCGAGTTCAATGATAAAGCAGTAAACAACTTTGGTTCAAGCTGGACTTGGTTAGTTAAAAATGCGGCTGGCGAATTAGAAATCGTGAACACTAGCAATGCTGGTACACCTTCTACTAATGGCCAAACAGCACTTTTAACCGTAGATCTTTGGGAACACGCTTATTACATTGATTATCGTAATGTTCGCCCTGACTATCTAAAAGGTTTCTGGGCACTTGCTAACTGGGAATTTGCAGCCGCAAACTTCGCAGCATAATCATACCTTGCCAGTCATACGAAAGGTGATTGGGAATTTTTAGAGTTCTCAAACCTTATCTAAACCCCAGTTTTTCTGGGGTTTACTTTTTATGCGCTCTATAAAGAATCCATCAACGCCTTCTTAAAGGCCATTATATTTAAATAATCAAGACGCCAATTCTTTTTGCACTTCCAACTTAGTTCGAATGAAATCAGAGTGGGGTACGTACAACAGTTCGCTGATCCGGCGAATTCTATGGTCCTCGTATTTATCCAACTCTAAATCCGCGTAGGCAATTCTCCAAAGGCAACGCATAATCTCATCCTTATCTTCATTACTGGCCTGTTCATTAATGACATTAGTGTACTTAAACATATCATGCGCCAGTTTTGACTGGGATCTTGCCTCTGCCAAAATGCTATCCACCTCATCACTCAAATCCGGTTGATTTTTTAGAATCTCAAGAATTTTTTCTACCTCTCTCTGATCCACTGCATCATCCGAAACCATCACTTCAACCAATACTGTCGCTAGCGCCAAATTATAAGAAATCTCACTTTCATCAGAAGCGGATTTTTGAAAATTAAAAAACATCTTTTTAAGCCCAGAGATCATAACTCATTCCTATTTTTTCTTTATTATAACCAATCTGAAGAAAATACTGTGTTTAAGACCTGTAAAAATAATGGAACGAAAAGGATTGGCAAAGTACAAAACTTTAATATAAGATATTTCTAATATAAATAAGAGGTTTATTATGGACAACTACATATCACCACTCATTGGCGGCTTGCTCATCGGCGCAACAGCCACATTCTATCTACTCACTACAGGTAAAGTGCTTGGCATAAGCGGCATTTTTTCCCAAGCTCTATTTAGCAAAACTCGCCTACTCCCGGCTCTATTTATAATTGGACTGATTATTGGAGGCAGTACTTACGGTACTATAGTTCCTCAACATACAGAGTTTCCTGAAAGTAGAAATATCATTCTGATTTTGGTTTCAGGGTTGCTTGTTGGGTATGGAACAAGATTAGGAAGTGGCTGTACAAGTGGCCATGGCGTATGTGGAATTTCAAGATTTTCAGTGCGCTCAATCATCGCTACCATTACCTTCATGGTGAGTGCCGTTATCACTGTTTATTTAGCCAAAACAATTTAGTCATAGGACATCTTTATGAAAGCTATCGTCACCCTACTTTCAGGACTGCTCTTCGGTATTGGCTTAGCGTACTCTGAAATGACCAATCCCGCCGTTGTTATTGGCTTTTTAGACATTACTGGAAACTGGAACCCCTCTTTACTGTTTGTGATGGCCAGCGCCATTATTGTCGGCATACTTGGTTACCAAATTCAAAAACGTCGCAAGCAACCATTTTTTTCAGATACCTGGTCTCTTCCTACTAGACAAGATATTAGTGCCCCATTAATTATAGGCTCAATACTTTTTGGTATTGGTTGGGGATTAAGTGGCTATTGCCCAGGACCAGGATTGACTGCCATGGTAAACAACCCGACAGAAGGCATCACCTTTGTTATTGCGCTTATTCTCGGCAGCGCCCTATTCCAATTTCAGACAAAATTACAGTCTAAATAGACTATTTTTAATAGAATACAAATGGACGATTAGGAAAGAAAACTGACATTATAAAAATAATTCATTAATTAAATAAAAAAAGCTTGACCTAGAGTCGTTCTGAAATTAAATTGCGCTCGCGTCATTACTGAACATAATCCGCACCGCTTCAACTGCTGCCGCAGTCGCTTAAGGTTCACACCGGATAAGCAACAGCCATGAGTAGGATGGGGGGAGGTAAAGACGCTTTTATCTTTCGGTTTATGTTTTGTAATGATGAGGAGAATTCCATCTAATGACTATTGACGTCCACTCTTTCTACACACCTGCTAGCTTCGAACGCCTTAAAACTTTGGCTGATACAAAAGAAACCCCTTTTGTTGTCATTGACACTAACACCATTAAAGAACACTACATTGATTTGAAGAACGGCTTCCCGATTGCGGATATTTTTTATGCAATGAAAGCCAATCCAGCACCTGAGATTCTTACTTTATTAAGAGACCAAGGCGCGAATTTTGATGTGGCGTCCATTTATGAGCTAGACAAGCTGCTTGCGATTGGAAACGTCTCTCCAGAAAAAATTAGCTACGGCAATACCATAAAGAAAGTAAAAGACATCCGTTACTTTTACGAAAAAGGCATTCGCATGTTCGCTTCTGACTCTGAAGCAGATTTGCACAATATTGCCAAGCAAGCGCCTGGGTCGCGCGTTTATGTCCGTATTCTAACGGAAGGATCGCAGACCGCCGATTGGCCATTATCAAGAAAGTTCGGTTGTCATACCGACATGGCAATAGGCTTATTAGTACTTGCTAAAGAATTAGGCTTGGTTCCCTATGGCGTTTCTTTCCACGTTGGCTCTCAGCAACGAGACATTGGCGCATGGGATGAAGCGATAGGCAAAGTTAAAGTTATTTTCGAACGTCTTAAAGAAGAAAGTGGCATTGAGTTGCAAATGATTAATATGGGCGGCGGCTTCCCTGCTAACTATATTTCTCGTACTAATGATTTAGCGACTTACGCAGAAGAAATTAATCGATTCTTAGAAGAAGACTTTGGTACTAACCTACCTAGAATCATTTTAGAACCAGGTCGTTCCTTGATTTCTAATGCTGGCATTTTAGTGAGTGAAGTAGTGTTGATTTCGCGTAAATCTCATACGGCATTGAATCGTTGGATTTTCACCGATGTGGGTAAATTTTCAGGCCTTATTGAAACCTTAGATGAAGCCATTAAGTACCCGATTCACACAGAGAAATCTGGTGAAGTAGAAGACGTAGTGATTGCAGGCCCTACTTGTGACAGTGCTGATATTATGTATGAAAACTACAAATACGGCTTGCCATTAAGCTTAGAAATTGGCGACCGCCTTTACTGGTTATCAACAGGTGCCTACACAACAACCTACAGTGCGGTGGAATTTAATGGCTTCCCGCCTTTAGCCTCTTATTACGTGTAATTGACTTCCATCTATAGAACGCCCTATTTAATGGGCGTTCTATAACGCTTGTGAACTGTGCTTAAAATACAGTCTAAACTGCACATTCCATCCTTTAAATTCTTAATTCATCCCAATCAAACACGCATCAAGTAACAACCGCGGAAGCCAGACCCAAAGACTATTTTTATTAGATTCATTGCGTAATAATCACTCCATCGAAACGCAACGGCGCTTCACATTCCTATCAAATTTGGAGATACATTATGAACACATTTACTAAAGCAACATTGGCTCTTTTAACGTCTTCTGTAGTCGCTACTTCCGCGTTTGCATTTAACGGTTCTTCTGATGATTCTGCTTACGAAACCTACCGTAACAGCATCTCAAGTGTAGAAGCCCTATCTAATACGCTTGATGCGAAAGGCATTGAATACAATGCAGACGTTAATCTAAAAGGCGCCAACACCTTCTCTAAAAAAGCCGAAGCATACAACGACAAATACGAAGAACTGCAAACTATCTTCAATGCAAACCACTTTGCAAACTAAGTTAGTTACCTCGATTTAAGATCCGCTCTCCCTTTTACAAGGTTCCTTTTTAGCCAGATTATCCTTTGATAATCTGGCTTTTTTTATTCAGGTCTTCTCGCTCTGCATTAAACGATCTAGCCTTATTCCCAGATAAACGGATCCCCCTCCAGCACCAGCAGAACACCAGAAAACTAGACACCCAATTTTAAAATCCAGAAAACTAGACACCCAATTTTATAAATCAAAAAGAAATGAGATTAAGCGCCTCTAATTCGATAAGCAATAAATACAGGAAAGAAAACACTTAATTTTTGGTACATGCGTTGTAAAAATCGACAGCATATTAATAAAATCAAGATTTAAAGCGAGTTAGACCACTTACTATTGAGTAAGCATAATTTGGAGTATAGTAAAATATGTGGTTACGCTAAGCCAACAGGTGACAACACCGTTTATTCGGCCTTGACCTTGGTTGAGCGTTTTTATAACGAGTAATACTATTTTCTTGCCCCACTACCCCATGGGTATTTTGCTCAAAATTGATAGCGATGGTTAACCAGTTTTCCGAGGTTACGCCAAGCCGCTGTAAAATGGGTGAAAGCGACAAGTCAATCGAGCCTCGCTTGTCTTGTCTAGCAATGCGACCAGTCATATCGACTAACTGTAGATAATCCGTTAACTTAAACAAAATCCCTTCGTTTTTATCTTTATGCTCATTCCCGATAAAAGGATACAAAGCTTTGGATTGAGTAATTTCCTTGGCATACTCTACTCTTTTCTTAATGCTTGTGAAGTCCGATGTTTCCGGTGTTGCTGCGATATTGGCTCGAATGGGATTAAGATCAACATACGCCATACAAGCTAAAACAGAGGCTTCATCTAATAAAGCTTGAGACTTAAAGCGCCCTTCCCAAAACCGACCCGTACACTCATCCTCAGCATTCGCTTGTCGTGCAATGGGTTCGTTCAACTCCCGCATAAACCAGCTGATGTCGGACAGCCTTTCTCGATACGCTTCCGCCGATCTTTCAGCTAATTCAATGGCATAAGCAGGCATGATGTCACCATGAGCGTATTGTTGAGTAAATAACGTACCTTTATGCAAGGAATGCCAACGCCTCAGAACCTCATGAGTAGACCAATTTTTTGTCTGTTTTTCATCAACATGCAGCACAATATGCAAGTGATTACTCATCACCGCATAAGCACAAATATCGATAGAGAAGACCTCAGCTAAGAATAAAATTCGAGCCTCGATCCACCCACGGCGGTGCTCAAAGCTCTTTCCAGTTAGAGAATCTTCACCACACAAGAAAGCACGGCGAACGCATCGAGAAATACAGTGATAGTACGGAGTATCAGACAAACTGACTTGTTGGCTTCTGGCCCTTGGCATCGTTTTTTCCTCATCCTTGAGTTTGGTTTTATCTAGTTTAGACGGTGATCGAAAAAACATCAATAAAGTAATGGGTGTCTTAGATGACGATATGCAAGTGGTTACTCATCACCGCATAAGCACAAATATCGATAGAGAAGATCTCAGCTAAGAATAAAATTCGAGCCTCGATCCACCCACGGCGGTGCTCAAAGCTCTTTCCAGTTACAGAATCTTCACCACACAAGAAAGCACGGCGAACGCATCGAGAAATACAGTGATAGTACGGAGTATCAGACAAACTGACTTGTTGGCTTCTGGCCCTTGGCATCGTTTTTCCTCATCCTTGAGTTTGGTTTTATCTAGTTTAGACGGTGATCAAAAAAACATCAATAAAGCAATGGGTATCTTAGATTACCTTGTAAAGATCCATTTTTCAATTTCGCTTCAAAAGCTTGGTTCTAGCCTCATTAAACTCCTCTTCAGAGATGTGACCGTCTTCTTTGAGTTTTGCCCATTTTGTCAATTCATCAGCCACAGAATATTGCTTTAACTTCTCTCCTTTGATTATGTCTACCTCTGACCGATTTATTGAGTCATTATATGACTTTGGTTTTGTTGAAAATATTCCATTAACCTCCACCCACTCTCTATGTCTATTCATAGGTGAGTAAAATAGAACCTGAACTACAACCAAATAAGCAAAAGCAATTCCAGCGAACATTAATGAAATAAAGAACTCATCATCGTAGTACCAGCTATCTTCCGCACTGAAATACTTATTGCCCCAGTAAATAGAACTTAGAGCGCAGCCAATGAGAGCTAGCCACGTATAGCCCTTAAAATTTTTGACTGCTGTATCAATGCTGGAGAAGTCTTGATTCTTCTTCATCATATATATGCCAAAGCCCAAAAATATGGCTGGAATAATGCCGAACAGGAAAACTAGCGAAGGGGCCAT
The DNA here is from genome assembly GCF_026966905.1 of Marinomonas phaeophyticola. Classification (GTDB taxonomy): domain Bacteria; phylum Pseudomonadota; class Gammaproteobacteria; order Pseudomonadales; family Marinomonadaceae; genus Marinomonas; species Marinomonas phaeophyticola. The sequence goes on along the minus strand of NZ_JAPUBN010000006.1, from coordinate 7,659 downwards.
CAAGAGTGAAAAAATAAGCAGCTTACCTTGGTCGCCACTACTCATAGGTTGATTTTGCAATGTACTCTCCTTTTGAAATATAACGCCCACTTAAGCGGACAAAAATTGTTGGCTATAATATGTAACGGAGTGAAACGTAGCCAACTGTTTTTGTTCCGTTTGAAGTGCTTGTTATGCGATCTTTTTAATATACTCCATAAAACTTTTTTCCCAAGATTGTATTCGTATTGTTTTTGGGTGCGGTGCTCTAATGGTAATCTTAGGTAATGTTGGATGGGTTAATTTTGAAAAATGGGTTGGAGGTAACCCCTCTATATCTTCAAAGACTAACCCCTTATACATCCCCATTAATCGATTATCATATTTATGATTAGTAAAGAAAATGCACACGTCTGGCTTTAAAATTTCAATTTCTTTTTTGAGTATGCAATCAAATTGCTCTACTTCTTCTAATACTGCGCCAACAGGTGCTCCTACGTCTTGATCAAATCTATTCAAATTTGACCAAGCTATAGAATATGGAGAAACTCCTAATGCACTTTCCACTTTTCGTATGACATTCCAAAACGGAGTACTCTTGTAATTTGAGCCAAAATTAAACCCTTCATAAGAATTTAGCTGGTCTTTAATAGATGATGACTGATCCCAACCATAAGTTTCTTGCCCAACACACATTAGTTTAAGTGGTTCATCAAGATATTTTTTTACTCTAATGAGTAAAGGGCCATGTAAGTTTTGGGTTTTAAATTTTAATGAAAAATCATTCAAATCAGAAATATAAGAAGAGTATGTTTTTTCCAAGCTTTCATTGATGCTCATGTGAAATCCTCAGTCGCATAACGCCGTTTTAAGCGGCAAATTGCAGTTGGCTAAAATAAGTGAGGCACGAACAAAAAGCCAACTGTAATTTGTCCGACTTGAAAACCCTTGTTAGCAGTACATTGTTAAATCATTTTTTGTTGTACTGCGATTTTTCTTAACTGTTTTTTATAGTGCTCTTCTGTATAAATAAGAAATTTATCTGGAGATGACATTGCTTCGTTTAGCACATTATTATTGATTAAACTTATATATAGGGCTACGGAATGCGCTTGACAATTTATAGATTTTTCAGGATTGAATTCTATATCGGTAAAAGCATCGAAACTTAGAATATTATTAGCTAAATTTTCATTTTGAAGTAGAGCATTAATATAAATCCAATCATAAAAAAATGTTCTTGGTTCAATTGGGAAATCTCGGTTAAAAAACCGAAAACAAACCACGTTACCAGAACTTTTAAGTCTAACGTCTTTTTTTGCAGATAACGAGTCTCCCTCTAACAAATCCAAATAAGGGCCTCCATTGTCAAAAACTTTACTACTCTGAAACGCACATTCAACACTAAAAGTACGATTATGTTTTTTCGTTGTTATTAGTAGATTAAATGCGCTTAAAGCAACACCTAAGGAGTCTTCAGACTTGCTAGAAATCTCAAGTAAGTTGTTAAAGCCACAATCAATTGCAGCAGAATGCATAGACTCTATAGATTTTTTCTTTTGAGATGCTGCAAAGCCTGAAAACCATTTGAAGTCTATTAGATTTTCATCAACCCCTACAGAATCGACTTTAGGGATAAACAGAGGTCTTTTTGCCATTACCTATATTTCCGTTGAATGTCTCTGCGAGAAAGGTAATTTTGATTTTCACCATGAATTCTAGTCATTCTTTCACCTATTAATTCCTGATGATCTTTTTTAGCTTGTCGCGAAGTAAATACAATACCTTTAATATATTCTGGGGCAATATTCCCTTTGATAAGCACTTCAGCTTGTACATCAGTAGGATCATAATTTTTCAAGAACTGCTCATCGCGTGAAGGGGTATCTGATAACTCCTGAAACATACCTTCTAATGAATCAGGGCTCTTCAAGTCATCTTCTGATTTATTACTTATCGAAGAAGATGCTGCATTTCTCTTACAAAAAAGAGCTTCTTTTTCAAGTAAGATCTCAGCTTTGATCCCTATCACACACCAGTCAGCTTTAGGGTTTTGCTGTCTATATTTATAAAACATTGGGCTATTTGGGTGATGTATTGATACTGATATTGTATCAGTATGGTTATCTAATCTATGTTCATCATTACATTTAGCTGATTCATCTACATTATCTTTAGTCAGTAAACCATTTTTTATAATACTCGGTAAATTTTCGATCTGAGTAAAATGTAAGAGAGTTTTAATTTTTCTTTTCTCTAATATTTCTTCTATTTCATCTTTTCTAGACATAATGCTTAAATAATCCTTTAAATCAACCTGATGATACACCTAGGTTTGGTTTGTACTGCTAACGCCCAAAGCAGCGGCAGCCTTAGCTGTCCGACTGACTTTGCTTGTTAGCCTCGAATTGCTCCAATGCCTCTGCTGCAGGTCTGAAGTAGGTGTTAATGTAAGATTGCAATTGGTAACCACTAATCTTCCCCTCGAATAACTGCCTTTTTTCTTCTAGCAGCCTAATGACATTTCTGAGCCACTCTAATTCAGGAAGTAATGAAGCATTAAAGTTATCGAACTTATACCTTTCAGAAAATGCATAACAAATTGTATTTCTTGATTTTGGTATGGTACTTACAAATGCTTCAACGAATTTTGCGGAGTCAACGTATTGAAAAATTGGTATTTCGTAGTAAATGTTATCTGAATCATTGCAAAGTACAACTTTTCGATAGAATAAATCGGGGTCTTCATTTATTAAGTGAATCAATTCATCTCCAGCAGTCGGGTAGTCTTCAATTACTGCCTGTTCACTTAGCCAATCGATATATTCATTTAGTTCCTTGAATTCATCAGATTCTTTTTCGTGAAAACCTAGACCTCCCCATGATTCATATTCTCTGAACCTTGGTCTATTGGAAGCTTGAGAGTTAAGATGGCCTGTCTCTTTAAGATGATCAACATAGGAACAGGAAAACTCAAGAATCTCGCGCATAGTCTTCTTGATTAGCCCGATCTTAGATAACCAAAGAAAAATACCAGCAACATGTCTAACAACACCTAACTCAGAGTACTTCATCTCGAAGAAATCGTTTCCCACAGACGCAAGTGCAGTGCTGAACTCGTCATCACTCAATTCCATTGAGTGCCACAGTCTAACCCAGTCAGGAGTATTTTTTGTACGGTAGTATTCTGACTTTTCGAGAGATTCTTGTACCCGTTCTTCAGAGCAGCAACCTTTATCAAAGAAATCAATCCAGATTGACTCTTCGACTAAGAGATCTCTGAGGCTCACATTTTTATATTTTTTGCTCACTCTTTGGTACGGTGTTTCTTCTTTCTTTTTTGAGTCTCTATCAAGTAAGCCAGAAAAATATGCTGTTTTAAAGTTTGAAATGTCTTTCGGTAGAATACTCCCGCTCTTTATCTCAAATGACAAAATAAGAAATATTTTTAATAAGTGATCAAGCAACCCATCTTTCGAAGATGCATCTGGACTGACAAATGATGAAAACCGTTCAAAATCCCAAAGAGCTTGCTTTAAGTGTCTTAGATTTTGGTATTGTGAGCTTTCATAAATCTCAGATATTAAGTTAATGTTTTTATTGTATAATTCTTGTGCGCTAGTACTTTTAACTTCAGAGATAAAATTAACTAAAGCCCCACTTAAATCAGGTTTTATCTCAAAGGTTTTTCCTACCAGTTTTTCTTTTATTCTTCTATATGCAAGTTTGAAGTCATCCCGTTGCTCTTGATGTGCTAAGATCTCTTCCTCATTTGCAACAATAATCACCTTGTAACCTTGATGCTCAACATAGTGGTTTATATACCCAAGAAGACTTTCGAGATTAATTGAGGCCCTTTCAAGGTCATCAAAAACGATAATAAAACCAGATGTATTGGTTAGGTAATCAGGTAAATTCAACTCTGGAGCTTGAGCAGATACACTGCCATCAGCTTTTCCATCACCATCTAAATCAATTTTTAACGTAGCCTTCAGCAACCCTTTAGCTATCTTTCCTGTTAAAGCCATGCTTTTTGACGATAATAGCGGGTGAAGCTGCTTAAAGAACTCATCTTCTATTTCTTCAAATGAAGTTACGCCATAGAGGCTAACATATAGATATTTACCATCTTGCTGTGAAAGTGAATTCAGCGTTTGGTTTATAAACCAAGTCTTGCCCGTTCCCCATTTCCCTTTCAAAAGGACTGCATAACCGGGCTCCTGTTCGAATGAATAGTAGTACCTTAAAAATTCCTCGATATGTAAGTTGGGGGCATCCATTACTAATCATTTCTCCTGAACCATGTATTTTTGAGGCTAACGCCCGCATTTGCGGCTGATTTGGAGCGCAGCGGAAAAGCAGTCCGGCAACATGCGCTTGTTAGAGCTTTTTGCATGTAAACACACAGTATCGAGGGGACTCCCATCTAGCACCATATTTTTCTTGTATATCATCATCAGGATAAGTTTCATCGAAACCGTAAATTGCAAAGCCCGAATTAACCAGACTATTAAAGTAATCTGACAAAGGTCTATGATGATATGGAACACCGCTTATTATATTCTGTGAGTCTTTAGTGATCGAGAATGATACGTTCTTTGTAATCGGGACCATATAATTATATTCATCCCCGAAAAACCCCTTATATTCATTATAAAAACAAGGGTGAGGAATCGAAAAAATAAAATGACCGTTCTTTTCAAGATGCTGCCCAATCGACACAAAGAAGCCTGATAGATCATCAACAACGTGTGCTACAAGATGAGAAAAAGCAACCTCGTAAACCTTATCTCTTTCTAACTCGAATGAAGCGCAGTTGACTAATCGCACATCTGTTGAAGACAATACATCTTGAGCTACTTCATACATCCCTTGAGAAGGTTCTATTGCTGTAACGGGAAATCCTAATTTGAATAGCTCATTGGATATGTGACCAGTGCCAGCACCAACTTCCAATACATTATTAGGTGAAAGGCTCTGAATACGGCTAACTATAAGTGGTTTAAATACCTCATTGAATGTTAAATCAGCGCCTGATTCAATTTGCTCACGACGTATTTTCGCCGAGTTACACCATCTATTTGGCATCAGCCAACTCCTTTGACTTTCTAATTATATCTTTCGCCATTGCAATTATTTGCGGGCCAGAGTTATTATCAAAAATTGTTATTTCATGGTCAGGATGAACACCTCGTGCAATAGCAAGTTTTTCAGCACCGCTACGGTCGCCATTTACTAGTGTGAATCTAGCTTCTGGCGATATTATTTCCTTTGTAACTATAAAAGATGCACCTTTCAGGTTTTCTCTTAGTGCTTCAGGAACTTCATTAGGTGTTATAATTTCAATACGTGTTCCAGCCTCAACTTTAGCTTGAAGAATAGATATAAGCTTATCGTTACCTGCAAGCCAAGAAACTCTATTACTGACAACCGTTGCACTTGTTCCGGTGGATATAAAATCCTCCATGAACTTGAGAGTGTTTTTTGGTTCTTTATCTGTTTGTGTATCAGGTAGGTACTTCATCCCCTTTTTTGCAAGCATAAGAATTACTGCAACAACCTCAATGATTACCGAACCAATAAGCCACTTTAAATGAGGGAGCTCTTTAGCTTCCGAGAAAAACCAAACATAACAAATACCTGCAAGAGTTATAGCAGCGGTTAGGCCAGTAATAATTAAAAATAGATAGAGTGTGTGTTTTACTAAATTTTGCATTTATACCCTTTAATAATGCTGATATTCGATACTGATTGAGCTCTAACTACTAAGCGGTTATACAGTGGCGAAGCCATGGCTATAACCGTCTGTTGAACGGCCGCTTTATTTATAGGGAATTTGCTTTTTCAAGATTGGCGACGTCCCTGTTTAAATCGCGGTGTTTTTTTGTGCTCTTCAAAGGTTTCTTTTAAAAAACCTTCGTGTTTTTAGATTTTTCATATTGCTGCCTAATACTTTTACTCGAATTCTAAGTATTAGGCAAGTAAGAGCCCTCAGGTCTCACTACCTGATATTTTTCCCTTGTCATGACTTAATGCCATTCTTTTCTAACTACTATTTAACCTCAACTGAGTATCATGGTTGTTATCTCCTAGATAAACTACCTTTGATTCACCACAGGATGGGCATCGACACCCTGTTAGTGCCGTATCTGTCTCTACTTTTTCTGCCTTCTTTGTTGGTTCACCGCTGTGTCGTTTAATCTTTTCCAAAGATCGCTTTTTTACAGCATTCGATAAATAACCATAATGACGAATACGCATGAACCCTCTGGGCAAGACATGCAAAAGAAATCGCCTAATCAGTTCCGCGGGTTCAAGTGACAATCGACTTGCCTTTTTGGCTTTATTATCAAAATAGGACAAGGTCACTTGATTGTCTTTCCATGACTCAAGGCGATGATTACTTAAACCAACTCGATAAGTATAACGCGCTAAATAGCTGACTAAAGTTTCTCGATATTCCAAAGCGGACTTGCAATAAACAACCCATGGATGAGTCATTAAATGACTCAGTGTGTCATCTAACGTTGCCTTTTCAACCGTCGATAACGCTCCTTGCTCATACGCTTGGCGTAATTCGCTTACCATCGTGCCTCTAAAACGGTTTGAGAGAAGCTTAACAGGTAAAAAATACCCTTTATGTATGGGATTCCAGCCCTTATCGGATAACACACCTGCAGGAACCAAACAATGCAAATGAACATGGCGAGATAAGTTTTGGCCCCATGTATGCAACACCGCCGTCATACCTGCTTGACCATGGTATTTTCTATCCGCTAATCCATTAAGAGCGCTCCATGCCGCGTGAAACAACGCACCATAAATCGGCCGACTATGTCGGCCAACCCACTCATTTAAATCATGTGGAAGGGTAAATACAATATGAAAGTAAGGGGCTGGCACTAGTTGAGATTTCTGACGATCAACCCACGCGTCACTGGCTTGTCGCTGACATTGGGGACAATGTCTATCTCGACAACTATGATGCCAAAACCAACGATGCCCACAGCCATTACACTGATAACTTCCCGTTCCCATTTTTTGAGTTCGGCAATCTTCTATATGATGAAGAACCTGCCATTGACGAGCATTCGCTTGGATTTGCTGTCTTTCACGGCAATAACAAACAATCTGCGCTAACCCTAAACCGTTCACGACGGGCTCCGAAGATCTCGTAAGAGATCTTCGCTACTATTACTTCTCAAATCCATCATAGCAATCCATTGAAGATAACGAAAAGTAGTTTGCAATTGACTGTGCCCAAGAAGAGTTTGGAGCCTAGGTAATGGCATGCCAGCCAGTAATTGATGGCACGCAAAAGCATGACGTAAACTATGAAAACGTACTGTTTTGGTTATTCCAGCCCGTCTTGCGGCCGCCTTCACTTCTAAACGCAGATACTTACTGTGAAGCGCTCGATGTTTATCAAGTCCGTAAATCACAACATCCGTTGGTTTATACTCTTTCCAGTAATAACGTAATACACTTTTTAATCCTTCTGGAAACAAAACATAACGATCTCGATTGCCTTTTCCTTGTCTTACTTTGATGCAATTGTGTTCGCCGTCTAAATCTCCCACTCTTAGCGCATTAATCTCACTGATCCGCATGCCTGTTGAATAGGCAATAACAATGGCTGCATGCGCCTTGGAATGTCATCTGATCAATGACTTTTTGACG
>NZ_JAPUBN010000005.1 GCF_026966905.1 Marinomonas phaeophyticola | reverse complement strand
TCTCGTGGTCATGAAGTGGTATTGTTTGAAGCCAAATCTGAAGTTGGCGGCCAATTTAATCTGGCACGAAAAATTCCAGGTAAAGAAGAATTTAACGAAACGATTCGTTATTTTATTAACCAGATTAAGCTACATAACATCGATTTACGCTTAAATACCAAACTGGATGCGTCGGTACTTGCAACTGAAAAATTTGATGAAGTGGTTATTTCATCGGGTGTAGTACCCCGCAGAACTGACACTTCCAGGTTTTGATAATCCTAAAGTGGTTGATTATCAACAAGTGCTTAATGGTCAGGTTGAAATTGGTCAAACCGTTGCACTTATTGGTGCGGGTGGTATTGGTTTTGATATTGCGCACTTCTTATGTGAACGTGAGTCAACCAGTTTACAAACCGACAAATGGTTAGCGCAGTGGGGCATTGATAAAACGTATCAACATGCTGGCGGCTTAACGGAAGAAGGTGAACACCATCCTGGTCGCGATGTGTATTTACTGCAACGTAAAACCACTAAAATGGGTAAAGGTTTGGGTAAAACCACCGGCTGGATCCACCGTAGCGTGCTAAAGCAGCATGAAGTCAAAATGAAAACCGGTGTAAGTTACGAGAAGTTTGATGAGCAAGGCTTACACATTAAAGTGAGGTGAGCAAGCTGAAGTACTTGCAGTTGATAATGTTGTCTTGTGTGCTGGACAAGAGTCGAACACCACACTGGTTGACGAAATGAAAGCCACAGGATTGCCTGTGCATCTTATTGGCGGTGTTGATGTTGCCGCTGAACTTGATGCTAAACGTGCTATTCGTCAAGGTGCCGAATTGGCCATGGTGATTTAAGCCAAGTTAAGCCGTTAACCAACAAAAAACCTAGCAATGATTGCTAGGGTCTGTTGATCTTTCAAGGTTATTTTTGCAGCGAATTGTTGGCCATTACTCATTACAACGGCAGAGACTTTGAGGTGTAGTTATTCTACATAAAAAGTCGATAACGCAGTAAAAATGGCCAACAAACGCTGCCCGAAGGGTTCGGCTAAAAACGTTTTACTCTTTGTTAAATGGATTTTGCTTAGATTGCTAGGCATCAATCCATTCGCCTCGATTAAAACGTTTTTAACTCGAACAAAATTCAACCAGCAAAGATCAACAGACCCTAGGTTTTTTTATTGGTTTGAAAATACCAGTCGTATTTAGTACAGGCTATTTTTCACTGTTAAGAGCAGCATCAATGTCTGCGGCACTGTGACGTTCAACTAAATTCACATCACCCCATGATGTATTAACAATTTTGCCACGCTGTACACCAGGGCGTTGTAATACAAGTTTTGCCCAACGCATAACATTTTTATAACTGGCAACATCTAAAAACTCTGCTGCGCTGTATAAGTTGCCTAACACTAAGTTGCCATACCAAGGCCAAATAGCCATATCAGCTACGGTAAATTCTTCACCGGCAATAAAGGTGTTGTTGGCGAGTTGTTTGTCTAGTACATCTAACTGACGCTTAGCTTCCATCGAAAAACGGTTAATCGGGTATTCTTGCTTTTCATCGGCATAAGCATAAAAGTGGCCAAATCCGCCGCCAAGAAACGGCGCAGAACCTTGTGCCCAAAATAACCAGTTAAAGGTTTGCGTGCGTGCAGGATCTAGAGTGGGGTAGGAAGTGGCCAAATTTTTCGGCCAAATGCACAAGGATAGACGCTGACTCAAATACATTAACGGCTTCATTACCTGAATTATCGACTAGGGCTGGGATTTTCGAGTTAGGGTTAACCGCAACAAAACCTGATGAGAATTGATCAAGCTCGCTAATGTTGATTAAATATGCATCGTATTCAGCTTCTTTGATCCCAAAGTCAATAGCTCTTCAAGCATAATAGTCACTTTTTGCCCATTAGGCGTACCAAGTGAATACAACTGTAAAGCATGCTCACCAACCGGCAGTGCTCTGTCGAACCGCGCGCCAGAAACGGGGCTGTTTATGTTAGCCCATTTGTTGGCACTGCTTGGTTCGTTTACCCACACTTTAGGTGGGACATATTGGTTACTCATAAAAACTCCTAATACTTGGTCAGTGAGTGTCGAAAGTCATTGCTGCTTTTTTGGAGATAAGTTATTGCGTTTAATTAAAATATTATTGTCATAGTTAAGTTGCTAATAAGATTTTATTCATTCAGCTATTTTCGATTGAGTTCGATAGCTAATTCACATAAATCACTCACAATTAAATCCGGTTGTATTTCCCATGGGTCAAATATTTTAGTGGGGCTTCGTTTTACCCAAACGGCTTGTAAGCCAGCCGATTTTGCCCCAATAACGTCCCAGGGATTACTTGATACCATCATGCACGAGTTCATATTTGCGTGCATTCGTCTCATTAAATATTGATAAACGTCAGGGTTGGGTTTGTAAGTCTGCAAATCATCAACACTAATCACGTGATGTAAGTGCGGTAACACTTGAGCATTGCTCAACAGTTTTCGAACTGAGGCTTCAGAGCCATTAGAAAATGCTGCCAGTTTATGCCCTTGTTTTGCCAATGCCATGAGTCCTGGTATCACATCATCAAAAGCACTTAACTCGGCAAACTTTGCCATTAATTGTTGCTGTTCTGTAGATGATAAGGATAGCTGATATACATTTAAACAATATTGTAGCGCCTGTTGAGTGCAAACCGTAAAGTCAGCATATTGTTGCATTAATCCACGTCTAAAGGCATATTCTACTTTTTTATCGTGCCATAACTGGCCAAATTCTGATGCTTTGTCGCCAATAAGATTTTCAAGATGTAGCCCCATATCAACAGGGTCGACTAACGTGCCATACACATCAAAACCAATCGAATAGTTCATAGGCTCTTCCATTCCTGCATACCCCAAATGTCTATTTACTGTAGACATTCTTTTTGGATCTGTATATCAATGGCCAGACTATAAACCAACTATATCAAGTGTTCAATATAATATTGAACAAGTATTCAAATTAGGTTTGAAGATTGTTAATATGATGAATTTAACGGCATTGTAACTTTATCAGACAGTTAGGTCGCGCTATCATATTGCCAAAGAGTGAATCAAGGTGAATATGAATGGAATGTCCTAACTGCAAAAGTCAATTTGCAAGACGT
>NZ_JAPUBN010000004.1 GCF_026966905.1 Marinomonas phaeophyticola | reverse complement strand
GCGGTGGCATCGAGCTCTTCAGCATCATTCGCAGTGAGCGGATTACCGTTACTGTCAGAGGCGGTGGCCACAACGGTGATTTCACCGTCGACCAGGGCTGAGATATCAACGTTATCGACTGCGTAGCTGCCGTCAGCGTTGACGGCCACATCGTTAATTTCAATGGTGTTGCCATCGACATCGGTGAGGACTAAATCAACCGTGCCGCCAGTCGGAATATCTTGGCTGGTTCCGGTGATGTCAGCTTGATCATTCGCGTTATCAAGGACTAAAGTCCACGGTGATGTTACCGGCGGTGGCATCGAGCTCTTCAGCATCATTCGCAGTGAGCGGATTACCGTTACTGTCAGAGGCGGTGGCCACAACGGTGATTTCACCGTCGACCAGGGCTGAGATATCAACGTTATCGACTGCGTAGCTGCCGTCAGCGTTGACGGCCACATCGTTAATTTCAATGGTGTTGCCATCGACATCGGTGAGGACTAAATCAACCGTGCCGCCAGTCGGAATATCTTGGCTGGTTCCGGTGATGTCAGCTTGATCATTCGCGTTATCAAGGATCAAGTCCACGGTGATGTTACCGGCGGTGGCATCGAGCTCTTCAGCATCATTCGCAGTGAGCGGATTACCGTTACTGTCAGAGGCGGTGGCCACAACGGTGATTTCACCGTCGACCAGGGCTGAGATATCAACGTTATCGACTGCGTAGCTGCCGTCAGCGTTGACGGCCACATCGTTAATTTCAATGGTGTTGCCATCGACATCGGTGAGGACTAAATCAACCGTGCCGCCAGTCGGAATATCTTGGCTGGTTCCGGTGATGTCAGCTTGATCATTCGCGTTATC
>NZ_JAPUBN010000003.1 GCF_026966905.1 Marinomonas phaeophyticola | reverse complement strand
TCCAGATTAACGATGTCTGTTTCAAATTGAATTAAAGGTTGCCCTTTTTTTACAAAGTCTCCTTCAGCAACATACATCTTATCTATAAACCCAGGTTCTGTATTACGAATTTCAAATAACTCGGATTTAGTATCAACAATGCCATAAGCCGGTACTATTTTATCGACTTTGAATAATATCGCACCTAATATAGCAATCGAAAAACATAACGAGATTAAAGTGACCATTATTTTCAAGTCATTAGGCGTATTAAAATGCTTCCTATAGATTGGATCATCACTCAATATATTCAAGTCGTGTATTTCTCTAAAGCTGTATTGCATTCTATTTACTCTCTTCCATGACTTTCTCCTAAAAATACTTTTTAGAAATTTATATTAACTATTTATAGATATTTTTTTCGTTAGGTTTAGAAATTGAATCCCACATTTTTTGATAACTATTCTCTGTCTTAATAAGGTCCTTATGGATCCCTACTATCTCAACTTTCCCTTCAGTCATTACAATTAATTTGTCACAATAAGATAGAGTATTTAAACGATGAGCAATAATTATCCCAGTTTTATTATGGCAAGCTTGATGAATAGTCTCTTTAATTAAATTTTCTGTATGATTATCTAGTGCACTGGTTGCTTCATCGAATAGCAAAATATCGGATTTTCGGATTAACGCTCTTGATATAGCCAGTCTCTGCCTCTGACCACCGGATAAATTATCTCCATCTTCGGCAAGTTCCGTAAATATTTTTTTAGGCATATCATCTACAAAACTATCTGCTCCAGCCTCTTTTATTGCAAGCTGGATATCTTCCAAGGATGCGTTTAATCGACCTAAATGAATATTTTCCATTACAGAAGTATTAAATAAAAAATTATTTTGTTGTACAAAAGAAATTCGAGATCTTAATATTTCAACGGGTAATAAACTGATATCAAAGCCATTTATTCTAATTTTTCCTCTTGTTGGTTTATAAAACCCCATTATCAAAGCCGCTAAAGTTGATTTACCAGATCCGCTACTGCCCACAATTCCCGTTATTTCTCCCTGCTGAATGCAAAAGCTCACACCTCTCAGCACATACTTTTCATCTTTTTCGCTTTTATCACTTTCCTCTTCATTTGGATATTGAAACCAAACATCTTCAAATTCAATATCACCATTTAAATCAATATCATCATGATTTAATGGCATAGTAGATAATTCTAAAGGTCTAAGTTCATTCAATTTTTTATTGGCCAACTTAAAGTTTTCCCAACCACTAGCCGCCATAACAAGTGACACTAATGGATTCACAACATTATTAGCTAACATATTAAAAGCAATTAATTGACCAATAGTTAACTCGTTAGAAAAAACGGATTGAGCACCAAAAAAATCACAGCTATAGTAATGAGCTGGCTTTGAAAATTCACCAAGGCACTCACAACATTACTTAAACGAGAGACATTAAAGCCTCCGTATAAATTCGTCTCTAAGGAAATATTTGCGCGGTTACGAAAATATGACTCATTAGTAAGTGATTTAATGGTTTTTATACCTTTTAAAATTTCAATTAACGTAGACTGAAAGCTGGCGTCATAACCATATGCTCTCATAACTCGCAGCCGAATAGGCTTTAAAGCAACACCAATAGTAATGGCCATTCCCAAGCCTATAAGCAATACTATGCCGGTTAATTTCGCGCTGTAAATAAATAAGATAGGTAAAACAATAACAAGAGATATGACTGACACAACTGAAGCCAAAGCCTGTCGTATTAAAAAGTTGGAAGCCTCTTTTACCTGATCGACTAACTTAGTTAAATCCCCTACTTTATGTTGATCAAAATATGAGATTTCCATATCTAATAGTCGGTTAAAAACGTCTTTTCCTAACCCATTTTGATATTTAGCAAGTAGAACATTTTCTTGGAAATCATGGAAACATTTAAAAACACTTGACGCTATAGCAGACAATAATAAAAAAGTAGCTACAACATACAAAGACCCAGTTGCAGAATAAGGTAGAATTTTATCAGTGAAGGTTTGAAATCCAAGAGGTGTTGCTACACCTAATAAAGCCATAAAAACAGACGAACCGATAATACTTAATATAGTTTTCTTATGAGAGAAAAAATGTTTTAAAGTGTAATTTTTTTCTATTTTTTTGGATTTCATTTTATTTTCATACAAAATAAGAGCTTGATCTACTAAATCAAAATCTTTAATTAAATTTGATAAAGCTCCACACCTTGAAAAAACTTCATTTCCAACATTAAAATATGACTTCAAGAATATTTGATCACCTTTATTTCTTTCTAAAATAAATGAGTCACCTTGTTTAGACAATGCAATTATTCCAGTGAAGCCTTCTAAAGGGATTGAAAATATCTTTTTAATAGGTACTAATTCATAACTAAAATCATCACATTCATCAATCGACTTTAGGATCAAAGAAAAAGGTATATGATTTTCAATTATTTTTAATGAAAAAAATAAACTCAAACTAGACCTAACATTAATTATATGAAGACACTGTTCAAGTTGGTTTAAAAAATTAGCTTTCACAATTGATGGAATTTTCATATAAAACTATTTTTCCTTTTATTTTTAATACTATATGAAAGATTAGCTATCACTATCGAGAGCATAAAAAAATCAAAATAATCTCTAGCAACTCGTTTTTCACTCCATTCCATCACGAAAAAAACCACCTAACAAAAACCATTGTTATAAATATCACCGGATAACAATTGAACGGCTATGCCTGTTACCGTACCTGCTATTGTCGCCCCCGCTATACCTCCAAGTTATACCTCCAAGCTATACCACCTCCAGCTGAAGCAACATTAGCAGCATCACTACAGGTCGTATCTGGTTCACTCCAGAAAAAACCTCCACCACCTCCACCACCTCCAAAGGTGATAACAGTTAAAGGTTCACAGTTATTAGAGTGAGATTTTTTTATAGATACCTGACATAAGTGGAGCTCTTTTCTATTCTGATTTTCACGTAAAATCTGTAACTATTTTCATATATTAACTACACCATAGTTAGAAGATTTTTCTTCTGTAATTTAAATTTCATGGTGTATTTTCAAAAATTTTTTAGTCACATTTATTCCTTTCCATTGATAGACCTTACGTATCGTTCCATCAGAATTACGCCCTAAACTAAAAGCCGTTTCATTGGGAAAAACATTCGTTCGCAAATCTTTTAGAATTGTTTTAGCATGTCCCCAAGGAGCAACATAATCATGGAACAATAAATATTTGCCTGAGTTCCATTCATCAAAATTCAATACACCGTTATCATCCAGAACCTTTTCCCTTTGCTCATCACCGATCCATGCCCATGTAGCAAAGCCAACTGGGGTTTGATCTTGATCGAGATAAATTTTTATTTGATTATGAGCAAGAGGAGCCATGATCTCTAAATCAAGGTTTCTCATATTCCATTGTTTATGGTAGTTAGAATGGGACATTAGCCAAACACACATACCTAAAGACGTTCCAAAATCCATTGCCTTCCAGTCCTTTAGAAATGGTTATATTTCATACATTAGTCAGTTTAAATCCGAAGATCGACAGTTACCAAATTGCCCTAGTTTTTTCTTCCTGAAAATCTATAAGATAGGCCTTTTCTGATGGAACCTTATTGTCTAAATAATATTTTTTTAAGAGTCGATATCGTTTCAGAGGTGAAGTAAAAGGAAACACGATGCTTTCAAAGAGAATAGTTTTGTCTGTAAAGATCCTACCTTCAAAATAATTATCAGATGATTTTTTATAAATAGAAAAACCAAATGGTTTATTTTCATCATTAAAAAATAGATTAATTCTTTTATTTATAAATGCATCTTCTATTAATCTAGCCATATCTAAAACAATATAGTCTGAATGTTTCGAATGGCATGATGACAACATTGATGAGAGGCCAAGGACTTGCCAAAAACTCAAGCTTCCAATGTTCTTTATAGCGGGTAATAGTGAAGTGTAATTATCCTTATACATTATTTTACATCCTGTAAATATAAGACAAAAATAGATTAATAATTGATTTTTTATTTGTCAAGAATAAAATATCAAATAATTACAAGTATTTGACATTCATAATCTAAGACATTAATTTAAATAAGCATTAACTTCAAAGGATTGAGGAGGATGAGCTAATGGATAGAATTGGGGACATTATAGGTTCTGGAAAGTTCTCTAATGTTTATGAATACAAAGACGGTTACGCTTTAAAACTATTCCACCGTAATGTGGATCAAACAATCGCATTATATGAGTTTGAAGCTTCGAATGAAATTCATGCTCTAGGAATACCTACACCCGCTGTCTATGACTTCATTCAAGTAGGTGCACAAAAAGGCATTGTATTTCAAAGAGTCACAGGGATTACTTTAATTGAGTATATATCGAGATTTCCATTAAAATTTAAAACATGCATTGAACAATCGGCGCACCTCTTAGCAAAAATCCACAGCATTAAAGCCACTGGTTTAGAATCATTTAAAGTACAATTGGCCGACAGAATTAGTAAGACAAGACTACTAAGCACTCAGGATAAAAATACCATAATAGAGTATTTGTTTAGCCTTGAAGATGGTAACGACCTTTGTCACGGTGATTTTCATATTGGAAATATTATGTGTACAGAGAGAGGGTTTCATATTATTGATTGGGGAAATGTCACATATGGCCCTAAAATCGCTGATTTAACCTTAGCTATAACTCAATTAGAAATAGCATCAATAACAAATACTATTCCCTCTTATCTTCAGTTCATAATTAAAGTATCAAGTCGATTCGTTATTAATCATTTTATAGAAATTTATTGTAGTCAATATCCAAGTTTAGAAAGAGAGAATGTACTGACACAAACACATCGCTGGAAACTACCAATAGCGACATCTCGACTAATATATTGCAACCGTATTGAATCATGCTTCCTTTTAAACCTCATTCATAAAGAGATAGAAAAGCTCAGACAATAACATCAAGCTCAAACTATTCTCTCAAAGGCCGTAGAGGTAATCACTTTTTCAAGGTTAGGAAGATCAGATAATAAACAGCGAACATGGCTTAAACGCTCCATAGAATGCGCTTCCACATATAAAAGCACATCTGTAACCCCACTTAGCGCATGAGCTTGCTTGATTTCAGGAATCATTCTTAATAAACGCTTAATTTCTACTAAATCAAATGGCCGAAATGTTAATTCAAAATAGGCATTAACATGACTTGTTTGCTGATCTTTACCTAGTTCAATTGTATAACGTTGAATGACGCCCTTATCTTCAAGTTTTCGTATACGATCATTCACCGCTGTTCTTGAAAGTCCGATTGCCTCTCCAATAGAAGCAACTGGCTGACGTGCATTCTGAGATAAAAGCTCCAAAATCGCTTTATCAAATTTATCCATGAAGCTCTCTTTGTAAATTATGTCTCTGTGAATTTTAAATTATCTGGTACCAAACAGATAGTCTTTCTAACCGTCATATCTCATGCAATAACGTGCTTTTCACATACCAAAGTGACATTTTAACAGCTCCTAAATGGCCTATTTCTTTATAGAATTACAAGGTAAATATAATACAACGATTGCTATTTCATTGAGGACAATAAAATATGGCATTTCCACTTACAAAAAATATTAATTATAAAAACAATGTCTTACATATAGATAATTGTTCAATTGATTATATAGCTGAACAGATAGGGACCCCCTTCTACGTTTATTCAAAAACACGTTTAATCGAAAATATCGCTTCCTGTAAAACGGCTTTCCTATCTCATAATATTCACATTCATTATGCGGTTAAGGCCAACAGTAACTTACAAATTTTAAAAACCGTAGCCGAACAAGGACTTGGTGCAGACCTCGTTTCAGGAGGTGAATTATTACGAGCGAAAAAAGCAGGCATTACACCCGAAAAAATGATTTTCTCTGGCGTCGGTAAAAATAGAACCGAGCTAATTCAAGCGATAAAAATGCATGTTGGTCAATTTAATGTGGAATCAGCAGAAGAACTTTCATTGCTTTCATCCTTAACCATGGAACATTCATCAGAACTAACCTCCCCTATCAAGGTAGCATTACGAGTCAATCCTCATGTTGCTGTCGATACCCACAAAAAGATTACTACGGGACAGAAAGGCAATAAATTTGGTATTGAAACCGAGTTAGCTCTGCTCCTTTTTCAGAAATATCTTAATCATCCACACATGAAATTAATGGGTCTTGCCATGCACATAGGATCACAAATTTTTGATGTTTCCCCTTATCAAGAGGCCATCAAAAAACTCCTTAACTTAACCTCTCGAGTCCAAAAGCTTGGAGGAGACATTCAAGTATTGGATCTAGGTGGTGGTTTTGGTATTAATTATGGTGACAAATCCCCTTTAGACTTTACCACCATAGCGCAAGTAATTGCAGAAGAAACGAAACACTTTAAAGGGAAGGTGGCGATAGAACCTGGTCGCTCTTTAGTCGCCGATATTGGGCTACTTGTTAGTCGAATAAATTATGTCAAAGAATCTCAACCCACACCGTTTCTCATTGTCGATGCTGCAATGAATGATTTAATGAGACCAGCCCTTTATGATGCTCTGCACCCTATTAAAGCAGTAAAGGAACATACATCTAGCACTACTCGACTCTATGATGTGGTTGGACCAGTTTGTGAAAGTACAGATATATTCGCGCACAAATATCCATTAGATAAAAACTTAAAAGCAGGCGACTTGATCGCATTCTTCTGTTCTGGAGCCTACAGTGCCGTCATGAGTAACTCGTACAATAGTAGAGATGTGATCCCTGAAATGTTAGTCAGTAACGATAAAGTCAATATAATCCGAAAAAAAATCAGTCAAGAACACTTAATCAAATTTGAAGAGTCAGAGGAAAGTTTCGTATTCTAATCAAACCACTATTGGTACGAGAATAACGAAACATAGAAAAGGAATAAAAAACATAACAACCAGTAAACGCTGGAGAGACATTTACTGGTTGTTACAAACACTAAAACTATTGACTAGCCAACCAATTAGGCAAGGTCATTGAAATAGCAGGAATGAAAGTAACCAAAACCAAGGCCGCTAACATTGCAAGGTAAAATGGCCAGATTGTTTTCACGGCTTTCTGAATGGTAACACCACCCACAACACAGCCGACAAACAAACAGGACCCTACTGGTGGGGTACATAAGCCTAACCCTAAATTCATCATCATCATGATACCAAAATGCACCGGGTCCATTCCGAAGCCGACCGCAATAGGAAGGAAGATAGGAGTACATATTAGAATTAATGCCGCCATATCCATGATCATCCCTAGTGTCAATAACAAGAGGTTAAGCATGATTAAGATAATGATTGGATTATCTGAAATAGAGGTAATGGCATTAGAAAGAACGGCTGGAACTTGATAGAAAGCCAACATATAACCAAATGCTGAGGCACAGCCTATCAATATCATCACCATTCCAGTGGTCTTGATTGAGCTGCTTACTGCTGTTAAAAATGCTTTCTTATTCATTGAGCGATAAACAAAGAAAGCCACCAGCATCGCATAAATAGCACCTATGGCTCCAGACTCTGTTACGGTGAAAATACCGGACAAGGTACCGCCAACCACAATCACCGCCGTAATCAAACCAGGAACCGAAGCTAGGAAAGTAAGCGCAAGAATCTTTAAACCAACAAACGGCTCAGTTGGGAATTTTTTCTTAATGGATATCCAGCGTGCCACAACAGCAAGCAACAGACACATTAACATTCCAGGAATTACACCAGCCATAAATAGGCTAGAAATAGAAATACCGCCACCAGCAGCAACAACATACAAGATCATGTTATGGCTAGGAGGAATAACAATCCCTGCAATTGAAGAAGTAACGGTAACATTTACCGCAAAATCGTCGTCATAGCCCTTTTCCTTCATAACAGGAATAAGCAAAGAGCCGAGAGCGGAAATATCAGCAACGGCAGATCCTGAAATACCACCAAACAACATACTTGAGAAGATATTTACTTGAGCCAAACCACCACGCATCCAACCTACTGATGCAGAAGCAAACCGAATAAGGCGAGCGGCAATCCCGCCATGCAACATTAGCTCACCAGCAAAAATAAAGAACGGCACGGCCAGCAACGCGAAGGTAGACATACCAGCAACAATACGCTGATAACCAACCATTAAAGGTAAACCTTCAAACATAAAGGCAGAAATCGCCGCAATACCTAAGGCAAATGCAACAGGAACACCCATGAGCATGACAAGAGCGAAAACACCTAATAGAATAGCTAAGCCCATTTTATTTACTCTCCTGGTTGATAGTTTGAGGATGCGTAGCGCTATAAAGAGATCTTATGATTCGAT
The DNA here is from genome assembly GCF_026966905.1 of Marinomonas phaeophyticola. GTDB lineage: Bacteria > Pseudomonadota > Gammaproteobacteria > Pseudomonadales > Marinomonadaceae > Marinomonas > Marinomonas phaeophyticola. Next base: position 28,769 of record NZ_JAPUBN010000003.1, on the reverse strand, counting down.
CAACTGAAAACACAAAGATCAAAGACCCAGAAATAATCACAGGAAAATAACGAGTAGCATCACTTATACCCAGTAGAGGGATTTTTTTTGACCAAGCAAATTCCGCTAGATCAATGGCATTTACGGCCATTAAGAAGCCAAATGTTGCCATTACAATATCGGCAAGTATACCAATAAAAACTTGTCCAGAAGGAGGAAGCATGTGAGTAAAAATGTCCACACTTAAGTGAGTTCGTTCATGTATACCTACTGCTGCCGTCAAAAAGCTGATGGTAATAACAAGTAACAATGAGAGTTGTTCTACCCAAGTAGGAGTGTCATTAAGGATATAACGACCAAAAACTAGCCATGCAAATGAAAAAATTAAGGTTACCATTGCCACACCGGAAATAATGTTTGCAAGGCGCTTAACATAGACAATCGCTGTGTCGTAGACCTGTAGAATATTTTTATTATTCATGATTTTTCTCGAAAAAAGCGGGAATAAACAACCATTCCCGCTTGTTGTCACCTAGTCGATGCTTTGGATTGTTTCAATGTACGATGCTAGTACAGGCGTTTCTTTAATGGCTTTTGCATATACAGGTTTCATTGCACTAGAGAATGCGGTGATATCTGCAACTTCATTAAATTCCACACCCGCTTTTTCAACTATACTGCGACTTTGAGCTTCCCTTTTTGACCAAAGTCCACGTTGCATGGCAACACTTTTCTTCGCTTCTACTTTTAGTGCAGTTTGGTCTTCACTTGATAATTCATTCCACGCTTTGGTACTTACACAAAGGCACTCAGGAATAATAAGATGGTGAGATAAAGAGTAGTATTTTGCGACTTCGTAGTGATTAGTTGATTCATATGACGGAGGGTTATTCTCAGCACCATCTACCACACCAGTTTTCAACGACTGATATACTTCATTAAATGCCATTGGCGTTGCATTGCCGCCTAGCGCTTCGATCATACCAACATAAAGTTCGTTATTCATAACACGGAACTTCATGCCTTCAACGTCACTAGGGTTAACAATAGGTTTCGCATTATTATAGAAAGAACGTGAACCCGCATCATACCAACCAAGAGACATAATGCCATATTTTGACATAGCATCACTCAAACGTTCACCGAACGGTCCATCAAGTACTCTATGCATGTGATCAACGTTTTTAAAGATAAAAGGTAAGGAAACAATATTGGCTTCAGGGATAGCTGTTCCCATTGGCCCTAGGCTAAAGCCCGCAAATTGAATAGAGCCTATCTGCATCATTTGGATAGCATCACCTTGGCTACCTAAAACACCGCCGTTATACAGTGTTCCACCAACTCTACCGTCCGTTACTTTTTCAGCATTTTCCATAAATGACTCAAGAGCATCCGTAATCGGGTAGTTTTGGTTATGTATATTCCAACCAGTCCAAGCCGAAAAAGCTGAACCTGAAAATGCAATACTTGCCATTGCCATCGACGTTATTAGAGTTTTTCTCATTATTTTTATCCTCTCTAGATAATCAAATTAAGACACACATTTCCGTGCGACACTAATTTTTTACAGCAACTGGCAGAGAATAACAATAGTGTTATTGTATTATTTTTAATTTTTTTCGAATTTTTTTTACTATTCGATTTAAAAAAGAGACGATTTATTTATATAAGAATGGAAGAAGCCTTTCGTGTTTAGATCCACTGTTATCTACCCACGATGAGGCTTTTAGATAGGTTAATTTGACATTAAGATGCAGCGGTTTCTGCCAGTCTATGCTTACCTTTTTGCAAATGATCTAAAGATACTTCTCTAGCAAGTTCACTGTCTCCAGCCATGATGGCTTCATAAATCATTCGATGCTCATTAAGACACACGCCGCCATCTTTTGAAGAGTGCAGTATGAATGTTCTAAACATAGTCGTGAGGATATTTCCAAATGGCAAATAGAAATCGTTATTGGTCGCATTAAAAATTAAACGGTGAAAACTTAAGTCAACTTCAATCCATTCTTCATGATTGAACTGGTTCGATATTTTAACCATTTTTTGAAAGATCTCTGAGAGTTCTATCCTTTGTTTTGCAGTTGCATTGACCGCCGCCAAAGCACATGCTTCTGGCTCAACCGCCCTTCTAAGCCCCAGAAACTGTGAACAAAAGGTTTCTGCATCACTTAATCCATCCATCCATTCTATTAACTGAGGGTCAAGAAAATTCCAATACGCTCTGTTAACAACCTTGGTTCCAATTTTAGGGCGAGACTCCAATAATCCTTTAGAGGTTAATAGTTTCATCGCTTCTCGTAGTGCTGTCCGGCTCACACCAAACTGTTCACAAAGTGCCATTTCATTCGGCACAATTGACCCCTGAGGTAGCTCTCCCGATAAAATACGACGCGCAATACTACGAGCGACTTGCACGTGTAAGCTTCGATTAGATGTAGATATTAAAGAAAAGTTATTAGTCATGATGTCCTTAACTTTGGGGCTTGTAGTATAAATATGAATCAAACCTTTAATAAAAAAGGTAGATACTAACGGCAAACTTTAACACACTTGTGCGCAATTTTTCACAATTTAAATTATTCGCTTTGTAGTAGATAAAAAAGACTTTAAAAACAATTAATAGCGAATTACAGAGAAACCGATTACCCACTTCATTTTTTATATAAACCTAAAAGCACCGTATATTTTCTTTTGAATTATGACTTGTAGTATTCATTTATTAATTTTATATTGGTGATATTGTATTACTTAATAACAATAAAAGGTGATTAAAATGTTCAGTGATTTAGCAGGTAAAAGAATACTAATAACAGGCTCTACAGCAGGTATCGGTTTGGCCGCAGCAAAGCTTTTGGTAAAGCAAGGTGCAAAAGTCGCCATCAATAGCCGAGCATTAAACGACGTAGCCAAAGCCGCATTGAATGAAGTAAGTGCTCTAGGCAACCAAGACGATGTGATCTTTATCCCTGCGGACCTAACGAAAACAAGCGAGTGCGAAAAACTTGTTAACGAATTTACGGCTAAATTTGGTGGCATGGATGTATTAATTAACAATGCTGGAGGTTTAGGCGGACGTGCTAGCTTAGAACTCATTGACGACGATTTTTATGACCATGTTATGGACCTAAATGCGCGCTCTGCATTAATGGTAACAAAATATTCCATCCCTTTTTTACGCGCTTCAGCGGCAGAGTCCGGTAAAACCTCGTCTGTTATCAGTACAGGTTCTATTGCGGCTCGTGAAGGCGGAGGTATGGGTGCAGGTATTTATGCTGCATCTAAAGCATGGCTACACAATGTTCATCGCAATTGGGTAAAAGAATACACTAAAGATCAAATTCGCTTTAATATCGTTTCACCAGGTACCGTTGATACGTTATTCCATGCTGATAAATCAGAGGAACTGAGAGAGAAAATTGCTGGTTCGATTGCTTTTGGTCGTTTTGGTGAGTCAGAAGAAATGGCGCCATCCTTTGCCTTTTTTGCCTCACACAATTGCAGTGGTTATATTACAGGCCAGATAATGGATGTAAATGGCGGTCAAATGTGTCCTTAAATTAAGGGGCACAACGATTCTCTCCTTCCTATAATGTCAGTAGTGAAGGAGAAAATAATCATCTCTATTCAAAACAATTAAAATCAGTCCACTTCTTCTTAGTAATTTTCTCTCAGTAAAACTCCTCCCATATTGGAATAACGCAGTTCCCGCTGTAGAACAGACACAGATAACAAAACCGCTTAGCCCTAAATTACAGACTAAGCGGTATCAAATGGTAAAATACAAATTTATGACTTACTCGTATTCCTGCCTAAACTTCAAAGTTAGGTTAACTCAGCAGCTAAGATTAGCTTGATTTTTTGGTTTTCACATCTAACCAAACAGCAAGTAGCAGGATGGACCCTTTAACAATTAACTGCCAGAAAGTCGGCACATCCAACATACTCATACCATTATCTAAACTGGCCATAATTAAGGCTCCCATAATGGCACCAAAAACCGTACCAATCCCCCCGCTAAACTGGTTCCTCCAATAACACAAGCCGCAATCGCATCAAGCTCGGCCATATTACCCGCTGATGGCGTTCCCGCACCCAATCGTGATGTCAGAATCAAAGCCGCAATGGCGACCATCATGCCATTGAACCCAAAGACCCACATTTTATTCCATTCAACATTTACACCAGACATACGAGCCGCTTCAATGTTGCCACCAATGGCATAAATACGACGACCAAATGCGGTGCGTTTAGCAATATAAGTCGCCAGTAATATCAACCCCCCCATAATTAGAATTGGTGTAGGGATACCACGATAGTTTTCTAATGAAATTAATAAAATCAGTAATACGGCAACGACAACAAACGCCTTAGCATACTCAAATTTTGCCGTTGTATTTTCGATACCGTGATTCTGTCTTGACTTACGGCGAGAATAAACACGTGCAATGAGACCAAGACACAAGACTCCTATTACACTCACACCCCATCCAGATGGAATATAACTTTGCCCAATAATTGACAAATCGCTAGAAGTTGGCGCAACGGTTGCCCCATCAGTCAAACCGACTAATATGCCACGAAAAGCCAGCATACCAGCTAACGTCACAATAAAAGACGGCACTCTCTGGTAAGCAACCCACCAACCATTAAATAACCCTAAAACCAACCCCGAACACACTGTCACTAAAATAGTTAAAGCAATGGGCAAGTGTAACCAAACATCTAAAATGGCAGCGACCCCACCCAAAAGTCCCATCATTGAACCAACGGACAAATCAATTTCAGCGCTGATAATAACAAACACCATCCCTATCGCTAACACACCCACAATGGCCGTTTGTCGAATGAGGTTAGAAATATTACGAGGTGTAATAAAGGCACCCTCAGTAGCAATAGAGAAAAACACTATGATAATCGTCATTGCCGCTATCATGGCAAGCAATTGCAACTGGCTTGTTTTTATTGTTTTGAACATTTTATACACCTTCTTTTATAGCGCAGTTCATAATCATTTCTTGAGTGAGCCCTTGATGGTCAAACTCACCTTTTAAACGGCCTTCATGCATGACCAGAACACGATCACTAATACCAATCACCTCTGGTAATTCAGAAGACACCATAATAATGGACATACCTTCTTTCACTAGGGCATGCATCAATTTATAAATTTCATATTTAGCACCAACATCAATACCACGAGTAGGTTCGTCCAATATCAAAATTTTAGGATTTGTTAATAGACACTTTGCAATAATGGCTTTTTGTTGATTACCACCACTCAAGTTTTTTATTGGTAATTCAGGCGACGCTGTTTTTACTTTTAAACGAGCAATATAATCAACGGTATCCTGAGTTTCACGATTTTCATCAATAGCACCTAAATAGGTCACATAATCATCTAAAACAGAAAGGCTAATATTTCGACCCACCCCCATAATTGGAATGATACCGTGACGTTTTCGGTCTTCTGGCACCATAGCGATACCCGCTGCAAGCGCATCTCGCTGAGATCGAATAGTGAGAGATTGACCCTGCATTTCTATGGTTGCGGAATAGCGCCCGTCATAACAGCCATAAATGCATTGCATTAATTCAGTTCTACCAGACCCAATCAAACCAGAAATGCCCAGTATCTCCCCTTTTTTCAACTCAAAGCTCACATCATTAACTTGAGGAATCGACGCTCCGGCTTGCATAGCATGAGCATTTTTTACACGTAAAACCGTTTCACCAATATCATGCACTTCCCTCGGAAAAAGCGCTTCTAACTCTCGCCCGACCATCATACTAATAATGTCGTTTTGAGTTAGCTCGGCTGCAGACCGAGTATCAATATGATCGCCATCACGAATGACAGCCACCCAGGTCGATAAATCCAGCACCTCATCTAATTTATGAGAAATGTAGATACAAGCGATCCCTTGGTCTTTCAAATCATGAACAATATTTAATAATATTTGAATTTCATTGCGAGTCAGTGACGAGGTTGGCTCATCAAGAATAAGTAGCTTCACATTTTTATTAAGCGCCTTAGCAATCTCAACAAGTTGCTGCTGACCAACCCCTAAATCACGAACTAAGGTATTAGGCGACACCTCCAACTTGACCCGCTTAAGTAAATCACGAGTACGACGATACATGTCTTCATCATTAAGCTTCGCAAAACTACCAAGCTCATTACCTAGAAAAATATTTTCTAAAACCGACAGTTCTTTCACCAAGGCCAGTTCCTGGTGAATAATTACGATACCCAATGCTTCAGTATCTCGAATACCAGCAGCTTTAACGGCTTGCCCTTCGAAAAATATGTCTCCTTCGTAAGAACCATATGGCCAAACCCCACTAAGGACTTTCATCAAAGTGGATTTTCCTGAGCCATTCTCTCCACATATGGATAATGCTTCTCCACGTGCTAGTTTTATGCTGACGCCATTTAATGCACGTACACCTGAGAAGCTCTTTACAATGTCACGCATTTCTAATAGTGGTTGAGTCATTTTATCCCCCTATGAAAAAAATACAGGCATTCTTTTGAACACCTGTATCATGAGTGTATTAAGGGTTATAAACGTCATCTCGAGAATGGAAGCCGTCTGCAATCACTGTGCTGTCTAAGTTTTCTTTAGAAACCGCAACAGGATCAAGTAAAACCGCATCGACGTCTTTAGTACTGTTATTCACATGACCATTAACATTAATGGCTTCATTTTTTGCCAATTTCACAGCCATTTGAGCACTGGTTTGAGCCAAACTAGCAATCGGTTTGTACACTGTCATCGTTTGTGTACCAGCCACAATACGGCGCATTGCCGCTAAATCGGCGTCTTGACCAGAGATCACAACCTTGCCATCTAAGCCTTGAGCTTCTAATGCCTGAATTGCACCACCGGCTGTGGCATCGTTTGAAGCAACAACCGCATCAATTTTATTATTATTGGCCGTAAGTCCATTTTCCATAATATTCAAAGCCGCTTCAGCAGACCATCCCATGGCCCATTGATCGCCAACAATGTTAATTTTCTTCGCGTCAATGGCTGGCTGCAACACATTCATTTGGCCTTCACGGAACATTTTCGCATTATTATCTGTTGGAGAACCGCCCATCAAAAAGTAATTTCCTGTTGGTACACGTTCAAGTAATGCTTCCGCCTGCATTTCACCTACACGGATATTATCGAAAGACACATAAAGGTCGATATCAGCAAATTTAATCAGACGATCATAAGCCAACACTTTAATACCTTCTGCTTTTGCTTCCGCAAGCACATTACTTAACACTTCACCGTTCTCAGGAACAATCACCAAAACATCAACACCGCGAGATATCATGTTTTCAATCTGAGAGATTTGAGTGGTTACATCCCCATTCGCTGATTGAGTGTAAACTTTCGCACCAAGCGCCTCGGCCGCTTCAGTAAATAAGTCTCTGTCTTTCTGCCAGCGCTCTAATCGTAAATCAGACATAAGCAAACCAATTTTTTCACCTGCTGCCATAGCAGGACCAACAGCGCAAGTTGCAGCAAGTAAACCAATCGAAATTATCTTTTTCATTTGTATTCCTTTTATTTTTATTAAATGAACGTTTCTCCAAAATAATGGAGTGAGTAGAATGTAAAACGAATACACGATGAGGAAAATTATCTTTTTTTTGTATTTGATTAGTTTTTTTTACAGTCATTTTTATTTTTGTAGATAAAAAAAACGCTATAAAACCGATATTTAGCTAGTATTTTGTAAAGCATTTCATTTTGTTACATTCATTTTTTAAACACTATTTTTTAAATTTTATTCAGTTAAGCATTTACTTAATCTTAAATTTCACCCTATACTCAGGCCATCTTGATCGTAAAAGGCTTTGGATGAAATAATAAAAAAGCCTTTTTTTTGAAACATAAATGTAATCGATTACAGAAAATTAAAAACCACAAATAAAAATAATTATGAGGTTAATGCTATGAAAGCCTTAAAAGGTCCAGCGTTATTTCTTGCCCAGTTTGCTGGGGACGAAGCACCATTCAACTCTTTCGAAAACATCATCGAATGGGCAGCAAGTATTGGTTTTAAAGGGGTTCAAATTCCGACATGGGACCAAAGGTTATTCGATTTAGATCGCGCAGCAACAGATTTAGAGTATTGTCGTTCATTGCAAGACACTCTCGCAAAGCACGACATGGTCATCACCGAGTTATCCACCCATTTGCAAGGACAACTCGTTGCGGTTCACCCTGCGTATGATGAGATCTTTGATGGTTTTGCGCCTGATCATGTCAAAGGTAACCCTGACGCTAGGCAGAAATGGGCGGTCGATCAGTTACTAAAGTCCGCTCAAGCATCGAAAAACTTTGGGTTAACCAACCATGTCACCTTCTCCGGAGCCCTACTTTGGCCTTACTTATACCCTTGGCCACAAAGGCCTGCCGGCTTAGTAGAAGAAGGCTTTAAAGAATTAGCGAAACGCTGGTTACCTATTCTTGATGAATTTGATCGTTGCGGTGTCAATGTCTGCTATGAAATACATCCAGGAGAAGACCTTCATGATGGCGTCACATTTGATTTATTTTTAGAAGCAACAAATCATCACCCCAGGGCGAATATATTATTCGATCCCTCTCATTTTGTTTTACAACAACTGGACTACTTACAGTTCATCGACATCTATCATGAACGCATCAAAATGTTCCATGTCAAAGACGCAGAGTTCAACCCAACAGGTCGACAGGGCGTCTATGGTGGCTACCAAAGCTGGATAGATAGAGCTGGACGTTTCCGATCTTTAGGCGATGGTCAAGTTGATTTCAAAGGAATTTTTTCAAAACTCACTCAATATGATTTTGATGGTTGGGCCGTTATTGAATGGGAGTGTTGCATGAAGCACCCGGAAGCAGGCGCTGAAGAAGGCGTTAAATTTGTTAATGATCACCTTATTCGTATTACCGAGCGAGCGTTTGATGACTTTGCGTCGAGTGGCATTGATCATGAAACAAACCGCCGTATTTTAGGTTTGTCTTAGTTCAACAAAATAAGAAAATAGAGGTGATTTCATGACACATAAACGCATTCGCATCGGCATGGTGGGTGGTGGTGACGGCGCATTTATTGGTGCAGTTCATCGTATTGCCACTCGTATTGACGACGGTTTTGAATTAGTAGCTGGAGCATTATCGTCAAATCCTGAACGAGCGCTTTCATCGGCATTAGGATTGGGCATTCAAAAAGAACGTTCTTATGACTCTTTTCAACAAATGGCCCTTAGTGAAAAGCAACGTGCAGACGGTATTCAAGCCGTTGTGATTGTGACACCAAATCATATGCACTTCCCTGTCGCTAAAGCTTTTTTGGAACAAGGGATTCACGTCATCTGCGACAAACCTGTCACTAAAGACCTTGATGAAGCATTAGCACTCAAACGCATCGTCTCTGAATCAGGTGCTTTTTTTGCATTAACTCATAACTACACTGGCTATCCATTAGTTCGCCATGCAAAACACCTGGTTGATTCTGGTGTCTTAGGAAATTTACGCGTCATACAAGCGGAATACCCACAAGATTGGTTAACTGATAAAGTTGAAGACACAGACAACAAACAAGCCCAGTGGCGTACCGATCCAGAAAAATCGGGAATGGCAGGATGCTTGGGCGATATTGGTACTCATGCATTTAATTTAGCTTGCTTTATTTCAGGTCAAAAAGTCCAAGAGGTATCTGCGGATTTAACAGCGTTTGTTCAGGGGCGTCGTTTGGATGATAACGTTCATACTATGTTGCGTTTCGATCAAGGAGCAAAAGGCATGCTGTGGTCTAGCCAAGTGGCTCCGGGTAACGAGAATGGCTTAAAAATTCGACTTTATGGGGATAAAGCGGGCTTAGAGTGGTCTCAAGAATCGCCAAACGAACTTTGGCTTTCCATTTTTGGTGAACCTACTCAAAAAATCACTCGTGCTGGACACGGTGCCGGAGAGGAAGCCAATCGACTATCTCGAGTGCCAGCAGGGCATCCTGAAGGCTATCTAGAAGGCTTTGCCAACTTGTACTTAGACATCGCGCTTGCCATTCATGCTATTGAAGACGGAGCAGCGGTTGACTCAGTACAAGGCTTTATTCCAAGTATTGACGATGGTATTGAAGGCATGAAATTCATTACGGCAGTATTAACATCTTCAAAAAATAACAGTGCTTGGCAAACGCTTAATACTGATCACCTGAATGAATGATCTCCACGAGGAAAATCCGATGAATGTTCCTGTTATGCAAATACGCGGCATAGTCAAAGAGTTCTCTGGTGTGAGAGTACTCCATAAAATCACCTTGGATATTTTTGCAGGTGAGGTTTTAGGGGTACTTGGCGAGAATGGTGCGGGTAAATCCACCCTATTAAAAATCATTAGCGGCATTTACACAAGAACCTCTGGCTCGATTAAAATTGATGGTGAAGACGTTGATATTCAATCTTCGTCTGATGCGAAACGATTAGGCATCGCCATGATTCCACAAGAGTTTAATTTGATCAGCAGCTTAAATGTGTTTGAAAATATCTTTCTTGGGAATGAACTCAAAAACGGATTTTTATTAAATAAAACCTTGATGCGCAGTAAAGCCAATCAACTATTGAAAGAGCTTGAAACCGACCTTAACCCAGATTCTTTGATTGAAAACTTGAGTGTGGCGGAAAAGCAAATGGTTGAGATAGCCAAAGCCTTGGTGAATGAATCCCGTATTTTGATCATGGATGAACCTACCACCGTGCTAACGGACCATGAAGTAGATATCTTTTTTGCTTTGGTTGAAAAGCTTAAGCAACGCGGTGTCACCATTATTTTTATCTCTCATAAACTAAAAGAAGTAAAACACCTTTGTGATCGCCTGGCGATCTTAAGAGATGGTCATTTAATTAGCGTAGATGATGTATCCGATATCAATGAAGAAGACATGGCTCGCAAAATGGTTGGTCGCGAGCTAAATCAAATTTACCCTGCACGTGCGGAACACACTGAAGAGGTTGTCTTAAAAGTCAGTAACTTATCTATAAAAGGTTTGTTACATGATATCAATTTTGATCTTAAAAAAGGTGAAGTTCTGGGCTTTGCCGGATTAATTGGAGCCGGACGTACCGAAACTGCCGAAGCCATTATGGGATTACGTAAAAAAGACAGCGGTCATATAGAGGTCAGTGGTCAAGCCGTTGAAATCAATTCCATTTCTGATGCGGTGTTACACAACCTAGCCTACCTGTCAGAAGACCGACAAGGTAAAGGCTTAATTATGAACTTTGATATTCCCAAAAATATCACCTTAATTTCATTAGCTTCTTATGTTCGTGGACTCATTCAACATAAAAAAGAACGCGCTGTGGCAAGAGATTATGTAAAACGTTTTGATATAAAAGCGGCTTCGATTAATTCCAACTTGGCCAATTTAAGTGGTGGTAATCAACAAAAAGTCTACTTATCTAAGTGGATGGATACGCATCCCAACATACTCATATTAGATGAGCCGACACGCGGCATTGACGTTAATACTAAGAAAGAAATCTATCACTTCATTCGCTCTTTAACTGAACAAGGGGTGTCTGTCATTGTTATTTCTTCCGAGCTGGAAGAAGTGATGGGGTTATCTAATCGGGTCATGGTAATGCGTTCTGGAGAAATTATGGGAGAACTGACTGGGGACGCCATTAATGAAAAAGAAATTATGTACTACGCCGCCGGCTTAAAAACTATGGCACGCGCTTAACTAAATCTATTTACGTTACATCACATAAAAATAAGTAAGAACAAACGAGGTTCCATTATGATCATGTCCCAGTTGTCGCCCATGATAACCCGCATGAAACGACTTGATATTGCCACTTATGCGCCTTTTATCGCATTAGTATTGCTAATCGTCTTTTCTTCGATTGCGAGTGAGCATTTTTTAATGCCTAGAAACATTACTAACGTTTTAAGACAAGTGTCCTATACCGGCATTATTGCCCTTGGAATGACTTTTGTAATAATTGCCGGCGGCATTGATTTATCAGTAGGTTCAATGGTCGCCTTGGTAGGTGTGTTATCCATTATGATCATTAATGGCGTTGGTGATGGTTGGTGGGCCGTCGCTATGGCCGTTTCATCAGCTATTGCATTAGGCGGTTTGTTCGGAGCCATTAATGGGTTAATCATCACCCGAGGAAAGGTTGCCTCCTTTATCGCAACGTTAGCTACAATGTCTATTTTCCGCTCAATGACACTGTACATAAGTGATGCCGGTGAAATGGTTTCGGAAAACCAACATTTTTCTGACATAGGTGGTGGCTATTTATGGGCGATTCCCTACCCTGTTTGGATTTTCATTTTACTGGCCATCGCTTATCACATTCTATTAAAACACAGCGCTTTTGGCCGTCATGTTTGTGCTGTTGGTTCCAACTCAAAAGTGGCCTCTTACTCTGCAATTAAAGTTCGCTGGGTATATTTCCTTACTTTCTTAATCGCAGGTTTATCCGTTGGTATTTCAGCGGTGTTACTTGCATCACGACTCAATTCCGTTAGTCCTGGAGATGCGGGGTTATTCTATGAATTGGACGCCATCGCGGCCGTAGTAATAGGAGGTACGGCTCTTTCAGGAGGTAAAGGGACCATTTGGGGAACCGTAATTGGTGCCATTATTCTGGGCATTATTAACAACATGCTTAATTTAATGGGCATCTCACCTTATTTACAAGGCATGGTAAAAGGAATGGTCATACTAACCGCCGTACTGGTGCAATTTAAAGGTGACCGCTAATCACCGACGGTAATCAATGATCGGCTCGATAAGCAAAATCTAACAATCAACGACTTCGTTTTTCTTTAAATGTAATACATAAAAGAAAGGCAAGAAAGCGAGTAGAACGCTGGTTTTACTCATTATTAATACTATCCAATCATAGCGTTAACGGAGAGTTTGCATGAAAAATAAGAATAAGATCATGAGAGTATTTACAGTATTCACTATGCTGTTTGCCTTCATTAGTAGCAGTTATGCGGCAACCTATAAAGTGGGTGTCAGTGTTCCTTCAGCCGATCATGGCTGGACCGCCGGTCTCTTATGGTGGGCTAATAAAGCCGTCAAAGAACTTAAGGAACAAGAAAAAGACATCGAATTCTACGTTGTTGCGGCCAGCTCAGGTTCTAAACAAGTTGGAGATGTGGAAGATTTAATGATTAAAGGTATCGATGCGTTGGTTATTTTGCCTCATAACCCAGCCACTTTGCAAAAAGTAATCGAAGAAGCCTATAACGAAGATATTTACACGGTTATTGTTGACCGTGAACTTGCTACACCGTCTCAGGACGTATTCATCGCTGGCGATAACCCTGGCTTAGGTCGAGTTGGCGCACAATGGTTAGCGGAAGAAATGTCTGGTAAAGGTAATGTCGTTGTCATTGAAGGTTTGCAAATTCCAATCAATAAACAGCGTGTTGACGCGTTTAATGATGTGATGGCTTCCTATCCAAACATTAATATTTTAGATTCTCAACCAGGTGATTGGTCTACTCAAAAAGCGTTATCCGTCATGGAAAACTTCTTACAAAAACACCCTAAAATTGATGCTGTTTGGTGTCAAGATGACGACATGCTAAAAGGTGTTTTAAAAGCGATTGAAGAAGCGGGACGTACTGATATTAAAACCGTTCTTGGTGGTGCAGGTTCAAAAGATATTATCGAGCTGATCCAACATGATCATAAATTAGTTCGTGCTACTGTTACCTACAGCCCATCCATGATTGCCTCTGGTATTGCGCTTGCGGTTCATGGTGTTAAAAATGAGAAAATGGGGCATTTATACCACTCTCCTTCTCGTCTAATTTTAGGCGCTGATTTAGTGACCAAAGAAAACGCCGCGGATTACTACTTTAAAGATGCGGCTTATTAAGATAAGTAACGGTGATTTTTCACAATAAGAGCATTCTCTTAAAAAGAAAGTCACCCGAAAAATCATTAGGGTTTAGGCCCTAATGATTTATCCCTTAAATCCACCACCACATAGACTATAGATAATGTGTTTGTGATCGATTTTTTGTTAAGATATGCCGTTTTTTTGATCTAACCCTATTTTGTAAGGTCGTCCTTTTGAATACCACCCGTCATTCACTTGTTTTGATATTGGATTCCCATGGCTACGGTTAAAGATGTAGCAAGACTTGCGGGTGTGTCTACAGCGACCGTGTCAAGAGCCTTAGCTAACCCAGAGATTGTATCGCCAAGCACTCGTGAAAAAGTCGAAAAAGCCGCATTAGATGTTGGTTATTCGCCGAATGGTCTTGCCCGCAGTTTGCGAAAGAGTGAATCCAAAACCATAGTTGTTGTGCTACCCAATATAGACAGCACTTTTTTCTCTGATGTCGTTCACGGTATTGAAGCGTTAGCTCATAAGCATGGTTACAAACTGCTCATTGGAGACACGGGAAATGAATCTTCTCGAATTGGCAGCTACTTTGAATTGTTTGAAAGCAAACTGGTTGATGGTGTATTGTCCCTCTCCTCTGATATCCCAGAATCTATGATCATTAATGCTCAAGGCGAAATAAAATTGCCGATTGTGATTGCTGGTGAATACTTTTCCGATATTGCCGTGCCAACCGTTCACATAGACAATAATTACAGCGCTAAAAAAGGAGTTGAGTACTTAATAATGATGGGGCATCACAAAATTGCCTGTATTACTGGAAAAATAGAGAACCCTGTGTTTAATGCTCGCACGAATGGTTACAAAGAAACCATGAAGAAATGGAAACTCCCCATTACAGAGTCTTATATTCTTGAAAGCGACCTCTCTTTTATTTCCGGGTACAATCTTGGCAGACAATTACTGTCGCTCAAGAATCCACCATCTGCCATTGTTTGTCACAGCGATGAAGCAGCGATTGGCGTACTCAAAATCGCCCGTGAAATGCAAGTGGCCGTTCCGAGTGAGCTCTCTGTTATCGGCTTTGATAATCTCGCTCTAAGTGAATATTGTGTACCTGAATTAACCACTATCCATCAACCAAGACAACTGATTGGGGAAACCTCTATGAAGTTACTATTGGACATCCTATCAGGTAAAAAACCCAACCCAGAAATGACCCTTCCTACACAACTTATCGTCAGAGAAAGCTCCTGTCCTCCACCAATTGATCAACGACTGCAAGTAGACCTGTAATCACTATTTTGGGCATACTCTGATTTTGTATATTGAATAACCACCTATGATAAAAGTTCCAAAAATAGTTGTCAGGGTACTTTTTTATAAATTCAACGTACACTCTAATAATTAAAAAATCATACTATCTAACAACAGATTAGACTCCGTACTTTTTATTCCATCAATGGATCTTACATCGTTTAACACATTATTAAACTCCGCTAGAGAACGCGTTTGTACCACAGCAATGAAATCCCAACGGCTTGATCTATGGTGAGTAGAAATCATATCACTTTGTTAACTCTGCATTATGTATAAAAAACGCTACCAACAAATGAAAAAAGATAATTCCTCGTGTAAAAACCTCGGTTTACACTTAAAAGGCTATTCTCTCAAATAAAAATAATCAGTGAGACGTCTATTGTTAATAACGACCAATAGGCAGACTGGATTTTATGAGTTATGTTATCCATCATTTTATAGGATTCGTTATGTATTTAGGTATAGACCTTGGAACTTCAGGCGTAAAAGTCATCTTATTAACGGAAGATGGTCATGTTAAAGCAAGTCAATCCTCCCCTCTTTCTGTTTCACGTCCACAAGCACTTTGGTCAGAACAAGACCCTGAAAGTTGGTGGCAAGCAACGGATGACGCCATGATAGCCTTATCAAAAGAGCATTCATTGGAAAATGTTAAAGCCATAGGCCTTTCGGGTCAGATGCATGGTGCAACCTTACTTGGACAAGACAATCAAGTCCTCAGACCAGCCATTCTTTGGAATGATGGTCGCTCGTTTGAAGAGTGCCATTTATTGCAAAAATTCTGCCCAGAAGTACAGTCCATTACCGGTAATCTGGTGATGCCTGGTTTTACGGCGCCTAAACTATTATGGGTAAAAAACAATGAACCTGACATTTTTGCCCAAATTAAGAAGGTATTATTACCAAAAGATTATTTGCGTTTTTGCATGACGGGAGACTTTGCGACCGATGTTTCCGATGCTTCCGGTACCTTATGGCTCGACATGGAACAACGCGGTTGGAGTGAACATATGTTACAGGCAACGGGCCTAGGTATTGAACACATGCCAACCGTCTTTGAAGGATCGGACATCACTGGAGAATTAGATAAAGCAGTGGCTAAACGTTGGAGTATGCCAATTGTTCCTGTTGTGGCAGGGGGAGGTGATAATGCCGCTGGAGCCATTGGTATGGGCATCATTGAAGAACAGCAAACTATGCTTTCTTTAGGTACCTCTGGGGTTATTTTCTCTGTCAGCGAAGGTTTTACCGCGAATCCAGCAGAAGCACTTCACAGCTTCGGTCATGCCATTCCAAATACCTGGCATACTATGTCTGTCATTCTCAGCGCGGCTAGCTGCTTAGATTGGGTAACAAAACTGGCTCAATTTGAATCGGTAGAAGCGGCATTAATTGCGGCAGAAAACAATCAAAACAGTCATAGTCAAGTTATCTTTTTACCTTATTTAAGTGGAGAAAGAACGCCTCATAATGATCCCAATGCAAAAGGTGTTTTTTGGGGAATGACTCACGATACAACCGCCGCCGATTTAGTGTCCTCTGTACTTGAGGGTGTTAGCTTTGCGTTATTGGATGGACTTGATGCGGTTCGATCCGCTCAAAAAATCAGTGATACCATCGATGTGATTGGTGGAGGAGCAAGAAGTCATTACTGGCTGCAACTCCTTGCCGATGTGTGCAATGTGCCCATGGCTTATCGTGAGGGTGGAGAGATAGGTCCATCATTAGGGGCGGCTCGTTTAGCGGCACTAAGTGTTCACGGCCCCTCTGCATTAAAAGACATTTGCAGTAAACCTAAGTTAGTAAAAATGTATCATCCTAACCCTCAGAAAACCGCTGAATATCTTATTAAAAAAGAACGCTTTCAATCACTTTATCAAAGAGTAAAAGGTATCCAATAGTTAAACAACAAAGCGTTACACGGTCTAGAAGTGATTGTTATTTAAGCAATTTAACTTCGCCTCTTTTCGGCCGTGGCCCGCTTGTCCACTTATGCATACATGACAATTCCCTAACACATCAACCCTCTTCAAGGTTAAGATAGTTAAAAGACACTCCTAAAAATAAAAATTTCGAGATGATTCGTATGTTTGAAAAACGCTATCGACTTAACTTAGTTTTTAATGCCAACAAGGTCTACGACAGACAAATAGTTGAAGGAATCGGAGAGTATTTACAAGCCGCCCAATGTGATTGGGACATCTATTTTGAAGACGATTTTCGCTATCGACTAGACAGTCTTAAGAGCTGGAAAGGTGACGGTATCATTGCCGATTTCGATAATCCAGAAGTAGAAGAAATATTAAAAGAAACGGACATCCCTATGGTGGCGATTGGTGGCTCCTACCATCATAAAGACGACTACCCTCGCCTACCTTATGTCGCAACCGATAACGCCGCACTAGTTAAACTTGCCTACGAACATTTAAAGCGCAAAGGTTTACCGCAATTTGCGTTTTACGGCATGCCAGATACATCTTACAGTCGTTGGTCTAAAGAAAGAGAGCACGCTTTTATCGAACAAGTTAGCTCTGATGGTTATCACCCCCATGTAAATCAAGGCCTTTGCACTACCGCCGAATTATGGGACACCGCCCAACAAAACCTAGAAAGCTGGCTTCAAAGCCTTCCAAAACCGATTGGTATTATTGCCGTCACGGACTCTCGAGCCCGTCACTTATTACAAGCTTGCGACCATCTTAACATTCTGGTTCCGGAAGAAGTGGCCGTAATTGGCATTGATAATGAAAGCATGGCTCGTTATCTAAATCGTACCGCCTTGTCTTCCGTTACCCAAGGTTGTAAACAAATGGGTTATGAAGCCGCTAAAATTTTACACAGAATGCTATCTGGCTATGCTGTAGAAAACTCGCTAATGATAGTCGACCCAACAGGCATAGAAGAAAGGCAATCAACTGACTACAGGGCATTACGAGATCCGTATGTTATTCAAGCTATGCACTTTATTCGTCATAACGCCTGTCGAGGCATTAAGGTCGCTCAGGTTGTCGACAGTGTCGGTATATCCAGAACCAATTTAGAAACACGCTTTATTGATGAAGTCGGTTGTTCAATGCACGAACAATTACACATGACTAAGTTTTATCGAGCCTGTGAATTGGTAACCTCTACTGACTTAGCATTTGATGAGATTTCACGTATTTGTGGTTACCCTTCGGTGCAATATATGTACACCGTTATGCGAAAAAATATCGGTATGACACCAGGAGAATATCGCGTGTCTTCTCGCCTAAATACAGGTAATTAAGACTCTATAATTCAATATTAATGATAGAAAGGCGTTATTTCTACCATAAAAAAAGGGCCAATCACAGGCCCTTTGCTATTGCTGTTTAACAGTAACAATCAATTAACGATAGATATAACCATTAACGATATTTTCTAACATTTCTTGCTGACCAGATACAGGTTGTGGGTTCAAATCATTATCGGTTACATGTGCCGCTAGGCTGGCTAATGATTGCTTACCCGCTAAGATACCTGTCCCAAGCTCATCATTCCATTTAGCATAACGCTGATCAACGTATTTACTTAATGCCTCGCCTTCAATCATTTTCACCGCTCGCTCTAAAGACAAGGCTAACGTATCCATAGCACCAATATGACCATGGAATAAGTCTTCTAAGTTCGTGGATTGACGACGTAACTTAGTATCAAACATATAGCCGCCACTTTGGAAGCCGCCTGCTTTTAATATCTCATAAGTGATTAGGGTATACTCTTCTACACTGGTTGGATATTGATCTGTATCCCAACCCAATTGAGCGTCACCTTGATTCGCATCAACAGAGCCTAAAAGACCAAGAGAGCAGGCTGTCGCAATTTCATGATGAAAACTATGACCCGCCAAAGTGGCATGGTTTGCTTCAATATTCACCTTAATTTCTTTCTCAAGACCAAACTCCTTTAGAAAGCCATAAACGGTAGCTGTATCGTAATCGTACTGATGTTTTGTTGGTTCTGCTGGTTTTGGCTCAATCAATAAAGTACCAGTAAAACCAATTTTATATTTATGCTCAACCACCATTTGCATAAAACGACCTAACTGGGCACGCTCACGTTTTAAATCCGTATTCAAAAGGGTCTCATATCCTTCTCGGCCACCCCACAAGACATAGTTCTGACCTTTTAATGCATGAGTGGCATTCATCGCATGGAACACTTGAGTCGCAGCGTAGGCAAAGATCTCAGGGTTAGGATTTGAGGCTGCACCAGACATGTATCTAGGATTTGAGAACGCATTTGCGGTTCCCCATAACAGTTTCATGCCGGTCGTTTCTTGCTTCTCTTGCAATACATCGACCATAGCCGAGAAGTTACTAATGTATTCTTTTATCGACTTACCTTCTGGGCTCACATCTACATCATGGAAGCTGTAATAAGAAATACCCAATTTTGTAAAAAACTCAAATGCGGCATCGGCTTTCATTTTTGCCGCGGCCATTTCGGAGTCCGCTTTATACCAAGGGCGTTCAAACGTATTCGCCCCAAACACATCACTTCCTTGCCAACAGAAATTATGCCAATAACAAGCCGCCATTCTTAGGTGTTCTTCCATGGTTTTACCCAACAACACTTTTTTAGCATCGTAATGTTTAAAGGCAAACGGGTTTGTAGAATCTACTCCCTCAAATTTTACAAATGGGACATTGTCAAAAAACTCACTCATATCAGCACCTCTGAAATAGTTTTAATTATTGTTTTTACTCATGATTCATCATTGTTTTTTTAGCGTCAGACATCAATTACGAAATTTAATGACGTGGTTATTTATTTTGAGAATCAGAGGGCAAACAATCTCTCTACCATTAGAAAATGAGGTGGGAGAACAAGCTCAATAGAGGCTTATCAAGCTTATTATAAGAAAAAGAATTTAAACTCCGTGTTTGCCTGAATAGCCACTTTTTTGAGGAGACTGCCAATCTGATAAGACACCATCAACGGGTTTATAAATCTCGACACGTAATGGATAACAGGGCGTTTTATCGTCAGAGTGACTACTGCCACAATCGCCTCCAGGACAAGCTGATAAGGCACCTAAAAGATCAATTTCAGCAAAAAATTCAATAAAGTCGCCTGGGCGAACTGGGCTAGCTTTCATAAAATATTGCTTGGTGTCATTGGTAAATCCTGTACACATGAAAACATTCAGTACGTCATGGATATGAGGTTCCGCTTGGCTAATTGGCAAATCCGTTGATGCAGACAAAGCTCTTGTTAAATTAGAATGGCAGCAATTATTGTAATCCACCCCTTTTAGCATTGCATTGGTATAAGGATCACATCGAGTCCCAATCACATCATGTACGCCTGCTCCGTCTTCATCCCAACCATACCAACCTAACGTATCATGAGTAATGGTCGCCATTGGTCGAAGACCCGGCAAATTACTCCATAAGCGATCACCCGTCGTTACATGACTCGCGTGCAACTGGCGAGTTTTACCGCTGAAAAAACGTTCTGATAAATCATGAGCATTCCATAAATTCAGGTCGCCAACTTGAGGACCCTCGATACTAACAATTCGAAAAAAATGTCCTGCAGGTACGTTAAATGTCGCTCCGTCACGAGCTGGTACGATCACTTCTGATATCTTTTGCATCCCATTTCTTGCCTTCTGATATAAGGCGGCATCGTATTCCGGTAAGCAATCCACATCATAGCAAATCACTGGTTTTGCCGAACGACGCGTCTGAGCATCAGCTGGTGCAAACATATTATCGGTTGTTACACTTGATGTAGTCATAAACGAGCTCCGTGTTTCTGTCATTTGTTAGTAAGGTTACTTAGCTACATTACTATTAATAAAAGCCTCGGCAATAGCGCCTGCCCCTATAAACCCTATTATCATAATGTTTACCTTAAACGTACATATCTTTTGAATTAGCAAATAACGCTTTCGCTATTTTAGATTAAACATCCAATGATCTTACAGCGATTACAACCCCATCTAGATCACTTAAATAATGTTCAACTGGTCGTTATAAAAAAAAACAGGACTCTCATTAAGAAAGCCCTGTAAGGGAGGGTAGTATCTAAATCGAACGCGGCTCATCAAACTCAGAAAATGAAGAGCCTTATGACTAGGCTATTACGATATTTAACCTAGAAAGTTTGCCTTAGGTAGATTAGCTCGGGAAAGAGAATGACACACCTTCTCGAACGCCACTTGAAGGCCAACGCTGGGTGATGGTTTTACGTTTTGTATAGAAACGCACGGCATCTGGACCATAAGCATGCAGATCACCGAATAAAGATCGCTTCCAACCACCAAAACTATGATAAGAAACAGGCACTGGCAGGGGAACGTTGATGCCCACCATACCAACCTGAATATTATCAGAGAAATAACGAGCCGCTTCACCATCGCGGGTAAAGATACAAGTACCGTTACCGTATTCATGGTCGTTAATAAGTTTCATTGCCACTTCCATGCTATCCACTCGAACCACTTGTAATACTGGCCCAAAGATTTCTTCCTGATAGCTCGTCATATTGGCGGTTACACCATCGATTAAAGTTGCACCAACGAAGAAACCGCCTTCATAGCCAACTACTTCAGGATTACGTCCATCAACGACGATAACGGCACCATCGGCCTCGGCACTATCAATATAGCCATTTACTTTTTCTTGATGTTGACGAGTAATTACTGGACCAAAGTCATTTTTTTCGTTGCTAAACGCACCTACTTTTAAAGATGTCATCGCCGCTTTCATTTTGGAAACCAATGCATTAGCCGCCTCTTCACCGACAGCAACAGCAACAGAAAGTGCCATACAACGTTCGCCTGAAGAACCAAACGCAGCGCCAACTAACTGATTAACGGCATTATCCATATCGGCATCAGGCATAACAATCGCGTGGTTTTTAGCGCCTCCGAGTGCCTGACAACGCTTGCCATTAGCCGTAGCGGTGCTGTAAATATATTCAGCAATTGGTGTAGAACCAACAAAGCTAACCGCTTTTACACGATCGTCAGACAAAAGCACATCTACCGCTTCTTTGTCGCCATTAACAACATTCAAAACCCCATTAGGTAAGCCCGCTTCTTGTAATAGTTGTGCGATAAATAAAGTAGAGGACGGATCTCTTTCCGAAGGCTTAAGCACAAAGGTATTACCACAAACAATCGCCATCGGAAACATCCATAATGGCACCATTGCAGGGAAGTTAAATGGTGTAATACCCGCTACGACACCTAATGGTTGGAACTCACTCCATGAATCAATGCTTGGCCCAACATTACGGCTATGCTCACCTTTCAATAATTCTGGTGCGCCACAAGCGTATTCTACATTCTCAATACCACGTTTTAACTCGCCACCAGCATCATGAACAATTTTGCCATGCTCTTTACCGATCAATTCGCAAATTTTGGCCGCATTATCTTCCAACAATTGTTTAAAACGATACATTACTTGAGCACGTTTTGCTGGCGGTGTATTACGCCATTCAGGAAATGCTTTTTCTGCCGCCGCAATAGCTTCTTCAACAGTCTCAACAGACGCTAAAGCAACTTGTTTAGATACCGCGCCCGTAGATGGGTTAAATACGTCTTGCGTACGTTTTGCTTCAGTACTCATTTCGCCATTAATTAGGTGGCCTACTATAGTCATCAGTTCTTCCTCAATCTTTTTGTTCGGTCTATCCGACCAATAAATACCGTGTTTAGATCAGCTCAACTCATTAATTGAGTCGCCTACAGCGTTAATTACATTGTCTATTTCATTCAATTCAGTGGTGAACGGTAGGCCAAGTTGAATCGTATCGCCGCCATAACGCACATAGAATCCTTTTTCCCAACACTTCATCGCGATCTGATACGGACGTAGCGCAGGTTCACCAGGAGCCGGTGCAATCGTCAAGGCTCCAGTTAATCCATAATCTCGAATATCAGACACATACTGAGACCCTTTCAAACTGTGAATCAGCTTTTGAAAATGAGGTGAAATACTGTTAACACGCTCAATTAACTTATCTTCCTGAAGTAGATTTAAAGTAGCCAGAGCCGCGGCACAAGCTACTGGGTGAGCAGAATAAGTATAACCATGAGGAATCTCCATCATGTACTCTGGGCCACCTTCAGCCATAAATGTATCGTATATCTCTTGTTTAGCGATAACAGCTCCCATTGGTACAGTACCATTGGTTAATTGTTTTGCTGTTGTCATTAAATCAGGTATCACACCAAATGCCTCTGCTCCTGTTTTTGATCCCATACGACCAAACGCCGTGATCACTTCATCAAAAATCAACAGAATATTATGCTTATCACATATTTCACGCAGACGTTTCAAATAACCTTGTGGCGGAGGAATTACCCCAGCCGAACCAGCTAACGGCTCAACAATAACCGCGGCAATATTAGATGCATCATGAATGGCGATCAAAGACTCCAATTCATCTGCAATGTAAGCCCCTTTTTGCGGCATACCGACACTAAATAAGTTTTCTTCAATCATGGTGTGAGGCATGTGAATCGCATCAATACCCTGTCCATATAGAGTTCGATTAGCACTAATCCCCCCCACACTTAAGCCACCAAAGTTAACGCCATGGTAACCTTTTGCACGGCCTATAAAACGAGTTTTACTGGCCATGCCTTTTTTACGCCAATACGCTCTCGCAATCTTCAATGCAGTTTCTACAGATTCAGAACCCGATCCTGTAAAAAATACACGATTTAGCCCTTCAGGCATAAATTCAGTAATTTTATGAGCTAATTCAAACGCCTTTGGGTGACCAAACTGAAACGAAGGTGAGTAGTCTAATTGCTTAATTTGCTTACTCACCGCTTCGGTAATTTCTGGTCGACTGTGACCTGCACCGCATGTCCATAATCCTGAAAGGCCGTCGAAAATTTTACGACCATCGGCATCGGTATAATAATTACCTTCCGCTGAAACAATGATACGGGGATCTTGCTTAAACTGTCTGTTGCCTGTGTATGGCATCCAAAACGAATCAAGCTGTGCTTGTGATAATCCATGTGCAGATTGTTTTTCATTCATAGCGTCACCCTAATCTAAAATATGTTGTAGGACTTAGTAATGCATTCGATTATGCGCTCCCATCTAATTTTTTAAATCCAAATAAATTTACCATTAGTTAAGCTGTAGGTTAACTAACAGAATTCAGATAAAGAGAGCAAAACGAAGACAAAATTCTCGACAATAAGCCACAAATAGGAAGGAATAAAAAATATCAAGAACGAAAAGGTAAAGTGCAGACTGACAGGCATCTCAGGGATTCATCAGTCTGAGAAAAAGAATAATATCTAATCGTTAACCAGCAATTTCATGAGTGTATCAACGATTCGATTGGGCTTAGCGCCTTTACGAGTAATCGCTGCATAACTAGTAGAATACTGAAAAAGTTCTGGCATCAGTGTTTTAAGCGCCCCTTTTTCAAACCAACGTTCCGCAAAATGTGCTGGTAAAAAACCAATATAAGCCCCGGTCAAGACTAAGAAAGCGATACCTTCTTTATCCGAAGCTTGCGCTGTTGTATGAAAAGATTGTGTAAAACCGCTAATAGAAGGTGTTCTTCCATAGGTCGATACCACCATGTCTGCTGCAATGACATCTTCGACACTCAGCGTTTCTGCATTATAAAGCGGGTGTGTGTTACTACAGTAAAGATAAGACTCTTCGTCATATAAATTAAAATATTCAATGTTAGGAAGCGACCTTGCATGAGGAACAACACCAACGTGCAGCTGCCCGTCCATCACACCACGCTCTATATCTATTGGGGGAGCCATTCGAATATTGATATTAATGTCCGGCCCTCTTTCTTTCAGAGAGGCTAAGGCCTTACTGATGTTCATGTGTTCCAAGGTCACTAAATTATCAGAGATACCAATATTAAGATCGCCTTTAAGAAACGAGTGAAGACCATTTACTTGTAATTTAAACACTTCCATTGATGCGAATAGTTGCACAATGGCTTCATAAATACCTCGACCTTCATCGGTTAGAAAGAACCCTGCTCTTCCTCTTTGACACAAGGTCATTTTGAGACGCGCTTCTAGGTCCGATACGGCCATACTGATTGCAGGTCGACTGATATTTAACGCCACTTCCGCCGCTGCAAAACCACCACAATCAACCACCATTTTAAAAATTCTAAACTGGCGTAAATCGATATCAGTTACCTGCCCTGTGTAGGCTTTAAATTCTTTTTTCATAGATCTTTCCAATAGACGATATTGTAGATGTAAACTGACTCGGAGTAAAAGTAATGGCATGCATCCAAACATGCAGAAAGCAAACGCCATACTACAATATTTCTATGATGGGTAGAAGGTAGAGATGCGCCAGTGTGTATAAACAATAGACCCGCTTTATACTCGTTTATTCAAAACTAGACTGTAATTAATCTACTGCCTATCGATAAATTATATGATTGGTCAGTCTCCCTTCTTTAGCACTATATTAAACACACTGATTCATAAATTATTTCGTTTAATAAAGGAAAGACACATGAGAATTATTTTAATAGGCGCGACAGGAACAATAGGCAAAGCGGTAGCGAAAGAATTAGGCCAACGTCATGAAATAGTAACGGCTGGCCGTACTTCTGGTGATCTCATTATGGACATTACTGACACCGCATCTATACGTAATGCATTTAAAAAGGCAGGTAAGTTCGACGCTGTTATTAGCTGTGCGGGTCATGTGAAATGGGCGCCTTTTCCTGAGTTTACAACCGAAGATTACGAGTTTGGTTTAAAAGACAAACTAATGGGGCAAGTGAATCTTGTTCTCATAGGCAGCGAGTACATCAATGATGGCGGCTCTTTCACTCTCAGTTCCGGTGTTACCGATCATGACCCAATTCCAATGGGAAGCTCGGCTTCTATGGTAGCTTGTGCCCTTAGTGGTTTTGTTATGGCCGCTGCATTAGAGATGCCAAGAGGTCAACGCCTCAATGTTGTCAGCCCTGGAGTCATTGAAGAAGCAATGGAGAATTACGGCGCTTTCTTCCGCGGCCACTGCCCTGTCCCTGCAGCACGAGCGGCTCTAGGGTACGCGAAAAGCGTTGAAGGACTGCAGACTGGTCAGACAATGCGAATCGTTTTTTAATAACTCATTATGACATAAAAATAATGTCCTACAGTGCAGATAATCTACAATGAGATTACTGCACTGTTTTTTTATTACGTTAATCTTGGCTATTTTGGGGAAGTGTTTTTGCTTCGTCAAGCATCCAGTTAATCACCTTACCCAAGGCGGAATCATCTGAGACTTGCTCATTTGTTACCAAAAAATACCCTGCTTTCGTATCCAGCTGATACTCCTCTGACATGGCTTCAACAAGGCGTCCTGATTCTAAAGCCGCTTGCACAAGTAACTTTGGTACCAAAGCAACACCCATACCTTGTTCGGCGGCTTCGAGAGCATGACTGGATAGAGAAAAGACTGGCCCATGCACCTCACTACCAGCCACACCAAACGAATCATACCAAGTTTGCCAACTGTTATGGCTATCAGAAATAAGGGGGATTCCTTCAAGCTCTTCTGGATTTAACCGCTCTTTACCTTCAAGAAAGCCTGGAGAACAAACGGGGATCGCTTTGCCTGGCAATAAGAATCGAGCATGGCCATCCGCAAAGGGCGTGGTTCCCCAACGAACCGCCATATCAATTTTATTCTCCCCATGAAAACGACGTAACGTATTGGAAGCATCAATCATGACTGAGATGTTTGGATAAGTATCATACAGTTTGGGTAAGCGAGGAATAAGCCACCGACTAGCAAATGAAGGGGTAGTGCTGAGCATAATTTGATTTTGATCGCCTACTGCCTCATCGGCAAGCAGCACTTTTGTCGCCTCTTCAATAATGCCTAAGGCCAAATTAAGTCGATTAATGTATTCTTTGCCCTTACTATTCACCTCCAAGCCTCTTGGTAAGCGCTCAAATAACGGACCACCTAAATCTTTTTCTAAACCTCTAATTTGCTGTGCAACGGCTCCTTGAGTTAAATGCATTTCTTGCGCTGCTGCACTAAAACTTCCCAACCTTGCCGTCGCCTCTAAGGCAATTAAGTGATTGAGAGTCGGTAAACGTCCCTGATGAGCCCCCCATTTTTTCATACTATAACGTTCCCTCTATGGCATTCTTGTTTTATTCGTATTATTACTCGGGCAATAATCGCTCAAACTCTCAATTATTCTCAAACTCTCAATCATTCTAAAATTCCCCATCAGAGTGAAAACGCATGTTTACAGGTTTCAAAGAAGTATTGATAGGCTGGGCCACGATGAGCCCCTTTCTTTGATACCAAATCCACTGGAATTGACCAAGGCTTATGATCAAAAGCGGCATCAATTTTACATATACTGCCATTTTCAATAAGAGGTTGAACTAAATAAAGTGGCAAGTAGGCCCAACCTATTTGTTGTTTAACGAGTTCTAGCACGCTGTAATTACTGGAACACCACCAAACACTAGGCGTCATACTAATTAACGCTTGAGACTCTTTTTTCAACGCTCCGCGAACAGCTATTTGCCGAAACGGTGCTAGATCCGATTCTGAAAAAACGCGTTGTCCAGCCAATGGAAAGCTTGAGTGGCAAACAGCAATAAAATCTATACCGCCGACATAGCAAAAATCGACTTTTTTGTTTGCTTCAATTTCTGAAAACATCACGCCAATATCCACATTACCGTTAGCAACAGAATGGATAATATCGGGGGACGCCGTTGAGACTAAATCCAATTCAACATAAGGAAACTGGAGAGAAAACTGTTTTAATACTGAGGCAATATTTGGCATCAGTAAGGCATCATCAATCGCGATAGTTAGCACGCTTTCCTCATGACGCATAATGGATTCAGCAATTTTTTCAAACTCATAGGATTGCGCTAATAACGCTTTTGCCGTTCGTATTAAACGTTCCCCTTCGGGCGTTAAGGTTGGTCTACGTGAACTTCTATCAAATAATTCAACACCTAAATCCAACTCTAAACTGCTTATACCATGGCTAACCGCCGACTGAACTTTGCCTAACTTCCTAGCACAAGCGGAAAATGAACCTAACTCTGCTGACAATACCAGCATATTAACTTGCTCTAAACTTAACATATGAAAAATATCGATGATTACTAACTTTTAATTATCATAATTATTGATACCATCAAATGCAAATCTTCAATCAATCCTAAACAATAGCGGTAAGGAAACAAAAACATGAGTTGGTTATATTTGCTACTAGCAGGCCTCACTGAAATCGGTTGGCCTATTGGATTAAAAATGGCGCAAACCAGTGAATCAAAAGTACTCGGCATTAGTATCGCTATTATTTTTATGGTTATTAGCGGCTCATTTCTTTGGTTAGCACAAAAAGAAATTCCTATGGGAACCGCCTATGCAGTTTGGACCGGTATAGGTGCATCGGGGACATTTCTATTAGGCATTTGGCTATATGGCGATCCCGCCTCACTAATGCGATATTTTGGTGTACTACTGATTATTCTTGGAGTGGCGGTATTAAAGTTCGCCCATTAATCTAGGGTAAACAAGGCTTGAGGAATACATAAACGCAAAGCGGGCCAACTTTACGCTGGTCC
>NZ_JAPUBN010000002.1 GCF_026966905.1 Marinomonas phaeophyticola | reverse complement strand
TCTTTGATTAGATGATGAATAGCACCGTTAAAAATTTTAAAAGGGCTGACGAGGAATATGTCAGCCCTTTTTATTTATGCCTTGTTTTCGGCTTTACTCGTTACACTGTTTACCGGACTTTTTAATGGTTTCTTTATGGCTAAAAAGTAGACAAACACCAAGGTTAAAAGAATAAAGAATAGACTGTCTAAATTCGTCACAAAGGTAAGTGGATTGCCATTTGAAAGTGCTAATGAACGACGTAGGAACTCCTCTAAGTTAGGGCCGAGAATGAAGCCTAATAACAAAGTGATAATAGGGAAATTATTCTTTCTTAAATAATAAGCCAAAATACCTAATACCAATGCCATCATCATTTGGAAAATGGAATAAGTCGCTACATAACTGCCAACAACAGCTAGCAATGCAATCACGCCATATAAGACATCTTTGCGAATTGAGACAATTTTTATAAAATAAGGTCCCAGTAAGAACAAGGTAAAAGGTATTAGAACAACCGCACTAAATAGCAAGGAAGCCAACATAGGTGCAATTAGATCCGCTTGACCTGCCATCAATTGTGGTCCAGGTTGAATACCATTAATTACTAAAACTCCAAGCATGATCGCCGTAATAGGATCGCCAGGAATACCAAACGTCAGCATAGGCACTAAAGCACCACCACATACCGCATTATTGGCACTTTCAGACGCGGCAATACCTTTCGGGTTACCTTTACCAAAACTGTCAGGTTCAGAAGAGGTTCGAACCGTTTCGGCATACGCAAGGAAGCTGCCCATCGAACCACCAGCACCGGGCAAGGTCCCGACAAAATAACCGATCAAGCTGGATTTCACATAACAAACTACACCTATTTTGCGAATTGAAGAAAATGGTGGAATAAAATCACGACGACGAATAGTCACTTTTCTAAATGCTTCTGCCGCTTTTTTTGTATCTATAGAAGAGCTTGCTTGAATTAAAATTTCACTAATCGCAAATGTCCCTATGATAACAGGCATCAAATCGATACCAGCGGTCAAATCGCCCAATCCAAAAGTAAAACGGGTTACTGGTTCCATAGCATCTAAACCAACAGTCGCAAGCATTAAACCTACACAGGCTGCCATGGCGGCTTTTATCATTTTGCCCCGTTGCGCAATAATGATTACCACAATAGCAAAAGCAAGTAAGGAGAATTTGCCTGTTGTTTTCACCAGTAGAGAGGCTTCCGCTACAAAAGGTGCAACCGCAATCAGTAACAGAGCACCTAGCGCGCCACCAACCATAGAGCCAACAGCCGCATGGCCTAATGCTAAAGCCCCCTTACCTTGCTGTTGCATTGGGTAGCCATCAAGCGCAGTCATCATAGATGAAGGTGCGCCAGGAATATTAATGGTTGTCGCAGTAATACTACCGCCGCACATTCCCGCCATATATATACTTGCACACGCCATCAATGCCGTGGTGACATCAAGACTATAGGTTAACGGCAATAGTAAGGCCAAAGCCAGTGTTGCGGTCAATCCAGGAATAGCGGCGAAAATGGTTCCGATTAAAAAGCCTGAAACAATATACGCAAGAACCAAAGGGTCAAACAGCATGCCAAAACTGCTTGCAACAAGACTAATAAATTCCATCATTTACCCCCACAAAGCCGGGAGTCTGACACCGAATATCTGTTCAAAAATCAGATACCCAATTAAGACTATTATTATTGATATGGTTGATTTATAGAGCATTTTTTCCCATTTAGAGAAAATGGTGATAATCGACAAAACAAACAAGAAGGAGGAAATAAAGTAGCCAACCAGTGAAAATGCAAAAATATATGAAAATATCGACAACATAATCCACAGAGGAGCATATTTTGACATTTCCGCTTCAGTTTTTTCTAAATCAATTGATGCCTGTTCGCTCTTTGATGCTTGAGTTTTATTGGCCGAAATTTCTCTAAACAGTAAAATCGAACTAAATAAAACGGCAAAAGAACCTAAGACTAAAGGGAAAAAGGAAGGCTCTAGCCTATTATTAGAAATAGGACTACCTAGGTTAACCGCGGTTACAAGGTAACCAATGGAAAACGCAAAAATCAAATAAAAGAACACTAAATTTTTTTAAATAACATCTTCATCTACCTTGTAAACGCCCTGAATAACGTCAGGGCGTGTTATGTCTAATTTTTATAGGTTTAAATCATCCATAACTTTAAAGGTACTCGTCTGTAAATCATTGATCCAGGCTTGCACATCAGTGGAACCTAACCAACTAGGTGTTACCCCAACAGTGGCTACCCAAGTTTGAAACTCTTCACTTTCAAATGCTTTTTTGAACGCTGACTCCAATACAGCAATAGACTCTTTTGGTGTATTTTTAGGTGCGGCTAATAAGATGAAGCTACCAGTTTCTAAATGGTAACCGTAAGTACTAACAGGTGGCACGCTAGGGAAAGAAGGGTTTTGTTCAATTGATAATTCAACGACGCCCTTTGCATCACCTGAGCCAATGATACCGCTGAAATCACCTAGACTTGAGATAGCCGCATCAAGTTCACCGGATAGTAATGCTTCCGCTTCTGCACTTGATGACCCAGGATAGGTAATTACGTTAAAAGTAACACCCGTTTGTTTTTCTAAACGACGTACAGCAAGATAAGGGCCTGATCCTTTTGGCGCTACACCAATACGAACGCTATTTGGGTTTTCTTTAGCCGCATTAATCAATTCTTCAAAGCTGTTAAAGCCCGAATGCTTAGACACAACAATCGCATCCGCTTCACGAGTAATACGCGCAATAGGTTGCATTTTTTCTAACGAATAACCTGGAACCATTTTACCTCGAGGTAAAGTGATTACACTGTCATACGTTAGAACACCAACTGTATGCCCATCAGGACGAGAGCGGGTCATTTGCATCAAACCTGTGGCAGTAACAGCACCACCAATGTTTTCGACATAGATTGACTTCGGAAGTTCTTGTTCAGCAATATTACTAATTTTGCGTGAGATAGCATCCGCACCACCACCTGCAGGCCATGGCACAATCAGACGAATATCTTTGGATGGGAAATCTGCGGCTAAAACAGATGAACTTAAAATGCAGGCACCAATAGCGCCGATGAAGGTGTTCTTTAGTATTTTAGATAACATAGCTATTTCTCTTTTTATTATTAGTTATGGATACACTGTGTCGATTTCAGTGAATTTCTTTAAACTTTCTCTAAGTTATTAAAAGGATCCCCACTAAAACCGAAAGACAATTACTTTGTTGCTGCGAACTCGTTATATTCTTGCTGTGCCGCTTCGTTTGGTGGATAAAGACCAATAACTCGACTACCAGAGCGAACTTTGTTGATCACATAATCTTCAAACAATTCCATTTTGATTGCTTCTTCCGATATTTCTTCAGCAATTTCTAGTGGAATAACAATAATGCCATCGCCATCACCCACTAAAACATCACCAGGGTAAACCGCCACACCACCACAACCGATAGGCACTTCTAGATCAACACCATGGTGTTTCGTTAGGTTTGTTGGCGCACTTGGTTTTGCACAAAAAATCGGCATATCCATTGCGGATGCACCCTCAAAGTCTCTGATACCAGCATCTGAAACAAAGCCAGCGCATTTTCTAAACTCCAAACGAGCCAGCAAAATACTACCGGCACTCGCCGCTGAAGCATCTTGACGACAATCAGAAACCATGATCATACCTTCAGGCACTGACTCAACAGCCAACCGTTGAGGATGCTCTGGGTCTTTAAAGGCCGCAACCGTATCAAGGTCTTCTCTTGCAGGGATATAACGTAATGTGAATGCCTGTCCAACCATTTTGACTTTTTTACTGTTAACTCGACTAACACCTTGAATATAGGTATTACGTAGTCCTCTTTTGAATAAAGCCGTATGCAAGGTTGCCGTTGATACCTTGTTCAGTTGCTCTATAACAGCTTTGTCTAGCATTTGATATTTTTCAGTATTACTCATTCACCTTACCCTCTTATTTTTTTAAAGTGTTGAAAAACAATACATGCTAAAAAATTACAAATCAAACTAATTTTTACAACTTTTTACTAATTATTCGTATTTAGGGTATGAAAACATCGTTAAAATGGTGTCTAACACCTTATTTTTAAAGCTTTGTTTGTGTTTCTTTGATCTAGAGGATAAAGTTGTAAAAATAAGTTTATTGATGACTGGTTTCTTATTTAACCAGTTAAGACTTGGATCTGCAGAGTTGTGGGTAATCACGAATGAAGGTTTATATTCTCATTGTGATGTCATTCAGTGCCTCTGCGATCCACTCCAAACAGGAATAGTTGGATGCTCACTTTATGTACAACAATAACAGTAAACATATTTACAACGACTTTTTATAACCGCTTCCATTTAACATCGGTGAAAACATTATGAGTAAGGTCTCTACTCAAAAAAATGCTCAACAATCATTGGGTGCCATGGTGTACGAACAAATCCTAGCTGTTATCATGGACGGCACCTATGAACTCAATACAAAGCTCCCTTCTGAAGCCCAATTATGCAAAGAATTTAATGTCTCTCGTCCTATTCTACGAGAAGCACTTGCTCGATTAAGAGAAGATGAAGTGATCACCTCACGTCGTGGCTCTGGCAGTTATGTCATTAAAAAGCCGGACAGTGCCGTTTTACAGTTCTCTCCTATATCCAGCATTGCAGATATTCAACGGTGTTTTGAGTTCCGCTCTAACCTCGAAGCAGAAGCGGCCGCATTAGCAGCAGAACGAAGAACAGACAAACAATTAGCTGCCATTGTTAGTGCTTATGAAAACATGAACGATGCAAACGCTTCTAATAAGCTAGCAACCGATGAAGATTTTGCTTTTCATCTCGCCATAACCGACGCAGCGAATAATCACTTTTATAGAAACGTATTAGAATTGCTAGAAAAAAGCATAAAAGGAGGCATTAACATTACCCGTAATCTCTCATTACTGCATCCAGAATCACGTTTACAACTAGTACAAGAAGAGCATCAAATTATCGTACTTGCGATAACAGAAGGTGATTCCGCCGCCGCCAGATCCGCCATGAAAAATCATCTAAATAATGCCCGTATAAGAATGTTTGAAGGCGCACCAAGGGAAAGAGAATGATTAGAAAATAGCGTATTATCGTCCTATAAATACTCTATTATTCATACTAACGCTTCAGTAACTCTCTGCTTCAGTAACCTCTACTAAGCAGATTGGAGTGCTCCAGCAGACCTTTTTTTAGTGTTACTTTCGCCTTATTATGTCGACACTATTGCGGCTAACAACGGTAAAGTAAATGCCAATAATCTATCAACCTACCATCTATATTTTATTGATCTATACCGTTAAATCATCAATGTAAACCATTTTAATCGGACACGTGAATTACAGTCGGTTAAATTAGGCAATTCTGCTTGATAATGTCATCATAAGAGTAATAGGTACTATCACCAACCGGATCAATAATCAGCCCAACTTTGCTGGAACAGAAATGATAAAAATATTGATACTACTATGCGTTAGCTTAATGTTTTCCATACAATCTATGGCTGAGCCTTTGGTGTTATCAAAAGATGAAAAAACATTTATTGAGACTACACCCATTGTAAAAGTCGCTATGATGCCGGATTTCACCCCCTTTACCTACTACATAGATGATAAGCCTATCGGTTTCGAACATGATTTATTAGACATCATATCTAAAAAAACAGGCTTAACTTTTGAAAAGCGTATCGATAAATGGACCACCATCTATAATGCGTTTCAAAATAAAGAAGTGGATGTGATCACCAGTATCTCATACAAAAAATTTAGAGAGCCTTTTACTCACTTTACTAGTGCCTACTATGACATTCCAATTATGATTTTTGTAAAGGACAACTTTGGGGAATACAAAGGCCTAAAAAGTCTTTCGGGGAAAAAAGTAGGCGTCTTAAAAGATGTTTTCTATATTAAGGAGCTGGAGAAGTCTGGCAATATGAATTTGGTTTTTTATGATAATTACGAAGACCTGACGAAAGATTTAGTCTTTGGAAAAATTGATGCATTAATACAAAATTTAACCAATATTAATTATCTAATTAAAAAACACGTTTATACCAATATCACCCTCGCAAGTGAACTTATTTTACCGAATACAACTAAAGAGGATTTACGCTTTGGCGTTCTACCAGAGAAGCCCTTATTAAGTTCTATATTGCAAAAAGCGCTTACGTCAATTACTCAAAAAGAAATGGATGTATTAACCAACAAATGGATCGGTTCTCTCAAGGAGTATCCAGGTGGTCACATAGATTTAAATAAAAATGAAGCCGCTTATGTAAATACAAATCAAATTAAATATTGCATAAATCCGAGTGGCTTGCCTTTTGAGGGACTAAACGAAAAAGGTGAACATACCGGGATGAGTGCCGATTATTATCGACTATTCGAACAAATGCTTTCCGCAAAATTCGAACTGGTTAAAACAGAAAGCTGGAACCAATCATTAACCTATATACAACAGCAAAAATGCGACATGCTGGCATTAGGTATGGAAACACCAGAAAGGAAAAAGCACTTAAATTTTACCAGTCATTACCTAGAAGTTCCTTTAGTTGTCGCAACCAAAGTAGATGTACCTTTTATTAATCATATTTTAGATTTAGAAGGTGAAAAGGTTGGCATTATAAAAGGTGATGCTTTCGTTAATATATTACGAGAAAAGTACCCATCTTTAACTATCATCGAAGTAACCGATATCTATGATGGGTTAGATCAGGTGAAAAATGGTCAACTTTTTGCATTTATTGACACTTTAGCCAGTATTGGATATGAATTTCAAAGCAAGTATTTTGGCGAATTAAAAATAGCGGGGAAGCTTGCAGAAAATTTAAAGCTATCAATTGCCGTTAGGAAAGACGATGCCACACTGTTAAATATTTTACAAAAAGTAGTTAATAATATCACTAACGATATTCATCGAAAAATATTAACAAAATGGATCCCAATCAAATATGAACAAGGTATAAATTATCAAACTATTTGGAAAGCTTCGCTTGGTGTTATCACGCTTATTTTGTTAATGATGTATTGGAATAGAAAAATTGTTAGAGCCAATACCCTCTTAAAACAAGCTCAAAAAGACATTGAAGAAAAAAACAAAGCACTCAGCCAACTTGCCCTTACGGATAATCTTACAAAGCTTTTTAATAGAAGAAAACTTGAAGAACTGATTCAAGATGAAATTAATAAGCATGATAATACAGACCATCACTTCTGTCTTTCTATTCTAGACATCGATCACTTTAAAGAAGTAAATGACACCTATGGACATCAGAAAGGCGACCAAGTCCTAATCGAAATAGCCAATATCCTCAAAAGCAATTTAAAAGAAACAGGGTTCGTCGGACGATATGGAGGAGAAGAATTTATTGTTCTGTACCCCGAATCCAGTATTGACGATGTCGTAACCACAATAGAATCCCTACGATTAGCCATCTGGAAACATGACTTTAATGGTATCCCCCCTAAAACCGCAAGCTTTGGCTTAACATGCTCAATAAAGGGAGATACGATTGAGGCCCTCATAAAACGTGCAGATAACGCGCTTTATGAGGCCAAAAACAGTGGACGCAATAAGGTAATAATAAAATAAAATTCATTACCTTATTTTTGTCAGTAAATGTCATCACAATCTAAAAAGATAAGCGTCTTTTATGACGCTAAATCCGTTTCAGTTAAGGAAAAGAGAGCCTAAAAGGGAACACCTTCCAGACTTAAAAAATGTCTGGCTCTATATTTATACCTTAATCATAAACAAACGAACAAAGAGGCAACGGACGAAAAACCAAAACCAAGCGATCATCTTAGTTTTGGTTATCAAAGAGCAGTATTAACTAGCCATCCTCTATAGCGCTCGAAGATTGGCTAACGATGTAATTCACCTGCTCGTTCTGGTTGATAGGTTACCTCTTCTATCCTTACCTTTAGTACCCCTCCACCCGGTTTTGGCCATTCAATTTCACTGCCTTGAGATAAGCCAAGCAGAGCACTTCCAACTGGAGCACAGATTGATATTTTATCGTCACTACCATCCGCATCCTTTGGATAAACCAAGGTTAAAGTAAACGCCTCTTGAGATGGCTCGGTGATAAATTTAACCGTCGAATTCATAGTAACCAATGTTGGTGGTACTTCCTCCGGATCAACAATGTTGGCACGATCAAGCTCCGCTTCAAGCTCTTTCTTTCCTGCAAAGCGACTCTCAGGTAGTGTTTCAATCAGTTTATACAATCTATCTGCATCTAATGATGAAATAGTAATTTCTGGTCTTAAGTACATAAAAATACCCTCAACAATGAAGTGAAAATTTAGATTTGATCTAATTGGCTAATGAGTATTATTGAAGTGATGTATAACCATCTGATACGTTGGTGCTATGCCTATCTCTAGGCCTCATCTTAACAACCTTAAAAAAGCATCCCAGCTCATATGACTATCCATTTGAAATAAAAAAGCGTCCTTATTACTGATCAAAATATACCTCAGATCAGAAAATTTCAACACTAGTATTCAAACTATATTTTCATAAATGATGAATACACAATTAATACAGAAAAAACATAGGCATTTTCGAATGAAAAAAAGTAGATTATGTCTGGACTTATTTATCAAAACAACACATAAAACACTCTTTTCTATACTTTAGATTCAAAGATTATTTGGAATTAACATTCCTCACTTTTTACCATCCCTCTATTCTCTAGAATAATCGATGCAAAAAAGCAGACTAAAAGATAAAGAGTATGGTTTTTAATCAGATTCACTCCCATAATTTTTATGACTACAACATTGTCCTACGAAGATCAAATTGAAAATTTTAAAGATACTCGCTGTTTCTGCTATTTTAGGTGGAGCCCTACCCTCTCCTTTAGACAGCGCAAGTGAAACCACTTGGAAAATTCCGTCTTCCGTTCCAGAAGGCTCATTTTTTTATGATAACTTCCTCAAACACTTTGCTAATCATGTAGGAGAATTAACGGATGTAGAAACCTATCTACCCAGCTTAATAACGGCTCGATAAAGATTATTTGGGCAGTTTATTATCAATAGACCCGTTAAACGGCCCAGCTTTACGCTGGTCCGCTTACTAATCTCATTTACGGTGACTTATACTTTAATCCCAATAAAAAGTGAAGATCAATCCTTAACTCAGCTAAACCGTCACCACTCTTTTGCCATCCATTAGACGGGAGAGATTCTCAGGGTTCGTATCACGCAGCGCTTCCGGCAAGAGCGCTTGAGGTAGGTTTTGATAACACACTGGTCTTAAAAAACGCTGTATTGCAGAGCTGCCGACAGAGCTAGAACGAGCGTCGGATGTGGCTGGAAATGGGCCGCCATGAACCATCGCATGGCACACTTCAACACCTGTAGGCCAACCATTCACCATAACACGACCGGCTTTCTCTTCTAAGATCGGCAAGAATGTTTGAGCAACCTCTAAATCTTCATCGTCCATCTGCAAAGTCGCCGTCAGTTGCCCTTCTAATTGAGTCGCTACCAATCGCATCTGGTCTAGATCATCACATTCCACCACCAAGGAACACGCACCAAACACTTCATCACCTAAGCTTTCATCCGCTAAGAACTGATTTGCTGTTGTACTAAAAAGCCCAGTTTGACAAGCGTTTGGCTGAGACCCAGCTTCCCCATAGCCTTGTAAAGTGACATTATCATTACCTGCTAGGGCTTCAACGCCATTTGCATACGCCTGATGAATACCTTCCGTTAACATAGTCTGTGGTGCCACATTCACAATAGTTTGTTTCGCCGTGGCTAAAAAACGATCCAAAGCATCCCCTCGAACGGCTAGGATCAACCCTGGATTAGTACAAAACTGACCAGCGCCCATAGATAAAGAGCCGATAAAACCTTCTGCAAGACTTGTTGCCCGTGAATCAAGAGCCTGAGGCAATAGGAATACAGGGTTAATACTGCTCATTTCTGCATAAACAGGAATGGGTTGAGGACGCGACTGAGCAATCTTCATTAGAGCAACACCACCACGGCGAGAACCGGTAAAGCCTACGGCTTTGATACGCGAATCCGCAACCAGGGCTTGCCCTAAAAGCGTCCCCGAACCGTATAACAATGAAAATACGCCCTCAGGCAGATTGCACTTTGCTACTGCGGCTTGCACCGCACGTCCAACCAATTCCGATGTCCCTGGATGCGCAGAGTGCGCTTTCACAACTACAGGACACCCTGCTGCAAAAGCCGATGCGGTATCACCACCGGCGACACTAAATGCTAATGGGAAATTGCTCGCACCAAAGACAGCAACCGGACCTAAAGCGATATTTTGTTGGCGTAAATCTACGCGCGGTAATGGCTGTCTTTCTGGCATGGCCGATTCAAGACGTACATCCAGCCATTCCCCAGCACGTACGACCGATGCAAATAAACGCAATTGTCCACATGTTCTACCTCGCTCACCTTCAATGCGTGCTTTTGGTAACCCGGTTTCCAACATACAGCGCTCTACCAAAGGTTCACCAATGGCTTCAATTTCCGCCGCAATGGTCTCTAGGAAAGTCGCTCTATCTTCTAACGAGGTAGAACGGAAGGCCACACTTGCCGATTCTGCTAATTTACACGCTTGTTCAACTTCCTCATGCCCACCACCGTGATACGCTGGCTCAAGTTTTTCACCCGTAGCAGGATTAACCGCCCAAACAGCCGCGCCTGCAGCAACGACCTCATTTTGACCAATCAATAATTGACCCGTTAAATTCATGTTCTACTCCTAAATGAGTTATAAAAGTGGCTTTCGATCGTTATAATCT
>NZ_JAPUBN010000001.1 GCF_026966905.1 Marinomonas phaeophyticola | reverse complement strand
AAGAACTGATTCAAGATGAAATTAATAAGCATGATAATACAGACCATCACTTCTGTCTTTCTATTCTAGACATCGATCACTTTAAAGAAGTAAATGACACCTATGGACATCAGAAAGGCGACCAAGTCCTAATCGAAATAGCCAATATCCTCAAAAGCAATTTAAAAGAAACAGGGTTCGTCGGACGATATGGAGGAGAAGAATTTATTGTTCTGTACCCCGAATCCAGTATTGACGATGTCGTAACCACAATAGAATCCCTACGATTAGCCATCTGGAAACATGACTTTAATGGTATCCCCCCTAAAACCGCAAGCTTTGGCTTAACATGCTCAATAAAGGGAGATACGATTGAGGCCCTCATAAAACGTGCAGATAACGCGCTTTATGAGGCCAAAAACAGTGGACGCAATAAGGTAATAATAAAATAAAATTCATTACCTTATTTTTGTCAGTAAATGTCATCACAATCTAAAAAGATAAGCGTCTTTTATGACGCTAAATCCGTTTCAGTTAAGGAAAAGAGAGCCTAAAAGGGAACACCTTCCAGACTTAAAAAATGTCTGGCTCTATATTTATACCTTAATCATAAACAAACGAACAAAGAGGCAACGGACGAAAAACCAAAACCAAGCGATCATCTTAGTTTTGGTTATCAAAGAGCAGTATTAACTAGCCATCCTCTATAGCGCTCGAAGATTGGCTAACGATGTAATTCACCTGCTCGTTCTGGTTGATAGGTTACCTCTTCTATCCTTACCTTTAGTACCCCTCCACCCGGTTTTGGCCATTCAATTTCACTGCCTTGAGATAAGCCAAGCAGAGCACTTCCAACTGGAGCACAGATTGATATTTTATCGTCACTACCATCCGCATCCTTTGGATAAACCAAGGTTAAAGTAAACGCCTCTTGAGATGGCTCGGTGATAAATTTAACCGTCGAATTCATAGTAACCAATGTTGGTGGTACTTCCTCCGGATCAACAATGTTGGCACGATCAAGCTCCGCTTCAAGCTCTTTCTTTCCTGCAAAGCGACTCTCAGGTAGTGTTTCAATCAGTTTATACAATCTATCTGCATCTAATGATGAAATAGTAATTTCTGGTCTTAAGTACATAAAAATACCCTCAACAATGAAGTGAAAATTTAGATTTGATCTAATTGGCTAATGAGTATTATTGAAGTGATGTATAACCATCTGATACGTTGGTGCTATGCCTATCTCTAGGCCTCATCTTAACAACCTTAAAAAAGCATCCCAGCTCATATGACTATCCATTTGAAATAAAAAAGCGTCCTTATTACTGATCAAAATATACCTCAGATCAGAAAATTTCAACACTAGTATTCAAACTATATTTTCATAAATGATGAATACACAATTAATACAGAAAAAACATAGGCATTTTCGAATGAAAAAAAGTAGATTATGTCTGGACTTATTTATCAAAACAACACATAAAACACTCTTTTCTATACTTTAGATTCAAAGATTATTTGGAATTAACATTCCTCACTTTTTACCATCCCTCTATTCTCTAGAATAATCGATGCAAAAAAGCAGACTAAAAGATAAAGAGTATGGTTTTTAATCAGATTCACTCCCATAATTTTTATGACTACAACATTGTCCTACGAAGATCAAATTGAAAATTTTAAAGATACTCGCTGTTTCTGCTATTTTAGGTGGAGCCCTACCCTCTCCTTTAGACAGCGCAAGTGAAACCACTTGGAAAATTCCGTCTTCCGTTCCAGAAGGCTCATTTTTTTATGATAACTTCCTCAAACACTTTGCTAATCATGTAGGAGAATTAACGGATGTAGAAACCTATCTACCCAGCTTAATAACGGCTCGATAAAGATTATTTGGGCAGTTTATTATCAATAGACCCGTTAAACGGCCCAGCTTTACGCTGGCCCGCTTACTAATCTCATTTACGGTGACTTATACTTTAATCCCAATAAAAAGTGAAGATCAATCCTTAACTCAGCTAAACCGTCACCACTCTTTTGCCATCCATTAGGCGGGAGAGATTCTCAGGGTTCGTATCACGCAGCGCTTCCGGCAAGAGCGCTTGAGGTAGGTTTTGATAACACACTGGTCTTAAAAAACGCTGTATTGCAGAGCTGCCGACAGAGCTAGAACGAGCGTCGGATGTGGCTGGAAATGGGCCGCCATGAACCATCGCATGGCACACTTCAACACCTGTAGGCCAACCATTCACCATAACACGACCGGCTTTTTCTTCTAAGATCGGCAAGAATGTTTGAGCAACCTCTAAATCTTCATCGTCCATCTGCAAAGTCGCCGTCAGTTGCCCTTCTAATTGAGTCGCGACCAATCGCATCTGCTCTAGATCATCACATTCCACCACCAAGGAACACGCACCAAACACTTCATCACCTAAGCTTTCATCCGCTAAGAACTGATTTGCTGTTGTACTAAAAAGCCCAGTTTGACAAGCGTTTGGCTGAGACCCAGCTTCCCCATAGCCTTGTAAAGTGACATTATCATTACCTGCTAGGGCTTCAACGCCATTTGCATACGCCTGATGAATACCTTCCGTTAACATAGTCTGTGGTGCCACATTCACAATAGTTTGTTTCGCCGTGGCTAAAAAACGATCCAAAGCATCCCCTCGAACGGCTAGGATCAACCCTGGATTAGTACAAAACTGACCAGCGCCCATAGATAAAGAGCCTATAAAACCTTCTGCAAGACTTGTTGCCCGTGAATCAAGAGCCTGAGGTAATAGGAATACAGGGTTAATACTGCTCATTTCTGCATAAACAGGAATGGGTTGAGGACGCGACTGAGCAATCTTCATTAGAGCAACACCACCATGGCGAGAACCGGTAAAGCCTACGGCTTTGATACGCGAATCCGCAACTAGGGCTTGCCCTAAAAGCGTCCCCGAACCGTATAACAATGAAAATACGCCCTCAGGCAGAGTGCACTTTGCTACTGCGGCTTGCACCGCACGTCCAACCAATTCCGATGTCCCTGGATGCGCAGAGTGCGCTTTCACAACTACAGGACACCCTGCTGCAAAAGCCGATGCGGTATCACCACCGGCGACACTAAATGCTAATGGGAAATTGCTCGCACCAAAGACAGCAACCGGACCTAAAGCGATATTTTGTTGGCGTAAATCTACGCGCGGTAATGGCTGTCTTTCTGGCATGGCCGATTCAAGACGTACATCCAGCCATTCCCCAGCACGTACGACCGATGCAAATAAACGCAATTGTCCACATGTTCTACCTCGCTCACCTTCAATGCGTGCTTTTGGTAACCCGGTTTCCAACATACAGCGCTCTACCAAAGGTTCACCAATGGCTTCAATTTCCGCCGCAATGGTCTCTAGGAAAGTCGCTCTATCTTCTAACGAGGTAGAACGGAAGGCCACACTTGCCGATTCTGCTAATTTACACGCTTGTTCAACTTCCTCATGCCCACCACCGTGATACGCTGGCTCAAGTTTTTCACCCGTAGCAGGATTAACCGCCCAAACAGCCGCGCCTGCAGCAACGACCTCATTTTGACCAATCAATAATTGACCCGTTAAATTCATGTTCTACTCCTAAATGAGTTATAAAAGTGGCTTTCGATCGTTATAATCTATGGATTAAGTGACGAATCGCTCTGATGAAAAAATTAACAGGACTGCCACATAATCAGACATAAATC
Source organism: Marinomonas phaeophyticola (assembly GCF_026966905.1). Lineage (GTDB taxonomy): Bacteria > Pseudomonadota > Gammaproteobacteria > Pseudomonadales > Marinomonadaceae > Marinomonas > Marinomonas phaeophyticola. The sequence goes on along the minus strand of NZ_JAPUBN010000001.1, from coordinate 74,490 downwards.
CCCTATATCATTTTTACTATTTAAGGTAATTTACGCTGAGTATCGATTACTTTCTAATGGTCTTTTTTGATTGATTGATAACTAAATGATATTGGAAATCAGGTATTAAGTATCTAGGGACTGCTGTGCGTTATATTGAAGAATATTGGCAAATTCCAAAGCGGAGCCAATCAGCTTTTCATTTTTTCTTGTCAAAATACCATAATACTCTGGCACTAGGTTCAAGGGTGTATTTAAAACAGAAAGGACACCGCTTTCCACATGGGGCTTAACCATGATGGATGGCAACATACCGACCATCGGCCCCCGTTGCAGTAACTCAAGAAATGTCTGGACCGATATGGTGACCACAATATTTTTCGGTAATGAAACGCCTGCTTTGGCAAAAGACTCTTCCATTCGATTTCGTATGGGTGTTCCTTTTGGGTACAACAACCAAGGCCATTCAAATAACTGATCCAATGACACATCCTCTCTACCACTAAGTGGGTGACTTGAATTAACAACTAAACAAAAGTTTTCTGGCGATAAGGGGGTAAAATCAAAGTTTTGTTGCTGACCTTGTTCCGAGTAACGGCCTATAGCCAAATCCAACGTTTTTTCTTCAAGCATTTTCATTAAGTTACCACTTGTTTGCTCAACCACTTCTACATTTAAAAGAGGGTAACGTTGCTTAATTTCCAAAATAGCTTCAGGAAGAACAACTGAAGTCGATGCGAAAATACCGCCCACTTTTAAGTATCCATGCCCTCCCTTATGTAAACTTTTAATTTGTTCAATAAAACCATCCGCGTCATTTAATGTCGTATGGGCATATCTAATGACATGTTCTCCTAAATTCGTAGCCACCATACTTCTTGGCTGACGCTCAAACACATCAAAACCAAGCAAACTCTCAATCTCTTTTAACATTTTGCTTACCGCTGGCTGGCTCAAGTTCATTTGCTGTGCCGTTAAATGCATATTTTTTGTTTTACCAAGCGAATCTAATAAAAAAAGATGCCTGAATTTCACCCAATTACAAAAAGTAGAAAACGAAAGGTTCGACATAATGACCTCCAAACTGATAACCATTAGTTATCGATAATTAACAACATGTCATTGGATTTTATCGATAGTCCATCTTAATGTACATTTAATTAGAGAAGGAAATAGAAATTATGCCGATCAAACTCACAAAACAAAACACACTCCCTGTCGATGCAAATCAAGCCACTCTTATTGGTCGTGCATGGGTTCCAGGTAATCCATCTGGCCCATCTCTTATTGTTATTCGTGAGGATAGAGTCTTTGATTTATCTAACCACTTTGCAACACTAAGTGAGTTCCTTGAAACTGAGCACCCTTTAGAACAATTAGAAAAATTTCCCGGAAAGCATTTATGCAGCCTAGAAGAGCTGTTAGCAAACACCCATGAATCGCCTAACAAAAACCATTCTTACCTTATTGCTCCAGTAGACCTGCAAGTCATCAAAGCAGCGGGGGTTACTTTTGCATCCAGCATGATTGAACGTGTAATAGAAGAGCAAGCAGGCGGTAATCCGGCAAAAGCAAAAGAGATACGTACTCTTGTACAAGAAGTGATTGGTGACAACCTCAACTCGGTTAATCCTGGATCAGAAAAAGCGTTACAACTTAAAAAGCTGCTTATTGAAAAAGGCATGTGGTCACAGTACTTAGAAGTAGGTATTGGGCCCGATGCAGAAATATTTACTAAAGCACCGGTTTTATCCGCAGTAGGAAGCGGTAATCTAATTGGTATTCACCCAAAATCTGAATGGAATAACCCTGAGCCAGAAGTGGTTCTTGCTGTGAACAGTAAAGGAAAAATACAGGGCGCGACATTAGGTAACGATGTCAATTTACGTGATTTTGAAGGTCGCAGTGCCCTTCTATTAAGTAAAGCGAAAGACAATAATGCTTCCTGTTCTATTGGACCTTTTATTCGTCTGTTTGATGATAACTTCACCTTAGAAGATGTTCATCATTGTGACGTCTCCTTAAAAGTTGAAGGCATGGATGGGTTCGTACTAACGGGACTCTCTTCAATGATTAAAATTAGCCGAAGTCCTGTGGATCTTGTTAACCAAACTCTTAATGAAAATCACCAATACCCTGATGGTTTTTTCTTATTCCTAGGAACTCTATTTTCACCTACACAAGATCGTGATGAAATTGGCGGTGGTTTTACGCATAAGTTAGGAGATACGGTAATGATTAGCTCCCCTAAAATAGGCTCACTTCTTAATACTGTCACGCACAGCAGCCAAGCAAAACCATGGACCTTTGGAGTCCACTCCCTCATCAACAATTTAGCTCATCGCGGTTTATTAAAATCACAACAGTAACGCTATTGAAAAATTATCAGCTGAACTGATCAATACTGATTTTTCAAGCTATTAGCTCCGCATGAATAAAAACTTAAAAAGAGATAGAGAAATGCAAAAAAATAATAATTTTCGCTTACGAAGCCAGCAATGGTTTGATGATCCAAGTCATGCGGACATGACAGCATTGTATGTAGAACGCTATATGAACCAAGGCCTAACGCGAGAAGAGCTGCAGTCAGGTAGACCCATTATAGGTATTGCACAAACAGGAAGTGACCTTACACCTTGTAATCGCCATCATGTGCAATTGGCTCAACGAATAAAAGAAGGTATACGCGATGCTGGCGGTATACCAATGGAATTTCCTGTCCATCCAATTGCGGAGCAAACTCGTCGTCCAACAGCAGCACTGGATCGAAATTTAGCCTATTTAGGATTAGTTGAAATACTTCATGGTTATCCTTTAGATGGCGTCGTACTCACCACCGGTTGCGATAAAACAACCCCTGCCTGCCTAATGGCGGCCGCCACTACGGATTTACCTTCCATAGTACTCTCTGGTGGACCCATGCTGGATGGTCATCATAAAGGTGAGCTAATTGGATCGGGGACCGTAATCTGGAGCTCACGAAAATTACTTGCAACAGGCAAGATTGATTACGAAGGTTTTATGGAGATGACAACAGCAGCATCACCTTCGATTGGTCATTGCAATACCATGGGGACAGCATTATCCATGAACGCTTTAGCAGAAGCGTTAGGTATGTCCCTACCTGGATGCGCCAGTATTCCAGCACCCTATAGAGAACGTGGGCAGATGGCCTATGCGACAGGGAAACGTATCTGTGAATTAGTTTTGAATGATATTCGCCCTTCTCACATCATGACAAAAGAGGCGTTTCATAATGCTATTGCCGTTGCCTCTGCTCTAGGCGCTTCAACTAACTGCCCTCCTCATCTGATTGCCATTGCTCGTCATATGGGCATTGATTTATCTCTAGATGATTGGCAAGAAGTCGGTGAAGACATCCCATTAATCGTAAACTGTATGCCTGCAGGAAAACACCTTGGAGAAGGGTTCCACCGTGCTGGAGGTGTACCTGCGGTGCTACATGAATTGCAAAAATCAGGCTACCTACATGACCAATGTGAAACCGTTAATGGTAAAACTATTGGGGAAATTGCCGCCAAAAATCCAACACACAATGCGGATGTTATTTATCCCTGTACAACACCGCTGAAACATCGAGCAGGCTTTATTGTTCTAAGCGGCAACTTTTTTGATAGCGCCATAATGAAAATGTCTGTTGTCGGTGAAGCATTCAAGAAAACCTACTTATCAGAACCTGGTGCAGAGAACTCATTTAAGGCTCGTGCCATCGTTTTTGAAGGCCCTGAAGACTACCATGCTCGGATAGAAGACCCTGAATTAAATATTGATGAAAGATGCATTCTTGTTATTCGCGGTGCAGGCACTGTTGGCTACCCAGGAAGTGCTGAAGTCGTCAATATGGATCCACCGTCAAAATTAATGAAAAAAGGCGTGACATCATTACCCTGCTTAGGTGACGGTCGTCAAAGCGGAACATCTGCCAGCCCATCTATTTTAAATATGTCTCCTGAATCGGCTGTTGGTGGCGGCATTGCTCTATTACAGACCAATGACATACTCCTTGTCGACCTTAATAAGCGATCAATCAATCTTCAAATTGATGATGCTGAACTGGAGAAACGCCGTCAAGAATGGACCCCCAATATTCCTGCCTCTCAAACCCCTTGGCAAGAATTGTATCGTCAACTTGTTGGACAACTCTCAACAGGAGGCTGCTTAGAACCGGCAACGCTGCATTTGAAAGTTATTTCAAAAGACAATCCGCCAAGACATTCACATTAAAAATGGAAGCGTGATTTTTTCCTTTTTAAATTAAAATAATAATGGTGAAAAAAATGGACAATGTAATTCATAAGTTTGAGAAGCTCATTGAGTACATGATGGCTCTCGCCTTAGCGGTCATGTTCTCAGCCGTGTTTATAAATGTGGTTTTACGGTATTTGTTTGGTTCTGGGATAGCGGCGTCAGAAGAATTATCCCGTTTGTTATTCGTATGGCTTATTTTTATGGGAGCAACACTGGCTGTTGGTCGACATTCCCATATTGGCTTTGATCTTATTCAAAGAAAGCTCCCTTCTAAACTGCGAATACTATGCGCGGTAGTCAGTCATTTGTTGATGATATATGCCTTGTTTTTGTTTCTTGAAGGCAGCTGGAAGCAATACAACATCGGTTGGAACATAACCTCTACTGTCATGAAATATCCATTAGCATTTATGTATTCCACTGGGCTTTTTGCGTCTTTAGGAATGGGATTCTACATAATTAGAAACCTCATTCGTATCCTACTAAACAATAATAAGGCTCATCTAGCAGGAAACGTAATCGTCACTCCTGATCAAATGAAGGAAAACAACTAATGGCTTTAGGAATCTTTTTATTAAGCCTATCTGGGTTTATGTTTTTAGGCATGCCAATAGCCTTTGCTCTCGTCTTAACTGGCATAACATTAATGTGGCACCTTGATTTCTTCGATGCCCAACTTATTGCCCAGAACCTTATAAATGGTGCTGACAGCTTCCCTTTAATGGCCGTTCCTTTCTTCATTCTTGCGGGAGAGGTAATGAATGCCGGAGGTATATCTAAACGCATCATTAATCTGGCAATTAGTTGTGTAGGCCATAGACGTGGCGGATTGGGATATGTAGCCATCATTGCAGCCGTTATATTAGCGAGCCTTTCTGGATCGGCCATTGCGGATACCGCGGCTTTAGCCACATTGCTGTTGCCAATGATGCGAAATAACGGCTACCCAATAGGCCGCTCTGCTGGATTAATTGCGGCTGGAGGCATTATCGCCCCGATCATTCCACCCAGCATGCCATTTATTATTTTTGGTGTAACAGCGAACCAATCTATCAGCAAGCTATTTATGGCAGGCATTGTCCCTGGAATTATCATGGGATTGGGCTTGGTTTTAGCTTGGAAATGGAGCATGAAATCAGTTGATGTTGAGCCTCAGCCTCGTCAAAGCATCAAAACTCGATTGAAAGTTGCAAAGGACGGTTTTTTTGCCTTACTCATGCCCGTCATCATTATTGGTGGTCTACGAGGAGGGCTTTTCACTCCAACCGAAGCCGCGGTAATTGCAGCAGGCTATGCGATGATCATTAGTCTTGTCGTTTATCGTGAAATTAAAATAACCGACCTTGTTCCGCTTTTTATACAAGCCGCTTATACAACCAGTATTGTGATGTTCCTTTGCGCGGCCGCGATTGTCTCTTCCTACATGGTGACACTAGCGGATTTACCAGCAGAACTGATCAGCATTCTAGAACCTATTATGGATAGCCCTAGAACCTTAATGGCGACCATTGTGGTGGTAATGTTATTAATCGGTATGGTTATGGACCTCACTCCAACCATCCTAATTTTAGCACCAGTAACTATCCCTCTTATTATAAAGGCTGGCATAGACCCAATTTATTTTGGCGTTATGTTCATTATGGTTGGTTGTGTCGGATTAATAACACCACCTGTTGGCACCGTATTAAGTGTCGTTTCTAGCGTAGCTAAAGAACCATTAGAAAAAATAACAAAGGGTATATTACCTTTCTTATTCGCCTATATGGCAATAATAATTTTATTCGTCATATTCCCTGAAATTATAACCGTACCAGCAAAACTGCTCTATTAAACCCAAAAAAGGAAAGTAAAATGAAAAAAATAACAATATCAAAAAAAGCCTTTAAATCTCTTTTAGCGATTACTGTTGGAGCCTCTTTAACGATTGGTTCAATTAGTGCCAGCGCCCAAGATGTTAACTCACGAATTTTACGCTTTGGCTATGGATTAAACCAAGATAGTAAACAAGGACGAGCAGTAGAAACCTTTAAGCAAGAAGTAAGTCGTTTATCTGATGGAAAATTCAAAGTAAAGCCTTTTGCCAATGCCTTGTTAGGTAATGAAAACCAAATGCAAAATGCCTTAATTGGTGGCGCTCAAGAGATGATGATCACAGCCACCTCATCTTTAATTGGTATCGATAAAAGCTTTGCCATTTGGGATTTACCCTTCATGTTTAACAATGCTTCTGAGGCAGACAAAGTACTAGATGGAGAGTTTGGACAAGGCATGCTTGATGGCCTAGAAGAACACGGCTTAGTTGGGCTTGTTTACTGGGAAAACGGCTTTCGAGATTTAACCAACTCAAAGCGTCCAATAAAAACTATGGACGATTTAGAAGGGGTTAAATTACGTGTTATGCAGAATCCTATGTATTTAGAATTGTTCAACGATATGGGGGCTAATGCGATACCAATGGCGTTTTCAGAGTTATTTACGGCTTTAGAAACCGGTGCTGTAGACGGACAAGAAAACCCATACAGCACGATTCAATCAAGTAAATTTTATGAAGTACAACAATACCTTAGCCAAACACATCATGTTTATAGCCCATGGGTAATGTTAATCAGTAAACCTTTCTGGGATAAACTGAGTGATGATGAAAAGACCATCATCAGAAAAGCCGCTGTGACATCAAGAGAAGCGGAAAGAAAAGACAGCCGAGAACAAGCTAAAAAGTCTCTGGATTTCTTAAAAACCAAAATGCAAGTAAACAGCATTGCATCTGAAGAGATGGATAAAATGAGAAATGCGGCTAAAAAGGTTATCGATGCTCAGGCAAAAGTACTAGGTCAAGATTTACTAGATCAATTTAACGCGGCAATAAAAGAGGCAAAAATGTAGCCATGTAACACGGATCAATAGCCGTATTTGTTGATTACTCACAAATACGGCTATTATTTTACTGACCTATCACTGTTTAGTGTCCCTCTTTATATAAGAAACAAAAACCTCAAATCGTTTCCATCCATCTTTATCTTGTCATCCCTATTTATTATTTAGTAACCTCTTTCATTGTCACTGAATAAACTATCGCATTTGCTTATACTGATAGCCTGTTCCTTATAAAGTTACAAATCTACAACGGCTTTATTATTAATTAATGTCTATAGTTAAATAAGTAATAAATACATTCTTAGCGTGGTTGACGTTAACGCGACACGGTACAAAACGAGAACAAGAGATGAAACCCATTCCATTGCGTTGGCTAATTGTTACCCCATTCGTGATCCTTGCCTTGATATCGGGTATCACTATGTATTTAGTTTCAACTGTCACTATTTCAAATATTGCAAGTAGCGTCGGCATTCAATATATAAAAGAGGTCGAAGGTCGTATCTATGACCGTGTTAAAGGGTTTATGGCGCCATTAAGCGATATCGTTGAAATCAACCTTAATGCCTTTTCCAATAGACCTGAATTAGTGGATAATCTAGTTCCTCTTGCGGATCGGTTTTACGAGCAGGCTACTCCTTATAATCAGATGACCTTTATTTCGATGGCAACGGTTGATGGGCGTTATCTCGCTTCTGCTCAGGACCCAATCAAAAGAGGACAACACAATATCGCTGCCAATTTCATCAATAAGCCGCTGACGATGGAGGGGTACAATTATGACCCTAAGCATTTTATTGGCCCTAAAATAGTTGATGATGGCAGTTTTAGCTATGATCCCAGAACCAGACCTTTTTATCAGGATGCCATCAAAGCCAATACTGTTGCTTGGAGTAACATCCACCCATATTACGGCTATCCAACTCTCGGTGTCGGTTTATCCGCACCTATTTATAATCAAAAAGGGGAGCTATTAGGTGTCACCGCAACCAGTATTGCTTTACTTGAATTGGATAAATACCTTAAATCTTTAGAACTAGTAAACGGTGCCTATCTTTTCTTAACTGAAGAGAATGGCTCACTCATTGCGTCTTCTGAACAAAGTGAACTCTTTAAAACCGTCGATGGCGTTACTTCACGAGTTAATCTTAATAACCACTCTAACTCCGTATTTCAATTAGCTAGCCATACTCTGACGGCAGGCTCTTACAAAATAAACGTCGAGGGTCAAGAGTATTTATATTACGTTAGACCCATTACACTAGAATACGATAAGAAATGGTTAATAGGCATTTTGATTCCGAGCGCCTACCACAAAGCATTGTTAGCTGGCTACACCCAAAGTACCGTTATGATTACTCTTGTATTGTTTATCTGTATTGGCCTAATTGGTTCCTTAATTGCTTGGTATATAGGAAGCCCTATTCAGGCTCTCAATCAAGCAGCAAATGCCAAAGACATCAAGATTATTCAGCGATTACCCCATCCTTTAAGTCAAATTCGTGAAATTAATTCCCTCAGCCAAGGACTGAGTTCAATGGCAGATAACTTGTTCGATATTATGCAAGACTTAGAAAAAAAAGTAGCAGAAAGAACCTCGGTCTTGCAGGGAGAAAAGGATCATTTACTTGAAGATGCATTGACGGATGAATTAACAAAACTCTATAACAGACGAGGATTCAATCAAGTATTTAAACAAGCCTTGAAATACGCGCAACAAAACCATCAGCAAATCACGTTTGTATTATGTGATATAGACCATTTCAAGCGTATTAATGACAAATTTGGTCACACAGTTGGTGACCTTGCCCTTATTTCAGTTGCTATGAACCTAAAAAGCCATGCTCGTCTTACTTCAGATATTGTGGCACGCTATGGCGGCGAAGAGTTTACCTTAGTATTCATTAATACCGATCTACCTCAAGTGCTAGATCGGTTGAATGATATACGGGAAGAACTTAAAAAGAATCCCGTAGCCAAAGATCAACATGTTACCATGAGCTTTGGCGTTGTTCATGCAGAAGACGCCCTGTCTATTTCCGCAAGGGAGCTGATTGAACAGGCGGATAAAAAGCTGTATCAAGCTAAAAACAGCGGTAGAGATAAAATCATTATTTAATGAATAACAAGAGTAATATTAGTTCTAAATTCTCAAATAAAAAGAATTAAAAAGGTTATGCATAGATAACCTTTTTAATTACCTGGGTAAATTCCTCGCGACTGTTTTCTTCACATTTGTGGTGGTAATCGTTAATAACCTGATTCCCTGCCACAAAGACATCCTTTATAAGGTTTTCATTACTAGCGAATAGCCAGCGGTTAAGTATATCTTTGCTTTCACTTGCTGCAATAAAAGGGTGTTGGTTATCTAGAACCATAAAATCAGCTCGGCACCCTACCGATAAACCCAGTGACACATCACACGCTTGATTTCCACCGAACAGTGCCTGCTGATACAAGTGATCCCCTATATGACTTTGCGCCGGCTGATGTAAACGGTTACGTTGTTGATCTCGCAAACGTTGACTGTACTCTAACGTTCTCAACTCTTCAACAACAGATAAACTCACGTGACTATCAGAGCCAATCCCCCAGCGTCCTTTTTCATTTTCATATTCAACCGCGGGGAAAATACCATCGCCAAGGTTCGCCTCTGTCGTTGGACATAATCCAGCAATAGCGTGACTACTCGCGATGGCTTTTAATTCGCTTTGGTCTAGGTGCGTTGCATGCACTAAACACCAGCGTTTATTAAGACCTATTTCATTATGCAGCCACTGCACAGGACGAAGACCACTCCAATTAAGACAGTCTTGTACTTCTTTCTGCTGTTCCGAAATATGAATATGAATGGGCAACCTTGAATCAAGACTGGCTAATACCACCTCTATTTGTTCTTTATTTACCGCTCGTAAGGAATGAAAACAAATGCCTATTTGGTGACGTATATCATTCGAAATAGCTTGTTCACAGGATTGATGAAGAGATAAATACGTATCGCTAGAGTGTATAAAGCGTTCTTGAACGGCATTAGGCGCTTGCTGACCAAATCCTGCATAAGAATACAGAGCTGGCAATAAAGTCAGCCCTATCCCTGAATCATCTGCCGCTTGAAGCAATTGCATAGCCATTTCTGCCGGGTGCTGATAACGATTTCCATTGGCATCATGGTGTAAATAGTGGAATTCTCCAACTTGAGAATAACCTGCTTTTAACATATCAATATAAAGCTGTGTGGCAATCACTTTCACCTCATATGGTGTAAGCCTTCGCACAATTTTATACATTAAATCACGCCAACTCCAAAAACTGTCATTGGGGTTTAAACTAACCTCAGCCGCGCCAGCCATCACTCGCTGAAAAGCATGAGAATGCAAGTTCGCAAGCGTAGGTAACACGGGACCAGATAAAAATATGTCGCTAGATTGTTGATCACTATCCGCCACAATTGAGTGAATGTGCCCACTTTTAACAATAAAACGAACATTATGCTCCCAGCCATTAGACAATAAAGCACGTTTGGCAAAATAGGCTTGCTGGCAAATATTCTGTGTCACAACAGTATCCTCATTAAATAAATCGATCATTTTTTTCAAATAAAAAGAGGTCATTACACCACTTATATAACCTCTAAGTACCGATTATATGAGTGAATAGATACACTTTACTAAGGGTAAAAATAGAAACAATAACCCCTTATGCTCTCTCGATAGACAGGCATTTTCTTATTTATAAATAAGAAAATGCCATTATTATCTCAATAAAGTGTTAGTTAGAGATGATTAGATGTACTTAGGAACTCAAGGAGAGTGACTGATTTCCAGCAATATGATTTCGATACAGTATGGTTAATACAACAGCAGAAGCAATAGCGATTAACCAAGGGTTATTACCCACCAAAATCAAACCCGCAACCGTCAGTAGTCTTTTTTGCATCGTGCTTAATTCCGCATTAAAAAAGCCGATATAGGCTGAAGACAACGCCACAATACACAAAATGCCACTAAACATAGCTAAAGCAAACTCAATCGCGTCAAAGTTCAAGAACAGTAAGCTTGGCGCATAGACAAACATAAAGGGAACTAAAGCTTTACCCATAGATAACCTAAATGCCGTCACACCCGTTCTCATTGGTTCAGATCCTGCAATACCAGCTCCTGCATAGGCGGCCAGAGCCACAGGAGGCGTCACGTCAGCTAGCACACCATAGTAGAAGATGAAGAAATGTGACGCTAAAATAGCAATACCGAAGTCATCTAAGGCTGGAGCAACAATAGACGCAAGAATGATGTAAGTTGGCGTTGTTGGGATACCCGCCCCCATCAAAATACACGCAATCGCAACCAAAACGAGGGCAAAAAATAGGATAACACCAGATTGATCGAGTAAACCAAAAGGAACCAATGCGCTGAACCATGTACCTAAGTCTGTAGCCAATCCAACAATCGCACCAGAAAACTTAAAGCCTAAACCAGTAAGTGTCGTTACACCTAATAAGAAGCCGACACAAGCACATGCAGCGGTTATTGCAATAGATTGTTTCGCCCCTTCCTCTAGCCCTTCTATCAGCTTCTTAGGTGTTAATACACTATCAGCATCTAATCGAGTAAAGCCCATTGGTTTTAAAATTAATGGAATGTAAGAACAGACAACCGTTAAGATGATTCCCCAGAAGGCGGCTAAAAATGGAGTAAACTGCATAAGCAACATAGACACCATAACAATAAGCGGAATCATTTGGTGCCAATGGCGAGCAAGAACATTCGACAAGCGTGGAATTTCTGAAGCTGGCATGCCTTTTAAGCCTAAACGCCTCGCTTCAAAATGCACCATACATAAGGCAGCCAGGTAATGAAATGCCGCTGGAATAATAGCTATCAGGATTAATTCGTTGTACGGAACCCCTAGCATTTCCGACATAACAAAGGCAGAAGCCCCCATAATAGGAGGTGTAATTTGTCCACCACAAGAAGAAGCGGCTTCCGTTGCAGCGGCAAATCGGCCACTAAACCCATACTTTTTCATCATGGGAATAGTAAACGCACCTGTAGTAACCGTATTTGCCACAGGAGAACCGGATATCATACCAAAAAAACCAGATGAAACGACGGACACTTTCGCAGGCCCACCAACATAGCGGCCGGATAAAACAGAAGCAAGATCAATAAATAACTTACCAAGACCGGATGCCTGTGCCAGAACACCAAATAAAACAAAATGAAATACATAGGTTGCAACGACACCAATTGCGATGCCATAAATACCTTCAGTCCCTAAATAAAGGTGCTCGACTAGGCGAATAATATCGTAGCCACGATGGGCCATCATACCAGGAAGGGATGGACCAAAGATGGCATAGAGCAAAGACACAACACCAATAAGAGACAAGGATTCCCCCATGGTACGCCTCGCGCCTTCTAGTACTAATAAAATGGCCATACCACCCATTATGTACTCTTCTGGTTGCGGGAAGCCGATATTAATGACAAAAATTTCTTGAAAGAAGAAGACTAAATATCCGGAGAAACTTGCGCCCATGATGGCAAGCAACCAGTCTAACACACCCACTCTACCGGCTTTTTCTCTCAGAAATGAAAGAGGCAGTGCCGAGATAGAAATGATGATGGTAAATAAGTAAATACTGTATACCTGCCAAGCTGGAATTTGTCCTGAAAGAGCCGTCGCCAGCTGATTGCCAATAAATAAATAGAACCCACCATAAGCAAAGCCAAGAACCATGCTTAATGGTTTATTTTTTGGCTCCTTGCGAGGAAAAACAAGAAACAAGAGCCCCATTATAAAAGTAAGGTGGGTTGCTCTATGAGAGATTTCATTTAATAAACCAAAACCAGATGTATAAACATGAAACAAACTCAGTACAACACAGGTTATGGTTATAAATATTTTTAATAAGCCTCTTGAGTTACGAAAGTTACTTTCACTATCGTATTTTTTTACCAAGTTATCGAGCTCTTCTTGACTAAGAATAGCTTCATTCTCATTTTGCTTTGGATGAATGTTACTCATTTTTTATCACCGTCGTCACGTCTGGTTCACAGGCTTGTATTGGGACAATATGTAAGCCAATATCAGACCATTGGTTAAGGTTCACCGTAATATCACTAGTATGGAGTCTATTCTGAAATCGACTATCCGTTCGAACAATCAGGTTAGGTATCTCCCGATGCATTTTTAAAATAAACTCTCCATTCTTAGACTCAAAATCATAAGCATCGGGTTCATTCAACAAGGATGGCAACCCCTGCCCATGAGCAATAAAATGTTCCGCCGTCTGAAGAATAGACAATTCATTACCTCTGGTAACGACACTATATTTATCAACAACGGGGGTAAGAGAGACAGAGTGGATAAAGCTTAAGTCAAAGCGATCATCACTTAATTCAACACACTCTAAAAATACATCACTTCTCGTTTGGCTAATGCTTAATGCTGAGCCAAATAAAGAAAAGGGGGTTACGGCGATCACAACCCCCATTCCAAAAGAGAAGATCTTATTTAATAAGGCCTTTTTCACGGTAATAACGCTCAGCACCTGGGTGTAATGGAATAGACACAGACTCTAAAGCCGTTTGCAGCGTAATTTCTTTACCTTTTACATGAACTTTAGCCATAGTGTCTGTATTTTCATACAAGGCTTTCGTTACGGCATAAGCTACGTCATCGGATAAATCCGCATGAGACGCCCAAATTGCACGTACCGCAATGGTTTCGATATCTTTATCAATTCCTTTATAAGTCCCTGCTGGCAAAACAGTTTTAGCGTAATAAGGTTGGCTTTGACGTAATTTATCAATAGCCGCACCAGATAAAGGAATAATATTCACATCATGGCTGTTAGACAGTTCAACAATGGATGAGGTAGGAGAACCTGCGGTAATTAAAGACGCACCAAGGTTGCCATCTTTGATTTTTTCTGCAGATTGTGAAAATGAAGAGTAATCTTCTTTAATATCTTTACGATCCATACCATAAGCAACCAATAAGTCACCTAATAACTGCCATTGACCAGAACCTGGAGAGCCAGAACTGACAGATTCACCCTTCAAATCAGAGAAAGTTTTAATACCCGGTTGTGATACCAGTTGTACCGTTTCAGGATATAAGGCACCTAACGCACGCAAGTTTTTGATCGCTTTGCCATCAAACTGATTTTTACCATTATAAGCCGCATCCAATACATCGGCTGCAACGAAAGCCGACTCTATCGCACCACGCCCTAACAAGGTCGCATTCGCAACAGAAGCGTTACCTGTTTCAGCGGTAGCCGATATTTTTTTATCACCTAGATCTGAGTTATTAGAAATAACTTGAGCCAACATTCCGCCAAGAGGATAATAAGTTCCTCCTGTACCACCTGTTGCAATCCCAAAAAAGACACGCTCTTGAGCCATAACTGTACCAGAGGCTAAACCTAGCCCTAAGCCTACAGACACTAACAAAGTACCTAATTTATTTTTCATCTAACATTCCTTTTTTTGTTTAAGATTAAGGAGAAAGCATAAAACAATACTCTCAATAACTAACAAAGGTAAAACTCGTTTCTAAATTCTCACTTTAATGTAAGAAAAAATATGAGCTTAAGAAAATATCGACTGATAATTCGATATAAACGCACTTTAATCTATTAGATTTTTTTTATAAAAAACATAATAAAACTCAAAAACAACAGAATACATTCAACATAATACAAATATGAAAAAAAACTACCTATACGAAGGAATAAGTTATACATTAATTAGTTAAAAATGCGCTCAGTAACTAAAGAACAAACAATTATCCTACAAAAAAACACGCAATAATTTTAAATATAACTAGGTCATAACAAGCCTAATAGCTATTAATCACCGCTACCTATACAAACGCCAAACACGGACTTAAGTTTCAATGAGTAGCTCAAAAAGATAGAGCATGGTACTAAATATTTTGGCAACCATTCGATCTCCTTTTAGCCAATACGCAACTAAGAACCATAGAAGAGGACAGTAAACCAAGATAATAGGGTCACATAATCACCTGACCCTATATCTAGTGGCTTTTATTGCAAGATCAACACTGTCTAGACAAACTCAGATGCCGCATCCTCTATCGCTTCCCATAAGTATTGAGTACTGGCCACATCGGCCAATAATAAAGTAAATACAACCCCATCCATGCTCTGCTTAGTTACAATAGCATTCGTTCGAGCAACAGAAGTCTGAGCGATACTACCTAGTGCAAACACACCCTGACTCAAATCAACACTGCATACTTTAGAAAACATCTTCACAGTTAAATCAGCATCCCCTGTAATCAAAAAGCATCCATGACTATGCTGACAATACAACCGATACACATTAATTGCCTCTTTTGAGCTCAACTCCAAGGCCTCAATCAATGCGTGATGTTTGTTAGCTGTATCGACCACCCAAAACTCAGATTTACTCAAGCGCAATATGATCAAGCCATTCTTGTAGGAGAGAGATTGATTGGGCAATTTGGGTATTGGCAAGCCATTTGACTCTAAGAAAGCCTCCGCACCTACCCCTCTAAACCCCACCCGGGAATACACAGTACAATCTTGCACCTCTAATTTTGAGTGAGAGCGATCTACTTTATTTAAACTGAGTAGACTGCTTCGAGAAGACTTGGCTGAACTTAGATTATAGAAATCCATTAGATCACCTCCTGACGAGAGTTATTAGCGTCATAAAATGGTAACTGAACCACTTCGGCCATAACGATTTCACCGTTATCGACTCGAATGGGGAATTTGCAGCCGACTTCTTTTTGCTCAATGCCAACATAAGCCAACCCGATATTTGCACCTATGGTGGTTGAATATTCAGACGAAGTGACATTACCAGTAATGGCACAATCCTTCTGATCAGAAGACGCTAATACTATATGCCCTTCTTTTGGACGACAGCTTTCGGAACTCAGCTTAAAGCCAACCAGCTTTCTCGTTTGTTGACGTTCCATCACGATATCGACAGAGCGTCTACCGATGAAAAAGGGCTTCTTACGATTAATTGCCCAGTTTAGTGATAGCTCCCCTGGGTGAGACATACCATCCGTGTCTTGGCTAACAATAATATGACCTTTTTCTAAACGCAGCAGCCTTTGAGACTCCACACCAAATGGTTTCATATTGAACTCTGATCCTGCGGCCATTAACGCATCCCAAATGGTAGCACCAAAAAGGCTAGGCATATGAATTTCATAGCCTAACTCGCCAACAAACCCGACTCGTAGCAATCGAATGGGGACACCTTCAATCGTTCCTTCTCGATACGCTAGGTAGGGAAACGATTCATTCGATAAATCCACATCAAAACATACTTTACTAAGTACTTTCCTCGCCAATGGTCCTGCTACATTTACCGCTGAAAACGCCGATGTCACATTGGCAATATCCACACTCAAGCGCCATTGTGCATTCCATTTCGTCATCTCACGATAAACCGCATCAACGCCACCAGTCGTCGCTGTAATATAGAAATGATCTTCCCCTATTCGACAAGAAACACCATCATCAACCACAACGCCCTGTTCATTCGTAAGTATCGCATAACGGGTTTTACCCACTGGTTGCTTTAAAAAACCAAAGGTATAAATACGATTCACAAACTCGGCCGCATCCGGTCCCCTAACTTCCAGACCTCCTAACGTACTCACATCAATAATACCCACGGCATTACGGACCATCTCTACTTCTTGTTGGACCACCTTATCCCGATCGATAGGATTCCCATAGTAGGCTGGACGCTGCCAAATCCCAGCAGGAATCATATGAGCACCCAACTCTAGATGCTTTTGATGCATCGGTGTCAATTTATATGGATTAAATATACGACCAGCAATATGAGACAGTTTTTCAGGAACGAAAGGGGGCCTTGCCGTCGTAACACCTGTTTCCGTTACTGTGCGGTTCGTGGCATCAGCAACCAAACGTGCGGTAGGTAACGCCGAATGACGCCCTTGAGACGGCCCCATTCCCACAGTTGAAAATCGTTTAACCAGCTGGACATCCCGATAACCCAAACGGGTTGCATTCACAATATCTTTAGATTGAAGATCTTCATCAAAATCAACAAAATCTTTACCTTTTGGATGAGAGAAGATCGGCCAAGGAAAGTTAGTCTGCTTATTACAAGTCACAGGTTGCGGCTCATCACTGGCTAGACCCAATAAAGTTAAGCTTGTATAGGCCGCTAATTCACCGTCATTGATTACCGCATCTAATTCATGCACACCGTTTGCAGAGCCTGCCACATGCAGGTTCTTCGGAAGATTCGTTAATGCAAAACGAGCACTGTCATCGTCATAACTTAACTTAGCTCCAGCCTGACAAAGAAGCTGATACACTGGCATATATCCCGCTGACATACACAGCAAATCACAAGGAATAGTGACACCAGTAGCGGCGACCTTCCCTCTTCCAGTAATCGCATGTACTTGCACCGCGGCAAGACGCTTTTTATCAGTACTAGGTAACGCCTCATATACCGTCGAATTGAAAAGCACATTAATGCCTTTTTCGATCACAGCTGAGTGTAGTAAAGGATCCGAACTTTGTGAACGCATGTCCACAATGACAGCCACTTCGACTCCATTTTTAAGTAACTCGAGTGCACATAGATATCCATCATCATTACCCGCAAGAACAACGGCTTTGTTCGCTGGTTTAATTGCGTACTGAGTCATTAATCTCATCGCAGCACTGGACATAACGACACCTGGAATATCATTATTACGAAACACCACGTGCTGCTCAAATGCTCCCGAAGCCACAATACATTGCTTCGCACGCACTTTATACATACGATTGCCTTGAATAACGGGCAGATAGTTATCCGTAAACCAACCATTACAAGTCGCACTGTTTAACACAGTAATATTCTTATGATGGCGAACCTTGGCCGTTAGCTGCTCTCTTAATTCAGCCGCACGTACCCCTGCCACATCAAACCTATGATAGGTCAAAGCGCCACCTAACATGGGGTTTTCATCGACAAGTAAAACATTTGCTCCGGCATCGGCCGCTTTGAGAGAGGCCGCAAGCCCAGCAGGTCCTGCTCCAATGACAGCAACATCATGAAAAAGATAAGATTTATCATGATAAATAGGCGTAAAAGTCAGATCAGCAAAACCTAAGCCGGCTTTTTTCGAATAAGAGGTTCCCATTTATCCCACACTCCCAGCGGCTTATAAAAGGCGCGATAATAAAAGCCTACAGGCATAAACCGTCCTGCATACCCTAATTTTGCATCTTTGTCTTTTTCCAGTGAGCCATTATAATTTTGACCCAAGACCTCTAAACGGTTGGAAATAACCTGCTTATCAGCTAATACATTGGGCTCATTTTTTAATTGCACTAAGGTATTCGCATCTTGACCAGCCATGGTCAGCGGTCCTCGTGGACGATGGTATTTAAAAGAACGAGACATTAACCATTGATCATTAGCAATCAATGCGCTAGCTATCGTATCTCCCTCTACACCTTGATAAATTTGACCTTCAAAAGTGAAAGACAAGGGCTTATCCCGATTAATATATAAGCCTGACGGCATAGGTAATCTATTATGACTGGTCATACTGGCTTCTCCGCTTCAAGCGCAGACGTCGCCTCAAAATCAATGCGCTGATTAAATAATTCAGAAGGATCATAGGTTTTAAAAATCTCATCCGTCGCTGTATGCCTTTCCGCGATAAACCAGTAACCGGATGGAGAGTGAAACCACCATTCAGTAATGACGCGTATCGTATTTTCAGAATAAAATACATAATCAGCCCACTCTCTATCCGTACAAGTTAGAATGTTAGGCATAGCTTTAACTTCACCGCCATACACAAATTCACTGATATTTCTTGGCCCATTTAATGGGCAATTCATAATTTTCATAATAACCCCTTAGTGGCTTGCTGCCGTGGCACCCATTTCGTTAACCTGACGAAAGACATCAAATCGATCCATTGCAAATGGCGCTATAATCTCAGGAACCTTGCCTCCACTAGCAACCAACTCAGCCATGGATTTGCCGCAGATAGGGGTAGATTTAAACCCCCATGTTCCCCAACCTGCATCAAGATAATAGTTTTCTACTGGACTTAACCCCATAATAGGACTGTAATCTGACGTCATGTCGGTGATGCCTGACCATTGACGCATCAGCTTTAAATTCGCCATAAATGGGAACATTTCAACTGCACTGGCTAATAAACTTTCTTTTAAGTCCAGAGTGGAACGGGTGTTATAAAGCGGATAGGGGTCAGAGCCTCCACCAAAAACAATTTCTCCTCGTCCAGTTTGTTGCACGTAACAATGCAGAGCGGATGAACTAACCAAAGGATCTAAGAAAGGCTTCACAGGCTGCGTCACCATGGCTTGCAGAGGATAGGTTGTAATCGGCATTTTAATACCTGCCATGGCCGCAACAATGGAACTATGCCCTGCTACAGCTTGAATAATGCAACCACAACTAACGGTTCCGCGATTGGTTTTTACCCCTTTAGCTTTACCATTTTCAATGATGACATCCGTCACTTCCGTCAATTGGTGAAGCTCAACGCCTCGTTGTGTGGCCCCTTTAGCATAACCCCAAGCCACAGCATCATGGCGAGCCGTTGCCCCATCCATATGCCATAAACCAGCTAAAACAGGCATGTCGGCGGGGTTCATATTAAGCGTAGGAACCAGTTCTTTAATTTGCTGAGGGTCAATTAATTCTGTTTTTCCACCAAAGTGCGTATTTACTTCTGCTCGTTGACGGAATGAGCGAATTGTAGCATCCGTATGGGCTAGGGTTAGCTGACCACGTGAAGAGTACATGATGTTAAAATCAAACTCGTTAGACAGCCCTTTGAACATATCCACGGATTCTTTATAGAACCGCACACCTTCCGAGGTTAAGTAATTTGAACGAATAACCGCCGTATTTCGCGCCGTATTGCCACCACCAAGATAACCTTTCTCCAAAATAGCCACATTAGTAATGCCATGGTATTTTGCAAGATAAAAAGCCGTGGCCACACCATGACCCCCACCACCGATAATCACAACATCATAGTGCTTCTTTAACTCTGTAGGTAATGGTAGATCGATGTCATTTTCAAATGGGTAGTCGTTTTTTAATCCGTATTTCAATAACGAAAAAGGCATAATATACTTCCTAAATAAATCTAATTTTGTAGCGCCATTAAGCCAAAGACATACCTAATTGGAACTGGGCGGCTTTAAGAGTATTCTGCATAAGACAAGCAATCGTCATTGGGCCTACCCCGCCCGGTACAGGCGTGATGGCTGAGACTTTAGAAAATACTGTGTTGTAATCCACATCTCCGACTAACTTTCTCTTACCCTCTACTAGAACCGAATTAATTCCCACATCAATTACTACCGCCTGCGGCTTAACCCAACTTTCTTTAACCAATAAGGGTTGCCCAACAGCGGCCACTAAAATATCCGCCGTTCGACAGAGAGATTCAATGTTCTGAGTTCTAGAATGAACCACGGTTACAGTGCAATTAGCTTGCAAAAGTAAATTCGCCATTGGTTTACCAACAATATTGGATCGTCCAAGAACGACTGCATGCTTACCGGATAAATCCGGCAGTAGACGTTTAAGCATGATCATGCAACCAAGTGGCGTACAGGGAGTCAAAGCCGCTTGCCCCGCCACCAACCTACCCACATTTTCAGGGTGGAAACCATCCACATCTTTTACAGGGGAAATGGCTTCTATTACTCGATTTTCAGAAAGATGGGCTGGAAGCGGTAGCTGCACTAAAATACCGTGAACTAAATGATCTTTATTTAAATCATCAATGAGGTCTTCTAATTCTTGTTGCGTTGCGTCCGCCGATAAGTAATGCTCAATGGATCGCAAACCGGCTTGTTCTGCACGTCTTACTTTATTACGTACATAGACGGCACTCGCTGAGTCTTCCCCAATCAGCACAACAGCCAATCCGGGCGCAATACTGTGCTCTTGCTTAAAAATCGATACATCGTTAGCCACTCTTTGAACGATCTCATCCGCCAGCGCTTTGCCATCAATCTTAATTGTCATGACGCTCTCCTCAATTCGCTACTTAAAAACAATCGATTTATTGCCATACATAAACACCCGATGCTCAAGGTGCATTCTTACGGCTTTCGCTAACGCTACGGTTTCCGTATCACGTCCTACCGCCACTAAACGATCAGGTGAATAAGTATGATCAACTGGCTGAACAGATTGCTCAATGATAGGGCCTTCATCAAGATCTGATGTCACATAGTGAGCCGTTGCGCCAATCAATTTCACACCTCTTTCATGGGCTTGATGGTAAGGCTTAGCGCCTTTAAAACCAGGTAAGAACGAGTGATGAATATTGATCGCACGACCATGTAATTTTTCACAAAGGGAATTCGATAAAATTTGCATATAACGCGCTAACACCACTAAATCTGTATTCGTTTCGTCAATAATATCCAACAAGGCCGCTTCCTGATCCGCCTTATTATCTTTAGTTATTGGTAAATGAATAAAGCGAATGCCTTCACGTTCAACCATAGGCCTTAAATCTCTATGATTTGAAACAACGGCAGTAATCTGCATTGGTAACTCGCCCTTACGATGACGGTAAAGGAGATCATCTAGACAATGATCAAACTTACTCACCATGAGCAGTACTTTTACAGGCTTGTTTTTATCAAGGATGTCCCATTCCATGTCGAAACGTGCGACCTGCTCATCAAAATCATGACGAATTGACTCAATTGTTTGCTCATTTCCTTCAATTCGACATTCAGCACGCATAAAAAAGCGATTACTATCTTCATCATCAAATTGATGCATCTCAGATATATAGCAACTGTGTTCGGCCAAATAAGATGAGACAGCTGCAACAATCCCACTTGCCGCTTCACAGGACGCTTTTAAAACAAATTCTTTCGACATAACACCAATCCCCACAGATAAAAATACGAGCACATATAAATAAAAAATAGTATTTACACTATTAATCACAGCTGTATTCCAATATATTTAAATAAATCAATTTTGAAAGTAAAAAATTAGAACAAAGCAAAAAAACAGAAAATTAATTCATATACAAAAAAAAACATCATATTTGGATTTAAAATGACAAAAAATAGCGATTACCATGTTCCTGCATTATCTAGAGGGTTACAGATTATAGAAATGTTTGATAAGGAAAATCGTGTTCTAAACACTCAGGACTTTGCGGACTCTTTAGGCGTGAGCGCCTCTTCCACTTATCGAATAGTGCAAACTTTATTAGACATGGGTTACCTACAAAAAGTGACTCGTAATGCCTATGAATTGGGACCACAAGTGGTCTCTCGGGGGTTTGCCTTTTTAGCAGGTCGGGATTTAGTTGACATAGCCGCCCCTCATCTAAATGAATTAAGAGACAACACGTCGATTTCATGTCATTTAGGCATTCGTGATGGTTTAGAGACTGTCTATATTTATCGCTCACAAGCATCACAGCGCCTGTCCGTTAATATTCCATTGGGATCAAGACTGCCATGCCATACCAATGCAATGGGGCGAGTGTTACTGCAACAATTGAGTGATATTGAATTAAATGCCATGTATCAATCCTTACAACTCGACTTATATCCAGGACCGCACCCCCAGTCACTACCAGAATTAAAACAGCTATTACGCAAAGAATGGGCTCAAGGTTTCTCTAGTAATCGCTCTGATAATGCCACAGCCATCGCGGTCCCGATTACCAATTATTTAGGCAAAACCATCGCTGCAATAAACATCTCAGGAGCAGACCAAATCATGCATAATCACAATGAATTTGAATCCGCAAAAGAAAAGCTTTTAGACGTCGCAAAAGCCATTTCACAAGTCGCCCCTTAAACACCAAGACACTTAAAAAGCTAAATTCAGAACCCAAAAAAAGGGGGAATTACCCCCTAATCTTTAATCGATTGATTTAGAACAGCTTTAAGTAGCATAACTAAGCACTTATGGCCTCTTACGGTTATCCAGTCCCCCTCTGAGTTAATGGCCGTTTTTATTCTTTTAGAAACTTATACCCTACGCCGTAGACAGTAGAAATAGGGTTAAAGCCCGCTTCAATTTCTTGAATTTTTTTACGTATATTTTTGATGTGATTATCGATATTACGGTCCGAAATATCTGTCGTTTCTCGGTAAGCGTGTTGAATGATGTCTTCTCGGCTAAATACACGGCCGACCTTCCCTAGCAACAACGCTAAGATCTTAAATTCTACCGCGGTCAGACTCATTTGCTGACCGTGCAACAGAGCAAGATAACTGTCTTTATGCAGTTCAAAAGCCGAATGTTTCAGCACATTATTGCCAGATTGGGGCGCTCTTCTTAAGACGGTTTTGATTCTCGCCATGACTTCTTTTGGACTAAATGGTTTACAGACATAATCATCTGCACCCAATTCAAGCCCTATTAATTTATCGATCTCCTGCCGCTTTGCCGTGACCATAATAATAGCAACATTTGAAAAAGCCCGAATCTGCTTGCAAATGTCGATACCATTGACCACAGGAAGCATGATATCCAAAAGCACTAAATCCACAGTATTGTGTTTCACAAAATCTACTACTCCTTGACCACTCTTAAAATATTCCGTGCTATAGCCTTGCTGATGACTATAAGCAATCAGTACTTCGGCGATATTTTCTTCATCTTCAACGATGAGAATTGTTTGCTTAGACATCATCATTACCCTAGTAACGGAAAGCGCACCTGAACGGACAAACCACCAAAGGGTGAGTCTTGCAGAGAGATGTCGCCCTTATGAGCTTCAATTATTTGTTTACAGAGAGCCAAACCTAAACCCGAACCGCCTAGCTCTCTATTGCGAGATTTTTCAACCCGATAAAAACGTTCAAATAACTTTTCTTGGTCTTCTGGCGTAACACTGGGAGCCGAGTCTTGTAAAGTTAGCACAACATGAGACCTTGTTTTATTCACCTCAATATTGAGAGACCCTCCTCTGTTCGTGTACTTACACGTGTTTTCCAATAGATTCACAAACAGTTGCTGTAAGCGATCTCTATCTCCCCTAACTAGGCATTGCCCTACTGTTTGCAATGCCTGTCGGTGAACCAACAACCCTTGTTGCTCAAACCGCATAACAAAATCATCGAGACTACTTTCGAACGCTTGAATAATATCCAAATCTACCTGTGTATAGGTAAAAACCCCGGCGTCTCTATGGGACAACTGCGTAAGATCATCAACAATATGGTTCAGGTTATCCACTTGCTTGATCAGCAAAGCAATACGCTTTTCATCCGCAACAAATATCCCATCTTGTACAGCCAATAGATGGGAACGAAGTACCGTTAGTGGTGTTTTTAATTCATGTGACGTATCGGACACCCACTGAGCCCGCATTTGCTGATTCTCTTCAAGTGTTTGAGCCAACTCATTGACGTTCTTAGATAACGTTCCAAGCTCATCTTGAGTGAGAGCAGGAATACGATTAGAAAAATCCCCTTTTTTTAATGCATTGGTTCCCGAGACAATTTGTCTTATCGGTTTTATTAAATGTCGAGATAAAATAATCGCCATAATGAAAGCCAATAACATCACACCAAGGGTAATCATAAAATAATTATGAAATTGAGCGCTTAAAAATGCCTTCGCAGGACTACTTTCTACTAATCGAGAAGGTTCAAAACCTATCCAGCCAATAACCTTATTATTCAGTAAAATGGACTCTACTTGAGGGTTATCTGTTAAATACTCCCTACCGACAATTACCTCTTTATTTACATCATATAAACTGATCCTTTGACCTGTTTTCAATGAGCCCGGAGGGAGATTTATCCATAAAAAAGAGGGGGATGGGGGATTCGTCCTGCCTTTAGAAGATTTGTCTTGCGGTAATTCAGCTTCATTTTTAAAGTTCCGTTGTTGCGGGGTTCTTGGGTCTACATTTTGTTCAACTATCGAGCGCCATAATAGTGTGTTTTGTTTAATCGGCTGCCAACCATCAGACTGCCCATAAAGGTCAATCAACTGTTGCTTCACTGCATCCACATGTTTCTGCTCTTCTTGCTCAACATAGTGATTAAAACCACTGGAAAACGTCAGATAAATAAACACAAACATGAGACCTACAAGCGCCATGCTAGTGATAAAAAAAGCGAAAAAGAACTTATGTATTAATTTCACAGGCACGTAAACATAATTAAAGACCGTTAAAAAATAATAGTAGCCGTATCATCAGCACTCAGGATTCTATATTGTGGCTTCACAAAACTGGCGTGTACACTGCCCAAGCTTTTCGGAAAGGATATAGTGATGTCTGTTACTTTTGCAAATGCATGCCGAGCCTGAAAAACAATTTCAGTATCATGACCATGATTGGCAACGGCAACTCGCTCAAATGGGAGGGACTGGCGGTTCACAAACAGACTAAACGTTGCTTTAAGTGCGTTTTTAATAAAGACCTCTTGCTGATCATGAGTCAAACCGTCTGGCATTACCGCATCAATATCCCCCATTAACCACGCCTGATCATTCTGTAGCGTCAGAATTAGATGATCCATGTCAGTAAGGACTCTTACTTCAACCTGACCGTCCCTCAAGATAACTTGAGCACTCGTTTCCTCTAACGTATGTGCTTGAACAGGCAAAATCATCATACTGAACACGATCACTAAAAGATTCAGAAAAACACGTTTACATAGTTGAAACTTAATCATCACTTGCATTTTTGACTCCTTATTTAGGCTCTTCTATAGTGGCTCTACAAATAAGAGTGTTATCTGTTTCTAGATCTTCACCCCAGATAAATTTCGCACGGCGGTCCCAATTAATATCGTTATAGCCATCTTTGGGGCCCACAGAGGACGCAGAATGCTCAGTAGCGTTTGCCCATTTAGAATCATCAAAACCACTGTCTAACCAATTAGCAGGAGCACCCTTTGAAATAAAAGTACAATAGCCTTGTCCAGGAATTGGAGTTGACTCGCTTTCACACAATTTATTAAGCGGTGCTTTATGCAGTATCTCGCACTTCCAGTCACTACTACTTACCGCAACCACCTTGTTGGTGTCTGTATCGGTAAGCTGCATGATAAAACCACCATCACCCATCTGTTGATTTCGAGCACCAATGTACTCTAAGCCGGAATCATTCTGTTTAAAATCTTTCAAAATAACATTCAACTCAATGGGGTAATCGGCTGAAAATAAAACACTCTCTGCATTAAAAGAACGCTCGGTCGTGATTGATACTGAATCCTCAACCAAAAGTACTTCGCCAATATAGGCCGCAAACCAGTTATCAGCCCAGGCATCTAGTCTTAAATTGTGCGTACCAGATAGGACTGAGCGGCGCTTTATTGTTGGGACTGTAGTCGCTGATTTGGTATTAGTCGGTTGTTCACTTCGGCAAAATATGCCCGACTCAAGCTTTCCACCATTGCTAATGGTCTTTTGCTGAAAGTCATAACACCCTTTGCTTTGAGTAGAAGGCGTGTAAGTGGTGAAATAATCTTCGCCTTGATATTGGTAACGCATACTGCGACTCCCTTCTTTGGAAATCGTATGAGTTAAATTTTTTACCTCATCTTGTGGTGGACGAAGGTCTGCTCTTATACCTTCATAATCACCGTTCAAAGGCGCAACCCGAGGCAATTTCTGCCTATCCACCTCACCAACTAAACATTGAATAATATAAGGTGGTGTCGTAGAGGTTTGATAACGGTAGCCGTACTTTTCATCGACTTGAGCATTACATACATCTAGCGAGTCAGCCGAAATGTCACTTCCATCTGGGTTCTTATCCCCATATAAAGGGTAACCGTCATAGCCCCAGCCAATGATGGCATCATCACCTTGATTTTCCATTACATCTATCATACAAGTAGGTGATACATGATAGTGGTAATCATCCCCGCGACCAGCATGCCCCCCGCAATTGTCTAATTGACCAAGCACCAAGGTATCGTGTTTTTGATCGTATTCATGTACATCCAACTCCCCTTGAGATGAATAATCATAAATAGGTACTCCGTTTACGGCGACACCGACGGCAGCATCAATGGTGGTAAAGGTATCTGCTTTTTTAGGATGAAGCTTAATGGGAGCGGCATAACCTTCTGCTGGAACCGGTATTTGCTCATTAGTCCCTGTGATGCCCGTCATCATTGCATGGTCGGGGTAAGTAGAAGACACGACATACGCGTAATCATTATCACAAGTTACTGAGACACTTGATGAGAAGCCAGCCGCATTTATCGAGCGTCTAATATCATGGCATCGAGGGGAATCTATACTATCTGTTAATGCAGGAGGATTAAGCTTCTCTGGTTCAGCAGGTCTAGGCCTGGCTTCTGATTGCTGCGGTCGCTTATAGGGCTCACGCTCATAAGTCATCGTCATGGTGGCCGAGCCAAGAGTAATGTCTTTTATAGACATAAGCAATGTAGCTCTATCCATTGGTTTATCAGTGTTTATTTTAGCCAATTCCGATAAAGCGTAGAGGGTAAATTGGTAAACTTTCTCACCAGGCCCTTTAGAGCAAGGTGGCGCATATTGAAGCAAGCGGTTAACACTATTATTACCAATTTCACCCAGTATTTCACCACTCTGTATTTGGTTTTTGGTTACAGGAATGTTGTACATAGTCCAATACCAATGGATACCGTCCGGGGCATTATGCTGCATGACTAACGCATAATATTGTGTCGACTCTGGTGCGCCGCGCCAGCTTAATGGCGGGCTAGCACTCTCACCATCACATGTGTAGGACATAGGTAACCGTCCACCATGGTGCATGTTAGGGCTGCTTAACACAAACGTATCAAAAACAGGTGTTTGCTCAGCTTCACTATATTCAACGGCATACCCACTCATGGCAAAACCACATAGCGCCGTCATTAAAAACGCCGATTTTTTTTCCATCTCGCTGTACTCCACTAAATTAAGAGTCAATATCAAAAATAATGACAAATAGGCTACTTATGAAATGTAGGCAAATTATATGATTTTGGTGCGGATCCATCATTTTCTAAGAAAATTTACGATGACAAAGAGAGGAGATTTAGTGATTGTGTAAATCGCTCTTTTTAACCAGGCATAGGAGAATGAGTTAGAATACTGTGAATGCTGTACAGGACTATTTTGACATTCTATTCCGCTTGATTATTTCTACTTTTATTTGATCAGCATTGCATTAAAGTATGAATTGACTCAATCGGTTCAGAAAGGTTATATAACCCTTAAAATACACCATACGACTTCATCATAAGTTGTTAAATCAGGACTTTTGGCATGTTAAGGAATACTAACCTCAACTTATTACGATCTCTCCATATTTTATTAGAAGAGTGCCATGTCACAAAAGCGGCCGCCCGCCTTCATATTTCACAATCTGCCGTAAGCCGCCAACTGGCTCAACTTAGAGATTTATGCCAAGATCCGCTGTTGGTAAGAAATGGCAATCAATTAATCCCAACCGCAAAAGCAGTAATGCTTAAAACCAGGTTGGATTCACTGCTTGGTGAATTTGATGAGTTACTTACCGATGTTCCATTTGAGCCTAAAGGCTATCAAGGAGAAATCGTTTTCGCATCGAGTGATTATGTCGCTCAGTATCTATTCCCTGATATAGCCCAGTATTTGACACAGCAATCTCCAAAATTGGATATCTCTTTTCAGCTGTGGAAACCGGATCTAATCAATATGTTACATGAATCTGGAATTCACTTAGCGTCATCAATGCTTACACAAAAGCCCGATAATGTATCCAGTATTTATTTAGGCTCGGATATACCAGTATGCGTTATGGCCAGTCACCATACGTTAGCAGAACAAGATCAAATAACAGTTCAAGACATCGTAAAATATACCCATATAAAGGTTACTGGTGGTGCCGATAAAGACTCCTCCGTTGATCGCCAATTGGCTGATAAAGGCTACTCTCGCCGAATTACGTTGAAGGTGCCTTTCTTTAGCACCGCTATGAACTTATTAACAAACAGTGACCGCTTAATTATACTTCCAGAGCACATTGCGATGAACCTAGCACGACATTGGGATATAAAAACTCATGTCCTCCCATTTGAGACTCAAGAGCAGAAATATTGGCTGTTTTGGCACCCAAAATTTGATAATGAACCCGCACATAAGTACTTCAGATACGAGATAGCTCGAATATTAAGTACTTCGAAATACGGTGTCTGATAAATACATCGCCATGATTTTATATCATGGCGATTATAATTAATTATGATTTCAATTAATGATCAAGTTCCTATCTAATGAGAGAAAATAAAATAAGGATAGGTTATGACAATCACAGTGTGGTTATCACTTTTTAGCATTTGTTTATTAGGCGCTATGTCTCCGGGCCCTAGTCTTGCGATCGTTGCAAAACATTCTTTAGCGAGTGGTCGAGCTCACGGTATTGCTGTCGCTTGGTCACATGCCATGGGTATTGGTATCTACGCTTTCATTACGATAATCGGCTTATCTGTCGTGATGGAGCAGACACCACTAATATTTACAAGCATTACCCTTCTAGGTTCCGCTTATTTAATATACTTAGGTTCGAATGCTCTGCGCTCAAAGGGAGGACTAGCGGCTAAATTGGCTTCTGGAAAAAAGACGCCGATTTTCGAAGGAATGCGAGAGGGTTTTTTGACTTCTATTTTAAGCCCAAAGATTATGCTGTTTTTCACCGCTCTCTTTAGTCCGTTTATAGCGATTGCAAATGATACCTTTAATCAAATTGTAATCGTTTCAACACCATTATTGATTGATGGATTGTGGTATAGCTTAATCGCTATTTTTCTTTCTAACTCTAAGGTAATAGACAGAGTGCGCTCTAAGGCACTGATCATTGACCGAATCTCTGGGGTTATTTTGATTTTACTCGCACTGCGAGTCATTTATACCATTTGAAGCAAATAAACGCGTAGATTTTTATCTTCCTTATTAAAGAAGATGAAATGACGACTTTGATAGAATTTAACAAAATCATCATCTTTACCCTCTACAATTAACCCAACTACGCTCATACTCTCGTTTATCAGTAGGGTTCGCTACATTGCATGGTTACCATGTTTTTAGCGATGCCCTGCCCTTGGTAGCCGTTATCCACATCCATTCTGGCAAATGTTACGCCGAGAATGGGAGTTGGAGTGTTTCTTGTGTCGTTTATAAGGAACAGGAATTTTCACATTAATATTACTGGGAGAGTAGAAGCCCGCAATGTCTATTTGATCGCTTCCTTCTAGAACAAACGCCCTAGATAGATTAAGCAGTACAGCACTGTCCGCAGACTCTTTTAAAACTTGTTAATTCGCTCATTACTACAATCTTGAATTTGTAAAAACTTAGATTGAAAACTTTTCTACGAATCACACATAAATAATGATTAAAAGTAAAGATCATCATTTTCATCCATATTCAGTAACATGGGGCACAAACTAGGCAAAATCAGATACAAAAAAGCCGAACATAAGGTCCGGCTTTTGTAACTTATACTCTCAAATCCAAGAAAGTAGTAAGTATAAATTTGGTAGGACTAAGCAGATTCGAACTGCTGACCTCATCCATGTCAAGGATGCGCTCTAACCAACTGAGCTATAGTCCTATTGTCTTTGTGCCGCAAATTATACCCATTGTTTTTACATTGGCAAGTACTGTTTGCCTGAATTTTAACATTTTGAATTTATTAAAGTTATTTTTTTGTGTTTCCGACAATTTTTTTAAAAGCCAGCACTCTCCATGACATAGTCTGGTAAATCTTCTTCGGCTGGTACCGGGGTAGATTTTCCATTTTCATCTAATGCCACAAACTTAAAAATGCCTTCGGTAACCTTTTCTCTTGTTCCTATACGACCGCGCCTAACCCAGGCTTCCACCGCGATTTGCATAGAGGTTCGACCAATGGAGTGAACATGAGTGTAAACCCCTAATATGTCTCCTACTTTTACTGGACGAATAAAACTCATACGATCAATCTCTACGGTGACCACTCTCGCTTGCGCTCGCTGTCCGGCACAAATTCCGGCGGCAATGTCCATTTGCGACATGACCCAACCACCAAAAATATCACCCGCGGGATTGGTGTCCGATGGCATAGCAACAGTACGAGTAGTTAAACGACCTTTCGCTTGGCTTGATTCCTCTGCCATATATCACCTCTAATAGTATTCGTTTAATGCTCGCATAAAAGAGCACTCTTTAATCAATATACAGGATAGGTCACATCGCTATAATGCGCCCACCTCTTTCAATTTCTTTTGTAGTTGGCGTATTTGATCTCGATAACCAGCAGCCAATTCGAACTTAAGTTCTTCAGATGCAATGACCATCTCTTTTTCCAAATTCAATATAACTTTACGCACATCAGAAACATCATCCATAGTTTCAACTTTATAGTCCGCTTCCATCTCTGCCACTTTTTTCGTTTTTTGACTGCGGTTTTTACCGGCTCCTGGGTTATAGGAACCTTCCATAATATCTTCGACTGACTTAGAAATGCCCTTAGGCGTAATATTATGCTCTAAGTTAAAAGCGATTTGCTTTTCTCGCCGGCGGCTAGTTTCACTAATGGCCCTCTCCATAGAGCCAGTAATTCTATCGCCATAAAGAATGGCATGGCCATTAAGATTACGTGCAGCACGGCCAATCGTTTGGATAAGTGAACGATCTGAACGAAGAAACCCCTCTTTGTCAGCGTCTAATATAGCGACCAAGCTTACTTCAGGTATATCTAAACCCTCTCGCAATAAATTGATACCCACTAAGACATCAAACTCACCCAGGCGTAAGTCCCGAATAATTTCAACCCGCTCGACCGTATCAATCCCTGAATGCAAGTAACGCACACGAATACCATGATCATGAAGGTAATCCGTTAAATCTTCTGCCATTCGTTTTGTTAACGTCGTCACCAACACTCGTTCTTTTTTAGGTAAACGAATATTAATTTCAGAGAGTAAATCATCCACTTGAGTCGCGACAGGACGTATTTCAATTTCTGGATCTACAAGCCCTGTTGGACGTGCAATTTGCTCTACAACCCAATCTTGATGTTCTGCTTCATATTTACCTGGTGTTGCGGAAACCAAAATCGTTTGCGGTTTCATTTTCTGCCACTCTTCAAAACGCATAGGACGATTATCTAATGCTGAAGGTAAGCGAAATCCATATTCAACTAAATTTTCCTTACGAGAACGATCTCCTTTATACATAGCTCCCAATTGAGGCACAGTGACATGAGATTCATCGATTACTAATAAGGCATTATCGGGTAAATAATCAAATAAGGTTGGCGGTGGTGAACCTTCTGGACGACCAGAAAGGTAACGTGAATAGTTTTCTATCCCAGAGCAATAACCTAATTCCTGCATCATTTCCAGATCGTATCGAGTTCTTTGTTCCAACCGTTGTAATTCCACCAGTTTATCAAGAGACTTTAATTGTGCTAATCGCTCATCAAGTTCGACTTTGATACGCTCAATAGCGTTAACTATAGTTTCTCTAGGTGTTACATAGTGTGTTTTAGGGTAGATAGTTACTCGTGGAACTTTACGAAGGGTTTTATTTGTTAAAGGGTCAATGTAAGAAAGTTGCTCTACTTCGTCATCAAAAAGCTCTATACGAACGGCGGTGTCTTCAGAGTCCGCAGGAAAGACTTCAATCACATCACCCCGTACACGGAAGTTTCCCCGTTCAAACACCATATCATTACGCGTGTATTGCAATTCCGCTAAACGGCGTAATACGTCCCTTTGATCAATGCGCTCTCCACGATCAAGGTGCAACATCATTTTTAAATAAGATTCAGGATCTCCTAAGCCATAGATAGCCGAGACCGTCGCCACAATAATAACGTCTTCTCTTTCTAATAATGCTTTGGTAGCGGACAAACGCATTTGCTCTATGTGTTCATTAACAGACGCATCTTTCTCTATAAAGGTGTCCGATGCGGCCACATAAGCTTCAGGCTGATAATAGTCATAATAAGAAACAAAATATTCTACGGCATTGTTTGGAAAAAATTCTTTAAATTCACCGTAAAGCTGCGCAGCCAAGGTTTTATTGTGGGCCATAATGATGGTCGGGCGCTTTATTTGCGAAATAACATTGGCAATCGTATAGGTTTTACCTGAACCGGTTACCCCTAATAAGGTCTGATGCGCTAAACCAGACTCAACCCCTCTAACCAGTTTTTCAATTGCTGCCGGTTGATCTCCAGCAGGAGAATAAGAAGAGACCAGCGTAAACTCATTCGACACAATAGCTTCCTATAAGTAATTTTGACGATAAATGAAGCTTAACAAAAACTTTATTGAAATACTGTCTTTTTAAACAGTAACACAGCCTATTACATCTCAAGAAACGACTTATTCCAGCTTCGCATCAAGTATAAAGTGGCATTGTCTGCTATTGATGAATACCTCCTAAACACATTGAAGACAGGGAAGTTATGAATAAAGTCTCAGCACTGGTTACCTTTTGACTGAGTAAACAGAATAACCAGCACTGATTTTTGAGTCTAGTGTCAAAAAACTACTCGGTACCTGCCTCCTGTATGTCGTTCTTAGGGTGTACTTCAGAGTCTTTAACAGAGATAAATTCCCTATTTCTATTTATTAAAGCACTACCAATTCCCTTTACTTTCGTTAGATCGTCTATGGATTCAAAGGGACCATTTTGATCTCTAAAAGCAATAATTGCCTTTGCTTTCGCATCTCC
Organism: Marinomonas phaeophyticola; assembly: GCF_026966905.1. Taxonomy (GTDB): domain Bacteria; phylum Pseudomonadota; class Gammaproteobacteria; order Pseudomonadales; family Marinomonadaceae; genus Marinomonas; species Marinomonas phaeophyticola. Next base: position 40,636 of record NZ_JAPUBN010000001.1, on the reverse strand, counting down.
AACACCAGACATTACTGCTGATAATTGTTTGACGCTTGCTGTATTAATATTCAACGGAGAAACAGCATAGGCATTGACAAAAAATGAAGGGATTAACACACACCAGAAAGTTAACAGCTTTACGGTAGAAAAGAAAAAAGTGGATGGTTTCATTCCGATATTCATCGATAAACTCCTTTTAATCTATAGTAAATTACCTATTTTTATTAATCACAAAGAGAAAAGTAAAAATACGGTAAACAGCCTACTCCATGTAAGCTGTATATGAATCATAGGAAAAAAGTTTAGTAGAAACAAGTCCTATGATTCATTTCAAAAGTACAAATTTAAATAACAACACCTAGATCTGTATTTACTTGACGTAAAATGGCAATGGGGTCCGCCGCTTGTGTTATAGGCCTTCCCATCACTAAATAATGACTTCCCGCTTGTATCGCTTCCGTTGGTGTCATTATGCGTTTTTGATCGCCTTGATCACTTCCTGTAGGACGAATGCCCGGTGTAACTAAACAAAAATCTTTGCCCAACTCGTGTGACAACACTGACGATTCCTGAGCAGAACATACCACCCCATCCATGCCTGAGGACTTCGCTAAACGAGCTAATCGTTGGACATGTTCTTGTGGAGACAAATCAATACCAATCTCGGCTAGATCTTGTTGGTCCATACTTGTCAGAACTGTCACCGCAATAAGTAGAGTATTTGCCCCCTGAATAGATTGTAGCGTATTAGCCGACGCTTCCATCATTTTACGTCCACCAGAAGCATGAACATTCACCATCCAAACACCAGCACGAGCAGCAACAGCTACCGCATTGGCTACTGTATTAGGAATATCGTGAAATTTTAAATCAAGAAAAATATCAAAACCTAATTTATGCAGGTCATCTAAAATGGCAGGGCCAACACGAGTAAATAACTCTTTTCCAACTTTTACTCGGCACTGAGATGGATCTAGGCGTTGTGCCATGTTCATTGCATCTTCTAATATCGGGTAATCTAATGCAACCACAATGGGAGACTGGCAGGACATTATGCTTCCTCTGAATTGATAAATAAATCTCGTTTATCTTAATAGATAAACAACTTGGTCATTCGCCTTCTAAGCCATGAATTGGCTTTACTGTGCCCCAATTTTTACAACTTGGGCATTGCCAATGTAATTGATGACCTGAAAAGCCACATTGGCGGCATAAAAATTTATGTTTAACTTGTTCTAGATGTTCTATTAACTCAAAAATAACGTGTAGATGATCGCTATTCTTTCCTTGCGATTCATCGAGTTGCATTTTAATCAACTCTTTAAAACCTTTTATCGTTGGATGTAAACGTAATTGTTCAACTAAAAAAGTCTCTGCATACTGAGGATCTTCATGATAATAATGCTGTGCAATGGCCATCATTAACGAAGCGGAGGGGCTTTGTTTGTTTTGCTCAATTAGAAACTTTAAATATCCCCCCATACGCCATGATTTGTCATAGCATTCTTTCAATTGAGGTAAAATAACCGGGACAAACTCTTTATCTTGAATAGCGACTTGTTTTAACTCTTTGATCGCTTCTTTAAAACGGCCCTGTTCAATAAGAATGTCTGCAGCTCCAATACTCGCTCGGACGCATTTTTCATCCACATCTAAGGCTGAAGTGTAATACTTATAAGCTTCCTGATATTGTTCTTTGTCCATCATGGATTGAGCAATTTCACAATGGTAATGAGCTAAGCGCTTAGCTATTTTTTCATTGCTTTGAATTAGATTTAACTGAGTACCAATTTTAATGGCTTTATCCCAGCTCTGTTCAAACTCATATAAGTCAACTAATAATGTCAAAATCATCGGTTGAAATTCAGAGTTTGTCCCTGCAATATTAAGTAACAAGCGTTCAGCACGATCAAGCAATCCAGCCGACATAAAGTCACTGGCTAGCTCAAGTTGCACCAAGCGCATTTCTTTTGGACTGATTTCGGGACGAGAGAGAAGATTCTGATGAACGTTAATTGCTTTTTGAATTTCACCTTTTTTACGAAATAGGTTACCTATCGTAAGGTGTATTTCAAACGTCTCAGAATTGACATGTAAGGAATCAACAAAAGCATCAATAGCTTCAGAATGCTGGTCATTCAATAAATGATTGAGGCCTCTGAAGTAATCTTTTGGAATTCCCTTGTCAGTAACTTTTTTTGTTTCTCTTGGTTTGCGCTTACCTAATAACCAACCGCAAGCTAACGCAACAAAAAGAACAACAAATAAACCTACATCAATCAATCCATTTACTCCTCGCTCACGTCAAGCTCTTTAGCAATAGAGTCTTTACGAATAGAAGCAAGTTCAGCTTGATTTTTAGCAAGGCGTTTTGTTAATAGACGAACTTTCCGTTCAGATTTTATCATTATTGCTGAACTCGCCACTAAGGCTAAGATAACGCCAATACCAAAAGCTAGAATGACGTGCAAAGCAATACTAAATTCAGGAGATTGCCAAATAACAAAATCCAGACTGATTAACTGAGGATTACGAACAGCAAAAAACACACCAATTACTAATAAAGTAAAAAGAATGAGTGCACCAATAATACGGTATAACCACTTTAACATGAAAAGACCCACCACAAGTTTAATGAGGTCATTATGCCGCGATCAGCGTAAAAATTCGAGGTAAAAGGTAAATTTAGTTTAGTTCAGATAAATCGGCATCTGGATCGTTCACTAACTCTCTTAACTCTTTACCTGGTTTAAAGTGAGGAACATATTTCGCATCTAATTCAACAGATTCACCCGTCTTAGGATTACGACCGATTCTCGGAGCACGGTAATGTAATGAAAAACTACCAAAACCACGTATTTCAATTCGTTCGCCATCTGCCAAAGACTCAGACATATGTTCCAGTATTGCTTTAACCGCTAACTCTACATCCTTCACAGGAAGGTGAGATTGTTGGTCAATAAGCAGTTCGATCAACTCTGATTTTGTCATCTCAATCCTCACGACTAAATTTTGATCATAGACTAAGACTAGCTAAATCTGGAAAGAAAGCAATAAGTTAAGTCGTTTCTCTTCATTTTTTTAGCTTCTTTTAGGTGAAAAAATGCATAATAATCCCAAACTATAATCCTAACTACCTAGCATCAGCCGCGATGAGCTTTTATAATGCGTTAAATTTTAACCCTATGGGAAGACTAAATAATGAGCTATTCAAACATTCCGGCTGGTAAAGACGTGCCAAACGACATCTACGTTACTATTGAAATCCCTGCACAGAGTTCACCTGTAAAGTATGAAATTGATAAAGACATGGACGCACTTTTAGTAGACCGTTTCATGGCCGCGCCTATGTTTTACCCTGCAAACTATGGCTACATTAACAATACTCTTGCAGATGATGGTGATGCTGTTGATGTATTAGTTGTCACACCGCATCCAATTGTACCAGGCTCGGTTATTCGTTGCCGTCCTGTTGCTGTATTGAATATGACCGATGAAGCGGGTACTGATGCAAAATTGCTGGCGGTTCCTCACGATAAATTGACGACAATTTATTCTGACATTCAAGACGTTAATGATGTTCCTGAATTATTACGCAACCAAATTGAGCACTTCTTTGAAAACTATAAAACACTTGAAAAAAATAAGTGGGTTAAAGTGGAAGGTTGGGCTGATGCGGCGGCGGCAAAAGCGATCATCATCGAAGGCATTGAAGCCTACAACGCTAAATAAGAAATATCTTATTGGTTATAAAAAAACCACGCGAATTGCGTGGTTTTTTTATAACTATAACTATCTTTGAGTCTTAAATAATAAGACTCAAAGATAGTCGTTTTATTATTCAGCAGAATCCAAAAAACGCTCAGCGTCTAACGCCGCCATACACCCGGTACCAGCCGATGTAACCGCTTGACGATAAATATGATCACATACATCACCGGCAGCAAAAACACCTTCTATGCTGGTTTGTGTTGCATTTCCTTGTAAGCCAGACTGAATTTTAATATAGCCGTCCTTCATATCTAACTGACCTTCAAAGATATCTGTATTTGGTTTATGTCCAATAGCAACAAATAATCCTGCAACAGCAAGCTCTTTAAATTCGCCCGTTTGATTATTTTTAATACGAACGCCTGTTACACCCGCATCATCACCTAATACTTCATCAAGCTCGGAGAACCATTCAATTTTAACATTGCCTTTTTCTGCTTTTTCTAGCAATTTATCAGATAAGATTTTTTCGGAGCGAAACTTATCACGACGATGTATAACCGTAACTGTTTTTGCAATATTGGCTAGATAAAGCGCTTCTTCAACCGCTGTATTACCACCACCAACAACGGCTACATCTTGATTTCTGTAGAAAAAACCATCGCATGTTGCGCACGCCGAAACACCTTGCCCCATATATTTAGTTTCGCTTTCCATGCCTAAATACTGAGCACTTGCACCGGTCGATATGATCAATGAATCACAAGTATACACACCACTATCGCCTTCAAGACGGAAAGGACGGTTTTCTAAATCTACTTTATTAATGTGATCAAACACGATTTCAGTTTCAAAACGTTCTGCATGTTTGCGCATACGTTCCATTAGTTCAGGACCTTGTACACCTTGATCATCACCAGGCCAGTTATCAACTTCTGTTGTTGTCGTTAACTGTCCACCCATTTGCATTCCAGTAATCATTACTGGATTTAAATTAGCACGAGCGGCATATACTGCTGCCGTATAACCCGCAGGGCCAGAACCTAAAATCATCAATTTAGCGTGTTTTACATCACTCATTTATATCACTCCTAAAATAGTAAACAGACCAGCAAATACACCTTACTGGTGATAGTATTGGCGCGTATTGTATCAAAAACCCAACAAAAACAGGACGAATTATTTCTATCAAGTAGATAGGGGCTAACTATAAAGAATCAATGTGGGTGGCAGACTTTACAGTCAGGATCAGCGGTTAACGTTAGCTCTCTCCATTGGCCGTTAAAGCCATCAAATAACTTCAATACCCCATGAGTAACTACCCCACATTGACTGATTATTTTAAGTGCCTCTAGAGACTGCAATACACCAATACTGCCAACAACAGGACTAATGATGCCTGATTGACTGCAATTTAAAGCGTTATCAGAAAGATTCGGGTATAAACACTGATAACAAGGAGCCATTGCTTGATCGAAAAGAAAGCTCACGATTTGTCCTTCCCAACGTATCGCGGCCGCACTCACTAAAGGGGTTTTGTAAGCATGACATGCTTGATTAATTTGCTGTCTAATGACAAAGTTATCAGTGCAATCCATCACTAAATCCGCTTGTTGAATCTGCTTCACTAGCTCTTGCCCGGATAGACGCGCATCAATGACATCGATCTGGGTTGAAGAGTTAAGAGAGGATAATTGCATTTTGGCGGCATCAACTTTTTTTTGGCCTATATTAGACTCTTTAAACAACACCTGTCTTTGTAAGTTACTACTTTCCACAAAGTCGTCATCAACTAAGGTAAGGTGCCCTATACCAGCAGCGGTTAAATAAGACGCCGCAATGTTTCCTAGTCCCCCAACTCCAACCATTAAAATTCGTGCATCTAATAAGCGTTGTTGACCCATATAGTCAAAATTTGCTAATAATATCTGTCGACTGTACCTATCAAGCTCTGTTTCGTTCATAAATTTCACTTTTTATAAAATCTAACTGTGAGTAATAATCAATAGTTTGGTAAAATACTTCATTCTATTTTTTATGAGCTCCATCAATCAATGAAATTTCCTGGTCGCAGAAAGATTAAACACTACTTCCCCGTTTCCCAAACGAAGCCCATTCTACCATCTTCAGAGGTCCGACCAGATAAAGACACCTATATAGTGGGTTTGGACGAAACCATTGTTGACGTAGTTGCAAGTGTTAGTGATGATTTTTTACAACATCATAATATCACTAAAGGCCTATCAAACTTAGTTGATCATCAAACTGCGACAACAATTTATCAAGAATTAGTGGATAAAGGTCGTATTTCTGACCACTTCGCAGGAGGGACTATTGGCAACACCTTACATAACTATTCTGTTTTAGCTGATGATAAGTCGGTTTTATTAGGCGTCATGTCATCCAACATAAAACTTGGCTCCCCGCCTACCACTACATTTGCCACACTAGCAGCAAAGTAGACATGAACCACTTACAAGGCGTCGCAGGGGATATTGGTCGTGGAATCACTCTAATCACGCCTGATGGAGAGCGAACCTTTGCCATTGCCCCAGGAGATATGGATGAATTAAATGAAGATCATATTCCAGAAGACATCATCGCCGGAGCATCCGCATTTGTTACCTGCGCCTATCCGATTAGACATCACGGCAAACCCATTCAAAAAGCATTAACACTGTCATTGGAATACGCTAAGCAGCACCATATCCCTGTTGTAATGTCTCTTGGTACTAAACATTTAGTTGATGAGAATCGTCAGCAACTAATGGATATTATTAATAAATATGTTGATATTCTTGCGATGAATGAACTTGAGGCGGAAGCATTAACAGGCCATTCAGATCCATTATTAGCCGCCGACTCTGCCTTAGAGTTTGTTGATATGGTCTTACTTACGGCTGGACCGAGTGGTCTATATTTGTGTGGCTACACTGACGATGAGCTAAAAGAGAAACCACAAATCCAATAAAATCAGAGCAATTGCCTGACTTTAATAGATTTGAATTTAGCCGCCCCCTTTCTAAGGGAGCCTGTAAAAAACCAATTAAAGTGTTTTCTCATATTAACCCTTATATGGGGGGGCCAGAGAAAATCAAAAATACCAATGGCGCAGGTGATGGCGCACTGTCTGCTTTACTGCACGATATTGCCGCCAATAACTTTCACAAAGACCTCGTCCCTCAATCCAGTAAACATAAAACTGATTATCTAGCCTACTCATCTTTTGCCCAAATTTGTAAATATTCAAATAGAGTAAGTTATGAGATTTTAGCGCAAAATGCACCACGACTATCGAAAGGGTTACCGGAAAAAGAAGACAGTCTTGAAGAGAGCTATTGGGACAGATAATTTTCATTGCATATAAAAAAACAAAAAAATCAGTTAACTATAACTGATTTTTTTTGCTTCTATCAAAGAAAATTCAACATCCTATTACATTGCTGCAATACCAAGCGCATCATTTCTTTCAAACATACGGTTCAATTCAAGTAAAATAACAAGCTCTTCGTCTTTTTGATATACACCTTGGATAAACATTAAGGCTTCATCATTACCAACACTAGGGCTTTGCTCAATTTCACCTTGATATAGGTAAAACACTTCTTGAACGGCATCAACTAAAAGACCGACTTGCTCCCCTTCATGCTCAATGATAATGATTCGAGTGTTATCAGTAATCGTACATTCAGGCAGACTAAAACGGACACGCGTATCAACAACTGTGACAACGTTCCCACGAAGATTAACAATACCGTATACGTAGGATGGTGCCCCCGGTACCGGTGCTATTTCACTGTAGCGCAAAACTTCTTTGATTTGCATTACATTAATACCGTAGGTTTCATCGATTAAAGTAAAGGTTAGATACTGTAACAGCTCACCTTTCTTATTTTCTACCACGGTTTTGTTGGAATCTTTAATTGTCGCAATCTCAGACATGGCTTACATCCGTTTTAATTCTGTTTAAATGAGTAAATTCGCTAACTAATTGAACCAGCTATTAAGTCTAGTCTAGCGAAGAATCAACGAATTTACCTTATTTTTTTAAATAACGATTAGTTAAGCTGTTCAATACCAACAATCATCCAGTTTGCATTCGCTTCTGTCATACTTTTTTCCAAATGCCAAAGCTCTTTCGTATCAGAAGTATTATCGCCTTCTTTCACCCAACCAGAGAATTCCAGAGAAATGGAAGCAGTAGAACCAATATACTCACCGCGAACCAGGTTAGCTATAACAGAAACCACTTCTGTTTTTGCTTTATCTGCACCCAGTTTATTACGCTCTTCTTTTAGTAAATTATAAAGCTCAGGAGATACGTAATCCTGAATTTCATCAAAATTATTATCATCCCATGCGACTTGCAGTGCTTTGTAGTGATTCGTTGCTTCAGCAACAAAAGCTTCCGCATTAAAGCCTGGAGGGAATTGCATCGCTGGGGTCGCTGATTGTCCACCAAAACCACCGGTATTTATACTAGAGTTTCCAGTTGCTTCATTTTGCCCCATATTACGGAACATTTGATCAGGAGCCCCACCTGCTGCCGCCTGTGCTGCACGACGCTTTGGCGCAATAAAGAACTTATAAACTAAGAAACCAACCAACGCGAACAATAAGATATCGCCAAAGGCAAAACCGTCAAAGGCGCCACCAGCAAACAAAGAAGCAAACAAACCTCCAACTAACAAACCACCTAACAAGCCGCCACCAAGACCGCCTAAGAAGCCGCCTTTTTTCGTTCCAGCTGCTGCCGCACCAGTTGAACTACTTGCAGAAGTAGGTGCCGCAGTTTGTTTTGGTGTTGAAAAACTCTTACCAAAACTCTTACCACCACCAAATTTCTTCGCTTCAACATCAGCACTGTAGCCACCTACACCTAGGGCTAATACGAAAGCCACAATTAACGCATATACACTTGATTTCATTTTTATTCTCCAGTTATTTAAAATTGACTAAGCCTACAGATTCTCTTAGCTCTTTTAGCAAGCTTTGCGCACGCGTACGAGCTTTTAATGCTCCAGCTTGCAGAATCTCTTCGACCTTGGCAGGATTTGCCATTAATTCGTTATATTTCTCTCTGGCTTCCGCTAATTCGCCATTGACCAGTTCAAATAACTCTTTCTTTGCCTGTCCCCAAGCAATACCATCCGCAAACTTCTGTCTCATTTCAGCGGTTTGTTCGGGAGTTGCAAATGCTTGATAAATTTCAAACACAGTTGAATCTTCAGGATCTTTTGGATCACCAGGTTCTAATAGATTTGTCACAATTTTATTGATGGCTTTTTTAAGTTTTTTCTCACCTTCAAAAAGAGGAATCGTGTTGTTGTAGCTTTTGCTCATTTTTCGGCCATCTAAACCTTTTAATAACGCCGTATCTTCCCCTACAACCGCTTCTGGTAAAACAAAATGCTCGCCAAAGATATGATTAAAACGCCCTGCGATATCACGTGCCATTTCAATATGTTGAATCTGATCACGGCCAACTGGCACCTTTTTAGCATTAAAGGCTAAAATATCTGCTGACATTAATACAGGATAACAAAAGAGTCCCATTGTCACCCCGAAGTCAGCATCTTGATTGGCTGAAAGGTTTTCATCTACTGCCGCTTTATAAGCATGTGCACGATTCATCAAACCTTTACCTGTCACACAGGTCAGTAACCAATTTAATTCAGCAATCTCAGGAATGTCTGATTGACGGTAAAAAGTGGCAATTTCAGGATCTAAACCACAAGCAAGCCAAGTAGCTGCAATTTCTAAACGAGATTGTTGCACACGAGCAGGATCATGGCATTTGATCAATGCATGGAAGTCTGCCAGAAAAAAATAAGTTTCATTACTGTCTACTCGACTCGCTTCTATTGCTGGACGAATGGCACCAACATAATTTCCTAAATGAGGCGTTCCAGTGGTCGTAATTCCGGTTAAAACAATCTCTTTACTCATGTGTTCCTACTTAGTCACAGATAAAATTTGATGCCTACACTAACACAATTTTATTAATTCAAAAATGAGACTCTTTAGCAAATAGTTGGGACTAATTCAAAAAGTTCAACAGCCTTGCCTTAGAGAAGATTTATTGTTCGGAATTTGACCATATCTTACTTTGCAAACCTGATAATCGAATGACTTTATTACTAATTGCATGACGGAGCACCATTTCACTTCCCCAAAGCGAGAAGTGCTGCTTCGCCCTTGTAATCCCAGTATAAAGAAGCTCTTTCGTCAACACGGGTCCTGTCTTTTCCGGTAACACGAGTACCACACGATCAAACTCTGAGCCTTGTGATTTATGAACTGTCATGGCATAAACCAATTCATATTCACTTAAGCGGCTAGGAAGAATCCCCTTTATTGAACCATCACTTAATTGAAACCAAACTCGCATTCTATTTGAATCTGGGGATTCCGGCATACAAATACCAATATCCCCATTGAATAATCCTAAACTGGTATCATTACGACGGATCATGATGGCTTTACCTGGTTCCCAAACTTGATCTAAATTCAGATACCCTCGTTGGTAGAAATACTGACGCAGCCCCTCATTAATGGATTCAACTCCTAACTCACCTTGTCGTACAGCACACAAGACCTGATAACTTGAAAACAGCGAGAACAAAAGATCTATGGACAGATTAGACCGCACTCCTTGCCAATAGTCGGCATACCCTTTTCCTAATAATTCAATGTCTATTTTCTCATTTGGCATTTGCTTTGATTCTTGACTCAACTCAACTGAATGCCACGCTATACTGTTATCAGGAGGATTGTATAGCGTTTTTAATGCTTGCTTTTCACTCCCTTTATTGACCGCACTGGCAAGTAATCCAATACCACTGCGACCATCAAAACGATAACTCTTTCTTAGTAACGTTAAGTGCTGCCCAATCCATTTATCTTTTGTAAATGATTGAGTATAAGATGAAAAATCATTATCTAGCATGTCAGTTAAGTAGTTCGTCCAAGACGGAGAAAAAGATAAGTTTTCTATTCCTGCCGTTAAATCTCCTAACACGCCTCCAGCCTCTACTGAAGCTAGCTGGTCCTTATCTCCTAGCAAAATTAATCTTGCGTGAGCAGGTAATGCATCGATTAATTTAGCCATCATGGGTAAATCAACCATAGAGACTTCATCGACTAATAGCACATCTAAATGTAAAGGATTCTGAGCATTAAACTTAAATTCACTGCGACCAAAATTTGCGCCTAGAAGCCGATGCAAAGTAGAAGCCCGCTCAGGAATCGCATCTTTAATCGATTGATCGACCGGCAAACTGTGTTTAGCGTTACTGATAGATTCCGTTAGCCTAGCGGCCGCTTTTCCTGTAGGAGCAGTTAACTTTATTGTCATACTTTGGTTGTCAAAATTGGCTTGTTGAACTAACAAGGCTAAGAGCTTAATAACGGTTGTTGTTTTACCCGTTCCAGGGCCGCCACTAATAATTGAAAAATCTTGTGCTGCTGCTGAAGCAACCGCCACTTTCTGCCAATCCACACCATCAGCCACAGCGTCCTCTTTAGGAAACACTTCATCAAGCCATTTTTTCTTTACATTAAAGCGTTTTTTTCAGAAGAGGATTTTAAAAATTGGTACACCTTTTCTTCATAATAAAAGTAACGTGCTAAATACAGTCTATTAGCCGACAAAACTAACGGTCTTTTATCTGTATTAATTTTTTGAGGAGAAACAGGACTAATGATCCTGTCATCAGAAGAAACAAGTTGAGAAAGCATCAACCTCTGCTTCCAATCGGCGACTGTATAAATGCCTTCTTGTATCAGCAGCTGCTTCCATATATGAATATCGTCTTTGGTACTATTTAGAAAAGGCTTTTCTAATATTTGATCTAGATACAAACAAACGTGACCCATTCCCAAGTAATTACTGCAGAGAACACCCGCAAGCAGTACCGCATCGTCCATCTCTTGTGCATGTAACATCAAAGATCGAATCCATTGATCGTCAATCGCTCTGATTACTCCAGATTGATGCCACATAAGTACCATTGCCTCAATCGAGGCGGGAGGCTCAATCGTCATATGATGTATATTTTCATCCTCTATTTTAGAATAAGTCATACTGACCCTCTTCATTTGAGGTAAACCCAGATGCGAGATCATCCGTGCCATGACACCTTTGGTTTCCTGTAAATAAGGCATCCATTTCCAACACGTGTTCTTTTAACAATTTTGTCCGGTAAATACCTTGCTGGCTCTTACCATCCATTCCTCGTAAGAATAAATACATCACGCCGCCCACGTGCATATCATAGTCATAGTCGTCTATGCGTGTTTTTAAATATCGGTGTAATGCCAACGTATAAAGCTGATATTGAAGATCATAACGATGATCAGCTACCCCCTCTCTTAACGCTTGATCATGATAATCATCTTCAGAATCACCTAAATGATTTGATTTATAATCCACAACATAATACTGACCTTGCCATTCGAATAGTAAATCAATAAATCCTTTTAACATGCCTTTTAAAGGGCGATCTTGAATACGAGGCGCGTCTTTAGAAACCGAATCATAACGTCTCGCAATGTTATCTAACTCTAATGCCTTGAAACCCGATACAGGTAAAAAGAATTCCATCTCTTTGAAAACTTGGCTCTCAGATAAGGTATCTAGCGTTAAACCCGGCAAATCTGTCGCTAAAGGCGTTTGCAGAATATCACGTAACCAACTAAGCAAAACCGCATGCCATTGGCCGTAACCTTGGCGCTCAAAATAATCAACTAATTTTGACTGGTGTTTCGCCAATAGTAAATCGGCAAACGCCACACGACTGTAACTGTCAGCCAAAGGCGCACCTTCAAGTAAATCGTGTAGAAAGGTGCCAGGTTTAGCCCCCCTAGGAAAGCTAAACTTATTTTCAACAACCTCTACGGTGTCAATCAATACGGCCGCGTCACTTTGATCCGCCACAGCAAGCTCTTTTAATAATGCCTGCTGCAAATCAGAGTCTTCAGAAATCGTTACCAACGCCGCCTCATCAAGACCAGGATTCAACGAGGATTTTTTATGGTTTTCATCGCCAACAATGAGAGAAGAGTAACTGCCAACCCACCAATCTCTCTCAATCTGAGCTGAAAATTTTCTATTCTCTAATAAAGGGTTGTCATGCTGATCAAGCTGACATTCGGTAAATTCATTCTCTCTACTTTGCTTGAACTTGGGCAACGACTCTGTCGTTTTCTCGACCACATCTATAGAGTGAGTCCCGTGAATAATAGAACCCTTTGATAAGGTTTGCAGAACCTCATCTAAGGCACCGTATTCTTTTGGTTCGGCCGCATACAAAAGCGAGCCCACACCACTTAAATGAAGGTAGCTTCTGTCTGCAAGTGTCTTGGTTGCCGCTTTGCCTATTTCTGCGCAGCCAATAAAACAGGCTTCCTTCGCTCGTGTAAGGGCCACATAAGCCAATCGAATTTCAGTGGCATACAGTTCATCCTCATGTTGCTTTTTTTGTTGGTCATTAGGGCAAGCGGAGAACCATAATGAAGGGCTGTGAACTGGGTTATTTTTTGAAATATCCGACTCATGGAACAGAGCATGCTTATCTCGATTAGAAAAAGGCTTTAATGCAAAGGGCAGATAAACCAATGGGTACTCCAAGCCTTTACTCTTATGAATGGTAATAATACGAACCAATTCAGCATCACTTTCTAAACGTACTTTTTGCTCATCACTGTTACCATCAGGAGATTGAATAACCATCAAAAAATACCTCAGCAGGTTTTCTTGAGATTCCATCTCCATCGCTTTCTGCTGTAATTTTTCACCAAGATGCAAAAGATTTGTTAATGAACGTTCACCGTTTGCTCGATTCAAAATATCACTGGCTAACTTCAAATCTTGAATAAATCGCCTGAGCATAGGCATCAAACCTTGAGTTAACCACACTTCATGATAATGCTGAAAACGCTCAGACCATTGCTCAAAATAGACATCATCATGATTGAAAAGGTCTAGCTCTTCATGTGATTTATTCAAAAGCTTCGTTGCTAACGCAGACCTTAATGAGGTTTCTCTGCCTTCATCATGTACTGCATGTAAAATAACCCATAAATCTTGAGCTTCAGTTGAAGCGAATACCGAGCCTCGATCACTCAAATAAACACTACTAATGCCTTTTTTAGACAAAGACTGCTTCATTAATTGTGCCTGTTGATAGCCAGAGACTAAAATGGCAATGTCTTTAGGCGCAAGGCTCCTTATCTTATTATCTGTATTTAATGTCGCTTGACCCGATTGCCCCTCTAACAACAGTTCATGTATGTGACTCGCCGACATCTCTGCCAATGTTTGTTCATAAGTAGCCGCACTCCAAATTTCATTTTGTTCTGGACGTAAAAATTGCATCGCCGTTTGAACCTGCCCATGACGTACAAAACCACCAGCCACGCCCCGGTCTTGCACTGGCGTAAAAGGAATACCTGTCACCTGAAAAGGATTCGGTTGTGTCATAAACAAACGGTTAACCGATTGAATCATGGCAGCTGAAGAACGGTAATTGGTTGCTAGGGAATACACCGCTTCAACATCATTCTTTGCAGCTAGATAGGTGTATACATCCGCGCCTCGAAAGGCGTAAATAGCTTGTTTCGGATCACCAATCATAATCAAGCCTAACGCAGATTTATTCTGCTGTTCCGCTTGTTGCAATGCATATATGGAGGAAAAAATACGATATTGAACAGGGTCTGTATCTTGGAATTCATCAATCATTGCGATGGGATACAACTGACGAATCCGTTCGGCTAAACGTTGTCCTTCTTCAGAGTGCAACGCCGTATATAAAGATGTTAGCAAGTCCGTAAAAGTTAGTTTTAACGTTTGTTGTTTCCATAACGCTAATCGTTTTTGCGCAAGCTGCCAATAGCGAGATAGGAGAGCGGGCTTTACTTTATCTGTAGTTGGATAATTGGCTCTTAAGTCCGACACCAACTCAAAAATTTCATGTACCGGAGCAACCCCATTCCTTTTAACCTGCATCGCTAACTCTGACGCATCTAATCTTTTAATATCGGCAGGTAATGTAAAAGAATCGCTGTTAGACCATTGGTAAAATGCATTGATTAACTTTTCACGCGTGTCTTGCTTTTTAGGGGTGTTAAACCAAAAAGTCCCTTTAATATCACTCTCATCCAATAATGCAATAATGTCTGTCGCCTGCTCATTCCAAAGCGACTTTACTTTTTTAATTCGCTCTTGAGCTTGTTTCAGTCCATTTTCAATATCAAAATCCGCTCCTTGTATATTGACACTAGGCTGACTTTGTAGACTGGCTAAATCTTTTTGTAAAGCTTGGGGTGTAGACCAAACCGCCCTCACTATGGCGGCAAATTCAGATGTCATAGGATAGGTTTCTGCTCGCCAAACATCCTTTACAGCAATGCTTAAAGGTATGCTTTCATCTGTCTCTATTTCTTGCTGAAACAACATCCTACTTTCAAAAGCATTTTGACTAAGCATTCTCTGACAGAAGCCATGAATCGTAAAAATAGCCGCTTCATCCATTTGTTTTTCAGCGTTTAATAATCGTTCAACGGCAAGCTCACCTTCACTGGCTGAAAACTGCCCAATCCATTGAGATAAAAATACATCCTGGCTTGCACCCAATAAGAGTGCTTGTCTCGCTTGCCTGATTCGTTGTCTGATTCTCGCTTTCAACTCTGAGGTGGACGCTTCTGTAAAGGTAACCACTAATATTTGATCGACGGTCAAAGGATAAGCAAATTCAACGTCACTCCTTGTTGGCACCAATAAACGCAAATATAAATTGGCTATCGTGTACGTTTTACCTGTACCAGCACTCGCCTCAATCAAACGGCGACCATATAAAGGAAATGCAAAAGCATCAAGTGCAATTAATGGGCGTTCAGTCGATACACTCATTCTTTGTCCTCCAAATACTCATAAAGGGGTAGCCAAAGTTGCTCACTGAGTTGAGTAAAGGTATCCTGCATTTGCTCGAGTGAAGTGAAGTCTCTTTGCCAATAAACATCTCGATCTTCTGAATATTCTAAGAACGCATCGTGATAACATTTATATGCTTTATCCCACGCGGATTGTTCGTCTTGTGTTTTGTGCATTTCTGCCGCCCATGCATCCGCTGTTTTTGCAGGTAAAGGTATTACCCTATTCTCCCCTTGTTCAAATACAGCCCAGTATCGAGACAAGAGTTCCAGCGCCTGACTTTTCTCTAGCATTGGCCAACTAGTTTCAACGACTTCTGCCGACGAAGAAGTTTTAAACGACAACAATACGGTTTGTACCGGCACGCCTTGGGCATTCATTGCCAAATGCTCTAACCAGGTTTTCATTCGCATTCTGGAGCTTAAATGACTTAAGTAACGCACTACTCGCCGATCTCTATCCCAACGGTCTAACCAAGCAATTAAATTAGTTTGAGCACCCGTTGCCGATTTAAAACCAAGCTGAATCTCTACTTTTGGTAAATCGATCTCTTTTCGTATTGGAGACGCCTTCATCATTGCTTCACATTGACACAATAACTCTTGCAAAGACATTTCCCCAAATTCACCATAAGGAAACTCACCACTCAACTGTAACTTACGTTTAAAACCTTCTACAGCCTCATTCTCATACGCCTGTAATGCTTGCTCTCTAAAGTCTAATGCCGCCAGATAGCTCAAAGTAAAAGGTTCATCTTCTTGTTCTTGTATTTCTCTAATAGACAAATACGCTTTTAAACGGCGCTGATAGAAATAACGGGCAGGATGCGTAAAAAAACGAATGAATTGAGCAAAATCAACTTCATCAGTGTCTTGCTCTAACATGGGTAATGGCGCTTTCGATAACGCCAGAGAGGTATTAACCCCACCATCCTCTTCGACTCCATTAGAACGCAAGCGAAGCGCATCCACCCATGTGCCTTCATAACTAAAAAGGCGCTTTGAAACACTTGACTCTTGAAACGATAGATAATATCTCTCGTTAAATGGCTGCAACGAGTGCTCTACCACTATTTTACTTAAAAGAGCCTGTTGACTGGCTTCAGGTATTAAATTGACATCGGTAGCCAGCACACAGCTTTGACCGATGTACTCCATCAATTCACTCACTAAAATAGAAGGCGTTAACTCACTGTTATCCCGAATACTACGACCGATATAGCTGATATAAAGTCGTTGGCGAGCCGATAAGGTGGCTTCCAAAAAGAGGTATTTATCATCTTCTCGTCGACTCCGGTCTCCTTTTTGATAGTTACCGACCATTAAATCAAAACCAACAGGAATTTGAGTCCTAGGGTAAGCGCCTTCGTTAAGACCCAATAGGCACACTACGCTAAAGGGAACAGAGCGCATGGGCATAAGCGTACAGAAATTGACCCGTCCGGCTAAAAAGCGTTGCCCTCCTTGAGGCTCTTGTAATCGTGGCGCTAAAATCTGCCTAAGAACGGCTAAATCGATTTTCGTATTGAAATTGGCTGTACGCCATTCAGAGGACACATCATTAATATGCTTAGATAACAAGGGAGCAAACACATCATCGTCATCCAAATCAAAGAAATCGCTTAGAATATCATAGAGAAAAACAACCCATTCATCTGGTAATCTTGGTGATCGCATCGCATTCACAAGTACACTAATAGACTGTAGGAACTGAGCTAATTTACCCGCGACATGAGCCTCTAACCCCTCTATTTCTCCATAACTTAATAAGCCATTCCAAATGGTATCGTGTCCAACCGCATAACCTAATAGCATGCGTTTTAATCCATTTTGCCACGTATTGTGTGTTTCTACCGGTAAAGACCAATGCTCAGCGGTACTCGAATCTAACCCCCAGCGCACGCCTGACTCATTGCTCCATTGCCTAATCCGTTCCAATTCATCAACACTTAACTCAAAACGTGCCAGTACCGCAGGTACCTCTAGAATACTAATTAACTCAGATAACGTACACCGGCTGTCGACTAGAGACAGCAATCTCACATAGGCATCAATAAGTGGCGTTTCTTGGTTTGCTTGTAAATCCACTAAGGCAAAAGGAATTCGCTTATGATCAGGCTGACATAAAAAAACAGATTGGATAAAAGGGCTGTATTGATTCACATCAGGTAACATTACAATGATGTCTTTTGGTGTTAGCTGGCTGTCTTGCTCAAACATGGATAGGAGTTGATCATGTAATACTTCTACTTCTCGCAACGCACTGTGGCAAGAGTGAAACTGTACAGTCACATCATCCGAAGCAATAATGTGTTTATAAGATGAATCTTTGGCGCTCGCCGTCCTTTCTTCTTCTGAACCATGATTATCTAAATTAAGAATGTCTTGTTGGATATAACTAAGTAAAGACGCATGCTCACCCTCTTTCATTCGAGCTTCATCAATGTAATCTTCAAAGACATCTAACTGATTATCAGCTAAATCCATTAACTGTAAAATGTAATCTCGACCCAATCGTCCCCAGGATGACAATAACGGGTTCGCATCCAGATGCATTTTATCTGCCATTAACCCAGGTTTATTCGGTTGCCTTTTAATTTGCCGATTTAAGTATTGTTTATCAACAACATCACCCCAGTAAAAACGGCTTGGATTTAACATAAAAAGATGCACTTCTATCCATCCAGATTTAGCCAAAACTTGCAATGCGTCTAAGGTATTTGGCGGTAAAGATGAAACACCGAAAATGAAAATTCGATCAGGTAGACTGGAAGGTTTGCGACCATTACGAGTCGCCTCCCTTAAGGCATCTACTAAGTTAGCCCGGTGAAACAAAGAGCCATTGCGCTGAGAAACATCAGCAACCAAATCACGCCATAATATCGCTTGCCAAGGCTGCTTTTCAGTGACTTTATTAATCTCGTCTACGGATTCGTCATTCGCTTCCCAAGCGGATATCCATTTGGGACGATACACTAGATATTGGTCAAAAATGTCAGCAATACTTGCACACAGTTGATATAAGCGCATTTGGCTATCATCTTCTTTCAAATACCAAGCCAATGAAGAAAATGCTTCATCTTTTAACCTTGAAGGTAGAATTGTCATTAGCCTCCAGACGAGAAAAGGCTTATTAAACTCACTTTGCATCGGAATATCAGGAATACTTTGCTGAAAGCACTGCCAAACAAATGTGGAGGGCAACGGAAAAATCGTTCCCGCACTAACCCCTTGTTGCTCAGCCAAAGCCATTTTTAGCCATTGAGCCATTCCTGGGCTCTGAACTAAAACATGCTCAGATTGAAATGCATTCTTAGGTGGAGTTAAAGACAGTATTTTATTAAGAACGATTGAGAGGTCTTCTAGATGATTTCCGGAGTAGACGTGAAACATAGCCTTCCTTCTTGCTGCATATCAAGATTACTGTATATTCAAGGTATAAAACTTTTGAACTAAAGAGTACACTTTCCATAAGAACAGTGGAATTAAACTCTATACAGGTAATCGAGTAAATAAGGGAAGAAAAAGAAAGTTTGTAAGAAAAGAGTTGGTGGAGCCTAGGAGGATCGAACTCCTGACCTCAACGCTGCCAGCGTTGCGCTCTCCCAGCTGAGCTAAGGCCCCAACAAATTTTCCGAGATGATAGTCACTATTTACGATGGTGTCAAGTCATTGACTAAAAAAACATTTTCAAACTATTGCTGTTTTTCTTCACTGCAAAATTTTATACTTTTAACTTGATCCCGTTTTTCAGTTTAAACGTATGATAATATGATCGATCAACGTCAAAAGGTATAAACTTTGAAAGAAAACAATAACCCTTTAAATGATCTTATGATGGCTCAGCAGCCAATATTTGATATCAATAATGAGTTATTTGGGTACGAATTACTATTTCGGGGTCAAGAAGAGAAGTTTGCTAATTTTACGAATGGTGAAGCAGCAACAAGCCAAGTATTGGTTAACCTTTGTATTGGTATAACGGAACTAAACGTACAGCTTAATACGCCTTTCTTCATTAATATGACTGGCGACCTACTTTTATCCGATGCATTTTTTCCTATTGATCCTTCCCAAGTTTATATTGAAATTTTAGAAGAACAAAAAGTCACAGCCACACTCATAGAAAAAGTTTCTTCTTGGAAAGACGCTGGCTATCATTTTGTTTTAGACGATTATCAATTTACTAAGGAATATGATCCATTAATTCCTTTGGTAAAAATGATTAAAATTGACGTTTTAGCAACTCACCCAGAAAGACACAAAGAGCAGATTTCCAGTCTTCTCAAACAAGGCATTATTTTAATTGCTGAAAAAGTTGAAAACCAATCTATGTTACAACTATGCAGAAAGATGGGCTTTACTCTATTTCAAGGCTATTATTTGCAGAAACCCACCATTGTCAAAGGTAAAAAAGTAGACTCAGCAACACAGATGACCGTAGAGCTTGTCAGTGAACTGCAAAACCCTGATATCAGCATTGATAGAGTGGCTAAGTTAGTCGAGAAAAATCCCAAATTTTCTTATCAGTTGTTGCGAGTTCTAAACAGTCCTATTTGTGGCATTCCCAAAAAAGTGGAAAGTATAAAAGAAGCGGTTATTTTTATTGGTCTTAATCAAATAAAAAAATGGGCACTATTAATCACTCTTACATCGACCTCAAACCAGCCAATAGAAATGTTCCGAGTTATTTTAATTAGAGCGTATTGTTGCCAAACAATGTGTCGTATAAATGGCAAACTCAATGAAGAGACAGGCTTTATTGCCGGTATTATGTCAGGCATCGATGCCATATTAGAAATAGATAAGCAAGAAGCTCTTAATCAAATAGCCTTAAGCGATGAAGTCAAAAGGATCATTCTTCATTATGAGGGGGACATCGGTAAATATTTAAAACTGCTTAACTCTCTTGAAAGAAACAGTTGGGATGAAATTTCAGCGATTCCAGCAAAGAGTAAACTTATTTTGAGCCGATGCTATGGTGAAGGTGTTTTGTGGGCTAACGCCATACTAAAAGCAATCGCATAGCCGCCCGAAACGTTCTTCCAAAAAATCATTTTTATCGTTCATTTAACCAATGAATAAGACCATTTGCTGCATAATAGCCACTCGCCATACTAGCCGTTAATAAATAGCCACCTGTAGGCGCTTCCCAATCCAACATTTCACCAGAGCAAAACACACCCGCTTTATTTATCAACATGAGCTCTTTAGTTAAAGCAGAACGCTTAACACCACCGGCTGAACTTATGGCATGCTCAATATCGAAGCACTTAGTTAATACCAATGGAAAGGCCTTTAAATAAGAAGCCATTACCTTCGAATCCTGCATTTCTGAATTAGACAGTCGTTCTCTTAATAACATGCTCTTCACACTGTCGAGTTTAAGCTTTTTCTTCATAAAACTAGAAAGCGACATCTTTCCTTTTGGTTGATTAAGGCGACTGACGATTTCTTCCTTTAACAAATCTGGCATCAGGTCTATGGTTATCTCAGCATATCCCCGCTCTTCAATCCTGTTTCTAATGGATGCTGAGTGAGCATAAACCAAGCTTCCTTCCAAGCCTTTTTCATCGACCATAACCTCCCCTTTAACCTTATTTTTATCAACAGGATCTCCAGCTAAAGAAATACACACGCCTTTTATTGGTTTACCCTTGTTGTGGTCAGCGAAATACTGACTCCATTTGCACTCAAAACCCGAGTTAGCAGGGCGAAAAGAACGAAACTCGCTTTTCGAAACGAGAAAATTTACCCATTGAGCATCTGAACCTAAGGCGGGCCAACTCGCGCCACCCAGTGCAAGTAAAACCGCGTTAGAGTCAACAAACACATCCTTTTCTATATTCTTAAAATGTAAGCATCCTTGCTGCCAGCCAAGCCATTTATGTCGAACATGGAACTCTACGCCCTGCTGCTTCAGCCTATGAACCCATTTTCTTAATAAGGGAGCCGCCTTCATCTCTATTGGAAAAACTCGACCAGAGGTACCAATAAAGGTTTCTACTCCTAGAAGATCTAGCCAGTCACGTAAATCGGTAGCATTAAATACGTTTAGCCATTCAGAAACCCAGTCATTCGCCTCATAGAATCGTTGTCTAAAAAGCCTATCCGCTTCAGAGTGGGTAATATTCATTCCACCTTTTCCCGCCAATAAAAACTTACGCGCTACCGATGGCATAGCGTCATAAATATCAACTTGGTATCCTGCACTGGCTATCCTTTCCGCCGCCATTAATCCAGCAGGACCAGCACCGATAACGACAACTTTATGAGATGTAACTTTTTGAGCCTTTAATGCAGACATACCACTAACCTAAAATAAGAGAACTGAAAACAGAGTACCGCTATTATAAAACAGTTTCCCGCTCTGAGTTCAGAGAAAACAGGTATCACTTTGTAATTAAAAACGTTTTTTCTAAATTAAAGCATTGACAGTCGCTGAAAAATCCATAGAATATGCACCACGTTTCAAGGCCAGTGTGGTGGAATTGGTAGACACGACGGATTCAAAATCCGTTGCCTAATAAGCGTGGCGGTTCGAGTCCGCCCACTGGTACCAATTAGAAAGCCCGTATAGATTTTAATCTGTACGGGCTTTTTTTATGTTTGTTACAAAGTATCTACTACGTCTTTACCCTACCTAAACACTAAAACCTACTTCAGGCCCAACGAATTTTGCACCGCGGCCAACCCTGGCTCACCATCAAACGTGGTTACACCATCTAGCCAATCCTCCAGTACCTCTGGATGCTTTTTCAGCCATGTTGCTGCCGCGATACCTGACTCTAGTGACTGATTCAAAATACCATCAATGATTTCATTTTCCATGGTTAACGAAAACTCTAAATTTTTTACTAACTGACCGACATTACTGCATTCAGTACCATACCCTTTTCGACTTAACGTCCGAATAATTGCGCCTCCATAATTAGGCCCAAAGTACTCATCACCACCCGCTAAATATTTCAAATTAAAAGAGACATTCATGGGATGCGGCTCCCACCCAAGAAACACAATGAACTGCTCTCGACGAACAGATCGGTTTACTTGAGATAGCATGGCTTGTTCGCCAGACTCCACAACCTTCCATTCACCTAAGTTAAAGTCATTAGTATCAATCATTTTTTGCAGGTTTTGATTGGCTGGAGCTCCCGCCTCTATGCCATAAATACGTTTTCGAAATTGACTTGAAAACCGATTTAAGTCGGCAAAATTTTTCACCCCAGCATCATAAACAAATTCCGGCACAGCTAAGGTAAACTTAACACCTTCTAAATTGGTTCTAACAATATCAATATCTTGTTTATATTCATTAATAAAGCCAGTTTGAGCTGGCATCCAGTTCCCCATAAAGAGATCTACTTCTCCACTCTTTAAACTCTCAAAACCAATAGGAACCCCTAACAACAACACATTTGTTTCATAGCCTAACGCATTCAATATCGTTGTAGTGATTCCATTAGTTGCACCAATATCAGTCCAACCTGGATCACTGAACGTAACTTTCTGACATTGGATAGGCTCCTGCGCATAACTTAAACTACTCGAGATTAAGAACGCAGCGACACTTCCTGCTTTAATAAAACTTACATAAGATGACGTCTTCAACATAGTATTACTCCTGCATTTTTGAGTTCAATCTACTTTAGGGAATCTTGATCTGGTTTCTAAATCATCTAAATCAATATGATTTCTCATATACATTTCACTGCTGTCAAAGAAGGGTTGATGATCCCAAGATTTTTTCTTACCTTTATTTAACGCACTCACAACCAAACGACGACGTCGTTGACTTATCAATACCGCTTCGGTGAGTACATCATTATCCCAACGCTCTAACGCCTCTCTTTGGAATGCCGCAAGACGCTCTTGATGCTCTTCATTCTCGGCAAGGTTTTGCAATTCCTTTGGATCTGTTTTGAGGTTAAACAGTTGATCAGGATCTTTATGGCAATGCACATACTTATAGTCCCCTCGACGTATCATAAAGAGAGGAGCAATCGTACCTTCACCAAAATATTCTGCTATGACCTCGTCATGCCCCCCTTCCCCTCAAGGTGAGGCAATAAGCTACGCCCTTGAATTGGCATTACATAATCGTGGGGAGCCTTATCTGTGGCGAAATCAACAAAAGTAGGAAGAATATCCATAGTTGAAACCGATTCACTCACTCGCTTTGCCGCAAAGCGCTTAGGAGCATGAATCATCATGGGAACACGCACAGAATCTTCAAAAAAGGACATTTTGAACCAAAGATTCCTCTCACCAAGCATGTCACCATGATCACCAGAAAAGACAATAATAGTGTCATCCTCTAGACCACAGTCTTTTAAGGACTTCAATACTTCACCAATTTTTTCATCTACATAACTGATCGCGCCATAATACGCTCTCCTTGCATTACGTATCTGCTGCTCTGTTATCGGTTTCTCATCAAACGCGAACACCTCCTGCAAACGTAATGAGTGAGGGTCTTGCTCTGCCTTTGGAATAGTAATATTTGGCAAGTCAATATCTTCCTCTTTATATAGGTTCCAATATTGCTCAGGGATTGCATACGGATCATGGGGATGGGTTAATGACACAGTTAAACAAAAAGGTCTTTCTTGCTTACCTCTCGCGTAATCGTATAAATAACGCTTGGCTTGAAAGGTAACTTCATCATCGAAATCCAATTGATTTGTTCTAACACAAGGTCCGGCTTGAGTCACCGAGCTCATATTGTGATACCAAGTTGGACGTGTATCTGGATCATCCCAATTAGGAAACCATCCATAATCGGCAGGGTAAATATCCGTAGTCAATCGGTCTTCAAAACCATGCAATTGCTCTGGTCCACAAAAATGCATTTTTCCAGACAAAGCCGTTTGGTAATTTTGTTGCCTTAGATAATGTGCAAAAGTCGGGATGTCAGCGGGTAAATCCGCCGCGTTATCAAATGCGCCTATTTTTGCGGGAAGTTGTCCTGTCATAAGAACATATCGAGACGGTGCACATAAAGGACTGTTGCAGTAGGCAGAATCAAAAACAACAGCGTCTTTAGCTAATGCATCCAGGTTTGGCGTCTTTACTACTTTATGTCCATAAAATGAGAGTGCCGAGGCCGCCATTTGATCAGCCATTAAAAATAAGATGTTGGGCTTTTTATTTGTCATATACCAGTAACCTATATGTTATTAACAAGAGCGAAAAATTACGCCGTGACTTAATAACAGATAGAGTGAACCTTTGACATTTTCTTGTAAACTGGCCTATTTTTTATGACTAAGATAAGTTTAACTTATATATATTTTTTGGTGTTCCAAAATACTCAAATAGTGATTACCCAGAATCATGCTTTGCTTTACAACTGTTTGTTTATAACACTCTCCGTTAAACCTAGAGAAACGCTACTCCTGCTAGTTTTTTAAAATACTCATAGGGATACACTTGATTGCATAATAAGATAGAAATCAATGGCTGGCACAATAGATTTACTTCAAAAGATCAGCATGCAAAAAAACAAAAAAAAGATCTTAAATAACATTTTTTTGTCGTTTTTAGATATTTATTAAAGCCTAGCAAACAAAGCAATGGATTGGAGAGGCATTTGAAATGCGCTTCAGAAATCAAAAAGCTTGCGACGGCTGAAGCATATCTTCAAAAAGACACGCCGCCGTTGCAAGCTTGGGGGAAAATCATTAGGTGATTATAACGTATTCATTACTTTTTCTTATAAATGTTTTCATAGCAGTAATTGGTTGCCTCAACAAACCCATCAATGCTGCCGCAATCGAAACGACGTCCTTTAAATTTATAAGCAAGCACACAACCTTCTTTTGCTTGCTGAAGAAGAGCATCCGTAATCTGCACTTCACCATTTCGACCTGGAGGCGTATCACGTATTTTTTGAAAAATATCTGGAGTCAAAATATAGCGACCAATTATAGCTAAATTCGAAGGAGCATCTTCTGGGTTCGGCTTCTCAACCATATCAGTAACACGATATAAACCGTCGACCATGCTTTCACCAGCAATAATACCGTATTTATTTACTTCGTCTGCCGGCACCTCTTCAATAGCAACAATTGAACA
This sequence comes from Marinomonas phaeophyticola, assembly GCF_026966905.1. Lineage (GTDB taxonomy): Bacteria > Pseudomonadota > Gammaproteobacteria > Pseudomonadales > Marinomonadaceae > Marinomonas > Marinomonas phaeophyticola. The sequence goes on along the minus strand of NZ_JAPUBN010000001.1, from coordinate 14,932 downwards.
GCGAAACTGGTTATACAACTTAACCATTTGCGCCATCACGCCATCGGAGCCATCTTCTTCTACACAAAGATCATCCGCAAGCACAACGCCAAACGCTTCATCACCAATTAGCGGTTCCCCAGTCAAAATAGCATGACCAAGACCTAACATGTTATTTTGCCGAGTATAAGAAAAATTTACATTATTAATTAAATAACGAATGCCTTCTAGATACTGCTCTTTTCCAGTTCCTGATATTTGATGCTCAAGCTCATAACTAATATCAAAATGGTCTGCAATGGATCGTTTACCACGACCGGTTACAAACGTCACATTATTTAGCCCTGCACTTACCGCTTCTTCAACACCGTATTGGACAAGTGGTTTATTTACAATTGGAAGCATTTCTTTCGGCATAGACTTCGTTGCCGGTAGAAAACGCGTTCCATACCCTGCAACGGGGAATAAACATTTACGAATCATAATAGTGCTTCCTTATAAAAACATAACCAAATTTTAACAGCTGGGTAATTATACATACCAAATTCACACGCTGTTTTCAATTTTAAAGTTTTATCTCAACTTCTGTAACTTCTTCTTCCACCTCAAGATTTGAGTCTGCTTCGGCAAACATTTCCGCCGTCACGACAGGACTGACACCAAGTGCGACAGGCACCTGATCCCCTTGATCTTCGATAATCATTGGAGGTTGATAATTAATACGATAAGCCGCCACCATAGCCACAAAAATATTAACAATAGCCACAAACCAAAACAGAGCATTTACATCCAAGAAGTCCATTGCCAAAGCGCCAATAATAGGCCCTGTCGCTCCACCAATTCCGTTTAATAAAATTAATCCGCTACTGGCCGATAAAATTTGTTCTGGTCGGAGCTGATCATTTACGTGGGATGCCGACAATGAATATAAAGGAAAAGAAAATGCGCCAACTAAAAACATACCTAACAGCATAAGATAATGATTATCTAAATACATTCCGACCGGAACCACAAAGGCGGTGATAGAGGCAGTAATGGATACCAAGAGTATGGTTACTCGACGATCTTGAATGTCAGATAAACGACCTATTGGCCATTGCAGTAATAGCCCACCCACATAACTGGCACCTAAAAACAAAGATATTTCGGCAACATTCATCCCAATGGATTGTGCATACACTGCAGCCAACCCAAGCACAGCGCCAATAACGACACCAGCTAATGTAACCCCAGTCACCCCCAGTGGAGCGGTTTTAATTAAACTCGCCATTTGCAGTTTTTCAGGTACATCAATAGTTGGAGATGGTGTACGTACCAATAATAAAGGAACCAAAGCAAATGAGATGAGCACAGACGTTAAAATAAAAAGGTCATAGCCACTTGGGGACGCGATATTTAGTAACATTTGACCGAGAATTGATCCCCCCACAGGACGATCATATATACAGAAAACAGTCGGCCTCTGGTTTCATTTGACGAAATATCATTCAGCCAACTTTCTGTAACAATAAAAAGTCCAGCGTAACATAAACCCGTCCCCGTTCTCATAATAGTCCAGAACCACGGATTTATTACAATGGATTGCATTAAAATAGTAATAGAGGCTAAAGACGCTACCGCAGCAAAAACACGAATATGACCAACATTTTTCACCCATCCAGGAATAAGCATTGATCCAAGGATAAAACCAATATAATAACCCGACATGATAAAACCAGTCACAGTCGTATCAAACTCTTCTAATGATGCCCTGATCCCAATCAAAGAGCCCTGTAGCCCTCCTGCCATGGTGATGATTACAATACCAAACAATAAGCTCCATATTGGTAAAATCGTTTGTTTAACCATTAGTTATTCCTTGTTTTAGAATACTCAAACACATTAGGATTACTTTCATTCTACCGAGGTAAAAAAGAATCGCAAATATACAAGAAATGGCTGAGATTAAAAGCCATACATGCTATTAATTTACCTTAATATAGTCGAAATATACCGTCAGGGTTAAAACAACTAAAACAACGACTCTTTCTATTCAAAGAGCGACAAAATAACCGTTAAAAACACGCCATATTCAGTCATAAAAAAACCACGCTTTTCTATTAACACAAATACAGTTCAATATTAAAAATATAGTATTTATCTTAGCTCACGTAATGTCAGTCTTTACTCAATTAAGGCTTTCGGTTTACCCTGTATTTTCCTTGAAACTGGTTCACTGGGATAAATAGAACTTATGCCTCAAAAAGAAGTGCTTCCTCCATTACAAAATTTAGTTGTCTTTGAGTCTGCCGCCAGATTACTCAGCTTTACTCGTGCAGCAAAAGAAATGGGAACCACTCAGCCAGCCGTCAGTCAACAGGTTAGATCTCTAGAAGCAAATTTAAAGTGCCAGCTATTTAGTCGTATTTATCGTGGAGTAGAATTAACAGAGTCAGGTAATAAACTTTTATTAGCCACTCAAAAAAGTTTACAAGAATTAAAACTTGTCTGTGATGATATTCGTCAACGCCCACAGAATAATAAGATAACTGTCGCCACCGATTTTGCTTTTGCCTCCTATGTATTGATTCCAAAATTAACTGAGTTTAGAAATCAATATCAATCGATCTTTCCTGAAATGGACATTCGATTACAAACCTCACAAGCCCCAGATGTTGAAAACAGTGGTGACGCCGATATTGTTATTGTCTGTGGCGCAAATCATTATCAAGCTTACGACAGTCATCAACTAGTAATAGAAACCGTGCTACCAGTATGCAGCAAAGCCTTATTAGACGGAAAAAGTATAGATACTCTAGAAGAGCTACTAACCTTTCCATTACTAAAGCTCAATGAGAATAAAAGTAAAAGTTGGTTGAATTGGGATGATATTGCCTACAAACATGGGTTAACACTTAATGGTATCCAACCTCAATTTGAATCAGACAACTACACATTACTCGTTCAAGCCGCTTTAGCAGGACAAGGAGTGTGCTTAGCTTGGTCCCCACTACTAAACGATCTAATCCAAAAAGACATACTCATCTCATTTCCACAATTTAGCCTCACATCAAACAATGGCTACCATTTAATCTTTACTCATACTGATGAAAAAACACTATTAATGGAAACATTTGTAAACTGGCTTAAAGGTGAAATGAAAATGGCTTCAAGAGCGTAAAATAAAAAAGCCAAATCATACAATTTGGCCTTTTTATCGATGGATTAATAACGAATCAGTCTTCTGATTTACTAAAGTGCTTACCTAATAAAGCATGATAAAAATTATTATCGTTCAATATACCGACAAAACATTCATCTTTAATTAACATTAATGGCTGACCCGTTTTATAACGAATTTCAGCCGCGTCTCTCATTGAAATATTGAAGGGAACTTGAGTAACAGAATTAACGGTTAACGCGTTAATGTCTTCTCCCATTGCCCAATGATTTATTCCCAGCTCTATACCATTGTGCTCAACTTTTAAAATATGATCGGTAGCATCCAAGTAGTAATACAAGTCGTTATCTGTACATCCAGATTCAAACACTGCCATTTCTGACTTAGATGACATCAAAGAACTGCCTTTAAGGACATTCAGAGGGTTTGTATGGGCAACAAACTTCTCCACATACTCAGTGGCTGGGTTTAACACTATCTCTTCAGGCTTATCCTGCTGAATAATCTTAGCGGATTCCATAATGGCTATTTTTGAACCGATTTTCAAAGCTTCATCTAAATCGTGACTTACGAAAATAATGGTTTTATTCAAACGTTGCTGCAATTCAATCAATTCATCTTGTAACTGAGAACGAATCAATGGATCAAGAGCCGAGAAAGGTTCATCCATCAATAAAACATCAGAGTCCATTGCAAATGCACGTGCTAAGCCCACTCGCTGCCTCATCCCCCCAGATAATTCATCAATTTTCTTATCAGCCCAATTACCAAGTCCCACCATATCGATTTGTATTTTTGCTTTTGCTAGTCGCTCTGTTTTACCCAGACCTTGCATTTCTAGGCCAAAAGCGACATTTTCAAGCACCGTCAACCATGGCATAAGGGCAAAACTTTGAAACACCATAGAGACTCGGTTAGTCCGAATGTGTCTTAACATGGACTCATTACAAGTCGCCATATCGACCATAGTATCGCCATCTCGTACTAAGCATTTCCCACGCGCCACTTTATTCAGGCCATTAATCGTTCTTAACAAAGTCGACTTACCTGAGCCAGAGAGCCCCATTAGGACACAAATCTCTCCTTCTTGAACTTCTATATTTGCGTTTTGAACACCAACAACATCGCCAGTTAGACCTAAGATCTCATTTCTAGACTTACCTTCATCCATCAAAGCAAGTGTTTTACTGGTATTGTCACCAAATACAACGTCAAGGTTTTGAATACTTACAACAGACATTATGACAACTCCTTGCTAGCAGAAGGACTTTTACAAATACGATCAAGCATAATGGCAACTAAAACAATAACGATACCCGCTTCGAAGCCTTGAGAAATATTTACTGTATTTAATGCTCTCACCACAGGTTTACCCAATCCATCTGCACCCACTAGTGCGGCAATAACCACCATTGATAAGGACAACATAATACATTGGGTAACCCCTGCCATAATATTCGGCATGGCGGCTGGCAACTCTACTTTATAAAGCAATTTTGATTTGGTACAGCCAAACGCTAATCCCGCTTCTACTAATTCCGTTGGTACTTTACTAATACCTAAATAGGTTAAGCGAATAGGAGCAGCGATAGCAAAAATAATCGTAGAAATAAGGCCAGGCACATACCCTAAACCAAATAAAATAAGGGTTGGAATTAAGTAAACAAATGTTGGAATCGTCTGCATTAAATCTAAAATGGGACGAAGTATCGTATAAAGCCAAGGACGATGTGCCGCCGCAATACCAATAGGCACACCAACTAGCACGCTGATTGTTGTAGCAGAGACAACTAATACGAGTGTTTGGATCGTTTCAACCCAATACCCCAAATTAATGATAAGTAGCATTGATGCGGCAACAAATATCACTAGACCAATACTTCGATGTAAAAGCCAAACACCAATCATTACAATAATAATCACAGCTAGAGGAGGCATCCATTCAATTGCATCAACTAAAGATACAATTAATGTTTCTAGTGTTTCAGAAATAAAATCAAAAAACACAGCGGCAACTTCGATGAGCCAATCTACAAATAGCTCCATCCAAGATCCAAGAGGGAGTTTATGGTCAGTTAACCAATTCATTATACTTTCTCCACGACATAAGGACTTCAAAGAAAGGGTGGTTACTAAAACTCTAAAACTAACGAACCACCCTTATTTCACTTAACTAACTTACAGCCCTAAATGCGCCTTCACAGCAGATACACTGCCGTTATCCCCAGATTGAGTCATTACACCATTTAACCAAGTATCCAATACAGCAGGGTTATTCGCTAACCATTCTTTTGCAGCCACATCAGGTTGCTTACCGTCATCCAAAATTGCACCCATAATTTGGTTTTCCATATCTAATGAAAACTCTAGATTAGTCAATAATTTGCCAACATTAGGACATTCTGCAACATAAGATTTACGGACGTTAGTATGAACATTGGCACCACCGTAATTTGGTCCAAAGAAATCATCGCCACCATCTAGATATTCAATATCAAAGTTTGAATTCATTGGATGGGGAGCCCAACCCAAGAAAGCAATCCATTTATCGCGACGAGTATTACGACTTACTTGAGAAATCATGCCTGATTCACTCGACTCAACCAATTTAAATGATCCTAAATCAAATGCATTAGAATCAATCATACTTTGAATGATACGGTTACCATCATTACCAGGTTCAATACCATAAACTCGGCTAGAAAATTCTTTCTTAAACTTGGCTAAATCAGCAAAGGTTTTGACACCGGCATCATAAGCCGCTTTATTAACGGCAAGCGTATATTTAGCACCAGTCAAATTTGGGCCTAAGTCTTCAACCGTTCCCGCTTGAAGATATGGAGTGATATCCGCCTCCATTGTTGGCATCCAGTTTCCTAGAAATACATCAATATCTCCATTCGCTAACGATGTATAAGTAATAGGAACAGATAACAGCTGAGTTTTCGTTTCATAACCCAGCCCTTGTAGCACTTCAGTAGTGACCGCTGTTGTCGCCGTAATATCAGTCCAGCCTACATCTGAAAATCGAACGGTAGAACAGTTCGCTGCAAGTGTTAGCCCAGAAACAGTTGCAACGCCGACAGCAACCACGGATTTACTTAGCATTGATAACATAACTTACCCTCGTTTTAATAATTCAATTAACTTAAATGAAATGACCATTTTGAAAGAAATAATTCTAAACAAAATGTATTACTAACTAATTTCTAATTCTAAATAAGAACGAATTAGTTTTGTGGAGTAAGATTTATTAATCCCTCCATCTAATGATCCTCTCAGCCACATTCCGTCGATCAAGGAAGCGACTATATGCGCAACTTCTCTTGCTTTCTGAATATCTAATATAGCTTTTAATTCCATAACAAGCGCGGTTTTAAGACGCTTTGAATACACTCGTTGTAACCGAAGAAAAACATGGCTATGCATAGCTAACGCCCAAAACCCCATCCAGACTTTAACAACTTCTGGTTGAGTTTGAGAATGACTAAAACTTGTTTTTACAATAATCATTACTTTATCTATCCCAGAGGCCTTTTTCCCTCGAACAAGTTCTTGCTTTAATAATAAGAAAAACTCTCGAATCAAACTTTTCATGGTTTCTTCTAATAAACCATTTTTACCACCGAAGTAATGATTAATTATTGCCGGAGAAACCCCTGCTTTTTTTCCAATAACACTTACGGTTGCGCCAGAAAATCCACGCTCGTCAATAGCTTCAATCGCAGCCTGTATTAACTGTGGTTTTCTAATTGCTGGCATTCCGACTTTTGGCATAATAATTAACCTTTATATTAAACGCTTGTTTAACTTTAAACATAGTAGGATGCTTAAGAAATAAGGGCAACCCTTGACAAATGAAAAAAAAGGTTTATATAAAAAAATAAAACATTGATTTTATTGAATATTTTTATTTTATTAGTTTTTTTAAAGTTTTTTTCAAAAAACGATAATTCCATTTAATATCATTGATTTCCTTAGATTTTATAATTTAAAAATCAGTATTTATATTTTCAAAGTTATTGTTTAATAAAGGCTAGGAAGGAAATAATTCAACTTTTGAGAGGTTATAATGACAAGATTGCACAATATAGAAACGGAATTCGATACGGTTATTTCAAGGAAAAATACTCAAAGTGATAAATGGTCGAGATACTCAGACGATGTCATTCCTCTATGGGTAGCGGACATGGACTTTGCTTCTCCAAGTATTATTAAAGATGCCATATCCGAACGCTTAAAGCATGGCATTTTTGGTTATACTGCTGCGTCGGAATCACTATATAACAGCATTAAAAATCACCTATCTAAACACTATCAATGGACTATAAGCGATTCATCCATTGTGAACTTACCAGGACTTGTTTGTGCACTGCATTCAGGAGTAAGAACTTTTTCAAACCAAGGCGATGGAATCGTGGTTCCAGGTCCAGTTTACTACCATTTAACAAAAGCGGCCGAACTTTCAGAACGCGAAGTTCTTCATGTTGAGATGAAACTAGACAATCAACAACGTTGGTTACCTGACTTTGATGAATTAAAAATAGCCTGTGCTAAAGAAAACAGTCGCATGCTGCTACTTTGCAACCCTCATAATCCTGGAGGGACAGTTTATACAAAAGAAGAATTAAAGCGCATTCACGAAATGGCTAAACAAAATGATCTGATTGTTATATCAGATGAAATTCATTGCGACCTGATTCTAGAAGATGTCCCTCATGTCCCGTTCGCTAGTTTAAATGACGATGCTAAAAGCAGAACCATTACTCTAATGGCACCTAGCAAAACATTTAATATTGCAGGTCTAGGATTTGCTTTTGCAATTATTGAAAACAGTAAACTGAGGAATCAGTTTAATAAAGGTAAGAACGGGATCGTCCCTTCTCCCAATTTACTCGGTCTAGTAGCCGCTCAAGCCGCCTATGAAAATGGGAATGAATGGCACGCACAGCTGTTAGAGTATTTAAAAGATAATAGAGACTTTATCCGAGCAAAATTAAAGGATACACCGATTAAATTTGCATCATTAGAAGCCACCTATTTAGAGTGGTTAGATGTCAGTGAATTAAAATTAAATAACCCACATACCTTTTTTCTAGAAGCTGGTGTAGGTCTTTCCGATGGTAAAGATTTTGGCAATTCCCAGTTTCTAAGACTAAACTTTGGGTGTCCTCGAGCAATATTAGAAAAAGCGCTCGACAGAATGGTTGATGCAATGAAGCAACTACCATAGCAAACCGAAAGAAGTAAATACAAGCCATCGTAAGTGAGTAACAAACTATTCTCTTACGATGATTCAAATTAGAGAATAACATAGCTATTAATTATGACGAGATGGCTACTTTATAAGGGAACTTTATTCCTATACCACCCACTAACGTACTTTAAGCACTTATCTACCGCCATTTCTAATATTAACTAAAGATATTTAAATATGACTGATTATACGTTAAGGGTAACTATTTTTTTGAGTTGTGTAATTGCACTCATTTTGTGGCAAACATTTTATCCCAAAAAGAAATTACAGCATTGGAAGCTACGTTGGGTAGAAAATATAAGCCTTTTAGCCATAAACACAATTACACTTCGCTTTTTTCAACCAATTCTACTATCACTGATCGCTCTCACTGCAACGAAATATGGCCTACTAAACCTAGTACCTTTCCCTCTATGGGTAGAAATTATTATTGGTATTATATTGCTTGATCTTGCCATTTATTGGCAACACAATATTTCCCATAAAATCACCTGGATATGGCGTCTACATAGGGTCCACCATTCTGATGCGGAACTTGATGTTACCTCCGCTGTACGCTTCCACCCTATAGAGATCCTATTGTCATTAATCTATAAAAGCATGGTTGTTGTTATTTTTGGTGTGCCTGCTTTTGCCATCTTGTTATTTGATATAATTTTGAATGCCTCAGCTATGTTCAACCATACAAATATAAAGTTACCTGCAGGCTTAGAATCTATCTTAAGAAAATGCATTGTTACTCCTGAGATGCATAGAATTCATCATTCACGTGTAACAGAAGAAACGAATAGCAACTATGGATTTTTCTTAAGCATTTGGGACAAACTCTTTAATACATACACCTCAAATGCGTCACTTGGAGATGAAAAAATTCAAATTGGAATGCCTCAAACTAAAACCTATCGCCCAAAGAGCTTACTTTCTTTACTACTGATGCCATCATTTAAAAGAAGCGACTTCCAAAACAAGCATGACAAAGAGTAATATATATTAACGTTAAGTATTCATAAGGATTTACTATGAGCCAGCAATCTCTGACAAATGAACAAATCCGTATTATTGGTAGCTTAATAGAAAAGTCGATTACTACTCCTGATCTCTATCCTTTAAGCCTTAAGTCATTACAAAATGCGAGCAATCAAAAATCCAGTCGAGACCCTATTACCGCTTTTACTCTACCTGAAATAGAAGAAATCCTAGACGAATTGATTCAAAGTAATTTGGTGATAGATACCTCTAGCTTTAATAGCAAAACCTCAAAATACCAGCATAGATTTTGTAATACCGAATTTTCAGACATTCAGTTTAGCGACCCAGAACTTGCTATCATCTGCTTACTCATGCTTAGGGGGCCTCAAACATCTGGTGAACTGAGATCTAGATCCACAAGGCTTTATACATTCAAAGACCTCTCAGAAGTAGAGGATACGTTACAGTCTTTAATTCATATGGCAGGTGGACCTTATATTCAATCTCTACCTAAAGTTCCAGGAAAAAGGGAAATTCGCTACGTGCATCTATTTGCAATCGATACAGTGCAACATGATACTTGTATACCAGAAACAGACACAAATTCACTGATTATTAACTTAAAGAATCGTATTATAGAACTAGAAGAACAGGTTTCTGACTTACAAAATAAACTCGAAAAATAACCTCAAAAGCGACCAGTAATAAGACAGGAGAGTACTATGAAAACAATACGTTGGGGCATTATAGGCACAGGAACGGTCGCTAGAAATTTCGCCCATGATTTTGCTTATGCGAAAGCAGGTGAATTAACCGCAATTGCTTCACGCAACAAAGAAACAGCTGATCAGTTTGCGGCAGATTTTAACGTTGATCTAGCCTACATTGATTATTTCTCTCTAATCAATAGTGATCAAGTTGATGTTATCTACATTGCAGTACCCCATCACTTGCATTACAAGATTGCTAAAGCTTGTATTTTAGCGAATAAGTCCATTCTTTGTGAGAAACCATTTACCATAAATCATGAGCAATCTAGCGAGCTCTACGATTTGGCCAAGGAGCGTAACGTTTTTGCTATGGAAGCCATGTGGACACGATTTAACCCAGTCATTGAGCAAGTTTATGATTGGATTGAAGACGGTGAATTAGGGCAGTTAAACAGTATTCAAGCCAGTTTTGGTTTTGTTGGTCCATCTGATCCAGAACACAGGTTACTTAACAAATCACTTGCAGGCGGCGCTCTTTTAGACCTTGGTATTTATCCAGTATTTCTTGCTCAATTATTTTTTGGAAAGCCTGATTTTATTCAAAACCAAGCCGTAATTGGAGATACTGATGTCGATATTTTCAACCAAATCCTACTTGGTTGGGAGCAAGGACAGCTCGCAATATTAGAGTCCTCCCTTATTTCTCACTCCCCGAATAAAGCCGTTCTTTCTGGTAGCAAAGGCTATATTGAAATCGATGGCCCTTGGTTTATGTCTAAATCTTGCCGATTAATAGATGTCGACAATAATGAAAGATCAATTGAGTTTGACTTTCCTGGCATGGGCTATCAATTTGAAATAGATGAAGTGAATCGCTGCTTGGAAGAAGGCTTATTACAAAGTCCTAATTTTTCATGGCAAGATTCTCTGCAACTCATCAGTACTCTCGATGAAGTACGTGATGATATTGGGCTTTATTATGATGGTGAAGAGATGCCCATGGATGAACACGATATCCATGATCATCATCATGAACATCATCATCATAAGCACTAGCTTAAAAAAATGGCCTGAGCTATCCACATAACGAAAGGCAACATAAAAATACTAATGGCGGTTTGAAAGCTGATTAGAACAGCCATTAGTGGAGCGTTCCCACCTAATTGGCGTGCCAATGCATAACCTGATGTAGCCGTTGGAACCGCTCCGAATATAACCGCCACTGCAGCCATTATCCCAGTAACGTTTAGCAACAAGCAAAGCCAGATAATAACCCCCGGGAAAATTACCATTTTTATTAATGTTGAAAAACCTATATATTTCCAAGCTGTTTTCACTTCATGGAACTGTAAACTGGCCCCTACAGCCAACAACACTAAAGGCAGAGTTGCTTGGGCAAGTAATTCGGTAATGGTATAAAGAGGAATCACTTTACTTAATCCCATCAAATTCACACTTACCCCCAACAAAATAGAAATAATCAAAGGATTTTTAAACAACTCTTTAAAAATCAGACTTCCTAAGTTCACTCCCTCTTTACCATGTTTAATTACCATATAGACAACTACTAGGACATTTATGGTTGGAATCAATATAGATGCACCTAATGTGGCAAAAAGCAGTCCTGTCTCACCGTATAGCTTCTCAGCCACAGCTAAAGCGATGAATGTATTAAACCGTACTCCCGCTTGCATCATACTAGTACATGTGGGAGGTGAAGATTTGAAAAAATAATTTACCAGTAATACACAGCAACAAACAATAAATATGGTTGAAAGAAAAACCGTCGCATAACTACCAACAATTGGGTTACTAAAATCCACCTCAGATGTTTTGGTATAAAGCAAAGAAGGAAATAACACCCAATAGACTAGTTTATCAACACCACTCCAGAATGAATCCGAAGGAAAGCGATATCGAGATAAAACAATTCCCAACACAAGCAATAAGAATACGGGAAGAATAGTAAAAGAAAGGGAAATCATCCTGAGCAACCTAGTTATTATCAAAGCTAAATTTTAATACAGATATCACATTATGAGGAATCTGTTTTAACACAATTAAGTTCCATACACCCTATTGTCGGTCTGAAGTCGCCATTAACCCCAACCTTGCATCTACAGGAGATGTAAGTCGGGATTCATCCCGACAAAAAGTATCATGTTAGTCGATATAGGTATGCTGTGTGGCATTATTGTTGGCCTAAAGGCCAACCTACGGGAGATGTAAGTCGGGATTCATCCCGACAAAAAGTATCATGTTAGTCGATATAGGTATGCTGTGTGGCATTATTGTTGGCCTAAAGGCCAACCTACGGGAGATGTAAGTCGGGATTCATCCCGACAAAAAGTATCATGTTAGTCGATATAGGTATGCTGTGTGGCATTATTGTTGGCCTAAAGGCCAACCTACAGACGAAAAAAAGCCCTGACTGCGTGAGCAATCAGGGCTTTCTAAATAAAACTTGACGACGACCTACTCTCACATGGCGAATGCCACACTACCATCGGCGATGACGCTTTTCACTTCTGAGTTCGGGATGGGATCAGGTGGTTCAACGTCTCTATGATCGTCAAGCAAACGGGTTGCGTTCGTTCTGAGTGTCTGTGTTAAGCCGTTAGGCTTAATCCAGCAGGTTCACTCACAACACGCCAATACGTGCTTGAATCTTTAACAATGCTTTTTTTGAAATAGCGATAACCAAGTATCAAACCAGCCACATCATTGCTGATGCTGTCGTAATCTGTGTCTCTATGATCTTTTCATGATGCCGTTTGACCCTTCTCTTTACGAGTTTTCTCAGTCTCTCTTTATCACTCAAAACCACTTTGGTGTTATATGGTCAAGCCTCACGAGCAATTAGTATTGGTTAGCTCAATGCCTCACAGCACTTACACACCCAACCTATCAACGTCGTAGTCTTCAACGGCTCTTTAGGGGACTTATGTCCCAGTGAGATCTCATCTTGAGGGAGGCTTCCCGCTTAGATGCTTTCAGCGGTTATCCCGTCCGAACATAGCTACCCGGCAATGCCACTGGCGTGACAACCGGAACACCAGAGGTTCGTCCACTCCGGTCCTCTCGTACTAGGAGCAGCTCCTCTCAAATCTCAAACGTCCACGGCAGATAGGGACCGAACTGTCTCACGACGTTCTAAACCCAGCTCGCGTACCACTTTAAATGGCGAACAGCCATACCCTTGGGACCGGCTTCAGCCCCAGGATGTGATGAGCCGACATCGAGGTGCCAAACACCGCCGTCGATGTGAACTCTTGGGCGGTATCAGCCTGTTATCCCCGGAGTACCTTTTATCCGTTGAGCGATGGCCCTTCCATACAGAACCACCGGATCACTAAGACCTACTTTCGTACCTGCTCGACGTGTCTGTCTCGCAGTTAAGCGCGCTTTTGCCTTTACACTCTACGCATGATTTCCGACCATGCTGAGCACACCTTCGTGCTCCTCCGTTACTCTTTGGGAGGAGACCGCCCCAGTCAAACTACCCACCACACAGTGTCCTCGATCCCGATAAGGGACCTGAGTTAGAACCTCAAACATACCAGGGTGGTATTTCAAGTTTGGCTCCACTAGAACTGGCGTCCTAGTTTCAAAGCCTCCCACCTATCCTACACAAGTAGGTTCAAAGTTCACTGTGAAGCTATAGTAAAGGTTCACGGGGTCTTTCCGTCTAGCCGCGGATACACAGCATCTTCACTGCGATTTCAATTTCACTGAGTCTCGGGTGGAGACAGTGTGGCCATCGTTACGCCATTCGTGCAGGTCGGAACTTACCCGACAAGGAATTTCGCTACCTTAGGACCGTTATAGTTACGGCCGCCGTTTACTGGGGCTTCGATCAAGAGCTTCGCTTACGCTAACCCCATCAATTAACCTTCCAGCACCGGGCAGGCGTCACACCCTATACGTCCACTTTCGTGTTTGCAGAGTGCTGTGTTTTTAATAAACAGTCGCAGCCACCTGGTATCTTCGACCGATCAATGCTTACGGAGTAAATCCTTCACACTAACCGGCGCACCTTCTCCCGAAGTTACGGTGCCATTTTGCCTAGTTCCTTCACCCGAGTTCTCTCAAGCGCCTTGGTATTCTCTACCTGACCACCTGTGTCGGTTTGGGGTACGGTTCATGTATATCTGAAGCTTAGAAGTTTTTCCTGGAAGCATGGCATCAACTACTTCGTCCAAAAGAGGACTCGTCATCAGTTCTCGGTCTTAAGAGGGCCCGGATTTACCTAAGCTCTCAACCTACCACCTTAAACACGGACAACCATCGCCGTGCTAGCCTAGCCTTCTCCGTCTCTCCATCGCAATATACATAAGTACAGGAATATTAACCTGTTTCCCATCGACTACGCATTTCTGCCTCGCCTTAGGGGCCGACTCACCCTGCCCTGATTAGCATGGGACAGGAAACCTTGGTCTTCCGGCGGGGAAGTTTTTCACTCCCCTTATCGTTACTCATGTCAACATTCGCACTTCTGATACCTCCAGCCTGCCTTACAGCTTGACCTTCAACGGCTTACAGAACGCTCCTCTACCATGCAAGATAAATCTTGCATCCGTAGCTTCGGTGTACAGTTTTAGCCCCGTTATATCTTCCGCGCAGGCCGACTCGACTAGTGAGCTATTACGCTTTCTTTAAAGGATGGCTGCTTCTAAGCCAACCTCCTAGCTGTCTAAGCCTTCCCACATCGTTTCCCACTTAACTGTAACTTTGGGACCTTAGCTGACGGTCTGGGTTGTTTCCCTTTCCACGACGGACGTTAGCACCCGCCGTGTGTCTCCCGTAATTGCACTCATTGGTATTCGGAGTTTGCATGGGGTTGGTAAGTCGGGATGA